>CAVVTQ010000001.1:0-205320 GCA_963751195.1 uncultured Solirubrobacterales bacterium
CGTGGGCGCGCTGCTGCTCTCCGCTGCTCCGGCTTTCGCCAAGGAAGAGCATTTTTACAAGACCATGTTCGGGGGCGCGGGGTCGGGTCCTGGCGAGTTCAATAGACCAGAAGGCATCGCTGTGAATGATATGACGCATGATGTGTATGTCGTCGATGCCAATAACAAACGTGTCGAGCGCTTCAGTGGGACAGGAGAATACGAGGGCCAGTTCAACGGTAGCGGCAGCTATGAAGATAGAGAAGAACCGATGTTCGAAAAAATGGGTACTGCCGCTCCCACCGGCCAGTTCGTGGAGCCTACGCAGGTCGCCGTCGATAACTCGACTAGCGCGAGCGATCCTTCTAAAGGGGATGTGTACGTTGTGGACTCCAGCACTTCCGGGGATGCGTACGGTCTGGACTCCAACCCCCCTTCCCAGGTCGATAAGTTCAGCGCGACAGGCGAATACCAAGGACAGCTGATAGGAACCCCCAGCAGCGTGTACGAACACGAAAGTATTTATTCCGAGCATTTAGAGGGTGTCGCCGTCGATCCGAGCGGTAAGGTCTGGATCACGCAGGGAATCGAATATTACGCCGATCACCAGTTCCATGGCGGTGAATTTATTGACGGCTATAACGACGCCCGAGCAAATGAATATCAGGAAACGCACATATCGGAAGTTAGTCTCGGAGAACTTGCGGTGGACCCTGAAGATAACCTATACGCTCAATGTGGCTACATGATATGCAAGTTCAACAGCTCAGGTGCTGTGTTGCTGAATGAGGAAAAAAGCCGTCGCCCATTCGGAGGAGAATCTAGCGAATATCCAAGCTTGAACCCAAAAGCACAAAGGGGGGTCGCTGTCGATCCTGTTACGGGCGAGGTCTTTATTGGCACGAGCGATGAACAGGATCCGCGGGAAGCGATGGTCGGTGCGTTTAGTTTGGATGCGGCACCGATCGAGCATTTCGGCTCTGGACGTTTTACGTCCGTCAACGGGTTAGCGGTCGATGCGAGTGATGGCACCGTCTACGTCTCGGACGCGAAGGCCAACACGGTGTCCGTGTTTGAAGGGTTCACGCTGCCGAGCGTGAGTGTCCTGCCGTTGAGCAAGCGGTCTCCACGGAGTGTGACGTTCAACGGGAGCGTTGATCCCGAAGGCGAACCGGTGAGATCGTGTGTCTTTGAATACGATACGCGAGAATACAGGGAAGGCGAAGCGTCTCACGGTACGAGTGTTCCCTGTATACCTTCTCCCGGGGAAGGCGCCGGGGAGATCGGCAAAGGCACAGGAGCGGTGCCGGTCACGGCCGAAGCCACGGGCTTGACGCCTGAGACACAGTATTATTATCGACTTGTGGCGCAGAATGAAGCGCCGGTGGCGAGCCAGAGCGAAAACGGGACATTTTTCGCGGGTCCGAAGTTGGGTGACGAGTCTGTGACGGATGTCGCTGCGAGTAGCGCGTCGTTGCAGACCTCAGTCGATCCTGAAGGTGCAGGCACGGAATATCGTTTGGAATACGGCACGAGCACGGCGTATGAACACAGCGTGAGCGCCGGTGTCGGTGCTGGTACGGGCGAAGTGCCCGTTAGCGTGCATTTGCAGACTCTGGTGTCCGGTACCGTTTATCACTATCGGTTTGTTGTTATGCAGAACGGCGAAGTGTTCGATGGTCCGGACCATGTGTTTTCTACGCAGAGGGTGGGTGGTTCGAGTGTGTTGGTCGATGGGCGGGGGTGGGAACTTGTTTCTCCGGTGGATAAGCATGGTGCGTTGATCGAACTTCAGGAAAAGGGTGGTGAGGTTCAGGCGTCGGCTGATGGTGGCGGGATTGCGTATGTCACTAAAGGTGGTTCTCCGGGTGAAAGTCCGGTGGGTAAAAATGAATTGGATCAGGTCCTTTCTCGGCGTAGTGGGGCGGGCTGGTCGACGGAAGATATTACTCTTCCCGATCAGCTGTCCGAAAATGGTAGGAGGCTGACGGGGATCACCGTGCCGAACGTGGAATATGATCTGTTTTCGCCGGATCTGTCGCGGGCGGTTGTTGAGCCGCAGGTGATGGGGACGCCGTTACTTTCTCCTGAAGCGACGGAACGTACGCTGTATCTGCGTGATGATCTCGGTAGGAGCTTTTTGCCGCTGGTGACTCCGGGGGATGTGCCCGCTGAAGCTAGAATCGAAGAATCAGAACGCGCCCTAGGTGAATCGGGGGACGCGCTTGAATGGGAGATGCATTTTCTCGCTGCGACGCCCGATCTCGATCATGTCGTGTTCGGGTCGCCGTTGGCTTTGACACCGGAAGCGATCGACGAAGAAAGCGTCCAGGAAAAGGTACAAAACGACGAACCAAGCGAGTTTATTCGACAGAACTTGTATGAGTGGCACGACGGGGTGCTGCAGCTCGTGAATATCCTCCCGGAAACCGACGTAGGTGAAGTCCCGCACGCTCCCGATGAAGTAGCTCACGGCCGGCGTCCAGTTCCGCTCGTTAAACTTGCAGGCGAGGGCGAAAGTGAGGGTTATCCGCGTGGCTCTATGCCGCGGGCGATCTCGAGCGATGGGCGTCGCGTCGCGTGGACTTGGGGCAACCCGTACGACCTCACTAATGAATCCTATCGGGGTTTGTATGTGCGGGACATGGTCGAAGAACGCACCGTCAAAGTCGGCGGGCCCAACGCGGTATACCAGACGATGAACAGCGAAGGCTCAAAGATCTTCTACTTGGAAAACGGCGACTTGTATGTGTACGCTTTCGAAGCGGGCACCGCGACCGATCTGACCGCCGATCATGGGCCGGGTGAAGCCAGTGGTGGTGTGCAGGAACTCGTCACCGATGTCAGCGAAGACGGCTCACACGTGTACTTCGTCGCGACAGGTGTCCTCGCTGAAGGCGGTGTTAGCGGTGCGTACAACCTGTACATGCTGCACGATGCGGCCGGCGCGTGGACCCCCACATACATTGCGACGTTATCCAAGGAAGACGAGCCGGACTGGTATGCAGAGTATAGCGGGCCAAATCTCTCTCATATCACTTCCCGTGTCTCGCCGAACGGGCAGTATCTGGTGTTTTTATCGAATCGCTCGCTGACCGGCTATGACAACACGGATGCTCTCAGCGGGGAACCCGACGAGGAGGTATACGAGTACAACGCCCAGACCGGAAAACTGATCTGCGCATCGTGCGACCCGACCGGCGCGCGCCCCGTCGGCATACAAGACGGTGGACAACACTCTGCCCAACTGTTGGTCGATCCCGGCGCCGTATTTACGTCAAGTGATTCAACTGCAGGCTACACGGCGTATGATCATTGGTTGGCGGGTAGCGTCCCTGGCTGGGATAACCTCGAGCAGAACCCGGCGACATACCAGCCACGTTACCTCTCCAATAATGGCCGCATGTTCTTCGACAGCCCCGACGGTCTCGTGCCGCAAGACACCAACAAGCTCGAGGACGTCTACGAGTACGAGCCCGAAGGCACCGGGGACTGCACCAGCTCCACTTCCTCCGCGACAGTTGTGTACGTCAAGGAACTCGCCGGCCATCCCGATGGTGGCTGCGTAGGCCTGATCTCCTCCGGGACGTCCAACACCGAATCGGCGTTCTACGACGCCTCCGAAAACGGCGACGACGTGTTCTTCGACACCACCGCGCAACTCTCAAGCCAAGACAAAGACAAAGACTACGACCTCTACGACGCGCACGTCTGCAACAGCGAAGGGATCCCCTGCCAAACCGAACCCGTCATCCCACCACCGTGCGAAGAAGGCGAATCCTGCAAGGCCGCAACCTCACCCCAACCAGAGATCTTCGGACCCCCACCAAGCGCCACCTTCAACGGCGCCGGAAACCTCGCGCCACCAGCCGCGGCTGTCGTCAAAACGAAACCAAAAACCGCGGCTCAGCTCAAGGCCGAAAAGCTAGCCAAGGCCCTGAAGGTCTGCAAACGGAACAAAAAGAAGCAAGCCCGCAGTAAGTGTGAAAAACAAGCGAAAGCCAAATACGGCGCCGCGCAAGCGAAGAAGGCCACCCCCAAGCGAAGGAACAGGTCATGAGTACCCACCAGTTCAAGTCCTCGCTCGTTCTCACGCTCTGCCTCCTCGTGGGCGCGCTGCTGTTCTCCACTGCCCCGGCTTTCGCCAAGGAAGTGCATGTCTACAAAACCATGTTCGGGGGCGCGGGGTCGGGTCCTGGCGAGTTCAATAGACCAGGGGATATCGCTGTGAATGATACGACGCATGATGTGTATGTCGTCGATGCCGAGAACAAACGTGTCGAGCGCTTCAGTGGGACAGGAGAATACGAGGGTCAGTTCAATGGTAGCGGCAGCTATGAAGATAGAGAAGAACCCATGTTCGAAAAAATGGGTACTGCCGCTCCCACCGGCCAGTTCGTGGAGCCTACGCAGGTCGCCGTCGATAACTCGACCAGCGCGAGCGATCCTTCTAAAGGGGATGTGTACGTTGTGGACTCCAACCCTTCCCAGGGTGTGGTCGATAAGTTCAGCGCGACAGGCGAATACCAAGGACAGCTGATAGGAACCCCCAGCAGTGTGTACGAACACGAAAGTATTTATCACGAGGAATTAGAAGGTGTCGCCGTCGATCCGAGCGGTAAGGTCTGGATCACGCAGCATATCCAGTATTACGCCAATCACCAGTTCCATGGCGGTAACTTTATAGACAGCTATAACGACGCCCGGACAAATAAATATCAGGAAACGCACACATCAGAAATTGGGCCTCTCAGAGAACTTGCGGTGGACCCTGAAGATAACCTATATGTTAACTGTCTCAAAACTATATGCAAGCTCAACAGCTCAGGTGCTGTGTTGCTGAATGAGGAAAAAGGCCGTCGCCCATTCGGAGGAGAATCTAACGAATTCTATAACCCAAAAGAACAAACGGGGGTCGCTGTCGATCCTGTTACGGGCGAGGTCTTTATTGGCACGAGCGATGAACAGGATCCGCGGGAAGCGATGGTCGGTGCGTTTAGTTTGGATGCGGCACCGATCGAGCATTTCGGCTCTGGACGTTTTACGTCCGTCAACGGGTTAGCGGTCGATGCGAGTGATGGCACCGTCTACGTCTCGGACGCGAAGGCCAACACGGTGTCCGTGTTTGAAGGGTTCACGCTGCCGAGCGTGAGTGTCCTGCCGTTGAGCAAGCGGTCTCCACCGAGTGTGACGTTCAACGGGAGCGTTGATCCCGAAGGCGAACCGGTGAGATCGTGTGTCTTTGAATACGATACGCGAGAATACAGGGAAGGCGAAGCGTCTCACGGTACGAGTGTTCCCTGTATACCTTCTCCCGGGGAAGGCGCCGGGGAGATCGGCAAAGGCACAGGAGCGGTGCCGGTCACGGCCGAAGCCACGGGCTTGACGCCTGAGACACAGTATTATTATCGACTTGTGGCGCAGAATGAAGCGCCGGTGGCGAGCCAGAGCGAAAACGGGACATTTTTCGCGGGTCCGAAGTTGGGTGACGAGTCTGTGACGGATGTCGCTGCGAGTAGCGCGTCGTTGCAGACCTCAGTCGATCCTGAAGGTGCAGGCACGGAATATCGTTTGGAATACGGCACGAGCACGGCGTATGAACACAGCGTGAGCGCCGGTGTCGGTGCTGGTACGGGCGAAGTGCCCGTTAGCGTGCATTTGCAGACTCTGGTGTCCGGTACCGTTTATCACTATCGGTTTGTTGTTATGCAGAACGGCGAAGTGTTCGATGGTCCGGACCATGTGTTTTCTACGCAGAGGGTGGGTGGTTCGAGTGTGTTGGTCGATGGGCGGGGGTGGGAACTTGTTTCTCCGGTGGATAAGCATGGTGCGTTGATCGAACTTCAGGAAAAGGGTGGTGAGGTTCAGGCGTCGGCTGATGGTGGCGGGATTGCGTATGTCACTAAAGGTGGTTCTCCGGGTGAAAG
The DNA here is from genome assembly GCA_963751195.1 of uncultured Solirubrobacterales bacterium. Taxonomy (GTDB): domain Bacteria; phylum Actinomycetota; class Thermoleophilia; order Solirubrobacterales; family Solirubrobacteraceae; genus Palsa-744. The sequence goes on from CAVVTQ010000001.1 coordinate 5,907, forward strand.
TCCGGTGGGTAAAAATGAATTGGATCAGGTCCTTTCTCGGCGTAGTGGGGCGGGCTGGTCGACGGAAGATATTACTCTTCCCGATCAGCTGTCCGAAAATGGTAGGAGGCTGACGGGGATCACCGTGCCGAACGTGGAATATGATCTGTTTTCGCCGGATCTGTCGCGGGCGGTTGTTGAGCCGCAGGTGATGGGGACGCCGTTACTTTCTCCTGAAGCGACGGAACGTACGCTGTATCTGCGTGATGATCTCGGTAGGAGCTTTTTGCCGCTGGTGACTCCGGGGGATGTGCCCGCTGAAGCTAGAATCGAAGAATCAGAACGCGCCCTAGGTGAATCGGGGGACGCGCTTGAATGGGAGATGCATTTTCTCGCTGCGACGCCCGATCTCGATCATGTCGTGTTCGGGTCGCCGTTGGCTTTGACACCGGAAGCGATCGACGAAGAAAGCGTCCAGGAAAAGGTACAAAACGACGAACCAAGCGAGTTTATTCGACAGAACTTGTATGAGTGGCACGACGGGGTGCTGCAGCTCGTGAATATCCTCCCGGAAACCGACGTAGGTGAAGTCCCGCACGCTCCCGATGAAGTAGCTCACGGCCGGCGTCCAGTTCCGCTCGTTAAACTTGCAGGCGAGGGCGAAAGTGAGGGTTATCCGCGTGGCTCTATGCCGCGGGCGATCTCGAGCGATGGGCGTCGCGTCGCGTGGACTTGGGGCAACCCGTACGACCTCACTAATGAATCCTATCGGGGTTTGTATGTGCGGGACATGGTCGAAGAACGCACCGTCAAAGTCGGCGGGCCCAACGCGGTATACCAGACGATGAACAGCGAAGGCTCAAAGATCTTCTACTTGGAAAACGGCGACTTGTATGTGTACGCTTTCGAAGCGGGCACCGCGACCGATCTGACCGCCGATCATGGGCCGGGTGAAGCCAGTGGTGGTGTGCAGGAACTCGTCACCGATGTCAGCGAAGACGGCTCACACGTGTACTTCGTCGCGACAGGTGTCCTCGCTGAAGGCGGTGTTAGCGGTGCGTACAACCTGTACATGCTGCACGATGCGGCCGGCGCGTGGACCCCCACATACATTGCGACGTTATCCAAGGAAGACGAGCCGGACTGGTATGCAGAGTATAGCGGGCCAAATCTCTCTCATATCACTTCCCGTGTCTCGCCGAACGGGCAGTATCTGGTGTTTTTATCGAATCGCTCGCTGACCGGCTATGACAACACGGATGCTCTCAGCGGGGAACCCGACGAGGAGGTATACGAGTACAACGCCCAGACCGGAAAACTGATCTGCGCATCGTGCGACCCGACCGGCGCGCGCCCCGTCGGCATACAAGACGGTGGACAACACTCTGCCCAACTGTTGGTCGATCCCGGCGCCGTATTTACGTCAAGTGATTCAACTGCAGGCTACACGGCGTATGATCATTGGTTGGCGGGTAGCGTCCCTGGCTGGGATAACCTCGAGCAGAACCCGGCGACATACCAGCCACGTTACCTCTCCAATAATGGCCGCATGTTCTTCGACAGCCCCGACGGTCTCGTGCCGCAAGACACCAACAAGCTCGAGGACGTCTACGAGTACGAGCCCGAAGGCACCGGGGACTGCACCAGCTCCACTTCCTCCGCGACAGTTGTGTACGTCAAGGAACTCGCCGGCCATCCCGATGGTGGCTGCGTAGGCCTGATCTCCTCCGGGACGTCCAACACCGAATCGGCGTTCTACGACGCCTCCGAAAACGGCGACGACGTGTTCTTCGACACCACCGCGCAACTCTCAAGCCAAGACAAAGACAAAGACTACGACCTCTACGACGCGCACGTCTGCAACAGCGAAGGGATCCCCTGCCAAACCGAACCCGTCATCCCACCACCGTGCGAAGAAGGCGAATCCTGCAAGGCCGCAACCTCACCCCAACCAGAGATCTTCGGACCCCCACCAAGCGCCACCTTCAACGGCGCCGGAAACCTCGCGCCACCAGCCGCGGCTGTCGTCAAAACGAAACCAAAGACCAAGCCCGCGAAATGCAAGCGTGGCTACATGAAGAAAAAGAACAAATGCGTGAGGCCGGGCAAATCTAAGAAAACCAAGGCTCGGAAAGCCGACAATCACCGGAGGGCAGGGCGATGAGGCGGTCTATTAATGTTAAGTTGTCGTATTCAAAGCGGCGAGATGTGTCGCTTATCGCGGCTGTCGTGATTTTGGTGCTGCTGGGTGGGAGCGCCGGCCGGGCCTCGGCGGCTGAGCCCTGGTGGCACGTGAATACTGTCTCGGCGCCGGCGAGTCAGCCCGGTGGCGATAACCGCCTGGTGCTTGAAGTCAGCAATCTCGGCGACGCCGCCGTGAAAGGATTGACGGATCCCGTAACGGTCGAAGACCGGCTGCCTGTGGGTGTGTCGGTGCTGACCAACGCCAAAGGCGAACCCGATATATACGGGGGAGGCGGCGGGAGCTACGGTGTCGCGCTCAGTCGCGCCTTCAAGGAAACGATCCATTGCTCGCTGGTTTCAGAAGTCGTCACGTGTAGGTATGCGGGGCCGCTGTTTGCCTATGAACGGATCATGGTCGCGGTAGACGTAGAACTCGCCCCCGGGGCCGGCTACGGTACCAGCGAAGTGAGCGTCTCTGGCGGCGGCGCGGCGCCCCTGTCGGTGCGCGATAAGCTGGCCTTCGGGGAAGCACCCGCTGCGTTTGGCGCCGAACGTTATGAAATCAGCCCGGAAGAAGAAGGCGGCGCACCGGACACACAGGCCGGATCGCATCCCTTCCAGTTGACGACGACGCTTACGTTGAACACCAAGACCGATCTGGTCAGCCAGACAAGCTCCGGGGGGACGCGAGAATTATTGCCCGAAGTGCGCCCGGTAGCTTTGACAAAGGACTTGCATTTCGACTTGCCTCAAGGACTGGTTGGTAACCCGACCCCGCTGCCGCAGTGCCCGTTGGCGGTATTTCTGCACCCACCGACCCCAGAAGTACACTGCCCGGACGACACCGTGATCGGTGTCTCGACGCCGATCATCAGCAGCATCGAATCTGAACCCGTGCCGACCGCGGTGACTTCGTCCTTGTACAATCTCGAACCGTCGCAGGGTGAGCCCGCGAAGTTCGGGTTTCGTACGGCTTTGGGCCCGATCGTCCTCGATACTTCGGTCCGCACCGGTGAAGGCTATGGCGTCGTCGTGAGCGTACCCGACGTTCCCAGCAACATCCCGTTCATCGGCAGCCAGGTCACCTTCTGGGGTGTGCCCGCGGACGCCCGACACAACACCTCCCGTGGCGAATGTCTCCCGCCCGAAGCAGCGGGCGGTCTCACGACGTATCTAAAGCTCGAACAGGAAGGCAAGCAGTTGGAAACGTCCTGTCCCGCGCAGGGAAAACCGCAGCCGTTTCTGATCATGCCGACTTCGTGTGCGGGCCCGTTGCGCACGAGCGTTGAAGCCGATTCGTGGGAAGCGATCGGCCAGTTCGCCGCGCCCAAGGAATACACGTTCGCCAACAGCGCCGGCGAACCGTTCGGCGAGGACGGCTGTAACCAGCTGAGTTTCGAACCGTCGATCAAGGTCGCCCCCGACGGCCAGAGCGCCGCGACGCCGACCGGACTCGCGGTCAACGTACACGTCGGTCAGCAAGCGAGCCTCGACCCGACCGGGGACGCCGACGCCGAGGTCAAGGAAACGACCGTCGCGCTGCCCGCGGGTGTGGGACTTGACCCCTCCGGTGCGGGCGGTCTCTCCGCGTGCCCGCAGCTACACGGCCGCAGCCCCCAGCAGGAATCCCAGGAAGAAAAAGACGAAGTGACCGGCATCAACCTCGAAACCCGCCAGCCCGCCGACTGTCCGGAATCCTCGAAGGTCGCGACCGTCAACATCAAAACACCACTGCTACCCAACGAACTCGTAGGCGACGCCTACCTCGCGACCCAGAACCAGAACCCGTTCGGTTCGCTTGTCGCGATCTATCTCGTCGCGTATGACCCGGTCTCCGGCGTCCGCGTCAAGCTCGCGGGTGAAGTCCAGCCGAATCTCGTCACCGGCCAGCTGACCGCGACGTTCAAGGAAACCCCGCAGCTGCCGTTTGAAAACCTGAGCGTCCACTTCTTCGGCGGCTCCCGCGCGCCGCTGGGCACCCCCTCGTTGTGCGGTGGCTATGTCTCGACCGCGTCGATCGAACCCTGGTCGGGTAACCCCACCGTGGATTCCTCCTCGGAATTCCAGATCACTTCGGGTCCGGAAGTGCTGACCGCGTTCGGCACCGAACGCAAGCAGTGCGCGAACCCGCTGCCGTTCGCGCCGTCGCTCACGGCGGGGACGACGAACATTCAGGCGGGTGCGTTCACGCCGTTTACGACGACGTTCTCTCGTGAAGACGGCAACCAGAACCTCCAAGCGATTGAACTACACATGCCACCCGGTCTTCTAGGCAGCCTCGCCCACGTCGCTCTGTGCGGTGAACCACAAGCAGATCAAGGGTCGTGCGGTCCGGAAAGCTTGATCGGCGAAACGACGGTTAGTGTTGGCCTGGGCGGTGACCCGTATACCGTGCAGGGCGGCAAGGTGTACATCACCGGCGCCTACAACGGCACCGGCACGTGCACGGCCGGCACGCCGGAATGCGCACCGTATGGCCTGTCGATCGTAAACCCCGCCGTTGCCGGTCCGTTCAACCTCGGCAATGTAGTAGTCCGCGCGAAGATCGAAGTCAACCCCTCCACCGCAGCGCTCACGATCACGACCGATCCTTCGGGCCCGTATGCGATCCCGCACATCCTCGACGGGATCCCTCTGCAGATCAAGCACGTCAACGTCAACATCAACCGCCCGAACTTCACGTTCAACCCAACGAACTGCAACAAGCTCGCGATCACGGGTAGCCTCGGCAGTAGCGAAGGCGCCTCTGCGGCGCTCTCGGTGCCGCTACAGGTCACGAACTGTGCGACGCTCGCGTTCAAGCCGAAGCTCACAGCCACGTCCTCGGGGAAGACCTCGCGGCTGGACGGTGCGAGCCTCGGGGTGAAGCTCGCCTACCCCGCGGGCCCCTACGACGCGAACATCGCCCGCGTCAAAGTCGAACTGCCCAGGCAGCTCCCCTCGCGGCTGCCGACCCTGCAGAAAGCGTGCATAGCGGCGACGTTCGAAGCGAACCCCGCGAACTGCCCATCCGCGTCGATCATCGGGCACGCGACGGCGACCACCCCTGTCCTACCGGTCCCGTTGACTGGGCCGGCGTACTTCGTCTCCCACGGCGGGGAAGCGTTTCCGAGTTTGATCATCGTGCTGCAGGGCTACGGCGCAACGGTCGATCTGGTCGGCTCGACGTTCATCAGCAAAGCGGGGGTCACGAGCAGCACCTTCAAGACGATCCCCGACGTCCCCGTCGGCACCTTCGAACTGAACCTTCCCCAGGGCCCCTACAGCGCGCTCGCGACCGACGGGAGCCTCTGCCAGGCCAAGAACCTCGCGATGCCCACCGAATTCGTCGGCCAGAACGGCGCCGAAATCCACACGAACACCAAGATCGCGGTCACCGGCTGCCCGAAGGCTAAGAAGGCCGGCCACAAGAAGAAGCACCACCACAAGACCAAGAACAAGCACAAGGGCAAGACCAAGAGGTGAGTTACCCTCCCCGCCGATGCGCGCGATTCAGATCAGCGAGTTCGGCGGGCCCGATGTCCTGAAGCCGATTGAGCTGCCGCGGCCGGAGCCCGCCCCGGGGGAGGTGCTGATCCGCGTCACCAGGGCGGGCATCAACTTCGCGGACACGCACACGCGCACCAACTCCTACGTGCGCAAGGCCACGCTGCCGCTCGTGCCCGGCGGCGAGGTGGCGGGCGTGCGCGAGGACACGGGCGAGCGCGTGGTGGCGCTGACCGGCAGCGGCGGCTACGCCGAGTACGCGGTGGCGCCCGCCGTGCACGTGTTCGCGATCCCCGAGGGCGTCGACGACGGCACGGCGCTCGCGCTGCTCCTGCAGGGCACCACCGCGTGGCACATGTACCGCACGGCGGGGCACGTGGGGGAGTCGGCCCTCGGAGATGGTGGGGGCGAGAAAGGAGATGTGACGCGAGGGGGTGCGGGGGAGACAACGTGGGAGGGCGACGGCGAAACCGTCGTGGTGCACGCGGCCGCCGGCGGCGTGGGCTCGCTGGCGGTTCAGCTCGGCCACCCGCTCGGCGCCGGCCGCGTGATTGCGACCGCGTCGAGCGAGGAGAAGCGCGCGCTGGCGCTGCGGCTGGGGGCGGACGCGGCGATCGACCCCGCCCCCGAGGGACTCACCGAGCGGCTGCAGGAGGCCAACGGGGGCAGGCCGGTGGACGTGGTGTTCGAGATGGCGGGCGGCGCGGTGTTCGACGCCTCCTACGCGGCGCTCGCGCCGTTCGGGCGGCTGGTGGTGTGCGGGATCGCCTCACAGCAGCCCAACGAGGTGCGTAGCGGCTCGCTGCTTCGCCACTCGCGCGCGGTGGTGGGCTTCTACATCTTCCACTGCCTGGAGCGCCCGGGCATGTTCGAGCAGGCGCTGGAGGACCTGTTCGCGCGCGTGGCGCCAAACGCCGCCCACCCGAGGTTGGAGGTCGTGGTCGGACACACTTACCCCCTGGAGCAGGCGCCACAGGCGCACATCGACCTGCGAGAGCGGCGCACCACGGGCAAGCTGCTGCTCGACCCGAGCGCTTGAGCGCTCCACAACCCGTAAGCTCCCCAGCGTCATGGCCAAGTCATTCGCAGAGCTCGGACTCACCGAGCGCACACTGGAGGCGTTGCGCGCGGTCGGCTACGAGGCGCCCAGCCCGATCCAGGAACAGGCGATCCCCTCGCTGCTGGAAGGGCGCGACGTGATCGGCCAGGCCCAGACCGGCACCGGCAAGACGGCGGCGTTCGGGCTGCCGATCATGGAGTACATCGACCCGGAGCTCGCGGAGGTGCAGGCGCTGGTGATGACCCCCACCCGCGAGCTGTGCATCCAGGTGACGCAGGCGCTGCGCGCGTACGGCGCCCACGCCGGCGTCGACGTGGTGGCCGTGTTCGGCGGCGCCCCGATCCGCACCCAGCAGGCGCAGCTGCGCTCCGGCGGGCACGTGGTGGTGGGGACAGTCGGGCGGGTGCTCGACCTGATCTCCCGGCGCTCGCTGGTGCTGCACGACTGCCGCTTCGTGGTGCTCGACGAGGCCGACGAGATGCTGGACCTCGGCTTCCTCGAGGACGTGGAGCGGATCCTCTCGATGACCCCCAGCGGTCGCCAGACGGCGCTGTTCAGCGCGACCATGCCCCCCCGATCCGCAAACTGGCGGACGGGTACCTGTACGACCCGGTGCTGGTGAAGGTGGAGGCGGCCACGCTGACGATCGACACGGTGGCGCAGTTCCAGCTCCCGGTGGACGCCAAGCAGAAGGCGGAGAAGCTGGTGGAGGTGCTGAAGGCGGAGCGGCCCGACCAGGCGATCGTGTTCGTGCGCACGAAGGTGCGCTGCGACCAGCTGTTTCGCACGTTGCGCGACGGCGGCATGAACGTCAGGGCGCTGCACGGCGACATGACGCAGGGTTCGCGAGACGGGGTGATGCTGGCGTTCAAGGGCGGCCGCGTGCCGATCCTCGTGGCGACCGACGTGGCGGCACGGGGCCTCGACATCTCGACCGTGACGCACGTGATCAACTACGACGTGCCCACCTCCCCCGACACCTACGTGCACCGCATCGGGCGCACCGGCAGAGTGGGCCGCTCGGGCCGGGCGATCACGTTCGTGGAGACCCGCCAGAAGCGCGAGCTGGAGGCGATCGAGCGCCACATCGGCACCTCGATCGCCCCGTGGGAGCCGCACGCCAAGGCGCCGCCCACGCCGGTGAAGGAGCGCCCGCGCCGCCACTCCAAGCCGCACATCACGCGCGACGGCTCAGAGCCGCACACGAAGCTGCTGCTGGCCGGGGGCCGCGCGGGCGGGGTGCAGGTGGCGGACATCGTCGGCGCGGTCACCTCCGCGACGGGCCTCGACGGCGAGGCGGTGCGCGACGTGCTGGTGCTCGACCGCTTCTCGTTCCTGTCGGTGCCGGCCTCCGATGCCGACCGCGTGATCGAGGCGCTGCGCGAGCGCCGCGTGCGGGGGCACCCCGTGCGTCTCGAACGGGTCGCGCAGTAACGCAAGCCCGCCGCGCCCGCCTTGCCTCCACGCGGGAAGCGAGCCGGCGGGGCCGATCGCGGGTCGAAAGTGGCAGCCTCGCTATCGTGCGCGGCTTCACCCCCCGCGAACGCCAAGAGGAGAGCCGGAGATGTCTACCGCAACGATGCAAACCACAGAGGGCACGATCGTCTTCGAGCTGTTCGACGAGGACGCGCCGAAGACGGTCGAGAACTTCCGCAAGCTGGCCTCCGAGGGCTTCTACGACGGGCTGAACTTCCACCGGATCATCAAGGACTTCATGATCCAGGGCGGCTGCCCCCAGGGGACCGGCACCGGCGGCCCGGGGTACACCTTCGAGGATGAGATCAACCCCCACAAGATCGTGCGCGGCGCGCTGGCGATGGCCAACGCCGGCCCCAACACCAACGGCTCGCAGTTCTTCATCGTGACCACGAAGAAGGCTTCGTGGCTGGACGGCAAGCACACCGTGTTCGGCGAGGTCACCGACGGCATGGACGTGGTGGATCGCCTCGAGGGCGTCGCCACCGACGGCTCCGACCGCCCGGTCGAGCCCGTCGGCATCGCCTCGATCGAGCTCGCGGAGTAGGGCCACCCCGCGCGTGCGCGGGGTCGGTCGGCAGGCGGGCGAGCATCGGGAAGCTGCGCACTTCGGCGATTTGAGCCGGGGGCTCAGAGGGCGCGCACGTAAGCGCTCATGCCTGGGATCGTGAAACGCAGCTCGTTCCCTTCGGCGGTGAGCGTTCCCGATTTGATGAGATCGTCGCGCACGCTCGAGAGCTGCTTGGGGGTGCGTCCCAGCGCGTCGGCCACAGCGCGGGCCGTGGTGGGGCGGGCGGCATCGCTGAGCGCGGCGAGTGCGGCCAGGTAACGCCGCTGCGCGGGGCTGGCCGCGGTCCAGCGAGCGGCGTAGAGGCCGCGCTCGAGCTCCCGCTGGGCGCGTGGGATAGCCGCATCCACCGCTCGGCGGTCGATGCGATCGCGCTCGGCGGAGGCGCGCCAGGCGTGATGGCCATAAAGCTGAACCGCATAGGGGTACCCGCCCGACGCCTGTGCCAGCTGTGCGGCCGCATCCTCGTCCATTGGCCTGCCGGCGGCCTCGGCGGGAAGTCGCAGTGCCCGCACCGTCTCTTGCGACGAGAGCAGGCCCAGCTCGTGCCAGGCGCCGCGCTCGAGATAGGTGACCGAGTGCTCCGGCGCCCGCATCAACGGCAGACCCGCGATCACCACGACGACCGGCCAGCGCTCTCCGGTGCCCTCCTGCAGCAGTGCGGCGAGTGCGGCGAGCTCTTGGCGAGTGGCGAGATGCGCCTCGTCGAGCGTGAGCACGACGCCGCTGCCGCGTGCGAGCGCGAGCCCAACGAGCCCGGTGAATGCCTCCCGCAGCACGGGTGCGGGGTCCGCCGGGGTCTCTGCGGAACGGGCGAAGCGGACCTCGCCGCCGACGCCCGGCACGCCGGCGCGGAGCGTCACCGACTCCGCCCGCAGCCCGCGCTTGGCAGGCGGCTGCTCGAGCAGTGCTCGCGTGCGGCCGATCGCGTCGATGAGATCGGGGGTGAAGGGCGTTTCGGGCCTGATCTCCACATGTGCGCGCGGCCACCCGTACAGCCCGCCGGCGATTACGGCGGCCTCGGCCAGCAGGACCGTCTTGCCGACCCCCCGCGAATAGGCGTTGCACTACTCATGTTGTGGATCCGTTGCCGGAGCGGGTTCGGCTGGTGGGCGCGCCGGGTGGGCTGTGTGATCTCGAGCTGGAGGTGCGTGGTTGGACGACGGATGACGCTTCGGGTGAGACGGTCGTGGTCTGTCGGCTGGTGGATGGCAGTGTGGGTGAGATCCCGGCGCGGTGGACGGATCTGCCGCGGCGGACGGTGGGGGAGCGTTCGCTGGGCGCGGTCGCGACGCCGGGGGCGTGGCGGCTTTTGGGTGAGCGCCTCGGGGCGTTGAGGGCCGCGCGGCGTCCGGCGCGGGGCGCAGCCTTCGGTGAAAACGGAGGTGAGCGTGTCTGGACAGTTGGCGCTCGTGATGGGCGAGCAGAGTGTGGTCGGGGCGGCGGTGTGGGAGACGTTGCCGTCACAGGCCCAGGAGGCGATCGTGCTGGCGTTGGCGCGCCTGTTGGCGGGCCTGGTGGAGGAGGAGCGCGATGAGTGAGCATGGGAAGGTCACCGAGGCGCATCTTCGTCGTCGGGCGGTGGTGTATGTGCGCCAGTCGACGCTTGGGCAGGTGGAGCGCAACGTGGAGTCCGCTGCGCGTCAGTACGCGTTGCGGGGGCGTGCGATTGAGCTGGGTTGGCCGGCGGAGTCGGTCGTAGTCGTTGATGAGGACACCGGCCGGTCGGGCAGCTCGACGGAGGGCCGCTTCGGTTTCAAGGAGCTGGCCTGCGAGGTCGGTCTTGGTCATGTCGGGCTGGTGCTCGCGCTCGAGGTATCGCGTTTCGCTCGCAGTTCGGCGGATTGGCATCAGCTGCTGGACCTGTGCGCGCTCACGTGCACGCTGATCGCTGACGCTGACGGCGTGTACTCGCCAGCGGACTTCAACGACCGGCTGCTGCTGGGGTTGAAGGGCACGATGAGCGAGGCTGAGCTGCACCTGATCCGCGCGCGGCTTGACGGCGGGCTGCGCAACAAGGCGCAGCGTGGCGAGCTGCGGTTGGCGTTGCCGGTCGGGTTGGATCGCGACGAGGACGGCCTGATCGTGTTGTGCCCTGATGAGCAGGTGCGTCATGCGATCGAGCGGGTGTTCACGCTGTGGCGCCGGCTGGGCTCGGCGCGCCAGGTGGTGATGGAGCTGGCCGGCGAGGAGCAGCTGCTGCCGCGGCGCACGGTCGGTCAGCGGCGTATCCGCTGGGCGCGCGCGAGCTATGGCGCGGTGCACAAGTTCCTGACGAACCCTGCGTACGCGGGCGCGTTCGTGTTCGGCCGCAAGCGCCGCGAGAAGCGCGTGGGAGAGGACGGGCGGATACGCGTTCGCGATGTCGAGGTGCCGATCGGGGAGTGGTCTGTCTGCCTGCCAGGGCACCATCCCGGCTATGCCAGTTGGGATGAGTACCTCGTCACGCGCGAGCGGCTGCGGGCGAACATGACCTGCCAGGGCCAAGGGGGCGGCGTCGCGCGTGAGGGTCATGCGTTGCTGCAGGGGCTCGTGCGCTGCGGGTGCTGCGGGCGACGGATGCAGATCGCCTATGCCGGCAAGGGCGGCCGTAGTCACCGGTATGCGTGCGTGCGTGGCCGTGACCTGCACGCCACCGGCAAAGCGTGCCAATCCCTCGGCGGCAAGCGACTGGAGCGCGCCGTCGTCGCGTGCTTTCTCGACGCGGTCACGCCGGCCGGGGTCGAGGCGACCGCCGGGGCGATCCACGAGCTCGAGCAACAACACGAGCAGCGCCTCGCCGGTCAGCGACTCGCGCTGGAGCGCGCCGAGTTCGAGGCCGAGCGCGCAGAGCGCCAGTTCGACGCATGCGAGCCGGAGAACCGGCTGGTCGCCAGGACGCTGGAGGGAAAGCTCGAGCAAGCACTCGCCGCCGCAGAGCACGAGCGCGTCAAGCTCGCCGCGCTCGAGCGCTCGCGTCCCGCGCCGCTCACCGGCCAGGAGCGTCAGGCGCTCATGCGCCTGGCACGCGATCTGCCCCGCCTGTGGGATGCGAAGAGCACCAGCGACCGTGACCGCAAGGAGCTCCTGCGCACGCTGATCAACGAGATCGTCCTCACCGTCCACACCTCAGAGCGCCGCGCGGCGCTCGTGATCTGCTGGGAGGGCGGCGCTAGGACCGAGCTCCAGGTGCAGCTCGGCGCCAACGTCTTCGAGCGCCGGCGCACGAGCGAGGACACGATCGAGCTGATCCGCCGCCTCGCCGCGCACTACCCCGACCGTCAGATCGCCCAGACCCTCTCCCGTCAGGGACGCCTGACCGCGAGCGGACTGCCGTTCACCCAAGCGCGCGTGCAGAGCGTCCGCGTCAAAGCCGCCATCCCCGCCGCGCTACCACCGGACCCGGCCAGCCAGCTACTCACGATCCTGCAGGCCGCCAGCGAGCTCGGCGTCTCCACCAACACGATCCACCGCTGGCTACGCGACGGGCTACTCCCCGGCGAGCAAACCACCCCCGGTGCGCCCTGGCGCATCCGCCTCAACGACGAGACCCGCGCACGCTTCCTGCCCGACGTGCCCGACGGGTACGTACCGCTCGACCAAGCCGCACGACTACTCGGCTGCGCCCGCCAAACCGTGTTGCACAAGGTCCAACGCGGCGAGCTACGAGCAGTCCAAGTCACCCAAGGACGCCGAAAGGGCCTAAGAATCGAGGTTCCCGGCGCCCAATTGGACCGAATGATCAACTAGCAACTACGGAGGTGCAGTGTGAACCAAGACCGCGTGGCCCGGCGAGCAGGATCGGCCGAGGGGTGCGAGCATCGAGCGCGGCGACTTCGATCGCGTCGCGCAGGTCTTCCAACACCGCCTCGCGTCCCGCCAGCTCCTTGGGGGGCTCGTTGAAGCCGGGGCGATAGGGGTTTTCTGCTCGGGCCACCATCTCAGTCTAGCGCTGTCTAGCGCGTCTAGCGTCGTCTAGCGCGTCTAGCGTCGTCTAGCTTGTGTCAGCCGCTGCACATGTGCGGCGGCTCCGGCCGGCGCATGCACCAACTGGAACAGCATGCGCCATCCGCCCAAAGAATTGGCTCCAGAGCCAGACACGACCCCGCATGAGGTGTAGCCTCCTAAGTTGAGCGCAAACCAGCATGGGAGGTCCCGCAATGGCGACTGTCGAGGAGCACGCAATCGAGATCCACAATGGCGCGGCGAACGGAGCCACGATCGACGCCCCGACGGGCACGGAGATCCCCGTCGAAAACCCGGCCACGGGGGAGATCGTCACGACCGTCCCCGACCTCGACGCGGCGGCCGTCGCGGAGCTGGCCAAGCGCGGGCGTTTGGCGCAGCCCACGTGGGAGGCGTACGGCTTCGAGGGTCGCGGGCGCATCTTGCGGCGGATGCAGAAGTGGGTGATGGACAACTCCGAGCGGATCATCGACACGATCGTCTCGGAGACCGGCAAGACCTACGAGGACGCACAGCTGGGGGAGATCTCCTACGGCGGCGCCGCGTTCGGCTTCTGGGCGAAGAACGCCGAGAAGTACCTCGCCGACGAGCGCGTGCGCTCCAGCTCCGTGCTCGTGAAGGGCAAGAAACTGATCCTGCGCTACCGCCCGCTCGGGCTGATCGGCGTGATCGGCCCTTGGAACTACCCTTTGGTCAACTCCTTCGGCGACTGCATCCCCGCGCTCGCAGCCGGCAACTCGGTAATCCTCAAGCCCTCCGAGGTCACCCCGCTCACCTCGATGCTGCTCGCCGAGGGCCTCACCGAGTGCGGCGTGCCCGCTGACGTCTTCCAGGTCGCCACCGGCCGCGGCGACACCGGCCGCGCGCTGATCGACGAGGTCGACATGATCATGTTCACCGGCTCCACCCGCACCGGGCGCAAGGTCGCGCAGGTGGCCGCCGAGCGTTTGATCCCCTGCTCGCTGGAGCTCGGCGGCAAGGACCCGATGATCGTGCTCGCCGACGCCGACCTCGAGCGCGCGGCGAACGTGGCCACCTACTACTCGATGCAGAACTCCGGCCAAACCTGCATCTCGATCGAGCGCGCTTACGTGGAGGCGCCGGTGTACGACGAGTTCGTTTCCAAAGTCACCGACAAGGTGCGCGCTTTGCGCCAGGGCCGCCCCGGCGGCGGGCCGGGCACGGTCGAGGTCGGCTCGATGACCTTCCCCCCACAGGTTGACCTCGTCGAAGACCACGTGCAGGACGCGCTGTCGAAGGGCGCGCGGGCGCTCACCGGCGGCCACCGCGGCGAGCAAAATGGTGGGCACTACTTCGAGCCGACGGTGCTGGTCGACGTGGACCACTCGATGAAGATCATGACCGAGGAGACGTTCGGGCCGACGCTGCCGATCATGAAGGTCGCGGACGCCGAGGAGGCGTTGCGCCTCGCCAACGACTCCGAATACGGCCTCGCCGGCTCGGTCTTCTCCAAGGACACCGACAAGGGCGAGAAGCTCGCGCGGCGCGTGGAAGCGGGTGCGGTGTGCGTCAACGACGCGATCATCAACTTCGCCGCGATCGAGCTGCCGATGGGCGGCGTCAAGGCCTCGGGCCTCGGCTCCCGCCACGGCGCGGGCGGGATCCGCAAGTACTGCAACCAGCAGGCGCTGCTCATCACGCCGAAGCTGGCGCTCAAGCGCGAACTGCACTTCTTCCCCTACACGCGTCGCGGCACCAAGCGGCTGGGCAAAGCGCTGCGGCTGCTGTACGGGCGGGGTAAGCGGGATTGACTCAGTCGATCGAGCCGGGCTGGGCGATCCACACGCTTTCGATCCCAAGTACGCCGCAGAGCAGGTCGAAATGGCTGTCGTAGTGCAGCACTGCCGCGCTGCGCTCAGCGGCGGCGGCGGCGATCATGTAGTCCGCGGCCGGTAAACGTCGCTCGCCGCGCAGTTCTCGTGAGGCGCCGAGGGCCGCATCACCCGCGTTGCGTGTCACCGGGGCCCGTGCGAGTCCCTGCAACGCGCGATCGAGGTCGGCGAACTTCTCCTCGTCACGTGCGGCGGCCAGGAGCTCCAGTGCGACCACTGGGCAGACGGCCAGCAGGCCGGCGTCGCGAGTCGCCGCCCACCTGGGCAGGACCTCGGGATCGGTGCGGCGATTCCACGCCGAGGTGTCGAACACCAGCAGGGACCCCGAGCCGTACGGCTCAGCGGCGTTCGGCATGGAGCTGCTCGGACACCGAGAAGTCGTATCCGTCTACTTCGCCCGAATCGAGTCGCCGCAGGAACTCGATCGCATCGTTCCGCGCCGCTCGCTCCTCCCGGATTGCCTGCGCACCGCGCAGGGCGAGGTCACGGACGGCGCGTGAGCGCGACCCGGCGCCCCCAAGCTCGGCGAGCGCGGTGGCGAGCTCCGTATCGAGTGTGACCTGTATGCGAGGTGTGGTTGCCGGCATGGCAAAAGTGTATCACGCAGGCGGTACACCAATTTGGGTGCGCAGCTGAATCCCCAGCAGCCGTTCGAGCTCGGGGATCGTGGTGTCGGCGCTCGTGTGGTGAACGGTGGCCATGCCCAGCTCCTCGGCGGGGGCGAGGTTGAAGGGCAGGTCGTCGACGTACACGCACGCCTCGGGCGCCACGCCCGCGCGCTCTGCCCCCAGCTCGTACATCCGGCGCGAGGGCTTGCGGATGCCCTCCTCGGCGGAGATCACCACGCCGTCGAACAGCTCCTCGAAGAGGTCGTGGGGGTAGCGGTGCACGCCCCATGAGTTGGACACCAGCGCCGTGCGCAACCCGGCGGCGTGCGTCAGGCGCACCGCGTTCACCATCGCCTCGTCGGGTCCCACGCCCGCGAACAGGCCATCCACCAGCCCGTCGGGCTCGACCTCCAGCAGCGCGGCGAATTTCTGCTCGAACTCGCGCTCGTCGAGCTTTCCCTTCTCCAAGGCAACCAGCAGCTCGCGTGCCTCGGGGTCGCTTTTGAAGCGGCCCATCAGCTTCTGCGGGTCGATCTCCGCGGCCGCGCAGAAGGCGTGGAAGGACGCGAACAGGTTGGTCGTGAGCACGCCGCCCCAGTCGATCAGCAGCGCGGAGCGGGTAGCGCCGTCCCCGCCGTCAAGCGCGCGCCCGCTGCTGAGCGCATCCGCGTCGTCGCCGACGCCCTCGCCGTCGTGTGCGTTGGTCGGCTCACTCACTGCGCACCACCTCCTCCGCGTGGGCGGCGAGCTGCAGCACGCCCTCGCCGAAGTGCTTCAGGTAGGGGTCGTCGGTGGCGCCGGCGAGTGCGCGCTTGTAGTTGCCCTCCATGAACACCGTCATCTTCCACACCGCCAGCGTCACGTACCACCGCAGGTCGCTCATCGAGCGGCCGCTGTGCGCTTCGTAGCGGGCGATCAGCTCGGCGCGCGTGGGGAAGCCCTCGGCCTTCGTGACCGCGCCCAGCGAGTCCCTGATGCCGCCCGGCGGGTCGTCGGCCTGGCCCCACACCATGCACATGTAGCCGAGGTCGGCCAACGGGTCGCCGATCGTGGCCATCTCCCAGTCGAGCACCGCGGTCAGGCGCGCGGGTGCGCCGGTCGCGAACATCGTGTTGCCGAGGCGGTAGTCCCCGTGCACGATCGTGGCCGGGCCGGACTCGGGCAGGTGCTCGGCCAGCCACCCCGCCACCCGTTCGACGGCGGGGAGCTCGCGGGTCTTGTTGATCTCCCACAGTCCCCCGAAGCGCCGCAGCTGGCGCTCCAGGTAGCCGGTCGGCTTGCCGAAGCCCTCCAGTCCCGCCGCGCGCCAATCGACCGCGTGGACCTCCACCAGCGCGTCGATCAGCTCCTCGGCGATCCGCCGGCGCTCGGCCGACGTGTCCAGCGCGGGCGGCAGCGTGAACACGATCGCCTCGCCCTCCACGCGCTCCATCACGTAGAAGGGGCACCCGATCGTCGCGGGGTCGTCCTCCACGGCGAGCACGGTGGGCACGCGCGCGGCGGTGCCCTGCAGCGCGCGCAGCAGCCGCGCCTCGCGCAGCACGTCGTGGGCGGAGGGCGGCAACGGCGGGCGCGGGGGGCGGCGCAGCACCAGCTCGCTGCCGTCGGCGCGGCGGATCAGGTAGGTGACGTTGGAGTGTCCCTCGCCGATCGGGCTCGCCTCGAGGTCCCCCTCGCCGAGCCCGTGGGCGTCGAGGAACTCGCGCAGCGGCTCCAACACCAGCAGCGGCGGCCGGGCGTTCGCGCGCGCCTGCGCGTGGGTCTGGACGATGTCATCCGCCGCGACTGCTGAACTCATGGCCCGCACGCTACCGGAGCGCGCCTCGTGGGGTCCACCGCAACATCGCCCCCGCCGCCGTGTCATAGCCTCCATGCCCAAAGCCCCCACCTCCCTCACCAAAGCCCGTAAATCCCGACTCGCCTTGCCGCTGCTGCTGTGCGTCGGCGTCGCATTCGCCGTGAGCGCCCCCTCGGCGCTGGCCTCGCGCAACCAGACCGTCTTCTTCGAGGCCGGCAAAGTGCTGATCGAACCGCACAAGCGCGAACACGCCTTCCAGCAGATGGAGCACCTGGGCGTGCACGCGCTGCGGGTGGAGCTCTACTGGTCCTACGTGGCGCCCGCCTCGGGGAGCAACAAGCGCCCGAAGTTCGAAGCCACCAACCCCGCCGCGTACAACTGGACGCTGTACGACTGGGTGTTGAACAAGGCGAAGGAACTGAAATGGTCCGTGCTGCTCACAGTGACCTCGCCGGTGCCGAAGTGGGCGAGCGCCAACCACACCAGTCTCGGCAGCCCCAACGCCAAGGACTTCGAAGAATTCATGACCGCGGTGGGCAAGCACTACGGCTCGGAGGTGTCGCTGTTCGCGATCTGGAACGAGCCCAACGACATCGCCTCCCTGCAGCCGCAGTTCAACGCCTCCGGCCAGCCCGTCTCGCCGCGCACCTACCGCGGCCTGTTCCAGGCCGGCTACGCGGGGCTGCAGGCCGCTGGCATCGCGCACCCGAAGGCGCTGATGGGCGAAACGGCGCCGGTCGGCTTCGACAGCCTCAGCCGCTCGGAAGTCCGCAAATATGGGCTGCTCCACGACGTGGCGCCGCTGGCCTTCCTGCGCGGCTCGCTGTGCCTCAACTCCCACTACAAGAAGGCGGGCTCGTGCGAATCGGTGCCGGCGTATGGCTACTCCACCCACGCCTACACCCAGAAGCAGGGCCCCCTGTGGGTGCCCCCGGAGCACGACGACGTCACGATCGGGACGCTCTCCCGCTTGGAAAACGCGCTCAACCAGGCAGCCCACGCGGGCGCGATCAGGTCGGGCATCCCGATCTACCTCACCGAGTTCGGGGTGCAGAGCACGCCCAACCGCTACGAGGGCGTGTCGCCCACCAAACAGGCCGAATACGACGCGCTCGCCGAATTCATCGCCTGGAAGAACCCGCGTGTGGCGGCCTTCTCGCAGTACCTGCTGCACGACGACCCCACCGGCGGGCCTCCGGGATCGGGGGTCCACGGCGGCACCGTCGGCTTCCAGACGGGCCTGGAGTACGTCAACGGCCGCCCCAAGCCGCTCTACTCGGCCTGGCCGATCCCGCTGGTCGTCTCCAGGGTCGGCCACGGCTTCTCGCTGTGGGGCCTCGTGCGCCCCGCGACGGGCTCGACCAAGGTGACGATCCTCGTCAAGACGCGTGGCTCCAAGAAGTACCGCGTGTTGAAGGCCGCCACCACCGAATCGCTCGGCTACTGGAGCTTCACCTCGAGCACGGCGGGCGTGGCGTGGAAGGTGCGCTGGACCAGCCCCACGGGCGTGAAGTACGAAGGGCCGGCGATCGGGGCCACGCCCTCCCCGTGAGTCGACGGTAGGCGCCGCGGCTCGCCGTAATCCTCATCGTCGCGTTCGCCGGCACGGCATGTCCTCCTAAAGTTGGGGGCAATGCCGGAGCTGCCAGAGGTCGAGATCACAGCGCGCCGGCTCGATGGCGCCCTGCGCGGGGCCGCAATCGAGTCGGCGCTGGCGCCGGGCATCAACGCGCTGCGGAGCTTCGACCCGCCGCTCACCGCGCTGGCGGGCCGCACGATCGCGGGGGTGCGCCGGCGCGGCAAGCACCTGATCGTCGAGATCGACGGGGTGGAGGGCCCCGACGGTGAGGGCGCCGGAGCCGAGCTGGCGCTGCTGATCCACCTGATGTCCGCCGGCCGGCTGCAGCTCTACGGCAAGCACGCCGGCCCGCGCGACCGCACCTCGCGCCTGCTCGTGCGGGTGCGGCTACCCGCGGCTGAAGAGATGTCAACCGCGCCCGACGAGGCCCAACCAGGCGTGGGGGCTGCACGAGAGGCGGAGCTGCGCCTGCGCGAGTTCGGCTCCAAGCAGGCGGCGTGGGTGAAGCTGCTGCGCGCCGAGGAGCTCGACCGGGAGGAGGCGCTCGCGACGCTCGGCCCGGAAGCGTGGCCGGACCCGCCGTCGCTGCGCGAGCTGCTGGACGCCCCTCGCCCGCTGCACACGATGCTGCGCGACCAGCGCACGATCGCGGGCATCGGGCGCTCGTGGGTGGACGAGATCCTGTGGGAAGCCCAGCTCTCCCCCTACAAGCGCGGCTCCGACCTCACCGAGGAGGAGGCCACGCGGTTGCGCGAGGCGACCGTCACGATCCTCAGCGCGGCGATCGACCACTACGAGCGCGTGGTTGAGCTGCCGATCCCCGACAAGCTGCCGATGCCGCTGCGCATCCACCGCCACGAGGGAGAGCCCTGCCCCCGCTGCGCCACCGTGCTGCGCTCGGTGCACTTCGAGGACTACGTGATCGTCTACTGCCCCACGTGTCAAACAGAGGGCCGGGTGCTCAAGGACCGGCGGCTTTCGCGCCTGTTGAAGTAGCGCCTCCCTGCAGCCTGCCTCAACGCGCTTGGACATCGAAAAGCTCGACGTGCACGTCGTGGCCGGGGGCTGAGGCTGCGCGCCCGTCGCATGTGATGAGCGGGACGGCGAGCAACTCGGCGAGCGCGACGAACGCCGCGTCGTAGGCGCTCAGGTTGTGACGCAGCTCCCACATACGATCGCTGAGCGGCGCGTGGGGGTAGCGAACGATCGCCGTGTCGGCGAAATCGCCGCGCGCATCGGCGGCGCGCTCCTCGCTGATCTCCTCGCGCATGAGCATGCCCCGCAGGGCGTGGAGGATCTCGACGTCGATGAGGTGAGGTGCGTGGAGGTCGCCGTCGTCGGCGAGGCGCTCGACCAGTCCAGGAGCCGGGTCGCGGGCAGCGAGCACCTCGAGGATCGCAGAGGTGTCGACGACCAGCACGCGCTCAGTCGCGGTCGCGGCCCGTGCGGATCGCGGCGAGGATCGCCCGGCTGTCGGCGCCGCCCGACCGCGCACGTGCTCGCGCCAGCAGGTCGGCGACGGGTGGGCGGCATGCGACGCGCTCGAGCTCCTCCAGGGCGAAGTCCGACAGCGAGACGCCGGCGGCTGTCGCGCGCGTGCGCAGTGTCCGATGGACATCGTCGGGCACGTTGCGAACCTGGATCGTCTTCATTGCCTGAGACTACCAGATCTCATGCGCCACACCCACCTTGCACCCATTTTGTGCTATCTGGTGGTGGTGAAGAGCCTGGCACGCGGCTATCGCGCTCAGGGAATGCGGATATCGTGTTTCGCGCGCGCGGCCCCGAGTTCGACGAAATCCGCCGAGTTCCAGTCGATGCGCCGCACCCACATCACGGACTCGGCGACGGGGTGGCCTTGACGGGCCGGATCCGGAGGATTAGATTTCCTCCACAGGTGTCCGTCCAAAAGGACGGTTCTAATGATCGCAGAGCTGGCCGGGCGACACACAAGCGGAAGGAGAAGGGAAGATGGGAAACAGAAATCGCATACTCGGCCTCGCGGCGGTGGCCGTCGGGGTGCTCCTACCGGCGGCGTCGGCCGCCGCCCTGCCGCAGTACGTCGCGCTTGGGGACTCCTACTCCTCCGGAGTGGGCACCCGCGTCTTCTACGAAGAATCGGGCGAATGTGACCGCAGCCCTGACGCGTACGGCCCCAAGATCGCGGCCGACAAGGGCTACACGCTGAGCTTCCAGGCGTGCAGCGGGGCGACCACCACGGAAGTGAACGCAAAACAGCTCGGCACGCTGAGCGCCAGCACCAGCCTCGTTACGATCACGATCGGGGGCAACGACGCGGGCTTCAGCAACGTGATCATCAACTGTGCCCTCTACTACTTCACCTGCGGAGAAGCGATCTCCGAATCGGAGGAATTCATCAGGAAAAAACTCCCGGGCCTGCTGGAAACGACCTACAAAGACATCCACGAAAAAGCGACCACCGCCAAAGTTGTCGTGCTGGGCTACCCGAAGCTGTTCACCAAAGAAGGGAAGACCTGCAACGTCAACTTTCTCACCTCCGGCAACGAGAAGAAAATGAACGAAGCCGCCGAAATCCTGGACAAAGTCATCCGCGAACGCGCGGAAGCGGCGAAATTCACCTTCGTCAATCCGACCAGCGCCTTTGAATCGCACGAGGTCTGCTCGTCCTCGGAATGGCTCAACGGCCAATCGCTGCCGCTGTCGGAAAGCTACCATCCCAACGTCTCCGGCCAGGCCGAGTTCACCTCGCTGATCGAAGCCGTGCTGTAGCGCCGCCGGCCAGGCCCGCGGTCGATCGTGGCGCCCGCCCGCGGCTTGCTTCGCGGGCGGGTGGCCGGCGCCGGGCGGGCGCGAGCTGGTCGTCCCCAGCCATATGTATGATCGCCGCCGGCGCGGGCCCGCCAGGCGGGATCGCGCCCAACGACAACCGGCGGGCGAGTCTGGAGGGGGCATGATGCGGAATCCGTGGATCGGCAGGTCGGTTGGCGCGGTGGCTGTGGTGGTTGGCTTACTGGCGGCGCCCGCCGCGCAGGCGCAGACGTTCGTCGCGAGCCCGTCGATCCCCGACACGACGGCCACGAGCGCGTGCACCACCCCCTGTGCGCTACGCCAGGCGATCGCGGCGGCAGAAGCGGCCGAAGAAGCCGCTGTCAACGGCTTCAAAACGGAAACCCAAACGATCGAACTGCCCGTCGGCACCTACATCCTGACGAACGGGCCGCTGCGCATCAAGCACAAATACGCCGGCGAACCGGAAGGCCTCACGCTCATGCTCCAAGGTCTCGGCGCTCGCGCGGATGAAGTCGTGATCACCGCCGCAGGCAAAAGCCGGGTTCTGGTCGACGGCAACTTCGGCGGCACCAGTGGAGCGGTCGTACTCAAACGCCTCGAGATCACCGGCGGCAACGGAGAAGGGGGGATCGAGCCGGAAGAACCCCTCGAGCCCGAAAAAGGCGAGGGCGGCGCCGTCGCGATCGAACAGAACGGCACGCTCGAGCTCGACGAAGTCCTGGTCACGGGCAACACCGCCGCGAGCGCAGGCGGCGGCGTCGAAGACGACGGGGAACTGGCGGTCGAAGCCAGCACGATCACTCACAACACCGTCACCGGCGGGCTCGGCCTGGGTGGCGGTCTTTCCAGCGAGAACCCCAACAGCTTCAGCCACGAGCTGGTCACCGTGGTCAACTCCACGATCGCGGACAACTCGGTCTCGGGCGGCAGCACAAACGAGGGTGGCGCGATCTACGCCGGCTCCATCCTAAAACTCACCAACTCGACGCTCTCGGGCAACAGCGCCCCCGGAACCGGCGGCACGCTCGCCACCAGCAGCGAAGCCACCGCCACGATCGCCAACAACATCATCGCCTACGACAAAGGCAGGGCCTGCGCGGGCACGAACCCGACCTCGCTCGGCGGCAACGACGTCGCCGACGTGGGCTGCGAACTTGCCAACCAGAAAAAGACCAACGACATCTCTGCGGACCCCGGCCTCGAAAAAGAATCGGCGGAAGCGCCGAAGCTAGCCGACAACGGTGGTCCGACCGAAACGATCGCGATTGCCGACGCGCTCTCCCCGCCCGTCAAAAACGGCCTGGAACAGTACTGTCCCGCCAGCGACCAGCGCGGCGCGGAACGTCCCGCTGGGAACAACTGCTCCTCGGGCGCCTACCAGTACGGGGTTAAGCCGGGCGCGATCATCTCCGCGTCGGTGACGCCGAGCGGCGCGGGTGTGGTGAGCGCCAAATCGGCGATCGCCGAAGCCGAATGCAGCGCAGCGCAGTGCACCGTTCCCGCGCAGGCCAGCGGTAAGGTGAACTTCTCCGAGGTGCCCTCCAGCGGCTTCGGCTTCGTGGAATGGATCGGCTGCTCCAAAATCCTCGCCGGCGAGTGCGAAGTCGAAAACGATGGCTCCAACCAGTCGGTGACGGCGAAGTTTCTCGCGCGGTTCGCAGTCACCGCGGCGACGGCGACACAGGAAACGAAAGTGAGCGTCACCGCCTCGGGCGCGGCCGCCGTCTGTACTGCGACCAGCTGCACCGTCGACGACGGCGAAGCGGTGACGCTGACGGCCGAAAGCTCGGACCCGGGCCTGCAGTTCGTCGGCTGGTCGGGCGGCTCGTGCGCCACCCAGAACCCATGCAAGCTCGAACACGTAAAAGGCACCGAGACGGACACGGCCAACTTCGAACTCGGCCCGCCGAGCAGCCCCCCCGGCGGTACGGCCTACGCGTACTTCAACGCGGAAGCCCCCAGCGAAGGAAACGGCACCAAGCAGGCGCCGTTCCGGTCGACTCGGGCGCTCGAACCGCTGCTCGAACGCCGGGAAGAAGAAATCTCTCACGAACACGGCGAAGTCAGCCCGCTCGAGCTGCTTTTCGCCGGCGGCGAATACGAAGCTCTGGAATTCAACGGGGCGAAGGAGATCTCGGTCTACGGCGACCTGAACCCGAGCACCTGGAAGGCCGAACGCGAACCGTCCAACCCCACCCGCTTCGTGGGGCGGCCGCAGGGCTTGTTGCTCAACGGATCGACCGAAATGAGCTTCCAGCAGGTGAGCTTCCGCGGGGAACCCGGAGCCGGCGGCTCCGTGTACGGGGTGCGCATGATCGACAAGGCCCACGCGACATTCGCGGACGTCCACGCGAGTGCCGGCAACGCCCCCGCCGGCGCGAACGGCGCCCCCGGCGCAAACGGCAATCCGGGAGCGAAGGGCGTCGCGGGGGCTGAGGGCCACACGCCCGGTCAGGCGATCTGCGGCAAAGTGCCGAGCCCGGGATGCAACGCGGGATTCCTCGGCGGCAACGCCGCTGGCGGCGAAGGGGGAACCGACCCCGAACACACCCAGGGCGCCGTCGGCGGGGCCGGCGGGCTCAGCGGCTACAGCGACGCCTACCTGCACGAGAACGGGCAGTACTTCCGAGAATGCACGATCGCGGAATGCCCGCAGTCATCGCCCCACGGCACCCCCGGAAGCGCTGGCGGCTCCACGCCGGCCGGCCCCGGTGGTGGTGGCGGCGAAGGGGGCACCCGCGGGTGCACGCCCACCAACAGCAAGGGCGACGGCGGGCCCGGCGGCGCCGGCGGCGCCGGCGTGGGCGGCCAGACCGGTCACGTGCAGACCGAATACCAGCTCCATCAGGAGGCCACGTGGAATCCCAGCTACGCCGGCCCCGGCGCGGTCGGCAGCGCCGGTGGCGGGGGCGGCGGGGGCGGCGCCGGCTGCGGGGGGACGGGCCTCAGCTTTGAAATCACGCTGCCGGAAGAGGGCGCCGGCGACAGCGGCGGCGGCGGCGCGGGCGGCGGCGGTCCGGGCGACGGCGGGCAGGGCGGCAGCGGCGGCGGCGGGTCGTTCGGCTTCTTCATCACCAGCGAAGCGACGGCGACGATCGGCTACGCCAGCCACATCGAAGCTGCCAACGGCGGTCGCGGCGGCAACGGCGGTCCCGGCGGCGCCGGTGGCGCGGGCGGTCAGGGCGGCGAAGGCGGGGTCTACGAGCGGGGCACGATCGGCACCGGTGGCAACGCCGGCTCCGGCGGCTCCGGTGGCGGTGGCGGCGGCGGTGGCGGCGGGATGGGAGGCCCGAGCTACGCGATCTACGAAGCCAACCTCTATGGCGCGAAGGCGACGATCTCCGAAGACACCGTGCTCGTGAACGGTGAACCGGGTGAAGGCGGATCCTCGCTCAGCGCGGGCGGCACGCCGGTCGCGACCGGGCCCGTGGGCAAGAGCGGGACCTGCACCGGCTGCAAGGTGAGCTCATCGGTTCCCAACCTGCCGGTGGCGGCGAAGATCTCCGGCGGCACGGTGATCACCACGATCGAATGCCCGAGTGCCTGCACCGGCACGGCCTGGCTCGTGATTCACGGAAAACTCAAAGCGAAACACGGAAAGGCCGCCTCGCTCGCGAGCGTGCCGGCAACACAGATCGGGTCGGCTGCCTTCAAGCTGAAGGGAAGGCATGCGGCCGTGCTGCGCATCCCCTTGAACAGGCAGGGTCGTCGCCTGGTGAAGCATCACGCGACGCTGGAGGCGACGCTCGCCGTGGCTTTGAAGCTGGGTAAAGCGAAGAAGCCAACCAAGTACACCCAGACGATCGAGCTGGTGGGGTCGGCTACGGCTCCCAGTCCCCGTGGTCGCGGGTTCAGGTCGAGTCGGCCGGCAGCAGTCTGAATGCCTTGCCGCCGGAGAGCGGGTTCAGCGTGCGGAAGTGGCGTTCGTCGAGGGTCGCGATGTCGATGGTTTGCATATGCGCCGCGAGGACGACAAGCGAGGCGTCGGCGAGGCCGAGCTCCATCGATTCGTGACGCCTGGCGACGGCCATCGCCTCGTGGATCGCGGTTCCCCACCATTCGACCTGATATGCGCCGCGCTCGAAGTTCTCGCGCAGTACGCGTACCGCCCTTGGGCCGCCTTGCCGCGCAACGAGATAGTCGAGCTCAGCCACGATCAACGGGGTCGTGCTGAGCTCCTCTTCGATCGTCTCCATCCACTCGCGAACGGGCCGATGATTGGCGTCGTCCCGGTCCATGAAGGCGAGCACAACCGATGTGTCGAGAACGATCAGTTCTCTCCAAACCCCGTCTTCGCCAGGTACTCGTCGACGTTGGCGGAGAGATCGCCGGGGCCGGCAAACACACCGCACCCCAGCGGCTTGGCCCTCGTCGCCGGAGCGGTCGCGGCTGCGAGGGCATCGCGGATCAGCGCGGCCTTCGTCGTGCCCTCGGCGGTGGCCCGGCGGGCGAGCGCCCGATCGACCGCTGGATCCAGGTAGATGCTGGTCTTCTTCATCGCCTCCAGCACTCTATACCACCTGCCACCCGTCTGACCGCGATCGCTGACACGTTCTGGCGAGGAACAGTTCGGTTTCGGGCGGACCCAGGGTCCCCGCGCGGTCGGAAAGATGGTAGGATCATCGGGATGAAGGTCAGTGTGAGCCTGCCCGGAGAAGATGTGGCGTTCCTTGATGCATACGCCAGCACTCATGCGTATCCGTCACGCTCAGCCGTCGTGCATCAGGCGATCCGGACGTTGCGGCTCGGCGAGCTTCACGAGGCGTATGGCGACGCTTGGGCGGAGTGGGACGCGGACGGCGAATCGGAGAGTTGGAACGCTGTCGTCGGCGATGGTGCGTGATGCGGCGGGGAGAGGTGCGGATGGTCGATCTCGATCCTGTCCGCGGCGCGGAGGCGAGCAAGCGGCGGCCCGCCGTGATCGTGAGCAATGACGCCG
Source organism: uncultured Solirubrobacterales bacterium (assembly GCA_963751195.1). GTDB lineage: Bacteria > Actinomycetota > Thermoleophilia > Solirubrobacterales > Solirubrobacteraceae > Palsa-744. Next base: position 32,154 of record CAVVTQ010000001.1, read on the forward strand.
CCAACCAGACTGCGGCCAGGCTGGCACGGGGAGTGCTGACGGTCGTGCCGATCACCTCGAATGTCGAGCGCGTCTACCCATTCCAGGTGCTGCTGCCCGCGGGAGCCGGCGGCTTGCCACGGGACGCCAAGGCTCAGGCCGAGCAGGTGCGTTCGATCGATGCCGAGCGTGTGGGTACGCAACTACTCGGCCGGCTGCCAGATGGGTTGATGACCGCTCTCGACGACGCGCTGCGCCTGCACCTGTCTCTGTCTCTGTAGCTGCGTGCTAGGCGGGAGCTGCGCTATGTGTCCACCCGGGGATCGGCTCGACCGGCTGCTCGCCGTTGACAGCTTCCAGCTTGGCGACGAAGAGCACGACAGTTATTATCTGATCTGATAACATAACAGGCGTGGAGCCGTCACTGGAAGACGTGTTGGAGAGTGCCGCGCAGCTGCAGGAGCTTGTTCCCGGTGCGGTGCTGGTCGGAGGGTCGGCGGCGGCGCTCCATGCTCATCACCGGCAGTCCTTCGATCACGACCATGTGATCGCTGATCTCGCTGAGCGCTTCGACACGATCCTCGAGCACTTGGAGGCGCTGGGGGATTGGTCGATGACACGCGCGCAGCCCGGGAAGATTATCCTCGGCGAGCTTGGCGGCATCGAGACCGGGGTGCGCCAGCTGCTTCGCGGCCGGCCGCTCGAGAGCGTCGAGATGGAGGTGCGGGGCAAACGGTTGGTTGTGCCGAGCGCGGCGGAGATTCTGCGGATCAAGGCGTGGCTTGCTCTCAGTCGCAACCAGACTCGCGACTACCTCGACATCGCGGCTCTCGCGACCTCGATCGGACCGGAGGAGGCAGCCTCCGTGCTGGTGGGTATCGACGACTATTACGCCGACATCAACCGCCGGCCGGAGGCTGTCGCCACGCAACTCGTCAGGCAGCTCGCGGATCCACGGCCCCGTGACGCCGAGGTCACCACGCAGCTCGCAAACTACAAGGCGCTGGGCGCCCGCTGGCAGGACTGGTCGGCGGTCAAGGCGGTGCTCGCGGATCTTGCGGAGAGGATGACTCGATGACGATGCGGTTTCGCAACCTCGACTTCGACCCCTCTCAGCCGATGGATCGGTGGCCGGCCGAGGCGATCGAGACGGTCATCGACCGCGGATCGCTGTCGGACTGGCGCCGGCTTGCGCAGACAATCCGCCAGAACCCCTGGGGCCCGGCCGCACGGACTGCCGAGATTGTCACGGATTGGGGTGAGCACTACGGCGTCGACGCGTTGATCGGCGGCGTGATCGCTCGCGCGCGCGAGGACATCGCCCGCCGGGGACGGGCCGAGTTTGCCGCGCAGATCCGCTCCTGGCGCACCCATACCGGGATGTCGCTGAGCCAGTTCTCCCGAGCGGCCGGCACCTCGGCTTCCCGGCTGTCTGCCTACGAGAACGCAAAGGTTGCTCCCACCACCGACGTGCTCGGTCGTCTGCGTCATGTCGCGGACATGCACGATCGTGTTGAGCGCGGCCGTTCGACATCCCTCTGACTGCGTGCAGAGCGTCTGGCGCTCGGGCATCACGATCTCCACACATCGAGTGCTGTTCCGATCACCAATACGTGTCGCTCCCAGTCCGCGCCGTGGGAGCGATCCCGGGAACGCGCTCAGGGGACGCGGACGTCGTGTTTGGCGCGGGCGGCTCCGAGCTCGATGAGGCTCCCCGAGCCGCGGTCGATGCGCCGCACCCACGTCCAGTGGCGGCCGACAGGGCAGTGCTGCCACCGCCACCTGCCCATCCTGATGGCCTTCAGCGAGCCTCCGGGAATCCAGATCGTCGTGTAGACGTGGCCTTCACGGCACCGCACGGGACGCTCGAATCGCTTGAGGATGCGCATCGATCCAGAGTCTACATCCGACGATGATCAGGATCAAAGCCAATAATCGTGCGCGCGTACCGGCCGCCGTGAGCTCGTCACGCGCTCGGGCCCCCAAAAGACGTGGCCGCGAGAGGGGCCCCCAAAAGACGTGGCGCGAGAGATGAGTCGGTTACGATGCCGCGATGATCGAGCCAGGACAGAAGGCCCCCGACTTCGAGCTGCCCGACCAGGACGGCGACTCCGTCAAGCTGTCGGATCTACGCGGCCAACCGGTCGTCGTCTACTTCTACCCAAAGGCCGACACCCCGGGGTGCACGACTCAGGCGTGCGGTGTACGTGACCACCGTGCCGACTACGCGAAAGCGGGCGCGAGGGTGCTGGGCATCTCACCCGACCCGGTCAAGAAGGTCAAGAAGTTCCACGACAAGCAGGCGCTGGACTTCACGCTGCTCGCCGACGAGGACCATGGGGTCGCTGAGGCGTATGGGGTGTGGGTGGAGAAGTCGATGTACGGTCGGACCTACTGGGGTAACGAGCGTACGACCTTTATCGTCGGACCCGACGGCAAGGTGGCCGAGGTTCTGCGGAAGGTGAAGCCGGCCGAGCACGACGCGCGGGTGCTGGTGGCGCTGGAAGCGGCTGGTTCGTAGGTGGTGTGGGTGCTGCACCGCTAGTCAAGCGCATCCGGAATGAGGCGGAGTCCTTTGGCCCCGGCCGCCATGTGAAGACGGCGATCCCAGGTGGCGAAGCGAAGGTCGTCTTGGGGGAGCACGAGAGCGGCGGCGAGGTGCAGGGCATCCAGGCTTCGGAGCCCGCTCTCGATGGCGAGCTCCGCCGCGTCTTCGACCAGGCGCTGGTCCACCTCGACCAACCCGAACATTGGCCACTCTTCTCGAACGACCCTGGTTGCTCCTGGGCCGGCCGTGAGCCCTACGGCGCGGACGGTCTCCACGAAACCGGCGCGACAAATGAACCACCCGTCGGCCTGGTCCATCGCGTCGCGGACGACGTCGCTGCCGGGCTCGGCGATGTAGCGCTTCACCAGCGCGCTTGCGTCGAGATAGAGGGTCAGCGCCCGGTTTCCCGTTCTGAGAGCACCAACGATGATGCGCTGTCGCGGGTCTTGACGAGTCGGGGTGCCCGCTCTGGCCGTGGGCGTGTGGGAACCACCAGGCGCCCCTGGGCAACCAGCGCGCGAAGACGATCGTCTTCGGCCGAGGCGCCGGCGGGAACGATGTCTGCGACCGCCTTGCCGCGGACGGTCACGCGTACCTGCTGACCGCGACCAACTGCTCGCAACGTCTCGCTCAGCGACTGCTTCAACTCGCGCACACCGATCTCACGCATGTGGCCACTTTACCAGCCATGAGGTCACTCGACGGGATCCCGCCCTGTCTTCGCACCCCATCCCCGGTGAGCGCAACACTATGATGCGCCCGTTTCCCGAGAACCGGGTATCAAGCACGAGACGAGCAAGTTCACGAGCGAGCCCTGAAAGGAGAGCGGCATGTCGCTGGGCACCATTCTCGAGGCCCCCGAGCATGAGTTCGACGACGAGGATTGGGAGGATGACGAGGAGTTCGGCACCGACGAGGAGGAGCTGGACCTCGACGAGTACGACGACCCGATCGAGGAGGACGGGGACGAGGACGAGATTTGAAGGCGGCGTCCCGCCGGGGACCTTGCGCTTGAGTCGTGCCCACCGGCGCGGCGACAAAGACGACATTTGAGGCGTGGCCCGCCGCGGCACGTACGCTTGAGTCGTGTCCTTCGCCTCGACCTCGATCGGCCACAGCGTCAGCACCTTCCTGGAAGCGGCCGGCCAGTTCTTCTCGGACCTGGCCGCCGTCCACTGGGGGGCGCTGGTCCTCGGCCTGGCGTTCTTCAGCCTCAACCTGACCCTGCGCTCGCGGGCGTTCTTCAACAGCCTGCGCGCCGCCTACCCGGCGGTGAGCTTCCAGTGGCGGCGCATCTGGGGCGCGTACTGGGCGGCGGTGGGCTTCAACAACGTGGTGCCCGCGCGCGGGGGCGACATCATCAAGCTGTTCCTCACGCGCAGCTCGATCCCCGGCTCGACCTACCCGACGGTCGCCTCCGCCTTCTTCGTGGAGTCGATCTTCGACGCGAGCGTGGGGGTGCTGGTGCTGATCTTCGCCTTCACGCGGGGCGTCTTCCCCAAGCCGCCCGACTTCTCGCAGCTGGGTTCCTTCGACATCTCCTATCTGGCCGCTCACTTCCGCTTCACGCTCTTCTTGATCACCGCCCTCGCGATCCTCGGGCTGGTGGCCTTCGCGCTGTTGTCGGTGCGCGTGCAGGCCTTCTGGGAGCGCGTCCGCCAGGGCGTCACGATCCTCTCCGACCGCCCTCGCTACCTGCGCGAAGTGGCGGCTCTGCAGGCGGCTGGGTGGGTCTGCCGCTTCGCCGCCTTCTGGTTTCTGCTCGACGCCTTCCGCGTCGGCGGCTCGGTGGAGAACGTGCTGCTCGTGTTCGGCGTCAACCAGGTCGCGGGCGCGGTTCCGTTCACCCCGGGCGGCGCCGGCGTGCAGCAGGCGTTGCTGGTGAAGGTGTTCGCCGCGAGCGCCGCCGGCACGGCGGCGGTGGCCGCGTACTCGGTGGGTCAGCAGATCGCGATCGCCGTCTTCACCGCGCTGGTGGGCCTCGGCGCGGTCGTGTTCATCTTCCGCTTCCGCTCCTTCCGCGAGGTGATCGACGCCGGGCGCGCCTCCCGCGAGGCGGAGCGGCGCGCCGAGCGGGCCGGAGTACTGCTGCTGGAGGACGAGCCGCCGACTGAAGCCCCGCGCGCGCCTCGCGCACGAGCGTGAGTCCTTGCTACTGATCCGCCTCGCTACTGAAGCCCCTCGCGCGCCTCGCGCACGAGCGTAACGGCCTCGGGGAACACGGTCGCCATCACCGCGCGGATCTGCTCCGCCTGCGCCTCGGGGCCGCCCTGCACGTTGATGCGATTGACAGCCGCGACGGTCATGTCGACCGCGAGCTTGATCGCGTTGTCGGCCCACGCGAGGCGCTGCTGGCCCTGCATCTGCATCGCGAAGTCCGCGAGGCGCCGCTGCAGCTCCTCGGGGTCTCCAAACAGGTCTCCTAGGCCGCCGCCCTCCATCGATCCCATCCTAGCGCCCAAGAGGGTGGCGCAGGCGGCTGAAGGCCGGCTGGCCGAAACGGGGATGCTCGCCGAAGGCGAGTGTCACCCGGCTTCGGTCGGGCCCCTCCCTTTTTGATTCCCCGTAGACTGGCCTGCCCCATGCCCCGCAACCGCAACAGCGAGGAGCTCGCCGGAACAGCGCCGAAGCCAGACAAGGCGGCGATCCGCGCGCGGATCGACCACGAGAGCTACCGCCGCAATCGCCTCGGGGTGCCCTCGATCGCGGGAGGAGTGCTCTTCCTGCTGGGCGGCGTGATCGTCACGACGACCCTGCGCCAGCTGCCGACGGTCGGCGCGATCCAGGGCCTGGCACCGGCGCTACGCGGGGAAGCCAACCCCGCGGTGAGCCCGGGCGCGGCCGAGGTGCGGTTCATCGACCACCACGCGTTCGGCCTGATCGCGGGCAACCTGCTGCAGGCGGTGGCGATCTTCTTCCTCGTCCTAGTCCTGCTGTTCCTGCTCGGCGCGGTCCGCTTCCGCCGACCGCAGACGAGCTCGATCGCGCTGCCGCTCGTGCTCGGCGGCGGCGTGGTGATGGTGCTCGTGTCGATCGCGCACCCGCTTGCGCAGGTGCTGAACGCGCACAACTTCGTCACCGGCCACGACTTCACCGCCGAAGCGGTCAACCACGCGCTGACCCAGAGCACGGTGCTGGAAATCAGCGAGTACCTGGGGCTGCTGGGCGGGCTGGCGCTGGCGGCGGGCATGGTCGTCGTGACGCTGGGCGCCACCCGCACCGGCCTGATGGCCCGCTGGATGATGTACCTCGGGATCTTCGCGGCGCTGCTCGCCTTCACCCCCTTCGGACTGGCGCTGGGGGAGGTGCAGCAGCTGATCCCGGCCTTCTGGATGGTGACCACGGGCATCCTGCTGATGGGGCGCTGGCCGGGCGGCGACCCCGAAGCGTGGGCCGCCGGCGAGGCTCGCCCGTGGCCCTCCTCGGCCGAAATCCGCGCTCACCGCGACGCGGGCGGTGGCCGTGGGCGGGCGCGGTCGAACACGCAGCCGAGCGTCGAGGCGGGCGCCAACGGAGCGGGTGGCGATGTGGCGCCCGAGCCCATGCGGCCCGCTCGCGGTGGGGGCTCGAGGCGGCGTCGCAAGCGGGGCGCGCGGGGGTAGGGTCCGCCGATCGCGGCTCGGCGCTGGGGTCTGGTTGGGGTAGCTGAATGATTGAGTTTCCGCCCGAGCGGGAACAATTGCTCTAAGAACGTGGGAATCGTCACATTCCCCCTTCCCCGTTCTCCAACGATCCGTTAAGCGTCCTGAGCCGCCCCGCGAGGGCTGGCTGGAGGGAGGGTCTCATGGAGGCAGCATCTATTCATCGTCCTGACTCGGTTCAGTCGATTCCGCGTCGCGATCCGCCCCCGGGCGAGGTGATGCAGGGGGCCATGTGGAAACCGGCCGACCCAGGGCCGCTGGGCTTGGCGGCCTTTGCGATGACCACGTTCGTGCTCTCGATGTTCAATTCGAACCTCGTCGATGAAAAGGGCTTCCCGGTCGTACTCGGCTTGGCCCTCGCCTACGGCGGGGTCGTGCAGCTGCTTGCGGGCATGTGGGAGTTCCGCACCGGCAACACCTTCGGCGCCGTGGCCTTCTGCTCATTCGGCGCCTTCTGGATTTCGTTCTGGGCCCTGAACGTCTTCTACGCCAAGTCGATCGGCGGCAACGCCGGGCACGCGATCGGCGTGTACCTGTGGGCGTGGGCGATCTTCACCGCCTACATGACGGTGGCGGCGCTGCGCGTCAACCTGGCGGTGCTGACGGTGTTCGTGCTGCTGACGATCACCTTCATCCTGCTGGCGATCGGCGCTGTAGGCCCGCACGCGACCGTCACCCACTGGGGTGGCTACCTCGGCCTCGCGACCGCTGCGGCTGCTTGGTATGCGTCGTTTGCGGTAGTGGTCAACTCGACGTTCGGACGCACGATGTTGCCGGTGATGCCTTTGGGCAAACGCGAGTGAGGCGTACCCTGGTGGCGATGGGCTCCGTCGGGCGACGCTGCTGACGCGCATACCCCTGGCGGTGATCGTGCCTTGTTGAGCAAACGCGACTGAAGAAAGAAGGGCGGAGATGGCGACTGAACCAACGTCGGTCTCAGGCGAGGCACTCGACCGGGAGCTGGCCGAACTGCTGGAGGTGGAGACGTTCGAGCCCTCCGCCCGGTTTCGCGAGCAGGCGCTGCTGTCAGACCCCGCGGTGTACGAGGAGGCCGCGCGCGACCCGCAGGCGTGGTGGGCGGGGCAGGCCAAGCAGCTGCACTGGTTCGAGCCGTGGGATACGGTGCTCGACGACTCCAACCCGCCCTTCTACAAGTGGTTCACCGGCGGCCGCCTGAACGCCTCCTACAACTGCCTCGACCGCCACGTGCTGGCGGGGCGGGGCGAGCGGGTCGCCTTCCACTGGCGCGGCGAGGACGGGCAGGAGCGCGACATCACCTACGCGCAGCTGCTCGCGGAGGTGCAGCGCTTCGCCAACGCGCTGAAGGATCTCGGCGTACGCCGCGGCGACGTCGTGGGGATCTACCTGCCGATGATCCCCGAGGTGGTGGTCGCGATGCTCGCCTGCGCGCGCATCGGCGCCCCGCACAACGTCGTGTTCGGCGGCTTCTCCGCGGAGGCGGTGCGCGAGCGGATGGAGTTCTCCGAGGCGAAGGTGCTGATCACCGTCGACGGCGCCGCCCGCAAGGGCAAGACGGCGCCGGTGAAGGACCGGGTGGACGAGGTGATGGGCGACCTCGACGACGCTCGAGAAGATCGTGGTCGTGCGCAGCAAGGGGACGCCCTGTCAGATGCGCGAGGGCCGCGACGTCTTCTACGACGAGATCCTCGCCGCAGCCGCGGCGGAGTGCCCGGCCGAGGCGCTGGACGCCGAGCACCCGCTGTACATCCTCTACACCTCCGGGTCCACCGCCAAGCCGAAGGGCATCCTGCACACCACGGGGGGCTACCTCACGGGCGTGTCGGCCACCCACCGCTACGTGTTCGACCTCAAGCCGGAGTCCGACGTGTACTGGTGCGCCGCCGACGTCGGCTGGGTCACCGGCCACTCCTACATCGTCTACGGCCCGCTGTGCAACGGTGCCACCTCGGTGATGTGGGAGGGCGCCCCGGACTACCCCAACAGGGGCATCTGGTGGGAGCTGGTCGAGCGCTACGGCGTCACCATCCTCTACTGCGCTCCCACCGCGATCCGCGCCTGCATCAAGTGGGGGGCGCAGTGGCCCAACGGGCACGACCTCTCGACGCTGCGGCTGCTGGGCACGGTCGGCGAGCCGATCAACCCGAAGGCGTGGCTGTGGTACCACAAAGTGATCGGCGGCGGGCGCTGTCCGATCGTCGACACCTGGTGGCAGACGGAGACCGGGGCGATCATGATCACGCCGCTGCCCGGCATCACCGCCACCAAGCCGGGCTCCTGCACGCACCCCTTCCCGGGCGTCGAGGCGGAGGTGTACGACGAGTCCGGCGGCTACGCGATCGAGCACGGCCAGGGTCTGCTGGTGCTCACCCGCCCGTGGCCGTCGATGCTGCGCACCCTCTACAAGGAGGATGAGCGCTACATCAAGACCTACTTCGAGCGCTTCGGCAAGGAGACCTACCTGGTGGGCGACGCGGCCCGCCGCGACGCCGACGGCTACCTGTGGGTGATCGGGCGCATCGACGACGTGGTCAACGTCTCCGGGCACCGCCTCTCCACCGCGGAGGTGGAGTCGGCGATCGTCGCCCACCCCGACGTCGCCGAGGCCGCGGTGATCGGCCAGCACGACGAGGACACCGGCCAGGCGATCGTGGCGTTCGTGACCCTGCAGGGCGAGCTGGAGGGCGACGAGCGCGAGGTCGAGAGCATCCGCGCCACGGTCGCCGAGCGGATCGGCAAGTTCGCCCGTCCCAAGCGGATCATCTGGGCCGACGATCTGCCCAAGACGCGCTCGGGCAAGATCATGCGCCGCCTGCTGCGCGACATCGCCGAGGGCCGCGCGCTGGGCGACGTCACCACGCTGCGCGACCCCGAAGTGACCTCGCAGCTGGAGGAGCGGGTGCGCGAGCTGCAGGCGCAGGAGGACGGGTAGCGGCGTAGGTCCGTAGTCTCTCACGATACGTTTATGTTGAGCTGCAAGGCTCTGCGCCGGAGGCCCACCCGCGACGCAATAGACGCTGCATCCGAAGGCGGGCGCGGCATGCCCTCGAACAAAGGAAGCGACCGTGCCGATGCCAACTGACAACGGCGGCTCCCCGGGCCAGGGGTCGGCGGCCGCCGCGATCGAGACTCAGGGCGTGACCAAGCGCTTCGGCGCGCGCGCGGCGATCGACGGCGTCGACCTGTACGTCCCCCGCGGCAGCGCCTTCGGCTTCCTCGGCCCCAACGGCGCGGGCAAGACGACGATGATCCGCATGCTGCTGGGCCTCACGCACGCCAGCGCGGGGAGCATGCGGGTGCTGGGGCGCCCGGTGCCGGCCGAGCGCGGGCAGGCGCTGCGGCGCGTCGGCGCGATCGTCGAGGAGCCGCGCTTTCACCCCAACCTCTCCGGCCGCGAGAACCTACGCATCGTCGCCGCCGTGCGCGGCCCCGAGGTGCAGGCGCGGATCGCCCCCGCGCTCGCCCGCGTCGGCCTCGAGCGAGCGCGCCGACGAGAAGGTGAAGAAGTACTCGCTCGGGATGCGCCAGCGCCTCGGCGTTGCCCGCTGCCTGCTGGCCGACCCGCTGCTGTTGATCCTCGACGAGCCGACCAACGGCCTCGACCCGGGCGGCATCCAGGAGTTCCGCGAGATGATCCGCGCGATGGTCGAGCAGGAGAACCGCACCATCTTCCTCTCCTCGCACCTGCTCGACGAGGTCGAAAAGATCTGCGATCACGCGGCGATCGTCGACCGCGGCAAGGTGATCGCGCAGGGCCCGATCGCCGAGCTCGCCAGCGGCGGCGCGGGCGCCCGCAACGAGCTGATCGTCGGCGTCGACGACGTCGAGCTGGCGCTCGGCACGCTCGAAGGCAGCGAGCTCGTGCGCGAGGCCCGCCGCTCCGACGAGGGCCTGCGCGTGGTGCTGAGCGGCGATCCTCAGAGTGCGGCGCAGGTGAACGCGAGCCTCGTGCGCGCCGGCGTGGCCGTGATGCGTCTGGAGCCCGTGCGCCACAGCCTCGAGCAGCGCTTCCTGGAGGTCACCTCGCGACTCGATGGCACCACGCCGGAACGTGCCACGCAGGCGCACGAGGAGGTGAGGGCATGAGTGCCGTCGCGCCCGCGGCGCCCGCACCGGCCGGTCGCTCGAGCGACGGCGGCTCCCCGGTCACGCTCGCGGCGCAGATGTTCGGCGCCGACTTCCTCAAGCTGCGCAAGAAGCGCGGCACGCTGATCTGGGCGCTCGTGCTGGCGGTCGGCCCGGTGCTGATCTTCTTCGTGGTGACGGCCATTCAGCATGCCTCTGACCCGCAGAAGTACGGACCGGCTGGCGGTGTGTCCAACTTCCACGACGGTCTGCGTGTGATCGCGCTCCTGTTCGGGCCGCTGGCGGCGCTGCTGATCGGCGTGGAGGCAGGCACGGGGGATGCCTCCGCCGGCGTCTTCCGGGACCTCGTGGTAACCGGCCGCTCGCGGGTGGCGCTGTTCGCCTCGCGCGTCCCCGCGGCGCTGGCGATGTGCTTCTCCATCATGGGCGTCGCCTACGCGCTGCTGCTGCTCGGCACGTTCGTGTTCGCGGGGAACCTGCCCACGCCCGAAGGGTCGCTGATCCTCAACGGCCTTGGCTTCATGCTGCTGAGCACGGGGATGCTGTGCGCGGTGGCGGTGGGCTTCGCGGCGCTGACCACCTCCAAGCCGGGGGCGATCATCGCCCTGATCGCGTGGCAGATCGTGGCCAGTCCGGTGCTCGCCAACATCGAATCGCTGGGCAGCGCCCGTAAGGGCCTCCTCAGCCAGGCGGTGTCGCACTACAGCCCGATCCATCTTCCCGAAGGCGGCCACGGCGCGACGGTCGCGATGTCGGGCGGCGTCGCCTTCATCGTGCTCGTGGCCTGGCTGGTGGTCTTCCTCGGGCTCGGCGCGTGGCGCACGCGCACGATGGACGCCTGACGCAAGCTGCTGGTGGCGGCTCGACATCGACGTTCCGGGTGGTACGCGGCTCGCCCGAGCTGGTCAATCGAGATCGAACGCGGCTTGGATCGCGTCGCTTAGAGCCGGCTCCTGGCGGTCGAGCAGCATACCGACCTGCTCTCCCAGGGCATCCATGGGAATCGTCGTGATGTTGTCGCAGCTCACAACCGAGGGTCCTGTCAGGCCGTTCGCCGTATCGACAGGCACCTCGGTCGAAAGTTCGCGGATGGTCGTTGTGATCGGCGCGATCGTCACTGTTGTGAGGTGCGGGCGCACGAGCTCGCGCGTGAGAATCAGAACAGGCCGGGCCTTGTCGAGCCGCGCAATGTGGATTGGTCGCATCAGGCAAGCTTGGAGGGAGCGCCAGCGGTGTGCTCGGCCAGCCCGGCAAGTTCCGGATCCGGACCGGCGCGGGCCAGAATCTCGGCATCGCGTGCGGCGACTGCGCGCCGTTGCTCGCGCTTGAGTGCCCAGGTGACGACTGCCGCTCGGCTACGTCGGTCACCCGCGTCCACCAGCTGGTCGACGAAGTCGACCAGCTCATCCGGGAGTCGAACCGCGATCTGCTTGCTCATCCCATTATGGTAGCTAAAAGGTAGCAACCCGGGACGCGAAGCGGCGCGGATACCACGGTTCGTGTCAACGGCAGTGGAGCTAAACCTTCCGGTTCTCGGGCACCCACGAGCCATCGTCCTGTCGCACGAAGTCCTGGAAGAGGTTGGGGGCCTCAGCCTGCATGAGGCGGGCGACTTTGTCGAACACGAGCCGCAGCTCCTCCTCGGCGCCCTCGGCTGTGCGCATCTCGATTACGTGGCGCAGGGTGCGGACGTTGGCGCTCCACACGATGTCGGTGGAGAGACCGATCGGCGCGAGGCGGCGCAGCGCCGAGGTGACCTCCTTCTTGACGTGGAACGGCACCCCCTGCTGATCGATCCCGAGCTCGGCGGCGGCGCTCACCTGGAACTCCTCCAGCTGCTCCACGATCGAGAGCACCTGCTCGCGTACCGGCTCCAGCGCCGGCGGCACGCGGAAGCCGATGTCGGTGAGACGCACGTAGCGCAGGCTCTCCTGGCTGAAGGCCGAGCCGGCGCGGTGGCGGACGAGCTCGTGGGTGAAAACTCGTGAGACGTTGCGCAGCGCGAACGAGTAGCTGGCGTGCTCCAGCACGCTCCCGTGGCCGGAGCGCAGGATGTTGGCGAAGTACTCCTGCCGGTCGGTGCGGATCTTGGAGACGTTGGGGTTCAGGCCCGGCTCCCAGCTGCGGTAGCAGGCGCGGCCCCCGAACTCCAGGAGCAGTTCGCCCGCGTTGATTCCTGCCTGCAGCTCGGAGCCATGGCCCTCGCTCTCGGGCGCAGCGGCTTCGCCGAGGCGTCGCTCGAGCCACGACTCCCCGCCCACATCCTCCAGGTACGCGCGCATCCCCTCGAAGTCGATCGACGGGCGGGCGATCAGGAAGACGGTGGGGGTCGTCTCGTGCATCGGGCGAGCGATGCTAGGGCTTCGCCCGGACGATGGATATCCTGCCTGGCCATGTCCACAGTCGCCACCGAGCCCACCGACCCTGAGCTGGAGCAGGCCGCCTGGGACCTCGAGCCGCTGCTGGGGGGCGAGGGCGAGGCCGCCGTCGAGCGCAGGATGCAGGACGCACTCGCCCGCGCGCAGGGCTTCGCTGAGCGCTATGCGGGCAAGCTCGGCGAGCTGGACGGTACGGGCCTCGCGCAGGCGATGCATGAGCTGGCGGAGATCTACGAGCTGGTGGGGCGCGCGGGGACCTACGCGGGACTGCGCTTCTCGACCGACACGGCGAATCCGGCCAACGGGGCGCTGCTGCAGCTTGTGCAGGAGCGCGAGACGGCGATCGAGACGACGTTGCTGTTCTTCGAGCTGGAGTGGGCGGCCCTCTCGGAGGAGCGTGCCGAGGAGCTGCTGGCGGACCCGGGACTCGACTTCTGCCGCCATCACCTGCGCAATGTGCGCCGCTACCGCGAGCACCTGCTCACCGAACCCGAGGAGAAGATCCTCACCGAGAAGTCGCTCACCGGCGCGAGCGCGTGGGCGCGGCTGTTCGAGGAGCTGACCTCGGCGATCGAGGTCGAGCTGGACGATGAGCGCGTCGCCCTCGACGTGGCGCTCAGCCGCCTGGCGCTGCCCGACCGTGAGGTGCGGCGCACCGCGGCCGAGGCGGTGACCGCGGCGCTCGCGCCCGGGCTGCGCACGCGTGGGTATGTGCTCAACACACTGCTGGCGGACAAGTCGGTGGACGACCGCCTGCGCCGCTACCCCAACTGGCTGGCGGCGCGCAACCTCGCCAACGAGGCCAGCGACGAGTCGGTGGCGGCGCTGATCGAGGCGGTGCGCGGCCGCTACGAGCTGGCGCGCCGCTGGTACCGGCTGAAGGCGGGGCTGCTGGGGATCGACCGCCTCGCCGACTACGACCGCATGGCGGCGGTGACGCAGGACGAGGTGAGCTTCACCTACGCGCAGGCGCGCGAGCTGGTGCTCGACTGCTACTCGTCCTTCTCACCCGAGCTCGGGCAGCTCGCCGGGCGCTTCTTCGCCGAGCGCTGGATCGACGCGCCCGTGCGCCCGGCCAAGCGCGGCGGCGCCTTCTGCGCCTCGGCGGTGCCCTCGGCGCACCCGTACGTGCTGCTCAACTACACCGCACGCCGGCGCGACGTGCTGACGCTCGCGCACGAGCTCGGCCACGGGGTGCACTTCGCGCTGGCGGCGCGTCAGGGCATCTTCCACCAGGGCACGCCGCTGACGCTGGCGGAGACCGCCTCGGTGTTCGGCGAGACGGTCGTGTTTGGGCGTCTGCTGGCAGAGGACACCACGCCGCAATCTCGTTTGACGCTGCTTGCGGAGCACCTGGAGGACATCATCGCCACTGTGTTCCGCCAGGTGGCGATGAACCGCTTTGAGGAGCTCGTCCACACCGGCCGCCGCGAGCAGGGCGAGCTCTCGATCGAGCGCATCGGCGAGCTGTGGACGCAGAGCCAGGCGGAGCTGCTGGGCGACTCGGTGGAGATCACCGACGGGTATCGCAGCTGGTGGTCGTACATCCCCCACTTCATCAACACCCCCGGCTATGTGTACGCCTACGCCTACGGCCAGCTGCTGGCGCTGTCGGTGTACGAGCGCTACGAGCAGCGCGGCGCGGACTTCGTGGCGCAATACCTGGAGCTGCTCGCCGCGGGCGGCTCGCGCAGCCCCGAGGAGCTGGGCAAGATCGTCGAGGTGGACCTGACCGACCCGGGCTTCTGGGACGCGGGCCTCGACCTCGTCGAGCGCCAGCTGGAGCTGGCCGAAGCGGCCGCGCGATCCGCCGGCGCGGGTACAGGGTAGGTCGGTGGCCCTGGAGGCGGGGTAGGATGCCCCGCCCCCACCCGCGCGGCATGCTGCCCACTCGCGCGACGATCCCCACTGCCACATCCAAGTGGCCGCCCGGTGACACGATCCTAACCCCTGCGGGGCGACCCGTCGATACGGTGGTGTGATCGCTCGCGCACTCATCGCCTTAGCCATGACGCTGACGCTTGCCGCCGGCGTCGCCATCGCGCCGCCCCTGGCCGCCTCGCAACCGGCGCAGCCGCTGAACTACATGGCGCTGGCCGAACAAGGGGAGCACCAGAGCGAGGCGTGGCGCTCGGGGGGCTGGTACTGCGAGTACCTGCACTGCACGGGCGAATACCCGCTGCTGACGATCTGGGGGGATGTGCGCATGTTCGAATCGGTGGACGCGCTCGATTTGGCGGCGCCCTCCCCGGGGCACCGGGCGCAGGTGGACCGCTTCGGCCACGCCTCCGAGCGCTACTGGAACCCATACCTGAACGGGTATGCCCCCTACCCGGGCGATCACTACCGTGACGCGGAGGCGTGGTTCGACGACAACGGCTGGCTGGGTGTGGCGTTCGTGGACGCGTACAAAGCGACCGGCGAGCGCCGCTACCTGCGCGACGCGCAGCGCGCCTTCAACTTCGCTGCCACGCAGGGCTGGGACGTGGCGGGCGGCGGCGGCATGTGGTGGAACACCGACCACCCCTACCACGCCGGCGAGGCGCTGGCCTCCAACAGCCTGCTGGGGATGCTGCTGTACGGGATCGACCACCAGACCTACCAGCTCGACGAGGTGCGGATGTTCATCGACTGGGGCAACGCGCACGACATCGGCTTCCATGGCCTCTACCTGAGCGGCGGCCCGGGCAGCACCGTGATCGACTACGTGGAGGGGCCGCTGATCTACGCCCAGTACCTGCTCTGCGGGGCAACTGGCGATCAGGACTACTGCGCCCACTCCGCCGCGCAGGCCCGCTCGATGACCGAGATCTACGGCGTCAAGTACAACTTCGCGCCGCTGTACGACTCGATCTTCATGGAGTGGATGATGGCCTACGGCAAGGCCGTCGGCGAGGACCATTGGCTGGAAGTGGCCCAGGTCAACGCCGCCGCGGCGGCCCAGCACGCCACGATCGGGGATGGGTTGTGGCTCGGCAGCTGGTGGGGCGGCCCGATCAGGGACTCGCAGACACTGCCGGGGATGTTCCGCACGATGGCGGGCACCACCAGTCTGTTCGCCTGGCTGGCGTACTACTCCTGAAAATCGAACCGTCCCGTCACTCGATGATCGCCTGTTTGGGCACGCATCGCAGCGGGTAGACAGCAGCTGAATCGGGCTCGGCATCAGCGCTGGACGCGGGCGTCGAGGCCCAGGGACGAGGCAGGCGCGAGCACATAAGGGAGTGAGATGGCTGCGGCACCGACCGCCCGGCGAAAGGCGCGTGGGAGGGCGAGAGAGGGCGAGGGACCAGGCGTCAGCGGCGCCAACGACGAGGCGGCGCTCGTTGCGGGTGGCGCGAGCGTGGGCGCCGAGCCGGCTCCCCCGCGACGGGCGCGCGAGTCGGAGGACGCGCTGCTGGAAGACCTGCTCGCGGCGCTGCAGGCGGTGCGCGAAGGCGACTTCTCGGCCCGGCTGAGCACACGCCGGAAGGGGCTGCTCGGCGAGATCGCGGCGGAGTTCAACGAACTGGCGGCCACCAACCAGCGCATGGCCAAGGAGCTGGTGCGCGTGGGACGCATCATCGGTCGCGAGGGGCGCATGACCGAGCGGGCGGCGCTCGCCGACGCCAGTGGGGCGTGGGCGACGAGCATCGACTCGGTCAACGCGTTGATCGACGATCTGGTGCGGCCCACCACCGAGGTCGCGCGCGTGATCATGGCCGTCGCCGAGGGCGACCTCTCGCAGAAGATCGCGCTGAAGATCGAGGGGCAGCCGGTGAAGGGGGAGTTCCTGCGGATCGGCACGACCGTCAACACGATGGTCGATCAGCTCTCCTCGTTCGCGGCCGAGGTGACGCGCGTGGCGCGCGAGGTCGGCACCGAGGGCAAGCTCGGCGGCCAGGCGAAGGTGAAGGGGGTGTCGGGCACCTGGAAGGACCTGACCGACTCCGTCAACCGGATGGCTTCCAACCTGACCGATCAGGTGCGCAACATCGCGCAGGTGACCACGGCGGTCGCGCAGGGCGACCTCTCCCAGCAGATCACCGTCGATGTGAAGGGCGAGATCCTGGAGTTGAAGAACACGATCAACACGATGGTCGATCAGCTCTCTTCGTTCGCGGATGAGGTGACGCGCGTGGCGCGCGAGGTCGGCACCGAGGGCAAGCTCGGCGGCCAGGCCGAGGTGCAGGGCGTGTCGGGCACCTGGCGCGGGCTGACCGAGAGCGTGAACTTCATGGCCTCCAACCTGACCGATCAGGTGCGCAACGTCGCGCAGGTGACCACGGCGGTCGCGCAGGGCGACCTCTCGCAGAAGATCACCGTCGATGTGAAGGGCGAGATCCTGGAGTTGAAGAACACGATCAACACGATGGTCGATCAGCTCTCCTCGTTCGCGGATGAGGTGACGCGCGTGGCGCGCGAGGTCGGCACCGAGGGCAAGCTCGGTGGCCAGGCCGAGGTGCAGGGCGTGTCGGGCACCTGGCGCGGGCTGACCGAGAACGTCAACCAGCTGGCGGGCAACCTCACCACGCAGGTACGCGCGATCGCCGAGGTCTCCACGGCCGTGACGCAGGGCGACCTGACCCGCACGATCGCGGTCGAGGCGCAGGGCGAGGTGGCGGAGCTGAAGGACAACATCAACCAGATGATCGCCAACCTCAGGGACACGACCAAGCGCAACGAGGAGCAGGACTGGTTGAAGACCAACCTCGCGCGCATCTCCGGTCTGATGCAGGGCCAGCGCGAGCTGGGCACAGTCACGCAGCTGATCATGTCCGAGCTGACCCCCACGGTCTCCGCGCAGCATGGCGCCTTCTTCCTGGCAGAGCTGCCCGACGGCGAAGGCGCCAAGACGCGCCTGCGCCTGATCGCAAGCTACGGGTATCAGCAGCGCAAGAACATCTCCAACACTTTCGAGCTGGGCGAGGGGCTGGTCGGGCAGGCGGCGGTCGAGCGCAAGAGCATCCTGATCACCGAAGCGCCCGCCGACTACATCTCGATTACCTCGGGCCTGGGCTCGGCGCCGCCCGCGAGCATCATCGTGATGCCGATCCTGTTCGAGGAACAGGTGCTGGGCGTGATCGAGCTCGCCTCGCTGCAGACCTACAACGAGGTCCACCGCACGTTCCTCGAGCAGCTGATGGAGACGCTCGGGGTGGTGCTCAACACGATCATGGCCAACATGCGCACCGAGCAGCTGCTGCAGCAGTCGCAGTCGCTCACCCAGGAGCTGCAGACCCAGTCCGAGGAGCTGCAGCGCCGCCAGGAGGAGCTCAAACGCTCCAACGCCGAGCTCGAGCAGCAGGCGCAATCGCTGAAGGCCTCCGAGGAGCTGCTGCAGTCCCAGCAGGACAAGCTGCAGGGCGCCAACGACGAGCTGCAGGAGAAGGCGGCGCTGCTGGAGGATCGCAACCTCGACATCGAGACCAAGAACCGCGAGATCGAGCTCGCGCGACTCGGCCTGGAGGAGAAGGCCGCGCAGCTGGCGCTCTCCTCCAAGTACAAGTCGGAGTTCCTCGCCAACATGTCGCACGAGCTGCGCACGCCGCTGAACAGCCTGCTGATCCTCTCCAAGCTGCTGCTGGAGAACGAGCACGGCAACCTCAGCGCGAAGCAGCTGGAGTTCGCGCGCACGATCTACACCGCCGGCGCCGACCTGCTGCAGCTGATCAGCGACATCCTCGACCTGTCGAAGATCGAAGCCGGCAAGATGGAGATCCTCCCCGACCTGGTGAGCGTCGCCGACGTGCAGGCGTACGTCACCAGCACGTTCGACCCGATCGCCGCCGACAAAGGACTGCGCTTCACGATCGACGCCGACCCCGCGCTGCCGGCGACGATTGTCAGCGATGAGCAGCGCTTGGAGCAGGTGCTCAGGAACCTGCTCTCCAACGCCTTCAAGTTCACCGAGGAGGGCGGGGTCACGCTGAGTGTCGAACGCCGGGCCGGCGGGCGGATCGCGTTCGCGGTGTCCGACACGGGCGTCGGCATCCCCCCAGACAAGCTGCAGGTGATCTTCGAGGCCTTCCAGCAGGCCGACGGCACGACCAGTCGCAAGTACGGCGGCACCGGCCTCGGCCTGTCGATCAGCCGCGAGCTGGCGCGCGCCCTCGGTGGCGAGATCGAAGTGTCGAGCACCGTCGGGGAGGGCACGATCTTCACCCTGGTGCTGCCGCTCAGCTACCCGCGGCCGGCGGCGCACACGTTCGATCTGCGCCCGGGGGAAGCGGGCCACGCGCCCACCTCGCCGTCCTCGGCGGCTCCCACCGAGCGTGCCCCGGCGCCCGTTGCGTCGACCTCTCCGTCGGCGCCCAGCGACGATGCGGCGCCCACCGCGTTGGCGCTCGGCGACGATGCGGCGCCCACCGCGTTGGTCCCTGCTCCGGTGCTCGCCGACGGCGCCGACCTCCTCGCGCCAGGCGCGGTCCGGCCTGCGGAGGGGAGCGCGCGCAACACGAAGCCGATGGACACTCAGCCGTCGCGTTCGGCCGGCGAGCACACCGGCAGGAAGGTGCTGATCGTGGACGACGACGTACGCAACCTGTTCGCCCTCGCGAGCCTGTTGGAGGACCGCGGCATGGAGGTCGTCTTCGGCGAGACCGGCAAGGAGGCGCTCGCGACGCTGGAGCGCCACCCCGACGTGGACATCGTCCTGATGGACATCATGATGCCGGACATGGACGGGAACGAGACGATCGCCGCGATCCGCCAGACGCGCGGTTTGCATGAGCTGCCGATCATCGCCGTCACGGCGAAGGCGATGGAGGGCGACCGCAAGCGCAGCCTCTCGGCGGGTGCCTCCGACTACATCACCAAGCCGGTCGAGCCCGAGCGGCTGCTGTCGCTGATCGGCACGTGGCTGGGGCCGTGACATCCGTGGAGGCCAGCGCCGGCGCGGAGAGCGGTCGGCGTCCGCCCGGGCCTCCCCGCCGGTTGCGCCCGAGCCCGAGCCGGCACCCGCGGCGACGAGCATCCTGCTGGTGGACGACGACGAGAGCAGCCTGCGCGCGTTGCGCGCCGTGCTGGAGCCGCTCGGGCAGCGGACGGTGAGCGCGCGCAGCGGCGAGGAGGCTTTGCGGCGGCTGCTGCGCGAAGAGTTCGCGGTGATCCTGCTCGATGTGCGGATGCCGGGCTTGGACGGATTGCAGACCGCCTCCTACATCAACGCGCGGGCGCGCACCCGGCATATCCCGATCATCTTCCTCACCGCCCACGCCGAGGACGTCGAGCAGGTCTTCAGGGCGTACGCCGCCGGTGCGGTGGACTACGTCGTCAAGCCGTTCGATCCGGATGTGCTGCGCAGCAAGGTGGCGGTGTTCGTGGCGTTGCAGCGGGAGCGCGGCGAGCGCGTGCGCGAGGCACGCGCCCGCGCACAAGCCGAGGCGATCGCCGGCACGCTGCAGCGCCATCTGCTGCCCGATCGGCTGCCCGCGGTGCCGGCGCTGGCGATGGCCGCGCGCTACCGACCGAGCGAGCGTCTCGCGCAGGTTGGTGGAGACTGGTATGACGCGATCGAGCTGCCGGACGGCGGCATCGGTCTGGTGATCGGCGACGTCGTCGGACACGGGGTGCAGGCGGCGACGCTGATGGGGGAGCTGCGCGCCGCGCTGCGCGCGTATGCGGTGGCCCAGCCGAGCTCGCCCGCTGCCGTGGTGGGGTCGTTGAACGCGCTCGTCACCAGCACGCACAGGGCCCAGATGGTGGCGACCCTGCTGTACGTGGTGGTGTCCGAGGACGGCTCCCACGTGCGCTTCGCGAGCGCCGGACATCTGCCGCCCCTGCTGATGGGCGCCGACGGCGAGACGCGCTTCCTCGAACACCACCACGACCCCCCGCTGGGCGCCGAGGAGCGGATCGACTTCAGCGAGTGGGAGGGCGAGCTCGACATGGGCAGCACCCTGCTGCTGTACACCGACGGGCTGGTGGAGCGACGCGGCGAGGCGATCGACGTGGGCATGGAGCGCCTGCGCGAGGCGCTGGGCACGGGGCCGGCCGATCTCGAGCAGCTCTGCTCGCACGTGCTCGACCGCGCGATCGGGGGAGGGGACGCACGAGGACGACGTCGCGCTGCTGGCGGTGAGGCTGGCGGGAGTGGGTGCGCCGGGAGCGCTCGAGCTCGATCTCCCCGCCGAGCCGGCGTCGGTGCCGGTGGCGCGGCATCGCGTCGAGCGCTGGCTGGCGGAGACGGGCGGCGGTGGGTGTGACGAGGACGTCTTCGCGATCAAGCTGGCGGTGAGCGAGGTGTGCGCCAATGCGGTGGAGCACGCCTATGGCCCCGAGCCCGGCTACACCTTCCGCGTGCACGCCGAGCGCACCGCGGGCGAGGTGGTGATCAAGGTGTCGGACTCCGGGCGCTGGCGCCAGCCGCGCGGATCGCGGCGAGGGCGGGGGCTGGGGCATGATCGAGCAGCTGATGGATGCGGTGGATGTCGAGCGGGCATCCTCTGGCACGACCGTGCGCATGAGCAAGGCGCCCGGCGGCGATGAGCAGCGCTGAGCAGCCCACTCCGGGAGTTGCGCAGACCGCCGCGCTCGCGGCGATCGAGCGTATCGAGCAGGAGGGCGTGCGTATCGTCGCGGTTGTCGGGGAGGTCGATGTGTCGAATGTCGGCGCCCTCGAAGGACGCGGCGCGCGGGCTCTCCAACGAGGCGCTGGGCGTGGTGGTGGACCTGAGCCGCGCGACGTACATCGACAGCGCCACGATTGGCGTCCTGTTCAGGACTCCGCCGCAGACTGAACAGGCGCGGTCAGGTGCTGCGCGTGATCTGTGCGCCGGGCTCGGGCGCGTGGCGCGTGCTCGAGCTGACCGGCTTCGATCGCCATCTGCATCCCGAGGAGGACCGTGACGCCGCGATCGCGGCGATCCACGAGGCGGTGCCGCTGGACGAACACGTCGCCGGCGAGGGGTAGACGTCAGAGCAGCCCGAGCCCGCTGCCTACGTGACGCACGAGGTCGAACAGCGGCTGCGGGATGATGCCGAAGAAAAGCATGGCGGCACCGGCGAGGAGCGCGACGAAGACGACCTCTGCCTGCCTGCCTAGCGGGGCGGATCGGTGCGGTCTCCGACGTCGAGCTCGGGGAGGCTCCAGCGATCGCCGGCAGCGGCGCCTCGCGCATCCACATCGCTGCGATCACCGGCAGGTAGTAGCCGAGCGAGATCATCGAGCCGATCACGATCACGATGCCCAGCCAGGTGTAGCCGCCGGAGACCGCGGCATCGATCAGGTAGAACTTCCCCATGAAGCCGGCGGTGGCGGGGATCCCGGCGAGGCCGAGCATCGCGAGCGTCATCGGCCACGCCAGCCACGGCTGCTCGCGCCCCAGGCCCGCCAGCGCACTGGTGCTGTCGCCGAGGTCGGTGGCGCGCTCGCGGGCGACGATCACCGCGAACGCGGCCATGTTCATGAACAGGTAGACGGCGAGGTAGAAGACCGTGGCGCGCACCCCCAGCTGGGAGGCGACGACGACGCCGGCGAGCATGTAGCCGGCCTGCGCGACCGAGGAGTAGGCGAGCATCCGCTTCAGCGAGGACTGCCCGAGCGCGCCGACGTTGCCGACGACGATCGTGATCGCCGCGAGCGCCGCGACGGCCGGACCCCAGCTGGTTTGGGCTTCGATCAACGCGACGTCGAAGAAGCGCAGGAACACGCCGAGCGCGGCGACCTTCGTAGCGACCGCCATGAACGCGGTGATGGGCGTGGGCGCGCCCTCGTAGACGTCGGGGGTCCACTGGTGGAAGGGGGCGACCGAGGCCTTGAAGGCAAGGCCGGCGACCGACAGCGCGATGCCGGTCAGCAGCAGCACGTTGGTGGCGAGCCCTTTGGCGGAGATCGCTTCGGCGATCGCCCCGAAGTCGGTCGCGCCGGTGGCGCCGTAGATCAGCGCGATCCCGTACAGCAGCGTCGCCGAGCCGACGGAGCCGATGATCAGGTACTTCAGCCCCGACTCCAGCGAGTGCTCGCGTTTCATTTCGGTCGCGCACAGCACGTACAGTGGGATCGAGAGCAGCTCCAGGCCGATGAACAGCGCGACCGTGTTCTGCGCCGCCGCCAGCAGCGACATCCCCGCGATCGAGGTGAGCAGCAGCGCGTGAAACTCGCCGTGGCCGGCTTCTTTGGAGGCGAGCGAGCGCCACGCCAGCAGCACGGTCGCGGCGCCGCCGGCGATCAGGATCAGGTTGAGCATCAGCGCCAGATCGTCGATCCGCAGCGCGCCGGAGAGGATCGACTTCCCTTCATTCCATTGCCAGATCGTCAGCCCCGCCGCCGCGCCGAGCGCGACGAGCGCGAGCGCGGGCACCAGCTGCTCGCGCACGCGGCGGGAGCGCAGCAGCCCGACGAGCAGCACCACCGCGGCGCCGCCCAGCAGCGCGATCAGCGGCGAGAGCCCAGCGAAGTTGACGGGGGGGCCTTTAAGGTGGGCGGTGGCCGCGGGCGGGGAAAAGTAGGGCACGTAGTTCATCGGGGTGTCCCTTCGGTCAGCGGGACGCCGCGCGCACCGGCCGGGAGACGTACATAGCCGATCGGATATTCCTTTCGCCCGTAGATGAGGTTGCCGCTGGGATGAAGTGCAAGCATCTGCGCTGGGAACACCGCCTGCCTTCACCGATTCTTCGCTGCGCTGCAGCGCCAGCTGCGGGTAGACCGCGAAGAAGACGATCACCGCGACGAGCGGCACGAGCACCGCGGAGTCGAGCAGCGCGATCTCACGCGGAGATCTCGACGCCGTCGCGGACGCGGTTGTGCATCGCGCGGATGAACAGGCGCAGCGCGTACACGCTTGCCATCACGACGCCGCTGAAGGCGATGATGGCGATCGACGAGCTTCGCTTTGAAGACGCCCAGCAGGATCAGGAACTCGCCCACGAAGTTGGCCGAGCCGGGCATCGCCAGCGTCGCGAACGCGACGATCAGGAAGAGCGTGGCGAGCACCGGCGCGCGGAAGGCGAGGCCGCCGAGGTCGCGGATGTCCTCCGAGCCTCCGGCGCGCTGGGCGAGCAGCGCGATGATGAAGAACAGCGGCGCCACCACGAGGCCGTGGTTGACCATCTGCAGCAGCGCGCCCTGGGCGCCCTGGGGGTTCAGCGCGAAGATCCCGAGCGTGATGAAGCCGAGCTGCGCCACCGAGGAGAACCCGGCGATCAGGCGCACGTCGGTCTGCGTGAAGGCCATCACCGAGCCGTACAGAATCGACGCGAGCGCGATCAGCAGCATCAACGTCTGGAAGTGCACGGCGGCGCGCGGGAACAGCGGCAGCGCGATCGCCAGGAAGCCGTAGGCGCCGACCTTCGAGAGCACGCCGGAGAAGACCATCAGCACCTCGATCGGCATCGCGCGATACCCGTCGGGCATCCACCCGTGCAGCGGGAAGGCCGGCATCTTCACCAGGAAGGCGGCGGCGAAGCAGAGGAAGATCCACTCCTGCGAGCCGGTGCTGAGCGGCAGCGCGTGCATCGAGGAGAGCACGAACGTGATCGGCGTGCCGTGCTGTTCGGAGGCGAGCACGCCGGCGGCGATCGCCGCCGCGAGCATCAGCAGCGAGCCGACGAGCGTGTAGATCACCAGCTTGAGTGTTGCCTTCACGCGGTCCGGACGCTCGCCGCGTGCATGCTCGCCGGCGGCGCCCGGGTGCTCGCCCGCGCCGGCACCCGCTGGAGCCTGCGGCGGATCGCGGGCTGCCAGTCGATCGCCGACCAGGAAGTAGAAGGGGATCAGCATCAGGTCGAAGAAGCGCGACGAACAGCGCAAGGTCCTGCGCGAGGAACGCCCCGAGCACGGCGGACTCGGCGAGCGTGAAGAGGAAGAAGAAGAGCGCCGGACGCTCCGGTTTCAGCGCGCCCTTGCGCACGTTCAGCGAGAGGATGGCCGCCGCGAACAGCAGCGTGGTCAAGCCTACGAGGAAGACGTTGAGGCCGCTGATGCCGAGCTTGTAGTGGATGCCGAGCGCCGCGATCCACACCACGTCGATGACATGCTGCAGGCCGGCGCCCGAGTGGTAGTCGGCGATGTAGCCGATCGACAGGCCCAGCGCGGCGAGGGAGCCGAGCAGGGCGACGCGGGCCGGCGCGCGCTCGTCAGCGCCCGAGAGCAGCGCTCCCACCACGCCGCAGGCGAGAGGTAGCCAGATGAGGATCGAGAGGGCTGGCATTTGGCGGCTCAGCCGATGGTGGGAGTGGGCTGGTTGGCGTCCGAAAAGTTCATGACTGCAACAAGAAGTAGAGGCCGACAGCGCCGACGCCGAGCAGCAGCAGCGCGGCGTAGTAGCGCAGGAAGCCGCTCTGCACGGCGCGCACGGCGGCGGAGCCGGCGCGCACGACGCCGGTGGTGCCGCCGATCAGCGTGCCGTCGACGAACACGCGCTCGAAGGTGCCACGCGCCCAGCTCCCGGCGGCGGCGGCGGGGCGCACGATCAGCAGGTCGATCGCCTCGTCGAAGTACCACTTGTGCCACAGCAGCTCGTACACGGCGCCGAAGCGCGCGCGTGCACGGACGGCGATCGCCGGCTCCTTGACCCAGATGCGGTAGGCGATCGCGATCCCGGCGAGACCGAGCACCGTGCCGAGACACAGCCCGAAGATCAACAGCCCGTCGCGGGTGTGGGGTTCGTACAGCGGCGAGGTGGCGAACGTGGGCCGCAGGAAGTCGACGACCACGTCGTCCACGCCGGGGATCTGCACGAGCCCGGCGCCGATCGCCCCGACCGCGAGCACGCTCATCGCGACGCGCATCGGCAGCGCGCGCTCGGCGACCGTGTGGTGGGGGCCGGGGAAGCCGACGTCGGTGTCCTCCACTTCGCCGTTGGCCGGGTTGGTGGGCACCTCGGCGTGGTGGAGGTGGCCGCCTTCGAGCTCGCGCGCCTCAGCGACGGGGTCGCCGTAGAAGGCGCGGAAGATCATGCGGAAGGTATAGATCGCGGTGAGGAAGGCGCCAAGGTAGCCCATCGCGTACAACGCCCAGTGCCAGCCGCCGCGCTCGGCGGTGACCAGCAGGATCTCATCCTTGGAGAAGAAGCCGGAGAACGGGGGGATGCCAGAGAGGGCGAGGCCGCCGATGACAAAGCAGGCGAACGTGAACGGCAGCGCCTTGCGAAAGCCGCCCATCTTCTCCAGCGACTGCTCGCCGGACATCGCGCCGATGATCGAGCCGGCGCCCATGAACAGAAGCGCCTTGAAGAAGGCGTGGGTCATCAGGTGGAACAGCCCGGCGGCGTAGGCGCCGACCGAGACGCCCATGATCATGTAGCCGATCTGCGACATCGTGGAGTAGGCGATCACGCGCTTGATGTCGGTCTGCACGAGCGCGATCGTGCCCGCGATCAGCAGCGTGAGCGCGCCGATGATGGCGCCGGTGTCCTGTGCGGCGGGGGCGAGTTCGAACAGCGTGTGCATGCGCGCGATCAGGTACACGCCGGCGGTGACCATCGTCGCGGCGTGGATCAGCGCGGAGACGGGGGTGGGGCCCTCCATCGCGTCGGGCAGCCACGTGTGCAGCGGGATCTGCGCGGACTTGGCGGCGGCGCCGACGAGCAGCAGCAGACAGCCGGCGGTGATGTCGGCTTCGCCCGAGGTGAACACGTGCGGCGCGCGCGCGAACACCTTCGTGAATTCCAGCGTGCCGGTGTGCTTGAAGATGAAGTAGGTGCCGAGCACCAGCCCGACGTCGCCGACGACGTTGATCACGAACGCCTTGATCCCCGCGCGCGTGGCGGTGGTGCGCCGGTACCAGAAGGAGATCAACAGGTAGGAGGCGGCGCCGACGAACGCCCAGCCGACGATCAGCAGCAGGAAGTTGCCGGCGAGCACCAGCAGCAGCATCGAGAAGACGAAGAAGTTGAGGTAGGAGAAGTAGCGCGCGAAGCCGCGGTCCTGCTCCAAGTAGGAGACCGAGTAGAGGTGGATCATCGTCGAGATCCCGGTGACGACCAGGATCATGTAGACCGACAGCGGGTCGACGAGGATCGAGACGTGCGCGTCGATCCCCACGGTCACCGCGTAGTTCCACAGCGAGGAGTTCAGCTCACGGTCGGAGGGGGTGTGGCCCTGCAGCTCGAGCAACGCCCCGAGCGCGGCGAGGAAGGCAAGGCCAATCGCCGCCGTGCCGATCCACCCTGCCGTACGGCCTGGCAGCACGCGGAAGCCGAAGCCGATCACGAGCGTCCCGAGCAGCGGGAACAGCAGCACCAGCCAGCCGAACGTCGTCGCGCTCATTCGCCCCCCTGCAGGCTCCCGCAGGGCAAGCTGGGCAAGTCGAAGCGCGCCCCGCGAATGCTTTACGGTCTCATCGACATCGATCGGGAGGCGGCGGCGGTAGATCGCGACGATCATGCCGAGGCCGATGCAGACCTCGCAGGCGGCGACCGTCATCACGATCAGCGCGAGGACCTGACCGTCGCCGTTGCCCCACATGCGCGCGAACGCGATCAGCGAGAGGTTGGCGCCGTTGAGCATCAGCTCCAGGCAGAGCAGCACGACGAGCGGGTTGCGCCGCACGATCACGCCGACGGCGCCGAGCGCGAAGACGATCGCCGAGACGGCGAGGTACCAGGCGATGCTCACCAGCCGCCCTCCGTGTCATGGCCCGTGTTGCCGCCCTCCGCGGGAGCGCCGACGGCGGCGGGCGTGCGACGGCTCTCGGTGACCTCGTCCAACTCGGCATCCTCAATGCCGGTGCCCGAGTGGGCGGCTGCGAAGGCGAGCCCTGTGACCCCCTCGGCCATCGTGCCCGTGCCCTGGGGGCGGATTAGATTGATCGGAGCGAGCTGGGTGGTCTGCGACTCCTCCTCGAGCCCGCCGCGGCGGCGAGCGAGCACCACGCCGCCGACGGCGGCGATCAGCAGCAGGAACGAAGCTATCTCGAAGGCGAGCAGGAAGCGGGTGAGCAGCAGGTTGCCGATGTAGGCGGGGGTGCCGTACGCATGCGGCCCGGGTGTGTACCCGGCGCCGTACCCTTCGATCGCCTTCAGGCCGGAGCCGAGCAGCGCGATCAACAGCTCCACCAGCACCGCACCGCCGAGCACCGCGGCGCCGAGGCGCATGGAGGCCCCGCCCGGCCCGCGCAGGCGGGCACCGATGGACTCATCGCCCTCCCCGATGTAGGCGACGACGAACACATACAGCACCATCACCGCGCCGGCGTACACGACGACCTGCGCGGCAGCGACGAATTCGGCGCGCAGCAGCAGGAAGAGGAGCGCCAGCGAGAGCAGGTGGGCGACTAGCGCGAGCACGGAGAAGAAGGGGTCGCGCAGCGCGATCACGCCGACCGCGCCGGCGATCGCCCCGAAGGCGGCGAGGAAGAAGAAGATCGTGCTCACCCGCGGCTCCCCCCGGGCATCGATACTCCGCGCACGCGACGGGCGCAGTGGTGCGAGCTTGCGATCGCGCGGCGTTCGACCATCACTCGCCCTCGTTTCGCAGCGGCGTACGTTCCAACGGCTCGGCGAGCAGCATCTCCTTGGTGAAGATCAGGTCCGAGCGCGAGTAATCGGAGAGCTCGTAGTCGTGGCCCATCGTGATCGCGTCGAACGGGCAGGCGACCTCGCAGTAGCCGCAGAAGATGCAGCGCGACATGTTGATCTCGTACACGGCGGCGTAGCGCTCGCCCGCGGAGACGCGATTCTCAGGCGTGTTCTCGGCCGCCACGACGCGGATGCAGTCAGCCGGGCAGGCGGCGGCACAGAGCGAGCAGCCGACGCACTTCTCCAGGCCGGTGTCCTCGAACTTGTGCAGCTTGTGGCGGCCGCGGAAGCGCGGGTAGACGGGGGTCTTCTCCTCCGGATACTGCACCGTGACGACCGGTTCGCGCATGCGGCCCAAAACAGTGAACAGGCCGCGCACGGTCTCGCCGAACGTGCGCCAGGTGCTGCGCGCGGGGCCGGGCGCGGGCGTGCGCTTGACCACGATCACATCCTCGCCCGGGCTCCACGCCGTGACGTTGAGGCCGGCGGTGGCGCCCGCGGCCGCGGAGGAGGGGGTCTGTGGCGTCGGTTGCGCAGGCGTGGGCGGCGTGGCGGGTGTGGACATCAGTGCGTCACCACCGCAAGCTGAGCGGGAGGGGGGCAGGCCCCCCTCCCGACCACCCCCCAATTGGGTCGAGTGGTATCGGAGATCCACATCAGTGCGTCACCACCACGAGCACGGCGGTCACCAAGGCGTTGAGCGTGGCCAGCGGCAGCAGCACCTTCCAGCCGAAGGACATCAGCTGGTCGTAGCGCAGGCGCGGCAGGGTGGCGCGGACCCAGATGAAGAAGAAGGTGAAGAGCCCCATCTTGAACAGCACCACGAACGGGTCGACCCACCCCGGCGGGTGGATGCCGAACGGCAGCAGCCAGCCGCCGAGGAACACGGTGGTCACGATCCCGGAGACGACCAGCACGTTGAGGTACTCGGCGAAGTAGTAGGAGGCGAAGCGCCCGCCGCCGAACTCGGTGTTGTAGCCGCCGACCAGCTCGGCGTCGGCCTCTGTCAAATCGAACGGGGCGCGGTTGATCTCCGCGAAGGATGCGGTGAGGAAGATCAGGAAGCCGAAGAACTGCGGCACGATGTACCACATCCCCTCCTGCGCATAGACGATGCCTGTCAGCGAGAGCGTCTGCGCGGTCATGACCACGCCGACCAGCGCGAGACCCTGGGAGACCTCGTAGGAGATCAGCTGGGCGGCGCCGCGCATGGCGCCGAGGAACGAGTACTTCGAGCCCGAGGCCCAGCCGCCGAGCATCACGCCGTAGAAGGCGATCGCGCCGAACGCGAACAGGTAGAGCGGCCCGATCGAGACGTCCACCCCGTACAGCCCGACCGGCTTGCCGAAGATGTGCTGGACGTTGCCGAACGGGATCAGCGCGAACGCGGCGACGGCCGTGAGGATCGAGATGACCGGCGCGAACGCGAACAGGAAGCCGATCGACGTGGTGGGGCGGAACTGCTCCTTGGTGAGCAGCTTGAGGATGTCCGCCAGCGGCTGCAGCGCGCCGTAGGGGCCCACGCGGTTGGGGCCGTAGCGCGACTGAAAGCGCCCGAGCAGCTTGCGCTCGGCGAGCAGCACCACCGGCACGAGCTGCAGGCCGATGGCGAAGATCACCACGGCCTTGATGATCTGGATCCACCATTCTTCGTAGAAGCCGACGGTGGCGAGGATCATGAGGGCACCGCCACCGGCGCGAGGAGGGCGGCGAGGATCATGAGACCGCCACCGGCGTGACCATCGCGGCCAGCTCGTCCAGCACCCTGCGCTCGTCCCGTGTCTCGCCCGGGCGCGCCACGCCGGGCCGCAGCCGCTGGACGCGACCGTCGGGGTGTACGACGGTGCCCTCCTTCTCCGCGTAGGCCAGCGCGGGGAAGACGACGTTGGCGTGCGCACGGACACCCTCGGTGAGGAACGTGGCGTGGGCGATCACGGTGGAGGCACGCTCCAGCGCCTGCTCCCATAGCTCCGGCTCTGTCCACGGCGAGCGGAGGTGCTCGGAGGACGGCAGCGGGGATGGCCCGGCGAGCGGGTCGGCGTCCAGCAGATAGAGCGCGGAGAGCTCGCCGGCGGCCAGCGCCGCGGCGATCCCGCGCGCGTCAAGCCCCTCCTCGTCGAGCTCGCCGAGCTCCGGCCCAGCGTTGGGGAGCACGCCGGCTTCGCGCAGGCCGCGGCCGTTGGTGGAAGCGGGGATTTCGAGCAGCCCGGCGCCGTCCACCCCGGCGAGCCCCAGCGTAGCGGCGAGGTCGAGCAGCGCCCGCACGGCCGCCTCCCCGTCGGCGCCGGTGCCCAAGCGCTCGTGCCACAGCACCACGACCTCCTCGCCGGCGGCGCGCAGCGTGTCGAGCAGCTCCTTGCGTGAGGCCTTGTCGAGCAGCTGCTCGCGCCCGGCGGGGACCAAGCGCAGCCCGTGGCGGCGCACCCCCTTGCGCAGGCGCAGGTCGAGGATCGCGGCGTCGGCGATCGGTTCGCAATCGAGCAGCAGCACGGCGTGGGCGAACTCGAGGTCGCTAACGCTCGCCTGCAGGCCGGGTTCGGCGAGCGCCCGCAGCAGATCGAGCGGCAGTGTGCCGGCAACGCGGGAGTCGAGATGCGGCGAGCCCAAGACCTCGCGCACGAGCCGCGCGAGCAGCAGGCCCTCCTCGCATGTGGCGCCGCCGCCCGCGAGCGCGCCGACACGGTCCCCCGCGCGGCGCAGTCCCGAAGCGGCCTCCTCCAAAGCGCGCTCCCACGAGACCGGGCGTAGCTCGCCGCCGTCGCGCACCAGCGGCGCGGTGACACGTACGTCGCCGCCGAGCACGGGATAGGCGAAACGGCCGCGGTCGCACAGCCAACCGTCATCGACCTCGGGATTCTGGCGGGAGAGCACGCGCAGCACCTGCTCGTCGCGCACGGTGAGCATCACGTTGCACTGCGAAGGGCACAGCGTGCAGACCGAGCCGGCGTCCTCGATGTCCCACGGGCGGGCGCGGAAGCGGTAGGGCTGGGAGGTGAGCGCGCCGACGGGGCACAGCTCGACGATGTTGCCGGAGAACGGCGCGACGTAGGGATGGCCGTCGAAGGTCGAGACGTAGGAGTGCGCGCCGCGCTCCTGCAGCACGAGCTGGTGGTCTTCGGAGATCTCCTGCGAGAAGCGCACGCAGCGGTAGCAGAGGATGCAGCGCTCGCGATCGATCGCAATCAGCGGGGAGAGCGCGAGCGGCTTCACGAAGTGGCGCTTGGGATCGATGTAACGCGAGAAGCCGCGGCCCCAGCCGAAGGTGATGTCCTGCAGCGGGCACTCGCCGCCCTTGTCGCAGACAGGGCAGTCGAGCGGGTGGTTGATCAACAGGAACTCGACGACCGAGTTCTGCGCCTCCTTGACGCGCGCGGTCTGCGTGTGCACGACCATGCCGTCCTTGACGGGCGTGGAGCAGCCGGTCTGCAGCTTGGGGATGCCCTCGATCTCCACCAGGCACATGCGGCAGGCGCCGACGGGGTTGCCGAGCTTGGGCTCGTAGCAGAAGACCGGGATCTCGATGTCGCCGAGCTTGGCGGCGTCGACCAGCATCGAGTTCTCGGGCGCCTGCACTTCGAGGCCGTCGATCGAGAAGGTGATGGTCTTCGGTTCTGGACGCGGCATCAGCGGGCCTCAGGATGGCCGGGCGTGCGGACGGTCGTCTGGGCGGGCCGCGACATCAGTGGGCCTCCCCATGGGATCCCGCGCTGGCGCCGGCGAGGGCGCCTTGGGCGACGAGCACGCCCTCGGCCGCCGCGACACCGCCGACGCTGCCGCGCAGGCGCGCGGCCGCCATGTGCGTTTCGAGCTCGTCTTTGAACTTGGCGATCATCGAGCCGATCGGCATCGCCATCGCGTCGCCGAGCACGCACAGGCAGTTGCCGATGATGTGCTCCTGCACGGAGGCCATGATCTCGAGGTCCATCGGCGTGGCCTCGCCGGCGTCGATCCGCTCGAGCATCGTGACCGTCCAGGTGGTGCCCTCACGGCAGGGGGTGCACTTGCCGCAGGACTCGTGGCGGTAGAACTTCGCGACCTTCAGCGCCACGTCGATAATCGGCGTGGAGTCGTCGACGACGATGATCGCCCCCGAGCCGAGCATCGAGCCGGCCTTGGCCATCGAGTCGAAGTCGTAGGGGATGTCGAGGTCATCGCCGGTGAGCACGGGGGAGGAGGAGCCGCCGGGGAACCAGCACTTGACCTTGCGCCCCTCGGGCGGACCGCCGGCGAGACCGTAGATGATCTCGCGCGAAGGGATGCCGAGCTCGATCTCGTAGTTGCCGGGCCGCTGCACGTGCCCGGAGACCGACACGAGCTTCGTGCCGGTGGACGTGTCGACGCCGAGCTTGGCGTACTCGTCGCCGCCCATCCGCAGGATCGTCGGCACGGTGCAGAGCGTCTCGACGTTGTTGATCAACGTCGGCCCCTGGTAAAGGCCCTGGTTGGCGGGGAAGGGCGGCTTCAGGCGCGGGTTGCCGCGCTTGCCCTCCAGCGAGTCGAGCAGGCCGGTCTCCTCGCCGCAGATGTAGGCGCCGGCGCCGCGGTGGACGACCATCGAGAGCGAGGTGTCGGAGCCGAGGATCCGCTCGCCCACGAACCCGGCGGCGCGGGCTTCGGCGAGCGCGGCGTCGAGGATGTCGGCCTGCAGCACATACTCACCGCGGATGTAGATGAACGAGCGCGTGGCGCCGGCGGCGTGGGCGGCGATCACGATCCCCTCGAGCAGCATGTGCGGGGACTTCTGCATCAGCTCGCGGTCCTTGAACGTCCCGGGCTCGGACTCGTCGGCGTTGCACACCAGGTACTTGTCCATCCCGCCCTTGGGCAGGAATGAGACCTTCTTGCCCATCTGAAAACCGGCCCCCCCGCGCCCGCGCAGAGCGGAGGCTTCGAGCTCGTGCAGCACGGCTTCGGGCGGCATCGCGAGCGCCTTGCGCAGCGACTCGTAGCCGCCGCGGCGCTGGTAGACCTCCAGCGTGTTCAACCCGGGCTCGTCGATGCGGTCGAAGAGGAGCTTGTCGCTCACGAGCCGGCCCCCGATAGAAGCTTGTCGCTCACGAGCCGGCCCCCGATAGAAGCTTGTCGGTCACGAGCCCGCCCCCGGGTCGGCGCAGGGTCGCCGCGCAAGCTGCTTCTCGGGCAGCACCTCGCGCCCGGCGCGGATGTCCTCCAGCAGCCGCGGCACGTCGGCGAGCGCGAGCGGCCCCACGTAGGCGCCGTCCACAGAGGCCATCGGCGCGATGTCGCAGGCGCCGAGGCACTCGAACGAGCGCACGTTGAATTCCGGATCCTCGCCTGCGGCGGCGCGGATCGCCTCGTACAGCTCGTCAGCCCCACAAAGCGAGCAGGAGATGTTGGTGCACACATACACGGAGTGGCGCCCGACGGGTGTGGTCTCGAGCATGTCGTAGAAGGTCGCGACGGCTACCAGCTCAGCGGGAGTGAGCCGCATCACGCACGCCACTTGGTCGATCGCCTCGGGCGAGCACCAACCGTGCACCCGCTGGGCGGCCTCCAGCGCCGGCAGGATCGCGGAGCGGGAATCGGGGTAAAGCGCCATGTGCGCCTCGATGTCCGCGCGCAGCCCCTCCGGCACCTCTGGGGATGGGGACCCGCCCACCCCGGGGATCAGCGCCGGGTCCTTGTCGAGATCGGCGGCCATGTCCCAGCCGGGCACGCGCGAGCCGTGGGCAAAGCGGGGGATCTGGGTACTCATAACGCCCTCCTGGGCTCGCAGGGCAAGCTGGTCAAGGACGCAGTGAGCGAAGTGTGCTTTGCACACGAGCGATCGAGGACGTAGATCCAGCGCCGCCATGCGAGCCCAGGAGTCCTCCTGCCGTTCGGGTGGGTGCATGCACCCACCCGCCGGTCGGCGCATGCGCCGACCGGGCCATTGGCGCATGCGCCAATGGCGCTCATCGATCGATCCCCCCAAGGATCGGGTCGAGCATCGCGGTGGTGGCGATCAGATCGGCGATGTACGCGTCGCGGGTCATGTGCGCGAGCGCCTGCAGGTTGACGAACGAGGGGTCGCGCATGTGCACCCGCGCGGGCTTGGAGGAGCCGTCGGAGCGCACGTAGCAGGCCAGCTCTCCGCGCGGGGACTCGATCGGGTTGTAGATCTCCCCGGGCGGCACGCGCATGCCCTCGGTGACGAGCTTGAAGTGGTGGATCAGCGCCTCCATCGAGGTCGCGAGCTCGTGCCGGGGCGGCAGCGCGACCTTGCGGTCCTCGGTGATGTACGGCCCCTCAGGCAGCCCGTCGAGGGCCTGTTCGATGATGTGCACCGACTCGTAGATCTCCGCCATCCGCACGGCGTAGCGGTCGTAGTTGTCGCCGACCGTGCCGATGGGGATCTTGAACGAGAAGTCCTCGTAGGAGGAGTAGGGGTCGGCCTTGCGCAGGTCCCACGGGTTGCCGGAGGCGCGCAGCAGCGGGCCGGTGACGCCGAGCCCCAGCAGGGTCTCGGTGTCGAGTGGGCACACACCGCGCAGCCGCTGCAGCACGATCTCGTTGGAGTTGAGGATCGCGCCGTACTCGTCGGCGCGCTTGGGCATGATCTTCAGGAACTCGCGCACCTTGGCCTCGAAGCCGCGGGGGATGTCCTCGATCACGCCGCCCACCTGGAAGTAGCGCGTGTGCATCCGCGCCCCGGAGGACATCTCGAACAGGTCGAGGATCAGCTCGCGCTCGCGCAGGCAGTACAGGAAGATCGAGGTGGCGCCGAGGTCCAGCACGGAGGTGCCCAGCCAGATCAGGTGCGAGGCGATGCGGTTGAGCTCCAGGTGGATCACGCGCAGGTACTGCGCGCGCTTGGGCACCTCCACCTCCAGCAGCCGCTCCACGGCGCCGCAGTAGGCCATCGCGTTGAAGTAGTAGGAGAGGTAGTCCATCCGCTCGATCACGGGGATCACCTTCCAGTAGGCCTTGTCCTCGGCGGTCTTTTCGATCCCCGTGTGCACATACCCGATGATCGGTTTGAGGTCGCGCGCGACCTCGCCCTGGAGTGTCACCAGCAGCCGCAGCACGCCGTGCGTGGCGGGGTGGTGGGGGCCGAAGTTGAGCGTCAGCAGCTCGTGCGTGGCCTCGTCGCTGGTGGCGATCGCGTCGGCGCTGACCCCAGCGGCGCCGCCCACCCCCGACTGGTCGAGCGTGAAGCTCTGCTCGCCGCGGCGGTAGTCGGAGAGGGAGCTCATCGCGGTGCCCCGAGCGTGGGGTTGTCGTTGTAGGTGAAGCGCACCGGCTCGCCCCCCACGGGGAAGTCGCGCCGCTGGGGGTGACCCTCGTAATCCTCGGGCATCAGGATCCGGCGCAGGTCGGGGTGCCCCTCGAAGACGACCCCGAACATGTCGTACACCTCGCGCTCCTGGTGGTCGGCCGTGGGCCATTCCTCGGTCACCGAGTCGATCCGCGGCGCGTCGACGGGCACGCGCAGCTTCACCGTGAGGCGATCGACGCGGCTCATGTCCAGCAGCTCGTAGTGCACGCCCAAGCGCGGCTCGTGCGGGTAGTAGTCGACGCCGTGCAGGCTCGCCATGAACGCGTAGCCCTGCCCACGCAGGTGGGCGAGCACGGCGCGCACGCGCGCGGGGTCGATCTCGATCGTGGCGCGTTCGCGGAAGAACACCGTGTCGCGAACCGTCTCCTCGCCGAGCTCCTCCCGCAGCCCGCGTGCAAGGAGCTCCATACCCGTGGCGTCAGGCACCTCTCGCCTCGTTTGCGTGGTGGCTGGTCAAACGAGCCGAACGTCGGAGCGCGGCGCGAAGGCGTCTCGCAGAAACAGGGGATCCATCGTCAGGCACCCGGAACGTTCTCCTCCGTGCCGACGGCCTCGTAGCGCTCGCGCCAGCCGGCGTCCGGGTCGTCCTGCACCAGCTTGCGCAGCTTGAGGATGCCGTGCATCAGCGCCTCCGGGCGGGGCGGGCAGCCGGGGACGTGCACGTCGATCGGCATGAACTTGTCGGCCGGCACCAGCGCGTAGTTGTTGAACACGCCCATCGAGCTGCAGCAGGCGCCCATCGAGATCGCCCACTTCGGCTCCAGCATCTGGTCGTACAGCCGGCGGATGATCGGTGCCATCTTGATCGACACGCGCCCCGCGAGGATGATCAGGTCGGCCTGGCGGGGGGAGGCGCGGAACGCCTCGAAGCCGAAGCGCGCGATGTCCATGCGCGGGCCGGCGGTTTGGAACTGCTCCATCGCGCAGCACGCCAACCCGAAGCCCAGCGGGAAGAACGAGTTGGAGCGCGCCCACGCCACGGCGCGGTCGAGCGTGGTCGTCAGCACGCGCTCTTCGACGTGGCGTTCGAGCTCCGCGCCCTCCAGGTGGGCGGGCAGGTTGAGACCGTCCATCTCGCCGCCGCGCAGCAGCTGCGGCGCGTTCAGGCGGTTGACCTGCAGGCGACTCGCGTCGACCTGCGCGCCGCCGGCGGCGCGGGGGCCGGAGAGCGGGGTGCGCCTCACCTCCACTCCAACGCACCCCTCCGCCACACGTACACGAACGCCACCACCAGCAGCACGATGAACACGGCGGTCTCGCTCAACGCATAGCTGCCGAACGCGCGCAGCTCCACCGCGATCGGGTAGAGGAAGATCACCTCGATGTCGAACAGGATGAACAGCATCGCGATCAGGTAGAAGCTGATCCCGAAGCGCAGCCCCTGTTTGACCTCCGAGGGCAGGCCGCACTCGTAGGGATCCTGCTTCTGTTTGATCGCCCGACGCGGGCCCAGCACCCCGTTGAGCAGCGTGAACGCGCCTCCCACGGCGCCGCCGAGGATCAGGAACACGAGCGCGGGGAGATAGGAACGCAGCACCGCGGCTGTTATACCACCGCACGCCGATGCTTGTGCGAGAGTGTTACATAGTGACGATCTACGCAAGCGTCCCGTCTGGCAGGAGCCAGCGGTGTTTGAGCGCACTGCAAGCCCGGGATGTTGAGCGCAGGCGGCTCGGTCTCAGTGTTCGCGGACGTGTGGCCCAGAGCCTTCCTCGCTGCGGTTGGCCTCGACTTCGGTAGGAGTGCCGTCGATGTCGCGGGTAACGTCGAAGCCGGCGAGTACACAGCGTCTCGGTGTGGCCTCAAGCGCATCTTGATCGACGTCAACAGTGGTGTGCGACACGTGCATCTGATGCTAGCGTGCGTCGCGCGATGAACGAATCGGTGGCGGTCGCCGCGCTCGTGGCCGCCGCGCTCAACGCGCTCCCCGCGCTGCTGGGCGGCTGGAGCTGGTACCGCTGGCGTCCCAGCCGCCCCTTCTGGGTGCTGTTGCGCGTCGGTCAGGGCGCCGCCGTCGTGTTCGCGCTGGCAGTCGGCGTGCTCGCCGCCGCCGGCCACACCTCGAGCGAAAGGCTCTTCTACCTTTACGCCCTGCTGCCGCTTGCCGTTGCCTTCGTCGCCGAGCAGCTGCGCATCGCCTCCGCCCAGACGATCCTCGATCAGCGTGGCCTGGAGAGCGCCCAGGAGGTCGGCCTGCTGGGCGAGTCCGAGCAGCAGGCCGTAGTAGCGGCGATCGTTCGCCGCGAGCAGGGCATCATGGCCCTCTCTGCACTGGTCGTCGTGTTCCTGCTGCTGCGAGCCGCGGGCACCGCGCACGGGATCTGAGGACAGCCCGCCCCGTCGGGAGGCCGTCCGCGCGGCCCAGGCGCCTCACGGTCGCAGCGGTGGAGCCGCCGAAGACCGCTCGGTACGACGAGGTACGCCGTCGGAAACATCCGTGGAACCCCGTGCTCTGGTCACCGAATGAGCGCCACCCAGCGAAATCCCTGTGCTCACCGCATTCACGGTTCCCATCGCGCGGTCCTTTCGTGGCCACGACCACCTCCACTGGGTCGCGCCAGAGCGGGACGACGGAGAATACCGAGCTCCCCGGATGTCGGGGGTCAATCGATAAAACAAGGAGAATACAGAATGCATTTCAATCGCATACGGCACATCATGGTCGCGCTGCTGGCGATGTTCGCGTTCGGCGCTGTCGTTGCGACCGCCGCGCAGGCCGAAGAAGCGCCGTCCTGGTCCATCAAAGGCAAAAGGCTCGCAAAGGGAGAAACCCACTACATCACCGGCAAAGCATATAAAGATTTCACTTACACTCATAATGGTCTGACCCTTCGGTGCTCTATGATGAAATTCAAGGAAGGCGTGCTCTTAGGCTCAGAAGCAACAGAACCCGGCACCAACGACGAGGTCGTCGAATTCGAAGACTGCACCATCGAAGTCAAAGGCGGTGAAACATGTCCGGTACCGGCACTCGTAACGACTCCGCTCAAATCGGAGCTGGTGGAGGATGTCACTGGGAAAAAACTCTATATAGAGCTCTTTCCAAACGTAGGCACCACATGGTTGCAGGTCAAAACCGGTAGCGAATGCAAAACAAAAGAAGAATTCACAGTAAAAGGCTCGGTGGTCGGCGAAGTCCGCACCGATCCGCACGACGGAGAACTCGGAGAACTCGTTGAATTACCAAATATGAAAAAACAAGCCACGTCTTGGCTGATCAATTTTCCATCGACGCCAATCACAAAAATCTTGTTACTGACAGGTGGGAAAGGCTCAGAAGTGACAGTTGGCTTGGAAAACGAAGTAGGATTCGCCGGTACCGCATTAGTCTTACTGGCCAATGCAAAACGCGAATCGGTCGAAGAAGAATGGAGCCCGTTACCCTGAATGGATTGATCTGAAGCGGAGTTGCGTGGGTCCGGGCTCCGGCCCGGGCCCCCCTGCCGTTCCCAATGCGACAGCGGTCGACGATCGAGAAGTCCTCGTCGGGGAACGTCTCTCCGATCCGCCACGCCGCGTCGAGGTCGCCGGGCAGCACCGTCTCGACGGTGGCCAGGCCTTTGCGGATCGTCCCCCAGAAGCGCTCGGCTGCGGCGAAGCTGCCACGACTGCGCATGAGTCTGCGGCTCAGCGCACGATCAGCGTGGCCGCCATTCCCAGCACGGCCTGGTTGCCCACGGTGCTCGTCAGCAGGTAGCGGCCGGGGGCCAGCGGGGTGCTCAGCACTGAGCCGCACCTACCGGGCAGCAGCGTGGGGATGCCGGTCAGCGTCGTCCGTTCGTCGGAGTCGAGGGTTCCCTGCTGCAGTGCCACGTTGTGCGTCAGGACACCGCGGTTGCACGCCGTGATCCGCAGGGGTCCCGCGGGCACGCTAACCGTCTGCGGCAGGATGCGGTACTCCTCGAGCGTGAGCGCCAGGCGATGGCCCGTCACGTGTGCCGTCCGCTTGGCCCCACAGCCCGCCAGCAGGAGCGACGCGAGCAGCGCCGCTGCCAGGGGCCGGAGCAGCGCCACCACGAGGGGCTGGGGTCGCATCGGGCGAGCCTATATATTTCGCGTCGCATGAGCGCCCCTCTGAAGCCTCGCACGAGCTCCCTATTGAAGCTCGCCGCCACCCTGGTGGCGGCTGCCGTCGCGGCCGTGGGTGTCGGCGCCTGCGGCACGCAGGGCATCCAGCTCCCCAAATCCAGCCCCTACTACAACGGAGCGGCGCTGTTCCTGCAGCGCTGCTCGGGCTGCCACACGCTGTCTGTCGTCGGGGCCGAGGGCTCGGCCACCAGCATCAAGGATCGCCTGCGCACCAACGGCCCCAACTTCGACTTCCGCAAAGAGGAATACAACCAGGTTCTCTACGCGATCCGCAACGGCGGCTTCTCCGGCGCGATCATGCCGCAGAACATCGTCCTCGGCGTCAAGGCTCGAGAAGTCGCCGCGTTCCTCGCCAGGTACTCGGGCCTGCAGGCGCCCAAGGTGCCGTCGATCGAAAACACCGCGATCCCGGGCTCTTCCGAAAGCTCCACGACGGCCACGGGCGGTGCGGCGAGCACCACAACGGGCGCCGGCACGCCCACGGCGAAAGCCTCCACCTCCGCGAGCGCCGGCGTGGCATCCGCCGCCTCGAGCGGCAAGCACGCCGCCAAGTAGCGGCGCCAGTGGTTCATCCGGCGAATCCCGTTGGTGCGGGAGGGTCACTAGGCTTGGTCGCGTGCTCGACATCAAGCTGATCCGTCAGCGGCCCGAGGAGGTGCGCGCGGCGCTCGCGCGGCGCGGGGCGGACGCGGGGGGCGCGGCGGCCGGACTCGATCGCGTGATCGAGCTGGACGGGCGCCGCCGCGCGCTGATCCCCCAGCTGGAGGAGTTGCGCGCGCGCCGCAACGCCGCCGCCGACGCGATCGCTCTGGCCAAGCGCTCCGGCGAGGACGCCGCCGCGGCGATCGCCGAGCAGCGCGAGCTGGGCGCGGGGGAGAAGGCGCTGGCGCAGGAGCTCGCCGCCGTGGAGGCCGAGCTCGACGCGGCGCTCCTGCCGCTGCCCAACCTGCCCGACCCGTCTGCCGCCCCCGGGCCGGAGGACGAGCTGGTGCGGGTCGTGGGGGAGGCGGGGCTGGGCGGGCTCGCGGTTGGCGTCTCGGGGGCTGATGACGCTGGCGTGAGCGGGCACGGTGTGGGCGACTCTGGGGTGGATGACTCGGGCGTGGGAGGGCCCGGTGTGGGCAGGCCTGGAGTGGGCGGGCCTCAATTCCCCCCTCGCGACCACCTGGAGCTGGCCGGTTCGCTGATCGACATGGACCACGCGGCCAAGCTGTCGGGCGCGCGCTTCGCCTATCTCAAAGGCGACCTTGTGATGCTCGAGCTGGCGCTCGTACGCTGGGTCCTGGAGAAGCTCCGTGGGCATGGCTTCGAACCGGTGATCCCGCCGGTGCTGGTGCGCGAGCGGGCGCTGTACGGCACCGGCTTCCTGCCCGACACCGAGCAGCAGATCTACTCGCTCCCCGCGGACGAGCTCTTCCTGGTGGGCACCTCCGAGGTCGCGCTCGCCTCGCTGCACGATGAGGAGATCATCGACGCCGAGCGCCTACCGTTGCGCTACGCCGGCTTCTCCCCCTGCTTCCGGCGGGAGGCCGGCGCCGCAGGCAAAGATACGCGCGGGATCTTCCGCGTGCACCAGTTCGACAAGGTCGAGATGTTCAGCTTCGTCGAGCCCTCCGCCTCCGGCGCGGAGCACGAGCGGATCCTCGCCATCGAGGAGGAGATCCTCGGCGAGTTGGGGTTGCCCTACCGGGTGGTCAACATCGCCGTCAACGATCTCGGCGCCTCCGCCGCCAAGAAGTACGACTGCGAGGCGTGGCTGCCCGCCCAGGGCCGCTACCGTGAGCTCACTTCGTGCTCCAGCACCACCGACTACCAGGCGCGGCGCCTGAACATCCGTGTGCGCCGGGAGAAGCGGGTCGAGATGCTCCACACGCTCAACGGCACCGCGGTCGCAGTCGGGCGCACGATCATCGCGTTGCTCGAGAACGGTCAGCGCGAGGACGGCTCGGTCGTGCTGCCGGAGTGCCTTGGGCCCTACGGGGCGCCCGCCGTCCTGCGCGCTCCCGCCTGATCAGGCGCCAGCATCGGCGTTCGCCAGTAAGTTGCACCCACACCGCAACGGAAAGGACTCTTCATCGTGACCCGCACCCGCTCACTGCTCGTATGTATCTTGGCCCTCGGCGCTCTGGCGGTGTGGGTGGCGAGCGCACAGGCGTGCACTGACGAATGGACGAACACGAGCGGTGGCTCATGGGGTACAGCGTCCAACTGGTCGAAAGATGCGGTGCCGGGCAACACGGACGAAGTCTGCGTCACGGTGGCTGGCACTTACACCGTGACGCTGGAACCTTACGCGGGCGAACTTGGCCACCCCGCGAACGGCGACACCGTCAAGTCGCTCACATTGGGTGGGTCGAGCGGGCATCAGACCCTCGACATCGAAGGACAGAGCAGTGTCTCTGGCAGCAACGAGCAGCTGAATGCGGTCTCTCTCGCCATGTCGGGCGGGATGGCCAAGATCAACCCGACCGGTACGCTCATGCTCGATGCGACGGCATCCAACCGGCACGGAAAAACGTCAGGAGAAGACACGCCGGGCGGTGAAGCGACCTTTGCGGGAACCATCGTCAACGAAGGCCACATCGAGTCGCAGGTCGAGGACGATGCCTTCCACAACAACCTCGAATCGGGCGTGACGAACGCGGCGGACGGTGGTATCCAGGTCAGCTCGGGCGCGCTCCATGTGGGGTATCCGAACACCTATTCCGTGTCGGGGAGCAACAAAGGGGTGCTCACGGTGGATCCGGGGGCTTCGCTACAGCTGAGCAGCGGAGATCCCAGCGGGGCGAATGCCTACGAAAACGATGGCGCGGTTGTGAACGACGGATCGATCACGGTGTCAGGTG
This sequence comes from uncultured Solirubrobacterales bacterium, assembly GCA_963751195.1. Taxonomy (GTDB): domain Bacteria; phylum Actinomycetota; class Thermoleophilia; order Solirubrobacterales; family Solirubrobacteraceae; genus Palsa-744. The sequence goes on from CAVVTQ010000001.1 coordinate 74,419, forward strand.
GGGAAGCCACGTGGACGCAGAGCGGTGGCTCGGTGTCGGGCAATGAAGTGGTGCTGGAGAATGGCGCGACGCTCGCGGACTCGGCGGGGAGTGGGGCGTTTTTGGGCAACCACGAGTCGGTTACGGTCACCGGCACGATTCCCACGGGCCAGACGGTGACGGTGCGCGGCGAGCCGTTCAGCTCCGGCGGAGAGACCTCCTACAGCACGACCCTGAGTGGCGGGGGCAAAGAACTGGTGAACGACGGGACGCTCGTGCTCAACCCGACGGGGAGTGGCGAAGCCGGCGGCGTGGTCAACGTCGAATCCGGCTCGATCCACAACAACGGCCTCATCAAGGATGAAACCGAAACCGCCTCCAGGGCTACCCAGCTCCTCGACAGCCTGACCAACGGCCCGTCGGGCAAGCTCGAAGTCGACGGCGGGATCTTCCAGGGCAACAACGGCTCCGGCACCACCAACGAAGGGCTTGTCACGATCGCGCCGGGTGCGGTCTATCAACTCCAGGAGGCCGCGTCGTTCGTCAACGACGGCACGCTGTCGCCCGCGATCGCCGGCGCGGCGAGCTTCGGCGCCATCCAGCTGACCGGCCCCTGCTGCAGCGGGCCCGGCAAGTTCACCGCCGGGGGGACGCTCGCGCCGGCGCTGGTCGGCGGGTTCGTGCCGGCCGCGGGGCAGGAGTTCGACCTCTTCGCACTCGACGGCGGCAAGTTCGAAGGTACGTTCGGGGCGCTCGCCAACGGCTTCACCGCCGACTACGCACACGAGGCCTCCGAACCCGCGTTTGTCGGGGTCCTCTACGGCGCCCCGGCGGGGGGTGGCCCAGGCGGTGGCTCGGCGCCGAAGCCAAAGCCTCCGGTCGTCCACATCGGCTCGATCTCCCACAAGCAGGGCAAGCTCGCCGTGACGCTCTCCTGCGCCGCCGGCGGCGCCACGTGTCAGGCCGCGAGTGTTCAGGTCACCGTCATAGAGCATCTGAAGGGTGGCAAGGTCATCGCTGTCACAGCGCGCAAGGGCAAGAAGAAGAGAACCGTGAAGAAGAAGCAGGTGGTGATCGCGACCGGGAGCGCGGCGCTGGCGGCGGGCACTTCCAAGACGATCGAGCTGGCGCTCAACGGAGCCGGCAACGCGCTGCTCGAGAAGTACGGCAAGCTCACGGCGATCGTCACCGTCAGCTCGGGTGGTCAGACGATCAGCACGGCAACCGTCCATCTACAGAAGGCGCCGAAGGGGAAGAAAAAATAGCCTACACTCGCTCCAGCGCGTAACCGATCTCCAGACCCGTGGAATCCACGATGTCGTCCACGCGCTCTTCGTGCAGCACGCGGTAACCGGCCTGCGCGAACAGCTGGAGCCACTGCGCGTGTGTGAGCAGGCGCTGAGTGGTGACCGAGTGCAGCCAGATGTAGTAGTTGTAGTAGCCCTTCCCTTGGCGGTCACTGCCGACCAGCTCGCCACGGCCTTCCTCATAGGGGTTTGACACCTCGACGATCAGCAGCTTCGCGTTGGGGAAGCGCGCGCCGAACGAGCGCAGGAACTCGACCGTCCCCTCGATGCCGCGCTGGCCGACGATCTCGTGCAGCACGAACGCCGAGACGACGAAGTCCACCTCCTCGCTCGGCACGTAGTCGGGCGCCGAGGCGTGCTCGATCGCGATGCGGTCCTCCATGTCAGCTTCGCGCACGTGTTCGCGGGCGGCCTGCACCGTCTCCTGTGCGAGCTCCACGCCGATCGCGCGCAGCCCGGGGTGCTGGGCGCACAGCGTGATCAGGTACAGCGCGCTGCCGCAGCCGTAGTCCAGAACCACCCCTTCGGAGGCGCCGAGGCGCTCGATCAGCCGCAGCGTCAGCGGCACCGCGTCGTAGATCGCGATTCGTGCGCTGCCACTCGCCACCCGCAGGTGGTTGCGCTCGATGCTCCCGTCGCCCTCCCGCATCAGCCCGCCGACGCCTTTGAAGAGGTCGCGGTAGCCCTCCATCAGCAGCTCCAACCAGCCGTGAACCGCGCGCAGCTCGGAGAGGTCTTCGGCGAGACGGTACGTTCCGGCCTCCCGCACCAGCGCGCCCTCGGAGTGCAGCGCCTGCAGCAGCGCACCGGTCAGCTCGCTCCCGGAGGCGCCGGTGGTTGGGCTGGCTGGCGATTCCAGCCGGCCCGCCAGCTCCTCGGCGCTCACACCCTGCTCGAGCGCGCTCAGCAGCTGCTCGTCTTCGAGGATCGCCATCAGGAGCTCCGCCGTCGCCCACCCCGCGAGGTAGTCGAGCGCTCTCAGCAGCGTCGGCCGGAACGCCGCGCGGCCGATCGCCTCGGGGGTCGTCTGGGCGATGGTTTGACTGGCGCCGTTCATGCGAGTATCTCCCTCTCCTTGATTGCGGTCAAACCGTCGATCAGACGGTCGGCGTGCTCGCGCAGACTCACGCCGATCCGCAGCCCCGCCGGCGCTCCGAGCGCAGTGGTCGAGGCGACGATCACACTCCACCGCGCCGCCAGCGTCTCCCGGATCGACGTCGCCTCGGCGGGTGAGGCGCAGGTGACGAACACAAAGTTGGTCTCGCTGTCGTGCACGCGCTCGAACAGCTTCACCGCCCGCAGGCGCGCGATCAGCTCTGCGCGCAGCGCGCCCACCTCGCGCGCGTGGCGGTGCGGGAAGTCGGCGTCGCTCTCCAACGCGCCGATCAGCGCCTCCGCCGCCAACCCGCTCGTCGTCAGGTAGGCCTGCCGCGCGCGCAATCGCCCGATCAGGCGCTCCTCACCGACGAGACAGCCGATCCGTAGGCCCGCCAGGCCGTACGCCTTCGAGAACGAGCGGAACACCAGCAGGCGCGGGTGCTCCGTCAGCCATTCCATTCCCGGCGCGTGCGCGCAGAAGTCCACATAGGTCTCGTCCAGCAGCAGATACGCCGAGCGCCACAGCAGCGCGCGTAGCGACTGCGGCGCGAACGCGTTCGCGGTCGGGTTGTTGGGGCTCGCCAGCATCACCAGCCGGCCGGCCGTGACCGCCCCGAGCAGCTCGCGCGGGAGCGTGTGCTCGGTGGTTAGCGCAAACGCCCGGCAGCGGTGGTTGAGCGCCGCCGCGCGGTCGCCATACCCGTCGAAGCCCGGAGTGACGGTGTAGGGGTCGCCCAGCTCGAGGATGCACAGATCCGCCGCCTCGTCCACGCCGGTGGTGAGGATCGCCTGCTCCGGCCCCACCCCCAGGTGGGCTGCCGCGGTGGCCGTCGCCCGCGCCAGCGCCTCGTGTGGATAGATGTGCCCCCGGGCGATCGCCGCGTGCACGCGCTCGACCGCGCCCGGCGGGGGCCCGCGCAGCGCCTCGTTGCGGTCCAGCTGCGCCACCTGGCTCTCCGCGTGGGGAGTTGCCACCGGTGTCATCGTGCCGCGCCTCCCGCGGGCGTGCGTCGCAGGCCCGATGAACCTCCCACGCGGGTGCGTGGCGGGCCCGATGAACCCTCCACGGGCGTGCGTGGCAGCCCCAACGCACCTCGCGCGGGCGTGCACGGCAGGTCCAATGCGCCTCCTTCGGGCGTGCATGGCAGGCCCAATGCACTCCCACCAGCCGCGAGCAGGGTGCGCATCGCACGCGCGGTTCGCGCATCCCCGTCGATTGCCAGGTAGCGGCGGCTCAGATGTCCGTAGAAGCGCGCGAGCTCGTGCACGTCGAGCTGCTCCACCGCGCGTGCCAGCAGCCGGCGGTGAACCTGGGACTGCATCACCGTGTGGCGGTACTCGGGGTCCTCGGGTGCCGGGTCGGGCGGGCCGTCGTGGCGGGGGTCCCAGGCGCTCACGGCGGCGCGCGCCAGCTCCCACCCGACTCCGCCGGTGAGGTCGAGCATCTCCGTCAGGGTGAGGTCCACCGGCTTGCGCGTGGGGCGGCCGAGATAGAACCCCAGAGTCACAAGCGCCGCGAGGCCACGCGGCTTGAAGCGTCCCTCACTGCGCGCGGCAAGCTCCTTCAGCGCCGGTGCCGCCGTGAGCCTTTCGAGCACGCCATCCACAAGCGGAGGCCTGCCATGGCTGGACTTCACCGCTCCGCCTTCGACGGTGACCATGCCGTAGATCACGTTGTCGCTTGGGTGGCGTTCCCGGCGGGAGGGCTGTGGATGCCCCTCTCCGTGCATGAGTCGCTCGTGGTAGCGCACGTACGCCTGCCACTCTTCGCCCACCAGCTCGATCGTGCGGATCTCACCGAGCGTCTCGTGCAGCGAGCGCCACAGCGCGATCGTGCGCAGGTGTTGGGTGGGAAAGCCGTCGGCGCGTGCCAGCAGCAGCCGCGGGTACTCCTCCTCCCGCGTCTCGTACACAACCGCTCCGCTCTCGGTTCGCGTCAGTACGGCGCCGGCCACGCCGCGGTCGAGGATCCACCGCGTGAGGGAGCGCGAATCCGACTCGTACACCCACCGGTCGATACTCACCCCGAGTGCCGCGAGCGTTTCTCGCTGGCCCTCCAGCGCCCACCCGCGCAGCCGTCGCCAGTGCTCCACCGTCTCCGGATCGCCCGCGCTCAACTGCTCCAGCAGCCGATCGGCGAGGTCGTTGCGGACGGTCGCCTCGGCGCTCAGCGCCGGGTCCTCGGCGCCCTCGACGGCATCCGGCCAGGCGCTGGCACGCCCGGGGCGGGGCGCGTCATCATCGGTGCATGGCCGACCGGGCGGCTCGGGGGCGCGATCGGGTGGCTCGCCCGAGCGGTTGTTCGGCGAGCCGGCCCCCTCCACCGTTCGCGCGGCGTAGCGCCCGAAGCATTCCCCCACGAAATGGTCGCTCTTGACCCCGAGGCTGCGCGGGGTGACCTGCGCGGGCAGCTCCGTGTAGCCCGCCAGCGCTTCGCCCATGCTGCGGCAGTAGTCGCTCACCTGGCTCTGGCGTGTGACGTATGCGCCAGCCGCCGCCATCGTGCCCACGAGCGCCTGGCCGAGTGCGATGTTGCGCAGGTGGCCGATGTGCAGTGCCTTGGTGGGGTTGGCGTCACAGAAGTTGACCACCACCTCGGCTCCGCCCAGCAGATCGCGCGCGTCCAACACGCCCTCATCGCCGGACTCCAACCGTTCGCCGAGCGCCGCGATCGCCGCGTCGGCGAAGCGCACCGTCAGCGAGTCGGCGCGCGCGCTCACCGACGCAACGTCGGGCAGCGCGGCAAGCGCCTCACGCGCGGCGGTCAGCTGTGCCGTGCCCTGGACCGCGCTCTGCCCCGCGCTCGCCCCGCCGGAAGATCCGCGACCGGGTGGGCCACCGCCGCGGAAGATCTGCGCGTCGGCCCCCTTGCGCGGGTTGTGGAGGGGGATCACCGAGAAGGTGCTCTGCGGCGCAAGCGCGATCAGCGCCTGTAAGAGCCGATCGAGCACTTCAAGGGCCGTGGTGGCTAGAGGGTGGCGCAGTCGGCCGAGGGCCGGCTGGCCGATGATTTGGACCCCACCCGCCCGCTCGCCGAAGGCGAGTGTCCCCCAGGTTCGGTCGGGCCCCTCGTTCTTTGGTCAGGAGGTACGCCCGGCGGGGCTCGAACCCACATCGGCGGCTTAGAAGGCCGCTGCTCTTAGACCGGCGACTCGCGCGGGCTTTCTCATACCAAGCGACCGCGACGCGGCAGATAGCCGCCGGCCGGCGAGCTTGGCGAGCCCACGGCCCGCGGCTCGTCGCCGGTTGAGTGACTACACCTGGAGATTCGGCGCCACTGTCGTCGTGGCCGTTAGCCAGTTGAGCTACGGGCGCATGGGCTGTGCTGAGCATCGCAATCGAGGGTAAGCCCGGGGTGGGAATCCCGCAACGCAAATTGCGAGGAGCGCCGGACCGCCGCTCGCGCCCCTTTGGGCGCTCCCCACGTTTTCCCTGCATACAATGGGAATTTGGAGCGCCACGGCCCGGTGGTCTGGCCCGAATAATGGGAAACAGCGGAGGCCGCGTACACCTCAAATCGCGGCTGGGAGCTTGGAAACGCTCGCCTACAATATGCGAGATAGGCTGGACAATGAGAAGATAATGTCGAGGACAAAGATCAAGCTTGCCGTCGAGCTGAGGAGAGGAAGACGTCAGGGTGCAGGGGCTAGGTGGTTTGGTGGAGAACGACGAGCGCACACGTATCTTCAGGGGATTGGCCGCGGCCGTCGATGCCCAGGGTGGCAGCATGGGCGGGAGTGGCTGGGGGGCGGGTGGGGGTCCCGCCCTGCTCGCCGGCGTCGCCGCGCGAGCCGAGATCTCCCCGCGCAGGCTCCGCGCGGAGTTCGCCGACGTTGAAGCGTGCTTCCTCGCGGCCTTCGAGTGGTGCTCGGAGCGCGCCGGTGCCGCGATGGCCCAGGCCTACGCCGGCGAGCACGGTTGGGTGGAAGGGGCCAGATCCGGGTTAGCCGCCGGGCTCGAGCTGATCGAACGGGAGCCCGACCTGGCGCGTCTATGGATCGTCTACGCCCTCGGCGCGGGCCCGCGCGTGCTCAGCAGCCGCACCGCGGCGATCGCAAAGCTGGCCGAGTACGTCGATCGCGGACGGTTGGAGTCGAGGGTCCGCGCCGAGCCTCCCGAGATCACGGCCGAGGGGGTGGTGGGCGCGCTGCTGGCGGTCCTGCAGACGCGTCTGCTGACGCCCAAGCCCGAGCCGCCCACCGCGCTTCGAGGTGAGTTGATGGGCCTGATCCTGCTTCCCTATTTGGGGAGCGCCGCCGCGAGGCGCGAGCTGGCTCGACCCGCCGGCCGATCCTCGCCTGTGGTACGCCCACAGCCTCCGCGCGGAGGGCGTGTGGCCACGGACGGCACGATGGGTCCGAGGCTCACCTACCGCACCGCGCGCGTCCTGACGGCGATCGCGGAGCGGCCGGGGTCGAGCAATCGCGAAGTGGCCAACCGCGCCGAGGTGGTCGACCAAGGCCAGATATCCAAGCTGCTCGGTCGCCTCGAGGCCCAGGGTCTGATCGCGAATGTCGGTGGCGGCGGGCTGCGAGGCGCCCCCAACGCATGGGAGCTCACGCTCCGCGGCGAGCAGCTCCAGCATACGATCGCGCACCCGGCACCCGCGACCCCCGAGCGCTCGGCACGACGGTAGTTAGGGCACCCTAATTAGGCCAGCCTAACCTGTGCTACGGTTCCCGCCGAGAGCATAACCTAGCGACGAGGTCGGGATTTGAAACCTGCCGAGCAGCGAGTGCCCCGCCGGCGCGCGGCGAGCACCCAGGCGAGCATGTACGTATGGACCGCGGTGGTGCTCGCGGTGTGCGTCACCGCGGTGATCCTCGGCTGGCACGCGCGTGGGGGCACGCCCGACCCCACGGATGCCTCCAACCACATGAGCCGCACGAGCGCGGTGATCGACAGCGGCGTGCTGGTGTTCCGCGAGGGTCTGGAGACGATCCTCGTGCTGGCCGCGATCACCGCCAGCTTTCTCGGCTCCAACCGCGCCTACCGCAAGCCGGTCGCTGTCGGCGGCGGGCTCGCGCTGCTGGCGGCGGTGGGCACCTGGTTCGCGGCGGTGTGGCTCATCGGGATGTTCGGCGGCAGCGGCCTCGCGGTGCAGGCGGCGACGGGCATCCCGGCGATCATCGTGCTGCTGGTGGTGATGAACTGGTTCTTCCACAAGCTCTACTGGACGGGTTGGATCTCCCACCACCACAAGCGCCGACGTGGCCTGCTCGGCGGAGCGGGCGAGAACACCACGCGCGCCACGATCCTGGGGTTTGGCCTGCTCGGCTTCACCTCGGTGTACCGCGAGGGCTTTGAGATCGTGATCTTCCTGCAGGCCCTGCGCGAGCGCTTCGGCTCGAGCGTCGTGCTGGAGGGCGTGGTGCTCGGCCTGCTGTTCACGGCCGCCACCGGCGTGCTGACCTTCGGGCTGCACCAGCGGCTGCCGTACAAGAAACTGCTGATCATCACCGGTGGGATGTTGCTCGCGGTGCTGTGGGTGATGGTCGGGGAGGAGATCAACGAGATGCAGCTCGCCGGCTGGATCGGGACGACGCCGATCCCCGGGGTGAGCCTGCCCGGCTGGATGGGCACGTGGCTCTCGATCTTCCCCAACGTCGAGACGATCGTCGCCCAGGTGGCCGCGGTGGGGCTGGTGATCGGCTCCTACTTCGCCGCGCAGTACATGCGCGTATGGCGCCCCCGCCGGCGTGGCGAACGGGTTGCCCACCGCGCCGAGGCCCCGCCGGACCGTGGCGAGGCGTCCCCGCGGCGACGCGCCGGCGGCGTCGCCATTCCGCACTAGCCACGTCCTACCCGAGCAGGAACGTCAGCGACCGCGCGGCCCCGTGCGCGGGGGTCAGCGTGAGTCGGTAGCGCCCCGCGGGAAGCGTGCCGTGGCCCCGCAGATGCGACCGGCCGCGACCGCGACCGGCGGTCAGCGTGAACCCGCCCGGCGCTGAGCCCCAGCGCGGGCGCCCGTCGACGCGGTGCAGCCGCGAGAGCTTGACTCCCACCCGCGCGGGGGCGCTGAGCGTGAAGGCGAAGGCCACCTGGGAGATGGTGGGCAGGCCGCGCGCGAACACCGCGCTTGCCCGCGCGGTGAGCGCGAGGTTGGAGAGGCGGACGGCGCCGTGGCCGGAGCCGGCGATGCCGTTGTCAGTGGGCGAGCCGGCGTTGCCCGCAGAGGAGCTGTGCGGCGAGGTACCCGCGCTCGCGTTCGCGTCGGCGCCCCCGCTCGCGCCGCCGCCGCTGCCGGCTGTGCCCGTGGAGGCAGACCCACCGCTGCCCGTCGAGCCCCCTTCGGGAGCCGCGGATTTTTCTTTGGGTGGAGTGTTGGTCTGTTGTCCTTCGGTTGCCTTTTCTTCGGCTATTTCTTCGGCTCTCCTTTTCGTTGCTTCTTCTTCGGCCGTTCTGGTCGCGGCTTCTTCTTCGGCTTTCCGTTTGGCGGCTTCGGCATTCGCCGTGGCTTCCGCGGCCCGCTTTTCTTCGATCGCCTTCCGTTCTGCTTCGGTGAGCGGCTCCAGCGCACCGATCCCGTCGGGGGTGCCGACGCCGGCGGGGCCGTTGTAGCCCGGTCCGGCGTTGCAGATCAACACCCCTTTCCCGCAGTCGAACGCAAACCGCGTGGAGCGCGGTTTCATCGAGCCCACGCAGGACGTGTAGAGGTCGTCGCATTCGCCGTTGCCCCCGGAGGTGACGGGGTGCAGCAGCCCGGTGCCCAGGTGTTCGTAGAGCGTCTGCGCCGGGTATTCGACACCGTGCGAGCCGCCGGCGAGCGCGAACATCGAGGCGATGATCGGCGAGGCGACGCTGGTGCCGCCGATCGGCCACCACGCAAGCGGCGTGTTGACGGTTTCGATTTTGTTGCCCACCACTTCTTCGTGGTAATCGGGGACCGAGTCGTAGACGGCCACGCCACTGTCGGGGTCGGCGTCGGCGGAGATGTCGGCGACGGCGCGCTTCGCTTCGCTGCCGGTGCCGCAGCCGACCTTCGCCCAGTCGGACACCGCGAGCTGCCATGCGGGCGCCGAGAACTGCGTGCTGCAGCCGCCACCGCCGGCGCCGTAGTTTTCTTCGCCGCCGCGAGGGTCGTCGTTCCAGACGGTCTCTTCCTTCCACGCGCCCGCGGTCGAGAGGCCGAGGTGGGTGCCGCCGACGGCCACCACGTGAGGTGAGGACGCCGGGTAGTCGGCGCCGGAGTAATACGTTTCTTTGGCCGCTTCGGCTTCCGCGGCTTCGGTCCAGTTCCGGTAGCCGTCGTCGCCCGCGGAGGCGGCGATCACGGTGCCGGGATGGTCGAAGGCGGGGCTGTCGCCGAACGGTAGTTCCGGTTCGGACCCGCCCCACGAGTTGGAGACCTCGGTATCGCAGGCCTCGGTTCCACAGACGGGGGTTTGTTCCGCTGTGTGACCGATTCTCACGGCCGTTGCCTCTGCGGCTTCGAGGTCTTCATAGGAATCGCTCGTGGCCTCCACGAGCACGATGTGGCAGTGCTTCTGGCAGATCGCGTTGGCGGTCTCGATGTCGGTGGAGATCTCGACCGCCCACCCCTCGGCTTCCTGCACCACCGCGCAGGCGGCTTCGCGCTTTTCTTTGGGCGTTTTGCTGTTTTCGCACACCGCGAGCTCGGCCTCGCGTTCCGCTTCGCTGGTGGGGAACGGCGGGTGGCCGGGTTCGCCCTGCTGGTTGACCTTCTCGAAGCAGCCGTCAGCTTCGGTGCAGGCTTCGATGCCGAATTCTTCGTCGTAGACCCCCAGGTCGGCTTCGGCTTCGGGGTCGTTGTAGGCGTCCACGAGCGCGATCGTCTGTGGCGCGGAGGCTGGAGCTTCGGCGGCTTCGCCGGGGAAGTAGGCCGTGCGCAGGTCCACCGGGCGCAGGCCATAAGCGCCGTTCTCGGGGCTTGGGGCCGCGAGTGGGCCACCACGGATCATCCCCAGCGGGTGGGTGTGGGCCCGCGCTTCGGCGGTCCTCGGTACGAGCTCCACGGCGAGGCAGCTCGCGTGGTCCGGCGCCGGAGCGGGGCACGCCGGGCGCGTCAGGTAGTTGGAGGCCGGCAGCGGCGCGACCGAGCCAGCGGCATTGGTGGGCAGCGAGAGTGCGAGCAGCACACCGGCTGCCGCCAACACGGCTGAGCGAATGTGCGTTTTGAGCATCCCTGAGCGCTGCACCTCGATCGGGCCCACCTCGCAATGATCGACGGTAGCGGGTCGAAGTATGAGGGGTTGCGCATTGGACGGACGGACGAAGGTTCCACGCCGGTCTTTCATCGAATAGAGAACGAGAGGCTCAGCTCGTCGTCGGCCTGCGGCCGACTGCGCCACCCTTGACCGAAGAACGAGGGGCCCGGCTCGTCGGCCTGCGGCCGACTGCGCCACCCTTGACCGAAGAACGAGGGGCCCGGCTCGTCGGCCTGCGGCCGACTGCGCCACCCTCTACGCTGAGGCCGTAATGTCGCGCAAGCTCGGCATCCTCCCAAACTCGCGCTCGCGCCAGGAGGCGCTCGAGCGCCGCCGCGAGGCGAGCCTTGTGCTGGAGATGGCAAGGCTGCTGCTGAAGGGGGAGAGCCTCGCGCAGGTGCTGCCGACGGCCGCGGCGAGGATGGCACAGGCGCTGGAACTGCAGTCGGCGGCGATCGTGATGGAGGCGGTGGAGCCGGATGCACGCAGCGTGGCGTTCCCGCTGCGCGAGGGTGACCGTCGCCTCGGCACCGTGGTGGTGGGAGCCGACAGCTCCGAGCGCAGCCTCTACCGCCTGCAGGAGCGCGTGGTGCCGGCCTTGGAGGCGCTGTTGAGCGCCGCGCTGGAGCGCGAGACGCTGCAGGGCGGCGTGGTCGAGACGGCGGCGCTGCGCCAGGCGGACGTCGTCAAGACGGCGCTGCTGCGGGCGGTGTCGCACGACCTGCGCAGCCCGCTGACGGCGATCTCGACGGCAGCGGAGGCGATCGCGCTGCCGGGCGTCTCCGCGCCCGAGCGCGAGGAGCTGGCGAGCGCGATCCTGGCGGAGACGCGCAGGCTGTCGCGGCTGGTGGACAACCTGCTCGACCTCTCGAAGCTCGAGGCGGGCGCGGCGGAGCCGCGACGGGAGTGGCTGTCGGTGGAGGAGATCCTCGGGATTGCGCTGGAGGACATCGCGCCGCCCCCACCCACCAACCACGCGACCCCTCCATCCTCATCCAATCAGCCCCCACACGAGGAGTTCCACGTCACGATCGACCGTGATCTGCCACTGGTGCGCGCCGACTCCACCCAGCTGGAGCGAGCGTTCGTAAACGTGCTCGAGAACGCGCGACGGCACTCGGGAGGCCACCCGGTGTCGGTGCGGGCGCGGGTGGTGCGGACGATGGCGGGGGAGGGAGACCGCCTGATCGTGCGCGTGGTCGATCGCGGCCCGGGGATCCCGCCAGCGCAGCTGGAGCGGGTGTTCGAGCCGTTTTACAGCGCCGGCACGGCGCGCGGCGGGCGTCGCGGCTCGGGCCTCGGGCTGGCGATCGCACGCGGCTTCCTCGAAGCAAACGGGGGCTCGCTGCACGTGGAGTCGCTGCCGGGGCAGGGGGCCACGTTCGTGTTCGAACTGCCGCTGGAGCGGGGCGGCTTGGAGGCGGCCGCGGCGGCACGGGGCTCAGGAGCGACAGCGGCGGCGCCGGCCGCCCGCGTGTCAGGGGCGAATGGCGACTAGAGGGTGGCGCAGCCGGCCGGAGGCCGCCGGGAGGGTGGCGCAGCCGGACGACGTCCGGCGAGGCGGGCCCCTCCCCGTCAGAACGCCGGGCCCCTCTTCTTCGCTCAACGCCGCCCCAGCGATGCCGCGGGTGCTGGTCGTCGACGACGAGTTGCAGATTCTCAGAGCGCTGCGTGTGGTGCTGCGCGAGGCGGGCTTCGAGGTGATCGCCGCGCAGAGCGCCCCGGAGGCGCTGGACCTCGCCGCGGTGAAGTCCCCGCGCGCGGCGATCGTGGACCTCGTGCTGCCGGGTGGCGACGGCGTCGAGGTGACGCGCAGCCTGCGCGAGTGGAGCGAGATGCCGATCCTCGTGCTCTCAGCGGTGGGGGAGGAGGAGCAGAAGGTGAGGGCGTTGGAGGCGGGGGCCGACGACTACATCACCAAGCCCTTCGGGACGCGCGAGCTGGTCGCGCGCCTGCGCGCCGCGCTGCGCCGCAGCGAGGGAGCCGGCGAGGAACAGCCGACGATCGCGACCGACGGCCTGGAGATCGACCTCGCGGCGCACACGGTACGCCGCGACGGCGAGCCGGTGCACCTCACCCCAATCGAGTTCGAGCTGCTGCGCGTGCTGGCGCAGAACCGCGGCCGGCTGATAACCCACACGGCGCTGCTGGCGGAGGTGTGGGGGCCGGGATACGTAGACGACATGCAGGCGCTTCGCACGCACATCGCGCGACTGCGAGGGAAGATCGAGCCGCGGGGCGAGCGCCCCCGCTACGTCCTCACCGACCCGGGCGTGGGGTACCGGTTCGCAGGATGAGCAGAGTCGCCACCGCGCTGTGTGCCCTGGTTGTGGCCGCGGTGGCTGTCACGGATGCGAGGGGTGCCACCCCTACCACCGGCTTCCTCTCCGCCCCGACCGAACAGCTCGCCGTGCCGGGAATGGCGGCCGGCGCCGAGGTCACCCCCGAGGGCGACGTATACACCGGGTGGGCCGAGTACGAGCTGCGTTTCGGCCAGCGTCTGCGGTGGTGGGATCAGCCGACGCGCACGCTGCCCGCTCCGGGGCTGCCGCTGCTCGCCGGCGCGCTCGCCGACGGGCCGGTGCGCTACACCGTGACGCTGTTCGCGGTCCCGGTCGCCGGCGTCCCGGTGGTGTACGAGACGGTGACGGCGGCCAACGGCTCCGGCCAGACCCGTGAGGCGCGGGTGGCGATGGTGCTCGCCTACACCCGCGGCCGCCAGATCCGCGGTCCGCACGGCGTGGTGAGCGGCGCGTTCCGTTACGAGCGCCCTATGAGCGGCACCACCGCGGGTGCTTACGAACAGCCCGGCCAGCGGTTCTCCGGCGCGTTCGACTACACCGTCGCGGGGCGTGACCTCGACCGTTCCGGCCTGCTGCTCGCGCGCGGCCCGGCCGCCCCGAGCCGTACGCTCACGACGCCGGCGCCGACCACGCCCACGGCGCCCCACGACGGGAGGATGTTCAGCGCCCGTCTGAGACCCCACGCCAGCGTGAGCTTCACCTGGCAGATTCCGCTCGACCCGCCGCCCGTCGGCGCCGGCGCCGACCACACGCTCGACGCGATGCCGCTGGACGCCGCGCGCGCGGCACTGCGCTCGCTGTGGGCCACTCAGGAGGCAGGGATGATGGGCATCGAAGTGCCCGAGGCGAAGGTGGACGCCACCTACAGGGCGGCGATCGCGCAGATGCTCGAATCCCGCATCCAAACCCCCACCGGCTGGGAGCAGTGCCCCAACCGCCTGCAGTACCGAGCCTTCTGGATCCGCGATGCGGCGATCGAGTCGGAGGCGCTCGATCTCGCGGGGCTGCACGCCGCGGCGGCGCAGAACCTGAGCTTCGTCGACGCCTTCCAGCAGGCCGACGGCCTCTTCATCAGCCAGGCCGGGCAGTACGACGAGTGGGGCGAGGCGCTGTGGGCGCTGGCCCAGCACGCCGAGCTCTCCGGGGAACCGGCCTACGCCGCCGCGCAGCTCGAGCGGATCGGCGCCGCGATCGGCTGGCTGTCGGCGGCGAGTGCGGCCGACCCGCTGGGGCTGTTGCCCGCGAGCAACCCCGACGACAACGAGCTGGCGTACGGGCACATCGCTGGCGATGACCTGTGGGCGGCGGCCGGGCTGCGCTCGGCGATCGCCGCCGCCACGCTGGCGGGGGAGAGTGCGGCCGACACACCGGCCGGCCAGAGCGCCGGCACAGCGGCAGCCACCCCGGCTGAAGCGAATGCGGGCGCGGCGGCCGAAGCAAATGCCAGCACGGCGGCCACGCCGGCCGAAGCGAACGCCGACGCGACGGCGTGGACCGCCGTCGATCGACGCTTCGAGGCCGCGCTCGACCGCGCGATCGCCGCGGCCGTGGCCCGCGAAGGCCACATCCCCCCGGTGCTCGATGCGAAGGGCGGCCAGGATTGGGGCAACTACTGGGCGGCCTTCCCCGTGCAGGTGCTCGGCGCCCGCTCGCCCGCCGTCACGGCGACGCTGCGGTGGGCGCGGGGGCGCATGGCCGAGGGTCTACCCACCTACCTGGGGGGCAGCGAGCTGCACGACTACCTCGGCTTCCGGATCTTCCAGACAGAGCTCGCCGCCGGGGACGCGGCGGACGCGGTTGCTGGGCTGTACGCGGAGCTCGTGCACACCACGGCCACCGACGGCGGCTGGGAGACCGGGATCGCGCCCTTCGGCGGGCGCGCCTCGGCCACCAACCTCGCCCCGCACGGCACGTTCGCTGCCGAATACGTGGCGCTGCTGCGCAACATGCTGGTGGCGGACACGCCCGCGGGCGGTGTGCGGCTGCTCGCCGGCGCCAGCCCCGCGTGGCTGGGGCCCGGGCAGCGCATCGCCGTGACGGGGGCGCCCACCGACCATGGGGTCATCTCCTTCGCTCTGCGCTCCACGCCGCGCGAGGAGATGCTCACCTGGCATGGGACCCTGGCTGCCGGCACGCCGCTGAGCTGGGCGCTACCGGCGTGGGCGCGGGACGCGCGCACCGCGAGCGGGCCGGTGAGCGGCGGGGCGATCGCGCTGCACGGCGACTCGGGCTCGCTCACCGTGACGTTCGGCGGTCGCCGTCCGGCGCAGTCCTACGCGCGGGCCATCGCCGCACTGAACGCCGCCTACCGGTCGCACGGCCGTCCCGCTCCGCTGGTGGCGACTTCGTAACGAAATCGTTATGCACGGGGTCGAAATCGTCACACCCCCGTGATGGCGCAGCGAGCATAGTGCACGTATGGACGTGGTGGCGGTGGTGATCGGGATTGCGATGTTCGCAATCCTGCTCGCAATAATCGAGGGGATCGACCGAATATGAGCACGCCTCCGTTGGGCGCGTTCATCGCGCACATGAGCGGCGCCGACTTCTTCGGCCTAGTCGTCACTGTGCTGATCATCGCTTATCTCTTTTACGCATTGATCCGCGGAGAGAATCTGTGAGGCGGCCGTGGACGCTGCGCGGGGCTTTGTCCTCGATCGCTCATGTGCAGAAGCACATTTCGCTCACTGCGTCCGCGCCCCGCTTGGTCCACGACCACCTCACGGCGTGGTCTAAATCAGGAAGCTCTAAGCGGCGATGACCTTCTACGGCTGGCTGACGATCGTGCTGTTCGCGATCATTCTCACCGTGCTCGCGCTACCGTTGGGCAGCTACCTGGCGAGGGTGTATACCGGTCAGCGGGTATTCCTGACGCCGCTGTTTGCGTGGCCGGAGCGGATCCTCTACCGGATCCTGCGGGTCAATCCGAAGCTCGAGCAGGACTGGAAGGCGTACGCGAAAAGCCTGATCGTCTTTTCACTCGCGGGGTGGCTGCTGCTGTACGCGATCCTGCGCACGCAGGACGCCTTCTGGGTGCCCCACGCGCTCAACCCGCTCGGCTACCACTCGCCGTCGTGGAATGTGACATTCAACATCGCCTCGTCGTTCATGACCAACACCAACTGGCAGTACTACAGCGGCGAGACGACGATGAGCTACCTCAGCCAGATGATGGGGCTGACGGTGCAGAATTTCCTCTCTGCCGGCGTGGGGATAGTCGTGGCGGTGGCGCTGGTGCGCGGGCTGATCGGGCGCACCGGCAAGAGCCTCGGCAACTTCTGGCAGGACATGGTGCGCACGATCCTGTACGTGCTCGCGCCGCTCTCGGTGCTCGTCGCGCTCGTGCTGGCCTCCCAGGGGGTGATCGCCAACCTCTCCGACTACCTGGTCGTGCACACGATCACCGGCCTGAAACAGACGATCGCGATGGGACCGGTCGCCTCACAGCTGTCGATCAAGATGCTCGGCACCAACGGCGGCGGCTTCTTCAACACCAACTCGGCGCACCCCTTCGAAAACCCGACGCAGTTCACCAACTTCTTCGAGATGCTGTGCGTGCTGATCATCCCGGCGGCGCTCGTGTTCATGTACGGGCGCATGACCGGCAACCGCCGCCAGGGGTTTGCGATCTACGGCGTGATGATGTTCATGTTCCTCGGTGCCGTGTGCGTCGCCTACATCGCCGAGGCGCACGGCTCGCCCGCGCAGCACGCGGCCGGTTTGCACACGGGTGCGATCAGCGGCTCGGGCGGCGGCAACATGGAAGGCAAGGAGCAGCGCTTCGGGATCGCCGGGTCGGCGCTGTTCGACGTGGTCACCACGGTCACCTCGTGCGGTGCGGTCAACAGCGCGATCGAGTCGTTCACCGGCATCGGCGGCGCTGTGCCATTCGCCAATTTGTCGGCCAGCGAGGTGATCTTCGGCGGCGTCGGCACGGGGCTGTACTCGATCCTGCTGTACGTGCTGCTGGCGGTGTTCATCGGTGGGCTGATGGTGGGGCGCACGCCTGAGTGGCTGGGCAAGAAGCTCGAGGCGCGCGAAATCAAGCTGGCCGGCCTCGCGATCCTGATCACGCCGCTGGCGGCGCTCCTCGCCACGGCGCTGGCGACGGCCAGCAGCGCCGGGCGCAAGTCGATCGCCGAAGTGGCGACCTCCGCCAAGCTCGGCACCCACACGCCACAGGCCTTCTCCGAGAGCTTCTACGCCTACCTCTCGCAGGCCAATAACAATGGCTCGGCATTCGCCGGCTACACCGGCTACATCCAGCCGAACGCGGGGAACCTCGGCGCGCACGGCATCACCTTCGCCGACCTGCTCGGCGGCTTCGACATGATGTTCGCACGCTACGCGCCGATCCTGTTCGCGCTCGCCGTCGCCGGCGCGCTCGCTGGTAAGCGCGTCACGCCCGCCGGCCTCGGCACGATGCGCACCGACAACGGCACGTTCGCGGTGCTGCTGATCGGCATCATCGTGCTCGTCGGCGCGCTCACCTTCTTCCCCGCTCTGCTGCTCGGCCCGATCGTGCAGGGCCTGACGGGGCACCTGTATTAAGCGGGAAGGGGCTTAGCAGGCCCCCCTCCCGACCTCCCCCATCCAATCACCTTTCAAACCTCACAAACACTCTCCACCAAGAACAACAAGATGAAACGCGACATCGTCACTTCGGCAATCGGCATCGTGGTCTTCACGATCCTGCTCGGGCTGGTCTACCCATTGGCGATCACCGGCATCAGCCAGGTCGCCTTCCCCAGCAAGGCCAACGGCCAGCAGATCAAGCTCGACGGCAGGGTCGTCGGCTCAAAGATCATCGGCCAGAGCTTTGCCAGCCCGGTGATCGGCAAGAACGGCAAGCCCGAGGAAAAGGGAGAAGAACTCGTCACCGAACCCGACCCGCGTTACTTCCAGTCGCGTCCCTCCGCCACCGAAGGCGGTGCGTACAACGCCGCCGCCAGCACCTTCTCCAACCACGGGCCCAACAGCGTGAAGACCAGGGAAGCCAACGAAGAAAACATCAAGGCCTACCTCGAACTGAACAAGAACCCGGTCACCAAAGCCGAATACGACCCGGGGCTGACGGTGGCGAAGATCCCCGTCGACGCTGTCAACAGCTCGGCCTCGGGTCTTGACCCAGAAATCTCAGAGGCCAACGCCTGGATCCAGGCGCACCGCGTGGCGGCCGTGCGACGTCTCTCGCTCGCCACGGTGAACAGGCTGATCTCCAAGTACACATCGGCCCGCGGCCTCGGCTTTTCCGGCGAACCGGGAGTGAATGTGCTCCAACTCAACCTCGCCCTCGACCGCCTGAATGGAGGAACGGGCTGATGTCAACGATTCCGGCAGCCACCGAACGCCAGGCGGTGTCGCTGTTCCAGCGCGACATCATCGTGCACGCGCTGATCGACAGCTTCAAGAAGCTCGACCCGCGCGTGCAGATTCGCAACCCCGTGATGTTCGTCGTCGAGATCGGCGCGGTGATCACGACGGGGACGTGGCTGATCCAGGCCTTCGGCGGCAAGCCGCTCGGCGGCGGCCACGAGCCGGCGTGGTACACGTTCACGATCGCCTTCTGGCTGTGGCTGACGGTGATCTTCGCCAACATGGCCGAGGCGTTCGCCGAGGGTCGTGGCCGCGCGCAGGCCGACACGCTGCGCTCGATGCGCAAGGAGACCGTGGCGACGATGCGCGACGGCACCACCAAGGCTGCCTCGGAGCTGACTCGAGGTGACATGGTGGTGGTCGAGGCGGGCGAGCTGATCCCCGGCGACGGCACCGTCACCGAGGGGATCGCGACCGTCGACGAGTCGGCGATCACGGGCGAGTCGGCGCCGGTGATCCGCGAGTCCGGCGGCGACCGCAGCGCCGTCACCGGCGGCACGCGCGTGACGTCCGACCGGATCGTCGTAGAAATCACCCAGGAGCCGGGGCACTCGTTCCTCGATCGCATGATCGCGCTGGTGGAGGGAGCGGAACGGCGCAAGACGCCCAACGAGATCGCACTCAACATCCTGCTGGCCGCGTTGACGCTGATCTTCATGATCGTCGTGGCGACGCTGCGCCCCTTTGGTTTGTTTGCGGGCACGGCGATCTCCGAGACGACGCTGATCGCGCTGCTGGTCGCGCTGATCCCGACGACGATCGGCGCGCTGCTCTCGGCGATCGGGATCGCGGGGATGGATCGCCTCGTACGCCGCAACGTCCTTGCCCTGTCCGGGCGCGCGGTGGAGGCCTCGGGCGACGTGGACGTGCTGCTGCTCGACAAGACCGGCACGATCACGATCGGTAACCGACTCGCGTCGGAGTTCATCCCGATGCCGGGCGTTGCCGAGTCCGAGCTCGCCGAGGCGGCGCAGCTCTCCTCGCTGGCGGACGAGACGCCGGAGGGACGCTCGATCGTGGTGCTCGCCAAGCAGTACGGGCTGCGCGAGCACGACATGAGCACGCTGAACGCCACGTTCGTGCCGTTCACCGCGCAGACGAGGATGAGCGGCGTGGACTACGACGGTCAGCAGCTGCGCAAGGGGGCAGGCGACTCGATCGTCGAGTTCGTCAAGCAGGAGGGCGGCTCGCCGCCGCCGGAGCTGCAGGCGCAGCTGGAGCGGATCGGCCGCGAAGGGGGCACGCCGCTGGCGGTCGCGCGCGACAGCCAGGTGCTGGGCGTGATCTACCTCAAGGACACGATCAAGGAGGGGATGAAGGTCCGCTTCGACCACCTCCGCGCGATGGGTATCAAGACCGTGATGGTGACCGGCGACAACCGCCTGACGGCGGCCAAGATCGCCGAAGAGTCGGGCGTCGACGACTTCCTCGCCGAAGCCACGCCCGAGGCGAAGCTGGCGCTGATTCGCGAGCAGCAGCAGGAGGGGCGCCTGGTCGCCATGACCGGCGACGGCACCAACGACGCGCCGGCGCTCGCGCAGGCCGACGTGGGCGTGGCGATGAACACCGGCACGCAGGCGGCGCGCGAGGCGGGCAACATGGTCGACCTCGACTCCAACCCGACGAAGCTGATCGAGATCGTCGAGGTGGGCAAGCAGCTGTTGATCACGCGCGGTGCGCTGACCACGTTCTCGATCGCCAACGACGTCGCCAAGTACTTCGCGATCCTGCCCGCCGTGTTCATCAGCACTTACGCCACGAGCGCAGGTGGCAAGGGACCGCTGCACGTGCTCAACATCATGAACCTGGGCACGCCGGAATCGGCGATCGTCTCGGCGATCATCTTCAACGCGATCGTGATCCCGCTGCTGATCCCGCTGTCATTGCGCGGCGTGCGCTACCGCCCGATCGGCGCGAGCGCGCTGCTACGCCGCAACCTGTGGATCTACGGCCTCGGCGGCCTGATCGCTCCGTTCATCGGGATCAAGCTGATCGACCTGGTCGTGCACAATCTGCTTGGTGCATAGCACCTCCGGGTCAGGCCGCCCCGCCTGGGCGTCACCTGACTACCACCCTCGACCGCGCCGGCCTACACCCCGCGCCGCGCGGCCGTCACCGCGCCCGCGAGCGCTGACGGGCTTCCAGCGCCATCGCCTGCGCCACCTGCTCCCGCAGCGCCCGCAGTTCGCGCTGGCGCGAGATCACCCACAGCCCCAGCAGCCCGACGACGAGGAGTCCCACGAAGCCGAGCAGCGCGCCGACTTTGGTGAGCGTGCTCGCCTGGTGGGCCGCGGGCGGGGGCAGTTTGAAGCTGCGAAGGCTGGCCGGCGCTTGCGCACCGGCGGTGGCGGTGCCGATCACCGGGTGGGCGCTCGCGGCGATTGCCAGCATCTGTTGCGGCGAGAGGTTGTTGGTGAGCGTGTTTTCGATCCAGTAGGCCCCACCACCTTCCCGCCACGCGATCGTCTTGAGGTGTTCGCCGTCGTAGTAGAGGCTGTAGGTGCGCGAGCCGACGTGGATTTCCTGGGTGGGGTCGCTGAGCAGCGGCGAGTCGGTCCAGGTGCTGCCCTGGACGTCGTAGTACTGGCCCAGTTCGCCCTCGTCGACGACGACCACATAGGCGGGGTACAGCTGCCGGCCGGGGCCCGCGATGTCATACCAGCGCACCACGTCCGGTTCGGATTCGTCGGTGGTTTCCTGGTAGCGCGGCACCTCCACGGCGAACGGCAGGCGCGGGGCGATCGCGCGCGCTTGCGTGAGCGTGGCGCTCGGGGTCGGCGACAGCGAGAGCGCCGGCGCCGGCGGGGGTGCCGCGCGGCGCCCCCGCGCCGAGCGGGCGTGTCCGCCGCCTGACCCGCGCAGCCGATGCGGGCCGATCGCGGCGGTGCCGCTGAGGAAGGAGTGCGCCGCTTCTTCGATCTGTTGCGGCGTGGCGGTGTCGTAGGTGCTGTGCAGCTCGACGTGGAAGGGCACCTGGCGCACCGGCTTGCCGGCCGATTCGACCAGCAGCTCGAGCAGCTGCAGCACCTGCGCTTCGCTGTGCAGGTCGGTTTCGACGGCCTTGCCGACGATGCGCTCGAACTTTTCACGGTTTTCAAAGAGCGTCGGCCCGTACTGGGCCTTGACGTCGAGCAGGAAGCGCTGGTCGCGGGCGTCGCGGATCAGCGAGGTGCTTTCGTGGCGGTTGGCGACGAATTCGAGCGCTTCCTGCCCGCACAGCCGCTGGTAGCCGGGCTGCAGGTTGATTTCGAAGTACTGTTCGCCGCCCGGTTCGTTGACGTGGTGGTAGGGCTTGTCGACGGTCATGTACACGCAGCCCATTTCGTCCACGGCGCGCTTGAAGCGTTTGAAGTTGGTGACGAACACGAGGTTGGGCGTGATGCCGATCACTTGCTTGAGCGTTTCCACCATCAGCTTCACGCCGCCGGAGGTGGTTTCGCCGCTTTCCTCGTAGCCGAAGGTGTAGGCGGAGTTGATGCGGTTTTCTTCCAGCTGTCCGTTCAGCCGCGTGAACGACACGCGCAGCTCGCGCGGGATCGAGAGCATCGAGATCGTCGGCTTGCTCGGGTCGATGCGCACCAGCAGCATCTCGTTGGAGTGCGGCAGCACGGCGCCGCCGGGGTTGCTCTTGGGCGGTGGCCGTTCGTCGTTGCCGACCAGCAGCAGCGTCTCCGGCGCGCCGCTGGCCGCCTGCGGCAGGATGCTCGCGGCGACCTTCACCGGCTTGTTCTGGCGCAGCGCGGCCACCACCTTGCTGACCTCGTTGCGCGCCAGCACCGCGCTCGCCGCGCCCGAGAGCAGCACCACCCCGACCGCCCCGAGCAGCACGCGCTTGGCCATCCACCAGGGACGGCGCGGGGGCTCCGGGGGGATCGGGCCGGGCGGCGGCGCCCCGAGGGGAGGCGGCGGCTGTGTTGCGATGGCGCTCAAATGACTCGACTTGGAGAGTAACGGCCCCTGACCCGGGATCTGCCGGCAGACACGGTGGCCATGTCATCCAAAACGGACCCCAACCACTTCACAAAATGAAGGGTTTGGGTCCAAAAAGAATGCATTCAACCGGAACCCCAACCAACCGGCTACGTGCCGCTCACCAGCACCAGCGCGAACGCCACGTAGGCGGCGATGATCAGCGCGCCGGGGAGACGCCGCAGCCCGCGGTCGAGGTAGGCGATCGCCAGCGCGGCGGCGGTCAGGCCGAGGTAGCTGACGGCGACAAATGTGGTCGGCCCGGACGGGGTGCCGAGGCCGACGATCGCTCCCGGGATCAGCAGCCCTGCGACGACGTTGAGCGCGTTGCTGTTGAGCGCGGTGCTGAGCGTCGCGGCGCCCCGGCCGCGGGAGGCGAGGTAGACGGCGGCAACCGCGTTGGGGAGGCTGGTGACAGCGGCGAGGATCAGGCCGCCGACCACGATTCCGGGGATCGCGTGGCGCGCGCCGAGCTCCGAGCCCGTGCGCTCCATCGCGATCGAGGCACCGACCACGACGAGCACCGCGAACGCCGCCAAGGCACCGTCGCGCGCGCCCCCGCGGTCGGGGTGGATCGCCACTTCGAGCTCCAGCTCCTCCTCCCTCACAGCCTCCGCCAGCCAACTCGCCCACGCATCGGGAAGCGCCAGCCGGGCAAGCCGCTCACGACCCATGCCGAGGATCGCCAGGTAGGGCACCAGCAGCGCCAGCGCGGCGAGCAGCCCCACCGCCGGCGCCAGCGCCCCGACCACCACCAGCACGCAAACCCCCGCGATCCACAGGCTCACGGCTCCGCCGAGCTCGATCACGCGTCGGTGCAGGGAGATCCGACCCGCAACGACGGCCGCCAGGCCGAGCAGCGCCGCCAGGTTGAAGACGTTGGAGCCGATCACGACGCCCGCGCCGATGTGTGTGTCGTGCCGGGCAAGCGCCGTCACCGCGGCGGTTATCTCGGGCGCGTCAGCGGCCAGCGCGGCGAGCATCCCCAGCAGCGCCTCGGAGAGGCCGAGCCGTGCCCCCACGCGCTCGAGCCGTACGACCAGCGCCCAGGAGGCGCCGAGGCTGACGATGACGCCGGCCGCGAAGATGGCGCCCAGCAGCGGATCAGACACGGCTGTTGGGGCGCTGCGTTGCGGTCTCGAGCTGGCTGCTGATCACGTGGTCCTCCACGGCAGTGGCACGCCGACCAGACTTCCCGGCTCCCCACGGGCACTCTACCTGTCGGCGGCTCACCCGACGCGGCGCTCGCCCGCCGCGTACAGCACAATGCCCTGCGATGCCATCCGATCGCGGACATCTGAAGGTCTTCATCGGCATGGCCGCGGGCGTGGGCAAGACGTTCCGCATGCTGCAGGAGGGCCAGGCCGAGGCGGAGGCGGGGCGCGACGTGGTGGTCGGCTACCTGGAGCCGCACGGGCGCATGGAGACGGTTGCCCAGGCGGAGGGGTTGGAGATGGTGCCGCGCCGCAGGGTGCGCTACCGCGACACCGAGATCGAGGAGATGGACCTGCCGGGGGTGCTGGCGCGCGCGCCCGAGCTGTGCCTGATCGACGAGCTGGCGCACACCAACGCGCCGGGGGTGGAGCACGAGAAGCGCTACGAAGACGTGCGGATCGTGCTGGACGCCGGCGTCGACGTGTTCTCGACCGTCAACGTGCAGCACCTGGAGAGCCTCAACGATCAGGTGACGCAGCTGACGGGCGTGCGCGTGCGCGAGACGATCCCCGATGCGGTGCTGTCGGCCGCGGACGAGACGGTGCTGGTGGACATCACGCCCGAGGCGCTGATCGGCAGGCTGCGCGCCGGCAAGGTGTACGCGCCGGAGCGGGTGCAGGCGGCGCTCAGCAACTTCTTCAAGATCGAGAACCTCGCGGCGCTGCGCGAGACGGCGCTGCGCCAGGTGGCGGAGGGGGTCGAGCTCGAGCGCCGCGGCCGCGAGGCGCCGGTGGTGCGCCGGCACGACGACCGGCTGGTCGCGAGCGTCACTCCGCAGGTGATCTCCGAGCGGCTGCTGGCGCTGGTGACGCCGACGCCGCGCTCGCAGCGGGTGGTGCGCCGCGCGTGGCGCTCGGCACAGCGGCTGGGGGCGGAGCTCGACCTGCTGGTGGTGCGTCCGCCGGGAGCGACGCCGAGCAGGGAGGAGCGCGAACAGCTGGAGGCGCTGCGGCGGCTGGCGTCGGTGCTGGGCGCGCACCTCTTGATCGAGGAGGCCGACGAGGTGGCGGCGACCGCGATCCGGGTGGCGCGGGGGCGGGGTACGACGTACCTGCTGATGGGGACGCCCAAGCCCCGCAACGCGTGGCGGCGCCTGAGCCAGCCGGCACTGCCGTTCCAGCTGCTCAAAGGCCTGCCGGGGGTGGACCTGCGGATCGTCGCCGACCGCACGCTGCTGCCCACGGGAGAGGTTGCGGAGGAGGAGGGGGCGGTGCTGTGAGGGGTTGCGCCGACAGCCGAGTCACCACGGCCGGCCCGCCCGCGCGCGTCCCCGGAGGACTGGCGCGATGACCCCGCTCGCGGCAGTATTGATCGTGGTGGCGCTGGCGGCGGGCTTCGGCGCCGCGCTGGTGCTCGAGCGCTGGCGACGCGAACGGGCGCTGCGGGGCACCGAGCGGGTGCGCCGGATCGCGTTCCCGTTTACGGGCGAGGGCCTCTCCGAGCCCGCGCTGGCGGCCGCGCTGCGGCTGGCGCGCGCCGAGGGCGCGACGCTGATGCCGGTGTACCTGGCGCTGGTGCCGCTGCGCCTGTCGGTGGAGGTGCCGCTGCGCAGCGAGTGCGACGTGGCGCTGCCGATGCTCGAGACGATCGAGCGGCGGGCGGCCCGCGCGGAGGTCCCGGTCGATTCGCGCATCGAGCGCGGACGCACGGTGCGCCACGCGTTGCGCGAACTGGCGGCGCACGAGGACTTCGAGCGGATCGTGGTCGCGGCCGGGGCCGACAGCTCGGGCGAGGGCTTCACGCCCGAGGCGGTGGCATGGCTGCTGACCAACGTCCCCGGCGAGGTGATCGTGCTGCGGCCCGCGAGCGCGGCCCCGCAGACTTTGTTGCAACCCGGGGAAGCGGCGCCACCGCAACCCCAGGGCGCATAGCCTGTTGGCATGAACATGTCCCGATCCCTCCCTCGTCGGCCAATTTTCGACCGCTCCACGGCCGCGCTGCTCTGCGCGGCGCTGATCGGCGCGCTGGCGCTCGCCTGGACGCTCGCTGCCCCCGCCGGCAGCGCCGCCACCGGCACTGTGCGCGCGGCCGCCGTCAGGCACACGGCCAGGCAGGCCAGCAGCCACGGCGAGTGGTACATGACCGGCATCAGCGACTCGCGCGAAGAGATGTTCGGCAACCCGCTGTGGCAGCGGCTGCACACGAAGATCTCGCGCCTGGTGACCCCCTACGACGTGGCGGTGCGCCCGTACGACCTGCATCAGGCAACCAGATGGATCCGCGACGCCGAAGCGCATCACCAGAAAGTCCTCGTCGCCTTCTACCACTCCGAGTACACGAAAACGAAGCTGCCGAGCGTCGCCACCTACAAGCGCGACGTGGCGAAGTTCATCAAGCTGTTCCCGCACGTGCGCGAATACCAGGCGTGGGACGAGGCCAACCGCGGCTACGTGAGTGACGGCAGCGCCTCGTTCGTGAGCCCGTCGGCGACGCTCGACGCGCAGTACTACCAGGCGCTCAAGCGCGACTGCGTCCCCTGCACGGTGGTGGGGCTGGATGTGCTCGACCAGGACGACATCTACCCGACGATCGACTACATCGCGGAATTCAAGCGCGAGATCGGCCGCTTGAGAACGGTGATGCCGACGGTGTGGGGGTTGCACGACTATTCGGATCTCAACCGCTTCGAAAGCTGGCGCACGCACGACCTCGCGGCGGATCTGGGGGGCGAAGTGTGGTTGACCGAGACCGGCGGGATCGTGAAATTCGGCGGCGAGTTCACCAACAAGAACGGCGCGGGCGACCGGCGCGCTGCGAAGGTGCTGCAGTACATGTTCAACGTGGCGGCTTCGGTGCCGCGGATCAAGCGACTGTACGTCTACAACTGGGTGGGCGGCACGCCATCCACCCGCTTCGACGCGGGCCTGACGAACGCCCACTACAAGCCCCGCCCGGGCTACGTGGTGGTGTGCAGGCAACTGCGTGCCGCGCGCTGCAACGTCAAGACGGTCAGTAACTGATTGCGGGTCAGGAGGGGAGCGTCCGCGCAGCGGCGTGGGGCAACGGCGTGGTGGGGGCGAGGCCTCCGTGCCTCGCCACGGCGGGCGGTGACTCCCCGCTCCCCGGCGCATTGCGCCAAACCCGCGCCCCGGCCAGCGCCGCCAGCGCGAACCCGCAGGCCAGCGGGACGAGCGCGCGCAGCGGGTAGGAGCTGAAGTAGGCGCCCTTGGTTAGCGCCTTCGGGTCGCCGGAGTGGAAGATGTCGAGCAGGGCCTGGTGGTCGATGCCCAGCAGCGTGGGGGCGAGCGCCGCGTACAGCGCCCAGGCGCCGAGCGCCAGCAGGCCGGTACGCAGCGAACGGTTGCTCAGGCGCATGCGGGGGGTGACGTACGCGGTGAGGGCGATCGCGCCGAGGGCGGGCAGCAGGAAGACCCAGATCTCCCCCCAGCCGCGGCCGAGGCCGTAGGCGGTGGCGATCGTGGGCTGGAAGTAGCCGTTGAAGAGGTGGCGCATCCAGCTGACCGTCTCGGTCTCGTAGCCGATCAGGGGGTGGGCGATCGCCGCGAGCACGTTGCACGTGATCGAAGCCGCGGCGAGCGCGATCGTGGGGCCGGGCCAGCGCTCGAACGCGATCGCCAGCCCCAGCGCGAGGAATGGCAGCGTTGTGGCGAGGAAGCGGGGGCCGGGAGAGCCACCGCCGAAGGGCAGGAAGTAGCCGGAGTTGTAGGTGAGATACAGCAGGCACGTGCCGCCGATCACGAGCGCCTCCGCGCGACGCCCGCGGCGGTACAGCGCGACCGCGCCGAGCGCCCCCATCACCAGCACTGGCGCGAGCGTCAGTAAGCCGCGCGAGTCGCCCAGGAGCGTCGCGGCCACGCGCAGGGAGGGGGCGGTGATCCCGAAGAAGCCTTTGTGCTGCTGGGGCACGTTGGCGTAGGCGACGTGCGTGAGCGAGTGGAAGGCGGCGAGGTTGTAGAGCGCGAGCGGCACCAGCCCCACGAGCGCCCCCACCGCGAAGGCGCCGCCGCGGCGCAGGACCCCGAGGGGCGTGAGCGTGTCGCGGCGCGAGAGCAGGTACAGCCCGAGCACGCCGGCGAGTAGCGCGAGCGGGTACTCCGAGGAGATCGCGTAGCCGAGCGTGAGGCCGGCGGCCCCGCACAGCCACGCGCGCGGGGGGCCGTCGCGCTCGCGCATCAGCATCGTGAATGCGGCGAAGCCGAGGAAGGCCGTGAAGATGTGCGAGAACAGCAGCGTGGAGAGGCTCAGCGCGAGCGTGCCGAGGCCGAGCGTGACCGCGGTGGCCGCCCCGAAGCCGGGTTGCAGGCGCTCGGCGGCGCTCCACACGAGCGCCAGCAGCAGCAGGCCGGGCAGCACGTTGCCCCACAGCCCGACGAGGTACACGAGCTCGTCGGGGCCGGGCTGCGCCGGGGATTCTTCGGCCCATTGCGCGGCGTCCACCCCGTTCAGAACGGTGTACCACGGCATCACGAACAGCGCCAGCCCGGGGGCGCGGGCCGAGTAGAAGTGTCCGTGGTAGCGGACCTTGTCGCCCGTGTTCTTCTGGTAGGGGTCGATCGTGGTCTGTTCGTGGTAGAGCGCCTGCAGCAGGTCGAAGTGCGAGGTCTGGTTCCAGGAGAAGTTCTGGATCACCGTCGCGTAGGAGAGCCCCACCAGCAGCACCGCCGCGAGTGCAAGTCGCCTCTTTCCGCTTGTGTTCCGCGCTACGATCGGCTGAGGATAATGCGAGTCCTGGTGGTAGGAGCCGGAGGTGTGGGCGCGGCGTTCGCGGCGATCGCGCAGCGCCGGCCGGCGTTCGAGCACGTGGTCTTGGCGGACGTCTCTCCGCAGCGCGCCAGGGACGTCGCCGCGCGGCTGGACGAGGCCGACCGCTTCTCCGCCGAGCAGGTGGACGCATCCAGCCAGGAGCAGCTGGTGGCGCTGATTGGCAAGGTGCGGCCCGACGCGGTGTTGAACGCCTGCGACCCGCGCTTCAACGAGCCGATCTTCGGCGCCTGCTTCCAGGCGCGGGTGACCTACCTCGACATGGCCATGACGCTCTCGAAGCCTCACAGGCAGCGCCCGTACGAGCTGCCGGGCGTGATGCTCGGCGAGCACCAGCTGGCCCAGTACGAGCAGTGGGAGCAGGCCGGGCTGCTGGCGCTGGTGGGGATCGGCGTCGAGCCGGGGCTGTCGGACGTCTTCGCGCGCTACGCCGCCGACGAGCTGTTCTCGCAGGTCGAGCAGGTGGGGGTGCGCGACGGCGCCGACCTGGTCGTCGAGGGGTACGACTTCGCGCCGACCTTCTCGATCTGGACGACGATCGAGGAGTGCCTGAACCCGCCGCTGATCTGGGAGCGCGAGCGCGGCTTCTACACCACGCCGCCCTTCTCCGAGCCGGAGGTGTTCGAGTTCCCCGAGGGGATCGGCCCCGTGGAGTGCGTGAACGTGGAGCACGAGGAGGTCGTGCTGATCCCCCGCTGGGTGGCGTGCGAGCGGGTCACGTTCAAGTACGGGCTGGGGGATGAGTTCATCGGCGTGCTGAGCACGCTGCACAAACTCGGCCTCGACTCGACCGAGCCGGTGACGGTGCGCGGCGTGCAGGTCGCCCCGCGCGACGTGGTCGCGGCCGCGCTGCCCGACCCGGCGACGCTCGGTGAGCGGATGAGCGGGCGCACCTGCGCCGGCACGTGGGTGACGGGCACCGGCCGCGACGGCAACCCCCGCTCGACCTACCTCTACCACGTGGTGGACAACGAGCGGACGATGCGCGAGTACGGAAGTCAGGCGGTCGTGTGGCAGACCGCGATCAACCCCGTCGTCGCGCTGGAGCTGCTCGACGACGGCAGCTGGCGCGGCACCGGCGTGCTCGGCCCAGAGGCGTTTCCACCCGGTCCGTTCCTCGAGCGCCTCGCGGCGTTCGGATCGCCGCACGGCCAGCGCGACGACGCGGTGTAAGGCGTCCCTACGCCGACATTGCCCGCTCGACGGTGGCCATCTACCTTTTGCGTGGAGGGAGTGGGAGGTGGCGGTACAGCACGACGGTGCAGCAGGTGGCGCATATGAGCACGAACGCCCACAGGGGTGCGCCCAGGATCAGGATCCCAGCCGCGACGAGACCGAACAGCAGCGAGAGGGCTACGTCGTAGCGGTCGAAGTCGTCGTTCATGAACCAGTTCATGAGACGACCCTAGCGACAAACAGGAAGAAGATCAATGGCCCGAAGAGCACGCCGATTCGAAAGCCGAAACCAAGGCCGCGATTGATCAGATCAGCGCGCACACGGGCGGGGGTGGTATCCAGTGCGAACAGCGCTGCGGGCAGTCCCGAGCAGAAGGCCGTG
This sequence comes from uncultured Solirubrobacterales bacterium, assembly GCA_963751195.1. Lineage (GTDB taxonomy): Bacteria > Actinomycetota > Thermoleophilia > Solirubrobacterales > Solirubrobacteraceae > Palsa-744. Next base: position 104,114 of record CAVVTQ010000001.1, read on the forward strand.
GCGCCGCCCAGCACGGTCGCCCACGCAAGCAGGCCGTTGACCACGGCAGTCCCCAGCGAGGGGTTGGCCTCGCAGAGAATGCGGATGACGGCTGTGACGGGCATGTTGTGCACCGTACGGGCCGACGGCGATGGAACGCTCGGGCGAGGGCAGGGTTGCCCATGGATCGCCCGTGTTTACGGGCATCGGCGTTCCCAAGTTGGCGCGAATGGGTCCGTTGCCAGCCCCAAGGCGAGCACCCCAATCCTCCTGGTCCCGTTGGAAGGCCCTGCGTACTTCGTATCTCATGGTGGGGAAGGGTGGCTGAGCCTGATCGTGGTGCTGCAGGGCTACGGGGTCACGATCGACCTGGTCGGCACCACCTTCATCAGCAAAGCCGGGGTCATCAGCAGCACGTTCAAGATCGTCCCAGACCAGCCCGTCACGAGCTTCGAACTGACGCTCCCCGAGGGGCCGTACAGCGCACTGACTGCCCTCGGGAACCTTTGCGCGGCCAAGAAGACCGTCACGGTCAAGAAGAAGGTCACCGCCAAGGTTCACGGCCGCAGGAAGACGATCACCCGCAAGGTCAAGCAGACCGTGGGTGGGCGGGTGCCTGATCCCCTGCAGATGCCGACCGAATTCGTCGCGCAGAACGGCGCCGAATCCACCAGGCCACACCGATCGCCGTCACCGGCTGCCCGAAGAAGGCACCCCTGGCGAAGAAGTAAGCGTTCAGTCCTTGGTGGGATTTAGCTGAGTAGTGGGGTTGGGTCGCCGCGGGCGCTGGCGTTGAGCAGCTCGGTGAGGTAGGCGTGCAGGCTGCGGTGCTGCAGGCGGCAGGTGATGGAGGCGGAGAGCAGGCGTGCGACGCGTTGCTCGCCTTGCTCGGATTGGCTGCCGAGGCTGAGCTTGCGGTAGATGACGGCACCGCGGAGGGATCGCTCGGCGTGGTTGTTTGTCGGATGGACGCCGGGGACATTTGCGAACGTCCATAGTGCGGGCCAGAGCTTCAGCAGGTTGCGGGCCATGCCGCGGCAGTACTTGTTGCGCGGTGATTTGCCCGAGAAGCGCCGCAGGGCGGGCTTTAGCTCACGGCGAAGCAGCCGGACTTGACGGGCGAGCTCTCGCCGATTGTGGGTGTGCTGGAAGACCTCCCATGCCCAGAACAGCCGCTCGCAGACGTGGAGCCCAAGCTCGCCGAACTGTTTCTCGACGGCGAGGCCTTCAGCGTGGGCCGTGAAATCTCGACGCAGGTGCGCCCAGCAGATCTGCCGGCGCGTCAACGGCAGATGGCTATAGGCCCACCAGCGATCTGAGGTAACGATCGCCGTGGTGTCCGCGAGCAGCGCTTTGGCGTGATCCTCATGGCGATCCGGGGCGATCTGGAAGTAGGCGTGCTGGCCAGTGAAAGCACCCCAGAGTGCGCGTTGGGATCCCTGCAGACGCCAGCCGGTCTCATCCATGTTCAGATGCCTGCTCGAGCGCACCGCGTGCAGTAGATCCTCGTGGGGTTCGGCGAGCGCACCGGCGACCCGGGTGAGCACCCCGTCGACGGTGCCAGTTGACAGACGGGCCTGGAAGAGCTCTTCCACGAGCTCGACCGCGTCACGACGCGAGACACGGTTGCGAACCGAGAGCGTCGTGATCGCTGCTTGCAGCCGGGGCCCAAAATGGCTGACGGCGACCTGGCTTGGAAGTCGGCCTGTGCGCCTGGCTCCGCACCCAGGGCAACGCACACGCTGGCAGCGATGCTCGGTGACCTGGACCGCGATCGCGGGCAGCTCTTCGACTTGGTGGCGTGCAGGCTCACCCCGCGATGCCCAGTCGGTTTCGCTGAAGACATAGCCGCAATCGCAGCTCGCCGGCCAGTGGTCGATGAGCTCATCAACCGCCCACGCCGGCAGAAGCGGACGCCCGTGACCCTCATGCCCGGGCTGCCCGCCAGGTTTGCGACCTGAACGGTCCTTGCCGCGCCTGGCGGCGCGCTGCGGCGGATCTGAGCTCGGCGGCCGCGAGGAGTTCTCCGAGTTCTTGGCCAGCTGGCGCTCTAGCTTCTCGACCCGCGCCTCAAGCTGCTGAATGCGGCGATCCATCGCCAACAGCACTTCGACCACAGCCTCACGCCCCGCGTCATAGATCGCCTCAGCCTCAGCGCGCTCCACGCCTACAGATTCGACGACGCAGAGTTATGTCCCCCAACCAACTGAACGCCTACGCGAAGAAGGCGAAGAGCGGGCGAAAGAAGCGGTAACGGCGCGGCACCGATGACGGAGCCCACAGCAGGAGCGCGAACACACACCTGGCGTAACCGACATCGACTGTCGGTTACGTTAGATGTCAGTTAGCTCGGGATGCAGCGCCATAGGCATCATCTGGTTGCCTCGGCGACCGCCGGGATGCGACAGACGCACTTCATAGCTCAGCTGTGCTTGGCGACGAGCTCGAGCTGCTCGACCGGGACCGTGACGAAGTCCAATGCCACGCCCCGGTCGTTGGCGATCTCGACCAGCTTGTGGTCCCCGAAGTCGCTGACGACTGCGCCGACGGTGCCGGGCGGCCACTGGCCGATCCCCCTGACGCGGTCGGCGGGTTGAGTCAGTGTCTCGTCCTTGTCGACGGCTTGGGTCAGCGCAACGACGTCGTTCTCGTAGATGGCTCGCTGGGCGGTGGCCACGGTTTCTCCAGTCTAGTCGTCGATGTAGGCGGATACAAGTCGCGGCGGGGCACCTGAGGCGCTGATGATCCAGGCAGTCCTGACGGTCCCGATACGGCCGGCCTTTGCGCCGATCCCCGGTATCGGCATGTCGACGACGCAGTTGACGCCCCACGGTGGGAGTATGTCTCGAGCTTGTATCGCACGCCGAACGCCTCCGCGGCGCGCGGAAGCAACTCGCCCACTGTGGGCGCCCTGTAGCTCATCGCTGTGGGCCGGGCCGGTTCACGCGACCTACCGTACGTGTCACTTGGGGTGAAGCTCTGGGGTGCGGTGCCGCCCGCTTCTCAATCGCCCGTGTTTACGGGGAGTCGGCTTTCGAAGTTGGCGCGTATGCGTCCTTCGCCTGCCAACGGCGAGCTGTGTGACGCCGCGATCCCCTGGGGCTTGACAGTTGCGCTGCGGTGCGTTACGCTGCGTCAGGAGTCCGGTTCCCCACTGTTGGGAGCCGGGTACATAGGGTCTGGTTGGGGTCATACCGTCTTGTGGTTGACGTCAAATAGCGCTCACAGGGTTTTTGTTGTTGTGGGAGAGGGTCTGGATCGGATCGATGAGGGAGTTGTTTGAGCGTGGTTTCTAGTGGGAGATTCATGATGGGGATGTGCGCGTCGGCCCGGCGGGCTGATGCTAGATGCGCCAGCTTGGCGCTGTCGCATCTCTCTCTCTCTCTCTCTCTCTTCGTCTAGCGGGTTAACCGCCGAGACGCCTCATCGGGCGCGTTCGCGCCGCTTTTGCTTCGTCCCCGCGGGGGGTGGGCCCGGGGCGGCTTTGGTAGGTCTCGGGTCTGTGTGCGTGTGGGGGGCGTGTTGATGGCGGCCCCGGCGCGTGGTGGCGCAGGGACGGCGGTGCGTGTCGCCGCAGGACGGGCCACGCCGATCGAGCGGCGCTCCGGGCGCGGACGGACACGTCTGAGGGTGGCGGTTGGCACACCGCGGGTGCAGGTGGAGGAGATTCAGCGTTCGCGGCTGTTGGCGGCTGCGGCGGCGGTGATCGACGAGGTGGGTTATGAGCAGACTTCGGTGCAGGGGATCGCCACTCGCGCGCGGGTGTCGCGGCGGACGTTCTATGAGCTGTTCGGTAACCGTGAGGCGTGTCTGGTGGCGTTGTTGGGGGAGGCCGCGGGGCGGGTCGAGCGGGAGCTGGAGGTGGCGGGCCTGGAGGGCTTGGGGTGGAGTGAGCGGGTGCGTGGTGGGCTGTGGGCGATTCTCTCGTTCTTGGACAGCGAGCCGGTGTTGGCGCGGATTTGCGTGGTGCAGGCGCTGCACGGCGGCCCCGTGGTGATGGAGTGTCGTGAGCGGATTCTGGCGCGGTTGGCGGCGGTGCTGGATGAGGGGCGCCGAGAAGGGCAGCGCGGGGGTGAGTGCACGTTGGTGACCGCGGAAGGCTTGGTGGGCGGGGCGTTTGGTGTCATTTACGCGCGGTTGCGCAGCGGCGATCGCCGTCCGTTGGCGGGGTTGTTGGATGAGTTGATGGGGATGATCGCGCTTCAGTATTTGGGGGCGAGGGCGGCGCGTCGTGAGCAGCAGCGCCCGGCCCCGGGGCCTGCTCGGGTGCCGCGCGTTCGCGACGGTGTGAACAGGGCGCAGCTTGAGCGTGACCCGTTGGGCGATCTGCCGATGCGTTTGACGTATCGCACGGCGCTTGTGTTGCAGTGCATCGCCGAGCGTCCGCTTGCGAGTAATCGCCTGGTCGCGAGTAGCGCCGGGATCGCGGACCCGGGGCAGATCTCGAAGCTTTTGCGGCGCCTGGAGCGTCTCGGTCTCGCGGTGAACACCGGCGGTGGTCACCAGAGCGGCGAGCCGAACGCCTGGAAGCTCACGGCGCTTGGTCATGAGGTCGAGCGGCGACTGAGTGTCGCGGCTCTTGGTGGGGAGGAGACCTCGTGATGAGCCAGGCCGAGTACCGGGGAGCGTCTCTCCCCGTCCCAGATGTCTGGGGGCGCTTGCGGTACCGCCGTAGTTGCGGCACAGCGACACGCATGTCCTGCCGCGCGCCCTGAGATACGGCCGGCAACCGCGCGTCGTGCATAACCTTTTTTTCAGCGAAAGGCAATCGAATCATGTTCTCCAAAGTACGAACCCATCTGAACCCGGCGACCGCGATCGCCGTGGCGGCTCTGATCTTCGCGATGACCGGCGGCGCCTTCGCGATGAGCGGCGCGGGCGCCCAGTCGGGGTCGACCGCGCGCGCCGCCGCCCCGGTGTCCGCTGGATCGCACCCCCCGCTCGCGATCGCCGCCAAGAGCAAGAGCAAGGGCAAGATAAAGGCCGGCGCCCGGGGCCCCGCCGGTCCGCGCGGCGCGACCGGCGCCGCGGGTCCGGCCGGCCCAGCCGGCGCGACAGGCCCAGCCGGCGACGCGGGCCCGGCCGGGCAGAAAGGCGAAACCGGGCAAGCTGGCGAAACCGGGAAGACCGGCGCGACCGGCCCGCAGGGACCGTCCGGCACGACGGGCTTCACCGAAACGCTGCCCGAAGGGAAGACCGAGACGGGCGCCTGGTATGGAGAATCCACCGCAGGCAATGCTTTGAGGTTCACGATCTCGTTCCCGATTCCCCTGGCGTCGGCGCCGGGCCAAAAGAACGTGCACGAGGTCACCGTCGAAGAGGTCACAGAAAACAAAATCCCGGCGGGCTGTGCTGGAAACCCCGAAGAACCACAGGCAGAACCCGGCAACCTGTGTCTGTTCGAAGCCGGAGGGGGAGGAGCCTTCACGAGTGGCAACGGAAGGATCGCAAAGCCTGGCGCCAGCGCCCCACTGGCCGGCGCCGGAGAGTCCGGAGCGCTGGTCCTGAGTGAAGCCGCGGGAGCAAACGAAACCTACTACGGCACCTGGGCGGTGACCGCTGCCGCCGAATAGCGCATCGCGCCGTGATCCCGTCTGGCATCCGACTCTCCTGTGGCGTCGCCGCAAGTGCACAGCGTACGGGAGAGCCCTGGACCCACGGCCGTCACGGCGCCCACCGAGGTCAGCCGGACGCAATGGCAACACACAGCAGCACCCCATCGACGAGAAAGGCACCGCAGTGAAATCCACGACAGCGCAACCCGCAGGGCACGACGCCCCGAAGGCATATCTCAGAGGTGGTCCGTTCGTCGCCCTCCGGTGGGCGGCCGGTGTCATGGGTATCGGCGCATCTTCGCTCGACGCACGCAGGCGCTCTTTGTTCTGTGCAGTACTCGCTGTCGCCCTCGCCCTCGCCATCGTCGTTCTCGCTTCGTCCGCGCTGGGCGCCGGAAACGACAAACTCCAGTTCTACCCGGAACTCCGCTACGAGACTATCCATGCCACGCGCGCACATATTGAGATTGCGATTGACACTAATGATAAAAACTATGAATGGTCTGGCGAATATGCTCAAGAAGAAGACGGTCATGCCCCTCCCGCGGGGAGTCCTGCATGGATACCAGCGGGCCACGGAACTGCGGCGGAAGAAGGGAGCAACATTATCGCGCTTGGTACCAATGACGCGAGCGGGCACTCATTCAATGCGCGGATCCTTCACCATCTCACTCCTGCCACGACGTATTACGCTCGCTTCCATGTAAAGGATGCGACCGAAAATGTTGAATCCCCCATTTTCGAGTTCACAACCACCGCGGTTGCAGCACCCGAAGTCGCCAGCCAGTATTACGAAGTAGGACTGCCCCTAACCACCTTCACGATGGTGCCATCGTCACTGACCGCCGCGTCGGCCAACTTCACCGCGCAAATCGAAACAAACGGCGCCGCAACCGAATACCACTTCGAATACGCGGAAGCTTCGGGCGGTCCTTGGCGGCCCTTCGCGTCTGGCGCGGGCGGCACAGTGACCGTCGCTGAAGACTACGCCAATCCTGTGGCTCGTCTGAGCGGCCTGAAGCCCGAAACGGTCTATTATGTTCGCGTCGCGGCGAGCAACGACAAGGGAATCGTCCGCCGGGAAACGTTTAGTCTTTCGGACGAAGAAATCGACTCTTTCACAACTGTCACCGCCAGGCCAGTGGCAGGCATACTGGAAGCTCACAATGTCACGGGTGAATCGGCCCGCCTCATCGGGGGGATCGCGCCTCACGGCTTGGAAACCCACTGGCGCTTCGAATACGCGACCTCGGCGCTCGGCCCGTGGGCTGACGTCCCGGGCGGTGCAGGTACGATCTCAAAGAGCGAAGCCGAAGCGACCCCGGAAGAATTCGAAGTCCAGAACGAGCCGGAAACCGAGCTCACACACCTCGGCCTCGCTGAACACTATTACTTCCGCCTGTTCGCCGAAAGCGAGGCCGGCGAAGGCCGCAATGGCTACAGCGAACCAATCTCGATGGCGACGCGTGGTCTGGGGAGCTTCGAGACCGCGGCCGGCCTGCCGACCGCCAGCACGTTTACGGCCCATGCATTGCACGGCGAATCGCTGCGCGTGCTCGGTGCCGTCGATCCCAACAACGCACCGGCGACCGAGGAACAGACGATCGCCGTCGAAGGCGCTCCCACCGGTGGCACGTTCACGCTCACATTCGATGGGCAGACGACGGCGCCGATCGCATTCGATGCGCCGGCGTGGGGGGCGGGCAGCGTGGAAAGCGCGCTCAACGCCCTTGCGGCGATTGGCGGGGGCCTGACGGTGCGCGGTCCCGTGGGCGGTCCCTATCGGGTCTATTTCGTCGGCACCGAAGAACGTCCTCTGGGAGGCAAGGCGCAACCGTTGATAGCCGTGAACTCGTCGGGTTTGACGCCGTCGGGCGCGGTTACGGTCGCCGTCGCGCAGCAGGGTGGCGTCGGGTACGACGCCGACTACCACTTCGAATACGTCTCGCAGAAGAAGTTCGGCCAAGCGGGCAGTCGAGGCGGCTTCGCCGAAGCCAGCTCGACCCCCACGGTCGCCGGCGGTCCGGGCGAGGCCCCGAGGATCGCCGGCATCGACCTCCCCAGCCTGCAGTCCGGGGAAACATACGACTTCCGGATCGTCGTCGCCAGCGACGCGCCGGGAAACCCCGTCGTCTACGGCCAGACGCAGACGTTCGTCATTCCCGCGCCGGCGCCCGTCGAAGGGCAGGCGTCGTGCCCCAATGCGATGCTGCGCCGCGGTCCCTCCGCCGGCCTGCCCGACTGCCGCGCCTACGAGCAGGTCACTCCGGTCGAAAAGGAAGGCACCCAGGAACTCTTCACCTTCAGAAACACGCTGACCAGCGGGGTTCTGATCGGCGAAGACGGCGATCACGTCGCGGTCAACGATCCGGCCATCTCCTGGGGCGGACCCGGCGCGGGCCGCGGGCCCTACTTCCTCTCGCGCAATCCCCAGACGGGTTGGCAGCTCACGAGCGGCGCACCATCGGCGGAAACAGGCGCGGCCGAAGTGTTCCCCCAGCTCTTCACGCCGGATCTCGGCGAATTCGCCTTCGAATCCGCCGTCCACACCTCGCTCGGCAGCGGCGAATCGAAGGACATCGAATTGCGGGCCGGCCCCCCCAATGGCCCCTATCGCACCGTCGCCTCGGTGGCGCGCACGAGCGGTGAAGTCGGCGGTTTGGTGGCCGGCTCCGCCGATCTCTCCAAGGTGGTCCTGGAAACCGAAGACCGCAAGCTGCTCGGACGCGCGACCGGCACCGAACAGGGTGGCGATCTCTACGAATACAGCGGCGGCGAACTGCGCCAGGTGAACGTCAGCAGCCAGGGCAGGAAACTCGGTACGTGCGGGGCCCACGTCGTCCGCGGCTACGAAGAAGCCGGGCTCAACGGCGACGGCGCCGGCCAGGGCGTCCAAGCCACGAGCACCCACGCCGTCTCTGCCGACGGAGCGCGCGTGTTCTTCGAAGCCGTTCCGGGCGGCGACTGCTCCGAACCCGCGAATCTCTACATGCGCGAAGGCGCCGCGGGCAGGACGGTCGACATCGGCGCCTACCGCTTCGCTGGCGCAAACCCGCAGGACAGTAGGCTGCTGCTCGAAAAGAAGAGTGGCGAAAGCTACGAGTTCTTCCTCTACGAAGAAGGCGAACCGGCAATCGTCAAGCCGCTCTTCACGACGCACGAGCTCGTGCGGGAACCGGTCGTATCGAGAGAATTCACGGACTTCTACTTCGCGGTTGACGAAGGCCTCCCCGGCACCGAAGGCCCCGCCGCCTCGCCGGAAACCGGCGGCTACCCGCTCGACATATACCGCTACGACCTCGCCGGTCAGAGCCTGCACTTCCTCGTGCAGGTGGGTTATTTGAGTGCCGACGCGAGCCCGCCGGAAGTAAGCCCCGATGGGCGCTATTACTACTTCGACGCCGACCGCGTCGCGGGGGTGCCGGGAGGCTCCGAAGACGCGCTGCCGGCCCCTCCCGGGTCATCGGACGACAATCAATCGCAGGTCTACCGTTACGACAGCGCTGAAAATGCCCTGGAGTGCATCTCCTGCGCGTCCCCTTTCGACCCCGCGCCGAAGCTGGGTGCCTACCGTGAAAATGCCACCTCGATCTACGACAAGAACGGCATGCCAAAAGTCTTCAATACGATTACGGCCAACGGCGACTTCGCCTTCTTCGACACACCTGCGGCGCTGGTGCCAGAAGACGTCGACGGCGAAGTCGTACCGGAAGGGGTAAATGCCACTGCCGAAAACAAAAGCGCGGTATATTCCGTGTCGAGCGACGTGTACGAGTGGCGCCGGGAAGGCGTCGACGGCTGCGCTCACATGCAGGGCTGCGTCGCGCTGATCAGCTCCGGTCGCGGGGGCACCCTGAACATCCTGCTCGGGACGGCCGCGGAAGGCCGCGACGTCTTCTTCTACACGCTGGAATCGCTGCGGCCGGCCGACAACGACACGGCCGGCGACATCTACGACGCGCGCATCGACGGCGGCTTCCCTGAAGCGTCGCGCCCGGTCGAATGCGAAGGCGACGCGTGCTCGGCGCCGCTCGCGGCGCCGGTCGATCTGACGCCGGCGAGCGCGACCTTCCAGGGCACGGGTGACGTCTTCGGCGAAGTACGGCCGCCGGGATCCAAACCCAAGTCGTCCAAAGTCAAGCCGAAGAAAAAGAAGAAGCACAAGACGCGCAGGCGGGCGGTGCCAAGGAAGGCGGACAGACGGGGCAGCGCCAAACGTGCCGCTCGCGTTCATGACGGAGGTGTGAAGTGATGTCCTGCCATGATCGCCGTGTCCTCGGTTTGCGCTGCCCAGGTGTGCTCGCGGCCGCAGTCCTGCTCGCCTGGCTCGCGCTCGCCGGCTCGGCGGCCGCGGAGCCGAGCGGGGGGCCCTTGGAAATCCTGCCGGGGACCTTTCAGGTCGCGCCGTCGACGGATGCGGCTGGCGCTCACGAGAACCTCGTCACCTCGTTCAACCTCGCGCACGAAGTCAGCGGCGGCGAAAATGCCGGCAAGACCCACGACGACCTGAAGACCGTCATCGTCAACCTGCCACCCGGCTTCGTCGGCAACAACACGGCGGTGCCGACGTGCACCGACGCGCAACTCCTCTCGCACTATCCGAACACGTATCTGCCCAACTGCCCGATCGGCAGCCAGATCGGCACGATCGCCTTCGAACTGAGCAACCCCTTTGGGAGGCACGAAGCGGGGGCGCCGCTGCGCGCGCAGTTCACGGTGCCGCTGTACAACATGGCGGTCACGAGCTTCGGAGTGACCGCTGAGTTCGGCTTCCAGACGATCGACTTCAGCCAGACGCTGCAGGTCCGCGTGCGCCCCGACGACTCCGGTTTGACGATCACGACGCCCAACATCCCCAAGTTCGAAATCGACAACGTCTCGGTGACCGTCTGGGGCGTGCCGGCTGCGCAGGAACACGACGCCCAGCGCGGCGAGACGTGCGGCCTCGACGGCACAGTGCCGCCGGTCTGCGAACAGGAATTCGGCGGCCCCAAGGAAGCGAACATCCCCGTCAAGCCGTTCCTGGCGAACGCGACGAGCTGCGAACCGCACGCTGCGACGATCGAAGCGGACTCATGGGAGGAACCGGAAAACTGGTCGAAGGCGGGCACCGAACTGGGCTCGCTCGGCGAATGCGAACGCGTCCCGTTCGACCCCTCGATCGAAGTGCAGCCGACGACCGACTCCGCGGAATCCTCGAGCGGTCTGAACGTCTCGCTGGTCGTGCCGCAGGCTTGGGAAGAACCCTATTCGCTGTCGACCGCGAACCTCGAGGACACCGTGCTGACGCTGCCCGAAGGTTACACCGTCAACCCCTCGGCGGGCTCGGGTCTCGGGGCATGCTCCCCGGAACAGTACGAATCGGAAACGTCGTCCTCCGCGCCCGGCGCGGGCTGTCCGCCGGAAGCGAAGATCGGCACGGTCGAAGTCGAAACGCCGGTGCTCGCGGAAAAGCTCACGGGCAACATCTACATCGCGAAGCCCTACGACAACCCGTTCGACTCGCTGTTGGGCCTCTACATCGTCGTGAAGGACCCGGCGCGCGGGATCATCGTCAAACTAGCCGGGCGTATCGAAGCGAACGCCATGACCGGGCAGCTGGTCACGACGTTCGACGACAACCCGCAGGTGCCGTTCAGCAAGTTCACGCTGAAACTGCGCCAGGGCGCTACCTCGCCGCTGGTCAGCCCGCCGGCGTGCGGGACCTACACCGCGCAGGCGGACTTCACGCCGTGGTCGCAGCCACTGAGCTCTCGCCTGCTGGAAGGCTCGCTTGAGATCGAACACGGCATCGGCGGTGGGCCCTGCCCGGCTGGTGGCGTGCCGCCGTTCGCGCCGCAGGTGATCTCCGGCACCGACAACAACGCCGCTGGCACCTACAGCCCGTTCTACCTGCGGATCATCCGCCAGGACGGCGAACAGGAGCTCACGCACTTCTCGACGACGCTGCCACCGGGCCTGACCGGCAACCTCAGCGGCATCCCGTTCTGCCCGGAGGCCGACATCGAAGCGGCGCGCGGCGCGAGCGGAACCGAAGAGCTCGAACACCCCTCCTGTCCAGCGGCCAGCGAAGTCGGGCACACGATCGTGAGCGCCGGCGTCGGCAGCGTGCTCGCGCAGACACCCGGCCGGCTCTACCTCGCGGGCCCATACCACGGCGCGCCGCTATCGCTCGTGTCGGTCACCTCCGCGAAGGTCGGCCCGTTCGACCTCGGCACCGTCGTGATCCGCTTCGCGCTCGATATCAACCCGACCACCGCCCAGGTCGAAGTGAGCGCGAGCGGCTCGGAACCGATCCCGCACATCATCGACGGGATCGTCGTGCACGTTCGCGAAATCCGCGTCTACGTGGACCGCGAAAAGTTCATCCTCAACCCGACGAACTGCGATCCGCTATCGATCCAGGACACGATCGTCGGCGCTGGCGCGAACTTCCAGAACCCTGCCGACGCCGACCCCGTACCCGTCCTCACGCGCTTTCAAGCCGCGGACTGCTCGAGCCTGAAGTTCGAACCAAACCTCACCGTCACGACCAGCGCCAAAACAAGCAGAGCTGACGGCGCGAGCCTCACCGCGAAGCTCACGATCCCAGCTGCGCTCGGCACCCAGGCGAACATCAGCCGCGTCAAAGTCGAACTTCCCGAGCAGCTTCCCTCCCGCCTCACGACGCTGCAGAAAGCGTGCACCGCAGCACAGTTCGACACCAACCCCGCCGGGTGCCCGTCGGCGTCGATCATCGGGCACGCCAAAGCGATCACGCCGATCCTCACGGTTCCGCTGGAAGGCCCAGCGTACTTCGTCAGCCACGGCGGCGAAGCGTTCCCCGACCTCGAGATCGTGCTGCAGGGCTACGGCGTCACGATCGACCTCACCGCCTCAACGTTCATCAGCAAAGCCGGGATCACCAGCTCGACGTTCAAGGCGGTCCCCGACCAGCCCGTCACCACCTTCGAACTGACGCTCCCCGAGGGCCCCTACAGCGCACTGACCGCGCTCGGGAACCTCTGCACGGCCACGAAGACCGTCACGGTCAAGAAGAAGGTCACGGTCAGGGTCCACGGCCGCAGGAAGACGATCACCCGCAAGGTCAAGCAGGCCGAGCCGGCGACGCTTGAGATGCCGACCGAATTCGTCGCCCAGAACGGCGCCGAGATCCACCAGAGCACCCCGATCGCGGTCACCGGCTGCTCGAAGGCAGTGCGCCATGAGCGTAAGAAGAACCACCGAAAGAAGCGTAGGAAGTGATGGTGGGTTTCTTGTTGCGTTGTCGTGTAGGAGATGGAGGTAGGCCCTCCGTGGTCGCTCTGCAGGGAGTGATCGCAAACCACCTGCGAGCTGCTGCGGTCAAGAGCCGTGGTGGGAAGCGTCGCGGGAAAAGGCGTGCCGTTGTGAGTGCGTCAGGTGAGACCCGATGAAGGCGAACGAGAGTGAACCGCAGGTGAGTTGTCGAAAGGCATTAGATGGCATCAAAACCGGGGCATTGTCTTTGTCTCGGGATGAGTCTGGCGGGTGCCTGTTTATTGGCCAGACGGTGCCCGGCATGGATGCGGCGCGAGCGCGGGTCAGGCTCCTGCATGGAACATGGGAACCTGTCGTCTCACGAGATGGTCGGCCAGTGGCTTATGGCCTGCGGTCGGTGGTCTCAGGGAAGGCTCCAAGCGGACGAAGCCGTGAGGGGCGAGTTCCTGTTGTGGGGCACAGGGGCGGATCGTCCGGTAGTAGTGGTGAAGGTCCCGTAATGGGGCTGGAGCGAAGCGGACGGGCCATTCAGGCGAGGTTGACGGTCAACCACGATTGTTGTGGGAGGAGCCGGTGACTGAGTCAAAGTTGAAGGCGAAGTCGTTTGTTATCGGCAAGAAGGTTGTTCTGGAGGCCTGGGAGGATGTAAAGTCCAACCGGGGTGCCCCTGGTGTTGACGGGGAATCGGTCGAGGACTTTGAGGGAGACCTTGAGGGGAATCTCTATAAGGTCTGGAATCGGTTGTCCTCGGGGTCGTATATGCCGCCGGTGGTGCGGGCGGTGCAGATACCGAAGCCGCATGGGCTTGGGGTTAGGACTCTTGGTGTTCCCACTGTCGCTGATAGGGTCGCGCAAACGGTCGTAAAGAAGTACCTGGAGCCTGGGGTGGAGCCTGTGTTTCATCCGGACTCATATGGGTATCGGCCGGGACGTTCGGCGCATGATGCGCTGCGGGTTTGCCGGGAGCGGTGTTGGAAATACTTTTGGGTGATCGATATTGATTTCCAATCGTTTTTCGACTCTCTTGACCACGAGCTTGTGTTGAAGGCGGTTGCTGCCCATACCGACGAGCGGTGGATTCTCCTCTATGTGGAGCGGTGGCTAAAAGCCTCGGTCCAGCGAGAGGATGGCACTGTGGTGGCGCGTGATCGCGGGACCCCGCAGGGTTCGGTGATCTCTCCTGTGCTGGCGAACATCTTTCTTCATTACGCGTTCGATATGTGGATGGCTCGGGAGTTCCCGGCTATCCCGTTCGAGCGGTATGCGGATGATGTCGTCGCGCACTGCAAGAGTGAGTCTCAAGCGCAGTTCGTGCTCGACAGGATCAAGAAGCGGATGCGCTCGCTGAACGTTGAGCTGAATCTCGACAAGACAAAGATAGTGTATTGCAAGGACTCTCATCGTTTCGGCTCTCACGAGCACGAGCGGTTTGATTTCCTGGGGTACACGTTTCGTCCTCGCTCGTCCCGTGATGGGAAGGGTGCGATGTTTGTCAACTTCAGTCCGGCGGTCAGTGACGAAGCCGCGAAGAAGATCCGTCGACGGATCAGGCGATTGAGGATTCATCTGTGGAGTGGAACAACCCTCACGCGGATAGCACGAGAGATCAACCCGATCGTGCACGGTTGGATCAACTACTACGGGAAGTTCTACCCGGCAGTGTTGGCCAAATCGCTCAGAAGCATCGAGATGTATCTGGTGCGCTGGGCGATGCGTAAATACAAGCGACTGCGAGGCCACTACATGCGAGCATGGAGATTCCTGGACCGCGTGGCAAAGCGCGAGCCGAGACTCTTTGCTCACTGGCGGCTAGTGCGCGCCCAAAGCTGGATGGTGGGAGCCGTATGACGGGAGACTGTCACGTACGGTTCTGCGAGAGCCCGGGGCTGCAACGCCCCGGGCCACTCACCCGCTCGGCGAAGAAGGCGAAGGGCGGGCGAGGGAAGCGGTAGCGGGTGCGACGCTGAGTTGGGTGCCGTGGCGGCTCAGGCGAAGAAGTCCGCGGCGATGAGCGCCAAGGCATGCCCCAGCACCGGGGGCTCATGTCCCAACAGCGTCCGTATGGGCGATGGTCGGCGTCGCCGTAGGCCTGATCCCTTGGGGCTTGACAGTTGCGCTGCGGTGCGTTACCCTGCGTCAGGAGTCCGGTTCTCACTGTTGGGAGCCGGGTACATAGGGCCTGGTTGGGGTCATGCCGTCTTGTGGTTGACGTCAGGCGCTCGCAGGGTTGTTGTTGTGGGAGAGGGTCTGGATCAGAGCGATGAGGGAGTTGTTTGAGCGTGGTTTCTAGAGGGAGATTCATGATGGGGATGTGCGCGTCGGCCGGGTGGGCTGATGCTAGATGCGCCAGCTTGGCGCTGTCGCATCTCTCTCTCTCTCTCTCTCTTCGGCTAGGGGTCTAGCCGGGGGGTTTCCTCGTCGGGCGCGTTCGCGCCGTCTTTGCTTCGTCCCCGCGGGGGTTGGGCTCAGGGCGGCTTTGATCGGGCCCGCGCGCGTGTGGGGGGCATGCTGATGGCGGCCCCGGTGCGTGGTGTTGCGGGGACGGCGGCGCGTGTCGCCGCGGCGCGGGCCACGCCGGTGGAGCGGCGACCGCAGCGTGGGCGGACACGCCTGAGGGTGGTGGTGGGTACGCCGCGGGTGCAGGTGGAGGAGATTCAGCGTTCGCGGTTGTTGGCGGCGGCTGCGGCGGTGATCGATGAGGTTGGTTATGAGCAGACCTCGGTGCAGGGGATCGCCACCCGTGCGCGGGTTTCGCGGCGGACGTTCTACGAGCTGTTCGGCAACCGTGAGGCGTGTCTGGTGGCGTTGCTGGAGGAGGCGACCGAGCGGGTCGAGCGGGAGTTGGAGGCTTCGGGTCTTCGGAGCCTGGGGTGGCGTGAGCGGGTTCGTGGGGGCCTGTGGGTGATTCTCTCGTTCCTGGACAGCGAGCCTGTGTTGGCGCGGATCTGTGTGGTGCAGGCGTTGCACGGGGGCCCGGTGGTGATGGAGTGTCGCGAGCGGATTCTCGCGCGGCTGGCGGCGGTGTTGGATGAGGGGCGCCGGGAGGGCTCGCGCGGGCGTGAGTGCACGTTGGTGACCGGGGAAGGTTTGGTTGGTGGTGCGTTTGGTGTGGTGTATGCGCGGTTGCGCAGCGGCGATCGTCGTCCGCTGACGGGGCTGCTGGATGAGCTGATGGGGATGATCGCGTTGCAGTATTTGGGGGCGCGGGCGGCGCGCCGTGAGCAGCAGCGCCCGACCCCGGCCCCTCATCGTGTACTGCCCGGTCACGGGAGTGTGGGTGCGCGGGTGGAGCGCGATCCGTTGGAGGACATCCCGATGCGTTTGACTTATCGCACGGCGCGGGTGCTGCAGTGCATCGCCGAGCGTCCGTTGGCGAGCAATCGCACGGTTGCACATAGCGCTGGGATCGTGGACCCGGGGCAGATCTCGAAGCTTTTGCGGCGCTTGGAGCGCCTCGGGCTTGTGATGAACACAGGTGGTGGTCGTCAGAGCGGCTCGCCAAATGCGTGGAAGCTCACGGCGCTGGGCTATGAGGTCGAGCGGCGACTCAGCGTCGCTGCTCTGCGTGGGGAGGAGACCTCGTGATCGGCCCTGCCAGATCTCGCAATACCCGGGTTGGCCGTGTCCAGTCCGTTTGTCCAATTCGCGTGCGTAGCGCCGAGCGCGGCACGTCTTCAAAGGAGAGATAACCGATGTTCTCAGCAATACGTAAACACATAAGTCCCACAACAGTCGTGGCGTTCATGGCGCTGGTTTTCGCGATGACCGGCGGCGCGTTCGCCGCGAGCAGCAATGGTGGCGGTAGTAGTAGTGGCACGGGTGCGAAAGCGGCCGCTTCTGTGACGCCGCTCGCGATCGCGTCCAAGGCCAAGCCCAAAACCAAGGCCGGCCCCCGCGGCCCGGCTGGTAAAAACGGTACGAATGGCACAAACGGCGCGCCGGGAGCGACAGGCCCGGCGGGTCCCGCCGGTCCGGCCGGCGCCGGCACTGCGGGAGCCACGGGCCCCCAGGGTCCCGCGGGCGACCCCGGTACTAACGGCACAAACGGCGCACCCGGTCCGGAAGGCAGTTTCGATAAAACCCTTCCTGCCGGAAAGACCCTGCAGGGCGATTGGGGCATTACCGCTGTGGTGCCGGGAACTAGCTTTGCTGAAGGGTCTGCCTCTACCACCATAAGCTTTGGTATCCCGCTCGCTGACGCTCCGGACCCGGTGTACGTCAAAGCGGGTGAAACGACGGCTCCCCCCGGCTGCACGGGCAACGTCGAAAAACCGGGTGCGGAACAGGGTCACCTCTGTATCTTTGCTGCGTTTGAAAATAACAATGATCATGGGAACGTCCATATTTGCTCGGCGGCTCTGAATCTGATCGAGTGTTTGCAGGGCAACCC
Source organism: uncultured Solirubrobacterales bacterium (assembly GCA_963751195.1). Classification (GTDB taxonomy): domain Bacteria; phylum Actinomycetota; class Thermoleophilia; order Solirubrobacterales; family Solirubrobacteraceae; genus Palsa-744. The sequence goes on from CAVVTQ010000001.1 coordinate 121,277, forward strand.
GGGGGTGGAAGGTACTGCTGATCCGTTTGGTGTGCAGATCGGTGTCCTCTCAGAAGCGCCTGGTTTGGTTGTTCTGAATGGTACCTGGGCGGTGACCGCCCCCGAATAGGTTTGTTGTTTGATCGTTATTTGTGCCTTGGTTTCCCCGGGGCCGGTTGGGTTTGGTCCCGGGGAGCGCCTTGGTTTTGGGTGGGAAGCGTTGATGCGAGTATCTGGACGACACATGAGATCGATGGAGGAGAGACAGTGAAACCGTATGCGAAGGCGACATCATCTGGGGTGAGCGTGGGGCGTCGTGGTCTTGGTGGTCTGGCGCTCGTATCGTTCGTTGTGTTCGTGCTCGTAGGCGTGCTGCCGCTCGTGTCGGCTCGTGCGTCCGGGGCGTTCAAAATCGAAGGACAACCCCAAAAAGAGAAGGTGTTCGCGACTCGGGTAGCTCTCCAAGCGGAAGTGGTCGATGGCGCGCCTGAATTTGAATGGCATTCTGAATACGCTACAAGCGAAAATGGTCCGTGGACTGCATCGGCTAGCGGGATCGAAGACGGCGCCGAGGCGGGGAGCAACGTGGCATATATCTCTCTTGGAACAGCAGATGAACCAGTGGGATTAGATGTCCTTCACAAACTTTCTCCGAATACGGCTTATTACGCGCGTTTTCATGCCAAGAAGGGCAGCGAAACCGTTGAACGAACGTTTAGTTTTACTACCACTGGAGTTACGCAGCCCGAAGTAGCTGAAGATCTTGGAGATGGCGCCAGCACTTTTAGGGCGGAAGCTACGGGACCGAGGTCTGCTGTGGCCAAGGCGCAGATCGAGAGTAATGGCGCCGCCACTAAATATGCGTTTGAATATGCGCCGGCTGAAGCAAATGGTCAGGCGCCAGGGGAACACAGTGCGGCGTGGAGCGCTTTTGAACCTGCTCGTGAAATAACTGTGGCTGAAGATTTCGCGATTGCTGAAGCAAGAGTGACTGACCTAGTGCCCGAAACACGGTATTACACTCGTGTCTCTATGACCAATGAAGTGGGTACGAAGGTCCAGCTGCCCGAAGTTAGTAACGTCAACCCTGGATGGTTTAGGACTCCTACCGGAAGACCAGTGGTGGGTGAACCGGAAGTGCGTAATGTGACCGGTACGTCCGCTCATATCACCGGATCCATAAATCCGCATGGTTTGGAAACGAAATGGCATTTTGAATACGCTGCTGCGGCTGAAGGTCCGTGGAAAACTGTGTCCGGCGCTGAAGGTGTCGTGTCTGCTGCGCAGGCGCAGGCTCTTCCCGAAGGGGCAGGAGCTCCTGGTGTTGAAGGAGCGTTGTCTGGCTTGGCGCCTTCGAAAGAGTATTTTGTGCGTTTGTTCGCTGAAAGTAGTGCGGGTGAAGGCCGTAACTATAGTGAAGAACCGATCGTGAGCGAGAAGCGTGAATTTGCGAGCTTTACGACGTTTGGTGCGCCTTCGGCGGTGACGTTGGCTGTGCATGGTTTGCATGGTGAAGCGTTGCGGGTGATGGGTGGTGTGGATCCTGACAGCGTGCCGACGTCCGGGGAACAGACGATCGCGGTCGAAGGTGCTCCGACGGGTGGTACGTTCACGTTGACGTTTGATGGTGATACGACGGGTGGTACTGGTACGGCTGATCTGGAAGCCGGTTCTTCGAAGATCGAACCGTTCGTTGTCACTACGGGTGAGTTTGCGGTGGGGGAGGTGATTTCTGGCGCTGGTATTCCGGCGGGCACGACTATCACTGGCCTGCTTACACCGCAGGAAGTGTTGGAATACGAAGAAGATGCGCTAAAAGAACATGTTCGTGAAGTGCAAGTGCGTAAGCCTTATGTCAAACTTTCTGAGCCGATCACTGCTACGGCTACCGGTGCCGTTCTCCGTGCCAATATTTCTTATGATTCCCCGTCGGAAGTTGTGGGGCATGCGTTGGAAGCGCTTCCCACGATTGGGAGGTATAGTAGTTTGCGGGTCAGTGGTCCGGATGGTGGTCCGTACACGGTCTATTTCGGTACGGATGGTGGTTTGCGTGAAAAGGCTGAGCCGCAGATTGTTGCTGGCTCGTCGGGTTTGACGCCGTCTGGTACGGTGACGGTCGCGACTGTTTTTGCCGGTGGTGAAGGGTATGATACGCATTATCACTTCGAATATGTATCGCAGAAGCAGTTTGAAGCGCCGGGCAGCGAAGGTGGTTTCGCCAAAGCGGATTCTACCCAGGAGGTGGATCTCGGGGTGGGTGATAGCACGGAGTATGTGGGTGTTGATCTCCCTGCTTTGGTCGCGGGCGAAACGTATCGTTTTCGTACCGTGGCGACCAGTACGTCACCGGGCGATCCTGTCGTGTATGGCGAAGAACAGGCCTTGACTGTCTCCGCCGCGTCATCGTCATCGACGGGTTCTGAAGGGTCTGGTGGCTGTCCGAATGAAGGGTTGCGTACGGGTTTCTCGGCGTTGCTCCCGGATTGTCGTGCGTATGAGCAGCTCACGCCGGTGGATAAAGAAGGCGCCCAGGAAATCTTTAATTATGGTGGTAAATTCGGCGCGGAAGGCGCTCAGGTTGGTGAAGATGGCGATCATCTGGAGCTGGGTGTCGATACCGTGAAGTGGGGTGCTGGGCCGCGGGCTGGGCAGAGCCCTTATTTCTTCTCTCGTACCAGCACGGGTTGGCAGATCACCGCCGCGTCGGCGCAGCCCGGAGCGGGTGTCTATCATTATAACCCGGAGGTCTTTTCGTCGAATCTGAGCGGGTTCGCTTTCGAAAAAACCTGGGGGACGTCTACTAAGAGCGAATCGCCGCGTGTCGAATTCATGGCTGGTCCGGCTGGTGGCCCGTATACGATGGTTGCCTCGGTGGCTCGCGCGGAAGCTCCTCCGGGTTGGGCGGGTGGTTCCAGTGACCTGTCGACGCTTGTGCTGCAAGACTCGGACCATACGCTGCTGGGGCATAGCACGCACACCGTGCAAGGCGACGATCTGTATGAATACTCTAATGGTGGATTGCGCCAGCTGAACGTCACGGGCGGTTCCCCTGGCGCAACGATCGGGAGCTGTGGCGCGAACATCGCGGTCGCCTCTGAGGCTGAAGTAAGCACTCTGACTGGAAGCAACGTGACCGTGGGCCAGTATGCGATCTCTGAAGATGGCTCGAGTATCTTCGTCGAAGCAGTTCCAGGCAATAACTGCTCGGAAGCAAAGCATCTGTATGTGCGTGTGAATGGCAGCCGGGAAAGCGCGCAGACGGTCGATATCGGTGCGTACACGTTCGTTGCCGCGAGTCCTGACGGTAGTCACGCGCTGATAGAAAAGGCGGCGGGCGAAAATCCCGGCCTGTACTTGTATAGTGCGGAATCTCAGAGCGCACGGTTCCTCTCCGGGAGCGGTGTGGCCGCGGGCGCCAACCTGAACGTTTCTGAAGATTTGAGCACTGTCTATATCCGTAACCCTGGCCGCTATTCCAAGACGCCGGACCTTTATCGTTATAACGTCGCGACCGAAAAGCTGTCGTTTATAACGCATTTGACGCTAGGAGACGAACAGGCGTTTAATACTTCGCCCGAAGGCCGCTATCTGTATTTCATGGCGCAGACGGTAGCGGGTCTTCCCGGTGGAGGAGTGGAAGCCGAAGCTCCGCACACGACTGAAAATCAGTCATCACAGGTATATCGCTATGACAGCGCCGAACAGGTCATACAATGCATGTCGTGCGCATCACCGTATGATCCCGAACCGAAGCTGAGCGCTCTATTCGTCGGAAGCGGCGATCGTTTTGCCTCGGATAACGGTGATTTCGTATTCTTTGATACTCCGGCGGCGCTGTTGCCATCAGACGTGGACGGCGAAGATCCGGCTGAAGACCACCCCATTGTCGGTGTTGAACATTCCTCGAATTCTTATTCGTTGTCGAGCGATGTGTATGAGTGGCGACGTGATGGTATCGATGGTTGTTCTCATGTGCGGGGTTGTCTGTCGTTGATCACTGCTGGACGTGGCGGGTTTGCGAACATTCTGCTTGGTACGAGCCGTTCTGGTGACGATGTGTTTTTCGAGACGAAAGAAACGCTCGTCGCGCAGGACGCGGTGGAAGACGGCACGTCCGAGAACATCTATGACGCCCGTGTCGATGGTGGTTTTCCCGAACCGGCGCGTCCGGTGGAATGCAAGGGCGATTCGTGTTCCACGCCGTTTGCGCCTCCCGGTGAAGTGACGCCCGCGAGCGCGACGTTCCAGGGTGCGGGCAACCCGATACCCGCGGCGACGCCACCGCCGAAGGCAAAGACCAGGCTCAAAAAGAAGGTCGTGAAGAAAAAGCCAAAGAAGAAGAAGTCCAGCAAGAGGTCCGTCAAGTCAAACCGGAGGGGTAAGTAGCCATGCGTATTCTACAAAAGCTCCTCCTTTTACTCGCAATTGTTGCTGTCATGGGTTTTGCGTTCGTGGGGTCTGCGGTCGCGAAGCCCAGTAAGCATCCGTTTGAAATCGTCCCGGGTAGCTTTCACGTGAGTACGTCCTCGGGTCAGGCGGCGGCGCACGCGGACTTGACGGTGTCGTTTGATTTCGCTCACGAATCGAGCGCGCATGAATTGAACGGTCCGACGTACAACGATGGTCGCACGACGGTCGTCGAATTGCCGCCGGGGTTCATCGGTAACAACACCGCCGTCCCGACGTGCACGTTCGCGCTGCTCAGTGGTGATGTTGCTCTCGAGTCCAGGGGTAATCCGGAATGTCCTCCGGCGAGCCAGGTCGGTACGATCAGTTTTGTTGTCCATACCAATCAGCCCGAAGCGGAAGAGGTTACGCTGCCGTTGTATAACATGGAAGTCACGAGCTTTGGTGTCGCGGTGCAGCTCGGCTTCAATTATCAAGGTGCTGTAGTACAGGCGTTGACGGTGAGCGTGCGCCCGGGTGATTCCGGTGTGACCGTGACGAGTGCGAATATCGAACGTCTCGGTGAATTTCGTAATGTCAGTGTTACGACGTGGGGCTTGCCCGCGTCGCATGTGCATGACGCTGAACGGGGTCAGGAATGCTATGCTAATTTCAGGCCGGTCTGTGGGGGTGGTGGGCAGAGCGCGAACATCCCCGTGAAGCCGTTTCTATCTAATCCTACGAGCTGCGAACCGCATATCGCGCGTATGGAAGCGGACTCGTGGGAGGAGCCGGAATCGTGGTCGCACGCCGAAACGGAAGTCACGCCGGCCAGCACTGAATGTGAACGCGTACCGTTCAACCCCTCCGTCGAAGTGGCCCCGACGACTCGGTCCGCGGAATCGCCGAGTGGGCTGAACATTTCGCTGGTGGTGCCACAGACGTGGGAAAACCCGTCAGGGATCGCTACATCGAACCTGAAGAACACCGTACTTGCGCTACCCGTTGGGTACACAGCCAACCCGTCCCTCGCGTCAGGTCTGGGTACGTGTACCCCGCAACAGTTCGGGGCGGAAACGTCGTCCTCGGCGCCGGGTGCGGGTTGTCCCCCGGAATCGAAAATCGGGACGGTCCACGTCGAAACGCCCGTGCTGAACGAAGACCTCACCGGCAACATCTACATCGCTACACCATTCGATAACAAGTTCAACTCCCTTTTGGGCCTGTACATAGTCGTAAAGGACCCCGCACGCGGAATCATCGTCAAACTACAAGGACACATCGAACCAAACCCCGTGACGGGACAGCTCGTGACGACATTCGACGAAAACCCACAAGTACCATTCAACAAGTTCACCCTGGAACTCGACCAGGACCAAACCTCGCCACTCGTCAGCCCCCCAACCTGCGGAACCTATACCGCGCAAGCAGAACTGACACCGTGGTCTGACCCGCTGACACCACAACTCGTGGACAGCCAGCCGTTCACGATCGAAAACGGCATCGGTGGCGGCGCGTGCCCCACCGGCGGTGTCCCGCCGTTCCATCCCGCGCTGGTCGCGGGGACGCTGAACAACAACGCCGGGGCCTACAGCCCGATGGACATACACATCACCCGCCACGACGGCGAACAGGAGATCACGGGGTTCTCCTCGCAGCTACCCCCGGGGCTGACGGCGAATCTCACCGGGATCCCGTTCTGCTCCGAAGCCGCGATCGCGCGCGCCCGCGAACTGAACGGCGCCGAAGAGGAAACAGAACCAGCCTGCCCAGCCGCCAGCGAAATCGGGCGCACAGAAGTCGGCGCCGGCGTCGGCACGGTCCTCGCGTACACCCCCGGGAAGGTGTTCCTCGCCGGCCCCTTCGAAGGCGCGCCCTTCTCGATCGCCGCGATCACCAGTGCCAAGGTCGGCCCCTTCGACCTCGGCACGGTCGTCGTGCATCTGCCGTTGCTCATCAACCCTGAAACGGCCGCGGTGAGCATTCCCTCTGGTGCGGCGAACCAGATCCCGCACATCATCGACGGGATCGTGATCCACGTCCGTGACATCCGTGTCTACATCGAACGTAAAAACTTCATGATCAACCCGACGAGCTGCAACGCGATGAACTTCGCCTCAACGGTCGTCGGCGGTGGCGCGGACCCGACGAACCCCGCCGATAACGACCCAGTGACCACGAACGACTCGTTCCAGCTCGCGAACTGCCAGAACCTCAAGTTCAAACCCGAATTCAGTGTTTCGACCAGTGCCAAAACGAGTAGGGCGGACGGTGCGAGTCTCACGGCGAAGCTCACCTATCCCACCGGATCTCTCGGGAGCGACGCAAACATCAGAGAGGTCAAAGTCGAACTCCCCAAACAGCTCCCCTCCCGGCTCACGACGCTGCAGAAAGCGTGTACCGCCGCACAGTTCGACACGAACCCCGCCGAGTGCCCGCCGGCGTCGATCATCGGGCAAGCCAAAGCGATCACCCCGATCCTCCCGGTTCCGCTGGAAGGCCCCGCGTACTTCGTCAGCCACGGCGGCGAAGCGTTTCCGGACCTGGAGATCGTGCTGCAGGGCTACGGCGTCACGATCGACCTCACCGCCTCGACGTTCATCAGCAAAGCGGGGATCACCAGCAGCACGTTCAAGACGGTTCCCGACCAGCCCGTCACGAGCTTCGAACTGACGCTCCCCGAGGGCCCCTACAGCGCCCTCACGGCGATCGGCAACCTGTGCTCGGCCACGAAGACCGTCACGGCGAAGAAGAAGGTCACGGTCAAGGTGCACGGCCGCAGGAAGACCATCACCCGCAAGGTCAAAAAGACCGAGCCGGCGACGCTGCAGATGCCGACCGAATTCGTCGCTCAGAACGGCGCCGAAATCAAACAGACCACGCCGATCGCCGTCACCGGCTGCCCGAAGAAGGCACCCCTGGCGAAAAAGGCCAAGAACGGGCGAAAGAAGCGGTAAAACGGTAGGACGATTTGTAGTACACTGTTGGCGTGGCTCGTGCCCTTCATGTCCGACTCGATGAGGATTCCGAAGCCGCCCTCCGGGTGATGCGGGCTGAGGGGATGACCGACTCGCAGGCGGTTCGCCAGGCGCTGAGCGAGGCGCGCTCGCATCGTCGTCGGGGCGTGGCGTTGCGCCAGGAGGCGTACCGGCTCGCCAATGACCCGGTGGACCGTGCAGAGCTCAAGGCTCTACGTGGAGAGTTGGACGAGCTGATGCCGGAGTGGCCTGCCGACTGAGATGGACCGCGGTGAGATAGTTCGGATCCCACCGCCACGTCGAGCGCGTGGTCATGAGCAACAGGGCGCGAGGCCGGGTGTCGTGGTTCAGGCCGATGAGCTGCTCGCCCTCAGCACGGTTCTCATCGCGCCGACCTCGCGCGGGGCGGCGCCGGCGACATTCCGTCCACTGGTCGAGGTCGCCGGAGTTCCGACTCGCGTGCTGACCGACCAGCTTAGGGTATTCGACGTGCAGACCGTGATGGGCGGCTTGGGCCGTCTCGCTCCCGAAGAGCTCGAAGCCCTTGACGAGGCGCTGGCGCTCGTGCTCGGGCTGCGAATTTGATGGCCATGCCGCGATTGATTAGGTCGGCCGCGCACATGGGCGGGGGTGGCGTCCAGCGAGAACAGCGCTGCGGGCAGCCCCGAGCCGAAGGCCGTGAAGCCGCCCAGCACGGTACGTGCTCCCTCCGCACCGCCGAGCTGGATGTACACACACCCGATGTAACCGACATCGACTGTCAGTTACGTTCGATGTCAGTTAGGTCAGGACACGGCGCCCATGCCCCAACAGTCGGGATGAGCCGGGTGCGCTTCGTAGCTCAGCTGTGTTTGGCGACGAGTTCGAGCTGCTCGACAGGGACTGTTACGAAGTCCAGGGCTACGCCCCGTAACGATGGGTCCCTTGAGACTTGACAGTTGCGCTGCAGTGCGTTACGCTGCGTCAGGAGTCCGGTTCTCCGACTGTTGGGAGCCGGGCAACATAGGGTCTGGTTGGGGTCATGCCGTCTTGTGGTTGACGTCCAAAGCGCTCGCAGGGTTTTTGTGGTTGTGGGAGAGGGTCTGGATCAGAGCGATGAGGGAGTTGTTTGAGCGTGGTTTCTAGTGGGAGATTCATGATGGGGATGTGCGCGTCGGCCCAAAAGGTTGATGCTAGATGCGCCAGCTTGGCGCTGTCGCATCTCTCTCTCTCTCTCTCTCTCTTCGTCTAGCGGGTTAACCGCCGAGACGCCTCATCGGGCGCGGTTGCGCCGCTTTTGCTTCGTCCCCGCGGGGGGTGGGCCCGGGGCGGCTTTTTTGGTAGGGCCCGCGCGCGTGTGGGGGGCATGCTGATGGCGGCCCCGGCACGTGGCGGCGCGGGTACGGCGGTGCGTGTCGCCGCGGGGCGGCCCGCGCCGGTCGAGCGGCGCTCGCAGCGCGGGCGGACGCGCCTGAGGGTGGCCGTGGGTGCGCCGCGGGTGCACGTAGAGGAGATTCAGCGTTCGCGGCTGCTGGCTGCCGCCGCGGCGGTGATCGACGAGGTCGGCTATGAGCAGACCTCGGTGCAAGGGATCGCCACCCGCGCGCGGGTTTCGCGGCGGACCTTCTATGAGCTGTTCGGTAATCGTGAGGCGTGCCTGGTGGCGTTGCTGGAGGAGGCGACTGAACGAGTCGAGCGGGAGTTCGAGGTTTTGGGTCTTCAGAGCCTGGGGTGGCGTGAGCGGGTTCGTGAGGGCCTGTGGGCGATTCTCTCGTTCCTGGATTGTGAGCCGGTGTTGGCACGGATCTGCGTGGTTCAGGCATTGCATGGGGGCCCTGTGGTGATGGAGTGCCGTGAGCGGATTCTCGCGCGGTTGGCGGCGGTGTTGGATGAGGGCCGCTGGGAGGGCTCGCGTGGGGGTGAGTGCACGTTGGTGACCGCGGAAGGTTTGGTTGGTGGCGCGTTCGGTGTCATCTACGCGCGGTTGCGCAGCGGCGATCGTCGTCCGTTGACGGGGCTGCTGGATGAGTTGATGGGGATGATCGCGCTGCAGTACCTGGGGGCGCGGGCGGCCCGTCGTGAGCAGGGGCGTCCGGCGCCCGTGCCTTCTCGGGTTCCGCGTGCTCGCGGCAGTGTGAACGGCGCGCAACTCGAGCGCGACCCATTGGGGGAACTGCCGATGCGTTTGACGTATCGCACGGCGCGGGTGCTGCAGTGCATCGCCGAGCGTCCGTTGGCGAGCAACCGCACGGTCGCGAGCAGCGCCGGGGTCACCGACCCGGGGCAGATCTCAAAGCTTTTGCGGCGCCTGGAGCGTCTCGGTCTCGCGATGAACGCCGGCGGGGGCCATCAGAGCGGCGCGCCGAACGCGTGGAAGCTCACGGCGCTTGGCTATGAGGTCGAGCGGCGGCTCAGTGTCGGCGCTCCGCGTGAGGAGGAGACCCGGTGATGGGCGCTTCGGTGCGTGGGTGCCCGCGGGTTCTCGAGGTCTCGAGGGCCTCAGCTTGGGCTGCGGCGGAGCTGGTCAGCGTCTGCCGCGGCGCCCAACCCTCTTGGGCGCTGGCGCCCACGCCTTCTTCGGCGCCGTGGCGCTCCCAGATCTTCACTGCTTCAACCAAACCCGCGTGTGTTGCGCTGAGCGCCGCCACGCTCGACTCCCATGGAGGAGAGATAACCGATGCTCAGAGCAATACGTAACCGGATGCACCTGACGCCAACTACCGTGATCGCGACCGTCGCCCTTGTCTTCGCTATGTCCGGTGGCGCGTACGCCGCGAACAAGTACCTGATCACGTCGACCAAGCAGATCAGCCCGAAGGTGTTGAAGAGCTTGAAGGGGGCTAACGGCAAGAATGGTTTGAACGGGGCCAACGGAACCAACGGTGCGACCGGCCCCGCGGGGCCCTCCGGCGCACCGGGCGCCAAAGGCGAAAACGGCGCCGCCGGCGCCGGCGGGGCTCAGGGCCCCGCCGGTCCCCAGGGCCCCGCCGGTGCGCCGGGCGCCAAAGGCGAAATTGGCGCTAAAGGAGAAAACGGCACCATCGGCTTCACCAAAACGCTCCCGAGCGGGGAGACCGAGACCGGCGCCTGGGCTGTCAGCGCTACCGGAGAAGGCCTCGTGCTGGACCCGATCTCCTTCAACATCCCGCTCGCAAAAGCGCTGGACGAAACGAATGTGCACTTCGTCGAAGAAAACGGCAATGGGTCGACGTGCCCGGGCAAAGCCACCGCGCCGACCGCCCTCCCCGGCAACCTCTGCGTGTACAAGCAGTCCTCTATCATCAACGTCGAATTCACCGCGATCATCGGAACCGGGCTCGGCGGGGCTGGAAGCACCACCGGCGCGGTCCTCGAGTTCCAAGCCGGCGCGGAAGCGCCGCGGTTTGCTGCCGGCTCTTGGGCAGTGACCGCCGAAATAGAAACTAAATGAGTTCGGCCGTGCGCGACACGCCAAAGCTCCCCCGGGCACACATCGCCCCGGGGGAGCCGCGGCGCCCACAGCTTCATCACGGCTACGACAACTGCCCCGCGAGAGCACTCACACTTACGCATGACGACCGAGGAGACCAGGTGAACAGGACAGCACACAGCGCGAACACGCGAGCCGCCAGGGCGGGACACGCGACAGCGCTCGCCGGCACACTCCCCGTTCGCGGGAGCGCTGCGCCTCGATCCGGCGGTCGCCAGGGTGCGCCTACCCCCGGCGCTCGCGGTCCTCGAGCGCTCGTCCTGCCGGCTCTCGCCCTTCTGCTCGTAACGGTCGCGTTCGGCGCTGCCGGCACGCCGGCGTTCGCCGCGGGGAAAGCTCCCGACATCCAGCTTTCGGTAGACCCTTCGACACAGGAAATCCACGCGACCAGGATCGAAGTCGAATTGAACATTACGCTGAACGGCCCCGCGGTTCCGTGGACGATCGAATACTCCGAAAAAGAAGGCGGTCCCTGGATCCCGGCGCTGAGTGGGACCGCTGAAGAAGGCCAACCAAGCGCGCGTGTTGGAGGCATAATCGGGCAGCTCAAGCCTGCGACCAAGTACTACCTTCACGCCACAGCCTCAAATGCGTCTGGGAGCAGCAAACCCCAGACGAGAGCCGTCACGACCCTGCCGCTCGGGGTCCCCGCGATCCCGTCCCTCTACATCCCGAATTTTTCCGACAGTTTCAATATAATCGAACTCGGCACCACGTTCGCCAAATTCAGGGCCGCGATTGAGGCGGAAGGGTCTGACACGCAGTACAGCTTCGAATCGGCGACATCGGAAAATGGGCCGTTTGTTCCTGTGGCCGGAGCCAGCGGCTCGATCACGGCCGCGGAAGAAGTTGCGGTCGTCGGGGGCCAGCTCGAAGGTCTTATGCCGGAATCCTCCTATTTCCTCCGCGTGAAGGCGACTAACAAACTGGGCACCGTCATCGACAGCGATCCGTGTCGGCAGGCCTTCCGACCGGCGGAATGCGAAATCCCGTCTGTTCAAAAAGGAGAATTCAAGACGAGGTCGACACGACCCCACGTCGACGGGATCGGATCTAACAAGATCACCGAAACCTCGGCTTCTATCGTGGGTGGCATTTACCCGGGCACGTTCGAAACCGGGTGGCACGTTGAAATCGCGACGTCCGCGGGTGGCCCGTGGACGGCTGCTCCGGGGGGAAGCGGCACGATCACGGGCGCTGAAGCCACCGCCGCTGGCGAACCCGGTCACGTCGGCGAACCCGGTCAAGAAACGCCACAGGTTTCAGTCGGGTTCGAACTCACTGGGCTCGAACCGGACACCACCTACTTCCTCCGCATGGCTGTTGAAAACGTCAACGGTAGCTCCACCTTTCAGGCGCCCAGCAGCTTTCAAACGGTAAGCCCGCCCAACGTCAACCCCCCGGCCGTCATCACGGACGCTGTTCACGGCATCCGCGGCGAAGCGATTCGCGGCCTCGGCTCGATCGAATCGAGCGGGCCCACCGAATTTCACTTCGAGTACGTGACGCAGGAACAGTTCGAAGCGGGTGGCGGCGAAGGTGGCTTTGCCAGGGCCGAAGCGACCCCAGAGCAGCCGGGCGACGGTTCCGTGGGCGCCGACCTCACCGGTCTGCAACCCGGCAAGACCTACCACTTCCGGCTCCTCGCCACGAACGGCCACGGGACGACAGCCGGCGCTGACCAGACCTTCGTCGCGCCGGGCGGGCCAGAAGCGGCTGGCGCGGGTGAACCGGCCGTGTGCGCGAATGAAGCGCTTCGTGGTGGTCTCTCGGCTCACTTGCCCGATTGCCGCGCCTATGAGCAGGTGACCCCGGTCGACAAGGAAGGCGCGGTGGAAATGCTGGGGTATGGCCAAGGTGGGACGATCAACAGTGGGGTCCTGGTCGGCGAAGACGGCAACCATCTGATGTTCGAATCGACCGCGACGCGCTGGGGTGGCGGGCAGAGTCCTTATTTCTTCTCTCGCAACCCCGAAACTGGCTGGCAGATGACCGCCGCCACGCCCCAGCCGGAAGCCGGTCTCAACAGCTATCACTCGTCCCTTTACAGCGCCGATTTCAGCACGATCGCGCTCCGTGCGGCGTGGTTGACCGCGGGGGGTACCGAATCGCCCACGGTCGAAGAGAAGGTCGGGCCTCCCGGCGGGCCTTATACGACTGTTGCCTCGGTTCCCGAGGGATCCGCTGGAGCGGGCTGGGTTGCCGCCTCGGCGGACTTCTCGAAGCTCATCCTCGGGGTCAGGGATTACAACCTCCTCGGCCCCTCGACCGGCACCGTGAGCGGCGAAGACCTCTACGAATACGCACACGGCGAACTCAAGCAGGTGAACGTCGAGAGCGGGTCGACGATCGGCTCCTGCGGCGCGACGATCGTGCGCGGCGAGGCTGAAAGCACCATCGACGAGTTGGGGGCCACTCGTCACGCGGTCTCGGCCGACGGCTCTCGCGTCTTCTTCGAAGCGGTGACGGGCGCCAACTGTGCGGAAGCGAAGCACCTCTTCATGCGCGCCGATGGTCTCGAAACGGTCGATCTTGGCGCCTATACGTTTCTCGCGGCGAGCGCCGACGGGTCCAAGGTGCTGCTCGAAAAGCACTCAGTGGTCGAAAAGGGCGCAGTGGGAATCACCGAAGTCTTTCTCTATGACACAGAATCCCACGCCGCGAAGCTGCTGTTCACCGTTCACGAAGTACCACCGCGCGCGATCAAGGTTTCCGAAGACCTGAGCGCGATTTACTTCTACTCCAAAGAAGCGCTCACGGCCGAAGCGCCGGCGTCCTCGCCCGTGGAAGCAGCCGACCTCTACCGCTACGATATCGCCGCTGAACAGCTGCGTTTTGTCGCCCAGACATACCCGGAGGATCCGAACGAGGAGATCGTGCTGGAACCGAGCCCCGATGGCCGCTACTACTACTTCACGTCGTTTGGGGTCGCGGGTCTCCCGGGCGGGTCGAAGAAGATTTTCGCCGCTGGCTCGCAGCAGCTCTACCGCTTCGATAGTGTCGAAGATGATGTCGAGTGCGTCTCCTGCGCGTCGCCGTTTGATCCGGAACCGAACCTGAGCGTCGGAAACAATGGCGGCGTGGAAGGCCCCAACGCGCCGAGCACGGGCCTGCCGAAGCTCGCTTTCAGCTCCGCCGACGGCGACTATGCGTTCTTTGCTACGCCTTCCGCGCTCGTCCCCCAGGATCAGAACGGCGAAGTCCAGCCGGAGGGCGGGGGCGAGGAAAGGCCGGGCGGTTCGCCGTCCACCGATGTTTATGAGTGGCGTACGCAGGGCGTCGACGGTTGCGCGCACGTCCAAGGCTGCGTCAGCTTGATCACCCCCGGTACGGACGGTGGCGTCGTTTCCCTGTTCGGGACCACCGGCTCCGGGCACGACGTGTTCTTTGCCACGAACACCCAGCTCGTGAGCTCCGACGTCGACACCGCGGGTGACATTTATGATGCCCGCGTCGGTGGAGGGATCCCGGTCGCGGCCGCCCCCGTGGAATGCGAAGGCGACACTTGCTCGACCCCCACAAGCCTGCCGAGCGACGCCACGCCATCCAGTTTCACGTTCACGGGCGCCGGCAACCTCTTGCAGCCGCTGCCGATCGTCAAGCCGAAGGTCACACCCAAGGTCCTCAGGTGTGCGAAGGGTAGGCGCTCGCGTCACGGCAGATGCGTGAAGGCGAAGGCCAAGCGTAAGAAGCGAGCCAAGCGATCCAGCAACCACCGGAAGAGGGGCAGGTAGCCATGAGACGTGATTCCGATCGCTCCCTCGGCGCGCGGGGGCTGGACGCGTTTCTCCGCACGCTCGTGGTGGCCGTCCTCGCTCTGCTCGCGGGACCAGCCGCCTCGCAGGCGCTGCCGAGCAGCGAACCGTTTGAATTGCTTCCGGACAGCTTTCAGGTTGTTCCCTCGTCGCTGCAGGCCGGCGCGCACGCTGACCTTACGACGGAGTTCGACTTTGCTCACAACGAGGCGGGTCAGACGTTCAACGATCTCAAGAACACGGTCGTTAACCTGCCGGTTGGGTTCATCGGTAACAGTACGGCCGTCCCGATGTGTAGGCAGTCCCAGCTTGAGGGCGCTTCGCTTCCCGAGGAAGGCATTCCGGGAACCCAGTGCCCGCCGGCGAGTCAGGTCGGCACGATCACGCTCGACATCACCGTCAACTCGAAATTTGGCGCGGTGAAGTCGACGTTCCCCGTGTACAACATGCAGGCGACCAGTTTCGGCGTGGCGGCGGAGCTCGGCTTCAAGACGATCTCCATCACGGCCGACCTGTTGATCAGCGTTCGGCCCGGGGACTCCGGTCTCACCGTCACCTCCGCGAACGTCGAAAAGCGAGGCGAAGTCCACGGCATCTCAGTCACCACTTGGGGGGTCCCGGCTTCCCCAGTCCACGACCCCGAACGCGGCAGGGAATGCTTCTCTCTGGGCTCCGCCGAACAGCTGGAGTGCGTCAACGGCGGCGAGTCCGCGAACCTCCTGGCGATCAAGCCGTTCCTCACCAACCCGACGAGTTGCGGGATGTTCACCGCGACGATGAAGGCGGATTCGTGGGAGGAACCCGAACCGGAAAACTGGCTGCGAGCACCGGTCGAACTTGGCCGGCTTGGGGCGAGCACCGAAGTCGGCCCGATCGTGGGCTGCGAAGGGGTCCCGTTTGACCCTTCGATCGAAGTGCAGCCGACGACGCGCGCGGCCGAATCGCCGAGTGGGCTGGACCTCTCGGTGCTCGTCCCGCAGCGCTGGGAAGAACCGCTGTCGCTCTCGACCGCGAACCTCAAGGACGCGCGGGTCACGTTGCCGGTCGGCTTCACCGTCAACCCGTCCGCCGGGTCGGGTCTCGCCGCTTGCACGGCCGCGCAGTACGAAGCGGAAACGTCGTCCTCGCTGCCGGGGCAGGGGTGCCCGCCGGAATCGAAGATCGGCTCGATCGAAATCGAAACGCCCGTGTTGAGCGAGAAGGCGTTCGGCTCGGTGTATGTCGCGACGCCGTTCGAGAACCCGTTTGGGTCGCTGTTGGGTCTCTACATCGTCGCGAGGATCCCCGACCGCGGCGTGCTCGTGAAGGTCGCGGGGCAGATCCAGCCCGATCCGGTGACGGGGCAGCTCGTGACGACGTTCTTGAACAACCCGCAGGCGCCGTTTACCCGCTTCACGTTGAAGTTCCGCCCAGGTGCGACGGCGCCGCTCGTCAGCCCGCCCGCGTGCGGGACGTTCACCACCCAGGCGGCGCTCACGCCGTGGTCGGCGCCCCTCGAACCGCGGCTCGTGAGCAAGTCCTTCCAAATCACCCAGGGCGTCCACGAAGGCGCCTGCCCCTCGGGCGGCGTCCCGCCATTCAAACCACAGGTCGTGACGGGTACGCAGAACAACGCAGCTGGCAGCTACAGCCCGTTCTATCTGCGCATCACCCGTGAAGATGGCGAACAGGAGCTCACCCGTTTCTCGACGGTTCTGCCGCCGGGTTTGACGGGAAACCTGACGGGCATTCCGTTCTGCTCGGAGGCGGCGATCGAAGCGGCGCGCCGGCACACTGGAGCTCAGGAGAACAACGAACCGTCGTGTCCCGCGGCGAGCCAGGTCGGGCATACGATCGTCGGCGCGGGCGTCGGGGCGATTCTCGCGCAGACCCCTGGGCGGCTGTATCTCGCGGGCCCGTATCACGGCGCGCCGCTGTCGCTGGTGTCGGTCACCTCCGCCACCGTCGGCCCGTTCGATCTCGGTACGGTCGTGATCCGCTTCGCGCTGCGTATCAACCCCACGACGGCGCAGGTTGAAGTGGACGCGACGGGGTCTGACCCGATCCCGCACATCATCCAGGGCATCGTCGTGCACGTCCGCGATATCCGCGCCTACATCGACCGCCCGAACTTCATTCTCAACCCCACCAGCTGCAACCGCCTGGCGATCTCAAACGTCGTGACGGGTGCGGGCGCGGACTTCACGAACCCTGCCGACCAGGTTCCGGTGAGCGTCTCGAGCCCGTTCCAGGCCGCGGACTGCTCGAGCCTTCAGTTCAAACCCGCGTTCAAAGTCACAACCTCCGGGAAAACCTCCCGCTCCGGTGGTGCGAGCCTCACCGCGAAGCTGGCCTTCCCGGCCGGCGCGCTCGGCACCGAGGCGAACATCAAACAGGTCAAGGTCGACCTCCCCAAACAACTCCCCTCACGCCTGACCACATTGCAGAAAGCGTGCACCGCCGCGCAGTTCAACACCAACCCCGCCGGCTGCCCCGCGGCCTCGGTCGTCGGTCACGCGAAGGCGATCACGCCGCTTATACCCGTCCCGTTGGAAGGTCCCGCGTACTTCGTCTCTCACGGCGGCGAAGCGTTCCCCAGTCTGATCGTCGTGCTGCAGGGCTACGGCATCACGATCGATCTCGTTGGCACGACCTTCATCTCCAAGCAGGGGATCACCTCCAGCACGTTCAAGACCGTCCCCGACCAACCCGTCACAAGCTTCGAAATCACGCTCCCCGAGGGCCCCTACAGCGCACTGACGGCCCTCGGGAACTTATGCACGGCCACGAGGACCGTCACCGTCAAGAAGAAGATCACGGTCAAGGTCCACGGGCGCAGGAAGACCATCACCCGCAAAGTCAAGAAGACCGAGCCCGCGACCCTCACGATGCCGACCGAATTCCTCGCCCAGAACGGCGCCGAAATCCATCAGACCACGCCGATCGCCGTCACCGGCTGCCCCAAGGCACGCCCGGCGAAGAAGGCGAAGGGCGGGCGAAAGAAACGGTAAGCCAAACCCTCAGAATTCCACGCGCCCGGGAACGGGCCCGGTCGGCGGCGGCTGCTTGAGCAGCCCCGGCGGTGCCGTTTCGGTTTTGCGCGAGAAATACTCTTTGAAGAAGGGCCGCGAGACGAGCATGATGATGCGCGCCCAGGACCATGCCGCCGATGCCCATCCACAGCGGCAGCGTGATGCCGAGGATCGGCTTCGACGAGACGTTTTCCGCGTGGCCGTAGTAGAACGCCGCCTTGATCCCGATCCCGAATAGCATCGCGCCGCCGATGAACGGGCCGAGGCCCAGCAGCAGGAAGTTGCGCGCGCTTTCCATCAGGTCGTGGCGGTAGTACCAGCCGCAGGCGACGCCGGTGAAGCCGTAGTAGAAGCAGATCGGGAAGCCGATCGCGGTGAGCGAGTCTTCGAGCACGCTGTTGGAGAGCAGCAGCAGGACGACCGTGATGATGATCGAGAGCAGGCCGAAGCCGAGCGTCGAGACCGTGGGGGTGAGGTAGCGTTTGTGAACGCGGGAGAGCAGGCTGGTGACCGCTTTCCAGTGCGCCATCGAGAGCGTCGTGCGGGCGGTCGGCAGGATCGTCGTCTGCGTCGAGGCCGACGCCGAGGTGAGCACCGCGATGATCAGCAGCTTGTCGAGTCCGCTCCCCAGCACGCCCGTCCCGAGCGCGCTGAGGACGTCTTCCTGGTTGGCTTCGTTGGTCAGGAAGCCGGTCCCGTGGAAGGACTGCGCGGCGGCGGTGACGACGACGTAGATCAGCACTAGCAGGATCGTCGAGACGACCGCGGCCTTGCCCGGGCCCTCGGCCGGGTCCTCGGACTCCTCGTTGACCGCCACGCCGGAGTCCCAGCCCCAGTAGATGAAGACCGCGAGCAGCAGCGCGACGACCAGGTCGCCGAAGCTCATCGCGAACGGGTTGATCCAATCGAGCGAGGGCTTGATCGAGCCGGCCGGCGGGTGGCTGCCGTAGACCTTGACGAACGCGACCACCGCGAACAGCCCGAGGATGAAGACCTCGGCGCTGAGCAGGAACTGCTGGATACGCGCCGAGAGCTCGATGCCGCGGTAGCAGATCCAGGTCATGATCGCGATCCACAGCACCGCGGCGATGATGATCGCCGCTTTCGATTCCCCGAGTTCGGTGAAGCCGAAGAGCTTGAAGGTGTAGATCGCCGCGATCGCCGCCAGCGAGGCCATCACGATCACGTCGGAGAGGAAGATCGCCCAGCCGTTCATCCAGCCGGTGATCGGGCCGAACGTGCGCGTGACCCACGCGAACGTGGTGCCGGCGTCGGGGTCGGCGCGGTTGAAGTATTTGTAGGCCGCGGCTACCAGCAGCATCGGGATGAACGCCACGAGCATCACCGCGGGGGCGTGCACGCCGACGCCCTTCACCGCGACGATGAATCCCAGCGTCGCGGCCAGCGAGTAGGCCGGCGCCGTGGAGGCGACGCCGATCACGATGTTGGAGAGGTAGCCGATCGCGTTCTTCTTCAGGCCCTTGTCCATCACGCCCGAGGGATCGGGTGCACCGGATTCCGCGACGCTTGCAGTTGCCATCTCATCTCCTCTGCCTTCGAACGATGGACGGTCCACAAAAAAACGGTGGGCGTGGGCCTCGTGGCAAACGCTACGACCCCTCCGGGCGAGGGACAATGGGCGCGATCCCCAAAGTTTCCGGCATAGCTTGTACATCTTGTACAAGGAGGGCAAGTGTTCTTGAACTTGTAGCGCATTGATACATGCTTGAGCGCGGAGTACGGTTGTGCTAAGTGTCTATCCGTATGGCTTCGAGGGTGGCGCAATCGGCCGAAAGGCGGCAGGCAGTGCTCCTCGTTTTCAGGCAGATGTTCCGATAGAGGAGACAGGCGATGGCAACCACGCACCTGAGCGATCCGACCACGGCAACCACGTCTGTCCCGCCGCCTGCCACTCCCGGTACTGCCGCCGCCGCTGCCCCCGCCGGCGACGACGCCGCGATTGGCGGAGGGGACCTCCAGGAGCTGGCGAAGCGCCACCTGTGGATGCACTTCACGCGGATGGGCTCCTACGCAGAGCACGAGGTGCCGGTGATCGTGCGCGGGGAGGGCTGCTACGTGTACGACCAGCACGGCAAGCGCTACCTCGACGGGCTCTCAGCGCTGTACTGCGTGAACATCGGCCACGGCCGCGCCGAGCTGGGGGAGGCCGCCGCGAAGCAGGCGAAGGAGCTGGGCTTCTACACCAACTGGAGCTACGCCCACCCGCGCTCGATCGAGCTGGCGGCGCGGATCGCGAGCGCTCGCGCCCGGGGACCTCAACCGCGTGTTCTTCACCTCCGGCGGCTCGGAGGCGGTGGAGAGCGCGTGGAAGCTCGCGAAGGCCTACCACGCCGCCCGCGGGGAGCCCCGTAGGTACAAGATCGTCTCGCGCAACCTCGCCTACCACGGCACCTCGATGGGCGCCCTCACCGCCACCGGTTTGCCGCCGCTGCGCGAGCCGTTCGAGCCGCTGACGCCGGGGGGCCACCACGTCGCCGACACCAACTCCTACCGCTGGAAAGAGGACCGCGAGGAGCTGTGGGCGGCGGACGCGATCGAGGAGGCGATCCTGTTCGAGGGCCCGCAACACCGTGGCGGCAGTGATCCTCGAGCCGGTGCAGAACGGCGGCGGCTGCTTCGTCCCGCAGGAGGGCTACTTCCAGCGCGTGCGCGAGATCTGCGACCGCCACGGGGTGCTGTTGATCTCCGACGAGGTGATCTGCTCGTGGGGGCGAATCGGCCACTGGTTTGGGTGCGAGCGCTTCGGCTACCAGCCGGACATGATCACCACCGCGAAGGGCATTACCTCGGCGTACGCGCCGCTCGGCGCGGTGATCGCCTCCGATCGCGTGATCGAGCCGTTCCTGCACGGCAACGCGATCTTCAACCACGGCTTCACCTTCGGCGGGCACCCGATGTCGTGCGCGGTCGCATTGGCCAACATCGACGTGCTGGAGCGCGAGCAGCTGTGCGAGCACGTGCGGGAGCGCGAGGGCGAGTTCCGCGCGATGCTCGACAGCCTGCGCGACCTGCCGATCGTCGGCGACGTGCGCGGCGCCGGCTACTTCCACGCGATCGAGCTGGTGAAGGACAAGGAGACCAAGCAGATGTTCGACGACGAGGAGTCGGAGTACCTGCTGCGGGGCTTCCTCTCCGGCGAGCTGTACCGCCGCGGGCTGATCTGCCGCACCGACGACCGCGGCGAGCCGATCGTCCAGCTCTCGCCGCCACTGATCGCCGACCGTGAGCAGTTCGAGGAGATCGAGGCGATCCTGCGCCCGGTGTTGAGCGAGGCGTGGGAGCGAATCAGAGGGGATCGGTAGGGGGACGGCAGAGGATGGATATGCGAGGGGTATGGGGGGCCAGGTGCTGAGCGTCGCGGAGCCAGGCGCGGCGCCGCGACCGGAGTCGATTGGCCGGAGGCGGCAAGCGCGATGCTGACCGTCGAGAGCCTCGTCGCTTCGTGTTTCCCGGAGCCGGTCGGTTGGAAGGGAACGCGATGCTGACCGTCGAAGGCCTCGTGGCGGAGCTCGGCCTGACGCTCCTCAGCGGCCAGGAGTCGGCGCGCGGGCAGGTGCGCTGGGTGCACAGCACCGAGCTGACGGACCCCACCCCGTGGCTGCGCGGGGGAGAGCTGCTGCTGACGACCGGTCTGCAGCTGCAGAGCGCGAAGGCCCAGCGCGAGCTGATCGCGCGCCTCGCCTCGCACGAGATCGGCGGCCTCGGCTTCGGCACCGGCTTCGCCCACAAACGCCTGCCGCCCGCGCTCGCCGACGAGGCCCGCAAGCGCGACTTCCCCCTGTTCGAGGTGCCGTACGAGCTGCCGTTCATCGCGATCACCGAGCGCGTGTTCGCGCAGCTGCTGGACGAGCGCTACGAGATGCTGCAGCGCAGCATGGCGGGCGACGTGCTGGCGGAGGCGCTGACGGGACGGCTGTACCCCGAGGAGCTGCAAGCGCGGCTGCGCCCCTTCGGGATCGGCGAGCGCGCGGCGGTGCTGGCGTTCGCCCCGCCCGACCCGGCCGTGGCGGCGCCGCTGGTGGAGCGCATCCTCGCGCGCGAGGACCTTTTCGGCGAGCAGGTGGGTGGGCCTCAGAAAAACGGCCCCAACGCCCGCACCCCCGGCGCCCGCACGCTCGGCAGCCTCGTGGCGATCCGCGCCGGTCTGCTGTGCGCGGTGATCGACGGCGGGCCGCCGCCACCGTCCAACGGCGTCCGTCCCCCCGAGCTTCAAGCCCCCGACGAAGTCGACCCGATCGCGCTTGCCCGCAAGATCCGGGCCGAGCTGATGGCGCGCGTCGGCGGCGAGGTGCGCGCGAGCGCCAGCCGCGTGGCGCCGACACACTCGCTGCGACTCAGCTTCCACGAGGCGCGCTGCGCGCTGGAGGCGGTGCGCCTGCAGAACGGCGCCGGCAGCGAGGTGGTGGCCTCCTACGCCGACCTCGGCGCCTTCCAGCTGCTGCTGTCGCTGCAGGACGACGACGCGCTGCTCACCTACTGCCGTGGGGTGCTCGGCCCGGTGGAAGCGGGCGAGGGCGAGTACGGCGACGAGCTGCTGCGCTCGCTGGACGTGTTCATCGAGCACAACGGCCACTGGGAGAAGGCGGCCAACGCGCTGTATTGCCACCGCCACACGCTGCGCTACCGCATCCGCCGCGTGGAACAGTTGACCGGTCGCGACTTCTCCACGGCGCGCGATCGGATCGAGTTCTGGCTGGCACTGCGGGGACGGGAGCTCGCGCGGTAATGACCGGACTTGTTGGGAGGAGGGGGACCCCCACAAGGGGGGTCGGGGGAGGGGCTGTTTATTGCGATTTCGACGGTGACAGGAGGTCACGGCGATGAGGATCGGAGTCCCCAGCGAGATCAAGCTGGACGAGTACCGCGTGGCGTTGACCCCCGCGGGCGTGCGCGAGCTGTACGCGCGCGGCCACGAGGTGGTGGTGCAATCCGGTGCGGGCGAGGGCAGCGCGCTGGCGGACGAGGAGTTCGTCGCGCAGGGCGCCCGCATCCTCCCCGACGCGCGCGCGGTGTTCGCCGAGGCGGAGCTGGTGTTGAAGGTGAAGGAGCCCCAGCCGGGCGAGGTGTCGCTGCTGCGCGAGGGGCAGACGCTGTTCACCTACCTGCACCTCGCGGCCGAGCCGAGCCTGACGCGAGGCCTGCAGGCCTCGGGCGCCACCTGCATCGCTTACGAGACGGTCGAGGATACGCGCGGCAACCTGCCGCTGCTGGCGCCGATGAGCGAGGTGGCGGGCAAGCTCGCCACGCAGGCGGGAGCCTTCATGCTCGAGAAGCCGCTCGGCGGCCGCGGCATCCTGCTCGGCGGCGTCCCCGGCGTGGCGGCCGCCACGGTGCTCGTGATCGGCGGGGGCGTGGTGGGGATGAACGCGGCGATCATCGCGATCGGGATGCAGGCCGACGTGTTCGTGTTCGACCGCTCGATCGACCGTCTGCGCGAGCTCGAAGTCGCGTTCGGCGGCCGCGCCTCCACCGTCTACTCCTCGACGCTCGCGATCGAGCAGATGCTGCCCTCCGCCGACCTCGTGATCGGCGCGGTATTGATCCACGGCGGCCGTGCTCCGCACGTGATCAGCCGCGAGCAGCTCGGCCTGATGCGCCGCCACGCGGTGCTGGTGGACGTCTCGATCGACCAGGGCGGCTGCTTTGAGACCTCGCACCCCACCACCCACTCCGATCCTACCTTCGAGGTCGATGGGATCACCCACTACTGCGTCGCCAACATGCCGGGCGCGGTGCCGATCACCTCGACGTACGCGCTCACCAACGCCACGCTCCCCTACGTCCTCGCGCTCGCCGACCACGGCGTGGAGGAGGCGCTCGAGCGCGACCCCGGCCTGCGCCTCGGGCTGAACGTGCGCGACGGTCACATCACCCACCCGGCTGTCGCCGAAGCGCTCGGCAGCGGCGTCTGACCTGTGAAAAGGAGAATGCGATGGCCACCCTGAGCAACTTCATCGACGGTGAGCGCGTCCCCTCCGACGGCGACACCGAAGCGATCATCAACCCCGCGACCGGCGAGGAGCTGGCGCGCGCGCCGATCTCCAGCCCCGCGGATGTGGACCGCGCCGTGGGGGCCGCGCGCCGGGCATTCGCGGGGTGGTCGACCACCACGCCCGCCCAGCGCGCGCAGGCGCTGCTTGCGATCGCCGATCTGATCGAGGATCACGCAGAGGAGATCGCGCGACTGGAGGCGCTCAACGCCGGCAAGCCGCTGACCGCGGTGACAAATGACGAGCTGCCGGTGATGGCCGACAACCTCCGCTTCTTCGCCGGCGCCGCCCGCTGCTTGGAGGGCCGCGCCGCCGGCGAGTACATGGAGGGGTACACCTCCTTCACCCGCCGCGAGGCGGTCGGCGTAATCGGGCAGGTCACACCGTGGAACTACCCGCTGATGATGGCTATCTGGAAATTCGCTCCCGCGCTGGCGGCCGGCAACACGGTCGTGCTGAAGCCCGCGGAGACCACGCCGATCACCACCATGCGCCTCGCGGAGCTCGCGGCCGAGATCCTGCCGAAGGGCGTGCTGAACGTGGTCACGGGCCCGGGCCGTCCGACGGGCGAGGCGCTGATCGCGCACCCCGACGTGGACATGCTCGCGCTGACGGGGTCGGTGGACACGGGCAAGCACTTCGCGCGCACCGCCGCCGACACGCTCAAGCGCGTGCACCTGGAGCTCGGCGGCAAGGCCCCCGTGCTCGTCTTCGACGACGTCGCGATGGAGTCCGCGATGGAGACGATCGCCGGCACGGGTTACTACAACGCCGGCCAGGACTGCACCGCCGCCACGCGCGTGCTCGCCGCCGAGAAGGTCTACGACGACGTGGTAGCCGGCCTCGCCGCGCAGGCCAAGGGCCTCGTGATCGGCGACACGCTCGCCCGCGACACGACACTCGGCCCGCTCAACTCCGCCCGCCAGCGCGAGCGCGTCGAGGGCTTCCTCGCCCGCCGCCCCGCCCACGCCGAGATCGTCACCGGCGGCCGCGAGCCCGAGCGCCCCGGCTTCTATCTCGAGCCGACCGTGGTCGCCGGCCCCCAGCAGGAGGACGAGCTGATCCAGCGCGAGATCTTCGGCCCGGTGATCACCGTGCAGCGCTTCACCGACGAGGAGCAGGCGATCACGTGGGCCAACGCCACCCGCTACGGCCTCGCCTCCTCGGTGTGGACCCGCGACGTGGGCCGCGCGCTGCGCGTCTCACGTGCGCTGCGCTTCGGTTGCGTGTGGATCAACGACCACATCCCGCTGGTCTCGGAGATGCCGCATGGGGGGTTCAAGGAGTCCGGCTACGGCAAGGACCTGAGCGTGTACTCGCTGGAGGACTACACCGTCGTCAAGCATGTGATGGCGAGTCTCGCCTGACGCCTGGCGCTCAGGACCGCCGGCCGAGCACCTGAAAGATCGAGGTGAAACCGGTGGCAAAGCCGTTGCGCGCCGCGCGCAAATAGAGGCGCCACACCCGCACGCGCTCGCCGCCCGCCAGGCGCTCGGCCTCCTCGAGGTTGGCGTCCAGCCGCGCGATCCACTCGCTGAGCGTGTCGACGTAGTCCTGGCGCAGGCCCTCCACGTGGGTGGGCTCGATCCCGGCGCGCTCTAGTGCGAGCAGCACGCGCGAGACGTGCAGCGGGGCCGCGTCGGGGAAGACGTAGCGCTCGGAGAAAGCGCCCGCCTCCGGGTCGCCGTGGCGCAGGCGCGCGATGCCGTGGTTGAGCAGGCGCCCGCCGGGCTCCAGCAGGCCGGCGAGCTGCGCGGCGTACGCGTCGATTTTGCTGGCGCCCACGTGCTCCACCATGCCGATCGAGGCGATCGCGTCGAAGCGTTCGCCGGCCGCAACGGGGATGCTCGCTCCAGGCGAGTGTCTACCGGCTTCGGTGGCTCCCCCCAGGTCGCGATAGTCGCAGAGGCGGATCTCCACGCGGTCCGCCAGGCCCGCCTTCGTCACTCGCCGGCGCGCCAGCTCGGCCTGGTTGGGGGAGAGCGTGATCCCTACGGCGCTGACGCCGTGGCGGGCGGCGGCGTGCAGCACGAAGCTGCCCCACCCGCAGCCCACGTCGAGCAGCCGCTCGCCCTCGCGCAGCCCGAGCTTCGTGCACACCAGCTCGCGCTTGGCCAGCTGCGCCTCCTCCAGCGTGGTGGCGCCGCGCGAGAAGAGCGCGCAGGAGTAGGTCATCGAGGAGTCGAGGAACAGCTTGAAGAAGTCGTTGGAGACGTCGTAGTGGTGGCGCACCGCGCGCGCGTCGCGCGCGCGGCTGTGGCGGGCGCCCTTGGGGCGCAGCTCGCTCGCGGGGATCCGTGGCGGGCGCGTCAGGCCGCACGCCCTCGCCGCGGCGAGCGTCAGGCGCAGACGCGTGGCGCCGTCGATCGCGGGCGCGTGGAAGCTGTCGAGCAGCCCAATCACGCGGTCGAGGTCGTCGGCCTCCAGCTCGCCGGCGGCGTACGCGCGGCCGAGACCCAGCTGTCCGGGGGCACGCAGCAGATGCGCCACGGCGGTGGGCGAGCGCACCGTGAAGACAGGGCCGTCGGGCGCGGTCGCGGGGAGCTCCGTCCCGTCCCAGAAGCGCAACGCGAAGGGGCGCTCGGGGAGTGCTGCCGCGAGCTCGCGGCGCAGCGGCTCAGTGCGGGCGAATGGCATTATCGGTGGCGGGGTCGGTCTGGTGGTGTGCGGGTGCTGCGATCCGGTGTGTTGGGGAAGGTGCTTAGAGGGGCTTCGTTTCGGGTGGCGTGTGCTGTCGGGTGGCGTGTGCTGTCGGGTGGGTGCCATCGGCGTGGGGGTCGCTGCTGTCCGGTCTCGACAGTAAAGTCGCTGCGACAGAGTAGAGCGATGCTTGGTAGCTTGCCCGTAGGACCGACATGATCGATACCCAACTTCCCGGCGCTCTGGACGAGGATCTGCCCGGGCCAAGCGATTCCCAGCCACTGCCTCTCGGCGGCGATGGCATCCAGTTTGCCACCCCGGGGCCGGACGACGTCCAGCCGGTCATCAACGAGACGCTCAACCGGGTGCTGACCGCGCTGATCACGATCGGGCCGATGGTCGCGCTCGGCTTCGCCGGCTGGCAGATGTGGGACGGGCTGCTGCACCGCAGCGATCTGATCGTGTTCGCGATTCTGTACCTGCTCACGGGGCTCGGCGTGACCGTCGGCTTCCACCGCCTCTTCACCCACCGCTCCTTCAAGACCTACCCCGCGGTGCGCGGCGTGCTCGCGGTGCTGGGGTCGGCGGCGATCGAGGGGCCGATCATCTCGTGGGTGGCCGACCACCGTAAGCACCACGCCTTCTCCGACAAGGACGGTGACCCGCACAGCCCCCACGTCGACCACGGCGTCGGCCTGCGCGGCGCCCTGCGTGGCCTCGCTCACGCGCACGTCGGCTGGCTGTTCATCCACACCGAGCGCGGCTCGCGTGAGCGCTACGCCCCCGACCTGATCGCCGACCCCGTGGTCGAGTTCGTGGACCGTACCTTCTTCGTGTGGGCGCTCGGCGGCCTCGCCGTCGCCTTCGGCCTCGGCTACGCGATCGGCGGCACCTGGCAGGCCGGGCTCACCGGCCTGCTGTGGGGCGGTGCGGTGCGGATGCTCGTGCTGCACCACATGACCTACTCGATCAACTCGCTCTGCCACTTCTTCGGACGGCGCGACTACACCACCGGGGACTACTCCCGCAACCTCGCCTGGCTGGCGCTGCCGACCTTCGGCGAGGCGTGGCACAACAATCACCACGCCTTCCCCACCTCCGCCAGCCATGGCCTCAGCTGGCGCCAGCCCGACGTCTCGGCGCTCGTGATCCGCGGGCTGGAGCGCGTCGGCCTCGCGTGGGACGTCGTCAGCGTCCCCGAGGAGCGCCGCGCGCGCAAGCGCTACGCCGCCGCCTGACGCGCGCCCGCCGGCCTGGCCCCACGGGGCGGCCCTACGATTGACCCCATGACCCCCGCTCCCATCCCTCCGGTGCGCGAGATCATCGCGTCCCGGACCGGGGAGGAGCTGGAGCTGAACGACCGCCACCTCAACCCGCAGATGGGGCGGATCCTGCGCACGCTGGGGTTCGACAAGGTATGGGTGGGGGGCGAGGGGGCTCACCTGATCGACGCTGAGGGCCACCGCTACCTTGACCTGTTCGGCGGCTACGGCGTGTTCGCGATCGGGCGCAACCACCCCGAGGCGATCGCCGCCGTCGGGGAGGTCATGGCGGCGCGCACCGGCAACCTGCCGCAGCTGGGGGTGACGCTGCTCTCCGGTGTGCTGGCCGAGCAGCTGCTCGCGCGCGCCCCGGCGAGCGTGGCGGCGATGGTGCCCGCCAACAGCGGCACCGAGGCGGTCGAGGCGGCCGTCAAGATCGCGCGCGCCGCGACCGGCCGTCCGCGCATCCTCTACGCCGAACACGCCTTCCACGGGCTCACGCTCGGCGCGCTGTCGCTCAACGGCGACGCCCACTTCCGGCAGGGCTTCGGGCCGCTGCTGCCCGGCTGCGACCCGGTCCCGTTCGGCGATCTCGACGCGCTGGAGCGCGAGCTGGAACGGGGCGACACGGCCGCGTTCGTGGTGGAGCCCGTGCAGGGCAAGGGCGTCAACCTGCCCCCGGACGGCTACCTGCCCGGCGCCCAGGAGCGCTGCCGCGCGGCCGGGACACTGTTCGTCTGCGACGAGGTGCAGACCGGACTGGGGCGCACCGGGCGCTTCTTCGCGCTGGAGCACTGGGCCCTGCAGCCCGACCTCGTGTGCGTCGCCAAGGCGCTCTCCGGTGGCCTCGTGCCGATCGGCGCCGTGCTCGTCTCGCGCGCCGCCTTCGACCGCGTGTTCGACGGGATGGAGCGCGCGGTGCGCCACGGCTCCACCTTCGGCGGTAACGACCTCGCCGCCGCGGCGGGCCTGGCCACGCTGCGCGTGCTGGAACGGGAGGACCTGGTGGCGCGCGCCGAGCGGATCGGCGCGCTGCTGCTGGAGCTGACCCAGCCGCTGATGGAGCGCCACGCGATCGTGCGCGACGTGCGGGGCCTCGGGCTGATGTGGGCGATCGAGCTCGGCCCCCCCGAAGGCCGCTCGGCTCGTGCGGCCTGGAACGCCCTGGAGCGAGCCCAGCCCGGACTCTTCTCACAGCTCGTCACCGTCCCCCTCTTCCACGAGCACCGCATCTTCTGCCAGGTGGCCGGCCACCGCATGAACGTGATCAAGGCGCTGCCGCCGCTGGTGATCGAGGAGTCGGAGATCCGCCGCTTCGCCGCCGCGCTGGAGACGGTCGTGGCCGCGGCGGAACGGATGCCCTCGGCGCTGACCCGCTTTGGGGCACGGATGGCGGTGCGCATCGCCCGTCACGGGGCACGGGCGATGCGCACATAGGTGGCGTAAAGGTTGCGGTGACGCTATTTAGCTGACCATTTGTCTCCTGAGGAAAGTTTTGCAAAGAAGTCGCCTTCGAATAGGACTTTGGTCGAGCCGACAAATACTTCGCTTCCAGTTTCCGAGTTGAACACCAGCTCGTGTTCTGTTTTTTCTGTTTCCACTCCCGGATAGTTGCACGCCATGCCCCTGTTTGCGCCGCTCGTGAGGGTGTACGTATTCGCCACCGCACACGTCCCGCCGCTGCTTTTTATGACGATCACAGCCAGTGTGCTGCCGCTTGCCGGCTGGAAGTTCAGTTTCAGTGTCGCGCCTTTGCCTTCGAGCGGGAACACCAGTGGTTCTGAATTGAAATTGGGGACTTCGCAATGTGACTGACCTACGGCTGAGCAGGTTTCGAACGCGAATATACCGCTGTTTGAGTTGCCCGGCCTGACGATCCCTTTCTTTACTTTGAGCGTCGAGCACGTGATCGTGACGATGCTGCCCACCGTAAGCGTCGGCGCATGTTTGATGGTCACCGCTTCGGCGATCGTTTCCGCTTTGGAGATTTCGCTGCCTTCGATCCACCATTCCGGCGAGGCCGCCGACGCGGGCGCCGCCGCGACGGCGCCGATCGCGAACAGCAACAGCAGGCTCATTTGAACGGCTTTTACTAGGTTTGCCATTATGTCCCTCCTTTGATTTGGGCGCTCCAGGCTGTCTCTTGGGCCCCAACGATGCCCATCCGCCCCACATGCGTCAAGGTCGGGCGCGGGTCACCGTGCGGCAAGCGTGCCGCAGGGCCATATCGCCTATGTCGATATGTTTCTAATCAACGGACTCAAACGTCGCCGTCTGTTCGAGTGGCCGACCCGGCAGGCGCGGCATCCCGGGGCGGGGTCTGGGGGAAGCCTAAGGCGGGGTCTGCGCGCTCGGTGAAGTCAGCTCGGGTCTGTCCTTCGCCGCGGTCTCGCTCGCCGATACCCACCCGCTTCGCCCAATCTCCCGCTAGCCTGTCACGCCGTGCCCGTACCCCGCAATGACATCCGCAACGTCGCGATCGTCGCCCACGTCGATCACGGCAAGACCACGCTCGTCGACGCCATGCTGTGGCAGTCGGGCGCGTTCCGCGTCGGCCAGGACGTGGCCGAGCGGGTGCTCGACTCGATGGACCTGGAGCGCGAGAAGGGAATCACGATCCTCGCCAAGAACACGGCGCTGCACTACGCCGGCGTGAAGCTCAACATCGTCGACACTCCCGGCCACGCCGACTTTGGGGGCGAGGTGGAGCGCGGCCTGACGATGGTCGATGGGGTGCTGCTGCTCGTCGACGCCTCCGAGGGGCCGCTGCCGCAGACGCGCTTCGTATTGCGCAAGACGCTGGAGGCGCGGCTGCCGGTGATCCTCGTCGTCAACAAGGTCGATCGCCCCGACGCGCGCGTCGCCGAGGTGATCGACGAGGTGTACGAGCTGTTCCTCGACCTCGACGCCGACGAGTCTCAGATCGACTTCCCGATCGTGTACTGCAACGCCAAGGCGGGCGTGGCGTCGCTGGAGTACGACGAGTCGGTGACGCGCGCGGCGGTTGCGGCGGGGGGGACGTCCGGCGGGCAGGCGGGGGCGAGCGGGCAGGCAGGGGCAGGCGGACAGGCAGGGGCGGGGGGAGTGCCGGCCGCCGGAGAGAGGAGCCTCGCGCCGCTGCTGGACCTGCTGCTGGAGCACATCCCCGCGCCGACCTACGAGCCCGACCATCCGCTGCAGGCGCTCGTGACCAACCTCGACGCCTCCCCCTACGTGGGGCGCCTGGCGATCTGCCGCGTGCGCAACGGGCGTATCCGCCGTGGCCAGCAGATCGCGTGGTGCCGCGCCGACGGCTCGATCGAGCGCGCGCAGGTGTCGGAGCTGTACGTGACGGAGGCGCTGGAGCGCGTCGACGCGGCGGAGGCCGGCCCGGGGGAGATCATCGCGGTGGCGGGCATCGCCGAGGTGACGATCGGCGAGACGCTCGCCGACCCCGATGACCCGCGGCCGCTGCCGGTGATCACCGTCGACGAGCCCTCGCTGTCGATCACGCTCGGCATCAACACCTCGCCGATGGCCGGCCGCGAGGGTTCCAAGGTCACCGCGCGCCAGCTGCGCGACCGCCTCGACGCCGAGCTGATCGGCAACGTCGCGCTGCGCGTCCAGCACACTGGCGGCGTCGGCTCGGAGTCGTGGGAGGTCCAGGGCCGCGGCGAGCTGCAGCTCGGGGTGCTGGTCGAGATCATGCGCCGCGAGGGCTTCGAGCTGACGGTCGGCCAGCCCCGCGTGCTGGAGCGCACGATCGACGGCAAGCGCCACGAGCCGGTCGAGCGGCTGTCGATCGACGTGCCCGAGGAGTTCGTCGGCGTGGTGACGCAGATGCTCGCGCTGCGAAAGGGCCGCATGGAGCACATGACCAACCACGGCACCGGCTGGGTGCGGATGGACTACCTCGTGCCGGCCCGCGGCCTGATTGGCTTCCGCACCGAGTTCATCACCGAGACGCGCGGCACGGGCATGATGCACCACGTGTTCGACCGCTGGGAGAAGTGGGCGGGGGAGATGCGCACCCGCGCCTCGGGAGCCTTGATCGCCGACCGCCGCGGCGAGACCGTCCAGTTCGCGCTGATGAACTTGCAGGAGCGCGGCACCATGTTCGTCGGCCCCGGCGAGGAGGTGTACGAGGGGATGATCGTCGGCGAAAACGCCCGCTCGGAGGACATCGACGTCAACCCCGTCAAGGAGAAGCATCTGACCAACATGCGCTCCTCCACCTCGGACGTGCTCGAGCGGCTGATCCCGCATCGCAAGCTCACGCTTGACCAGGCGATGGAGTGGGTGCGCGAGGACGAGTGTGTCGAGGTCACCCCGCAGACCGTACGCATGCGCAAGGTCGAGCTGGGTAAGACCGAGCGCATGAAGGCGGCACGCAGCAGGCGCGGGAAATGAGCGCCTGCGCGCACGCGCAGCGCCGCCCGCACGGAGGTGACCGCGGCACGGGGAAGGGGTGTGCGCGCCCGCGAGGGCTGAGGCGCAACCGGTGAGTGCCTGCGCGATCGAGGTCGCGGGGCTGCGCAAGAGCTACGGCGAGGTGCAGGCCGTGCGCGGGATCGACGTCACGATCGACGTCGGCGAGACGGTCGCGCTGCTCGGGCCCAACGGCGCCGGCAAGTCCACCACGATCGACATGATCCTCGGTCTCTCCGAGCCCGACGGCGGTACCGTCTCGGTGCTCGGCGGCACCCCCTCTGCGGCCGTCGACGCCGGCCAGGTCGGCGCGATGTTGCAGACCGGCGCGCTGATCCGCGACCTGTCGGTCGGCGAGCTGGTCGCGATGGTCGCCTCGCTCTATCCCGCCTCGCTGGACGTGGCGGAGGCGCTCGAGCTGACGGGCCTCAGCGAGATCGCTGGCCAGCGCACGCAGAAGCTCTCCGGCGGGCAGACCCAGCGGGTGCGCTTCGCCGTCGCGCTGGTCAGCGACGCCAAGCTGCTCGTGCTCGACGAGCCCACCGTGGCGATGGACGTCGAGGGTCGTCGTGCGTTCTGGACGACGATGCGCGAGCTTGCCGCGCGCGGCAAGACGATCCTGTTCGCCACCCACTACCTGGAGGAGGCCGACGCCTACGCCGACCGTGCGGTGCTGATGGCGCACGGCGTGATCGTCGCCGACGGGCCTCCGACGGAGATCAAGGCGATGGTCGGCACGCGCACGATCCGCGCCACCCTGCCCGGCGCCGACCTCGACACGCTCGCGCGGCTACCCGGCGTCAGCGGCGCCGATCGCCGCGGCGAATCGGTGGTGCTGAGCTGCGCCGACTCCGACGCGGCGATCCGTGCGTTGCTCGCCGCCTTCCCCGACGCGCGCGACATCGAGATCGCCGCCGCGGGGCTGGAGGAGGCCTTCCTGCAGTTGACGGGCGCGGACACCGGCATCCCCGAGCCCGCGGGCGCGGCCTCCTCAGCCGCAGGCGCCTTTGGAGAGAGTGGCTGATGAGCGTGAGGCAGTGTCGTGGATGCCCCCGGCCGCGGGATTGGACGCAGGAGCGGCGTGCCGTTCGCTGTGGGGACCGATGAAAGACCGATGAACGCGCTTCTCTACACCCGCTACGAGCTGCTGCGCACCCTGCGCAACCGCCGCTTCTTCGTCCTCTCGCTGGGCTTCCCACTGGTCCTGTTCTTCCTGATCGCGGGACCCAACCGCAACGTGCACAACCTCGACGGCACCGGCATCTCCGCACCCCTGTACTTCATGGTCGGAATGGTCTCGTTCGGGACGATGAGCGGGATGCTCTCCAGCGGTGCGCGGATTGCGGCCGAGCGAGCGGTCGGCTGGAACCGGCAGCTGCGCATCAGCCCGCTCTCGACGCGCTCCTACCTGCGCGCCAAGGTCCTCACGGCGTACATGATGGCGCTGCTGACGATCCTCGTCCTGTACGCGTCGGGCGCGGCGCTCGGGGTCTCGCTGCCGGCGGACAGGTGGCTGCAGATGACGTTGCTGATCCTCATCGCCCTGATCCCGTTCGCGGCGCTGGGGATCGCCGCCGGCCACATGCTCACCCCGGACTCGATCGGGCCGGCGGTCGGCGGCGGTGTGGGGCTGCTGGCCTTTCTCGGCGGTACCTGGTTCCCGATCCCAAGCAGCGGCTTCCTGCACGATGTCGCCCAGATCCTGCCCTCCTACTGGCTGGTACAGGCCAGCCACGTCGCGCTTGGCGGGCACCCATGGCCGGCCAAGGCGTGGATCGTGATCGCCGCCTGGACCGTGGTCCTCGCGCTGCTTGCTCGCCGTGCCTACCGGCACGACACCGGGCGGGTGTAGGTCCCCCGGTTGCGACTGTCTCTCGCTGGAGCCCACGCTAATTCGCTGGAGCCCACTCTGACTCGCTGGAGCCCACGCTGACACCACGCGCTAGGGTTCCCCGCATGACTCGCTCGATCAGACGCCTTGCCTCTGTCGCCATGTGTGCGGCAATCGCGCTGGGACTTGCCGCAACGCCCGCGCTTGCCACTCACTTCCAGCCCGAGGACTACGCGGAACTGCTGGCGCAGCTGCACAAGCGTGAAATCGTCGCGATCGTGCTGCACCCGACTGGCCCCAAGGCTCACGCCTCGACGCGCAACGGGCAGCACTTCACGGTTACCTACACGCCGGCCGAGGTATCGCCGCTGAGGGCGGCTGCGACGGCGGGCGGCTCGTCGTTTGCGATCGCCACGGCGAAACCCAAATCCACCACGGTCCACCACAAACTGCGCTACATCGCGGGCGGTGTCCTGATCGTCGTGATCATCGTCGTGCTGGTTGTGCTGCTGATCGGCCGTCGCCGTACGCTGGAGGATGAAGGCCCCGGCGGCGAGGCGGCCTCCGCGTCTCCGCCCGCCGGCCCCAGCTGAGGCCGATCGCTCGGAGGTGAGTCGCTTTCACGCTGGAGGCGGACACGCCGGCAGCAAGGGGGAGGGCGTGAGGTCCGCTGCCCACGCGGCGCACGCACATGGGCCGGGTGCCGACGCGGGGCACACGCATGGGCACCTGCACGGTCCGTTTCACGCCCCGCCGGCCTCCGCACGACGGGTCGGGGCGGCGCTGGCGCTGATCCTTGGGTTCATGGCCGTCGAGGTCGTGGCGGGGGTGCTCTCGCACTCGCTGGCGCTGATCTCCGACGCGGCGCACATGCTCACCGACGCGGCCGCCCTCGGGCTCTCGCTGGTGGCGCTGCGCCTCGCGGCGCGACCGGCGCGGGGGGCGATGACGTACGGCTTCCTGCGCGTCGAGGCGCTCGCGGCGCAGGCCAACGGGATCACGCTGCTGGTGCTGGCCGCGGCGATCGTCTACTCGGCCGTGGGACGGCTGATCTCCCCGCCCACGGTCTCGGCGTGGACCGTGGTCGGGGTGGCGCTCGCGGGGATCGCGGTCAACGGCGCCGCCACCGCCGCCCTCGCCGGCGCGGGGCGCGAGTCGCACATGAGTATCGAGGGCTCCTTCCAGCACATCCTCACCGACCTGTTCGCGTTCATCGGCACGGCGCTCGCGGGAGTCGTGATCCTCCTGACCGGCTTCGAGCGCGCCGACCCGATCGCCTCGCTGGCGATCGCCGCGCTGATGCTGCGCTCCGCCGTCGGCCTGCTGCGCGCATCGGGTCGGATCTTCCTGGAGGCCGCCCCGCCGGGCCTCGACCCGCGGGAGATCGGGCACGCGCTGGCCGCCCACCCCGGGGTCGTCGAGGTCCACGACCTGCACGTCTGGGAGCTCTCGGCGGGCTTCCCCGCGCTCTCCGCGCACGTGCTGGTTACGCCCGAAGCCGACTGCCACGCGGCGGGTCGGGCCTTGCGGGAGCTGCTCGTGGAGCGCTTCGGTGTGGAGCACACCACGCTGCAGGTCGAGCACGCGGGGGGCGGGGAACTGCTGGAGCTGGAGCTGCCCGACGGGTGAGGAGGAGGGGGAGGGGGTGGTGCTGTTGCTTCTTTTTTGAGCCCTAACCAAATAAGAACGAGACTCAGTCTCGTTTGGTTGGGACAAAAGAAGTGTTCTAATCCCCGGCCCCTACTCCCGGTTTTTACGAGTTGCTCGGGGATGTGGGGGCGCTTTGCTCTTTTGGGACCCCAACCAAATGAGAACGAGACTCAGTCTCGTTTGGTTAGGGACAAAAAGAAGTGCTATTCCCCGGCTCCACCTCGGTTTACGAGTTGCTCGGGATGGGGGTAGGGGGCGCTTTGCTCTTTTGGGACCCCAACCAAATAAGAACGAGACTCGGTCTCGTTTGGTTAGGGACAAAAAGAAGTGCTATTCCCCGGCTCCACCTCGGTTTACGAGTTGCTCGGGATGGGGGTAGGGGGCGCTTTGCTCTTTTGGGACCCCAACCAAATAAGAACGAGACTCGGTCTCGTTTGGTTAGGGACAAAAAGAAGTGTTCTATCCCCGGCCCACCTCGGTTGCGCTCGGGGGTGGGGGTAGGGGCACTTTTGCTCTTTTGGGACCCCAACCAAATAAGAACGAGACTCAATCTTATTATGGTAGGGTTGCGACGTGCCCGACAACCAACCCTCTGGAGAGGACCCCAACGCGATGGTCCACGCACGTTCCACGACCCGTCCACGTATCGCCCTCGCGGCGGCGCTCGCACTGGTCGCCGTGCTCGCGGCTGGGGTGGCCGCGGGCTGTGGCGCCACCAGCCCGGCCGGCGCCGCGAACGGCGTGATCGTGGCCGTGGGGGCTGAGAACGAGTACGCGAACGTGATCGAACAGGTTGGCGGCAGGTACGTGAAGGTCACGGCGATCGAGAGCAACCCCAACACCGACCCTCACACCTTCGAGGCCAGCCCGAGCGTCGCCGAGGCGGTCAGCGCCGCGAGCCTGCTGATCGAAAACGGGGTCGGCTATGACACCTACATGGAAAAGATCGAGTCGGCCGGGGGGGACGATTCCCAGCGCAAGGTCATCAACGTCCAGCGCCTCCTCGGTCTCCCGGACTCCACCCCGAACCCGCACCTCTGGTACAAACCGCAGACGATGCCGGCGGTCGCCAAGGCGCTGGTCGGCGACCTGTCGGCGCTGCAGCCCGCGCACGCGGCGTACTTCCAGGAAAACGCCAAGCGCTTCGAAGCATCGCTGAAGCCGTGGTACGCGGCGATCGCGAAGTTCAAGGTCGCCTATCCCAACACCCCGGTCGCGACGACCGAGCCGGTCGGCGACTACATGCTCGAAGCCGCCGGGACGAAGAACATGACACCGTTTACGCTGCAGGCGGCGATCATGAACGGCACCGACCCGGCCCCTCAGAACGTAACGCTGCAGAACGCGCTGTTCTCGGGACATCAGGTGAAGGCGTTCGTCTACAACCAGCAGGTCACCGACTCGCTGACCGCGTCGTTCAAACAGGCCGCCAAGCGTGCCGGGATTCCGGTGGTGGGCGTCTACGAGACGATGCCGACGCCCGGCTACGACTACCAGTCGTGGATGCTCGCCGAGGTCAAGGCCCTGGAAAAGGCCGTCGCGCAGGGCATCTCCACCGAAGAACTATGAGCTCGGACGGCGCACCGGCGGGCAGGCAATCGTGAGCCCGGACGGCACACCGGCGGGCAGAGTCATCGTGAGCCCGGACGGCGCACCGGCGAGGGCCATCCTCACAGTGCAGGGGGTGAGCGTGCGGCTGTCGGGGCGCACGATCCTCGACGGGGTCAGCTTTCAGATCGCGCCAGGCGAGTTCACGGGCCTGATCGGATCGAATGGGGCCGGCAAGACGACCCTGTTCCGGGTGATCCTCGGCCTGCAGGCGCCGACCACGGGAGGAGTGCTTTTTGGCGGGCCCGCCCACCCCCGCGAGCATGGACGCCGGCATCGTCTGATCGGGTACGTGCCGCAGAAGTTCCTGCTCGATCCCGACGTTCCGCTGCGCGCACGCGATCTCGTGGGGCTCGGCATCGACGCGCACCGCCTTGGCCCGCCGCGGCCCTCCCGGGCCAGGCGGGCGCTCGTCGAGGAGATGCTGCGCGCCGTCGACGCCACCCGCTTCGCCGACACACGTGTCGGCAAGCTCTCCGGCGGCGAGCAGCAGCGCATCCTGATCGCGCACGCACTGATCGCCCGACCGCGGCTGCTGCTGCTCGACGAGCCGCTTGCCAACCTCGACCTGGGCAGCGCTCACGAGGTGGTGGCGCTGCTCGCGCGCATCGCCCGCGAGCAGGAGATCGCCGTGCTGATCTCCGCGCACGAGATCAACCCGCTGCTGCCCGTCATGGACCGCATCGTCTACCTCGCCGCCGGGCGCGCCGTCAGCGGCACTACCGAGGAGGTCGTCCGCGCGGATGTGCTCAGCCAGCTCTACGGTCACCACGTCGACGTCTTGAACGTCCACGGCCGCGTGCTGATCGTCGCCGGAGCCGGCGAGGACCATGACCTCAGCGGCCACGAGGGCGTCTTTCCCGGAGCTGGGATCCAGTCATGAGCCACTATTTCCTATCCCCGCTCTTCGCCTCCGGCTTCTTCGAAAGCGTTCCACGTGGCGCCGGCCTGCACCTGGCCGTCGACCTGTCCCCGCTCTTTGCTTCCGGGTTCTTCGAAAGCGAAGCCGTGCGGATTGCCCTTGCTGTCGGGGCGCTCGTTGCCGTCGTCACCGGCGTGGTCGGCGTGTTCACGGTCATGCGCGGCCAGTCCTTCGCGGGCGAGGCGTTTGGCGATCTGGGAACCACCGGCGGCTCGGGCGCGTATCTCGTGGGAATCGGGACGCTCTGGGGCTTCGTGCTGGGCAACGTGATCGCGGCGGGTGCGATGGAGGCGATCGGCGTGCAGCGCTCGCGCGGGCGGGATCTCGCCACCGGGATCGTGCTCGGCGCCGGAATCGGGCTCGCCGCTCTGTTCCTCTACCTGTACACCAACGAACACAGCACCACCGGAGCCACGGTCACGATCCTGTTCGGCTCGGTGTTCGCGATCTCGAGCTCGACGATCCCGCTGATCCTGCTGCTGAGCGCGATCGTGCTAGCGACCACGCTCACGCTCTACCGTCCGCTGCTGCTCAGCTCCATCAACGCCGAGATGGCATCGGCCCGCGGCATCCCGGTGCGGCTCGTCGGCATGCTCTACCTGCTCGCGCTCGCGCTCGCGGCGGCGCTCGCGGCGATCACGATCGGCACGATCCTCTCGACAGCCCTGCTCGTCGGACCGGCGGCGAGCGCGCTGCGAGTGACCAGACGCCCGCTCACCGCACTGCTGAGCGCCGCGGGCATCGGCATCGGCGCGATGTGGCTCGGCATCGTCCTCGCCTACGACAGCTTCCATTGGCCGCCCGCCGGACAGGGTTGGCCCGTGAGCTTCTTCGTGGTGACGCTCGTGTTCATCGCCTACCTGCTATCCGGGCTCCCCGAAGCCAGACGTCGCCGGCGAGCGGGGCGGACCCCGTCCGCATCCCCCGCTCGCGCGGCCGACGACCGAGAAGCGCACGACGGCGACCCCGAGTTAGGCGCACGGCATGTTCTCCGGTTTCATGGTCAACGCCTGGACGGTCGCGAGCATCGTCGCGGTCGTCGCGGGAGTCGTGGGCTTCTTCACGGTTCTGCGCGGATCGGCGTTCGCCGCGCACGCGATCCCCAACGGGTCCTTCGCCGGCGCCGCAGGCGCCAGCCTGATCGGCCTGAGCACGCTGCTTGGCCTCGGCGTCTTCTCGCTCGGCGGCGCTCTGACGATCGGCCTGCTCGGCCGCCGAGGCCGCCACGACGTCGCAACCGCCCTCGCGCTCGTGGCGATGCTCGCGCTCGGAGCGCTGTTCTTGAGCTTCAGCGTCGAGTACGCACCAGAGGTCTACTCGCTGCTGTTCGGCGAGGTGCTCGGAATCAGCCCCAACGAGATCGAGCCGACCGCGATCCTCGGCGCCCTCTGCGTCCTCGCCGTCGCCATCCTGTACCGGCCGCTGATGCTCTCCTCGGTCCTCCCCGAGGTGGGAGAGGCCCGCGGCGTCAGCGCCTTCCGGATGGAGATGCTGTTCCTCGCCGTCCTCGCCCTCGCAACGACGATGACCGTGCCCGTCGTCGGCACGCTGCTGATCTTCAGCCTGATGATCGGCGCGCCGGCGGCCGCCCGCTCATTCACCGACCGGCCGCTGCCGGCGATGGCCCTGTCGGTCGCGATCGCGCTGTTGATCGTGTGGAGCGCGATCGCCGCCTCCTACGAAACCAACTACCCGGTGGGGTTCTTCGTCGGCAGCGGCAGCGCAGTCTCCTACGCGATCGGGCGCCTCTGGGCGGCGTGGCGCCGCGGCCGGGGAACGGCTCTCTACGCTTCTACGATCGTTCTATGAGCAGTGACTCTCACGCCGATGACTGGGCCAGACCGCGCCGAAGCGGCGCTGGCCGCCGCGGGCCGCAGAAGTCGGCGGCGCGCGCCGCGCGCTGCTGGTGCTGCTCGGAGAGCAGCGCTGTGCGCTCACCGCCACCGAGATCGAACAGGAGCTGCGCGCGCGCTCGACCGCGGCCGGTGAGCCGCGCGAGCGTCTACCGGATCCTCGACGAGCTCGAGCGCGCCGGCTTGGTGGCGCGGGTGGAAACCGGGCAGGGGGTGGTGCGCTACGAGCGGGCGCACGACACCGAGGGCGCCCACCACCACCATCTCGTGTGCGACAACTGCGGCGTGGTGATGCCGTTCGCCGACGAGGCCTTGGAGCGCGCGATCGACGAGCTCAGCGAGCGCGTGCCGCTGGCCGTCTCCGAGCACGAGATCGTGCTGCACGGCGCCTGCCGCGCCTGCCTCCTCCTAGCTCGCCTGCCCTTGCTCGGGTGCTCGAGCCCTGTGGGCCCCGCTTCGCCACTCGGCAACAGCACCCCCCCCCTACTCCCGCCTCTCAGCCGACCTTCTCGCGCTTGCGGGCGGCGCCGTTCAGCGCGAGCGCTTGCTCCTCGGCCGGCAGCGCGCGCACGGAGGTGCCCTCGATGTTCAGGCGCGGCAAGCCGCCGGTCCAGCGACGCTGGGAATCGCCAGGCGCGCGGGCCGACGATATGCAGCAGAGGCGGGCAGCAGCATGCAGCGGACGATCAGCGCGTCGAGGAACACGGCGCTGGCGAGGCTGAGGCCGAACTCCTTGATGACGCGGTCTTCTCCCAGCACGAAGGAGAGGAACACGCACACCATGATCGCCGCGGCGGCGGTGATCACGCGGCCGGTGAGCGCGAGGCCCTCGCCGACCGCGCGGCGGTTGTCGTGGGTGTAGGTCCACTGCTCGTGGATGCGCGAGACGAGGAAC
Organism: uncultured Solirubrobacterales bacterium; assembly: GCA_963751195.1. Lineage (GTDB taxonomy): Bacteria > Actinomycetota > Thermoleophilia > Solirubrobacterales > Solirubrobacteraceae > Palsa-744. Next base: position 161,913 of record CAVVTQ010000001.1, read on the forward strand.
ACCTCGTAGTCCATCGAGAGGCCGAACACGATCGCAAACAGCATCACCGGGATGAACGACTCGATCGGGCCCGGGCTGACCCCCAGCAGCCCCGGGAACCAACCCCACTGGAAGATGACCACGATCACGCCCAGCGAGGCGCCGATGCTGAGCAGGTTCATGACGGCCGCCTGCAGCGGGATCACCAGTGAGCGGAACACCACCATCAGCAGCAGCGCCGAGAGCAGCACCACCACGCCGATGAACAGCGGCAGCTTGTGGGCGAGCACGGTGGCGAAGTCCACGCCGCCGGCCGTCACGCCGCCGACGTAGGCGACCACACCGGTGCGCGCGGCCACCGGTGGGATCACGTGTTCGCGCAGATCCCTGACGAGCACGGTGGTGGCGTACGCCTGCGGCGAGGAGTCGGGATACACCGAGAAGGTCGCCACTTCGCCCGTCGGGTTCAGGCGCGGCGGGGTGACCGAGACGACGCCGCTCGTCGAGGCAAGCGCGCCCTGCAGTTCGCGCAGGGCGCCTGCGTCGTCGCGGTGTGGCAGCCTCACGACGACCTGCAGGGGGCCGTTGAAGCCTTCGCCGAAGCCTTCCGCGAGCAGGCGGTAGGCCTGGTAGGTGGTGGTGTTCGAGGGATCGTTGCTGGCGTCGCTGGAGCCCAGCCGCAGCGCGACCGCAGGAGCGGCGATCGAGAGCATGATCAGCGCGGAGGGCACCGCGACCCGGTGGGGATGGCGTCCCACGAAGTTGCTCCAGCGCAGCCACGCCCCGCCGCGGCCGCCACGGGCGCGCCGTTCCCCGCGTGCGTGCTGCCATTACCACCGCTCCCGGTTCCACCGGCTACCGCGGCCGCGCTGTTTCCGGATGCCGCGGGAGCGCCGTTGCCGGCCGCGATCGTCACCCCGTCTCCTCCTACGACGCCCGCCACCTGGCCCTCGCCTGCCCCCGCGACGGTGGCAGCCGCGGCTTCCCTGCGTGCCCGGCGGCGCATGCGCCGGCTCGGCCTTGCCAGGCGGGCGCCGGCGAAGGTGAGCAGCGCGGGCAGCAGGGTGAGCGAGCTGAGCATCACCAGCAGGACCCCGATCGACGCCGAGATCGCCACGCCGTAGAGGAAGTTGACGCCCAGCAGCATCATCCCCAGCAGCGCGATCACGACGGTAGTGCCGGCGAACAGCACGGCGCGCCCGGCGGTGTCCATCGCGTGCACAACCGACTCTTTCACCCGCCCGTGGGTGGGGCCGGGGCCGGCGTAGGCCTCGCGGTAACGGGTGAGGATGAACAGCGAATAGTCGATCCCCACGCCGAGCCCGATCATCGCGGCCAGCTCCGAGGAGAAGTTGGGGGTGTCCACGACGTGCGTGAACAGCGCGATCACGCTGAGGCCGGTGCCGAGTCCGAACAGCGCGGTGACGATCGGCAGCCCCATCGCGATCAGCGAGCCGAAGGTGATCAGCAGCACCACGATCGCCGCCATCAACCCGACCGCGGTCGAGAGTCCGAAGCCGGCCTGCTGGGTAGCCTCGATCGCCTGTCCGCCCAGCTCCACCTGCAGGCCTGGTTGACCGATCGAAGATCGGCCAGCAGCCTGAGCCACCTTGACGACCCGTTCGGCGGCGCTCACGGGGAGCAGATTGGCTTTCTCGTCGAACACAACCGTCGCGAACGCGATCTGGCGATTGGCGGAGATCGCCTTGCCGGCCGACGGTCCCGCGTAGGGGCTGATCACCGCGGAGACGTGCGGCAGCTTGGCTACTTCGGCGAACATCGCGCTCATGTGCGCGCGCACCCCGGGGTCCAGCACGCTGCCGTCGGCGACGCGGAAGACGATCTGGTCGCGGTCGCCCGCCTGCGTCGGGAAGCTGTGTTCCAGCAGGTCCGAGGCGCGCTGCGCGTCGGAGTTGGGGAGCGTGAAGTTGTTGGAGTATTCCGTCCCCGCCGAGGAGGCGAGGGCGCCCACGGCGACGATCATCGCGATCCAGCCGATCACGACGAGGCGGCGGTGGGTGGTTGACCAGCGGGCGAGCTTGAGCATCGGCGACCTCGGGGTGGGGTAGCGGTGGAACGGTGGGACAGGCGCAGGCGAGTAGACCCTACGCGGGCGGAGCTTCCGTAGAGGGTAGAAGGTCGCCCGCGGCCGGGGGTGCGCCAGCCGCGATCAGTTCATCCGCGGGTCCAGCGGCATCCGCGCGATCAGCGCGTAGGCGCCGCCCTTGCGGGCCAGCACCCGCGCCCACAGCTCCTCGGGGTCGTCGGTGAAGACGTCGTCTGGCTCCGCGGGGTGGGCGATCCAGTCGCCGTTGTCGAGCTCCTCGTCGAGCTGTCCCTCGCTCCAGCCGGCGTAACCGGCAAACACGCGCCGGCGCGCGATCGCATCGGAGAGCTCATCGATGTCGGCCTCGGGCGCGGGGAAGCCGATGCGCCCGAGCACCAGCAGCCCCGCGGGCGAGGGGTCGAGGAACTCGGCGAGGAACACGATCGCGTTGGGCTGCACGGGCCCGCCGACGTACACCGGTTCGAGCTCGCCGGCGGCCTGCTCGAGCTGCGGCACCGCCTCGCCGACGGTCACCGTGGAGGGGCGGTTGAGCACGATGCCCATCGCCCCCGCTTCGCTGTGGGCGCCGACCAGCACCACGCTGCGCCGGAAGTTGGGGTCCGTCAACGACGGCGCGGCGAGCAGCAGCTGCCCGCTGAGCGATTCCTCCATACCTTCAGGCTACCCTTGTGGCGCGGCACCCATGCCAGCCACCACGGCGGCAGCTTCGTGGGTCATGGAGCGCCCGGCACGGTGCGCCTCGTGGTGGACGGACGCCGGGCGCTGGTCGGCGCGACGTTCAGCGCGACGTTCCTCGCTACGGGCTGTGAGGCGGGGGTGTGTCGCGACCTGCGAGCCGGGGTCACCACGGGTGCTTCACTACCGCTCCGTGATCACTACACGGTCACAACCGGCGCCCGCTTCGGTGCAAGGATCCAGGCTGTCCCAGTAGGGGATAGGAGCGACGTGCGTTCCGAGCAGCCGGTACACGACCTCTCTCTCCCGCCGGCTGCCTCCCGGATCTCACGCCGGCCCGAGGCCCCCTCAACCTCGGCGCCAATGTGAGCGTCGGCGGCCCGCAACGCCGGGTCGCCGACGCTGCGTCGCCTCGCGGGCATTACGGGCGCTGCCGCGCGCCGCCGGTTATGCTGATCGCGCATCGTGGAAAAGCAGAGGGGCTCGGCTCGTCGGCCTTGTGGCCGAGTGCGCCACCCTCTCGTCGAGAGCGAGGGCGGGCAACATGGCGAAGACACCGCAGGTGGGAGAGCAGGCGCCGGATTTCGAGCTGCCAGGCACCGACGGTTCGTTCAAGCTCTCCGAGCACCGGGGCGAGCGCGTCGTGCTGCTCTTCTATCCCGGGGATCGCACGATGATCTGTACCAAACAGTTCTGCTCCTATCGTGACCGGACGGGAGACTTCAACGCGCTTGGTGCGACGGTTGTCGGGGTCTCGGCTCAGGACGTTGCTTCGCATGAGGATTTCGTCGCGAAGAACTCGCTCACGGTGCCGCTGCTGGCCGATGTTGGCGGGGCCGTCGCAAAGCAGTACGGCGCGTGGGGGACGGCTCGGCACCAAGCGGGCGGTGATCGTTATCGACGAGCAAGGGATCGTGCGCCATCGCCACGACCATCTACTCGGGCTCGACTACCAGTCGGTGGACGAGCTGAAAGCGGCGCTCGACTCGCTGCCCACTCCGGCCGCCTAGCGTCGGGTCGGTCTACCGGGGGCTGGTGGGGGGCACTCCGCAGAGCGAAGATCACGATCGTCGGCGCGTCGGTACTGCGCTCCGCTTATGCGCCTGTGAATCGATACTCGGTCTGCCAGGCGTCCTTCGAGTCGGTGTGGGCGGTCCAGAAAAGCTCGGCGATGCTGTCCGGATCGAAGTCCGTCCCCGGCTTGACGACACCGGCGATCGTGACGGTCGCGGCGTGGATGCCGTCCTCTCGGACGCCGGCGGCGATCAGCGTTTGCGCCGAGCGCAGGGCCGCCTTCCCCATCGAGAGGCTCGCCAGTGCAGGCACTGGATTGTCGGCGAAGCCGCCGCTGGTGACCAGCAGGGTGCCGCTGCCAGCTGCCCGCAGGATGGGCGCGGCTACCTGTGCCGCTACGACGGCGCCGATGACATCGACGTCGTGGGCGGTTCGGAGCCGCTCGACGGTGGTGTCGAGGATCTGGCCTGGATCTGGTATGGCAGCGTTGTATACGACGACACCGGGCGCCCCGGGGGCGCCGAAGATACGTTCGAGCGTCTCGCGGTAGCCGTCCAGATCCTCGATATCCGCGCCGATCGCCTCTATCTGAAGTCCGCCGCTACGCAGCTCGGAGGCGAGCTGGTCGAGCGTTTCGCTGCGGGAGATGAGTGTGCTGCGGAAGCCCTCGCGGCCGAAGCGCCTAACCACGCCGGCGCCGACTCCTGGTCCTGCCCCGATCAGCAGGAGATGATGGGGGTCAACAGGCTCGGGCATATACCACCTCCGGGTAGAGCGTTCGCCCGGCTGTCAGCCTGGGCCGCTGTCGTTGGTGTCGAATCACCAGACGAACGTTTTACCAGGGTTCGATCGATCTCAACCGCAGTACGCACGTGTCGCGCCTGCGCCGAAGGAGGCGTCCCCTAAACAGAGACCGGGACACCCTCGGGCCATTAGCCGGCGATCGTAAACGGCGTCGCGGGCTCTGGCTGGGTCGGCGAGGCGTGCGCGCACGGCGTCGCGGGCTCTGGCTGGCTCGGCGCGGCGTGCGCGGCCGCGCGACCCGCGCGCTAGAGCCGCTCAGGCGAGCGACGCCTCCAGCGTGATCTCCCCGACACCGGCGAGCGCGCGACTCACCACGCAGCCTTCCTTCGCGCCCTGCGCGGCAGCCTTGAAGGTGGCCTCGTCGATTCCAGGGACGCTCCCGACTGTGTGAAGCGCGATCGCCGTGATCGTCGGCGCGCCGTCGACGAAACGCAGCGTCACCGTCGCGTCGGTCTTGATGGACTCGACCGGGGTGCCTGCGTCGGCCAGCCCAGCCGAGAGCGCCATCGAGAAGCACGCCGCGTGTGCCGCCGCGATCAGCTGCTCGGGGTTGGCTCCTGGGCCATCCTCGAACCGCGACTTGAACGAATAGTCGCCATTGATGCGCTCACCCGCGGTGAAGGTCCCGCTGCCGGCCTTCAGATCGCCCTTCCATTCCGCGCTTCCCTTTGCTGGCATCGTCTCTCCTTTGATTTGACGGCTCGCCGACCGCGATCGAACGAATCCTAAATCCTGTTCCATCCTCCCCAACCTCCGCTGGGCGAGGCTCCTGCTACCACGGCCTTGCAAGCGCGCTCCGCGCCATCCACGAGACTAGCGCTTGGGGCGACGCTACGGTCACGCCGGGGCGAAGCCGCAGACGCCCGCATTCTTCAGGAGCGCAACAGTGCGATCCGTCGACCGGAGCGAGCGCTGATCGTCCGTTGCGGGCACCAGATCAGCGGCCCGCTATGACAACAACGACGACGCACGGTGTTGGTTGGTAGCGACGTGTCGCTCACCGGGCTACCTGCCGCGATGGCGTTTCGACGGCGCGGTCCAAGATTCGAGACTGGCCAGTACTGACGAGTTCTTGGCTGGCTCCGCAGAGCGCCCCAGCTGGACACAGCTCGGCGGCGACCGCGCGGCGGGGAGTACGGACCCCGGCGAGCGCAACGAGACCCCCGCTCACGACGAGGATGGCTGCGATCGTGTCCGCCACGCGGAACGCGTGCACGGACGCATCGTCGAAGGCCGCTCTGAGAACAGGGCGCTCTCCAGGGCGTACTCCCTGCAGGCTCGCCCCGCCGAGAGGCTGTCGCTCGGCGCGGCTGATCGCGGCGCGGCCCGCGGGTTCGATCGCGGATCGCCGTAGCGTTGCGTCGACACGACCAGCAAACGCAAGAGAGACCACGGCTCCCAGCACAGCGACCGCAAAAAGCTGCGCGATGCGTGAGAGAGTCGTATTCACCGCGGCGGCGACGCCTGCGTGATCCTCCTCCACTGCCCCTAGGACTGTGGCGGTCAACGGCGCGACAAGCATCGCGAGTCCCAACCCGAACACCAGCAGCGCCGGCAGGACCTCGCTGACGTAATCGGCGCGCTGATCAACACGCGCCAAGAGCAAAAGGCCGCAGCCAGCAACGAGCGCCCCGGCGCTTATCAGCACCCGCGAGCCGATGCGATCGGCGAGCGCGCCGAAGCGGCGGGAGAGCAGGATCGTCAGCGAGGTGACCGGCAGAAGCGCAAGCCCCGCCTGAACGGGGCTGTAGCCGCTGACCTCCTGAAGAAACACAGGCAGCAGAAAGATCACACCCCCTAGCCCAAGGTAGGTCGTCAATGTCGCCAGGTTTCCCATCGTGAAGTTGCGCTCGCGAAACAGGCTCAGTGGGAGCATCGGCGCGCGTGCTCGCGCCTCGTGTGCCACAAACGCAATGGCTCCCACGATCCCTGCCGCGAGCGAACCGACCACCAGGGCACTCCATCCGCGCGCGGGCTCCTCGGTCACAGCGAACACCGAACCCGAGAGCGCCAGCGCCGCCAAGAGGGCCCCTGGGAAGTCCAGGCGCCCGGCGCTGTGAGCGCTCACGCTCGCAGGCACGCCGCGAGCAATCAGCGTCACGGTCACGAGCACGAGCGGCGCATTGAGCACAAAGATCAGGCGCCACGAGCCGGCAGCGATCAACACTCCCCCGACAAACGGCCCGATAACCCCGACGATCGAGCTGAGCGCGGTCCACGTCCCGATCGCCCTGGCCCGCTCGTCTTCGGGAAACACATGGATGATCACCGCCAATGCCGTAGGCGTCACCAGCGCCGCGCACACCCCCTGCATCGAACGAAACAGGCATAGCTCCAGGATCGACGACGCGACCGCGCAGAGAGCCGAAGTGAGTCCGAACCCGGCAACGCCAACCAAGAACACGCGCTTCTGACCCAATACATCTCCAAGCGATCCGCCGATCAACAACAGCGACGCGAGCGTCAGCAGGTACGCGCTCGTCACCCACTGCTGGCCCGCCAGGCCGCCACCGAGGTCGCTTCGAATCGCGGGCAACGCGACGCCGGTTACGGTCGCGTCGAGGAACACGACGCTCGTACCGAGCACCGCGGCGAGCAGGGTCATCTGCTTCTCGCGCGATGTAGCCACTCGTCGGATGTCTGGCACATGCGCAGATTGGCACGTCACGAGCGCCACTCGCCTCGCGACCGCACCTTGGACGAATGAGTGACAGGCGTTCAGGGGCGAGTGCGTCTGCTCTCGAGCCGCTTTCAGGTTGCGGGCCGCGGAGACGATGGCGCGTGGCCGGTCCATGCACGAGCAAGAGCGGCGGCCCGTTTCCCCGCTCCTCGTAAAGCAGGAGCGTTCCATTTACCATCTCACTCGCCATCACGCTCGTGTGCCCACCGCGAGCAAGTACTCCATCTCAAAGCGCGCATCCCCTGGGGTCCCACGGTCCCACTCCTCGCAGAGCTCGTCCAGAGCGGCATCGAGCTCTGCCTCGCGTCCGGTCTTGGCTGCATTCGCACGGGCCGCGATCGTCGGGCCGTACCGCGCCTTGAAGTGCTCGCCGAAGTCACGTGGGCGCTCGAAGGCGGTGACCTCCAGGACATCGCGCTCCAGCAGCCCGAAGTCGACGTGCTCGCCGAACAGCTCGGCGACGTGTTGCTCGCTGCCCCACAGCGGTGGCGGCTGTGCACCCGGCGGCGGGGTGGGCACGAACGGGCCCATCGTCCTGAATAGCGCCCCGACCAGCCCCTCGGGGGTCCAGCTCAGCAGCCCGACCTTGCCACCGGGGCGAGACACGCGGATCAGCTCGTCGGCGACCTGTTGGTGGTGCGGAGCGAACATCGCGCCGATCGAGGAGATCACGACATCGAACGACTCCTCCTCGAACGGTAGGCGCTCGGCGTCGGCCTGCACCCACTCGAGGGCCAACCCTTCATTCTCGGCACGGACGCGGCCGGCCTCGAGCAGCTCCGGTGTCAGGTCGCTGGCGGTCACCTGAGCGCCGACCTTCGCCGCGGGTATCGACGCATTGCCGGTCCCGGCAGCCACGTCCAGGACCACGTTGCCGGGACCGATGCCGCACGCCTCCACGAGCCGCGGCCCCAACGGAAGCAAGAACGTCTCGACCATATCCGGGTAATCACCCGACGCCCACATCGCGCGGTGACGCGCCTTCAGCTCAGAATCAGACATGGCCATTCAATCGCCGGTCGAAGGGTCGATTACCGTCGAGACCTTGGAGATGCGATCCGCGGGGAAGCCGCCGCAGCGGGCGTGCTCGAGCAGGATGTCCTCATCGGGGGCGACGTAGACGCAGTAGATCTTCTCCTCTGTCACGTAGCTGGTGAGCCAGCGGATCTCCGGGCCGAGCTCGCCGATCACCTTGTTGGACGTCGCCGCGATTCCCTGCAGCTCGGCCGCGCTGAGGTTCCCGGCTCCCGGTATCTCGCGCTCGATTACGTACTTGGGCATTGTCTCCTCCTGTCGTTGACCTGCGCTAGCATACTGACGGTACGTATCATGCATACCCAGAGTACGGATGTCAAGAGCAAGAAGGCGAAGCAGGGCGCGGCGACCCGCCAAGCGCTGCTGGACGCTGCCTGCACGCTATTCGGCGAACGCGGCTATACAGCGACCTCGATCGACGATGTCGCGCAGGCCGCGAACGTCACGAAGGGCGCCTTTTACCACCACTACGACGGCAAGCAAGAGCTGTTTGCAGGCGTCTACGAACAGGTCAAGCGCGAGGTCTCCGAGCGCGTTGCGGCGGCGTTCTTGGAGCCCGACCCATGGGTGGACCTGTGCGCTGGCTGTCAGGCGATGCTGGATGCTCACCTCGACCCGCGCGTGCAGCGCATCGTGCTCCACGACGCCCAAGCAGTGCTCGACGCCGACACCATTCGCCGCGTGGATACCCGCTACGGCGCGGTCGTACTACGCGGCGCACTACGGCGCGCGATCCGCGCCGGCGTTGTGCGACCGCTCCCCTTGAAGATCCTTGCGCTGATGCTCACCGGGGCGATCCTCGAAGGATGCATGGCGATCGCCGACAGCGACGACCCAACCCGAGCGCGAGCAGACGCCGGCGATGTCCTAACCACCCTCCTGCAAGGACTCAGACCACCTACCCTCGAACGGACACCGCCACATCTCGATCCTGCCATCCACCCGCATGCTCCGATCGCTCAAAGCGCGTGAGACGGTGCCGCGTGGCTGCTCCTTTGTCATCGAAGCGGAAGCCTCGGTGCCCCCTCTCGTCTCTTCCTCTTCGGACGGTGGGTGTCGCGCAAACCCTCGGCGGGCCCACTGGAGCCTTGGTGTGGCTGCCGGCCCGTAGGACGGCAGACGTCGCTTCCCTCAGAGCGGTGGTATCCACCGTCCTCCGATTCGTATTCCCTCCTCGCCGGTTCGGTGATCGGCGAGGGGGGGTTCATGCGCACCGTAGACGTGCAGCTCGAGGAAGCCGTCTGGTCCATCTCGCAACACGAATGCTCGCGGACGCCTGATTCTCACCCGATCCTTCAGTTCGTAGGTCGCTTCCACCTCGGCGATCCAGACATCGTCTTGGTGCCACTGCGCACTGATTCGGTGCGTGGTCTGAAGGATCGTCGCGAGGAAGTCCGCAAGCAGCTGGCGCACCGCGGCGGTCCCCTCGGCGCGGCGGCCGTCTACTGCCAGCATCTGGCAATTAGGCGCCATCAGTGCAATCGCCGCCTCCACGTCGAGCGTGTCGATGGCTTCGAGTAGCTGGTCGATGGGCGACTTGGTCATTAGCCTGTAGGTCCCAAAACGCAGAGCCAGGCATGGTCCTTCATGACGGCGCTCCTCGCCGCTCCGGTGTGCGCCTGGGCGGCTGTCCAGGGGTCGCGCGCGATGGTGCCGGAGGGATGGGACAGGTCTGCGGCCGTCGCGGGTCAACCGTCGCTTTCTTGCCGTGATGGACGATCTCCAGGGAGGCGCCCTGAAGTAGCGAGTACGCCGCCTGTTCGGGACCGACCTCCACCAGCAGCCTGCGCCCACGGAAGCAGAGGCGGAACGTGAGCCGGGTGAGCGCCTGCGGGAGGCGGGGGCTGAAGCTCAGGATCCCGTTGTGGTCTCGCATACCTCCGAACCCCGCGACGGCGGCGATCCAAGTACCGGCGAGCGACGCGATGTGCAGGCCGTCGCGCGTGTTGTGCTGGATGTCGTCGAGATCGATGAGAGCAGCCTCGCTGAGGTAGTCGTAGGCCAGCTCGAGGTGTCCTACCTCTGCGGCGATGACCGCCTGGGTGCAGGCCGACAGCGAGGAGTCGCGAACCGTCAGTCGCTCGTAGTAGGCGAAGTCGCGTGCCTTCTCCTCGTCGGCAAAGAAGTCACCGCGCATATGCAGCGCAAGCACCAGGTCAGCCTGCTTGACGACCTGCTTGCGATAAAGGTCGAAGTAGGGGAAGTGCAGCAGCAGCGGATACTGCTCGGGGGCGGTCGCGTCGAAGTCCCAGATCTCGTGCTCCGTGAACGCCTCCGCTTGGGGGTGGACTCCCAGCTCCTTGTCGTAGGGGACGAGCATCGCCTGAGCGGCGTCACGCCAGGCGGCCGCCTCCTCGTCGTCGACTCCGAGCTCGGCGGCGCGCTGGGGATAGCGCTTTGCGTGCTCGAAGGCCTCGCGCAGGTTGCGCTCGGCCATCAGATTCGTGTAGACGTTGTTGTCGGCGATTGCGCTGTACTCATCGGGACCGGTCACGCCGTCGATCCGGAAGTGGCCGGCGGCGTCGTGGTGCCCCAGCGAGCGCCACAGCCGAGCCGTCTCGACGAGCAGCTCCAGGCCGACGCCGTGCGCGAACTCCTCGTCGTGATCGCTGGCCGCCTCATAGCGGACGACGGCATCGGCGATGTCGGCGTTGATATGGAACGCCGCCGTCCCCGCTGGCCAGTACCCCGAGCACTCCTGCCCCCGGATCGTCCGCCAGGGAAACGCGGCGCCCTCCAGCCCCAGCGAGGTCGCTCGCTCACGCGCGAGATCGAGCGTGAGATGGCGCCAGCGCAGGGCATCGCGCGCGGCGTGCGGAGCCGTATACGTCAGCACCGGTAGGACGAAGGTCTCCGTATCCCAGAACGCATGTCCGTCGTAACCCGGTCCGGTCAGCCCCTTGGCCGCGATCGCCCGCCGCTCGGCCCTGGCGCCGGCCTGAAGCGTGTGGAAGAGTCCGAAGCGAACCGCCAGCTGCAGCTCGGCGTCACCCTCGATCTCGACGTCGGCGCGATCCCAGAAGTCGTCCAGGTAAGCGCGTTGGTCGGCGAGGAGACCGTCCCAGCCACGGTGTCGCGCCTCCGCCAGCGCGGCTGCAACCTGGTCGACGATCGCAGGCGCCGAGCGCCTGCGCGACCATCCGTAGCTGATGAGCTTGACGATTCGAAGAGGCTGTTCGGGCACGAGGTCGGCCGTCACGAGCTCGCGACCGAGGTCCTCGAAGCTTTCCGAGGTGGCCGTCGTGTCCGCCGGCCCGTCGATTACATGGTCCATCGCTGCGGCGATAGTCAGGCCGCTCGCGCGCGTGGAATGCTCCAGGATCACGCGGGTGTCACGCGCGGCAAAGAGCTCTGATTGCAACGGTGAGGCGAGCGCCGACGCGGCACGGGGATCGCGCTCGGCGACCGGCAGCTTCTCATTGGCGACGAGCTCGGACTGCACGACCACCGATGTCTGACCGTCGAGCGCCTCGACTTCGTAGAGGACGGCCGCGACCGCCCGCTGCGTGAACGACACGAGGCGCGTGGAGGCCACCCGCACGGAGCGTCCTGTCGGAGACACCCACTCGACCGTGCGGCGCAGCACTCCGGCGCGTAGGTCGAGCACCCGTTCGTGGCGGCGCAGCTCGCCGTAGCGGATGTCAAACGGCTCGTCCTCCACCAGCAGGCGGATGATCTTGCCGTTGGTCACGTTGATGATGGTCTGGCCGGCCTCCGGATCGCCATAGCCGGCCTCGGCGTAGGGCAGGGGCCGCGCCTCGTAGACACCGGCCAGATAGGTACCCGGCAAGCCGTAAGGCTCTCCCTCGTCGAGGTTCCCGCGCAGGCCGATGTGACCGTTGGCAAGCGCGAACACCGACTCCGTCTGCGCGAGCCTGTCGAGGTCCAGGGCGGTCTCGTGCACGGCCCAGGGCTCGACCGCGAAGTCCGGATGCTGGATCATGGCGTTCCCAACAGCTCGGCCAGATCGTCTACGACGAGGTTGGCGCCGTGGGCCCTCAACGCCTCTGCCTGGCCGACTCGGTCGACGCCGACCACGAAGCCAAAGCGCCCCGCTCGACCGGCCTCGACACCCGCCAGCGCGTCCTCGAACACGATCGCCTCGACGGGTTCGACACCCAAGGCTCGCGCCCCTGCGAGGAACGTGTCCGGCGCAGGCTTGCCCTGGAGGTGCTCGCGCTCGGCCACGACTCCGTCGATGATCTCTTCGAACAAATCCTGAATGCCGGCGGCGGCGAGAACGTCGCGGCAGTTGGTGCTGGAGGAGACAACGGCGCGCCGCAACCCGGCCGCTTGGACCGCTTCGACGTAGCGGACCGAGCCCTCATACGGCTGCACACCCTGCTCGCGGATCAGCCTGAGCACGATTTCGTTCTTGCGGTTGCCGAGACCGTCGATCGTCTCCATATCCGGCGTGTCACTCGGGTCGCCCTCCGGCAGCTCCACTCCGCGCGAGGCAAGAAACGCTCGTACACCGTCATAGCGAGGCTTGCCGTCGACGTATTGGTCGTACTCGCCGATCGGATCGAAGGGGACGAAGGCTTCGTCGGTCCGTCGGGCACGCTTGCACAAGTAGTCGTCGAACATCTGCTTCCAGGCGGCGGAATGCACCTTGGCTGTCTGCGTCAGCACCCCGTCGAGGTCGAATAGGCACGCGGTCACACCTGTGGGCAAACCAAGCACGCCGCAGAGCTAATCAGCTTTGAGCTGTTGGTGGACGCCAACCCCTGGCCAGCGTCGTTTGACCCACCTCGATGATGTAGCCGTCGGGATCGCGGATGTAGCAGCGGATCTCGGTCTCGTGCTGCTTGGGTGGCGTCAGGAATTGGGCGCCCCGTGCGCTCCACTCGGCGTACACCGCTTGGATGTCCGCCACCCGAATGTTGAGGAAGCTGCTCACACGATCTGGGTTGGGCTGCGTCTCGAGCGTGACGCTCGGCTTGTCGTCGGTCGGACCTCCGCCGACGTTGATGATGATCCAGCTGTTGGCCAGCGCGACGTACGTCACCTCGTCACCCGCCTCGCCGGAGATGACGGTCTTGCCGCCGAGTACGTCGGTGTAAAAGCGGCGAGAACGCTCGACATCATCCGAAACGATGAAGTGGGCCAAGACCATCCGCTCGTCAATGGTGCTCATGCTGACCTCCGTTGTTGGAATGGACTCAATACCTCCACGGTCAGTGTCCGGCGCTCTGGCCGCCGTCGATGTGCAAGACCTCTCCGGTCACGAAAGGCGCCGACTCGAGATAGGTGACTCCACCGACCACATCGTCGATCTCGCCAACCCGACCGACAGGGTGCAACGCGCCCATCCCCGCGTAGGAGCTCTCGTCGTGAATCGGCGTTTTGATCACGCCCAGAGAGACCGCATTTACTCGCAGACCACGGGAGGCATACTCGATCGCAAGCGATTTGGTGATCGCAACCAGGCCCCCCTTGGTCAGGACGGGCAGAGCGGCGGGTCGACCGCTATCCGCCTGCTCAACGAGCGTCGTCGAAACATTGACCACGTGCCCACGGCCCTGGTCGAGCATGTGTTTGATCGTACGCGTTGTCATGTGAAAGAAGCCCGCCAGGTTGACGGCGATCAGGGCGTCGAAGTCCGCGAGGGTGTAATCCGTGAAGGGCTTGCCGATGTAGATCCCGGCGTTGTTGATCAATGTGTCGATCCGCCCAAAGCGCTCGACCGCCTCCCCCACGACACGCTGCGCCGTCTCGGGGTCGGCGATGTCACCTTCGATCGTCACGATGCCGGGGTCCTCACACGGCCCGATCGAGCGAGCCGTCGCGATCACGACGTATCCAAGCTCACGGTACGCCTTCGCGATACCCGCGCCGATGCCCTGCGAGGCGCCGGTGACGATGGCGACCTTCTCGTTGTTGTGCTTATGCGAGAGGCTCATTCGACGAGGTATGTCTCGTAGATCACGCCTGTGGGCTGGCGGCCGCCGACGCTGATGAACACGCCTTTGTTCAGCCAGTCGAGCTGGGGGGCGGCGGTCTCGATCTGGGTCGAGGTGCGGAAGGTGTACTCGCTGGCGTCAACGTCCTCGCCGCGCCCGAGACGTGCGAGCACCTCGGCGCTGCCGTGACGCACGCTTCGAGATTGCACGTAGAGCAGATCGCCGTCGTCGGTCTGCAGCGTGTAGCGGATGTCGCCGAGTGCGGTGCCGTCCGGCAGGAGAATCTGCCAGTCCGCGCTGGCGCCCGGGAGCAGCGTGCCGCCCAGTTCAGGGCCGGTGAACGTCCCGCCGGTCTGGGGCACGATCCGCCGGTGGCCCTGCGCGAGCTCGCCGAGATCCAGCGGTTCTCCGAGGATGACCTCCAAGCGGTAGATCTTGCGCAGGCGAGGATCGGGTAGTCGATTGCTCATTGTTTCTCCTGTCAGGCGCTCGCCGCGAGGACTTGACTTCCGCACTGACGAGAGTAAAGTACCCGCGAACCGACGGGAGCATCCTTCGTCGAAGCACTGTCCGGGGGTGCCCAGGAAAGGGCTCGTGCCAATTTCCATCGCACCGCAGGCCTGCAGCGTCGGCCTTTGCGCCGTCGCCGCCTCGCGCCGCGCATGTCGGCGAGAACACGGAGAACACGGCGTCCCGTCGCGGCGCCGCCTACCGATGGAGGCAAGATGAGCAGTGCCGATGTGAGCAGCGAGAGCGCGGCGGCCTCCCCGCCTGTCAAGGCCGGGGAGTTCAAGCTCGAGGTGGTAGTCCTGCCGGTCTCAGACGTCGACAGGGCGAAGGAGTTCTATGGAAGCCTTGGCTGGAGGCTTGACGCGGATGTTGCCCGTGGTGAGGACTTCCGTTTGGTTCAGTTCACGCCACCGGGCTCTGCGTGTTCGATCCAGTTCGGCACAAATATCGCAGCGGGCGCGCCTGGCTCGGTTCACAGCCTGTATCTGAGTGTCGCCGACATCCAGGTCGCGCGTGACGAGCTGCTCGCGCGCGGCGTTGAGGTGGGCGAGGTGTTCCACGAGGGGGTGCTGGGCGATCGTTTCCACGACCCCGGCCGTGTGCCCGGGCCGGCGCTCAACCGCGTCACCTACGGGTCCTTCGCGACCTTCAGCGATCCGGATGGCAACGGCTGGCTGCTCCAGGAGATCACGACCCGGCTGCCTGGTCGCTGAGAGGAGAGGCTGATGGCCACGACCTATGAGTCCGTGGAAGACCTGGCGGACGCGCTCAGGCGGGCTGCCGAGGCACACGGCAAACACGAGGCGCGAACGGGCCAGGCGGACGCCAACTGGCCGGCCTGGTATGCGCTCTACATGGTGCGCGAGCGCACCGGCGAGGAGCTGCCGACATGAGCAGCGACTATGACGTGATCGTGCTCGGCGGCGGCTCGCCGGGTGAGCACTGTGCGGGCGCGTTGGCGGAGGGCGGGCTGCGCGTGGCGATCGTCGAGCGCGAGCTCGTGGGAGGCGAGTGCTCGTACTGGGCCTGCATCCCCTCGAAGACGCTCCTGCGGCCGGGCGAGGCGGTCCACGGCGCGCGCGAGGCGGCCGCGAGCGCCGAGGTGGACGTCGAGGCGGCACTCGCCTGGCGGGACTTCATCGTCTCTGACTACTCCGATGCCGGACAGGAGCGCTGGTTGGCCGATCAGGGTATCGACCTGCTGCGGGGCAGCGGGCGGCTTGCGGGCCCGGGCATCGTCGAAGTCGACGGCGTGCGACACACCGCCGACCACGTGGTCCTCGCGAACGGCGCCGATCCGGTCGTGCCGCCCGTGGCGGGCTTGCGCGAGCTCGACGGGGTTTGGAGCAGCCGCGAGGTGACGTCGATGAAGGCCATTCCGCGCCGTCTGCTGATCCTCGGTGGCGGGCCGGTCGGGGTGGAGATGGCCCAAGCGGTTCGTCGGCTCGGCGGCGAGGCGGTGGTGATCGACATGGCCGAGCACGTGCTCGGGCGGGAGCCTGCGCCGCTGGGGGAGGCGCTCGGCGAGGTTCTGCACGGGGAAGGCATCGAGCTCGTCCTGTCCGCGAACGCGGCCGCTGCCCGACAGGAGGGCGAGGTGTACGTCCTCGAGCTCGACGACGGGCGCGAGCTGCGCGGCGACCGGCTGCTCGTTGCCACCGGCCGGCGTCCGCGCGTACTCGGGATCGGCCTGGAGACGGTTGGCGTCGAGCCGGACGCGCACGGAGTCCCCGTCGACGCGCACCTGCGTGCCGCGGAGAGTCTGTGGGCGATCGGTGACGTGAACGGCCTTTTGCCGCTGACCCATGTCGGCAAGTACCAGGGTGAGGTGGTCGCCGCGAACATCCTCGGCCAGCCCCGCAAGGCCAACTACGAGGCCGTTCCGCGCGTCGTCTACACGGACCCTCAAGCCGCGGCGGTGGGCGCTTCGGCTGGCCGTTTCAGCGCGATGGTCCCGCTATCGGGGGTGGCGAAGACCGCCACCTACACGCGCGCCTACGCCGACAGCAATGGCTTCCTGACGTTGCTCAGCGACGGCGAGCGGCTGACGGGCGCCTACGCGCTCGGCCCGGAGGCGGGCGAGTGGCTGCAGCAGGCGACGCTCGCGATCCGCGCCCACATCTCACTCGACGTTCTCGCCGACACCATCCAGCCGTTCCCGACATTCTCGGAGATCTACGTCGCCGCGCTGAAGGCTCTCCGCGGCGAGATCGCCGCGGCGTCCAAGGCGGTCAGCGCGGGACGGCCGATGTCGAGCTGACTCGAGGGCAGATGAGGAGCACCGAAAGGGTCCCCCCACCAGGATGGTTGGGGTGGTGCCGACCGCGGCTTGGTGGCTACTACGTCAATTGCCGGACCCTGGCATAAGCCAACCGAGCCAGCGCCGCACGATGGGGCTTGGCGCCACCCAGCAGCGCCGCGTCGAGCTGCGCGCGCTTGAACAGCCAGTGCACGTCGGCCTCCCACGTGAAGCCGATCCCGCCGTGCATCTGGATCGCACCGGCGGTGACCGACTGGCCGCCTTCGGCTGCCGCGGCGCCCGCGAGCGCTGCCGCCTCGGGAAACAGCTGAGGGTCGGCGTCGGCGGCCCAGGCTGCGTAGTAGGCGCTCGAGCGCGCGCTCTCGGTGTGGAGCAGCATCTCCGCGCAGCGATGCGCGACGGCCTGAAAGGATCCGACCGGAACGCCGAACTGTTTGCGCTCCTTGACATATGCGAGCGTCATGTCGAGCGCCCGCTGGCAGACGCCCACGACCTCGGCCGCGATCGCCGCGCGGATCCGATCGGCGGCGCCGGGGCCGAGAGGCTCACCATCTCCCGCGACGGTCGCGAATCGCCGGGTGGGGTCGATCGAGACGAACTCGCCGGTCTCGGGCGAGGCGATCAGTTGAGCCTCGTCGCCGTCGATCACCAGCACCACCGCGGCGCCCTCCGCGTCGGCCGCCAGCTCGCGCGTGCCGATCCCGGCGCTCAGCTCCCCCGAGGCGAGCCCCGGCAGCCAGTGGACCCGCTGCTCGGCGCTGCCCGTGGCCTGGATGACCGCGGCGGCGGTAGCCGTGGAGAGGAAGGGCGTGGCCGCGCACGCGTACCCGAGCTCCTCGGCCAGCACCGCCAGCTCGACCGCGCCGAGTCCCTGGCCGCCGTGCACCTCGGCGACCGCGATCCCCGGCCAGCCGAGTCCCACCAGCTCACTCCACAGCGCCGCGTCGTACGCGGCGTCCTGCGCGGCCTCGCGCACCTTGGCGAATGGCGAGCGCGCAGTGAGCAGCTCGCGTGCGACATCCTTGATCTCTCGCTGATCCTTGCTGAGGTCGAAATCCACAGCCCTCTCCTAGCGCGACTTGGGAAGGCCGAGCACGCGCTCGGCGACGATGTTCTTGAGCACCTCCGTGGTGCCCCCCTCGATCGAGTTACCGCGGGCTCGCAGCAGCTCATAGGCCCATGGATCGCCCGCCCGCAGCGCGCGGGGGCCGAGTAGCTCGGCGGCGAGCTGCGTGAGCCGCTGGTTGGTGTCCGACCACATCCACTTGGTCAGCGACCCCTCGGGACCGGGCTGGCCGTACTTCTCGATCGCGGTCAGCCCCCGGTAGGCGGTGAGCCGCACGATCTCGGTGCGCAGGTGCAGCTCGCCGAGGCGGTCGGCCGATGACGGGGTCATCGAGCAGCCCTTCGCGGGCGGCCTCCTCGATCACGAGGTCGAGCAGCTGGCGCAGGCGGACCTGCAGGAAGAACCCCAGCCCGGCGCGCTCGTTCATCAGCGTCGTGAGCGCGACCTTCCAGCCGTTGCCAATGCCCCCGAGCACGTTCTCGCTCGGGACGCGGGCGCCGTCGAGGAACAGCTCGTTGAACTCGGGCTCGCCGGTGATCTGGCGCAGCGGACGGATCTGCACGCCCTCCTGCTCCATGTCCATCAGGAAGTAGGTGAGTCCCTTGTGCTTGGGCGCATCGGGGTCGGAGCGCGCGACGAGCATGCACCACTTCGAGTACTGCGCGGCGCTCGTCCACACCTTCTGGCCGGTGAGCACCCACTCATCGCCATCCCGCACGGCGCGCGTCTTCAGGCTGGCGAGATCCGAGCCGGCGTCGGGCTCGGAGAAGCCCTGGCACCAGATCTCATCCGCGGTCAGGATCGGCGACAGGTAGCGCTCCTTCTGCTGCTCGGTGCCCCACGTCATGATCGTCGGGCCGGCGAGCAGCAGGCCGAGCACGTTGGCGGGCAGCGGAGCGCCGGAGCGGCCGAGCTCCTCGAAGAAGATCGCCGATTCGGTCAGCGACGCCCCGCGGCCGCCGTACTCGCGCGGCCAGTGCACGGCAGCCCAGCCGCCGTCGGCGAGCCGGCGCTGGAAGTCGCGGCGCCACGCGTACCTGCGATCGTCGTCGCCGTCCGGCTCGGCGCCCGGGTGATTCTCCTCAAACCAAGCGCGCAGCTCGTCGCGGAACGCGCTCTCCTGCTCACTGAAAGTCAAATCCATGGTTCTCCTTTGCGGTGGCCGCGCGGCGCGACCAGCCCGATGCCCTCGAGATCACCAGGCTATCTTCTCAGGCGCCGCCCCGCCGATCCCCGATGAGGCATCTCCGCCGGGGCCTTGCGCATACTGACTATCGATATCGAGCGCCAGATGGCATCTTCGGTCGAGGTGTCGAGGACATCGCCCACGGACGCGGAAACCGGAACACGCTCAAGACCACTGCCCGAAGGGATACGCGATGACACCGCAACACGCCACATTAGGCACCGCGACCGCGGGACCGCTCGCAACAAAGATGCCGCACGCCGTCAAAACAAGGCACCATCTCGCCAAGGCGGTGCGTCTCAACCCCGCTGAAATCAGGCATGCGATGAGCGAGGTGGAGGGCTTCAACGCCAAGCTCGCGGTGATCATCACGCACGCCGTCGGGTCGATGGCGATGGCGTACGTCTTCTGCCTGATCGCTCTCACCAGCCTGCCGGCCATCCTCATCGAGGCCGGCGTTCTCACCAGCGGCGACGTGCCCAAGTTCCTCACGAAGCCGGGGTTGATCCTGATCGTCGCGTGGATCGCGCAGACGTTCATCCAGCTGGTTCTCCTGTCGATCATCATGGTCGGCCAGGACGTGCAGTCGATCGCTTCCGACGCCCGCTCGGAAAACACCTTCAAGGATGCCCAGGCGATCCTCGACGCGCTGAATACGGAAACCGAGGGCGGCCTGAAGACGATCCTCGAAGCGGTCGAACGGCTGGCGAAGCCCGTTCAGCAGAAAGGCTCTGAGGTGGTCGTTGAGTGAGCCGCCTCGGTTGCCTGAGGCCTTGATCTCCTCGTTAGCGTCGGTGGCTCATCGAGACCTTGCCGCCCCTCCTGGCGCCCCCGAGTCTGCTACTCCACCACCCGCCGCGCGTGGATCTCGATCAGCTCCAGCTGCATGGAGCGGGGCTCCTCGCCGGGCCCCGGATGCAACCGCCGCCAGGCGCCGTCGGAGCCGAGCTCCCAGGCGTTCTGGTTGTCATGGAAGGCGCGTTCGAGCACGTCGAGCAGTTCGGCGCGCAGCTCGGGGGCCTCGATCGGGACGGCGAGCTCGACGCGGTGGTCGAGGTTGCGCGGCATCAGGTCGGCGGAGGCGATGTATACGAGCTGCTCGCCGCCGCGCTGGAAGGCGTACACGCGGGAGTGCTCGAGCAGCCGCCCCACCACGGAGATGACGCGGATGTTCTCGGAGATCCCGGCACGCCGGGCCGCAGGCAGCAGATCCCGCGGACGTTCAGATCGACCCGCACGCCGGCCATCGAGGCGCGGTAGAGCGCGCGGATGCAGGGGCCGTCCACGAGCGCGTTCATCTTCATCGTGATCCGCGCGGGGCGCTCGGGGGAGTGCGCGGCGATCGTGCGGTCGATCTCGGCGATCAACCCGTCGCGCAGCTGCGTGGGGGCGATCAGCACCTTGCGGTAGTGCAGCGGGCGACCGTAGCCGGTGAGGTAGTTGAACATGTCGGTCACGTCCGCCCCGATCTGCGGGTCGGTGGTGAACAGCCCGAAGTCGGTGTATAGGCGCGCGGTGGTCGAGTGGTAGTTGCCGGTGCCGATGTGCACGTAGTTGCGCACCCCCTCGCCCTCGCGGCGCACCACCAGCACGCACTTGACGTGCGTCTTCAGCGCTGGCTGGCCGTAGACGACGTGCACCCCCGCCTCCTCCAGCGCCTTGGCCCAGTGGATGTTCATGCGCTCGTCGAAGCGCGCCTTGAGCTCCACCAGCGCGACCGCCTGCTTGCCGCTCTCGGTGGCGTCGATCAGCGCGGGGACGAGCGGCGAGTCGTCGGAGGTGCGGTACACCGTCAGCTTGATCGCGAGCACGTCCGGGTCGGCGACGGCCTGCTGCACGAAGCGCTCGACCGAGGTGGAGAAGGAGTCGTAGGGGTGGTGCACGAGCAGGTCGCCTTCGCGCATCGCTGCGAGCACGTCGGGCCGCTCGTCCTCGTGGCGCCGCAGCCGCGGGTGGGTAATCGGGCTCAGCGGCGGGTCGCGCAGCTCGGGCATGCCGGGGAGGCGCACGATCTGCCACAGCGAGCCCATGTCGAGCAGGCCGTCGACGGGGTAGATTTCCTCCTCGGCGACGCCCAGCAGGCCGACCAACTCGCTGCGCAGCGGCGCCGAGCAGTGGGCGCCGAGCTCGACGCGCACGATCTCGCCGAAGCGCCGGCGGCGCAGCTCGTCCTCGACGGCCTGCAGCAGGTCGGCGGCGTCATCGGAGACCTCCAGGTCGGCGTCGCGGGTGACGCGGAAGAGGTGGTGGTCGACGATCTCCATCCCCGGGAAGAGCGCCCCCAGATGGTGGGCGATCACCTCCTCCAGCGCCACGAGCGTGACCCCATCGGCGCCGGCGCTCTCGCGGCCCCCGGCGGCGGCGCTCTCGCGGCTCCCGGTGGTAGCGCTCTCGCGGCTCCCGGCGGTGGCGCTCTCGCGGCTCCCGGCGGTGGCGCCCTCGGCAGCGGCGGGAACCTCGATGAAGCGGGGCAGGATCTCGGTGGGGACCTTCACCCGCGCGAACACGGTCTGGTCGGTGACCGGGTCGCGTACGAGCACCGCCAGGCTGAGCGAGAGGTTGGAGATGTACGGGAAGGGGCGCCCGGGTGCCACCGCGAGCGGGGTGAGCGTGGGGAAGATGACCTGTTGGAAGTGCCTTGCCAGATGGGTGCGCTGGTGCTCGTCGAGCTCCTCGAAGCCGACCAGGTGGATGCCGTGGTGGGCCAGGGCCGGTCGCAGCCGCTGCTCGAAGCAGGCGGTCAGACGCCCTCCCAGCTCCAGCACCTGCTCGCGGATCAGCCCGATCGTCTGGGAGGGGGTGGACCCATCCTGGGAGGGGTTCTCCACGCCGGCCTCGATCTGATCGTGCAGGCCGGCGACGCGCACCATGTAGTACTCGTCGAGGTTGGTCGTGTAGATCGCGCAGAACTTCACGCGCTCCAGCAGCGGCAGCTCCTCGTCCTCGGCGAGCTGCAGCACGCGCTCGTTGAAGTCCAGCCAGGAGACCTCGCGGTTGAGGTAGAGCGAGGGGTCGCCGAGGTGGCGCTCCCCGATCTGTGGCGCCCCGTCGCGCTCCTGCGCATGCTCGCCGGGGTTGACGGCCCCGCTGGCCACGCCGACCCCGCTGGCCCCGCCGACTGCGCCCACCGCACCTTCGACATCGACGCCTTGCCCGACGGCAGGCGTCGGCTCGCGCTCGGCTTGGGTTTGATCGATGCTCATGCAACCCTCAACGCTACACCCTGAACATATCGCTACTGTGAAGCGCAAGGGAGATGCCTCGCCAGCTCTGGTTGCTACGTCACGCGGACGCCGAGCCGCACGGAACCCGCGAGGACTTTGAGCGGCGCCTCACCGAGCGGGGCGAGCGCCAGGCGCGGCTGGCGGGCGAGGCGATCGCACTGATGGGGGTGCAGTTCGAGGCGCTACTGAGCAGCCCCAAGGAGCGCGCGCTGCGCACGGCGACGATCGCGGCGCAGGCATGGAGCGAGCAGCAGCGCACAAAGGTGGAGGTTCATGCGCCGCTGGCCGAAGGCTTCGACGCGCGGCAGGCGCTGGCGGCGATGAGCGCCCTGCCCAGCCGCCCGCGGTCCGTCGGCGAGGCTGCCCCGCCGGCTCGGGTGCTGTTCGTGGGCCACGAGCCCGACCTCTCGACGGTGGTGGCCGAACTTACGGGAGCACGCATCGACCTGAAGAAGGGTGGGTTGGCGATCGTCAGGATCGACGGCCCGGGCGGGCAGCTGCTCGCGCTGCTGCGTCCCGGTGAGCTGGCGTTGATCGCGAAAGGCCCGGCCACAGCTCCTTGATGGAGTCGGAGAGTGGCGATGCCTTCTTCAAGCCCCACCACGAGTCGGAGAGTGGCGATGCCTTCAAGCCCCACCACGAGTCGGAGAGTCGCGATGCCTTCAAGCCCCACCACTTCGCAAAATGAATGGTAGGGGTCTGAAAAATGACTTCATGACTCGCACGCGGGCCCCATGACCAGAGGCTCCATTGGCCCTGGGTGCTTGCGCGCGGGCATGAGCGCTAACCCCGCGGTAACCGTGACATCCCATTCGCGCGGTAGGGTGCCGCGCGTGGCCAACGGACGCTCGGCATTCATCACCGGAATCACCGGCCAGGACGGCTCCTACCTGGCGGAGCTGCTGCTGGAGAAGGGTTATGAGGTGCACGGCATGGTGCGCCGCTCCTCGACGGAGAAGTTCGAGCGGATCGAGCACCTGCGCGAGCGGATAACCCTGCACCAGGGGGACCTGCTCGACCAGCGCTCGCTGGTGGACGCGCTGCGCGCGGCCCGCCCGCAGGAGGTCTACAACCTCGCGGCAATGTCGTTCGTGGCGGTGTCGTGGATCCAGCCGACGCTGACGGCGGAGTTCACGGGGGTGGGGGTGACGCGGATGCTGGAGGCGATGCGCGAAGTGTGCCCCGAGGCGCGCTTCTACCAGGCCTCCTCGAGCGAGATGTTCGGCAAGGTGCGCAAGGTACCTCAGAACGAGCACACCCCCTTCTATCCCCGCTCTCCGTATGGGGTCGCGAAGGCGTACGGGCACTTCATCACGGTCAATTACCGCGAGTCTTACGGGCTGCACGCGACGTCGGGGATACTGTTCAACCACGAGTCGCCCCGCCGCGGGCTGGAGTTCGTCACCCGCAAGATCACCTGGCACGCCGCGGCAATCCGCCTCGGCCTGGTGAAGAAGCTGCACCTCGGCAACCTCGACGCCGAACGCGACTGGGGGTACGCGAAGGACTACGTGGAAGCGATGTGGCTGATGCTCCAGCGCGACCGCGCCGAGGACTATGTGATTGCCACGGGCACGGCGCACTCGGTGCGCGAATGCCTGGAGGTCGCCTTCGATCAGGCGGGCGTGGAGATCGATGAGCGCGTGGTGCTCGACGGGTCGCTGGTGCGCCCCGCTGAGGTGGATCACCTGATCGGGGACTCCACCAAGGCGCGCGAGGACCTCGGCTGGGAGCCGGGGACGAGCTTCGAGCAGTTGATCAGGCTGATGGTCGACGCCGACCACCAGTTGCTGAGCGGCGCGGATCGCAGGCTGGTGAGTGGCTGAGACTCCGCGCCGTGCGCTCGTGACCGGGCTGACGGGCCAGGATGGTTCGTTCCTGGCGGAGCTGCTGCTGGCGGAGAGGTATGCGGTGACGGGCGTCGTGCGTGACTGGCCACGACGCGCCTCGCTGGGCGCGGCCGAGCACCTGCGCGGCCGGGTGGATGTGGTGCCAGGCGAGCTGCTCGACACCGGCAGCCTGCGCGCGGCGGTGGAGGAGGTGCGCCCGCACGAGCTCTACCACCTCGCGGCGCCCTCGTTCGTGCCGGTCTCGTGGGAGCGCCCGGCGGAGACCTGCGCGGCGATCGTCGGGGCGACTGCGGCACTGCTGGAGGCGGTGCGCGCGGTGGACCCCGCGATCCGCGTGTGGGTGGCCGGCACTGGCGCGATCTTCGGCGACGCCGGGGAGTGCCCCCAGCGCGAGGAGACGTGCTGCCGGCCGGAGAGCCCCTACGCGATCGCCAAGCTCGCCGCGCACAACCTCGTGGGCGCAATGCGCGACCACGACGGGATGTGGGCGTGCTCGGGGATCCTCTACAACCACGAGTCTGAGTGCCGGCCTGAGCGGTTCGTCACGCGCAAGCTCACGCGCGCGGCGGCGGCGGTGGAGCTGGGCCTGGCCAGCGAGGTGGAGGTGGGGGACCTCGACGCGGTGCGCGACTGGTCGTTCGCCAGGGACGTGATGTGTGGCGCGTGGCTGATGCTCCAGCAGGACGAGCCCTGCGACCTGATCCTCTCCAGCGGCGAGCCCCACACGGTGGCGGAGTGGGCGCGTGCGGCGTTCGCCTGCGTAGGCCGGGAGGCCGAGGATCACGTGCGCGTGGCGAGCGAGCTGGTGCGCGCGCCGGAGGCCACGCCGTTGGTCGGGGATTCAAGCAGAGCGCGGGAGCGGCTGGGATGGCGCCCCAGCATCGGCTTCGAGCAGCTGGTGGAGCGGATGGTGCGCGCCGATCTGGAGGAGCTGCGGGCGACCGCGGGGCCGCGCGATCAGGCTTGATCCCAGCTTCGGTCGGGTTATGCACCGACCACCCGAATGACGGAGGATCTGAGAGGGGCTCGGCGGTGAGACGGAAGGGCTGGCTAGACCAGCGCCTCGACCTGATCCCGCTCAGAGGCGAGTGTGCCCTCTGGCGTCGGCCTCGACTCGGGCTGCCGAGCGACCGGGATATCCCCACCAAGCGTGCCCCCGGGAAGAGTGGAAGACCCCTCGCCGCTCTCGACGGGCAAGCCCTCCGCGGGTTCGGCGGCAAAGCGGTAGCCGATGCCGAAGTGGGTGTGGATGTAGCGCCACTCGGGCGATGCCTTCTCGAGCTTCTGGCGGAGCTTACGCACGAACACGTCGACGGAGCGATCGCCGCGGACCATCGCGTAGCCCCACAGCCGCGAGTAGATTTCCTCGCGCTCTAAAACCCGCCCGTCGGCGGCGGCGAGCAGCTCGATCAGCTCGAACTCGCGACGGGTCAGGTCGAGGCTGTGGCCGGAGACGAAGGCCTGGAAGCGGTCGGAGCGGATCTCCACCTCACCCGCGGTGAGGGACTTGACCTCGGCGCGGCCAGCGGGCCGGCGACGGCGGCGCACGACGCTCTGGATGCGCGCGATCACCTCCTCCGGGTGGCAGGGCTTGGTGATCCAGTCGTCGGCGCCCAAGCGCAGCCCGCGCACGCGCTGGGCCACGGTGGAGGGGCCGGTGCAGACGACGATCCCGAGGTCGGGGAGGGCGCCGCAGAGGCGCTCCAGCCACTCCCACGCCTGCGGCCCCAGCACGGCGAGGTCGACGACGAGCGCCGAGAGGCGCATCGCGCCAATCGCCTCGGGCGGTACAGGACTGCCGAGCACCCGATGCTCCCAGCTGAGCCGATCGAGGCGCTTGGAGAGCACCTGAATGAAACCGCTGTCGCGGTCGAGAACCGCCACTCGTAACGGCGGGGCTGTCGAGGAGGGGCTGCGAGCGTCCGCTGGGCCCCCCTGCTCGGCGCGGATGGTTTCCATCATCGCGGGTTTCAGTCTAAGCGAATCTCCGGCCGCTGTGTCGCCAGTTCGGACGATGGTCACAGGATCTTCACAGCGTAATCCCGCTAATTGCGACAAATGTCACCCAATCCCACCCGATTGATGGGCTCAATCCTGCCCGAACGGGTGGGAGGAGTCGGAGAACTCGCGGAACAGGCCGGTGACGACGAATGCAACCTGCTCGCCGATGTCGACGGCGTTGTCGCCGACGCGCTCCAACGCTCTGGCGACGAGGATCATGTGCATGGCCCATTCGCGCGTGTCGGGGTCGTCGCCAATGTCGAGCGCCATCCGGAAGATGTCGCGGTTGAGGCGGTTGATGGAGCTGTCCTGGCGCACGAGGTCTTCGGCAAGCGCGATGTCACGCCCGGCGAAGGCGGCCTTGGACTGGGTGACCTCCGAGCGAGCGAGGCCGCCCATCTTCAGCAGCGCCTCGAGCAGCGGGCGGCGGACCGGGGGCTCGTAGCCAGAGAGCGGGATCAGCTTGGCGATGTTGACGCACTGGTCGCCCATCCGCTCGATGTTCTTCATCACGTGCAGCAGCGCGGCGACGACGCGCAGATCGCCGGCGACGGGGGACTGGAGCGCGAGCAGGGAAAGGATCCCCTGGTGGATCTCCAGGTAGCGCCCGTCGACGCGGTCGTCGTCGGCGATCACCATCTGGGCGAGCTCGACGTCCTGGTGCTCGAGCGCCTCGAGCACGCGGTCGAGCTGCTCGACGATGATGTCGAGGCCGCCGAGAGCGCGCCGCTCGAGCTCGCGCAACTGCTCCTGGAAGTGCTGGCGGGGGGTGGTTTTCGACCCCGCGATCCCTCCCGTGCTCCCCTCGAGCGCGATGCCCCCCGCGCGTGAGCTCACTCTGGGCGGGACCGGCGTGCGCCCCTCCGAGGGATTGACCGGAGAAGAGGGGCCCGGCTCGTCGCCCTCCGGGCGACGCCACCCTCTATCCGAACTTCCCGGTGACATATTCCTCGGTACGCGAGTCGGAGGGTTTGGTGAAGATCTCATCGGTCGGCCCGACCTCGACCAGCTCGCCGGCGAGCATG
Organism: uncultured Solirubrobacterales bacterium; assembly: GCA_963751195.1. Taxonomy (GTDB): domain Bacteria; phylum Actinomycetota; class Thermoleophilia; order Solirubrobacterales; family Solirubrobacteraceae; genus Palsa-744. The sequence goes on from CAVVTQ010000001.1 coordinate 189,193, forward strand.
AACGCGGTGCGGTCGGCAACGCGCGCGGCCTGCTGCATGTTGTGGGTGACGATCACGATCGTGATGCGCTGCTTGAGCTGCTCGATCAGCTCCTCGATCTTCAGCGTCGCGATCGGGTCCAGGGCGGAGCACGGCTCGTCCATCAACAGCACCTCAGGGTCGACGGCGAGCGAGCGGGCGATACAGAGGCGCTGTTGCTGGCCGCCGGAGAGCCCGACGCCGGGGGAGGAGAGCCGGTTGGAGACCTCCCCCCAGAGGCCGGCGCCGCGCAGCGCGCTCTCGACGCGGTGCTGTAGCTCGCCCCGCCGGGAGCGGCCGACCGTGAGGCGCAGGCCGGCGGCGACGTTGTCGAAGATCGACATCGTCGGGAACGGGTTGGGCTTCTGGAAGACCATCCCGACGGCGCGGCGCACCGCGATCACGTCGACGGCGGGGTCGTAGACGTCGAGCTCGTCGAGCAGCACGCGACCCTCGGCACGGGCGCCGGGGATCTCCTCGTGCATACGGTTGATGCAGCGCACCATCGTCGACTTGCCGCAGCCGGAGGGGCCGATGATCGCGGTGACCTGGTTGGGGGGAAAGCTCAGATCGATCCCCTTGACCTGCTCGGAGGCTCCATAGAAGGCGCGCAGACCCTCCAGGCGCACCTCGTGCGCGACCTTGGCCACGGATTGAGCGCCCGCCGAGCTTGTCGCGGCCTCGGTGGTCGCCGGCTGTGCCGAGGAGCCGCCGGCGGGCGAGGAGTGTTCGTGTGGCTGGAGCATGTCCTCAGGAGTCTGCTCGATCGGGGAGGGATGTGCGTCGGGGCTCATGCAAGACGGCTCCTACGGGCGATCAGGCGGGCCACTAGGTTGAGTATGAGGATCATCGCGACGAGCGTCAACGCGGCGCCCCACGCACGGTTTACCACTTCGGTGGTCGGAGATGTGACGTCGTTGTAGATCTGGTAGGGCAGCGAGTTCATGAACGAGCCGAGGCTGAGGCTTGTCTGGTTGGTGTGCCCGGCGGTGAACAGCAGCGGCGCGGTCTCCCCGGCGGCGCGGGCGATCGCGAGCAGAATGCCGGTGAGCATCCCGGTGAGCGCAGTGGGCAGCACCACGCGAAAGATCACCTTCCAGCGCGGCGCGCCGAGCGCTAGCGCGGACTCGCGCAGAGCGCCGGGCACCAGCTGCAGGATGACCTCGGCGGAGCGGATCACGACGGGAAGCATCAGCAGCGAAAGCGCCAGCGAGCCCTTGTAGCCGGCGTAGGTGGAGCCGGTGCCGATGATCAGCGCGATGTAGATGAACAGCCCGAAGACGATCGAGGGGACTCCGGTGAGCACGTCGACGAAGAAGCGCACGGTGTGCGCAAACCACGCCGGCTGGCCGTACTCGACCAGCCACAACGCGACGCCGACACCGATCGGGATCGCGATCGCGGAGGCGAGCGCGACCATCTCCAGGGTGCCGAGGATCGCGCTCTTGATCCCGCCGATCGAGGAGCCCCCGAAGAAGGTGCTGCCGGTCGGATCGGTTGTGAAGAAGCTCCAGCTCCACGCCCCCAGTCCCTTGACGAGTAGGTAGTAGACGATCAGCACGAGCGGCACCAGCGCTACCAGCGTAGCGGTGAGCAGCGCTCCGCGCGCGAGCCGGTCGGTGCGTCGTCGCCGCGGGCTGACCGCGAAGCGCGCAAGGCTGTCGGGCGATACACCGTGAGCACTCATCGCGGGCTCCCATGAGGATGCGGGCTCATGCCCCCACCGCCGCTGCGGCGCCGAGGTCGGCCGACCCCTCGCTCGCTCCCCCGCGGGAACGCCCGCGCGCGGCACGCAGCACGAACAGGCGCGCGATCGCGTTGACGAGCAGCGTGAGCACGAACAGCACGAGCGCGCAGGCGAACAGCGCCGAGCGGTGCAGGCCGGTGGCCTCGCCGAATTCGTTGGCGAGCACCGCGGCGAGCGTGTAGCCCTGGCCGAAGAGGTGGTGGGCGAGCGTGGGGGAGTCGCCGATCACGATCGTGACGGCGATCGTCTCGCCGATCGCGCGGCCGAGCCCGAGCATCGCGCCCCCCACGATCCCGGGACGGCAGTAGGGGATGATGGCGATCCGGATCATCTCCCAGCGGGTGGCGCCGAGTCCGAGCGCGGCCTCCTTGTGGTCGGAGGGCACGGTGCTCATCACCTCGCGAGCGATCGCGGAGACGATCGGGAGGATCATGATCGCGAGGATCAGCCCGGCGACGAAGCAGTTGGGGATCGTGACGAGGCCGCCGCCGATGAAGGGGATGAAGGAGAGGCGGTCGGCGACCCACTGCTCAGCCGGCTGGAGCTTGGGGGCGAGGAAGAAGATGCCCCACAGCCCGTACACCACTGAAGGCACCGCGGCGAGCAGCTCCACCAGGACGGTCAGCGGTGCGAGCACGCGTCTGGGGCAGAGCTCGGTGAGATAGACCGCGGTGGCGACGGCTATCGGTACCCCCATTACAAGCGCCAGCGCGGAGGTGATCAGCGTCCCGACGAGCAGCGGCAGCGCGCCGAACTGCCCGGCGCTGGGGTTCCAGTCGTTGCCGAAGACGAAGTTGAATACGCCGGCGGCGGCAAATGCGGGGCGCGCTTCGCCGAACAGGCGCACGAAGAAGTAGACGATCAGAACGAGGATCAGCGCGGCGAGCGCGGTGAGCCCGTACTTCAGGGCGCGGTCAGGCAGGCGCGCAAGCGGCGACCGCTCGAGCAATGAGCGGTCGCCGCCTGAGGGAACCGATGCCGCCTCCATGCTCAGCCTGACCGGTGGGTCAAACCGAAGCGCGGGGGCGGTATCAGCTCGATTCTCAACGTGCGCTCCACACTGTGTCTCAGACTAGCTCAGCGGTGAGCCTTCGCATTCAAGGCCGCCCACGGCTTCCTTGGATTTCGCGAGGATCGCTGCCGGCAGTGCGGCGTAGTCGGCCTTGGAGAGGATGCTCTGCCCAGCGCCGAGGCCGTAGTTGAGGAACTTCACGACGCTTTCCGCCGCTGTCTTGCCGCCGGGCACGCCGGCTTTGCACATGTCCTTGTAGACCATGACGAAGGTCTGCGAGGTGATCGGGTAGGCCTGCGGTGAGGAGGGGTTTTTGATCTTGAAGCCGAGGTTGGCTGGCACTTCGATGCCTTCCGCGGCGGCGCTGGTAGAGGCCAGGGTGGGCGCCACGAAGTCGCCCGCCTTGTTCTTCACGCTGGCGTAGGTGAAGTTGTGCTGCAGCGCGTATGCCTGCTCGACATAACCGATCGGCGCCGGTGGTCTGCTCGACCGCGCCGGCGACGCCGGCGTTGCCCTTGGCGCCGGTGCCCGTCGGCCATGCGGGTTCCTTGCTGCCGGGGCCGACCTTTTTCAGCCATTCGGGGTCGACGGCGGCGAGGAAGCCGGTGAAGCCGGCGGAGGTGCCCGAGGAGTCCGAGCGGTGGATCACGGTGATCGGGGTGCTCGGCAGCGTGACGCCAGGGTTGAGCGCCGCGATCGCGGGGTCGTTCCAGGTTTTGATGTTGCCGAGGTAGATGTCGGCGATCGTGGTGCCGTCGAGCTTGAGGCCGGACTTGACGCCGGGGAGGTTGTAGGAGACGGTGATCGCGCCCAGGAACATCGGGATCTGGACCGGTTCGCCAACCTTGCCGAGGGCCGCTTCTTCTTCGGCCTTGAGCGGTGGGTCGGAGGCGCCGAAGTCGACGGTCTTGCTTTCCAGCGCGGTGATGCCGGCGCCGGAGCCGACGGCCTGGTAGTTGACGGTCACGCCGGAAGGTGAGCCCGAGGCGCCCCACTGTTCGTAGACGGGTGCGGCGAAGGTGGAGCCGGCGCCGGAGATCGTGGCGGACGCGGCGTGTGGAGTGCGTGCCGGAGGTCGTCGAGTTTGAGCTGCCGCAGGCGGCGACGAGCAGCGAGAGCGCCGCGACGCCCAGGGCCGTCGCGGCTGTCCTTTGCAAGTTGATCACTATTGCGTCTCCCTATTGGCTTTTGGGGTCGATGGATCGGGCTTTTGGGGTCAATGGATCGGGCTTTTGGGGTCAATGGATCGGAGCAGGGCGAGGCATATGAGCCGCAAGACGCTCCCCGCCCGGGGTGATGCCAACCCGTACTCTCCTAGTCCACCGCCGCCGGCATGTGAAAATTTCGTGAAGGTTGCGGGCGGTCACCCATCCGGGAGGTCGGGAGGGGGGTGGGCCCCGCTCCCGCAAAAGGTTGGGGTTGGAAGCGGTAGCCGAAGCCGGGGTGGGTGTGGATGAAGCGGCGGTCGGGCATCGCGGCTTCGAGCTTGGTGCGTAGCTTGGAGACGTACACGTCGACCGAGCGGTCGCCGACGCGCAGCTCCCCCTTCCAGATGACGCGGTAGAGCTCCTCGCGCGTGACGATCGTCCCGAGCCGCCTCGCCATCGCGACGAGCAGCTCGAACTCGCGCACCGAGAGCGTCAGCGCCTGGCCGGTGGCGAGCGCCAGCCCCTCGGCGGGATGGATCTCGAGCTCCCCCGCGTAGATCGTGCCGCCATGGCCGCCGTGGGCGCCCTCGCCGTTCTCCAGAGCCTCTTCCACAGTCCAGCATGATCGAGGTCGGCGAGCGCTCCCGAGTTGCGAACTCGTGATTCATTCGTGAAAAAAATGTGAAAGACATTGGTGCCGACGGGTGGGCAGCCTCCACCGTCTGCTCGCTGGGGAATATCCTCCTCCGATGAGCTTCCCGCGTCGCGGCCAGCCAAACCTCTTTGACCGCGACGCTCCGCGTCCTCGCGCTCGATGAGCCTCCTGCGCCCAGGCTTGGACAGCTCCCTGATGGAGCTGGTGGAGGAGGCGGGGCGCAACGTGCAGCGCTCGGGCCTCTTGATGCGCGAGCTGCTGGCGGACTTCCCGGAGCACGCCCCGCTGGCGCGCGACCTGAAGGTGTGCGAGCAGGAGGGCGATCGCATCACCCACGACATCATCCACCGCCTCACCGCCGGCCGCCGCGTGCGGGCGCCGTTCGCGGCCAGCGACGGCTACGCGCTGGCGACGGCGCTCGACGACATCGTCGACTACACCGAGCACGCCGCCGCGCAGATGGTGCTGTACGGCGTGGAGGCCCCGATGGAGCAGGCGGTCGAGTTCGCCGAGGTGCTGGTCGGCGCCGGCGAGCAGATCGCCAGAGCCCTGCGCTGCCTGCGCACCGGCACTCGAGCTGGGCCCCCACCTGGTGGAGATCCATCGCCTGGAGAACGAGGGCGACCGCCTGCAGCGCGACGCCGTCGCCTCGCTGTTCGCGGGTGGCATCGACCCGATGGTTGTGATCCGCTGGAAGGACATCTTCGAGTCGCTGGAGGCCGCCGTCGACGCCTGCGAGACGGTCGCCCACGTGCTGGAGGGGATCGTGCTCAAGCAGCGCGGGCGGTGGCGGTAGGGGCGGCCGAGTTGTTCGCCTGAGCCGCTACCCCACGCCCGCCGGCTCCGGGTCCACCATGGGCGTGGAGTCCTCGGACGCCAGGCCTGCCGACTCGGCGGTCTCGCGCGCAGCGCTTCCCGGGCGTGCGCGCGCGAGCCACAGCCCGCCGCAGGCGAGCAGCGTGGCGCAGAGGATCCAGCCGAGCGCGGTGGTTTCTACGCCGACGTACTTCAGGCCGGAGGCGAAGATCACGAACGCGATCACGGGGCGAACGTAGCGGTCGGGCATCGAGGAGGAGAAGCGCGAGCCGACGTACACCGCGGGGACGCTGCCGATGACGAGCGAGGTGGTGACGCCGAAGTCGACGTGGCCGAAGGCGAGCGCCCCGAGCGCAGCGGCCGCCGTCAGCGGGACGGCCTGGGTGAGGTCGGTGCCGACCAGCTGGCTGGCCCCCAGGGCGGGGTAGAGGAACAGCATCATCACGATCATCAGCGAGCCCGAGCCGACGGAGGTCATTCCCACGATCAGTCCCCCCACGATCCCGATCGCCACAGTCGGCAGCGGGCGGGGGACCACCTCGTGCACCACGGCTGTGCGCGTGTTGCCGGAGCGGCGGTCGAGCGCCATCCGCAGCACCATCGCGCTGGCGCCGATCAGCAGCGCGGTGCCGAGCACGATCTCGATTTTTTCCTGGTCGACCTTCGATCCGCCCATCAGATGCAGCAGGTAGGCGCCGAGGAACGCCGCCGGCACCGAGCCGAGCACCATCCAGCCCACCAGTTTGAAGTTTACGGTGCGCGCGCGCATGTGCACCCCCGCGCCGACGGGGCGCATCAACACGGCGGCGACGAGGTCGCTGGAGATCGCCGTCGAGGGCGTGATCCCGAACAGCAGGATCAGCATCGGGCTCATCAGCGCGCCTCCGCCGGCGCCGGTCATGCCGACCAACAGCCCCACGATGGCGGCCCCGAGGACTATGTATGGATCGACATGCATGGGGAGGGTGATGTCCCGCGGTGGCGTGCCCAGCTCACTGGAGCCGACGCGCGAACACCGCTTTATATCAAAGCCGATTGATGAAGTAAAGCCGATCGATCAACTGGGGTTTGTGGGCGTCGCCGTTCATGCCATCGATCATGAGTGGCGGGCTCAACCAGTCGGGCGGGGCTCGAAGGCGTATCGAAGGTGTGGTCCTCCCCGAACCGGTGGCCCACTGTCCGCGTGGCCCAATGCCCGCTCAGAACGTGCTCGGCGGCGCGCTCGCTTCGACGCGCGCGCCGGAGGCGCTGCCGATGAACAACACCTGGAAGGGGGTGGAGCCGTGCGCCGCGACTTTGCTGAGCACCGCCCGCCCAGCGGCCACGATCCGTGCGCCGCGGCGGGCGATCCCGTAGACGACGAGTTCGCGTTGGGTCACCGCGGAGTCGTTGTGGACGGTCCCCGCCACGCCGCTGCTGCCGCCTTCTTCGTTGGCGTGCACGCCCGTGAGAGCGATCCGCGGCACGCTGGCGGGCGCCCGCGGCGCTTCGCCCACGAGCGCGTCGACGCTAGCCGGCGCTTCGGCCGCCTGCACCTGGTCGTCGATCCACTCGAGCTGCGCCCCCGCCGCGAGCAGCGGCACCGCCGTGAGCGCCGCTTCCAGTCCTGCGATGTTGTTCTGGTAGAGCGTGCTTCCGCCCGCGCCCTTCACGGTGATCTCGATCGGCACGTCGCGCAGCGCGTGGGTGGAGACGTTGCGCAGTGTCACCACCACCGCCGTCCCTTCGGAGCTGCGCACCGACTGCGTGCTCAGCACCCGCACCGCGCTGCTGGCGTGGGCGATCGACAGGCCTTTGGCGGCTTGCACGGGGTGCGCGGCCTTGGCTAGCTTCGCCTGCTTTTCGAGCTGCGCACTCTTTTCCTGGCTGCTCTCGCATCCGCCCAGCGCGAGCGCGCAGAGCAGCAGCAAACGGCGATCCTCACCCGAAGGCTCCGCTGATGTAGTCGCGCGTGCGCTGCTGGCGGGGCTGGTCGAACACCTGCTCGGCGGTGCCGTACTCGACGAGCTCGCCGAGGTGCATGAACGCGACGTGGTCGGCCACTCGCTGGGCCTGCTGGAGGTTGTGGGTGACGATCACGATCGCCACGCTTTCGCGCAACTCGACGATCAGGTCCTCGATCACCGCCGTGGAGATCGGGTCCAGCGCCGAGCAGGGCTCGTCGAGCAGCAGCACCTCGGGGTCGGCGGCCAGCGCGCGGGCGATGCACAGCCGCTGCTGTTGGCCGCCCGACAGCGACAGCGCGGGGCGGTCGAGGTCCTCGGCGACCTCCTCGTGAAGCCCTGCCCGGCGCAGCGCCTCGCGCACCTCCGGCTCCAGCGTGGCGCGCCGCGCGCGGCGGCGCCGGCCGGGGGCCTCGCGCAGCGCGTAGGCGACGTTCTCGAAGATGCTCATCGGGAACGGGTTGGGCTGCTGGAAGACCATCGTCACGCGCCGTCGCAGCGCGTTGACCTCGATCTCGTGGATCTCTTCGCCGTCGAGCGTGATCCGCCCGGCGCGGCCCGCCCCGGCGGTGATCTCGGTGAGGCGGTTGAGCGAGCGCAGCAGCGTCGTCTTGCCCGAGCCGCTCGCGCCGATCAGCCCCAGCACCTCTCCCCGGCGCACCGGCAGGCTGACGTCGCGCACGACCCACCGCTCGCCGTAGGCGAGCGACACCGATTCGATCCGCATCCGCTCTTCCGGGGGGTACGTCGCGGCCGGTCGCGCGGCGCGGCGTCGGGCGAGGATTGGCGACCCGCCCGCCCCGCTTGCCACGCCGCCCGCGCCGTTGCCCGAGCCGTCGGGGGGCGGCGTGGGCGCGACCACGCGCGGGTTGCGGTCCGCCACGATGCGGCGCACGGGTGGGGGGAGCGTGCTCATCGTTTGGCCGTCCACGTGGTCGTGCTCAGCGTGAGCCCTTTGCTCAGGCGCGTCACCAGCGCGTTGAGCGCGAGCACGATCATCAACAGCACGAAGCCGGCTGCGTACGCCTTCTGCGGAGAGTTGCCGTCGCCGGTCGGCGCGTAGTAGTAGATGTAGTAGCTGAGCGTCGAGCCGGTGCCGCGCAGCGTGCTGAGCAGGGGCGCCCCTCCGGTCCCTTCGAGCTTCAGCGTGTTGAGCAGGATCAGGATGATCGCGGTGTCGCCGATGATCCTCCCCATCCCCAGCACCGCGCCGCTGGCGATCCCCGTGCGGCTGGAGGGCAGCAGCACTCGCCGGATCGTGGTCGCGCGCGTCTTGCCGAGCGCGTACGACGCCTCGCGCATGCGCGCCGGCAGTTGCAGCAGCGCCTCCCGCGAGGCGCCCACCACCAGCGGCAGCGCGAGCACCGACATCATGATCCCGGCGTTGAGGAACGACTGGCCGCTGACCGTGCCGTTGCTGGCGCTCCCGGAGAGGAACCCGAACAGCGGACGCGCGAAGATCAGCAGCCCGAACAGCGCCAGTACGATGCTGGGGATCCCGGCGATCGTCTCGATCGCCGATTCGACTGTGCGCGCCAGCCACCGCGGGCGCGCGTACTCGACCAGCCACACCGCGATCCCCACGCCGGCCGGCGCGGCGATCGCGATGCCGATCGCGGTGAGGATGAATGTCCCGATCAGCGGGTCGAGGAAGCCCCCGGAGTGCTTTTCCTGCAGCACCCCTGTCGAGGGCGATTCGACGAACAGGCTCGGGCGCAGCGCCGAGATTCCCTTGATGAACATGAACAACACGATCCCCACCGCCACCACGCACAGCCCGATCCCCACGGCCCAGCACAGCCAGTACGCCAGCCGGTCCACGAGCGGCCACGTCGAGGTCGATTCGCGGCGCGGCCGCACGATCGCGGCGGCGGGCGGCGGGCGTGCCATGCCCTGGCCCACAGGCGCAGCGCTGGCAGGCGCATCGAGCGAAGTTGCCCCCGAGCTTCCAGTACCGTTTGAGCGGTTGCCTGACCGCCCACCCGGCGAGCGACAGCAGCGCCGCGCTGAACAGCAGCAGGGCGCCGAACGCGTACACGGTGTGCCCGATCGGGGTATTGGGGTTGTCGCCGAATTCCTTGACGATCGACGCCGCCAGCGGCTGGATCGGCTCGAACAGGAACGTCAGCCCATCGAGCGGGTTGGGGGCGAACGGCCGTCCGCCGCCGAGCATCGCGAGCATGATCGCCTCGCCGAGCGCGCGCGCGGTGCCCAGCACCGTGGCGGAGACGATCGCGGGTCGCGCGGCGCGCACCGATACGCGCCAGATCGTGCGCCAGCGGTTGACGCCGAGCGCCACCGAGCCTTCGCGCCACGCGGCAGGTACGGCCGCGAGCGCGCCGGAGGTAAGCGCGATCATGATCGGCAGGATCATCACCGTGAGCACCAGCGTGGCGGTCAGCAGACCCTCGCCGCTGAGCTGCACCACGTACTGCACCGATTCCTTGCGTTGGGTGCTGATCATGCCCTCCACCCACGGCGCGATCAGCAGCAGGCCGACCAGCCCGTAGATCACCGAGGGAACGCCCGCTAGCAGCCGCACCACCGGTTCGAGCACGCGCCGTACCGGCACCGGAGCGAACTCGGTGATGAAGATCGCCGCGAGCGTCGAGACGACCAGCGCGATCGCCACCGCGCCGGCGGTGCTCAGCAGCGTTCCCCAGATCAGCGGCCAGGCGCTGAAGTACAGCAGCGGGTGGCCGGGCAGGGCGGTGCCCGTCTGCATCGCGCGGAACTGCGTGGACGGGGTCGCCGCCGTTGCCGAACCAGCCGAGGCCGTTGGCTTCGAACGACGGCCAGCCGTTGACCAGCACCGTCACCAGCATCGCCGCGATCAGCGCCAGCGTGCCGGCGGCCAGCGTGCCGAGCGCGAACTCCACGCGCCGGTCGCGGGCGGCCTCCTTCAGGTGGGCGGGAAGCTGCGCGGCGTGGCGCTGGCGCGCCTCCATCGGGTCGGCAGGCGCGGCCGGCGGGACGGCGGGGGGATATGCCTCAGCGCTCACAGCCGTCCGCCCGCCCCGCTCGCTTCAGCTTCCCGCTAGTGAACGGCGATCCAGTTGGAGTTGATGATGTTTTTGGTGGTCTTGCTGCCGCTGGTCACCCAGGCGAGGAACTTCTTTGCTTCGCCTTTGGGTTCGCCCTTGGTGACCATCCAGAAGTTACGCACGCCGCCGTATTGCCCCGAACGGGCGTTACGCAGGTTGCACGCCACGCCCTGGTAGGCGGCCGGGTGGACGCCCGCGGTGTAGGCGAAGGAGACGAAACCGATCGCGCCGGGGGCGGCCGAGACCGCGTTCTGCTCTTCGCCGTTGGAGTCCTCGGCGCTGGCGGCGGGGGAGATTTTCAGGTCTTCGCCCATGAAGATGTCCTGGAAGGCGTCCTGCGTACCGGAGGCGCTGGAGCGGTCGAACAGTTCGATCGGACCTGTCTGGGTGGAGCCTTCCACTTCGCTCCAGTCGCGGATCGAGCCGCTGAAGATGCCCTGGATCGTCGTCTGGGAGAAGTTGGCGACCGGGTTCTTGTCGTTGGTGATCACGCAGATGCCGTCGCGTGCGATCTTCGTGAATACCAGCCCGTGCGGGTCGGTGCTGAGCGGGTCGCGCGAGGAGTCGCCGATGTCGAAGCGCCCGCTGGCCACACCCGCGATGCCGATGTCGGACTGCCCACCCTCGACCTTCGGTTCGGGGGTGTGCGGAAACTGATGGTGGTAGGCGGACGCGAGTTTCTGGGCGAGCGGGAGCACGGAGGTCGAGCCCCCCAAGATCAAGCGCTGGGTCGCGACGGCCGCGGCGGGCACGGCGAGCATCAGGGCGAGGGTCAGCGAGATGGCGAGGGTGCGGTGAGCGCGCACAGGGACTCCTTTGCTTTCGGGGGCGTTGCAGTCTCAGTCGCTCGCCGGGCAGCCCAAGTGAACAGGTGGTGGCAAGTTGGAGAAAATTTGGTGAAGGAGGGGTGGGTCTCGCTCGCCAATGTTTTGTTTTTGTGAAAGAGGTTTGCTTTTCCCGCCCGCTCATGTAGACCTCACCTCCAGCCGATCCGGCGCCGACTACTCGTCGCCACCTCGATCGTCTCTGCCTGCGGCCACCGCCGCAGGGAGGCCTTCGCCTCATGACCGACGAGCCCAGCTCCGACAACCCCGAGTTCCCGCCCGCGCCGCCGCCCGCGGCGAGTAATGGAGTCCCGCCCACCCGCGCCAACGGCGGGAGTGGGCGGGCATCCGAGACACCGAGCCGCGCCACCGTGCGCTCGGGCTTGGCCAAGCGCCGCAGCCCGGTGCTGGCGACGCTGGGCGCGGGTCTGCAGAGCGCCCGGCGGATCGCCTTCCGCGACCCGATCGCGCTCTTCCTGCTGCTCGCCTCGATCGGTCTGGCGATCGCGTTCGCCACGCTACTCGGCTCGATCGCACCCAGCAGCGCCGGCCAGCAGGTGCCGCTCAGCACCGTGCACAAGCTTGCCGGCCGCCATCAGATCGCGACCGCGGTGCTGCTCGACCATGACAATCGCGTCGAGCTCGTCACGACGCGCCAAGGCTCCCCCAATCGCCGCCGACGGCGCGATCCTCGGCTCGAGCGGCGAAAGCGGCGAAGCCACCAAGAGCGGCAAGGGCGGCTCGGCGGGTGGTGCCAGCGCAGGCGCCGGGAGCGCCGCCAACGAAGGCCCTGGGGACCGCCGCCACCGGCACGTCTACCGGCGTGGTCGGCGCCAAGGTCCTGTGGGCCTCCTACCCGGCCTCCGGCGCGCAGACCCAGCAGCTGATCCGCGAACTTGAAACCGGCGGCGCGATCGTCAGCGTCGACCAGCAGGCCGGCAAGGGCACGAAGACGATCATCGTGCAGTTCCTGATCCCGATCCTGCTGCTGGTGTGCCTCTTCTCGCTGTTCATGCGGCTCGGCACCGAAGGCGCCGCGGGCGGCATCGCCGGCTTCTCGCAGTTCGCCGGCAAAGGCAAGAAGAAGGGCAAGGGCACCTCCGACCGCATCACCTTCGCCGACGTCGCCGGCGCCGGCGAAGCGGTGGCGGAGCTGCGCGAGATCCGCGACTTCCTCGCCGAACCGCAGAAATACCTGAGCGTGGGCGCCGCCGCACCCAAGGGCGTGCTGCTGGTGGGGCCCCCCGGCACCGGCAAGACGCTGCTCGCCAAGGCGGTCGCCGGCGAAGCCGACGCGGCCTTCTTCTCGCTGTCGGGCTCGGATTTCGTCGAGTCGCTGGTCGGCGTCGGCGCCGCGCGCGTGCGCGACCTCTTCCGCAAGGCGCGCAAGGCGGCGCCCGCGATCATCTTCATCGACGAGCTCGACGCCGCCGGGCGCAAGCGTGGCGCGGGCATCGGGCAGGGCAACGACGAGCGCGAGCAGACGCTCAACCAGATCCTCGTGGAGATGGACGGCTTCGCCGGCGACGGCGGTCTGGTGGTGATGGGCGCCACCAACCGGCCCGACATCCTCGACCCGGCGCTGCTGCGCCCTGGGCGCTTCGACCGCCAGATCGTGATCGACAACCCCGACGTGCACGGACGCCTGGAGATCCTGCGCCTGCACGGCGACAAGCGCCCGCTCGCGCCCGACGCCTCGCTGGAAGAGGTGGCGCGCCAGACGCCCGGCTTCAGCGGCGCCGAGCTCGCCAACGTGATCAACGAGGCGGCCCTGCTGAGCGTCCGCGACGGGCGCGTGCAGATCGACCAGCACACGCTCGAGGAGGCGATCGACCGCGTTGTCGCCGGCCCCGCCAAGCGCCACATCCTGAGCGCCGAGGAGCGCTGGCTGATCTCGATCCACGAGTCCGCTCACGCCGTCGTCACCGACGCGCTCGGGCAGACGACCTCCACCCGCAAGCTCTCGATCGTCGCGCGCGGCCGGCAGCTGGGCACCGCCGCGCACATGCTCACCGACCGCGACCAGGTGATCATGAGCGAGCCCGACCTGCACCGCCAGCTGATCTCGATCCTCGCCGGTCTGGCGGGCGAGCGGATGGCGTTCGGCAACCACTCGACCTCCGTCAACGACGACCTGCACGCCGCCACCGCGCTGGCGCGCTCGATGGTCACCTCGTTCGGGATGTCTCCCGCGCTCGGCCTCGTGACGATCGGCGAGAAGAGCGGTGAGGTGTTCCTCGGCGCCTCGCTGCAGGACCTCGGCTCGGTCGGGCCCCACACGCTGGACGTGATCGACGACGAGGTCGAGCGGCTGGTCGGCGACGCCGAGGCGCGCGCCGCGGTGATCCTCGATCGCAACTGGTCCACGGTCGAAGAGACCGCCACCGCGCTGCTCGAGCAGGAGACGCTCTCGGGCGTGGCGCTGGAGGCGGTGCTCTCCACGGTGCAGGAGGTGACGCTCGAGGAGCTGCGCGACGTGCGCCGCGCCTCCACCACGCCCCCGCGCTTCACCACCCGCGGCGACCCCGAGCAGGCGAAGTGAAGGCACGCCGGCCCCGTAGCTCGCGCCGGCTGCCCTCGCCCGCGATGGTGGTCGCACTGATCGCGCTCGTCTTCTCCACGACCGGTCTCGCCGACGCTGCCCGCCATGCCGTGGTCGCGGCGATCGACGGGCACCCGATCAGCTCCAAGCCCCACGCCGGTGCGCTGCTGACGCTGGGGCGCAACGGGAAATTCCCCGCCGCGGCGATCCCCACCGTGAGCACCGCCGAGAACGCCAAGCGCTTCGACGGCAAAACGGCCGAACAGATCGTCGCCACCTGCCCACCCGACAGCGTCGACCTCGGCACCTGGTGCCTGGAATCGACGCCCTTCCCGCTCACCAAGGAAGACGTCGGCAAGAACAACTACATCTGGGCCTCGAAGAAGTGTGAGGAAGAAGGCGGCTGGTTGCCCTCCGCCTCCGAACTGCTTGGGGGCGCAGCGCGCGTGAAGCTCGAGTCGACGATCCACGACTCGCCGCTGACCGCCACGATCAACCTCGACCCCACGCGCGGCCTGAAAGACGAACGCGAGATGAGCTCCTCGCTGGTCACGACCGAAGCGGGCTCGGCGGCGGCCGGCTTCGAGGGGGTCAGCGAAGGCGCGACCGGCGACCCTCGCCAGGGTCAGCCCAACCCGATCCCGCTGCCCGCCAACCCGCTGCCGGAATCGCTGCAGTACGTGGACGTCTACTGCAATGGCACCAAGGGCGGCTTCGCCGGCTCGCAGCCTGTTGACGAAGCGCAGAACTTCCGCTGCGCCTACGCTCCCTCGCCAGGGGCGCTCAACAAATCGACCTCGTGAGATGGGCTTCGGACCGAGGAAGACGCTCACCGCTCTCTGCGCGGTTCTGGCTCTCGCGATCCTCCCGGCCTGCGCGCAGGCGGTGATCCTGCCGGCCACGACGATCGATGGCCCCAGCGAGAGCATCGTCGGCTTCGGCGGCGCGGCGATGGCCGAAGACGGCACCGGCGGAGTCGTCTATTTGAAGACCGTCGAAGGCGTCGCCCACGTGTTCGTCGCGCGCTACGTGGAAGGGCACTGGATGGCGCCGGTCCGGGTGGATACCGAAGAGCAGTTCGCCGCCAGCTGGCCCCGCATCGGCGCGGCCGTCGGCGGTGAGCTGATCGTCGTGTGGGCCACACCGTTCGCGACCAGCCCGACCACCGGCAAGCCGATCTACGAGCTGCTCGGCGCCGAGCTCGGCCCTGGCGCCGAACACTTCGGCCAGGCGATCATCGTCGACCGCGACATCGAAGAAGGGACCGGCACCAGCCCCGACCTCGCGGTCAGCTCGACCGGCCAGGCCGACGTCGTCTACCGGGTGATCGCCACCAACAAAGTCGGCGTCTCGCTGCTGCGAGCGGGCGACGTGCCCGAGAGCGTTCGCGTCGCGCACTTCGACGGCCGGCGCTGGTCGAACCTGGGCGCGATCAACCGCGACGCCGCTGTCGGCATGCGCCCGCCGACGCAGGACAACGCGCCACAGGTCGCGATCGGCCCGACCGGCAACGGGGTGGTCGTGTGGCAGGAGCCCGACATCGAAGGCGTCGCGCGGATCTGGGCGCGGCGGATCTTCGCCAGCGCGCTCAACTACGTAATGCCGGTCTCCGTCGAAACCTACAACGGGGCACCGATCACCGATGACGCCGATGCCCCCAGCGTCGCCTTCTCGCGCCTCGGCCAGGCCGAGGTCGCCTACCGCCAGGCGGCCGGCCCTTCCTCGCCGCTGCCGGGGCCGCGGATCTTCCTGAATATCCTGCCCGACGGCGAATCAGCCAGCGGAGGTGAGTTTCAGGGCGCGATGATCGCCGACTCGGGCGTCCCCGGCGGCAAGAGCGCGACCGTCGGGCCGCCGGCGATCGACATCGACGAAAAGCGCTCCGTGCGCGTGCTCTACGACGACAACGGCACGCCCCGTGTGATCGAAGGCAACGACAAAGGGCTGACGGGAGCGCTCTCGCTCGGGCCCCCGTTCGCCGGTGGCGAAGAGGGCGTCGCCAGCGTCATGAATCCCGAAGGCGGCGGTGTCTCCGCCTGGCCGAGTGCCGAAGCGCAGGGCCATCCCGCGGTGGCGGTGCGCGAGGACTTCCCGGGCGGGGCCGTGCAGACGGCGCTGGTGAGCGGCGGCGCCGGCGGCGAAGTCGCGGAACTCGCGGTCGGGCGCTCGGGGCTCGGGGACGGCCTGATCGCCTTCCGCCAGGGGCAACTGGGCGACGCTGCGATCGTTGTGGCGCAGGCGACGGCGCCGCCCTCCCAGTTCGTGCTGACGCTGCCCAAGGGGTGGGTGAAACCCGACCAGGCGCTCGTCTCCTGGCAGCCCGCTCCCACCTCCGCCGGGCCGTTGAGCTACCACCTCGTGCTCGACGGTCACATCCAG
>CAVVTQ010000002.1:0-142887 GCA_963751195.1 uncultured Solirubrobacterales bacterium
CCCGCTCCCGCGGGTGAAGCGGTAGTCCTCTCCGCGCACCTTGACACCCGTGGCCTGAGCTCCGGTCACCATCGCCTGCAGGTGCTTGCCACCGACAGGGACGGCGAGTCCACGCTGACCGCCCCCTCGACGCTGTCGATCGATGGCGTGCCCCCCACGGTCAAGGTCGCGCGCACGGGAGGTGGCGCGGCGGTGCGTGTGCGTGTGCGCGATGCCTACTCGGGAGTCGATGTACACGCGGTGAGCGTCAGCTTCGGCGACGGCGCGTTTGCGCGTGGGCACGCGAGCTTCTCCCACCGCTACCACCACGCGGGCGTCTACCGCGTGGTGGTGCACGTGCGCGATGCGATCGGCAACGCCGGCGTTGTGAGCCAGTGGGTGAGCGTGCGATGAGGTGGCTGTTGGCAGCGGGGCTCATGTGCCTGCTGACCGCACTGGTGCCGGCCTCTGCGCAGGCCGATCTGTTCGGGCCGATCTCGCTGGTCTCTGAGGGCGCGCTCGGCGGGGGCGAGCCGCAGCAGATGGAATACGCCCACGACGCCGCGATCTCCGGCAACGGCGTGTACGTCGCCTTCGACGGCTCGATCGCGGGTGTCACCGGCGTGTGGCGGCGCGACCTGCTCACGGGCGCGCTCGAACAGGTGGCCGGCGGCGACGCCGAGATGCCCTCGATCAGTGAAAACGGGCAATACCTGAGCTTCACCACCAATGAAGGCACGAGCCTGCCCGCGATCACCGACGGGGAGCCCGACGAAGCGCCCAAGCAGGAAGCGGTGAACGTCTACGTGCGCAACATGGCGCTGGCGCCGGGGGAAGCGGGCGCCTTCACGATCGTCTCAGCGGCCAACGGCTCCTCCGAACCACTCGACTATCACAGCCCGAGTACGACGATGGGGGCGAGCGCCGCCGGCCGCTCGGCGATCGACGCCGAAGGCAACGAGGTCGCGTTCGTCACGACCGCCGTCTCCAACCTCGTCGCCTATCCGAAGCTCGAAGAAGAAGAACGCGCCAGGGGCGAAACGCCGCAGCCGCACACGCCCGCCGGCCAGGTCGCCGTGCGCTACCTCGAAAGCGGCCGCACGGTGCTCGTCAGCCGCTGCTACTTCGAATGCGGGGAATCGACCGCCGCGGGGGCCGCCGAACCGGTCGTCGGCAAGGGGCAGCTCGGCGCCGTCTACCCGGGGGAACGGCTGGAGTTCCCCACGATCCCGGAAACAGGCGAATGGCCAGGAGCCTCGATCAGCGCCGACGGCAGCACCGTGGCGTGGATGGGGGAGGAGGTCGGCGAGCAGGCGGCGGCGCTTCCCTCTGAAATCCTCGCCCCGAAATACACCGAACCACTGTGGCGGCGGATCGCTCCAGGCTCGGAAACGGCGACCCAGCGGGTGACCGGCGGATCGGACCCGGGCAATCCCCTGTGCGTGGAATCGGGTGAGAGCGCGCTGCCGGCCACGCCCTCCGCGCTTGACCCCTGCCAGGGGCCGTTCGTCACCGAACAGGGAGGTGGGAGCCTCACCACCGGAGTGTGGGGCGTGGGCCACGGCGTCGGCGACTTCACCCCGCGGCTCAGCGCCGACGGCTACACCGTCGCGTTCCTCTCCGAGGAGAAGTTGCTCGCCGAGGGTCTCGACTTTGGCCGGGGCGGCACGGGGCAGCCGAGCGATCTGTTCGTCGCCGACATGCACCCCGGTCTCACCCGCGACCAGGCGCTCACCCCGCTGACCGAGATCGGGCCCGAAAAGCTCACCTACTCCGGGCCGATCGCCGACTTCGAAATCTCCGCCGACGCCGAGCAGATCGCGTTCACCACGCTGCGCACGCAGTTCCCGCTCGGCTTTCCCCAGTACGTGGACGCGCCGGCGCCCGAACCGGGGCTGCCGGAACTGTTCGACGTCGATCTGCGCGACGGCACGCTCACGCGCGTAACGCACGGCTACGCGGGTGGGCCGAGCGAACAGCCCCACAAAACCAACCTGCAGGAAGAAGACCAGTACGGGGCGCCCCCCAAGGGCTTCGGCGCGCTCTCGCCCGCCTTCTCCGCCAACGGGGAAACGCTCGTCTTCACCTCGACGGCAGACAACCTCGTCTACGGGGACGGCAACACTCCCCCTGGCGACACCCCCTCCGCGGCGCCAGCCAACGGCAGCGACGTGTTCCTGGTCAAACCGGTGGCGTTCCCCTCGCTCTCGACCTCTCAGTCGTTCAGCCCCGCGCCGGCGATGGGCACCGAACCGGCGTGGCGGCTGGGGGTGACGGCGCTCTCGCGCGCCAACGGCACCGTCGCGCTCTACGTGGCGGTCCCCGCCGTGGGGACGCTCATCGCGCGGGCGCGCGGGTCTTTGCTCGTCGGGGCGGGCGGCTCTCCGCGCGCGGCGCGACGCGCCCGGCACGCCCGGCGCTCCTCGCATTCGCGGCGCACCGTCCATTCCTCGCGCGCACGCCCGCTCGCCGTCGCCACTCGCACGCTCGCGATTGCCGGACAGAACGCGCACGCCCCCTCCGGCGAATTGATCCTGCTCGTGCTGAAGCTGGACAAAGCGTATGCAGGGCTCGCCGCTCAACCGGGCGGCCTCTCCGCGAACGCCAGCCTCACGTTCACCGCGCGCGGCGAGCCGACCCTGCATGCGAGCATCGCGGTCGCGTTCCAGCGCACCGCCACCGTGCGGCGCTCGACCAAGGGCGCCGCCCGCTCCCGGACCCACAGGGACGCGCGGCGATGAGCACGCGGTTTTACGCTCATTGGGACGACGTCACTGCCTCTGAAATGACCCGTGGGGTGCGGCAGTGAGGCGTGTCCTCCCATACATCTGGACGCTGCTCCTACCGGCGGTTTTGGTGTGTGCGTACGTGTGCGGGTCACCTGCCGTGTCCACCGCGGCGGAAGGCGGCGAAGCCGGTGCCGTGTGGCGCCTGGAACAGCCCTCTCCGCCGAAAGCGCCGCCGGGGACGCCGGAACTGTCGCTGCCGATCGGCCTCGGGCAGATCGGCGACATCGAGTTCTGGGAACCCAATCGCGGCCTCTTGATCACGCACGGCAACGGCAAGGCCGTCCCGCCCGGCGTGTGGGCGTATGACGGCGTGGAATGGCGCGAGATCGCCGAAGTGTGCGGCGCCACCGAAGGGAGCATCGCGTGGGCCGGTCCCAACGAATTCTGGACCGTCTCCGACGGGCGCCCAGGGCAGGTGAGCGAATCCTCCGGCACGCAGTTCGAACGGCAGGTGCCGCTCGAAGACAACACGCTTTGCCACTTCGCCGGAGGCAGTGTGGTCGGCTCCTACGCCCACCCCGCCGGCGAAGCCGACTCCTATCAGGCGATGCATGCGGCGGCGTGCGTCCCGCCGCCGCCGCCCGCCGTCGACTCCGAGGATTGCTGGTTCGGGGGGGACTCGCTCCCCGAACCGCAGCTCGGGGCCTTCCACCTGCACTGGAACGGCGGCAGCCTCGAAGCCGAACCGTACGCCGGGGAAGGGCACGCGGTGCAGAGCATGAGCGTGCTCGAAGGGGTGCTGTACGAGAGCGTCCGCGTACGCGCCGAAGATCCCGTCGCCAAGGAAGAGAGCCGCTACCCGGTGCTGCACACGATCGAACCGGAAGCCTCGCCCCCGATCGCGCCCGAAGCAGCCGAACCGCCGCTGTACGGCTCCTTCAGCGAGCTCTCCGACGGGCTCGAATTCCTGCACCTCTCTTCGGCCGAAGGCGCGCTGTGGGGCGCGGCGGGGAAAAGCCCCAAGGCGACCGCACCGGGCGAAGAAGCGGGCCAGGTGACGGTGGTGCGCCGCGTGCAGGGCGTGTGGAGCCAGCCGTTCGGCCCCGGCTCGCCCACCTCCGGCATCGCCGCGCACCCGCTCGGTCGCGTGCTCGCAAGCGAAGCCGAAGAACAGCGACTGCTCGGCGGGGAAGCGAAGGCGGCGGCGGTGAGCGGGATCGCCGCCGAACCGGGCAGCGAAGACGCCTGGCTGGCGCTGCGCGCGCCGACTGGCGCCGGCGAAGGCGTGAGCGCGGTGCTCGTGCACATCTCAGCCGAAGGGAAGGTGCTCGGCGCGCAGACGCTGCCCACCAAGGCCGAAGCCGAAGCGGGCGTTGGCCCGAAGGGCGCCGCCGCGCGGATCTCCTGTCCCGCGCTCGAAAACTGCTGGATGGCGAGCACCGAGGGATGGCTGTTCCACCTCGCGCCGGAAGGCGAACGGACGATGCGCGCCAACGAAATCAGCGGCTTTCACAATGTGATCGCCTACCGCCCCCTCGATCAGGGCCTGCCGCAGGTGGTGGCCGACGCGCCGCCTCCCGATACCTCGGGCCTCAACGAAGAAGGGTTCGTCGTGCCGAAAATCGTGAAGGGCGAAGAATCGAAGCCTTCGAGCCAATCGAAGGTGCAGCTGCCGCTGCTCTCGCGCCTGCACAGCAAGCTGATCCACCACACCACGCTGCAGCTGAGCTTCCACCTCGCGGTCAAGGCGCGCGTGCGCCTGCTCGCCAAGCGTCACGGCCGCCTGGTCGCGTCCACGCGCATGCTCACCCTTGGGGCGGGCAGCCGCACGCTTCGGCTGAGCCTCGACCCGCGGAGCTGGCCGACCAAGCTGAGCCTGCAGACGCACGCGCTCGCGCCGCTGCCACTCGTCTCCTCCGTGACGGGCGAAGGCGCGAACGTCACGACGGTGACGACCGGGCTGGTGGTGCTGCCACACGGTGCTTTGACGAGCGGGGCGGTTGGGTCGCCGCACGGCGGCTGGACAAGCGCTCTGGTTACCTCACCACACGATTCTCTGACCAGCGGACCGGATCAGCTGCCTTGAGCGCCCGGAGGAATACCCGCGTCCGAGTGACGCGCGGGCGGCTGGCGCTGCTTGCGGGCGCCCTCGCCACGGCGATCGCGCTGGTGTTATCCCTCGCTCTGCCCGGCTCGCACCGCGGCTCGCTCGCCGTCGCCCAGCCGGGCGCGCCCGAAGAAGCGCTACCGCAAACCGACGCCTCGCTGCCCGCTAGCGAAGTGACGATGATCGGCGCGACGCCCGAAGAACCCGAAGCGCCGGGCAGGGAAGAGACGTGGGGTATTGGGCGCGAGGGCTCGGGGGATGGCGCCACCACCGTGCTGGTCCGCTACTACGTGCACCCGGGATCGGTGGAAGCGCAGGAAGGGAGCTGGACGCTCGGGCCGGCGCTGCCCGGAGAACTGCCCAAGGCGTTCAAGCTCGCCGCGAGCCCGCTCGCCGGCCAGATGACCCCCAAAGGGTTTGGGGTGCTCCTCGGCACGGAGAAAGGCGCCGCGGACAGCGAACAGGTCGTGCTCGTGCGCAAGCCCGGCGGCGCCTTCGTGGCGACGGGCCCGGTGCCGGTCGAAGGCGAAGCCGAACCGCTGCTCCTCAAGGGCCAGCACCTGTACGGCAGCGCTCGCGCGCCGATGATCGCGCCGCTCGAAGAAGCGGGTGGGGAAGCGGGGGCGCTGGTGGCACCGGTCAGCGAAGAAGGGGAGGTGGAGAGCGAGGTGCTGCACTGGGACGGGCAGCACTGGAGCAGCGAGCCGATCGAAATACCGACCACAAGCTCGGAAAGCTTCCGCGTGCTGGCGATCGGGGCGAGCTCGCCCACCAACGCCTGGCTGCTCGCCGGGCTCTCCGCCAACTACCCGAGCGGCGCGGTCGCGCTGTTCCGGCGCGTCGAAGCCTCGCCGGGGCATTGGAGCTGGAAGCCCGTCGCGCT
The DNA here is from genome assembly GCA_963751195.1 of uncultured Solirubrobacterales bacterium. GTDB lineage: Bacteria > Actinomycetota > Thermoleophilia > Solirubrobacterales > Solirubrobacteraceae > Palsa-744. The sequence continues at coordinate 5,699 of CAVVTQ010000002.1, forward strand.
GAGTGCCGGTGCGGGCGATGGCGAAGCGCATCCGCTCACGATCCCTGTTCAGGATCCCGCCCACCCGGGCGCTCCGCCCGAAGGCGAGCCGTTCACGGTGCCCGGGTCGGGGGGGCCGGCGATCGAAGCCCAGCTGCTGACCGTCACGAGCGAAGGGATCTGGGTGGACGGCGCGCGCGGCGACCTCACGCTGCACGCCCCGGTCACCACGACGCTGTTCTTCAAGCCGGAAGGCAGCGGCGGAGGCACGGTGGAGTCGAGCTGGTGTGCGCTCCCCGCCGAAGCGCCCGCCGGCACGCCGCTGTGTGAGCACGAACTGCCCGAGCAGCTGCCGCTTGGCCCCTCCCGCAGCATCGCCTGGGCCAACGGATCGGCCTACGGCGAGCGGGTGATCACCGGCCTGCCCGAAGGGGTGAGCCTGAGCCTTGAAGGCGAATCGTTCAAGCGCGTGCTGGCGCTCGGCGGCAGCGAAAACAGCAGCCCCGGCGGGAGGTATGGCGCCGCCTTCTCCACGCCCACGGAAGGGTGGCTGGGCTACTCCGCGATGCCGGTCCACCTCGCGCTCGCCTCGAAGCTCCAGCCCAGCCGCCTGCAGCCGTGGCCGGTGTCCTTCCGCCACCCGCTGGTGGCCGTCGCGCCAGAACCCGGGGCCCCCGTCGGCGCGCTCTCGAGCGGCGCGCTCGCGGTCGGCGAAAACGGAGCGGTCGCACGCTACAAGCCCGGCGAGGGGTGGCTGCCGGAAAGTTTGCTGGGGCCGGGGGGGCGGGCGGAAACCAGTGTGCGGTTGCGCGCGGTCGCCTGGCCCACGCCGCACCGCGCCTATGCGGTGGGGGAAGGGGGGGAAATGTGGCTGTGGCGGGCGGAGACGGGCCTGTGGGAACGCGATCCAGCCACGCCGATCAACTTCCGCGCGAATCTCTACGGCATCGCCTTCGACCCCGCCAACCCGGCGCGCGGCTACGCCGTCGGGCGCAATGCGGTCGGGCAGGGGGGAGTACTGTTGCGCTACGGCAAGACCTGGACCGAAGAAACGGCGCTCCCACCGCAGGTGCAGGGCGCGACCTTCAACTCGATCGCGTTCGCCGGCTCGGAGGCGATCGTCGCCTACAGCAAGCAGCCCAACCCCCAGGTAAACGCGTTCGTCGGCGGGCTGCTGGTCAACGAAGGCTCCGGCTGGCGGGTCGACCAGGAAGCGGAAACGGTGGCCGGGGCCGGCTCGGTCCCCCGGGCCGTGGCGGGGCTGCCCGACGGCGGCGCCGCGTTCGTGGTTCGCGGCGGCGAAGGGGGGCAGTACCTGTACGAGCGCGAAGCGGTCGGCGCCCCGTGGCGGGCGGCGCCGACGCCGCTGCCGAGCGCGCCGGCCGGGGCGCTCGCCCTGTTCCGCGAAAACGGAGCCCTGCGAGCGGTCGTGACGGCCGGGGGCAATGGCCTCTCGTCGGGCAGCAGCTCCACCACGCCGGGCTTCCCGCCCCCCCAGGCCCCCACCGGCGGGCTCTCCACCGGTCCGGAAAGCGGCGGCGTGCTGCGCCAGACGGCGACCGGCTGGCGCGATGAGAGCCACGAACTGAACCCGGTCGGCGGGCAGGAAGGCTCGTTCGTCTACTTTGACCTCCCCTATCGGCCCGACCCGATCTTCGCGGTGCTGGTCGACCCGACCGGCACTCAGGGGTGGGCCGTCGGCGGGATCTCCAACTCCGAAGACGAAGCGGTCGAGACGGCCGACATCGAGCGCTACCCGGCCGATGGCGTCACGCCGCTCGGCGCGGGCGCCTCGCCGGTGGCCTCGCCAGGTCCCGCGACGTTCGCGTTCGGCGGCGAAGCGCTGTGCGCGGCGCCCTGCTCCGATCGCGCGGATGCGGGGGTGGGGCCGCAGGTGTGGTTGCGCTCTGCACTGGCGCTCGCGGGCCGCGTCGGGGAAGCCGGCGGGGCGCACGTGGGCGCCTTCTTCGACACCGGGCCCACCGTCACCGCGGGCACATTCGTCGGCTCCAAATCCCCGCCGATCCCGTTCGCGGAGGAGCTCGACGGCTACGCCTCGATCTTCTCCAGCTCTGCGATCCCCGTGTACGACACGATCACCCCGGATGACCTCGACGCCCGCCCTGAGCAGGACGGGAGCGAGACCTCATGGGAAGCGGCGTTCGCCGCCTTCCCGCGGCCGTTCGGCAGCGGCGGCGCGGCCGGCCCCGCCGAAGAACCCACCCGCTGCGGCGCCTCGCCCGGCTGCGAGTCGGCCTACTACGCCGTCGAAAAGGAAGGCGTGTGGGCGCTGGTGCTCGACGACTCCCAGCACGGCGATGTCAACCAGGCGCAGCGCGAATGGGTGGAGCGGCGCCTGGGGGCGGCCGGCGCGGAAGCGAAGCCGGTGATCGTCGTCGCCAACTCCAACCTCGGCGCCCAGGTCGCCGCGCACGACCTCGAAGCGATCAGGCTGTTGGCGGCGCTGGTCGGGGAAAACCCCGACGGGGCGGGCGACCCCGCGCACTACGTCGCCTCGGCCTACTTCTACGACTCCCCCGAAGCCAACGTCCAGGAACACCTCACCTACAACGGGCGCCAGCTCGCCGCGTTCGGGTCGGGCACGCTCGGCTACGAGCAGCTATCCACACAGGACGCGGGGGACTTCCACGGCGCGAAGGGGATCCTGCTCGGTCACGTCCAAACGACAGAACGCAAGGCGAACGACGAAGCGCCGGTGTCGGTGCAGCTGATCCCCGTGATCGGCGAACTGGCGTTGGAAGCTGACAACGGGACGCTGCTGCGCCGCAGCAGCGTGTCGCTGTTCGAAGGGCTGGCGCGCCGCCCGCGAGCCGGCTGCCGCGCGAACGAAGCCCGCGCGTCGCAGTGCCCGGAAGACCAGTACACGCCGATCCCCTCGCTGTGCGTGGTGGCGGGTTGCCAGACGGCTGTGCTGCCCGAATACGAACTCGAATCCTCGGATAAGGAAGTGGGGCGCTTCGTGGAGCGCAACACCGCCTCGAGCAACCCCCACGAAGTGCTGCAGAACGTCAAGGGTGAACCGATCTCCGACGAACGGGAAGCGGGCAAGCCGCTGGCGGTGCAGTCTGGGCTGTTCTGTGCCTTCAACCCCGGCACCACAACCGTCACGATCCGCGCCGGCGGCCTGTCCGCCTCGCTGCCGGTGACAGTCGAGGCGGGCAGCGTGCGCGAGCCGTGCGGCACCGTGCCGCTGAAGCCTCGCCCGCTCCCCGAAACGGCGGTGAGCCCGCCGCCACCGCCTCCTCCGCCGAGCGTCGCGCCCACTGTGACGCCGGCCTCCTCGGCGCCGCCGCCGGTGCCGCTGCCTCCGCCACCGCCCGTCGTTGCGCCCGTCCCGACGCGCCCACTGCCGCTGCGCACGCCGACGCCGCCGCCATTCTCCGTGCCGCTGGCCTCCACGCTGCCGGCGGTCGTGTTCGTGCCGCCACCACTCCCCCCGGCGGCCAACCCGACCCCCCCGAGCGGCACCTCGGCGGTCACCTCCCCGGTGGAGGCGGCGCAGAAGGAAGAGGAGGAGGAGGAGGCGACCGAGTCGGTGTCCAACCAGGCGGTCGCCTACCGCACCCACGAACACGAGCCGGCGCCGACCTACCTGATCGGCCTGCTCGTGCTGGCGGCCTTCGCGGGCGCCTCGACCGGCCGCCGCTCGCGCCGGCGCGGGACGAAGCTGCGGGTGGCCCCGGCCACGGTGTCGAGCACGCGCGCGCAGCGGCGGATGGGTGGCGGGTGGCGGGGTAGGTGGTGAGCTGGCGGCGGACGGTGAGCCCGGGCGGTTCGCGGTGAGTCCTGGGGTCGCAAGGAGCGTGTGATGCGGCGGTATCCCCGCATCGTGTCCTGAGTCACAAGTCTTTCACCATGTGTTCACCGCTTCGCAACACGATCGTTCACTGCTTGGCAACATGATGTGCGGCGTGAGCGGGCACCCTCTGCATGACACGACCGTGTCGCTCCCTACCGTCCTCTCTTGACCACCGTTCGCAGATATCTACCACTCGCCACGGCGTGCGCCCTGCTGATGCTCTGCGCGCTTGCCGCTGCGGCTCACGCCGAATGGGGCGAGCTGAGTCACTTTCCCATACCCGTAGGCGCGGGAGAAAAACAGGTCAACTTCGCCACGAGCTCGAGCGTCTTGGCGTTTGCGGCCGACTCCGCCGACTCCAGCTACTACATCGGCGACGAACCGAAAGAAGGCGAATACAGGATCCAGCGGTTCGTCGAAGGCAAAGAGGAAGCGTCGATCTCGTTCACTCCGCCGGAACCAAAAAAAGCCCACGGCGCGGAAGGCGAAACGGCGGTGGGCCTGCAGATTGCTGTCGATCCCGCGCACAACCGGGTGTATGCGCTCGTCCTCTATAAGCGGCGCAGTCAGAACACCAAAGAAGGCGAAGAACTCGAAAAAGAAGAAACGCGCCTGGAAAAAGAAGGCAAAGAATGTACACAGCACATCAGCTGCTGGGAACGGATCCCGCTGGACTCCGAAGAACAGGCTGCGGGTGAGCTCTACGCCTTCGAACTGACCGGCGGCAAACTCGTTTCGCTCAAGGAAAGCGAAAGCAAGCCGGTGCCGCTCGTCGGCGAAACGAGCGGTGAAACCTCTGACACCGCGTTTGCCGATCAGAGCGAAGAGCCCGGGGAAGCACTGCTGCATCCCCGTGGGTTGGCGGTCGATCCAAGCACGGGAGATGTCGCGATCCTGGGTATCGATGATGAAGAAGAAGATATAAATGTCGAGCAGGAAAAGGCCGAAAAACAGTGTCGCGCCGCGGCGCAATTCGTCATCGTCGAAAGTAAATCGGGTAAATTCACAGGGAAGTTGGGTCATCGCTATGTCGACACCGCCGACGTGTTGCGTCCCGGACAGGGCGGATGCGGAGGTACCGAAACTGTCGAAGAAGAGACCGTTGTCCCGCTCTCGCCGGTGGTCACGCCCGGTGGCAACCTACTGATCTACTCCGGTGCGCAGGGCGAAGGGCAGATCTGGGAAGTGCCGACTCCGGGCAGCGAAAGCGGCGAGGGGAAAGTCCTAACCAAACCCACGATGATCTACGACGAACATCAGCTGGGCTTGCTGCTCAACCTGGAACCGCCCGAAGAAGTCCCCGGCCCGGTCATGTCGTTCGTCCCCGAAGGGGCCGGCGGAGAAGGCAGGATCTATCTTGGCGTCCAGGGCTTTGCGCACGAACCGATCCCGCTTGCGCTGCACTACGTCGAATCCGTGGACAAGTCATCCGAGGTGAGCAATATCGGCTGGAGTGCGGGAGGCGCCGGCGCAATGTGCAGCATCCCCTCGCCCGACAACGTCACCGCGGTCGTGGGTGCCGGCCACGAACGCGTCCTTGTGTTGGACGCGTATCTCGAAGAAACCGGCTTGCGCAGCCCGCGGGTGGAAAGCTTCGCTTTTGGCCCCGGGGGCAGCACGACTGGCTGCCCGCAGGCAACGCTAACCATGCCTCACATGATCTTTGGGCTCAGCCAGGACGCGACCGAAGCGCCGACCAACCAGCCTGTGACGCTGGCCTCCGAACTCGAAGGCGCCGACGCCAAGAGCGTGAAGTGGGAACTCAAATACAAAGATCCAGCGACCGGCGAAGAAGGCCAGGAAACGGTCGAACAGACCACCACCCAGCTTCGCGACGTGCATGGCGAATACGAATTCCTGCCGCTGAAATACGAGTTCAAGCATGCCGGTGACTACGAAATCAGCGAGGTGGTGGAGAGCGACGATCTCGCCGGCGAAGCCGTCAAACCGGCTGAAGCCCTCCACGTCATCGCGACGGCAATCACGCCGATCCTCACACCGGCGCTGCCGAAAGCGGTGCGCGTCAACGAAGAAGAAGCGACGCTTGTGGTCGCGGTCAAAGATCCAAACGCCGGCGAAGAACACGGGATGCATCTGAAGAAGATCAAGTGGGAATTCGGCGATGGCACCTCCGAAGATGTCACGCCTCCGGCCGAGCTGGCGAACCCTGGCGAATTACAGATCAAACACAAGTTCGTCTCACGCTGCAAAGCGGGGAAATGCAAGGTCACGCTGACCGTCGAAGACACCGCCGCCGAAGGAACGCCGGCCAAGACGACCTTTGAAATCGCGGTCAATGAAAGCCGTGTCGAAGAAGCGCAGCACCAGAAAGAAGCGGAAGAAAAAGCTGCCCTGGAAGTCAAAGAAGCGAAAGAAAAACAGGAAGCTTCCGAAAAAGCGGCCAAAGAAGCGCAGGAAGCGAAAGAAAGGCAGGCGGCTGCCGAAAAAGCCGCCAAAGAAGCACAAGAAGCAAAAGCGGCGAAAGAAGCCAAAGAAAAAGAAGAACAGAAAAAGCGCGAAGAAGAAGCGAAGAACAAAAAAGCCCCAACCCGTGCGCAGCTGCTCGCAAAAGCGCTCAAGACGTGCAAGAAGGAGTCCAAGAGCAAGCGGGCCAAGTGCGAAGCGACCGCGCGCAAGAAGTACGGCCCCAAGGGCAAGAAGAAGCGCAAGAAGAAGTAACCCGTCTGTCGCGGAGGCACTGCGGGCTCGGCTCGCGGCAGTGAGACGGACAGATGGATGGGTGTCAGGCGCTGGGGCCGTGCCCCAGGGAGTCGTCGGTCGGCCCATGTAAATGGCGCGTGAAGCGTTTGTTACGCACCCGCATCGGCGCGGTGAAGGACTGGTGAAGTAGCCCTCTCGTAGGAGTGAACAGCCGGTGAAATCGGCTCAGGGGCACAGGATCGTAACTCTCTCCGCCGTCGCGGATGCGAGATTGCGTGTGCGAGGAAGCCAGTTCCCGCTCGCGTGGATGACTCGGATCTGCGCTGGAATCGGATATCAACCAGGAGGTAGTTACGTAATGACGTATCACTCCGCACGACGCATGCTCTCGGCGTGTATCGCGGCCGTGGCCCTGGTGGCCGCGATGGCGATGGCGATGGCGGGCATCGCTAGTGCAGCCACCAAAGCCCCGACCAGTGACCTCACGGGCCAGTGCTCGGGGGCCAACATCAAGGGGCAGGGGTCCACCTTCCAGGCTCCCGCGCAGGAACCGGTCTGGAACGTCGACTTCAACGCCAGCACCGACACGAACGTGCTGGGCTGCGCCGGCAACACCGGTCAGGGCGACCTCAAAAAGCCGACCGTGACGTACGAATCGACCGGCAGCCACTCCGGCAGCGGGGCCTGTCTAAAGGGCTTCGGCGACGGCGAAGCGCCGAAATACGAGGAATACCCGTACTGCGGCACCGACGAAGCACCCAGCGTCAGCGCCGAGGCGGCGATGGAAGCCAACAAAGCCTCGAGCGACAAAGAAACAAAAACGATCGAGTCGATCCCGGTGCTGCAGGGCTCGGTGGCGGTGCTGATCCACCTCCCCGCCCACTGCGTCGCCTCGGATGAAGCGAAGGTCGGTGGCAAAGTGGTCAAGGAGGGCCGGCTGGCGCTCGACGACACGACCGTCGCCAAGATCTACGAAGGCGAAATTCGCAACTGGAAAGAAGTCGAAGCAGCTCAGACCGACGACCACGACGTGATCACGTGCACCGGTGGCGCCTCCGAAGAGGAAACGCCGATCAACGTGGTCGTCCGTGATGACAAATCGGGCACGACGCACATCTTCAAGTCGTTCATCGCCCAGGTCGAGCCTGAACCGCACGAATTCCAGGCTGAAGAATTCAACGAAATCAACGAAGAAGGCGTGGAGAAGAAAAACCCCTGTGGCTCCGTGCTCCCGGCGGAAAACAAGTCGTGGAAAGCCGTCCAGGAAGGGTGCGAAAACCAGCGCTGGCCGCTCAAAGCCAAAGTCGTCCGTCCCTTCCTGAAGGGTAACCCGGGCGTCGTCGGCGAAGTCAACGCCAAAGCGAGCAGCATCGGCTACGCCGATCTCGCGGTGGCCCGCAAAGAAGGGTTCTTCTCGAACAAGTGCGTAGCGCCCGCCAAAGCACCTGAATGCGGTGGGGAAAACAAAAAAGGCTCGGCGACCAAGGTTGGCGAACAGAACCACAAGTTCTGGGCCCCGATCCAGAACAGCTCCGTGGCCGGCGAAGAATACGCCGACCCGGCGAACAACCAGGATCTCGAAAAAATCGATGCCTCCAACTGTGCAAACACCGTGTACGTTGGGAAAATCGGCGAAGTGATCCCGCCCGTCAACACCCGTGAACCGTGGGCGACGGTGAAAGCGCAGCTGGTACAGAAAAAGTACGCGATCTGCGGGCTCACCTATGACCTCGCGCTGCGGGAATACAAGCCGTACATCCTGCCCCACGGTGGGACGCCGGCTGAAGAAGAAAAAGGCAAAGAAGTGGCCCAGACGACGAGGGACTACCTCCTGTGGCAGCTCAGCACCAAAACACAGGGTGGCGGGTACGACATCAAAGCCCACGACTACGAAAAAGTGTCGGGCACCGTGCTCAAAGAGGCCGAAGCAGGCGTCAAGGAAATCGGGTGGGCAGTTCCGTAGGGACGTAGGTCGCCAGACGATCGCCGAGGCGGTCGTGACGGCGGAGTAGCACCGAAGTATCGATGCGACAAGGCCGGGGCCGCCCCAGGGAGGGGCGGCCCCGGTTGTCGTTTTGGCGGGAGTCGACCGATTACCCCACCCGCCGTCGTGGCACAGGGCGCCCGGGAGGTGAACGCAGGGTGTCGCCTTCCGGGCTTGCGAGCTGCCGCTCGAGGTGTGTGAAGGCATCGATGAGCTCCGGGGCCTCGAAGGCGCGGTTGCGGCGGCCGATCGTGGTTTGTGCGAGAACCCCCGCTTCGAGGAGGCGGGGGATCGCCTCGTTGATGGCCTGCTCGCTGCGGCCGATCAGTGCCGCGGCGCTCCGCACCGTGATCACGGGCGTCCCGGGCAGCGCGTCGATGAGCAGATCCGCTGCCGAGCCGGCTCGCACTCGGCGCAGGCGGGCACGCCACTGCGCCTGAACCTCGGCGACGCGGTGCGCGTAGGTCTCGGCATCGGTGACCGCTCGGGTGGTGGCCGCGGCGAACAGTGCGATCCAGGCGTCGCGCCCGGCGACCGCGTCGTGTGAGGTTGGTCCGCTGCGATAGCGAGTGGCGGTCAACCCATTTACGTAATCATCAGACCACGTGGCGAGCACCAGCGATATCGGCGGTACCGCGAGGGGCGCGAGCCCGCGACGACGGAGGATCACGTGGATCAGGACGCGTCCGGTGCGCCCATTGCCGTCGATGAATGGGTGGATGGTCTCGAACTGAGCGTGGGCGAGCGCGGCCTGCGCGATCGCGGGCAGCGCGTCGTCGTTGCAGAAGGCACAGAGATCCGCCAGCAACCCAGGGACGCGCTCGAAGGGGGGTGGAACGAACGCCGCCGAGCAGGGGTTGTAGGGGCTGCCGCCAATCCAGTTCTGTTGTTCGCGGAGGGCGCCGGCGTAAGGCTCAAGGCTGGTGCCTCGCAGGAGCCGGCCGTGGATTACCAGTAGGTGAGCGACCGTGATCTCGCTCGTGGTGTCGAGCGCGTCCACTGCCCATCGCATCGCCTCGACGTTGTTGAGTACCTCCGTGGCGGTGATGTCGGAGGGGTCCTCGCCGAGCCCGCGTGCCAACTGCGCCTTCAGCAGTCGCCGCCCGCCCACCTCCAAACCCTCGATCCGCGACGACGCAACCGCCTCGGCTCGCAGCAGCAAGCGCGCGATCGCCTCGGAGTCGGCCAGGCTGGACGCATCGCGGTTGAGGCGCTCGACGGCTCGTTCCGCGTCGGCAACGTCGGCCGCGGTGCTGCCGCTCAGCGCGATTGTGCCGCCGGCCAGCCTGTCGGGGACATACGCCTCGTACTCGCATCCGCGGCGTGCGCTGCGTGGCAGTCCGGAGGAGGGATTTGGCAACCACTTAAGCTTGACCAGCTCGGGCATATAATCAAGGTTAGCATAAAAGCTTGAGTATGAGCTGGATATTCTCCCCCCTGAAAACCTGACAATCTCCCCGTTGGAGTCTCGATAATCTCCCCGTCGGTGCCGCGTGGAAGTTCATCTCGAGACCGCTTGGACCGGTCCGCGCCGGTAGGATCCCTCCGTGCAGCCCCCCGAGCTCCAGGACCGGATCGCGGCGTTCCCCCGCTGGCACTACCGCTTCGAGTTCGAGAACGGTGTAGCCACCCCGGTGGTGGACGTAGGCAAAATCAACCGCCACGAGCAGCGTCGCCGCTACTTCTTCGACGCGCTGTTGCAGGTAATGGGTGGCTCGCTCGAGGGCCGGCGTGTGCTCGACCTGGGGTGCAACGCCGGCTGGTGGTCGCTGCAGGCGATCGAGGCCGGCGCGGACTTCGTGCTTGGTGTCGACAACCGGCAGATGCACATCGACCAGGCCAACCTCGTGTTCGAGGCGAAGGGCATCGACTCCAGCCGCTACCGCTTCGAGCAGGGCGACGTTTTTACACACGAGCTCGGCGACGCCGTCGACTTGGTTCTGTGCCTCGGTTTGATGGAACACGTCGCCAGGCCGGTGGAGCTGTTCGAGCGCATGGCCGCCACCGGCGCCGAGCTGCTGGTGATCGACACGGCCCTCTCCGGCGCGCGCTCGAGCTTCTTCGAAGTCTCACATCTCGACGAGCCCGACGCGCACGGCGAGCTGGTGCTGGTGCCGACCCGTGACGCTGTGATCGCGCTGGCCGCACGGTCGGGTTACAACGCTGTCGCGCTCGCGCGCAACATCACCGACTACACCGGCCTGGAGGACTATCGCCGGCTGCGCCGGCTGGCGTTCATCTGCTCGCGTAGCGCTTCGCTTGCGATGCTGCCGCAGGAGGCCGGTTCACCACTGGCCGCGCGCTGGACGACGATGATCGCCGCGGCGCGGCGCGGGTAATTGGAAGCACACGAGCTTCATCGTGCGCGGGCGATGTGTCCCCCGGGTTGACGGCTCTGTTCACCTGCTCGCTGAGACGGCGCTGAAAAGCAGCCACCGAGAAGCGCTCCGCGTTTGCGCATGCGTTGGCGGGATCGAAATCGAGCTTGTCGATACCCTCGATCGCCCGGCTGAATGCATCGACATCATCGACCTTCACCAGCGATCCGGTGCGTCCGTCGAGGACGGTCTCCAGCGCCCCGCCGGCGGCGGCGGCGATTACCGGCCGTCCGGCCGCCTGCGCCTCGACCACGGTGATGCCGAACTCCTCGACGCTCGGCACGATCACGGCTCGGGCGGTGGCGTACAGCTCGACCAGGTCGTCGTCGCCGGCGCGCCCGAGGAACTCGGCCTCGGGGTAGGCCGCCTGCAGCGTGGCGTGGTCGGGCCCGCTGCCGACCACCCGGATAGGAGTGCGCGCGCGGCGAGCCGCCTCGAGTGCGACGTGCACGCGCTTGTGGCGGACCAGCTCGGAGACCACCAGCAGCGAATCGCCTGGCGTGCCCGGCAGGAAGCGGTGGGTCTCTACCGGCGGGTGCACGATCGCGGCGTCGCGGCCATAGCAACGCTTGATCCGCTCGCGGCCGAGCTCGGAGATCGCGATATAGGCGTCGACGCGGCGGCTGGCGGCGAGGTCCCACCTGCGAATGCGCCGCAGCTGACGGCGCAGCAGCGGGCGCAGCGCCGGCGATACCTCGCCGAGGGCGAACTCCTGTTCGTCCCAGGCGTAGCGAAACGGGGTGTAGCAGTAACAGATATGCACCGCGCCCTCGGGGGCCCGCAGGCCGTGCGCGAAGGCGCTGCTGCTGCTGATCACGACGTCGCAGGACGGCGGTCGCAGGCGCCCCGCCGCGGTCGGGTAGAGCGGCAGCAGCCGCCTGAAGTTGGTTTGTCCGACGCCGAGGCGCTGTAGCGGCGAGGTCGTGATCTCGCGGCCCGCAAAGCGCCGGTCGGTGCCCTGCTCGTCGTAGAGCAGGGTGAAGATCGGCGCCTGGGAGTAGAGCTCTGCCATCGCCGCGAATGTGCGCTCCGCGCCGCGCATCACCAGCAGGTAGTCGTGCGCGAGGCTGACACGCTCCGTTGGTGGTGAAAAACTGGTGAAGTGCGTCGCCGGGGGCGTATGGGAGGGGCGGATCTGGCCGACCAGTGGCGAGAGGTTGCTCGCCGCTCGAGAGGGTGGCGAGGGGCTGGGTATGTGACTCATTGCGTGTTCACAGTTGGTCCACAGACGGATCGCACACCGAGGTCTCCCCGGGTCGAAATGCAAGCTATCTGCGGCCGGCGGCGGAGATGTAAAAATGTTGGGGGAGGAGGTCACGGTTGCGCTCGCTCCGCAACAACAGCGTCTTGGGTGGGGTACTCTCAGCGCGTGCGTGAGTGGCCTTTAGGGCGCGCGGTGAGCCGGTGGGCCCTCCCATGCGTGTCCTGATCACGATGCCGTGGGGACACCGTCTCGGCGGCGCGGAGGCGATGCTGCAGACGGTGCTCGACGGTGCGCCACAGAGCGGCCACGAGCTGGAGCTGGTGTTCTTCGAGCACGGGCCGTGGCCGGTTGAGCTGAGCAACGCCGGCTTTCGCGTCGAGGTGCTCGAGGCCGGGCGCCTGCGCGACGTCCATCGCTGGATTGCGACGGTCGCCCGCCTCGCGCGGATCTTCCGGCGCCGCCAGCCCGATCTGATCCTCAACTGGTCGGCGAAGACGCAACTGTATGGCGCGCCGGGCGCACTCCTCGCGGGGATGGCCGATCGGGTGTTGTGGTGGCAGCACGCGATCCAAGCGCACCACTGGCTCGACCGCTGCGCCACCGCACTGCCGGCGATCGCGATCGGCTGCTCCTCGGACACGGTTGCCCGTGCACAGGCACAATTGTCGCCGTCGCGCCCGATCTTCGTGGTCGCGCCCGGCACGCGCCCGCCGGGCGGCGACGCATTTGCTGGCGATGGCGACGCACCTCCTTTCAATGGCAGCACGCGCGCGGGCGCTGGCGACACCTCTGCGCCCGACGGTGGAGCAGGCGCTTCCGGGGAGGACGCACGCCTTCCCGGTGGCAGCCCTGCCCCGCTCGACCTGCCCACCGACGTGCCGATCGTCGGTCTCGTGGGGCGCATGGAGCCCTGGAAGGGCCAGGATCGAATGCTCAGCGCCCAGGCGCTGCTGCGTGAACGGGGACACCGCATTCACACGGTGATGGTCGGCGGCGATGCGTATGACATCTCACCCGATTACGCCCGTTCGCTCCCCCAACTCGTCGATCGGCTGGGGCTCGCCAACGCCGTGACGATGACCGGCCAGGTGCCCGACGCGGGGCCATATATCGAGCGCATGGACATCCTCGTCAATGCGTCTGACTGCGAGCCGTTCGGGATCGTGCTGCTGGAGGGCATGGCGCGCGGCGTCGCGGTCGTGGCGGTCGACGCGGGGGGGCCCGCCGAGTACATCGAGGACGGCCGCACCGGTGTGCTGGCGCGCTCGGGTGAGCCGGACGCGCTGGCCGACGCGCTGGAGCCGCTGCTGGTGTCCCCGTGCCTGCGTCGGGCCCTTGGCGAGGCGGGCCGCCGGCGCTTTGCGGAAGAGTTCACCGACGCCGCCGTGCGCGAGCGGTTTTTTGACCGGCTGCAGTCGCTGGTCGAGCGCCGCCGCAAGACCGGGGAAGCGACTGTGTGCGCGCGCGCAGGGGCGTGCGCGGTGACGATCGTGGCGCACGACATCGGCCCGGTGGGAGGCATGGAGCGCCAGCTGGCCGAGCTCGCGCTCGGGCTGCGTCACGCCGGCCACGAGGTGCAGGTGATCGCGCGCGCCTGCGAGCTGCCCGCGGACGCGGGCGTCGTCTTTCACCGGGTGCGCGGGCCCAGCCGCCCGTTCCTCGTGGCCTACCCGTGGTTTGCGCTGGTCGGCTCGCTGTTGGTGTGGCGGCACCGGCGCGGCGTGGTGCAGGCGACCGGCGCGATCGTGCTCAACCGCGTGGACGCGATCGCGGTGCACTGCTGCCATCAGGTCCACCGCGCGAGCCCCAACCGGCCGATGCCGCTGCTGCGCTGGTATGTGCGCGCGGTGGGGTTCGTCGCGCGCGTCTGTGAGCGGCTGTGCTTTCGCGCCAACCGCGCGGCGACGTTCGTGTGCGTCTCGGACGGGGTCGCGGGGGAGGTGCGCGGGCATTTTCCCGAGTTGGCCGATCGTGTGGTGGCGATCCACAACGGAGTTGACACCGGCGCATTCGCGCCCGGGACCCGCGTTAGCGAGGCATACGCGTTGCGCGAACGACTGAGGGTGGCGCCGCAGCGGCTGGTGCTGGCGTTCGTCGGCGGCGACTGGGGGCACAAGGGCCTGCGCACCGTGATCGAGGCGCTGGCCCGCGCGCGCGAATGGGATCTGGTGGTGGCGGGCCGCGGGCACGTGGCGCCCTACCATAGGCTGGCCGACTCGCTCGGCGTGGGCGGGGCGGTGCATTGGCTGGGAGTGGTGCGCGACATGCCCGTGGTGTACGAGCTCGCCGACGCGTTCGTGCTGGCGTCGGGCTATGAGACCTTCTCGCTGGTGACCTTCGAGGCGGCCGCCAGCGGCCTCCCGATCGTGGCCACGCCCGTCAACGGCGTGCGCGAGCTGATCGAGGACGGGCGCAACGGCCTGCTGGTCGCGCCCGAGCCCGACGCAATCGCGGAGCGTCTGCGCAGGCTGGCCGCCGACCCCGTGCTGCGCAAGTGCCTCGGCGCCGCCGCCCGCCGATCGGCGCTGGAGTTCAGCTGGGGGGAGATGGTGGCCAGGCACCAGGCGCTGTACGAGCGGCTGTCGAGATAGCCCCTATCTCGATCCACCGATCGATTGGGATGGCTGGTGGGCGATCCGTGGCCACATGCACGGGCAACGCACCTGAACCAGCCTGTGGAGAGCTCCGCCGCGGGAGCGCTCCACAGGGTCCGAGCCGGCTTACATGGAGGTGAACTGATCAGCGGGACTCGGCTTGCTCGTTTTCCCGTTGACCGTGGCCCGGATGTCGACCGTTCCCGCTTTGCGCGGTGGGGCCACGACGGTGCACGTGGTTGTCGATGTGCATTCGACGGATGAGGCGCGCGGTCCGCCGAATTTGACCGTCGTGGCGGTAGCCCCGATGCCGAATCCGGTACCTGTAATCGTCACGCTCGTACCACCTGCCGTCGATCCTGCGTCGGGAGTCACATCGGCGATCGTCGGTACGCCGAATTTGAAGTGGTCACGCGGGTGGCAGCCACCGCGGCGATTTTGGACGATGCAGGATTCCGGTCCGCTGGTGCCATACGGGGTCGTGACCGTCACCAGCGCTTTACCCGCCGTACCGGGAGGCGCCACGGCAGTGATCAACTTGTTCGACTCCACCGTGAAGCTCGTGGCACTCGTCCCCCCGAAGTCGACCGCCGTGGCTGGGAGGAAGTAGAGCCCGAGGATCGTTACGCTTGTGCCGCCGGCAGCGGGTCCTTCATCGGGGAGGACCTCGCGTACAACGGGCGCGGAATTGGTGTAGGCGAACTGATCCGCCGTGCTGGGCGACACCAGTGGGCTCACGGCCAGACCGGTCTTTGCGAGCGATATATCGCCCATGGCCGGCGTCGCAATCGTCGTGGTCAGGGCGAATGCCATCGCGCCCAAAGCCAGCGCTCGTCTCCGTCGTGACGAGCCTCCGACTCCGTGGCGTACTTGGAAGCGTATCTCTGAAAATTTCATCTCGGCCTCCTATGCCCGGCGCGACGCACCGTCGGCTTTCATGGTTTGAAAGGGTGGCGCAGTTCCAGGCTACAGGCGAGGTGTATCGAGGTTTGACAAAATTGTGACTTTTTGGATAGAGATGCCTTAGGGCATATCCGGGCTCAACACGCACACGAGGGCGGGCCCGGGCAGCCGTGGCGACCCGATCCCGCCCTCGAGCGGACAACCTTCTTAGGAGACTGCCTTAGGTTTCGGCCTTATTCGAAGCCCAGGTTGGCTCCGCTGATTTCCTCTTCGAAGGAGCCCTTGTAGACGCCTGTCTTGCCACTCTCCTGTTGGGCGCCTTCTTCGAATCCGCCTTCGCCCACACATTGGCCTTCTTCGTAGGCCCATTCCATGTTTTTGAATTCATTCGTGATGACCAGCTTTTCCTGGAAGCCGCTGGGGAATTTTTTCAGCTCTTTTTCTTCGACCGGTACCTGCTCGTCGGAATAGGCAGCCGCCGAGTACGGTTCGTTGGGCTTTGTGACGGCCTTGGCCGGGACGGTCTGGCGCGGCCATTCTATTTTGCAGATCTTCCCCGCGATCGAGAACGAGGCGTTGCCCGATCCGACTTCCACTTCCGATTCGGTTTCGCCGGTGCCGATCCCAACGAATCCGTTGACGTGGTAGACGAACTTGATCGGTTCTGCTTTTTTCGTTTCGGGGCTGTAGTTGAATTTTGTCTTCGTGCCCGCAAGGAACCCCTCGAAGTCGGTGCGCGTGAGGCATTTTTCAAACTTGACCTCCGTCGAGAACGTCAGCGACGTCGCCCACGACACCGCGCCTTCGTCGATCGTCTTGCCGGCGGTCTTGGCGGAGCACACGATGTAGAACTCCCCGAACTTCAATTCCTGGCTGCGTTCTTCTCCGCCCAGTTCGGTGGAGCCGATGCCATGGCCCTTGGTCTTGCCGGGTTCGGCTTCGGAGATCGGCTTGGGCAGCCGACTCGCCGTGAACTGAGTGGTGGCCAGCGCGGGCGCCGTACAGGCGGCCAGCGCGCCGATCGTAACGACCATGCCGGCCGCCGTCTTGAAGCATCTCATTCCTAGGTCTCCGTTCGCTTCGAGGGGGGTGGTTTCACCACTACTTCACACAACTTTCACACCATGGAAGCATCCCTTCCCATGGCTGAGGATCGCGCGGTGCAGCATACCCGATTGAGGTGCGGAAAACGTTGTAAAGAAAATGTTCACACCTTTAGGGAGGTCAATTCTTTGGACTGAGATGCGCTCATCGGCAGCCGATCCAGACCCGGATTGGAGCGCCTTGCGCGGACGGCGCTCTAACCTTTGGGCTGCAGCGCACCGACCAGCAGGCGCTCGAAGGCGTCGCTCGCCGCGGGCACCGAGAACAGCCTTTCGACGGCCGCCCGCCCACTCCTCGTCAACTGCCGGCGCAGCTCGGGCGCCGCCCGCAGATCGCGCAGCCGCGCGGCCAGCTGCGCGCGGTCACCCTCGGGGAATGTGAGTCCGCCGCCGGTCAGCTCGACCAGCCACGGAATCTCGCCCGAGTCCGAGCCGACCACAGGGATGCCGCACCACAGCGCCTCGACGATCACTCGCCCGAACTGCTCCTTCCACGTCGGCGTGGTGCGCGAGGGCAGCGCCAGCACGTCGAGCTGCGCGTATGCAGATGCCATGCCGTCGTGGGTGAAGCCGTCGAGGACGCGCACGCGCGAGCCGGGGATCGGCTGCCCCTCCAGCTGCGCGCGCAGCTCGCCGTCACCGATCAGCAGCAGCTCGACCGGGGCCTCCAGTGTGCGCACGGCCGCGAGCAGGTCGGTGAGTCCCTTGCTCTCGACCAGGCGCCCCGCGTAGCCGATCGTGAATGGGTGCCGAGCCTTCCGATCGCCTGCGTGGGAGTCCTCTGCCGGCTGGGGCGCGTCTGCCAGGTGGGTAGGACTTGCCGAGCGGTGATGCTCCGCCGGCCGAGCGCGCGGCGCCAGCTCCCACTCGGGGACCATGTGAGGCGCGAGCGCGACCTCCCACTCGGGGACTGCATGCGGCGCCAGCGCGACCTCCCCGCCCGCCCCCCAGGCGCGCGCCAGCCGCGCGGCGCTGTCCGAGCGCGCGGCCACGAACGCAGCGCGGCGCAGCACTCGCGACCGCAGTCCCCGCACCGGTAGGGGCAGCGCCCGATCGATGTTCTCGGCGCACTGCACGCCGAATGGGATGCCCTTCCGCGCCAATGCCTCCCCCCACTGCGTCGCGGAGAGCGAATACGACTCGGCCTCGACGAACGCGACATCGGGGCGTACGCGAGCGCACAGGGCGCCGCAGCGGGCGAGGTAGAAATGCCGCTGCGGACGTCCCGCCAGCGCGATCGGTGTCGGGCGCAGTGCGTGCTCGAGTCCCGGAAGCGGTTGCGGGGTCATCGCGCGCTGTGAGTACTCGCTGCGCCAGCGGCCGGGCACGACAATTGTGACCTCCCAGCCCCGTCGCTGCAGCTCGCGGTACACCTCCTGGTTGACGTTCACCACCGCCGGATGGCTGATTGCCAACAGCCGTCGTCGGCGCGTTGCGGCTGGCGCCGTCATGCTCTGCGGATCGTGAGGGTGGGGCCCGCGAGCCATGTTTACTTTTTGTGAAGAGCTTTGCTCTGGCTCCGCGATGCTGTCAATCTGAGCCCTCGCGACGCTCAACGGTCGCTCTCCCACCGCCTCTTGCGCGATCAGGGGCACTCAGCAATGAACGAGACGACCGAAGCCACGGCCATTTTTGCGCCGATCTGGAGGCGCAAGTGGCTGATCCTGCTTGTGGGGATCCTCGTCGCCGCGGCGACCTACCTCTACTACAGGCATCAGCCCACCGTCTACACCGCCAGCACCCAAATCTACCTGGGCGGGGGACAGAAGAACAGGGGCTGCTCAACACGACCCAGAGTAAAATCACCCTCAACGATCGCGACGTCACCGACCAGGCGACGCTGATCGACTCGAACTCGTTGGGCGAACCGGTGCACCGGCGGCTGCGCTCTGAACACCACCTCGCGGCGGCCCGCGGCAAGGCCCACGCGAGTGCCGCCGGCAGCAGCGACTTCATCACGATCACCGCCGAAGCCCGCACCTCCAAAGGCGCCGAGCAGCTCGCCGATGCCTACGCCGCCGCGTACGTCAAGCGCCAGCACACCCACTACCGGCGGGAGGTGAGCACGGCGATCGCCGCCACCCGCCGCCAGTTGAATCGCATCGAAGCTGGCCTCGCCGCCGCTGCCAGAGCCAAGGCAAAGGGGAGTAAGGGGGCTGGTGCGGTGGCCGGTGCGGCCAGCGGCGCCGCGACCGTGCAGGCTGCCAACCTCGCCAGCAAGATCAACGAGCTCGAAGGCGATCTGGAGGTCGCCGGCGTCCAGGAGATCAGCTCCGGCAAGACCAAGGCCACGCTCATCTCGCCGACGCCCAAACGGAACGCGATCTTCGGCTTCGTGCTCGGCATCCTGCTGGCCGCTGCCGCCGCCTACCTGCTCGGCCGCTTCGACCGGCGGCTGCGCTCGCTGGCGAGCATCGAGGAGGCCTTCGGGTCGCCGGTGCTCAGTGCGCTGCCCGCGGTCCGCCAGCCGGTCGTGCGCACCGGCGGCGAGCCGGCGCCGGCCGAGGGGCTGCTGGAGCCGCTGCGGCGCCTGCACACCACGCTGCAGCTCGGCGACATGCTCGAGCACGACCGCGAGCGCGCGCCGCGCCTGATCCTGTTCCTCAGCGCCGACGCCGGCGACGGCAAGTCGACGCTGCTCGCCGATCTGGCGCTCGTGCAGCGCGACGCCGGTGCGCGCGTGGCCGTGATCGAGGCGGATATGCGCCGGCCCGTGCTGGCGGGGCTGCTCGGCGTCAACGCGCCCTACGGGCTGAGCGATGTGCTCGCCGGCACGCTCTCGCTCGGCGAGGCGTGGCAGAGCGCGATGCACCTGCAGACCGGCGCCACGGCGCCCACCATGACGCAGGGCGTCGTGACCGCGTCCGGCGCGGCACAGAAGTTTGCCACGACTCCGCGCGGGGGGCAGGGTTTCGTCGCTCCGGACGCGGGGCAGGGTCTCTCCATGGCAGCCGGCTCGCGCGGCTCGGTTTCGGTGCTGCTCAGCGGCGGCCACACCACTAACCCGCCCGCGCTGCTCGCCGGCGAGCGGATGCGCGGCGTGCTGCGTTCCGCCGCGGAGGATTTCGACTACGTGCTGATCGACGCGCCCCCGCCGCTGCAGGTGAGCGACGCGCTGCCGCTGCTCGGGCTGGTCGACGGGATCGTGCTGGTCGCACGCTCTGGGCACACGCATGAGGCGGCGGCGCGGCGGCTGATGCAGCTGCTTGCGCGCGTCTCATCAGCCCCGGTGCTGGGGGTGCTCGCCAACTGCGTCTCGCGCGCCGAAGTGCAGGAGTACGGCTTCGGCGCCCCCTACGGGCAGCCGCGCCGGCTGCGCGATCTGATCGCCCGATGAACCTCCGGCGGCGTCTCGTCGCCCCTGGCGGCGTCCTCGATCGCGCATGTGCGGAGCACATTTCGCTCACTGCGTCCTTGCCAGGAACGACGATCCATCCGCCGGAGGGGCGTTTGGGTATGGACGATCTCCCGACGGGCCCCTGGCCAAATCTCCAATGATGGGCGCCCATCCGGCTGTCGTGAGCCGGCGGATCGCGGAGCTGGCGCTGCTCGGAGGTGCGGGGGCGATTGCGCTCGGGTTGGCGCTCGGCGTCGCGCTGGCGGTGCCCGACCCCAACTTCGTGCTGGTGCTCGCGCTGGCGCTCGGCGCGGTGGGGATCGTCGCGCTCGCGGTCAACACGCGCCTGGAGGTGTCGGTCGCGCTGCTGGCGATCTACCTCGGCGCGCTCGACGGGCCGGTCAAGCTGCTGAGCGCCAACCAGGCGGCCTCGGCCGTCCGCGACGTGCTGATCGCGGCGGTCGCGCTGGGGGCGATCGTGCGCCTGCTCGCTCGTCGCGAGCGGCTGGCGCTGCCGCCGCTGTCCGGGTGGGCGATCGCGTTCGTCGCGCTCGTGCTGGCGGACGCCTTCAACCCCAACACGCAGGGAACGCTGAAGATTCTCGGCGGCTTCCGCCAGGAGCTCGAGTGGGTGCCGTTCTTCTTCTTCGGCTACGTGCTGATGCGCTCGCGCAGGCGCTTTCGCCAGCTGTTCGTGATCCTCGGCGTGATCGCGCTCGCCAACGGCGCCGTGAGCCTCTACCAGACGCGCCTGGAGCCGGCGCAGCTCGCCGGCTGGGGCCCCGGTTACTCCGAACTGGTGTACGGCAACGCAACCCTCTCGGCGCGCAAGTACCTCAGCGAAGGCGTCGCGCGGGTGCGCCCGCCCGGGCTCGGCTCGGACGCCGGCTTCGGCGGCAGTGTCGGCGTGATCGCACTGGCGGGGACCGTGGCGCTGCTGGCGACCGTCCGGCGGCGGCGACGGTGGTTTGCGGTGCTGCTGTGCGTGGGCGCGCTGCTTGCCGTTGCCACATCGCTGGCGCGCCTGTCTGTCCTCGGCGCGGTGATCTCGCTGCTGGCCTTCGGGCTGCTGTGTGCCGGCGCCGGCGTCGGGCGGCGGGTGAGGCGCCCGCTCGGGGCACTGCTGGCGGTGGCGCTCGTCGCGGTAGCGCTCGGCGTAGCGCTCGTCGCGTTCGAGGGCGGCGGGGTCTTCTCGCGCTACGTCAGCATCGCGCCCTCGAACGTCGGCTCGACCTCGACCACCTACAAGGCCGTGAGCCTCGCGCAGATCCCCAATGACATCGCCAACGACCCCTTCGGCTTCGGCCTGGCGACCGCCGGCGCGGCGTCGAACTTCGGCGGGCACACGACGGTGACGCTGGAAGGCCACGGCCACAGCGCCGAGACGCAGTACAACTACGTCACCGACGAACTGGGGCTGCCCGGCCTGCTGCTGTGGACGGCGCTCTCGCTGAGCGTGATCTGGATGGCCGTCACCCGTCTGCGGCGCGTCGGGGATGTCGAGATCCGGATCGGTCTCGCGGGCGTGTTCGCGGCCTTCATCGCGCTGATCCTGATGGGCACCAACGGGCCGGTGATGGCGAGCGCGGCGGCTGGCCCCTTCTACTGGTTTGCGGTTGGGATCGCCGCCTATTGGCTGACGGGCGCGGAGCGCGCGGGAAGTGACGACTTTGTCAAAGGTCCCTAACCAAATGAGATCAAGTCTCATTCTTGTTTGGTTAGGGGCCGAAAAGAGAGCGCGGCGCGGCGCGGCGATGACGGCGGCGGCATCGGCCGGAGCGGGGCATCGCGCGAGAAGTGACGATTTGGTGAGTGGCGCATATGCGGGCGGCGAGGAGCGTTGATCGACCATGAGGCGCCGGCGCTCCCGCGAGCAACGTGATCCCGCGCCACGATCGACCGCACGCGCGCGGCTGAGCCTGCTGCTCGGCGACCGCCGCGGAGCGGTCGCGACGCTCGCCGGCAGTTCGATTCTCTCCGGCTTCGCGGAAGCCGGGATGCTCGTGCTGCTCACGCAGATCGCCGCCGCAATCGCCACCGGGTCGCGGCACGTGCACACGCACATGGGCCCGCTGCGCCTGCACACGACCGTCGGCGAGCTGTTGGTGCTGGCGCTCGCGCTCACCGGCTTTCGCCTCGCGCTGCAGGTGCCGCTCTCGATCCTGCCGGCGCGGATCGGCGCGGAGGTGCAGGCGCGACTGCGCCGCGATCTCCTGCACGCCTTCACGCGCGCCTCCTGGAGCATGCAGTCCAGCGACCGCGAGGGGCACCTGCAGGAGACGATGACCAGCCAAGTGATCCAGGCGACCGCCGGCGCGGTGCAGGCAACGACGCTGCTCACCTCGCTGATCACGTTCGTCGTGCTACTGATCTCGGCGATCGTGCTCAACGTGATCGCTGCGGCGATCGTGCTCGTTGTGGCGGTTGCTCTGTTCGGGCTGCTGCGGCCGTTGAGCGCGCTCGGTGCACGTCGCGCGCGCTCGCTCTCGCAGGCGCAGATGGAGTACGCCGGGGGGATCGGCGAGGCGATCCGGGTGGCCGAGGACACGCAGGTGTTCGGCGCGGCCGGCGCGCAGCGCGAGCGGATCGGGCGGCAGATCGACGCCGCCCGCGTGCTCTTCTTCCGCACGTGGGTGATCGGCCGGCTCGTGCCCAACCTCTACCAGAGCATGATCTACCTGCTGATCGTGGTGGGCCTCGGCGCCCTCTACCTCGCCGGCGCCGGCCACGCGGCCTCGCTCGGTGCGGTTGTGCTGCTGCTGGTGCGCGCCGGCAACAACGGCCAGCAGGCACAGACCTCCTACCAGGGACTGCGCCAGTCGCTGCCCTTCATCGAGCGCCTGCAGGCCGCCGAAGAGCGCTACGCGCAGAGCGCCCCGCTCGACGGCGGAGCGCTGCTGCCGCGGATCGAAAGCCTCGCGTTCGAGCGCGTCTCGTTCGCCTACCGCGCCGAGCGCCCGGTGCTCTCCGAGATCAGCTTCGCGGTCGCCGGCGGCGAGGCGATCGGGATCGTCGGCCCCTCCGGCGCCGGCAAGTCGACGCTCGTGCAGATCCTGCTGCGGCTGCGCACCCACGATCGCGGCCGCTACCTGGTCAACGGCGTACCCGCCGAGCAGTTCGCGCGCAGCGAGTGGAACCGGCGCGTTGCCTACGTCTCTCAGGAACCCCGTCTGGTGCACGCCACGGTCGCGGAGAACATCCGCTACTTCCGCGACCTCTCGCGCGAGGCGATCGAACGGGCCGGGCGCCTGGCGCGCATCCACGATGAGGTGGTCGCATGGCCGCAGGGGTACGAGACGATCGTCGGCCCGCGCGCCGACGCGGTGTCCGGCGGCCAGCAGCAGCGCATCTGCCTCGCACGCGCGCTCGCGGCGCGGCCGGAGGTGCTCGTGCTCGACGAGCCCACCTCCGCGCTCGACCCCACCTCCGAGCGGCTGATCCAGGAGTCGCTGACCGCGCTCAAGCACGAGCTGACGCTGTTCATCGTCGCCCACCGCCTCTCCACGCTCGACATCTGCGACCGCGTGATGGTGATCGTCGACGGCCGCCTCGCGGCGTTCGACACGACCGCGTTTCTGCAGCGGCACAGCCCCTACTACCGCACCGCCTCGGGGCTCGCCGCGAGCGCGCCGGCGGGGCTGCTGGGGGTGCGGTGAGGGTGCCCCAGTGGGCTGTTGGAGGTGCGGCGAGAGTGCCTCGGTCTGGGCCCCAGCGGGCTGTCGGGGGGGTGCGGTGAGGGTGCCCACGGACACAAACCCGCGGTGGTCGCGGGGGCATGGAGGCCCCGCGGCGGGTGCGTCGTTACCCAGCCAACGCGCGCGGACGCTCCCCAAAAATGCTCGGCTTCCCGACTTCTTCATCGTCGGCCAGCCCAAGGCCGGCACGACCGCCCTGTATGAGATGTTGCGCCGCCACCCGCAGATCTTCATGCCCGCCGGCAAGGAGCCATGGTTCTTTGCGCACGAGCTGCACGAGCGCACGCCGCCGCGCCCGGAAGGGACGCCGACGACGCTCGATCAGTACCTCACGCTGTTTGCCGCGGCGGGCGGTGAGCAGCGCGTCGGCGAGGCGAGCGCGCTGTACCTGTGGTCGCGCACCGCCGCGCGCGGGATCGCCGAGGTGGCGCCCGGCGCGCGAATCGTCGCGATCCTGCGCGAGCCCGCCTCGCTGCTGCGCTCGCTGCACTTGCAGTTCGTCGAGACCTACGTCGAGACCGAGGCCGACCTGCGCACGGCGCTCTCGTTGGAGGCGCAGCGGCGCGAGGGCCGGCAGGTCCCGCGCCACACCTACTGGCCGCAGGCGCTGCTCTACTCCGAGCACGTGCGCTACGTCGAGCAGCTGCGCCGCTACCACGAGCTGTTTGGGCGCGATCGGGTGCTGGTGCTGATCTACGACGACTTCCGCGCCGACAACGCCGCGACGGTGCACCGGGTGCGGCGCTTCCTTGAGGTGGACGACTCTGTTCCGATCGAGGCTGTCGAGGCCAACCCGACGGTCCGCGCGCGCTCGCAGCGCCTGCACGAGCTGCTGCACGCGGTCTCCGTCGGGCACGGCCCGCTCTCGCTGGCGGTGAAGGGCACCGTCAAGGCGCTTACGCCCACCGGGTTGCGTCGCCGTGCGCACGACGCGGCGCAGCGGCGCATTGTCTTCGCCGAGCCGCCTTCGCCGGATGCAGAGCTGATGGCCGAGCTGCGCCGCCGGTTCAAGGGGGAGGTCGTGGCCTTGAGTGAGTACCTGGGCCGGGATCTCGTGAGTCTGTGGGGTTATGACCACGTCGACTGACACCACCGCGCTCGCGCCGGCCGACCCAGGGGAGGTGCGGGGCAGGGTGCCCGACTTCTTCATCCTCGGCCACCCCAAGTGCGGCACGACCGCGCTGTACGAGATGCTGCGCCGCCACCCGCAGATCTTCATGCCCGCGCTGAAGGAGCCGGCCTACTTCGCCACCGACCTGCGCTCGCGCTTTCAGCGCAAAGCCTCTGGCCCGCTGCCCGTGACGCGCGCGCACTACCTGTCGCTGTTCGACGACGCCGCCCCCGAGCAGCGCGTAGGCGAGGCCTCCTCTTCGTATCTGGTGTCCACCACCGCGGCGCGCAACATCGCCGAGTTGCAGCCCGGCGCGCGCCTGATCGCGATCCTGCGCGAGCCCGCCGGCTTCCTGCGCTCGCTGCACCTGCAGCTGCTGCAGAACCACATCGAGACCGAGCGCGACCTGCGCCGGGCGCTTGCGCTGGAGCCGGCGCGGCGTCAGGGCCGGCAGATTCCGCGCCGCTCGCCGCGCCCGCAGGCGCTGCTCTACTCCGAGCGCGTGCGCTACGTCGAGCAGCTGCGCCGCTACCACGAGCTGTTCGGGCGCGATCGGGTCTTGGTGCTGCTCTACGACGACTTCCGCGCCGAGAACGAGGCGACGGTGCGCCGCGTGCTGCGCTTCCTGGAGGTTGACCCCACCGTCCCTGTGCAGGCGAGTGAGGCCAACCCGACGGTGCGGATGCGCTCGCAGCGACTCGACGAACTGGTGCACACGCTCACGGTTGGCCGCTCGCCGCTCGTGCGTGCCGTGCGGGCGCCGGTCAAGGCGCTGGCGCCACAGTCGCTGCGCCACGCCGCGCTGCACGGCGTCCGGCGCCGCTTGGTGGTGGGCGCGCCGCCGCCTCCCGACGAGGGGATGATGTTGGAGCTGCGGCGGCGGTTTGCGCCGGAGGTGGTGGCGTTGGGCGAGTACCTCGAGCGCGATCTCGTGAGCCTGTGGGGCTATGACCGCCTCGGCTGACACCGCCACGACGCCGGGCGGTGCCGGCCGGCCGGTTGGAACGGGCGTCACTCGCTCGCGGGTCAGGGGGCCCGACTTCTTCATCGTCGGCCACCCCAAGTGCGGCACCACCGCGCTCTACCGGATGCTGCGCTCCCACCCGCAGATCTTCATGCCAGACATCAAGGAGCCATGGTTTCTGGCGCCGGAGTTGCGCTCGCCCTCGCGCGGGGCGGTGGTCGGCAAGCGCCCCGAGACGCTCGACGAGTACCTCGCGCTGTTCGCCCCCGCCCGACCCGACCAGCGCGCCGGCGAGGCCTCCTCCGCCTATTTGATGTCCCGCTCCGCCGCCGGGCGCATCGCGGAGCTGGCGCCGAGGGCGCGGATCGTCGCGATCCTGCGCGAGCCCGCCAGCTTCCTGCGCTCGCTGCATCTGCAGAGCGTGCAGGTGCACGTTGAGACCGAGCGCGACCTGCGCCGGGCGCTTGCCCTCGAGTCCGAGCGGCGTCGGGGACGCCACATCCCGCCCGGCTCCCCGCGCCCGCAGGCGCTCCTCTACTCCGAGCAGGTGTGCTACGTCGAGCAGCTGCGCCGCTACCACGAGCTGTTCGGGCGCGCGCGGGTGCAGGTGCTGATCTACGACGACTTCCGGGCCAAGAACGAGGCGACGGTGCGCCGCGTGCTGCGCTTCCTCGACGTGGACGAGCTGGCACCGCTGGAGATCGTCGAGGCCAATCCGACGGTCGGTGTGCGCTCGCTGCGCCTGCACCGAGCCGTGCAGGCCGTATCGGTGGGGGGTGGGCCCGTTTCGGATGCGGTCAAGGCGTCGGTCAAGCGGGTCACCTCGAGGCGACTGCGACACGCGGGGTTGCGTGCCGTCAGGCGCGGCGTGGTCTTCGGCGCACCGCCCCCGCCAGACGTGGAGCTGATGGCGGAGCTGCGCCGGCGGTTCGCGCCGGAGGTGGTGGCGTTGAGCGAATACCTGGAGCGCGATCTGGTGGGGCTGTGGGGTTATGACGGCCTCGGTTGAGCAGGCGCCAGCGCCGGGGCAGGGTGGGCGCGGGGCATTGGAGGGGGAGGGGGGTTGTGCTGGCGTGAGTCCCGCTGCTGCTCGGGGCAGGCCGCCCGACTTCTTCATTGTCGGCAACCCCAAGAGCGGTACCACCGCGCTGTACGAGATGCTGCGCCCCCATCCACAGATCTTCATGCCTGCGCTCAAGGAGCCGCACTTCCTCGCCGCCGGGGAGCGTCTGCGGCACTCGATGCCCCTCCCGCCGCGGCCGGCGGACCCGGTGCCCCGCCTGATGGCTGCATCTCCCAACCCGCCGCCCGGCGTGCTCCCCCGCACGCTCGAGGAGTACCTGGCGCTGTTCGCTGCGGCCCGCCCCGACCAGCGCGCCGGCGAGGCATCGCCCTCGTATCTGCACTCGCCTGTCGCTGCCGGCCGCATCGCGCAGCTTGCACCCGACGCGAGGATCGTCGCGATCCTGCGCGAGCCGGCGAGCTTCGTGCGCTCGCTGCACATGCAGTACCTGCAGGACCACGTCGAGGGCGAGCGGGATCTGCATAGGGCGCTCGCGCAAGAGGAGATCGTGCGCGGGGGCAGGACGGTGCTGCGCTACTCCGAGCGCGTGCGCTACGTCGAGCAGCTGCGCCGCTTTCACGAGCTGTTCGGGCGCGAACGGGTGCTGGTGCTGATCTACGACGACTTCCGGGCGGACAACGCGGCGACGGTGCGGAGGGTGCTGCGCTTCCTGGAGGTGGACGACGGCGTGGCGATCCTGCCGCTGCATGCCAACCCGACCGTGCGCATGCGCTCGGTGCGCCTGGCGCGGTTGATGCTGGCGGTGCGCACGGGCCGCGGCCTGCTCGGCAGAGCGCTGAACATGTCGATCCGTGCGCTCACCTCAGAGCGGATGCGCGCCGGGGCGATGCGCGCTATGCGTCGGCGCGTCCTCTACAGCGCGCCCCAACCGCCCGACGAGGGCTTGATGGTGGAGCTGCGCCGGCGGTTTGCGCCGGAGGTGGTGGCGTTGAGCGAGTACCTCGACCGCGATCTCGTGAGCCTGTGGGGCTATGACGGCCTCGGCTGAGCCGACCCTTTCCTCGCCCTCCGGCGAGCCCGTCGCGATGCCGGGGGAGGGCGGCGCGGGCCGGCGCTCGGAGTTGAACGCGGCGCCGGAGCCTGCCGCCGGCCCGTCGGCCGGTGTGTCGCCCGGCAGGGTGCCCGACTTCTTCATCGTCGGGCACTCAAAGAGTGGCACGACCGCGCTGTATGAGATGTTGCGAAGTCACCCGCAGATCTTCATGCCGGATCTCAAGGAGCCCGTCTTCTTCGCATCCGAGCTGCCGCGCCAGGCGCATCGCTACCGGGCGCCGGAAACGCTCGCCGAGTACCTGGCGCTGTTCGATGCGGCCGCGCCGGAGCAGCGCGTCGGCGAGGCATCTGCGTCGTATCTCTGGTCTCGCACGGCCGCGGGCCGCATCGCCGCCGTGCGACCGGCCGCCAAGATCATTGCGATTCTGCGGGAGCCCGCGAGCTTCCTGCGCTCGTTGCATCTGCAGTGCGTGCAGTCCCATTACGAGACCGAGAAGGACCTCCGCGGGGCGCTTGCACTGGAGGATGCCAGGCGAACGGGAATGCACCTGCCGCCCAGATCGCTCTGGCCGCAGGTGCTCCTCTATTCCGAGCACGTCCGCTATGTCGAGCAGTTGCGCCGCTACCACGCCGTCTTTCCGGCGACCCAGGTGCTGGTGCTGATCTACGACGATTTTCGCATCGACAACGAGTCCACGGTGCGCACCGTGCTGCGCTTTCTCGACATCGACGACACAGCCCCGATCGAGGTGACGGAAGCCAACCCCACCGTGCGGATGCGCTCGCAACGGCTGGACGAGATCGTGCATGCGCTGTCGGTCGGCGCCGGACCGGTATCGCGGGCGGTGAATGCGTCGGTCAAGGCATCGACATCCCAGCGACTGCGACGCCAGGTGCTGCGCGCCACCCGCCGGCGCCTCGTCGTTGCCGAGCCCCCACCACCCGACGAGGAGCTGGCTGCTGAGATTCGCCGCTGCTACAAGCCCGAGGTCGTGGCTCTGAGCGAATACCTCCAGCGCGATCTTGTGAGCCTGTGGGGTTACGAGGATGTCTGAGGGTCGCGCCGGCTTGAGCACGCGCGCGGTCGGCGATTGGCGCACGGACGCGCTGCGGGTGCAGCACGAGGCGCTGCCCGACGGGCCAACCGTGGTGTCCTGCACCGGGCCATACGGCAACGGCGGTCTGGGGCGTCATCTCGCGGAGCTGGTGGAGGCATTGCGCAGGACGGGGGGGTTGGCCGCCTACCTGACGCCCCGGCCGCACGCGCAAGATGCCGGGCGTTGCGGCATCGAGGTGGGCGTGCCGAGACCGGCTAGCGCCGCCGTCGCCCTGCCGCCCGTGCGCTTCGCGCCGGGATGGCGGGTGCTGCTGGCCAACGCGGCCTTCGACTCCGCGGCCGCGCGCCGGCTCCCGCCTGGCGCCGAGCACCTGCTGGTGTTCAACGGGCATGCTCTGCGCCACGTCGAGGCCGCTCGGCGGCTTGGCTATCGGTCGGTCGCGCTGGTCTCCGCGAACACGCACATGGCGCACGAGGCTCGCCAGCACCGGGAGGCGTGGCGCCGGTATCCGCTCGAACGGCCGTGGGCGCCGCGCAACAGGCGACGCAACATGGCGGAGTACGCCGCCGTCGACCGCGTCTACGTCTCGTCCGGGTACGCATGGGAGACCTTTGTGAGCGAGGGCTTCCCCGAGGAGCGCCTGCGGCTGTTCCCGCTCACACCCCACCAGCGCTTCCGGCCGCGCCGCAGCCCCCCCACCGCGGCGACGTTCAATGTGGTGTATATAGGCAGCCTGTCGGTGCACAAGGGGGTGCCGCTGCTGATCGAAGCCGTGCGCCGTCTTGCGCACGACGACCTGCGCCTGGTGCTCGTGGGCGGATCTGGCACCCGTGGCATGCGCCGTCACATCGAGGTGGCACGCCGGGCCGACCCACGTCTCTCGGTGCAGCCGGGCGATCCGCTGGCGCACCTGCGCGACGCGGCTCTGTGCGTGCATCCGAGCTACGTCGACGGCTTCGCTTACGCGCCGGCCGAGGCCCTTGCCTGCGGCGTGCCGGCGATCGTGACCGAGGACACCGGGATGAAGGAGTCGATCGAGCCGGGCCGCAACGGGCTGATCCTGCCGACGGGCGACCTGGACGCGCTCACCCAGGCGATCGAGGCCGCGTATCGGGGGGAGGTTCTCAGTGGATAGCGCTCAGCTGCGCGTCGCCGTCGTCGGTATGTCCACCGGGCCCACCTGCGGCGCCCGCGATCACGCGCTGCTGCTCGCCGAGGGGTTGAGTCGCGAGCAGGTGTCGTGCTCGCTGCACTGGCTGCAGCGCGACGCGGGATCGGTTCGCGGCGGAGGGGTGGAGACCCGCGCCTGGGCACAGGCGCTCGCCGGCGAGCTCGCGCGCGAGCGGCCCGACGCGATCCTGCTGCACTACTCGGTCTTCGCCTACTCCCACCGCGGTCTGCCGCTGTTCGTGGCGCCGGCGCTCGCGGCCCTGCGGCGCTCGCGGATTCCGGTGGTCACCGTGCTGCACGAGTTCGTCTACCCATGGCGCCACGGTGGCCTACGGGGCAAGGTGTGGGCGCTCACGCAACGGGCGCTGCTGATCGACGTGATGCGCAGCTCCGCGGCTGTGCTGCTCACCACGGACTTCCGGGCGCGGTGGCTGGCGTTGCGGCCGTGGCTGCCGCGGCGGTCTTCAGCGGTCGCGCCGGTGTTCTCCAACCTGCCGCCTTCGCTTGTCGGGCCACCCGCGCCGCGCACGCAGCCGGTGCTCGGGCTGTTCGGCTACTCCTACCAGGGGGCCGCGCTCTCGCTGGTGCTGGACGCGATCGCGCAGCTCGCAAAGCGCGGTGTGGCGCCGCGGCTTGTGCTGCTCGGGGCGCCGGGGCGCACTTCGGCGGTGGCGAGGATGTGGGTACAGGAGGCACGGGCGCGGGGGATCGAGCACGCACTGGAGTTCTCCGACACGCTCCCGGCGCAGGATCTCTCAAACGCGCTTGCATCCTGTGATCTGCTGCTGTTCGCCGACGCAGCGGGTCCCTCTTCGCGCAAGGGCACGCTGGCCGCGTCGCTTGCCTCCGGCCGACCGGTGCTCGCGATCGACGGTCCCCGTCGCTGGCTGGAGCTGGTCTGGGCCGAGGCCGCGGCAGTTGTCGAGCCGACGGCATCGGCGTTGGCGGATGCGATTCAGGAACTGCTCGACGACGGCGCCGCGCGCGAGGCGCTGGGGGAGCGCGGCCGCGTGTTCGCCGAGGAGAGAATGGGCGTCACGCGTACAGCCGAGGCCGTGAGGGGGCTACTCGATGGGGTTGTCGGCGTCGATGCGCCGAGCCGCATCCTCCCCGAGCTTGCGCAGGCTGGGCGGTAGGTCTCCATCGAGTTGCTCTTCCCTCAGCTCACCAG
The DNA here is from genome assembly GCA_963751195.1 of uncultured Solirubrobacterales bacterium. Lineage (GTDB taxonomy): Bacteria > Actinomycetota > Thermoleophilia > Solirubrobacterales > Solirubrobacteraceae > Palsa-744. Next base: position 36,908 of record CAVVTQ010000002.1, read on the forward strand.
CTCACCAGCTCGCGCGCGCGGCGCGGTAGGCCTCCAGCAGTGCTTCGACGTGCCGCTCGGGGGAGAACCGCGCGGCCACCATCTTGCTGCCGGCCATCCCAATCTCATTTTGACGCGCAGGGTCGGCGAGCAGCTTATCGAGCGCTCGTGCGAGCCCCTGCACATCGCCTGGCCGAACGCCTACGCCGGTGACGCCGTCCTGCAGCCAGTCGGGGATCCCTCCGGTGAAGCTGGCGACCACCGGTCGGCCGGCGGCGAGCGCCTCGATCCCAACCAGCCCGAATGGCTCGGGCCACAGCGAGGGGATCGCCACGACCGACGCCTCCGCCAGCTCCCGGGCGAGCCGCTCGGCGTCGAGCCAACCTTGGAAGCGCACGCGCTGCTCCACCCCCACGCGCCGCGCAAGCTTGCGCATTGCCGTCAGCTGCATACCGTCGCCGCAGACGACCAGTTCCGCGTCCACTGCGCGTATGGCGTGGATTAGGACGCCGAGGCCCTTCGGTTTCACCACCCGGCCGGCAAACACGACGCGCCGCGTGGGGTGCGACTCGCATGGCGGGTGGGGCGCCAGCGTGGCGAACAGCGGGATCACCGCTCGGCGGGTCACGCCGTTGACCGCGAGGTGTCGCTCCACGGCATTCGAGTACGCCACGGCGAGGTCGGCGCCGCGCAGCGCATCGAGCGCGCGGGTCGTCTGCCGGTAGGAGGCGGGCAGCGGCCGCGGGTTGCGCACGTGCGCGCAGCCTCGCAGCGCGAGATTCGGTACGCAGCCCGGGCCGTGGGGGCGCGCGCACTCCTGGCCGGGACGGAAGTGGTGCACGCCGGCCGTGCACGCGGTGTATCCGTGGGCGCTGACCACCACCGGCGCTTTGAGTCGCAGGGCCGCCACCACGTCGGGGTCGTCGAGCTGGTGGAGGTGGACCACGTCGGGGCGCGACGACGCCGCAGTGCCGAGCCGCACATCGATCGGGGCATGCGCTCTGAAGAGCTCCGTACTGCGGTGCACCGTCACGCCGGGCACGTGCAGGTCGGGATCGACTTTCGCCGCGACCACCGTCACACGCAGGCCCCGCTCGGCGAGCAGTCGCGCGCTTGCCTGGACGTGCGCCGCGACGCCGCCGTTGCGACCCCACAGCGGGGTGCCCAACAGCACCGAGCTTGGGGAGGCGGACATCGCGGCGGATGATACCCCCGGCTCAGCCGGGGGAGACGTAGTAGATGTGTCTTTTATGTGAAACCGCCGGGGTAGGCGGGCGGCGTACGAGAGAATGCCGGCGCGATGCAGAGGAGAACGACATCCAAGGCTGCGCCCGCCACCGGCACCGCGCGCCCAAAGGTCGTCTACGTGATGGGATCGGGCCGCAGCGGCAGCACGATCCTCGGCGTTGCACTCGGCAACTGCGACGGCGTCTTCTATGCGGGCGAGCTAGACAATTGGCTGGTACGCTCGGGCACCCCGGTCCTCGGCGGCTTGGAACGGACGCGGTTCTGGAGCATCGTGCGTGACGATGTCCCAGGCGCGTACCGGCTCTTCGGCAACGGGGCGCAGCGTGACTTCGAACGCTCGTTTGCGCCATTCCGGATTCACAGATGGCGCGCACGGCGGCGGCTGCGCCAGGGCTACCACCGGGTCACCGAGGATCTCTACCGAGCGATCGCCCGCGCGGCGGGAGTCACACACGTGGTCGATACCTCACACTTCCCGCTGCGCGCGCGGGAGCTGCAGGCGCTCGCCGGCATCGACCTGTATCTCATATTCCTGGTTCGCGACCCCCGCGGCGTCGTCGACTCATTCAACCTGTACCTGAATCGCAACGACATGGCCGAGCGCCGCCTGCGAGTCCTCAGCACCAACGCCAACCTGTGGTTGACACACCTGCTGTCGGTGCTGGTCTTCCTGCGTCAGCCGCGCGAGCGGCGGATGCTGCTGCGACACGAGGAGTTCCTCGCCGACCCGGAGGGCACGTTGCGTCAAGTCCTCGACCGGGTTGAGTGCGCTGTGGCGCTGCCGGACCTGACATCACTCAGCACGGGTCTTCCCCTGAACGGAAATCGGCTGCTCTCCTCAGACGTCGTTTCGCTCAAAAGCCAGACGGTTGCGCTGCGTGGTGGCTCGCGTGTCACCATGCTGCTGCAACTCCCCTGGACGGCGGTCTTCTCGCGACTGGAAACCGAGCGCTAGAACGCCACGACCGCGAGCGTCGCAAGCCCAAGCACCACCGCCGCCGCGGTGAGCCACGCGACCAGCGAGGAGGAGATCTCGTCATAGTCGCCCCGGCGCAGCGCAGCCGCGACGCGGTTCTGGCGCACCGCGCCGATCACCAGAACCGCAACGGCGAGGACTCCATAGCCAAAGCCCAGCAGCTTCAGCGGCCAACGTGACTCTCCAGTCAGGCCCGGCAGGATTCGACCGATGGCCAGTGCCACGGCGGTGGCGCCGAGCCCAGTGCGCCACCAGGCGAGCCACGTCCGCTCCGCGGCCAGCGAAGTGCGCCGAGGGGTGGCCGCGGTCTCCGGATCGCCACCGTTGGGCCCGAGCGTGGTAGGCGTCATGCCGGCAAACGTAGCGGCTCGGCGCGAGGGCCGCCTCGTCGATGAGATCTACCCGGTACCGCTCGCCGCCCGGGCCTTGCCCTTGGCTTTGCGCGCCGCCGAATGCTCGGCCTTCTTCTCCCGCGCCTCGCTGTAGGACTGCGCGAGGAGGGTTTTGCCATCGGACCAGCCGAAGGCCCGGACGAGTAGCGCGATCGCGAAGAGAATGCCCCAGGCCGTGGTCACGAGCTGCTGGGATACGGAGTAGGCGGTGGCGTTGGAGGCGCTGGTGATGCCCTTCAGCGAGAGCACGTTGAAGCCCTGCACGACGCCCGCGCCACCGGGAGTCACCGCGCTGACGTTCGCGATCGAGTTCCCGGCCACCACGCGCATCAGGATGTGGAAGCTGACGGGGATGTTGTAGGCCGACAGGAACACCGCGATCACTCCCAGCATCGCCACCCAGCTGATCGCCTCCGGAAGCACCACGCGCCCGAGGAAGGCGCGGCGGTGGACGAGGATCTGCCCACCCACCTTCGCCTGCTTCCACCACTGTTTGACGCGCTGGCGCAGCACCCGGGCAACGAGGAACAGGAGCACGGCGAGACCGACCAGCAGGATCGCGGTGGCCCACGGGTGTTCGCTCACGAAGCCCAGCTGCAGCGAGAACGACCCACCGACCGTCAGAAAGAGGTAGACGTAGCAGAAGGTCCCGATCAGTGTGAAGAAGATCTTCTCGACCGCCATCCCCGCGAGCACGCCGGCGAACGTGGCGGCGGCGATGATCGTGGTGAACATCAACAGCATCACCAGCGTGCCGAGGTTGGCAGGTAGGACGGAGTTCAGCGCGACGGCCGCTGCGTAGCAGGCCAGCACCTGGATCCAGCGGACTTCGGAGTCGGGATAGCCGTAGCGGAGGATCCAGTACCAGGCATACGCGGTCGCGGTCGTCTGCAACGTGATGAGGGCTATCGCCGCGATCACGTAGCCGATCGGGATGCTCGTGATCGCGTCCCAGATGTGTTTGAACCAGCCAGTGATGTCCCAGCCGGCAAGCGTCGCGGCGGCGCCGAACACGACGACGACCAGCGCGCCGATCAGGATGCGCATCGGGTGGACCCGTTCGCGCACGGAAGCGAATGCCTGCTGAGTAGCCACGCGCTTGATCTTACGGGTCGCTCGGATGGGGTCGCAGGCGGGGCCGGCCGTCAGCCGCGACAAGCTCGGCTCGGCGACCTCAGGGCGGAGTCCGCAGGCCGAGCAGCTGCACGACCGCAAACACGAGGATCAGCGCACCGATCCCGATCAGGCCATAGCGCGCTTGGCGCAGTGGGAAGTGGCCGCTGATCCCGACCAGGAACAGGACCGTGGCGAGGAACACCGTGTCCCGCACGTACTTGTCGCCGATCGCCCCCGCTTCGGTGCCCGTCGCGAAGCTGGCGTCCGCCTCGGCGTCGTCGGCGTTGGCGGCGTGTTCCTGGGGAATCACGTACTGCGGCATGTAGGAGGGGCCGGGCGGCGCCTTCGGGTTGTGCGCCGGATCGGTGGCCAGCCACGCGTGGAAGGCGGGACGATAGCCCGGACGCAGGCGCTTTTCAGCGAGGCGCTCCGCGAGCGTGTTGCCGGCCGAGAAGGCGCTGAACCACGCGTTGAACGACACCGAGTCCAGCGTGCGGATCTGCAGCGCTTCGAGGTCGGCGCGGTTGGCCTTGGTGCGCGCCGCCGACGCTTTCGCCAGCGAGACCGATGAGTAGGTTCCCCACTTGGCCGCGGCGTAGCCCGAATACGCCGCGAGTACGGCCACCAGCGACAGCAGGACCGCCTCGGTGATCGAAAGCAGCCGGTCCCGGCGGTCCTTCGGCGGAGCATCGGCCGCGTGGTTGTGCTCGCCGATCTCCTTGCCCACCTCACTCGCCGAGAGCCCCTCTGCCATGAGGCGCACATCCTAGAGATTCACTTGCCGAGAGTCGCTCTGCCAGGAGGCGCACGTCCTACAGATTCACTTGCCGAGAGTCCCTCCGCCATGAGGCGCACGTCCTACAGATCCGTCTCCTGGCCGGGAGCGAGGATTCGCACTTCGACGCGCGGGGCCATCCTTGCTACGTACTCGGCAAAGAGGCGCGGTGGATCGTCGAGCCGCGCGCGGCGGCCGAGGCCGATCGGCGAGAGCGTCCCCCAATGCACGGGAACGGCGATACGCGGCCCGATCAAACCGGCCGCCCGCGCCGCGTCGAGCGGGCCCATATGACCCGCGCCAAGCGTCGGGCCCCAGCCGGCGACCGGCAGCAGGGCGACGTCGAGCGCCCGCGGCAGGAGCGACATCTCCGCGAACAGCTCGGTGTCTCCGGCGAAGTACACGGTGTGCCCGCCGCTCACGAGGTAGCCAAGCGTCTCTGCCTGTGGGCCACCGAGGCGGCGCCCGTCGTGGCGAGCCTGCAGGGCGGTCACCGTCACCGTCCCGGCCTTCGCAACGTCGCCGGCCGCCAGCTTTGTCGCCGTCCGAACTTGCGCAACGTCGCCGGCCGCCAGCTTTGTCGCCGTCCGAACTTGCGCAACGTCGCCGGCCGCCACCTCTGTCACCGCCCCGACCTGTGCGACCTCACCGACCTCCAGCTCCGTCACCGCCCCGAGGCCTTTACGCCGCAGCCACGCGCCGGCGCCGGCCGGCACAACCACGTGGGTGGTCTCACCGAGGAGTCGCAGCGAGGCGAGGTCGAGGTGATCGTGGTGGAGGTGTGAGATCAACACCGCATCCACGCCGGCGAACAGCTCACTCGGCACCGGTGGGACCTGGCGGCGTAGGTGGGCGACGCGGCCGCGCAGCAGCGGGTCGGTGAGCAGACGCACGCCATCCACTTCGATCAGGACGGTCGCGTGGCCGAGGAAAGCGATACGGTCTGCCGTCCTGCTCCCGCGACGGGCAGCGACCGCGCCATCGACCATGTCGAGACGGTAGCAACGAGATGCCTTCAGCGATCGATGAGCACTCAACCCAACGACGTTTGAGCCGCTTGCGGCGGTTGCTGGGGTTCGGGATCAGAACCCTGATCATGCTCGGGGTGCAGACGCTGGTGCTGATTGCGTTGACGGCGCTGCTGCCAAGTCACGAATCGCTCTCCCTGGGCGCCGCCGCACTGGTTGCCACGGCGATGGCGGTCATCAACGCGGTTCTGTGGCCGCTCATCACCCGCATCGCGCTGCCGCTCACGATCGTCACGTTCGGACTTGGCTCGCTCGCGCTCAGCGCCGGCATGGTCGCGCTCGCGTTCTACGTGGTCGACGGCAAGGCGCCGTCGTTCTGGGCCGACCTGGCGATCGCGTTCGGCCTTGCGCTCGTCTCGATGCTGGTCGCGCCGCTGCTCGATGTCGACGGGGACGCCCGCCATCTGAGCGTGGTCAGGCGCAGGGTGCGCCGCACGCGCCGCCACAGCCCCACCGATGTCCCGGGGGTGATCCTGTTCGAGATCGACGGGCTGGGCGAGGGGGTGCTGCGCGACGCGATCCGGGAAGGGCACGCACCGACGATCGCGCGGTGGCTCGGAGACGGCAGCCACCGCATGCTGGGCTGGGAGTGCGACCTCTCCTCCCAGACGGGCGCCAGCCAGGCCGGGCTGCTGCTCGGCAGCAACTGGGACATGCCCGCTTTCCGCTGGTATGAGAAGGAGTCGAGGCGCACGATGGTCTCCAACCATCCCGCCGACGCGGCCGAGATCGAGCGCCGCAGGTCGACGGGCGAGGGACTGCTGGCGACGGGGGGGACGAGCCGGGGGAACATGTTCTCCGGCGACGCGCCCCGCTGCACGGCGACGATGAGCGTGATCCGCGACCGCGGCCGCTCGAAGGCGGGCGACCTGTTCGCCTACTTCTCCGATCCGTACGGGTTCATGCGGACGATCGTGCTGTCGCTCGCCGACATCGCGTATGAGCGCCGCGCGGCCCGCCGCCAGCGCCGCAGCGGCGAAGAGCACGTCGATCGGAAAGGGATGTACCCGCTGATCCGGGCCGTGATCGCTGTGGTGATGCGCGACCTGGTGACAGCGCTGTTGATGGCCGACATCGTCGAGGGCGTGCCGGTGAGCTATGCCACCTTCGTGGGCTACGACGAGGTCGCGCACCACTCGGGCATTCGCGCGCCCGACGCGCTCGCGGTGCTGGGGCGCCACGATCGCCAGCTGGCCCGCCTGGAGCGCGCGACGGCGCAGTCGCCGCGCCCTTACCACCTGGTGGTGCTCTCCGACCACGGTCAGACGCAGGGCAGGCCGTTCCGCCAGCGCTACGGCGAGACGCTCGAAGCGCTCGTGCGCGGGGCGCTCGCGCAGGGCGAGGTGTACGCGCCGGCAGCGGTTGACGAGGCGTGGGGCGACGTGGGCGCCGTGCTGGCCGATGCAAGTCGGGAGCCGAGCGTCGGGGGACGGTTGCTCGCACGCGCGACCAGCGCCAGATCGGTCGAGGGCACCGTCGCGCTGGGACCGAATCGGGAGGCACTCGCCGAGCGCGGCGTTCGCCGAGCGGCGGAGGAGAAAGGGGAGACAAAGGGGAAGGAGGGGGAGGGGGCAGTGGTCATGGTTTCCGGCGGCCTCGCGCTTGTCTACCTGCCTCACAGCGCCGAGCGGCTCACGCTCGAGCAGATCGCCGAGGCGCATCCACGGCTGCTGGACACCCTGACGGACCATCCCGGGATCGGGTTCGTGATGGTGCGCTCCCAGGAGCACGGCGCACTGGCGATCGGCGGGGCCGGGCGACGACGCCTGAGCGACGACGCCGTCGAGGGCGAGGACCCGCTCGCCCACTTCGACGCCACGGCGGCCGACCACCTGCGCCGCCACGACCGCTTCCCTCACTGCCCCGACATCCTCGTCAACTGCACGTACGACCCGGGCACGGACGAGGTGGCCCCGTTCGAGGAGTTCATGGGCTCCCACGGCGGCCTCGGCGGGCCGCAGACCAAGCCGTTCGCCGTGGTGCCGTCGCAGTGGAGCGAGCCACCGGCCCCGATCGTCGGCGTGGAGGCGATGCACGAAACGCTGCGCCACTGGCTAGCGCAGACGCGACCCGTCGCGCCCGCCACAACGCCCCCCGACGGGCCGCTTACGACGGGTATTCGATCGTGAGCATGCGGGGGTAGTCGGTGGCGGCGATTTCGATGGTGGCGGTGTGGCTGGTTTGGGTGATGAGTTTGGCGGGGGTGGTTTCGTTGCGGAGGGGGTCGTAGGCGGCGATCGTGGGAGGTGTGGCGGTTTCGGGGAGGTTGCCGAGGGTGATGCGGAAGGTCTCGTTGGGGAGGTCGAAGCGGTGGATGTCGCTGGTGGGCGCTTCGGGTTGGTAGAGGGTGAGTAGGTCGCGGGTCATGACGTAGACGGGGATCACGAAACGGGTGGGGGAGGATTGGAAGGGCAGGACGGCCAGCACTTCGCGGTCGTAGAGGTTGGGGTGGGCGGCGGTGCCGTCGCCGGTGAATTGGGCGTGGTCGCCATTTTGGGTGATTGCGAGGAGTGTGAGTTGTCTGAGGTTGGGGCCGGGCCCGGGGCCTTGGAATTGGGTGAGCATGTCGCGAAAGCCGCTCATCGTTTCGCCGCCGAGTTGGTCGCCGGGGTAGGTTTCTGGGTGGGCTTGTAAGGCGGTGTAGAAGCCGGGGGGGATCAGCGCGAGCGCGTGGCCGGCGGCGGCGTAGAAGTACTCGCGGGTCATGCCCTTGTTGATCATCGCGACGAGGCTGCGTAGCAGTGCCTTGGCTTGGAAGTGGGCCTTGTCGGCGGGTGTGAGGGTTGTTTGGGCGGGGGTGCTCTCGTCGGGGCCGACCACCGTGGCGCCGTTCAGCGAGAGGTTGTACTCCGTCATCCACTTCTGCAACGGTGCACCTCCAGGCGGGCCGACGTCGCGGCCGTGCGGCAGTCCATACACTTCGGTCGTCATCGGCGCGAGATCGCGCACGATCGTCTCGGTTTGCGTTGCCGCCAGGTAGTACTCCGGGAACAGCGACTGGTAGTGGGGCACGAACAAAGGGGCGAAGCTGTCCTCGAGGGTGTCCGGTTCGCCGAGGGCGTTGAGCGGTGTGAGCGACCGTTCCTGGTCGGCGGCAGGGAAGGTTTTGGCGCCGTCGTACAGATGCTTGCTGAGCGCCGTGAGCCCCAATGGCGCATTTGCGCCGGAGGGAAACGGCGTCTGGCTGGCGAAGCCGTCGCTGATGCCGACCCCGGGCCCGATCCCGTTGGCGGGGTTGCGCACGTAGGTGACCGTTTCGTCGAGCAGCGCTTTGGTGACTTCCCTGGTGCTCGCGCCGACTCCTTCGGTGCCGGCGGGTGTATCGTAATATTCGGCATTGAGGAATTGCGAGCCGAAGCTGAGCTCGTTCCAGACCTCGAGGTCATACCCTTCGGGGCCGAAGATGCTTGTGGCCTCTCTGCACACCGTCCCCACGTAGCTCAACCAGCCGGAGAGCGTTTCCTGGAAGGCTGGGTTCGGTTCGCCGTTTGCGAGGGTGGGCGCGCCGAAGGGCGCATACAGCAGCGTGGCGCCCTTGTGCTCGCCAGCCGCAAGCGCGTCGGGCAGCGGTTTGGAGAGTGTGGCAAGGTTGCCCGGGCCGACCGAGTCGATCAGAATGTCGGGGTCGCCGCCGAAAGAGAGACTGTCGAAGCCGGTCTTGCCGGGCACGACCGCCGCGGCGGCGGTGGGTGTGAGGGTTACCGTTTGGGCGCCAGCTGGCGCTTCGGTAGTCGTTTCCAGGTTTACCTGCCGCGCCGGGGTGGGGCCCTCGCTGTTGGCGTCGAGCAGAATCAGCGGCCGCAGCCCGTGCTTGTGCAGCGCTTCCAGGCGTGTGCGCACGCTGGCTTCGTCGGTGAACCGGGTGGGATCGTCGTAGGAGAGGGCGTCCCAGTTGAGCGCGATACGGGCCAGCTTGAAGCCGCTGTCCTGCAGCAGCTGCGCGGTCGCTTCCGCCTGCGGAGCGCTCACGTTGAAGTTGATCCCGAGCGATTCCAAGAGGCGCGACGCCGGCCACGTGTCCATGTAGGCACGCCACGGCTGGATCCAGAACGAGGTCGTCCCAAAGGGCGTCTCGGTCAGGTACTTGGCGTCGATCGGGTCGGCCAGGGTGCCGCCGGAGCCTTCCCCTTCGCTCTGTTCCGCCGAGCCGCCGCCATGTTCGGTGGAGCCGCTGCCCTGTTTCGCGGAGGAGCCGCCGCCCCCTTCCGAGCTGTCGCTGCCTTCCGGGCCGTCGCCGTCGCCCTGTTCGCCGGGCGCTTCCCCGGAGGGTGCGGTCTGCTCGGCGCCCATCGTCGCGCCCGTCACTTCCGGCGGCGGCAGCCCGCCGTTCAAAGGACCCGGCGTGGAGCCGCCACCCGAGCCCGTGCCAGCGTTCGCGGTGGACCTGTGGACCGGTGGATGCTCGCCTTTGGTCGTCCGCTTCCTCACACACTTCGCCGAGGAGCGCCCGTGGTCGGAGGACCGGCCGCGGCGCTTCGTCTCGCACGGCTGATGGGCGCTGCTCCGGTGCGCGACCGAGTGTGGATGCGGAGCGGTTCGAGCTGCCGCGGGGCCGGGCGTGAGCAGGCCGATTGCGATAGCGAGCACCGCGGCGAGCAGGTTCGCCTCTGGAGCCCGCCGGGCAGGCGGAAGGGTGCGGGGGTATATGACAGTTCGATACACTCAGCCGACGAGGCCTGCCGGGGATTGGCCTCCCCGATCCGATCGACGGTCTCGTTGGCCTGCTTGACGTGGGAATACCGCTGTGGACGTGTGTGGGAGCCACGGTCTTCACTGGCCGGGAGGCTGCATCAAGGGTCTCCCAAGGACCGTTTGACGCGGCGGCACGGCACTGGACATACGTGCGACCCACCGCCGTCACGAGCTTCTTGGCCAAGACCCTGCGTACGGGGCGAGATCTCAGCGAACGCCGGCGCCCCAATCGCCACCAAAGTGTGAGCGACGCGCTACCTCTTCACCGTGTGCGACGCGCTACCTCTCTACCGGTGGCATCAGGCCGCCGATCACCCAGAACAGCGGAATCGGAATCCCGATCAGGAACATGATCCAGTGGCCGTGTTTGATCGACCTCAGGCCGAGGATCAGGAACACAAGGATGTACAGCAACCCGAAGGCACCGATTCCCGCTGTCGATACGGCCAGTATGGACATCTCATCCTCTCGTGACGGGCGACGGTGTCCAGCTACGCTGACGGTGCGACCATATCAGCACACTCTGTGCGGGTGGGGTCGGGGCTGAGGAGGTGTCTCAGCCGGTGGGCGCCGCCTCCTGCACTGGTACGGTGGGCACCGGTCCGAGCGCCGCGGCGAAGAACGCCAGCGTGCGAGCCCACGCGTCGCGGGCGGCCTCGGGGCGGTAGCTGGGGCGGGTGTCGTTGAAGAAGGCGTGGGGCGTGTCGGGGTAGATCCGCAGCTCATGATCCACGCCCGCCGCCGCGAGCGCCGCCTCGAACGCGGGCAGGCCGGCGACGATGCGGGGATCGTCGTGGCCGTAGAAGCCGCGCAGCGGGCAGTGGATCGAGCTCACCTGCTCGACGCTCGGCGAGGAGCCGTAGAAGACCACCGCCGCGCCAAGCTCCGGCTCCTCGCCGGCCAGCAGCGCCGACAGACCGCCGCCCAGGCAGAAGCCGACCGAGCCGACCGCCCGTCCCGCACAGGATGGATGGGCGTGCAGGAAGGCGACCGCCGCGCGCAGCACGCTCAGGTGGCGCGTGGGGTCTCCTCCCACTCCGCCGAACAGCGCCGCGATCGTCTCGCCCACCTCCTGCGCCTCGCCGGCGGGGAGTCGCGAGAGCGCCTCGGCCCGCCGCTGCTCGTCGCTGAGCACCGCCATCCACTGGCCCGTGGGAATCGTGTTGAGGAACGTCTTCGCGGCCGCCACACGCTCGGCGGCGAGCACCGGCGGCCGGCCTCCGCCAGCTGAGTACAGGTCGGGCGCGAGCGCGACATACCCGGCGCTCGCAAAGCGATCGGCCACATCCGCAATGTGCCCATCGACTCCCCACACCTCCTGGATCACCACCACCCCGGGCGCCGGCCCGCTCACCGGGAGGGGTCGCGCGAAGTATCCGGAGACTGCCCCCGCGGGGCTGTCGTAATCTATCTGTTCGCTTCGCAGCTCCATCACCGTCTCCCGTCGTTCGTCGTCGCGTCGTCGTGTGGCGCCGGCATGCCGATGCATCACCGCTGCCAAGCCCCTCCACGGGTAGCCCGCGGGTAGTGTCTCAGTTTGGTCGGGCCGGCAGATCGACGCCGTGACACTCGGGCCCGTTCTAGCTAAGTGCGTGCTATCGTGCGCTGTGCTGTGGTACGCGTCGGAATGCATGAAGCCAAGAGCCAGTTGTCGCGGCTCGTGGACCTCGCCGAGAACGGCGAGGAGGTCGTCATCCAACGCTCCGGCCGCCCGGCTGCCCGACTGGTGGCGGTGCAGCGCCGTCGCCCCGTTGTGGACGCCTTTGGGGCGCTGCATGGACAGATCGAGCTGGCCGACGATTTCGACGAGCTTCCCGCGGACTTCGTCGAGCATTTCCACTGAGCCTGCTGCTGGACACACATGCTGTGCTGTGGCTGCTCGAGGGGGACGCGCGCGTCGAAGGCGCGCGCGCCGCGATCGAGGATCCGCGGACAACCGTGCTGGTCAGCGCGGTGTGCGTGTGGGAGGCAGCCATCAAGAGCGCGCTGGGCAAACTGCGGGTTCCCGATGATCTACCTGAGCGTCTCGACGAGTTTGCCTTCGAGCGCCTACCGGTCACCGATGTTCACGCATGGGCGGTGCGAGCGCTTCCGCCGATTCACAACGACCCTTTCGATCGGCTGCTGGCGGCACAGGCCATCTGTGAGCGTGCCACCATCGTTTCCACCGACGCGGTCTTCGATGCCTACGGACTCGAGCGCATCTGGTAGCGCACATCCGAGAGATTGTTCCCGGTGGGGCCTACCGTTGGATCACCCACGGTTGGGCCTACCGCGAGATCGTTCCCGGTGGGCCTACCGTTGGATCACCCACGGTTGGGCCTACCGCGAGATCGTTCCCGGTGGGACTACCGCGAGATCACCCATGGTTGGGCCGAGCTCTTTTCTACATTGTGGACGCCATCTGCAGAGGGCCGCAGTACCTGCTCATACACGTCCTCCAGCTGTGCCCCCACGCGCGTGGGGTGATACGCCTCGATCGAGTGTCGCGCCGCGCGCCCCATCCGCTCGCGTGCCTGTGGGTCGACGTTCAGTGCACGCATCGCGGCGGCGAGTGCACCCACGCTGCGGGCCGTGAAGAGGTGGCCGGTCTCGCCGTCGGCGATCACCTCGGCGGGGCCGCCCTCGTTGGGCGCGATCACCGGGAGGCCTGCCGCCATACCCTCGAGCACCACCTGGCCGAACGGCTCGGGGATCACCGAGGCGTGCACCAGCACGTCGATGCGCGCGAGCTCGCTCCACACGTCCTCGCGGAAGCCGCGCAGCTGCACGCGCTCGGTGAGGCCCAGGCGCCTTATCAGCTCGCGCAGCTGCAGCTCGCACGCCTCCTCCCCGAAAAGTGGCGCACCCACGATCACCGCTCGCTCTGCTCCCGGGTTGTCAGGGAAGGCAGCGGCGAAGGCGCGCACGAACAGGTCCTGTCCCTTCCACGGGGCGATCCGCCCGACGATCCCGAACGTCGTGGCGGGCGAGTCGCGCTTGCGGGGGTGTGGGGAGGGCTCCACCGAGTCCGGGATCACGCGACGCACCCGGCCCCGATCGCCCGCGCCGGCAACGGGAGCGTCGAGTGTGCGGGGAGGGCTGGAGGATTGCACCCAATCGGGGATCGCGCGGTGGCCTCGCCCGCGATCGTCAGCGCCGGCGGCGAGCGTATCCAGTGTGGCGGCCGAGTTGGCGACCACGCCGTCCGCCAGACGGTTCACGAACTGGCGCACGAGGCGCACCGCGGGTCGCGGCAGGTAGTCGGGGGCGATTCGGTCGCGCAGGTGCCACACCACCGGGATGCCCGCGGCGTGCGCGGCGAGGCTTCCGTACACCCCGGCCTTCAGCGAGTTGGTATGCACGAGATCGGGCCGCAACTGGCGCAGGCGCAGCGTGAGTCGCGCGATGTACGCGAGCGTGGCGAGCAGCGCCGCGGGCGAGGCGCCGCCCAGACGCACCGTGTCCTTACGGGCGTCTCGCGCCGCGGCGGCAATCGGCAGCACCTCGACCGAGACCCCGGCCTGTGCCAGCCGGGCCGCGAGCGGTCCCTCCTCGCCGAGAATCACGTGGGCGTTCACGCGCCGCAGATGCGGCAGCAGGCGCAGCAGCGCGATCTCACCGCCCGACAGCCGCGCGACGTGGTCGAGATACACGACCCGCAGCCGATCCTCGCGCATGCCGGCCACCAGCCGGCGGTGCAGCGCGCGGTGGCGCTCGGCGACCGCCGGCCAGGTGAAGCGCTCGGCGTAGCTACGTGTCGCCGCCCTCGTGGGCAGCGCTCCGTTCGCTGCCGCCCGCAGGCGCGCGCCGAGCGCCTCGCTGTCGCCGGCGGCGACCACGAGCGAGGGGTCGAGGGTGGCCGCGGCCTCCGGCAGGCCACCCACGTCGCTGACGATGCTGGGTGTGCCGCACGCCGCCGCCTCCAGCACCACCAGGCCGAAGCCCTCGACGGCGATGCTCGGCACCGCCGCCACGTCAGCGCAGCGGTAGGCCTCGATCAGCTCCTCGTCGGAGAGTCTGCCCATCACGCGCACCCGCCCCGTGAAAGGTGGTTGAGCGGCGCGCGCCGCGAACGTCTCGCGCAGCGGCCCATCGCCGATCAGCAGGAGCAGCGAGCCCTCCGGCAGCCCGTCCACGATCTGGCCCCACGCGTCGAGCAGCCGGTCGATCCCCATGCGCGCCACCATGCGGCGAGCGCACACCACGACAAACGCGGCCGGGTCGATCGCCATGCGCGCGCGGGCCCGCGGCCGATCGCCGGGAGTGAAGCGCTCGAGCGCCACCCCCGGGGCCCACACGTTGATGTTCCACGGCGCCACGCGGTGGCGCTCGACCAGTACTCTGCGAAAGGCGGAGGACAGCACCACGTGGGCGTCGGCGCGGCGCAGCACACGGCGTTCCAAGGCTGTGCGCAACGCGCGCTTCACGCGCGACGCGTCTCCCGCCACAGCGTTCTCATCCGCCCACGGCCCGTGGAAGTGGAACACCGTCGGGCGCCGCCGCCGCGCTCCGAGCAGGAGCGGCGCCGCCGCATACAGCGCGAAGTGGGCATCCACCACCTCGACCCCGCGCGCGGCGCGCCGGGCGGCCAGCCAGAACGCGCCGAGGCGGCGCGCGAGAGGAAGATCGTGGCGCGCGGGGGCGGCGACCCCCGCGGGCGCGCCCTCAGCCGGGCCGATCACCACGCCGCTCGCCTCGGGAAGCTGCTCGAAGAGCGAGCGGTAGTAGCGGTCGAGCCCGCCCACCGTCGAGGGAAACCAGCCCATCCCGAGCATCAGCACGCGGGGGTGACCGTTGGCTGCCTTCATGGTACGAGCCTGGGCTGCGCCTGCTTACTGGCTGTGAACATCTCGTGAAGCGTTGGAGTACGGGCAAGCTGGTGGAGTTAGATACGACACCCAATGCTCCCAACCAAATCCAAGGCTCTACGGCGCGGCGCGCCGGCGGTTGCGCTGCTCGCGCTGCTGCTGTTGCTCGGCGCCGCGATTCCCGACGGCCTGGCGAGCGGCTCGGCCCCGCTGTTCCAGCAGGGCCCGAAGCTCACCGGCGGTGAAGAAGAGAGCGGCGCCGGTCGCTTCGGGCGCAGCGTGGCGCTCTCCGCCGACGGCGACACCGTCCTGGTCGGCGCGCCGCGCGACAGCGGGGAAGCCGGCGCGGTGTGGGTGTTCACGCGCACCGGATCTTCCTGGGTGCGGCAGGCGACGCTCACGGGCGGCGATGAAGAGAGCGGCACGGGTCGCTTTGGGCGCAGCGTGGCGCTCTCCGCCGACGGCGACACCGCCCTGATTGGCGCGCCCAACAACAGCGGCGGGGGTGCCGCGTGGGTGTTCACGCGCACCGACTCGACCTGGACGCAGCGGGCGAAGCTGACCGGCGCCGGGGAGAGCGGCAGCGGCTGGTTCGGTCAGAGCGTGGCGCTCTCCGCCGATGGCCAGACCGCGCTGATCGGCGGCTACGTCGACCACAGCGACACCGGTGCCGCATGGGTGTTCGAACGCTCGGGTGCCGGCACGGGCGGGACCTGGGAACAGCGGGGCGCGAAGCTCACCGGCGGTGAGGAAGAGAGTGGCGAAGGCGAGTTCGGCTGGAGCGTGGCGCTCTCGGCCGCAGGCGACACCGCGCTGATCGGCGGGCGCAAAGACGATGGAGGTGTCGGCGCGGCGTGGGTGTTCGAACGCTCGGGTGCCGGCGCGGGCGGGACCTGGGAACAGCGGGGCGCGAAGCTCACCGGCGGTGAGGAAGAGAGTGGCGAAGGCGAGTTCGGTCAGAGCGTGGCGCTCTCGGCCGCAGGCGACACCGCGCTGATCGGCGGCTTCCACGACGACTCCAGCGACGGCGCGGCGTGGGTGTTCGCGCGCACGGGCTCCGGCGCGGGAGCGAGTTGGGCGCAGCAGGGCGCCAAGCTCACCGGCGCCGGCGAGGCGGGCCGCGGCTACTTCGGCGACGCGGTTGCGCTCACCCCCGACGGCGACACGGCGCTGATCGGCGGCGTCAGGGACGACGAACAGCAGGGCGCCGCGTGGATGTTCGCGCGTACGGGCTCCGGCGCGGGGGCGAGTTGGGCGGGGCAGGGCGAAAAGCTCACGGGCGGCGAGGAAGAGAGCGGCAAAGGCGAATTCGGCTGGAGCGTGGCGCTCTCCGGCGACGGCGACTCCGCGCTCGTCGGTGGCATCGGCGACGGCAAATGGGCGGGTGCGGCGTGGGTGTTCGGGAACGAACCGGCTCCGGGACCCCCGTCTCCCGGAGCGCCGTCGGGCGGCAACCCCACTCCGCCGGGCACGCAGACGCAAACCTCGGGCGGTGGCTCGTCTGGCGCCACCGGCACCCCCAAACAGGGGGTGGCCGCCTACCAGGTCGCGGGCGGCGGCGTGGTGCTGCTCGCCAAACGCCTACCAACCGTCGGCGGGCGCGTGCGGGTGAAGCTGCGCTGCACGGCCACGACCGCCTGCCGCGGGCGTCTCACGCTGACGCGCACACCGCAGGCGCGCGCAGCGGGACGCTCCCGCGTGGTCACGTTTGCGACGAGAGCTTTCTCGATTCTCCAGGGTCGAGTCGCAACCGTCGTGCTCCGACTTGACCGCGCCGGCCGCTCGCGCGTGCGCGCCGGCCACGGGTACCTGCGTGCAAGCCTGGCGATCCGCGTTATTGCGCCGGATCCCTCGGGGACGCACGCCTACGCAGTCAAGCTCGTGCCGCGGCGCGCCGGTCGCTGACAATTCTTGCGCAGTCAAGCTCATGCCGCGGCGCGCCGGTCGCTGACAATTCTTTGAAACGTCAGCGGCGGCGAGCGTGCACCCGGCGCTTTTTATGCACGACTGGCGCCCCGCGCAGCACAACGGTCCGGCTGGAGCCCGATACCTGCTTGCCGTTGCTCACCCTGACGAGCGCTCGGTAGGTGCCTCCGTGGCGGATTTTCACCGTGGCGCTGAAACGCGAGACGCTCGCGGTGCCCCGCCTCACCACCATGCTTGCCACGGTCACCGGCTTGTGCGTCGACCTGATCCACTGCAACACCACCGGAGCGCCTGTCTCTGCGGGCGCGACGGTGCCGGAGAGCCGCACGTAACCAGCCCTCCCGATCGGCTGCGCATTGAGGGTGACGAGCACCGCGATCTTTACTTTGACGATCTGGCTGTATATGGGCGGTGCGTCGAGTGTGCGCACGCGCAGCTCGGTCGTCTGTGTGAGGTTGGGGGCGGTGAGGGTGAAGCTGCCTGAGGCGTTGGTGCTCACCGGTGTGCCGAGGTCGCTGAAACCGGTCAGGTACGGGAACGTGCTGGCTTGGAGCATCACCTGATGGCCGGCTCCGCCCGCGCCGGAGAGCGTGCCTGTCAGCGAGAACGGGCTCCCGAACGTAGTCGACTGCGACGCCCTCACAATCACGAACTTCAGCGGTATCCGTTTGGTGACGAAGGTGCGATCGACTCCGTCCGCAGTTCCCGCCAAGCTGGTCGCCACGATCCGGTAGTGGTAGGTGGTGCCCCCCTGCAGCCCAGAGAGCGCCTGGCTCACCTTCACCCCCGTAGTGCCGCCGCCGACCACAGCGGTGGGCGTTTGCGCGCCGTAAGTGGTGGTGGTGCCATACTGGAAGTAGCAGGTGGTTTCCATGCCGCGTGGGTTGACGGTGCCGTCGAGCTCTACGGTGGTTTCGCCCGCGTGCACCGCCCGCTCGGTGGCGGCGTGCGGGGGCTTGACCTTGGGGGTTTTAGGGGTTTTGGGGGAGCTGGAGGTCGCCTGCGAGGAGAGCGGCAGCATCAGTGCAATGCCCGCCAGCGCGACGCTCGCCAGCAGCACCCCGATCGCAGCTGCTCGGTGGCCGATCGATCTCCTCATGCCAGGGTCACGCTCCCTCTCGACTCGTGTATGTGTGTGTCGTCGACCACGACTATCGCTCACGCGACTACTCGGCACTGTGAACACGCGCCCCGTGGATGGGTTGCGGTTGGGCCTGCTCATGCCTGCGCGGATGCTGTCTGCGGCTGTGCAAGCGCAGAGGTCTCGGGCGCGCCGGAGACCGGTTCGGGCGCGAAGCGATAGCCGATCCCGAAGTGTGTATGGACGTAGGTCCAGCTGGGCGCCACCGCGGCGAGCTTGGTGCGCACCTTGCGCACGAACACATCCACCGCGCGGTCGCGGTGCTTCATCTCCCCGCCCCACACCTGCCGGTAGATCTCCGCGCGGCGCATCACGCGATCCTCACGGCCTGCCAGCGCGGCGAGCACTTGGAACTCGCGCACGGTGAGGCCCACCCGCGTGCCCGCCACCAGCGCCTGCATCTCATCGGGGCGCAGCTCGAGGTTGCCGAAGGTCTGTATCCGCGGCCCCTCATCCTCCGGCTGGGAGCCGGGAATTGGAGATTCGGGGCTGGGAGTCGTAAGAGGCTCGAGGAAGCTGTGCACCGGGACTACCCGATCGTGTGAAAGACTTGTGAACGACGTGTTATGACACCCGCGCGGTGTGGGCGCCAGTCTTTCACGTCGTCCCCCTGCCGGCACGGATGTTCACCGAATCGTCACCAATTGCCGCCGGGGCGAAACCGTATGATGCGGGACCTATGAAAGCCTGCGCTTACTGCGGCGCTTCTCTGGCCGACGATCAGCGCTACTGCTTGGAGTGCGGAGGGCGCCAGGTGCAGGCGCGCAGCCAGTTTCTGAGCCGCTTTACGCCCGCCACCGTCTCTGGTCCGACCCCATCGAGCGGCGGCGGAGCCGCGGCGGGTGGCGCTGGCGCGGGAGGTGGGCGCTCCTCGGGCGCGACCGCCGTGGCCGGCGTGGGGGTGCTGCTGCTGGCGATGGGCGTCGGCGTCCTGATCGGTCGCGCGGGCGCGGGCAAGACCACCACCACGCCGGCACAGGTGATCTCGGTCGCCACCCCCGGCGCTGCGGTGTCGGGCACGAGCAACGGGGCCGCGCCGGCGGTCACGACGCCCGCGGAAAGCCCCTCCAGCTCATCCACCGGCGCCGGCAGCAAAAATGGCGGCGGCTCGGGATCGACCACGAGCGGTGGTGGCAAAGGCTCGTCCTCCACAACCAAATCCAAATCCTCCACCTCCACCAAATCGTCCTCCGGAAGCTCTTCCTCGGGCAGCTCCTCGAATAGCGGTGGCGGCTCGAGCAAAACCAAATCGAGCAACAGCGGCGAAAGCGCGGAGCAGAAGACGCGCAACATTCCCAACGTGGTGACGACGGGCTGACGGGCCTTCCCGACGTGGTTATGACCAGCCGATGGGTACCTTCGAGATAATGAGCACCGGCTGATGGGCATCTTCGACTCGCTGCTCGGGCGTCCCGCCGCGGACGCTCCTCGACAAGCCCCCGCCGCGCCGGGCTCCCCAGACGGCGGCGGCGGGCGCGCCAGCCTGGAACGCCGGCGCGATGAGCTGCTCGCGCAGGTCGCCGAGCTGCACTGGGATCTCGGCGGCCTCGCCTACGAGATGGCGATTCGCGATCACTTCCGCCTCGACGTGCTCGTGCGCCGCGCTGGCGAGCTGCAGGAGCGCGACGCCGAGCTCGGCGAGCTCGAGCGCGTGCTCAGCCTCCGCGAGCACGTGGAGACCGGCACCTGCCCCGACTGCGGCGCGGTGCACGGCCGCGGCGCGCTGTACTGCTGGCAGTGCGGCAAGGTTTTGATGGAGCGCGTCCCGAGCGCGGCCAACGGCTCCTCCTCGGGCGCCCCGGCCGGTGATGGATCCGCGGGCGCGCCGGCTGCGCCGGCCGCCGGCGAGGAGCAGACACTGGTGCTGCCCCCAAGCACGCCAGTCAGCTGAGAGCGTCGCCGATGAGTGGGGATTCCCCTGTGCCCGCGCGCCCCCCCGACGCCTGCTCGGAATGCGGCTCGCCGCTGGCCGGCGACCAGCGCTACTGCCTCAGCTGCGGTGCCCGTAACGGACCGCGGCCACCAGCGCTGGAGCGGATCCTCGAAGGTTTGGGCTCCGGCGGGCAGGCGCCGTTGGCGCCCACTCCCGCGCCGCGGCGCTCGCGAGGCGGACTGCCGAGCCCGCTCACGGCCGCTGTGCTCACCCTGGCGATGCTTGGCTTCGGGACGGTCACGGGCGCGGCGGCCTCGAATCCTTCCGGCGCTCTGAACGCGCTACGCCGTGGGCCGCTCACGCTGCTGGTGCCCGCGCCCGCGGCGAGCACCCAGCTCGCCGCCGCGCCCCCGCCGGCCGAAGCAGCGCCCACGCCGGAAGCGTCGCCTTCGAGCTCCACCGAAGAACCGAGCTCCTCCTCGGAAGAATCGAGCCCATCTTCAGGCGAACGCCACAAGGACTCGGGCAAACGCGGCTCGAAAGGCTCCGGCTCCAAGTCGAAGGGGGAAACGCCGAAGCTGCCGCCGGTGAAGCACGTCTTCCTGATCGTGCTCGCCGACCAGGCCTACGCGCAAACCTTCGGGCCAGAATCGCCCGCGCCCTACATCGCACACACGCTCGAGCACCAGGGCGAGTTGCTGGTGCGCTTCTACGGCGTCGCTCACGAAGAGCTCGCCGACGAGGTCGCACTGATCAGCGGGCTCGGGCCGACGCCGCAGACGGCCGCCGACTGCCCGACCTTCAGCGACATCGTCCCGGGGCAGGCCAACAGCAAGGGGCAGTACACGGGGCAGGGCTGCATCTATCCCAAGGAAGCCCAAACCGTCGGCGAACAGCTCACCGCGAAGGGGCTCACCTGGAAGGTGTATGCCGAAGGGCTCGGCGATGTGTCGGGCGGCGCCGCCGCGCCTGGGGCAAGCGAGTCATCCGGCTCCGGCGCCCCCAAGGCGATCGCTTGCTGGCACCCCGAATTCGGCGCCGCCGACCCGACCTCGCAGGTGCCACAGGGGGACCCGTTCGCCACCTTCCGCGACCCCTTCACCTACTTCGACGGTGTGCTGCACTCGCCCGAATGCACACACGACGACGTCGGCATCGAAGGGTTGGCGGGCGATCTGAAGAGCGCCAAGAGCACCCCAGCGCTCTCCTACGTCGTGCCCGACCTCTGCCACGACGGGCGTCCCACCCCGTGCGCGCCCGGCGCGCCGAGTGGGCTGCCCGCCGCTGAAACGTTCCTGCGCCGCGTCGTCCCCGAGATCCTCGCCTCCCCCGCCTACCACAAAGGCGGCCTGCTGATCATCACCACCGATCAGGCGCCCACCACCGGCGAGTACGCCGACTCCAGCTCCTGCTGCATGCAGCCGCGCCTCCCAGCTCCGGCGGTGAGCACCCCGCCGGCGGGCACAACCGACGCGGGTACAACCACGCCCACCACGCCGGCCGCCCCGAGTGCCGCGACACCGGCCGTGGGAGCATCTACCACGACCGCATCGACGACAACAGCCACATCCCCAGCCTCCCCCACAACCACGCCGGCCACCACGACGCCTGTCACGTCGGCCACCACGACGCCTGTCACGTCGGCCACCACGACGCCTGCCGCGACGACACCCGCGGCGAGCACGCCCGCGATCAACCTTCCGCCCAAAGGCGGCGGCCAGGTGGGGGCGCTGTTGATCTCGCCCTTCGTCAAGCCCGCCACCTTCGACCAGGAACCCTTCAACGACTTCTCGCTGCTGCGCACGATCGAGAACCTGTTCGGGCTCCCGCCCCTCGGTTACGCCGCGACGCGGGGCCTCAGCTCGCTGGAAGCCTCGGTGTTCTCGGCCTGGAGCGGCGCGTCCGCCAATTCGTCGTAGGTGACGGCCTGCCGGCGGCGGGCGACGCGCGCGAGCGTTCGCTCCAGCGCCTGCCGCTGGTGGGGATGTTCGAGGTGTGCTGGCGAAAGGTCCAGCCGCAGGGTGTCCCCCGCCAGCAGAGCGCCCGCGCGGATCGAGCGCGGGCCCCAGGCGGGGAGCAGTCGGCGGGGTCGGGTGGCGAGGGGTCGGCTGGCGGCAGGGATCGACAGGCCCTCGGCAGGCTCCGTGGCGGTGCCGTGCAGGCTCAGCAGGGAGGCCCACCAACGGAAGCGGGCGCTCGCCGCGCGGCGCAGCGCGGGCGTGTAGGCGTAGGCGGGAGCCACGAACCCGTCGGGCTCGATCCCCGCGAGCTTGAGCAGCCTCCAACCGGCGTCCACGGCGCGACGGGTCTCCTCGTCGCCGAGCACGGCGAACTCCGCCGCGCGGCGGGCCCGTGCTGGGGCCGAGACGCGGTGGGGCAGACTCGGGCGGCGCAGCTGCTCGTGCTGGAAGCCGTGCTGGGCGATCGCGTCGCCGAGGCGGCGGCGGGTGGCCAGCCAGTCGACCAGCGCTGGTGAACGCTCGCCCACCGGGTGCAGGTCGCGTGCGGGGATCACCAGCAGCGTCACGCGCTCCACGCCGCGCTCATCCAGCCAGGTGCGGATCTCCACGCAGCGCTCGAACGTGGCCGGCTCGACGTCGTGCAGTGCGACCGCGATCGTGCGTCGGTTGGTTGCGCTTTTTCGCGACCCCAACCCTTTATTTTGTGAAGTGGTGGGGAGCTGTTTGAATGACATATCTCCCGTCCCCGATTGCTCGACGGGTCGCACCGAAGCCGCGAATGGCGGAGCGGGGGCGGGCGGCATGGCGCGCTCAGGCCGCACGGCGCGCCCCCGGGCTGCCGGCCGCACTGCGGGGCGCCTCGCCGAGCACGCGGCGGTAGCCCTCGGCGAGGCGCTCCAGCGCACCCTCCCAAGTGCGCAGGCGTACGCCTGTGAGCGCCACCGCCGCCAGGCGCCCGCGCAGCAGCGGCGAGCCCGCCAGCTCCAGCACCCCCTCGGCAAGCGCGTCGGAAGAGGGCTCGCACAAAAGGCCGCTGACGCGGTGCTCGATCAGCGACGTGGGCCCCCCGGCGGCGACCGCGACGACCGGCAGTCCGGAGGCGTGCGCCTCGAGGATCACCTGCCCGAAGGTGTCGGTGGCACTGGGGAACAGGAAGATGTCCGCGCTCGCATACACCCGCGCCAGCTCCGAGCTCTCCTGCCAGCCGAGGAAGGTGGCGTGCTCGCCGAGGCGCTCGCGCAGGCGGCCTTCCTCGGGGCCGCCGCCCGCCAGCACGAGATGCAGCCGCTGGTCGCGTGCGTGCGCGTCGAGGAAGGCGTCGGCGAGCAGGTCGGCGCCCTTCTCGCGCGTGATGCGTCCGCTGTAGAGGACGTTCAGCTCGCCCGGCAGTGGGTGCTGACCGCGTAACGCGGGATCGAAGCGCGAGCAGTCCACGCCGCGATCCCAGCGAGCGATCCGCGACGCGGGGATCCCGAGCTGCTGGAGCGTCTCGTCGGAGGAGGGGGAGGGGGAGAGCACCAGGTCGCACGCCCCGTACAGCGTGCGCACCGCCAGGTCCATCGCCTGCGCGAGACCCGGGTCGCCCGAGCGCAGCGCGGCGTAGGCGGTGAGCTCGGTGTGGTAGCTGCCGACCAGCGGCACCCCCAGCCCGCGCGCCACCAGCGCGCCGGCGATGCCCACCGGCCCGGGCGAGCACACGTGGATCGCGTCGAATGCGCCCTCCGCGAGGGTCTCCACGGCGGCGGGTATCCCCGGCACGCCGATCCGCAAGCCCGGGTAGAGCGGCACGTCGAGCTCTGCCACCGCCGACAGCCGCCGGTCCACGCCCGGGTCGGTGCCGATCACCTCGATCTCGTACCCCCGCACTCCGCGCGCGCGGAGCTCCTCGATCGTGCGCGACACCCCGTGCGTCGAGGCGATCCCGTCGGCCATCACCGCCACCCGCGGGGTCTCGCCCTCGCGCGAGTCGAGCCTCGCCTTCTCCGCCCCGAGGAAGGCGGCGGCGGGCGCGTAGGGGATCGCGGCGATGCAGCCCTCGAACACCGCGGTGGCGGCGGCGGAGAGATCGACGCGACCGCCGGCCTCGATCGCGTGCGCCACCGATTCCACGGCGCCGCCCAGCTTGCGCTCGTGCGCGCGGCAGGCGCGGCGGTGCAGATCGGAATGAGTGAAGTCGTCCGCCTGCATGTGCGCGAGCAGCTTGCTTTCGGGCAGCTCGACCGCGTCCAACCAGGCGCGCAGCAGCTGACGGGCGTCGTCCGGTGTGAGGTCGTTGCCGGTGGGGCCGTGGCGGGCGTCGCCCTCGCGCAGCAGGCGCTCCGCCATGCGCATCACCATGCGGGGGTCGGGAGCCTCTCGCGTCTCGAGCGCATCCCCGTCGGCTCCCAGCGAGCGGGCGGCGAGCGCGATCGCGGCGTGCGCCCACTTAGCGGCGCTGCCCTGCTCGCCGCGCGCGCGTGCCCGTCCGGCGCGCAGATGGGTCAGCAGCT
This sequence comes from uncultured Solirubrobacterales bacterium, assembly GCA_963751195.1. Lineage (GTDB taxonomy): Bacteria > Actinomycetota > Thermoleophilia > Solirubrobacterales > Solirubrobacteraceae > Palsa-744. Next base: position 61,294 of record CAVVTQ010000002.1, read on the forward strand.
CCGCGGGCGAGTCGGCGGGAGGCGTCTCGGTGAACGTCCGGCCGATGTCCACCCCCGCGTGGTCGTCGCTGCCCCCGATCCCGATCCCGTCGTGCGTCGCGATGTAGATCGCCGCGGGGCGGTTGAGCTCGCGCGCGCGAGCGCCGTTGCGCACCTCCCAGATCGCGAACAGCTCCACCAGACGGCGGCGGTGGCGAGGTAAAAGCGGGGCGGCGACCGTGTAGTAGGGGTGCGCCAGCGCGCACACGATCGCGCGCTCGTGCATGTATTCGGCGCACGCCTCCACGTCGTGGTTGTGGCGCTGCAGCCACTCGTGATCCTCGGGCGCGATCCCATAGCAGAGCACGTGCACCGCCTGGCGCTCGCCGCGGAAGTGGGCGGTCAGCTCCTCCGAGACGAACACGTCGGGCCGATCGGCGATCGCCAGCACCCCATCGATCGTGTCGTGATCGGTGATCGTCACGAAGTCCATCCCGCGCCGCTTCGCCAGCGCATAAACCTCCTCCGGCGGCGTGGCGCACTCGGGCAGCCCCATTGCGCGCTGGATCCCCAGCCGCGACACCTCGGAGGCCGAGGAGTGGCAATGCAGATCGACGCGGCTCATCCAGTCATCGATGCGCCCCGACCGTACTCCTGCCTGCCCCTCGATGATCGGCGCATCCATACCGACAAGATTCGGCCGCAAATTGCGGACTTTTGTAACGAGCCGGGAATCAGGCTGTGAACTGTTGGTAAACGTGTCCTTCAAGCTCGTCCGCCAACAGGCATTCGATCGCAGTGGTGAGCGTCGCCCGCACCGCGGCGCGCTCGAACTCCAGGTCGTGCGAGAGCAGCCACCACGTGTGCACATCGCACAGGGTGATCAGCGCGGCCCGGCAGCGCACGTGCTCGTCCCCGTAGCGGCGCTCCAATTGTGGGGCGAACGCGTCCTCGACCCACTCGTGGCGCATTTGGCGCGCCATCCGCGAGATGCTGGCGAGCACGGGGGCGCCGCTCTCGAGCCATGTGCCGACGCGCAGCGAGCGCTCGCCCCACTCCTCGTAATGGTCGAGCAGGTTCTTTACGGCGCCTTCGACGTCGCCCGGCGCGGTGCTCCAGCACGGTGTGTACATCTCCGCCGTGGTGCTCGCCATCGCATGCGTCAGCAGCCCATCCTTGGAGCCGAAGTGGCGCAGCAGCGTCTGCGTGGTGACCTGCGCTCGGCTGGCCAACTCCTGCAGCGACATCTTCTCCCAGCGGCCCCTGGTGAACTCCTCCATCGCGACGTTCAGCAGTGCCGTCCGGGTGCGCTGTCGCGCCTCCGCGCGCGCCACCTGTTTGTATGGGCCTCGGGCCATCTCGGCCGTGAACGCGGTGTGGGTGGGTGTCATGTGTCGCTTCCGTGGACGGCGGACGGGACCGGGGGCGCGGAGGGCGCCAGGGGCGGGGGGGTTGGGTGTCGGGTGCTCGGCATCAGTCCTGCAGCGCCATCGCCGCCGGCACGCAGGCAGCGATGTAGCCGGGTAGCGCGAGGATCGCGAGTGCCGTGGCGCTCACCAGCGCGAGGCTCTCTACGCCCGCCAGCGCGGTGACCGAGTGCACGACGGGGAAGTTGATCGCTTCGGCGAGCGCGCGATCGGCGAGCTGCTGGCCGTACAGGCCAAACAGCGCCCCCGTCAGGCAGCCCACCCCCACCAGCAGCAGACTCTCCAGCAGGATCGTGCGCCACAGTTCGGCACGCGCCAGCCCCTCCAGCTTGAGCTTCGCCAGCCGCGGGCGGCGCTGCCACACCAGCGCGCCCATCGCCGCCGCCATCGCCAGCACCGCGGCGAGTGGGATCAGGGCGGCGATCTGGGTGAGGCGCGCGAGCGCCTGGCGGCTGAGCGCGCTCTGCTTGGCGGCGTGCTGCGCCGCCGTCTGCACCGCCAGCCCGGATTGATGGGGACGACCCAAAGCACGTTCGATCTCGCGGGCGCCTTGGCTGGGCGTTATGCCGTGGGCGAGGGTAATGCTGTAGGCGGTCGCATCGGCGCTGCCCCACGCGCGCGCGTAGTCGGAGGCGTTCATCACGATCGCGCCCGGCTCCCAGCTGAGGTTGGTCGAGAGCGCAGCGACGCGGAACGTCCGGGGATCGGGGCTGGGCAGCGTGAACGCCTCGCCGATGCGCAGGTGGTGTTCTTCGGCGAGCGCTCGCGAGAGCACCACCCAGCCGCCGGCGCGCACACGCGCGGCCGCCTGCCGCGGGTCGCCCTGCACGATCTGGTCGGCGGGCACCAGCGGCACCGCCGTGCGCGGCGGGGCGATCACCAGCACGCGGCGCGTCCCGTAGTCGAGCAGCCCGCTGCGGTAGAGGCCGACCGCGCGCACGCCCGGCAGGCGCTCCAGGCGCGTGCGCAGCGTCGGCTTGAACGGCGCCGTCTGCAGCAGGTTGTACGAGCCGGCCGGCGCCACCCACACGTCGGTGAACGCGTTCATGTCGCGCGCCGCCCCTTCCAGGCCCGCGAGCAGGTCGCCGTGCGCGCCCTGGATCGCGACGCTGCCGAACACCGCCACGGCGCCGGTCGCCGCGATCGCCATCCCCCGCGCGCGGGCAGCGCGCAGCTCCATTGTCGCGACGTGCGCGACGGGGCTCGTGATCCTGCCCGCCAGCCGCTTGACGATCGCGAGCGTCGCGCTGAGAGCGAGCGGCAGCTCCAACAGCAGCGCGCCGAACAGCAGCACCATCCCCGGCAGGGCAGCGTCGGGCGCGGCCAGCAGGATCGCGGTGGCGCCCGCGAGGCAGGCCAGGCCGGCGAGAGGGAGCAGGGACGCGCGTTCGAAGCCTACGCGCCCGGCGTCGGAGGCACCGAGCAGGCGGGCGCGCAGAGTAGTCTTGCCGGCCTCGCGAGGAGGGTCGCCGGGTGTGGCGGCTTTACCACGGGGACCGGCGATCGCGGCGAGGGGATCGCGGGAGAAAATGTCGCGCAGCGGGCTCATCACCGCCACGATCGCGGCCACCATCCCCCCGCCCGCGGCGAGCGCGACGCTCTGCCAGCTCACTTCGCGCGCGCTGCCGAGCGCAAACGCCAGCGAGAGAAACGCGGGGTTCGAGTGGAACAGGTGGATCGAGAGCTCCTCGCCGAGCGCCAGTCCGAGCACGCACGCGAGTACCCCCAGCACCAGCGCGTCGAGCATCAGCACCGCGATCACCGTGAGCGGGGTGTACCCGTCGCGGCGCAGGTCGGCGATCAACCGCCGCCGCTGCGGGACCGTCAGCAGCATCGCGTTGAACGCGAACAAAAACCCGACGAGCGCGCTGATTGCCGCGAACAGCGCGGTGGACTGGTTGCTCGCCGCCGCGGCCTTTGCGAACAGCGTCTCGTCGTAGCCGATCGGCTCGACGTTCAGCCGGCCCGCGGCGAGCCGCTCGAGCGCCGCTCGTACGTGCGCTTCCGCGCCGGGCGCCGGCCGCACGAGGATGCGGCTCACGTGCGCGCCCACGCCGGCCAGTTCCTGCGCGAAGCCGAGCGGCGCCAGCGCGACCGGGGTTCCAATCAACGTGCCGATCTGGCGTGCGTGCAGCTGCTCATACAACGGCGCCGTAGCGGTGTGCCCGGCGAGCTGGAAGGTTGCTTCCTGGCCGAACTGAGTCACGCCGATCGATTTGGCGAGCGGAGCGGGCAGCACGATCGCGCCGACCCCGCCGAACGGCGTCAGTTCGGCGTGGCGCACCAGCGTGCCGCCGAGCTTGGTGAGGCTCGCGTCCGCGCCCACCAGCTCCACCGACTCGCTGCCCCGCGGCCCGGACGCGTTGGCGTCGGCTTCCAGCAGCGGCGCCGCGGTGCGCACGCCGGGGAGGGCGCGCACCCGCGTAAGCATGCTCTGCGGGAAGCCCTGCGGATCGCGCGCCAGCAGTTGCAGCGTGGCGTCGCCGGCGATTCCGTGCGTGAGCTCTCCCACCGAGCTCTGCAGGGAGGAGCTCGACACCTGCGAGGCGAACAGCAGCGCCACCCCGGCGGCGATCCCGAGCACCGCCAGGCACTCCTGCGCCAGCCGCGCGCGCAGGCGCACGCGGTAAAGACGCAGGAGATTCGCGGGCTTCACACGGATACCCGCTCGGTCGCGTGGGCGCGTGGGCGCACACGGTGGGGGCGCACGACGGGCGGTCTCACACGTACACCTGCTCGGCCGTGTGGGCGCCGAGCCGTCCGTCGCGCAGCGCAAGCACGCGGTCGGCGTACTCGGCGGCCATCGGGTCGTGGCTGACCAGCACCACAGCCACGCCCCGCTCGCGGCACAGCCCCCGCAACAGCTCCAGCACTTCGCGCCCGCGCTGCGTGTCGAGGCTGCCCGTCGGCTCGTCGGCGAGCAGCAGGCTGGGCTCGGTCGAGAGCGCCCGGGCGATCATCACCCGCTGGCGCTCGCCCATCGAGAGCGTCTCCGCGCGGTGGCGCAGCCGCTCGCCCAGCCCCAGCCGTTCCAGCAGCGGCGCGACCTCGCGCTGCGCCGCGCTCCAGCGGTGGGTCTTCAGCAGCTTCAGCACCGCGTTGTCGATCGCGCTGACGCCCGGCAGCAGGTCGAAGTTCTGGCGGATGAAGCCCAGTTCGGTGAGTCGGAAGCGCGACGCCTCGCGCTCGCTCAGCGAGGAGATGTCGCGCCCGCCGATCAACACCGTGCCCGAGGTGGGCGCCAACAGCGTGGCGACCATCAGCAGCAGCGTCGTCTTCCCCGAGCCGCTCGGACCGTACAGCGCCACCATCTCGCCGGGTTCCACGCGCAGCGACACGCCGTCCACCGCGCGCACGGTTTCCCCGCCGATCGCGGGGTAGTGCTTCACGAGGTCACGCAGCTCCAGCATCCCTCAATCTGAGATCGAGCCGCCGAGGTGCACGGCGATCGCGTCGTTGGAGTTCTGGATCGTGCCGTCGAAGCTCAGGCCCGAGCCGTGGGCGTGGGCGTAGCTGCCGGTACCGCCGCTCACCGACAGCGAGCCGGAGAAGCTCGCGCTCCCGTTGGAGCGGTGGAAGCTCGCGGTCGCCTCGCCCGAGATCGAGCCGCCGTTGTGGGAGATGCTCACTTCGGCCTTCACGCGCTTGCTGGAGACGATCGTCAGGCGCACGTGAATCGAGCCGCTGAGCGTGCCCGTCGCCGAGCCCTGCTCGTTGAGCGTGAAGCCGCGTTTGCTGATGAGGCGCAGGTTGCCGGTCTCGTTCAGGGAGACGGCTCGAGCGCTCCGTGCTCGCGGAGCCGGCGCTCGTGCGCCGGTCGCGGTGGCGGCGCTTGCTCGGCGAGCGCTGGCTCCGGCGGGGTGGCGCTTGACCTTCGCCGGGCAGGGCTGTCTGACGACGGTGTTGTCGTTGGAGCCTTCCGCGTAGGTGAACGCGGCGGCGAACGGCCATCCGCCGGTCGGGCAACGCGGCACCAGCACCGTGTTGGCGTTGCGTGCTGGGTGGGGCCCGCTAGTACCGATCGTGAGCGTGAGGCTGGCCAGGGCGGTTTCCGATATCGACGGCAGCGAGGGGATCGGGGGGAACGGGATCACGAGCTGTTCGCCGTAGGGAGGGCGAGCCGGGACGATCGTGCCGGTAACCACCAACTGCGCGGGCACCGGCGCCGAGCCTTCGCCGACCAGCTCGAGTGTCGGTGTGCTGCCCCGCGGCGGGCCGATGAAGGCCCACAGCGTGACTTCCTCGGAGATCACTTCCGACCCCGCGAGCGCCTCCGCCAGCGCATGGCCGCGCCCGACCAGCGACTGCGGTGGGCAGGCGCTGGGGCCGAGGGCTTCCAGGCGGGCCGCACTGCAGCTGCGCAAGCTTGGGATTTCGAGCGTCAGCCCGGGTGGGAGACTCACCACCGAGCGGTGCACCGGCGCGGGCACGCCCATCACGCCTCCCGTGTACTTGACCGCGAGCGTCAGCGCACCCTTGGCGCCTGGTCGACTGGGGGTGAGCGTGGGGGTGAGGGTGGCGGAGGTTACTTCCGGCGCGGCCGCGCTTCGCGCCGCGCCGGAGGCATTCACCCGCACGGGCGCTACCAGCGCCGCGCAGATCGTCAGGGTCACGGCGAGCGCACACGCGACCGCAGCGAACCGGATGTTGATCGGTACGTTCGTCCCTCTGTGAGTCATGGTTCCCATCCTCCCACAGTGTCCTAACACTCTAGCACAATCCAGAAACGGGCCGGAGGCCGCCGGCCCGGCACGGCGACGCTGCCCTCGACCTTTGTGTGACCAAGGGTAATGTGAATGGAGGGTGGGGCCCGCGTGAATGGAGGGTGGGGCCCGCGTGAATGGAGGGTGGGGCCCGCGTGAATGGAGGGTGGGGCCCGCCCGCCGGTGTGAGCCTTAAGCTCTCGCGCGTGCATCACCCGATCTCCTACTTCCAGGCGATTGTCCTCGGCCTCACGCAGGGGATCGCCGAGCCCTTTCCCATCTCCAGCCTCGGGCACGCGGTGGTGCTGCCGCGACTGTTCGGCTGGAACCTCCACCAGAACGACAAGTTCTTCCTCACCTTCCTCGTCGCCACGCACTTCGCCACGGCGCTCACGCTGTTGCTCTTCTTCCTGCGCGACTGGATCAAGATCGTTGGCGGCGTCGTGCGCTCGCTGCGGATGCGCGAGATTCGCGAAGACGACGTGTACGCGCGCCTCGGCTGGCTGCTCGTGGTCGGCACGATCCCCGCCGGGATCCTGGGGCTGCTGCTGCAGGAATCGCTGCGCAAACTGTTCGCCTCCGCCGCGATCGCCGCCGCCTTCCTGATCGTCAACGGGATCGCGCTGCTGATCTTCGAGCAGCTGCGCAAGCGCCCCCCGCAAGCGGATGACTACATCGGCGACGGCGATGCCCGCATCGCCAAGCTCAGCTGGCGCCAGGCGATCGCGATCGGGACCTCGCAGGCTGCCGCGCTGATCCCCGGCATCTCGCGCTCGGGCTTCGCGATGGGGGGTGGCCTGGTGGCAGGGCTCTCCAACGAGGACGCCGCTCGTTACTCCTTTCTGCTCGCCACCCCCGTGATCCTCGCCGCCGCTGCGCTGAAGCTGCCCGAATTGCTCGGCTCGCAGGGCAACGGCGTTCGTGGCCCCGCGCTCGTCGCCGGCCTCTGTGCGGCTCTCACCACGTTTCTGGCGGTGAAGTTCCTGCTGCGGTTCTTCGAGACCAATCGTTTGAGCCCATTCGGGATCTACTGCATCGCGTTCGGCACCGTCTGCACGGTCGTGTTCGCCGTGTGAGGGTTCGCGCGCGGGGGGCGTGCGGGGCGCTCCGCCGGCACGCACTCCACACGACGCAGGCCGGCCCTACGCGGACTGGCCCTGCCAGGTTGCGGGTTCAGCCGCTCGCCGCGTCCGGCCCGGCGGTGCGCGTTTTGGGGCCGGTCTGAAACCACGCGAACGCGAAGCACGCCAGCGCCACGATCAGGGCGGCCAGCCCGTGCTTGGTGTGGTGGTGGCTAGCTTCGGAGCTCCCCGCCGCGGCGTGGCCGGGAAAGAACGAGGGCAGCGAGTGCTCGGGGGTGACGAAGTAAATGATCGCCACGACTACCAGCACGACTCCGAGGATCACCGCTGGCACCACCAGTTTGCGCAAGGTCGAGCTGCTCACTCGCGGGAAGGCTACACCGACGCCACGCGCCGGGCCGCCATGTGAGAGCTCTCTCACCTGACGTGCCCGGGGTGTGCGGCGCGCCAGCGCGCTGCAGTGATCCGCGTCGAGAGGCCGCGCCCCGGATACGCTGATGAGAGCGATGCCTCGCACCCCGCCACTGCCGAAGACCCCGCCGCGCATGTTCGAGACGCGCAGCCAGGCTTGGCGCGAGGTGGGGCTCGAGGAACAGGTCAGCTCCCACGAGCTCAAACGCGCACGGGTCGAGGGGCTCGTGCTGGCGGTGCTGTTTGTGGCTGTTGTGGTGCTCTACAACCATCGCGCTTCGCTATTCGGCGTCAGCAGGGCGAAGATGCCGGGTGCCGACAGCGCAGTGCAGATCGCCACCGTGATCGTGCTGCTGATCCTCGGTTGGGGGGTGGCGCGCGACGCCGGCCGCGCACTTGCCCCGGCGCTCTTCAGACGGATGGATCCCGCTACCGCGGGAACGGTGGGTTTCCTGATCCGTCTGGTGACGATCGTGGTGGCGCTGATCGTCGGGTTGAGGGTCGCGGGCGTCGAAGAACGCACCCTGGCGTTGGGTGGTGCGTTCACGGCGGTGGTGCTCGGGCTGGCCGCACAGCAGACGCTCGGCAACCTGATCGCGGGCACCGTGCTGCTCAGCGCCGGCCCCTTCCGCGTGGGCGACCACGTGCGCCTGCAGGGTGGTCCGCTCGCGGGCCAGCTGGAGGGGGTCGTGAGCTCGCTCGGGCTGCTCTACACCACATTTGCCACCGACGAGGGCTCTGTCCTCGTGCCCAACAGCGTGGTGCTCAACGTGGCGCTTCACACCGGTCGGGGCCGCATCGGCGCGCGGCGCTCACGAGCCGCGGGGGTGCGTGGCAATCCGCAGGAGCCGGCCGCGGATGCGTCTGAGGCGCCGGCCGAGAGGCTGGGCGAGAAGCAGGCGAGTGTCGCCGGCTACCGCGCCCCGCCGCCCCCCACTCCGTAGCGCAGCAGTAGACACCCCTCGCTCTCGAGTGCGTCGCGCAGCTTCAGCTCGACCGGCGGAGAGAGCTCCGGACCGCACACGATCCGCAATGAGGCCCCCGGGTCGGCGCCGCCGCCGAGCTTGGGCGCGAGCGAGAGAAACAGCTCGTCGACGAGCCCGGCGGCCAGCAGGGCGCCGTTCAGGTGGGGTCCCCCCTCGCACATCACGGTCCGCGCTCCCCACCTGGCGTGCAGCTCGGCGAGCGCGGCCCGCAGATCGAGCTGCCCCGCGCGCCCGGAGCGCACGTACTCGATCGCTGAGGGGCCATGCCCACCGGTGTGTTCGCCGGGAGTTGCCGGCGCGTCGGGGGCGCCGGCTCCGCCCAAGTCGTCGGCCGGCAGCACGCCCGCGACGGAGGGCGTAAGGATCACGACCCGCGCGGCGGGGTCCGCGAGCAGCGGGACGCTCTCGGGGGAGAGCGCGAGGCCGGCGGAGACGATGCAGGCGAGCGGTTCCTCCGCCAGCCCTCGCTCCAGGCGCAGCCGCCGTTGTGACTCGTCTTTCACCAGCCGGCGGTAGCGCTCGGTGCGCGCTGTGCCGGCGCCGACCAGCACCGCATCGACGGCGGTGCGCAGCGCGAGGAAGAGCTCTTTGTCGGCGCGGTTGCCGATCGGCCCCGAGCGTCCCCCCAGGGTGGCGCGCCCGTCGGCGGTGGACGCCATATTGAGGAACACGCGCGGCCGTTCCCCGCGTTCCCCGCTCACCGCGGCCGATGGACCTGGGTCGGAGCTCGGGTCCCACAGCCGCAGGCGCTCCACCGCCTGCGCCGCGGTCAGTCGCTGACCGGTGGTCTCCCCGGTCAGCGACGTGAGCGCGGCAGGGGCGAGGGGCTCGGGCGTGGAGCTCATCCGCCAACCCTAGCCACGCGAGGCGAGACAGGGGATCACACTGCCGCGGCGGCAGGCCACGGCCCGCAACATCTTGAGAACACATCTGCTGCGCTACCTGCTACCGTCGTGCTCGTTGGGCCGGGCAAAGAACCGGCATAAAGCAGTGCAAGCTCTCGCAGGTCGAAGCTCTTCGCAGCATCCTCCGCGCAGCAGCACGCACGAATCGTGGAGGAATGTCACATGCCTACTGGCACAGTGAAGTGGTTCAGCGACGACAAGGGATTCGGGTTCATCACCCCGGATGACGGGGACAAGGATCTGTTCGTCCACCACACCGGAATCAACGGCGAGGGCTACCGCTCGCTCCAGGAGGGCGCCAAGGTGTCCTACGACCCGGAGCAGGGCGACAAGGGGCCGAAGGCCGTCAACGTCCAGGCCATTTAGTCGCGACGTCGTCAGTCTGACGGCCGTTTGCGGGTCACGTCTTGATTGGGCGTAGTTCGCGAGCCAGGGATCGTCAGACCATCAACATAGAGCAGTAACCTTGGGGGGCCCGGTCACGCCGGGCCCCCCTCTGGTATGTCGACCGACGCGACCACATTTCCCCTGCGGGACTCGCTGCTCGACGACCCCGCCGACGTCGCGCGCAGGGGCGCGTCCTCGAGGAAGGCGAGCGCATCCAAGAGCGAGCGCGTCGGCGCGCGGGAACGCACACGTAGAGACACCGCGATCGGTGCGGCGGTACTGATCTGGATCGGCGTGTGCGTCCTGTTGATCGTGCTCGCCGCCGCCGACCGCCCGAGCTTCCTCTCTTCGCCGTCCCATTACGGCTTCTTCCCTCACTGGCTGGCCGGCCCGCTGGGCGGGTTGTTGCCGTGGTTCACGCGCAGCCCACGAGCGACCAAGGCGCTGTTGACGGGAGCGCTGGTGACGATGTACCTCGCTTACGTGGTGGGCGTCAGGTATGTGCCGCTGCTGCGGGCGCGATGGGCAATCGCGACGATCGTCGGGGTTCACGTGATCCTGCTGCTCTCGCCGCCGCTGTCGCTGACGGATGTGTTCAACTACATCAACTACGGGCGCATGGGGATGCTGCACGGCCTGGATCCCTACACGACGATCCCCGCGCTTGGGCCCCACAGCGACCCCAGCTACGCGCTCAGCAACTGGCATCAGCTGCTGACCCCCTACGGCCCCCTCTTCACGCTGATCACCTACGCGGTGGTGCCGCTCGGGCTGGCGGGCTCGCTGTGGACCTTCAAGGCCCTGCTGATGGTGCTCAGCCTCACGACGATCCTGCTGGTGTGGCGGTGCGCGCGCCTGCTCGGCCGCGACCCGGTGGCGGCGATCGTGTTGGTCGGTCTCAACCCGCTGATCCTCGTGTGGGGGCTGGGGGGCGACCACAACGACTTCTTCATGACGTTCTGCATCACGCTCGCTTTCTACCTGCTGTTGCGCGCGCGCGCGCCCGGGGTCTCCCCAGAGTTTCCATCGCGGCAGACCGCCACCGCATCGACGCAGCCCCCATCCGGGCGGCCCTCCACCGCTATGCCCGGGGCCGGGGCGCTTGCAGATCCCCTGGCTGCGTTGGCTGTCGGGATGGTGGGCTCGGATACCGCTCCGCCCGCACGCCGGTCGCCGTGGGCGCGGATGAGCGCCTGGCTCTGGCCGCTGGCGGCGCCAGAACTGGGGACCGGGGTGGCGCTGGCGGCGGCGATCGCGCTGAAGGCCTCGGCGGCGATCCTCGTCCCGGTGATCTTGGCGGGGCTGCTCAGAGCCCCGCGTAGGTTGGTGCAGGTGGCATTGGGGCTGCTAGCGGGCGGGATCGCGCTGGGGGCGTGCACAGTGGTCGCGTTTGGGATGCACCTACCCGACCTTGGCGCCCAGGGTCGCCTGGTGATCCCGATGGGACTGCCAAACCTGCTTGGCCTGGTGCTGGGTCAGGGCGGAGTGACGGAAACGATGCGCAGCCTGCTCAGTGTGGTGTTGGTGCTGGCGGTGCTCGGCTGCAGCGTGTTTGCATGGCTCCGGCGGGACGCGTTGACGGCGTCCGGCTGGGCGACGATGGCGCTGCTGCTGACGTTGACCTGGGTGCTGCCGTGGTATGTGCTGTGGGTGCTGCCGCTGGCGGCGTTGTCGCGCTCGCGGGCGCTGCGCACCACGGTCATGGTGTTCGGGGCCTACCTGTTGCTCACGTGGATGCCGCTCGCGACCGCGTTGGACAACGCGCTCGGCATCCGGCCGACGACGACCCTGGTCGGCCAGCAGAATCAGCGCTACGTCCGTGGGCTGCTGGACTGATCGCGACGCCTGATAGATCGTGCCGGCTGCGGTGGCCTGGAGAAACGCTTACCCGTCGATCGGCCCGGCTGCGAGGGCCTGGAGAAACGCTTACCCGTCGATCGGCCCGGCTCCGGCCGCACCGGGAGGGCCACCGACCGCGCTGACGCGTTCCTCGCCCTCCGGAGCGCGACCGTCGCGCCCGACGTAGCCGTCCTTGCCGCCGGCGCACAGGTAGACGGCATCGCCCTCGCCGACGTTGCGCACGCGGCGCACGGTGGGGGCGTCGACGCGCGCGAAGCCGCCCTCCCCGAGGCGGTGCACGGTGCCGTCACCGAATTCCATCTCGATCGTGCCGCGGTGCACGAAGTACAGCTCCTCCTGGGTGTCGTGGTAGTGGCGCCCGGTCTGGTAACCCGCGGGCATGACGATCGCGTTGACCCCGAATGCGGTCACGCCGAGGCCCTTGCGCACCTTGCGAAAGCCGTGGCCCTCGCCGAGCGCGTCGAGGTCGCCCACGGCGTAGCCCTCGCCGACGGTCACGTTGGGGTACTCGGATGCCTCCATGTTCGGTCTCCTTGGTGTGGTCGGTGATTGGGTGGTGCAGGTGCAGGTGCAGGTGTTGGTACTGGTGCAAGTGTTGGCGCTGGTACTGGCGCAGGTGTTGGCGCTGGTACTGGCGCTGGTGTTGGGGTCGGTGCTGTGCTGAAGCTGGCGGACGGTGCCGGTGTCGGTGGGCGGTATCGGCTGGGTGGGGGTCAGTGCTCGGCCACGTGGCCATCCTCGGGGGAGAGCGCTCGGCCCTCCTGTGCCCAGCGTACGAGGCCGCCGCTCATCGAGTGAGCTCGGAAGCCTGCCGCCCGGAACGCCTGGGCGGCCATCAGCGAGCGGGCCCCGACACGGCAGTAGAAGACGACTGGCCGGTCGGCCGTGAGCGTGGCGGCCTGGGAAGTGAGCTGGTTGAGCTCGACGTGACGGCTGCCCTCGATGTGGCCGGCTTGGCGCTCGTAATCCTCGCGCACATCCACCAGCTGCGGGCCGGGATCCTCGGCCAGCCACTCGGCGACTCGCGCGGGCTCGACTTCGATCTCGGAGGACTCATCGCCCGCGGCCATCGACGGAGCGTAGCGGCTAGGATCAAAGCAATGGAGGCAATCAGCGACGTCTACACCATCCCACAGGAGCACCTCGACTTCTGCGCCACGATCGCCCAGATCGCGCAGGAGAAGATCGCGCCGCGCTCGGCGGAGATCGACGAGCAGGCGGAATACCCGTGGGATATCCGCAAGATCCTGGCCGAGCAGGACATCCTCGGGCTGCCGTTCCCGATCGAGTACGGGGGCACCGGCACCGGCACATTGATGCTGAACATGGCGGTTGAGGAGATCGCCAAGGTGGACGCGGCGTGTGCGCTGATCCTGATGGTGCAGGAGTTGGGGACGCTACCGATCCAGCTGTTCGGCTCCGATGAGCTCAAGGAGCGCTTCCTGCCGAAGTGCGCGAGCGGCGAGTGGTCACCGGCATTTGCGCTCTCGGAGCCCGAGGCCGGCTCGGACCCCGCGGGGATGAAAACCACGGCGGTGAAAGACGGCGATGAGTGGGTCATCAACGGCACCAAGAACTGGATCTCCAACCTCGGGGTGGCCGACTTCTACATCTGCTTCGCGGTCACCGACCGCGAGAGCCGGCGGATCACGGCGTTCGTGGTCGAGGCCGATCGTCCTGGGTTCAGCGTTGGCAAGCTCGAGCACAAGTTGGGGATCCGAGCCTCGCCGACGGGGCAGCCGATCTTCGAGGATGTACGAGTGCCGCAGGAGAACGTGATCGGCGAGGTCGGCAGGGGCTTGCGGGTGGCGTTGGGCACGCTCGAGCGCACTCGTCTAGGGGCGGCGGCACAGGCGGTCGGGATCGCTCAGGGGGCGACCGACTACGCGGTCGGCTATGCCCGCGAGCGTGTGCAGTTCGGCCAGCCGATCATTGACCACCAAGCGATCCAGTTCAAGTTGGCCGATATGGAAACACGCACGGCGGCTGCGCGGGAGCTGCTGTACAAGGCCTGTGCGATGGCCGATCGCGGCGAGCCACAACGTGCGAAGTACTCCTCGATGGCAAAGGTGTTCTGCTCGGACACCGCGATGGCCGTGACGGTCGAGGCGGTGCAGGTGCTGGGGGGGTACGGTTACGTGAAGGAGTATCCGGTGGAGCGCATGATGCGGGACGCAAAGATCACTCAGATCTACGAGGGCACTAACGAGATCCAGCGGCTCGTCATTGCCCGTACGCTCAAGTAGGGGTGGACGGGGCGGGGCGGGGAGGGTCGGGCGGGCTCAAATAAGGCTCAAATAATTACGATGCGAGCACCCAAGCCTCCCGGAGCAGACGGCCAGCTGAGGAAGATCGGACTAGCGGCGCTGATCGCGCTGTCGCTTGGCTTGGTGGTGATCGTGGTGAGCGAGGGCTTCAGCACCGTCGGTGCGGTGCGGGTGGTGGAGGACCTGATCCTGGGGATAGTCGCCGTCGCGCTGCTGACGACGGCGATCGCTTTCGTGGCGGTGCGCATGGCCGGCTGGCACGACCCGGAGTCCGAGGAGGAGTTCGAAAAGATCGTGCGCCGCGCGGAGGACCTCGGCCGCGAAGGGTTGGCGGCGGACCCCGATGAAGCGGAGTTCATGGCGCTCGACCCGCTCAACGACGAGGACTTCGAAGAGCTGGTGCGCGACGCGCTCGACGAGCTGCCCGACCTGCTGCGCAACGCGCTGCGCCACGTGGCGGTAGTGATCTCCGACAAGGGCCGTACGGCGGGCGCGTACGGTCTCTACCAGGGGGATCAGATGCGCGACCGCGTGTTCGGCGCGCCCGCCCACGATCGCATCGTGATCTTCAGGGACACGCTGCGGCGCGACTTCGGCCACGACCCCGAGCTGCTGCGCGAGCAGGTCGTGAGAACCGTGCGCCACGAGCTCGCCCATCACGTGGGCTTCGACGAGCTGGGAGTATCGAGGTTGGACCTGTAACCAGAGCGCCCGCGAACGCCAGATCGACGCTGTGTCATAAGATGCCCCCGGGGAAGAGGATTGGCGCCCACCCGTGGCCCGGCCAGTGGTGGCATCGCAGGACCGCCGCACCAAAACGACCAAGGAGAGCTTCGCATGCCTGACGCCGTAATCGTTGACGCCATACGCACGCCGATCGGGCGGGCCGTGAAGGGATCGCTCAAATCGGTGCGCGCCGACGACCTGGCGTCGATCCCGTTGAAGGCGATCCTGGAGCGCAACCCGCAGCTGGAGTCGAGCTCGATCGTGGACGTGATGATGGGCTGCGGCTTCGCCGAGGGCGAGTCGGGCTACAACATCGGTCGCAACGCGTCGCTGCTGGCGGGCATCGACTTCCACGTACCCGGTACCACGGTCAACCGCTTCTGCGCCTCCTCGCTGCAGACCACGAGGATGGCGTTCCACGCGATCAAGGCTGGCGAGGGTGACACGTACATCGCCTGCGGCGTGGAGGCGGTCTCGCGCGCCACGCAGGGGGGGGAGTTCGAATTCCACCCGAAGCTGGACGGCTCGGAGGGCTCGCTGTACAACGTCTACATCCCGATGGGCCTCACCGCGGAGAACGTGGCGGAGGAAAAGAAAGTCAGCCGTGAGGCGCAGGACGAGTGGGCCGTGATCTCCCAGAACCGCGCGGTGGCGGCGCAGGAGTCGGGCCACTATGACGTGGAAATCGTCCCGGTGACGGCGCCGGCGCACAAAGACACCGATCGCGAAGGCAACGAGATCGAGATCCCCGAGCAGGTGGTCACCAAGGACGACGGCCCGCGCCCCGGCACGACGCTCGAGAAGCTGGCGTCGCTGAAGCCGGCGTTCAAGCCGGACGGCACCGTGACGGCGGGCAACGCCTGCCCGCTCAACGACGGCGCTGCTGCCCTGCTGGTCACCTCCGAGGAGCGCGCACAGGAGCTGGGGTGCAAGCCGAAGGTGAAGATCCTCGCTTCCACAGTGGTGGCGATCCGCCCCGAGGTGATGGGCCTTGGCCCGATCCCCGCAATCCAACAGCTCCTGAAGAACACGGGCATGTCGATGAGCGACATCGACGTGGTGGAGATCAACGAGGCGTTCGCCGCGCAGATCGTCCCCTGCAAAGAGGAGCTCGGCATCGATGACGAGAAGCTCAACCCCTTCGGCGGGGCGATCGCCCTCGGCCACCCCTTCGGCATGACCGGCGCGCGAATCATGACCACGCTGATCAACGACCTACAGACGCTCGACGGCACCTACGGGATCGAGTCGATGTGTGTCGCCGGCGGGATGGGCATGGCGATGTTGGTGGAGCGCCTCAGCTGAGTCTCCTGTTGTGGGGGGCCGATGGGGGGGAGAGAGAGAGAGAGCCTGCTCCCCCCATGCTGAGTGTTGTGCGTCGCCGGCGGATGGGCATGGCAATGCTGGTGGAGCGGCTGAGCTGAGAGCGATGCCCGGCTCGCGCGCCGTGCTGTGGCGGGGCGCGCGAGTTGATCAGCGGGGCGGCATCCGCAGCGCGCCGTCGAGGCGGATGACCTCGCCGTTGAGCATCACGTTCTCGACGATGTGGCAGGCGAGATGAGCGTACTCTGCGGGCTGGCCGAGGCGTTGCGGGTAGGGGATGCCGGCGCCGAGCTTCTGGCGGGCTTCCTCGGGCAGCGCGGCGAGCAGCGGCGTGTCGAACAGGCCGGGGGCGATCGTGCAGACGCGGATGCCGTATTGGGCGAGGTCGCGGGCGGCGGGGAGCGTCATGCCGACGATGCCGCCCTTGGATGCCGAGTAGGCGATCTGCCCGACCTGGCCGTCGTAGGCGGCGATCGAGGCGGTGTTGACACACACGCCGCGCTCGCCGTCGTCCCCGAGCGGCTCGTTGGAGATCATCGCCGCGGCGGCGAGACGCAGCACGTTGAAGGTGCCGATCAGATTGATCTGGACGATCGTCTCGAAGGGCATCAGGGGGTGGGGGCCCTTGGAGCCCGCGACCTTCTGCGCCCAGCCGGTGCCGGCGCAGCAGACGGCGATACGCAACCCGCCCTCCACGGCGGCTGCGCGCTCCACGGCGGCCTGTACCTGCGCCTCCTCGCGCACGTCGCAGGCGACGAACTCCAAGCCCAGCTCGGAGGCAAGCGCCTCGCCCTTCTCGGAGTTGACGTCCCCGACGGTCACGACGGCGCCGGCGGCGTGCAGGCGGCGCACCGTGGCCTCGCCGAGCCCGGAGGCTCCGCCGACCACGATTGCTGAACTGCCCTCGATCCGCATGTGCGGCGGAGCCTATATCACCTCGTCATCCCCGACCTCACCGGTCGATGACCCTCGATGTGGGGGGGGTGTGGTGTATATGTAACTTTTTAAAGGCCGTGCGCAATTGCTATCGGGCTTTTAATTCTTTATAACAACACTCCGAGCCTCGGGCCAGCGGATCATGTGGGTGCTGGCGCGCCCCCCACCGCCAGAGGCCCTCACGATATATACTATCGCTATCTTTTCGTTCGCGTGCCAACCACGACTTGGCCCTCACTGGCTGGGCCGCGACAGCGTCAGCGCGAAGAGATCCTCCGGATCGGTCAACCATCGCACCAGCTGCAAACCGGCCGCGTCGAGATCCCCCTCCAGGCGTGGGCGGGTGAACTTGGCGCTGATCTCGGTGCGCATCTCCTCGCCGGCGTCGAAGTGCACGTCGAGCTCGAGGGCACTCACGGTGACCGTGTGTTCGCGCCGCGCGCGCAGGCGCATCTCGACCCACTCGTGGCGGTCGTCGAAGAGCGCCACGTGGTCGAAGTCGCCGGGGTCGAAGTCGGCGTCGAGCTCGCGGTTCAAGACATGCAGGACGTTGCGGTTGAACTCGGCGGTGACCCCCTGCTGGTCGTCGTAGGCGTCCCTGAGCACACCCGCGTCCTTGACGAGGTCGGTGCCCATCAGCAGGTGGTCGCGCGGTCCCAGCAGCCCAGCGATCTGGCGCAGGAAGCGGCGGCGGCTGCCCGGGGGGAAGTTGCCGATGGTGCCGCCGAGGAACACCACCAAGCGGGGGCCGTCGGCGGGAGGCACGCGATCGAGATGGCGCTCAAAGTCGCCGATCACCCCGTGCACGCGCAGGCCGGGATACTCCAGCGTCAGCTCATCGGCGCAGTCGCGCACCATGCTCTCGGTGACGTCCACCGGCACGTAGCGTTCGAGCGTGCCGGCGCGGTGCAGGGCGTCGAGCAGCACGCGCGTCTTGGCGGCGGTGCCCGAGCCCAGCTCGACCAGCTCGACGGCGCCGGTCAGCATGGCGATCTCCGCGGCGGTGGCGTCGAGGATCCCACGCTCGGTACGGGTCGGGTAGTACTCGGGCAGCTCGCAGATTTGGTCGAACAGCTCGGCGCCGCGGGCGTCGTAGAAATGCTTGGGGGGCAGTTCCTTGAAGGGCCGGGTCAG
Source organism: uncultured Solirubrobacterales bacterium (assembly GCA_963751195.1). Classification (GTDB taxonomy): domain Bacteria; phylum Actinomycetota; class Thermoleophilia; order Solirubrobacterales; family Solirubrobacteraceae; genus Palsa-744. The sequence continues at coordinate 79,420 of CAVVTQ010000002.1, forward strand.
CCCGTCGAGCACGTCCTCGGCGAGCGTACGCTGCTCGGGCCCACCGAGGTGGGAGTCGATTTGGATGGCGCCGCCGGCGGAGTCCCTGGTTGCCGGGGCTCCGTTTGCTTGGCCTCGATCGGTTAGGTCTCCGTTCATCGGGCCTCCATTGGCTAGGTCTCCGTTCACTGACCCTCCAGTTGTCGGCCTTCCGTTGGCTGGGCCTCCATTCCCCAAGCCTCTGCTCACCGAGTTTCCATTTGTTTGGTCCCCGTTCACTGACCCTCCAGTTGTCGGCCTTCCGTTGGCTGGGCCTCCATTCGCCAAGCCTCTGCTCACCGAGCTTCCGTTTGTTTGGCCTCCGTCGGTACTCGTGGTGCCGGTGGACTCCCGCGCGAGACCCATCACGTCACATCCCTCGCCAGCCGCACGCCCGCGAAGATCTGGCGTCGCAGTGGATAGTCCCAGTTGCGGAAGGTGGGGCTGGCCACGCGCGGGTGAGTGGCCCACGAGCCGCCGCGCAAGACGAGGTAGTCCTCGCCGAAGAACACCTCGGAGTACTCGCGGTAGGGGTGGGCCACGAAGCCGGGGTAGCCGCCGAAGTGGCTGGTGGTCCACTCCCACACCTGCCCGACCCCCTCCAGTGTGCCGTAGGCGCCGTCAGCGGTAGGGGCAAAATCTTTTACATGTGCATCCTTCCCCGCCTCGGCCAGCCCGCTTGCGGCTTTCAGCGTCGGATCGGCCGCGCCTCCGACACGTCCCGGCTGCTCCGAGGTCGCCGCCCGCTCCCACTCCGCCTCCGTGGGGAGCCGCGCATCGTGCGCGCGGGCGAAGGCGTCGGCCTCGAACCAGCTGACGTGGCAGACGGGCGCCTGCGCGTGGCCGGCTGCCACGGAGGGATGGTGGGTGATGTCGTACTCCTCCTTCCACGACCAGCCCTCGTCCGACCACCACTCGCGCCGCTCGTAGCCGCCGCCCTCGCTGAAGTGCAGCCAGCTGGCATTGGTGACCGGGCGCCGCGCGATCGCGAAGGCGTCGGTGCGCGCGAGGTGGCGGGGGCGCTCGTTGTCGTAGGCGAAGCCCTCGGCGCCGACGGAAGGGGCACCCATCAAGAAGGCTCCCGCGGGGAATGCCAGCCAGCTCTCTTCGCCGGCGAGCGGCACCAGCGACGGCTCGCCCGGCGGCAGCAGCCCGGCTAACGCGAGCGTCTGGCGCATCGTCTCGGAGTGCTGCAGCTCGTGGCGCACCACCAGCTCGGTGAGCACACCGTCGCCGACGCCTCGATCGGCCAGCCCGAGTGCGACGCGCTCGCGCACCGCCTCCAGGTAGGCACGCGCTTCGGTCGAGTCGAGCAGCTGCGCTTCGCCCCGCTGCGAGCGGGGCGTCTCGAAGGCGTCGTAGCGCTCGGCGAGGTCGGGCCGCAGCAGCTCCATTCCGGCGTGACGGTGGGCCAGCCACAGGTCCTCGTAAGCGGCGATGTGCGCGAGGTCCCACACGAGCGGACTCATGATCGGCGAGTGCGTGCGCTCGAGGTCACGGTCGTCGAGGTGTGCCACCAGTTGCAGCGTGCAGCGGCGGGCCTCGTCCAGAGCCGCGAGCGTCTCGGCGAGTGGGGCAGGGGGTACGGCGGTGGATTGGGAAACGGTGCGGGCCATAAGCTGCGGGCGCGTACTCAAGGTAGGACCTTAGCGCGCTCGGGTGGCGGGCACGTCTCCCCCGTTATCTCGGAACTGTCAGAAGGATCGAGCTTCGAGCAGGTCATGCTCCGATGCCGATGCCGATGCCGATGCCTATGTAGATGCGGATGCCGATGTAGATGTAGATGTAGATGCCGGTGGCGATGCGGGCGCTGTCGCGATCGCCCCGAAGGGCTCGACGAGAGGGGTCATCCGTGGCGCACACTTGCCGCCGCGGCGGCGTCGGCCACCACGTGCAGGCGCTCGGACACGAGCAGACTGGCGGGTACACGGGGATCAGGACCCCGCCCACCCCCGGCCAGTGCGGCCGCCAGCGCGTCGGCCTTGCCCGCGCCGGCGACCAATAGCAGCGTGTAGCGGGCAGCGCGCAGCACCGGGAGGCTGAGCGTGACTCGCTCCGGCGGGGGCTTGGGCGAGTTGCGCACCGGCAGGCAGAGTGCGCCGCTGGAGTCCTCCACCTCGGGGTGGCCGGGAAAGAGCGAGGCGGTGTGCCCATCCTCGCCGATGCCTACCAGCGACACGTCCAGCGTGGGCAACCCGCCCGGCTCGGCGGGCGCCACCGCCGCGCCCACCTCCTCGCCGTACTCCCGCGCGGCCGCCTCGGGGCCGAGCTCGCCGCGCACACGATGCTCGCGTGGGGCGTGGCCGTGGATGTGGGCGAGCAGCGATTCCACCACCAGCCGGTGGGTGCTCTCAGGGTCCTCTGGCCCGACGCAGCGCTCGTCGCCATACCACAGCTCCACTGCGCTCCAATCCTCGAGCAGCCCGGCGAGTGCCCTGTAGGCGGCCCGTGGGGTGGTGCCACCCGAAAGCGCGAAGTGGGCGACCCCGCGGCGATCGAGCGCCTCCCGCAGCGCGCGCGCGATCTCGCCCGCGGCGTACTCTGCGGCGGCCTGTGGATCGGGAAGGGTGGTGAGGCGGCTCACGGCACGATCTCCCCCGCGGCGGCGAGCGCGGGCGTGAAGGTGGGGTCGCGCAGCAGAGCCTGGCGGATCCCCTCGCCGAGGATGCCGGCCTCGCCGCGCGATGCACCGAGGATCGTCCATTCTCGCTCGCTCCCTCGGGCGTCGTGCCGGTAGGCGTGCAGTCCGCCGGGCCCGCGGTCGAGGCGCAGGCGCAGGCCGGAGGCGGTGTCGAGCTCCAACCCCGCGAGCCCGCGCACCTGCTGCTCGGGGGTGGCGAGCAGCCGCAACGCGATGTCCTGGCGGCGCCCGCTGGCCTTGCCCGTGAGCGCGCCATCGTGCGCTACCAAGGGGTTCAGCCGCCAGCCCAGGCGGGTGGCCAGCCAGCCGATCAGCAGCATCGCGGCGATTGCCGATTCGGGGTGGTGGCGGATCGTGACGGAGGTGAGTGTGTGCAGCTGGCGGCGCATGTCGGGTGGGTCGAAGGCGGTGGCGAGCCGCTCGCGCCATGGGGTGGTGCGCAGCCAGGCGAGATCCACCACGTAGGCATCCTGTGAGAGGGAGCGCGCGTGTGCGATTGCCTCGCGTGGCTCGGGCTCGTCGACCGAGTCGAGCAGCACTGCCTGCACGAGCGGCAGCATCTCGCGCACGACCTCGGGGTGGCCGTGGGGGGACCACAGCAGCGTGAGCAGGTCGCTGACGACCAGCGGGTCGGCGATCGTGAGCAGGTCGTCGAGGTGGCGTTTGCCGATCTCAACGATCACCGTCTCGCGCAGCAGCGTGAGCTCACCGGGTCGTGGGTCGCCTTCGGAGGCGACGGTGGCGCGCGCGTCGAGGTGCTCGCGGGAGGGCTCGTAGGAGAGGACGATCAGGCGCGAGGCGTGGTAGCGGCCCACGCCGCGCAGACGGTTGGCGATCTCCCCGCTCCAGGCGCGGTCGACGAACGCGATCATGTTCAGCGCACGCGCCGGCACGTACCCGCCGTTTTCGGTGTGACGCGCGACCAAAAGCTCGCGTAGCGCGGCTTCGATCGCGTCGGGGGTGGTGTCCTGGGCGCTCCATACGGCGTCGCTGGTGGCGGGCATGTTGGCGTCCGCTCAGCGGTTGGGGAGGGCCGGAATGTATGAATGAAAAAACGCCCTACACCACTTCACAAAATGAAGGGTAGGGGACCAAAAAGATAGATATACCCAACCCCTCCCGCGGCTCGAGCGCCGGTGCGCGAAATGCCAGCTGGACGTCGGACCGCTTGCTGCCAGGATTGGCTCCCGACGAGATCGGCGCTCGCGACCCCAGTCGGCCATCAGATCGCCCGCCAGGAGTGGCCCTCGACCAGGATCTCCTTCGCCTCCGAAGGTCCCTGCGAGCCGGCCTCATACTGCGGCAGGGGCCCCGGGGTATCGGCCCACGTGCTGACGATCGGGTCGCAGATCTCCCACTGCGCCTCGACCTCGTCGTTACGCGTGAACAGCGTGGGGTCGCCGCGCATCGCGTCCATGATCAGCCGCTCGTAGGCCTCCGGCGACTGCGAGAGGAATGAGGTGCCGTACAGGAACTCCATGTTGACCGGCCTGATGATCATGCGCGTGCCGGGTATCTTGGCCCCGAGCTGCAGCGACACGCCCTCGTTGGGCTGCAGCGTGAGGATCAGCTGGTTGGGGCGAATGCCGAGCGAGCCCTCGGCGCTGAAGGCGAGGTGGGGGACGGGCTTCAGCGTGATCGCGATCTCGGTGATCTTGCGCGCGAGGCGCTTACCGGCGCGCAGATAGAAGGGCACCCCTGCCCAGCGCCAGTTGTCGACCTCCAGACGGAGGGCCGCGAAGGTCTCGGTGATCGAGCCATCGCGAACCCCCTCCTCCTCCAAATAACCCGGAACGTCCTCCCCGCCCGCATGTCCCGGTGAATACTGGGCGCGTACCGCCATCCCCGGCACATCGGCCGCGCTGGGCGCATGGATCGCTCGCAGCACCTTCACCTTCTCGTTGCGCACCTCTTCGGCGGTGAAGTTCACGGGCGGCTCCATCGCCACGTGGCAGAGCAGCTGCAGCATGTGGTTCTGGATCAAATCGCGCAGCGCCCCGGAGTGGTCGTAGTAGCCGGCGCGGCTGCCGATGCCGATGTCCTCGGCGGCGGTGATCTGGATGTTGTCGATGTAGTTGCGGTTCCACAGCGGCTCGAACATCCCGTTGGCGAAGCGGAACGCCAGCATGTTCTGGACGGTCTCCTTGCCGAGGTAGTGGTCGATGCGGAACACCTGGCTCTCCTCGAACACGTCGAGCACGCGGCGGTTGAGCTCGGCGGCCTCCGCCAGGGAGGTGCCGAACGGCTTCTCGATGATCGCCCGCACCTCGGCGCCGGCGCGGCGGTCGAGCCCCTGCGCGCCCAGCGCCTCGACGATCACCGGGAAGAACGCGGGCGCGGTGGAGAGATAGAAGGCGCGGTTGAGCGGTTCGCCCGCACGCTCGTCGAAGCGGTCGAGCACGAATGCGAGCTCGCGGTAGACGTTCTCGTCGTCGAACGTGCCGGGCACGTACTTGACGTGTTCGAGCAGCCCCCTCAGCACGTCCTCGTCGGGTGTGCGGCGCGAGAAGGAGCGGATCGCCTCCTCGCACTCGGCGCGGTAGTCGTCGCGCTCCTTCTCTTTGCGCGACACGCCCACGAGGTTGAAGCGCTCGGGCAGCGCGCCCTCGTGGGCGAGGTTGTACAGCGCGGGCAGCAGCTTGCGCCGCGCGAGGTCGCCGGTGGCGCCGAAGATCACGAGCGTGGTCGGCGCCACGGGGAGGCGCTCCAGCCCTTCGACGAGGGGGTTGTCCTGCGTCTGATCGACAGTGCTCATAGGGGATCGTCCACGTGCGTCGGCTGCCCAACAGCCGCCCGGGCGCTGGGCGTCGTGCCCAGCGTCGAGCCGTTGCCTCGCCATCCAACGAGGATCATCATTTGCCCTTCCTGACCGCGTGCCCGCCGAACTGGTTGCGAAGCGCCGCCAGCACGCGGTTGGCGTAGTCGCCGTTGCCGCGCGAGGTGAATCGCGCGTACAGCGAGGCAGTAATCGCGGGCGTGGGGACATCGCGCGCGGTCGCCTCCTCGATCGTCCAGCGACCCTCGCCGGAGTCCTCGGTGTAGCCGGTGAGCGTGTGCAGGTCGTTGCCGTCGGCTTCGAACGCGCGGGCGGCCAGTTCGCACAGCCACGAGCGCACCACCGAGCCCTGTCCCCAGAGGTGGGCGATCTTGGCGTTGTCCAGCTCGTACTCGCACTTGTCGAACAGGTCGAAGCCCTCCGCGTAGGCCTGCATCAGGCCGTACTCCACGCCGTTGTGCACCATCTTCACGAAGTGCCCGGCGCCGGCGGATCCGAAGTGCTGCCACCCGCGCGGCCCGATCGCGGCGACGCTGGTCTCGTTGGTGGGCGGCGCCAGCACGTCGAGGAACGGCGCGAGGCGTTTCACCGCGCGGTTGGGGCCTCCCACCATCATGCAGTACCCGACTTCCAGGCCCCACACGCCCCCGGAGGTGCCCACGTCGACGTAGTGGATGCCGCTCTTTTTGAGCTGCCCGGCGCGCAGCTTGTCTTCGGTCCACTTGGTGTTGCCGCCGTCCACGATCGTGTCGTCGCGATCCAGCAGCTTGGTGAGCTTGTCGATCGTCTGCTGGGTGATCTCGCCGGCGGGCAGCATCAGCCACACCGTGCGTGGCGGATCCAAACGCTTGACGAGGTCGGCCAGCGAGGTGGCGCCGACGGCGCCACCCGACACGGCCTGCCCCACCGCGTCGCGGTTGGCGTCGTACACCACCACCTGATGCTCGGAGTCGCGCAGGATGCGGTGCGACATGCCGCCTCCCATCCTGCCCATGCCGATGAACCCGATCTGGCTCACGATGACTCCTCCTCTGGTGGTGTAGGTTGCAGGCGCACGCGCAGTAAAGGTACTCATTTGAGCCCCACCAGACTCAGCCACGGCAAGCCGACGGGACGCAGCCCCGGCCACTCCTCTGGACACAGCCCCGGCAAGCCTCTCGAATACGGCCACCGCCAACCCCTCACATCCAGCGACGGCGAGGTATCGATTTGAGCCCCGATCCCACCCATCAACGACCCGACCGCAACCTCGCGCTGGAGCTGGTGCGCGTCACCGAGGCGGCCGCGCTGGCGGCGGCGCGGCTGGTGGGCAAAGGCGACAAGGAGGCCGCCGACCAGGCCGCCGTGGACGGGATGCACTACGCGCTGCAATCCGTCCAGATGGATGGCGTGGTGGTGATCGGCGAGGGCGAGAAGGACGAGGCGCCGATGCTCGCCAACGGCGAGCACATCGGCGACGGCTCCCCGCCGGAGGTGGACATCGCGGTGGACCCGCTGGAGGGCACCACGCTCGCCGCGCACGGGATGCCGAGCGCGCTGGCGGTGATCGCGCTCTCCAGCCGCGGCACGATGTTCGATCCCGGTCCGTGCGTGTACATGGAAAAGATGGTGGGCTCCCCGGAGATCGCCGACCTGCTCGACCTCGACCGTCCGCTGCCCGAGACGGTCGCCCTGATCGCCGAGCGCAAGGGCTGCGAGATCGGGGATGTGGATGTGGTCGTGCTCGACCGCCCCCGCCACGAGCAGGGCATCAAGGAGATCCGCGAGGCGGGAGCGCGGGTGCGGCTGATTCCCCACGGCGACGTGTCCGCCTCGCTGCTGGCGGTCACCGAGCGCTCCCCGGTGGATCTTCTGTGGGGCATCGGCGGCACCCCCGAGGGGGTGATCTCGGCGGCCGCGATCAAGTGCCTCGGCGGCCAGCTGCTGGGGCGGCTGTGGCCACGCGACGAGCACGAGCGCTCGGCCGCGCTTGACGCCGGCTACGACCTGCGGCGGATCCTCGACCGCGACGACCTGGTGGCGGGCGATGACGTGTTCTTCTCCGCCACCGGCATCACCGACGGCGACGTGCTGCAGGGCGTGCGCTACCCGAGCGCCGGCGGGGCCAGCACCGAATCGCTCGTGATGCGCACCCGCTCGGGCACCGTGCGGCGCATCAGTGCGCGTCACGACCGCGCGAAGCTGCGGGCGCTGTACGGCGACGCGCGGTTCGCGTAGCCCAGAGCTTTCCCGCTCCCTGCTTCATCCAGTCACGACGCCGCCAGCCGGCCCACGCGGGACTTCGCCAGATCGAGTCGGGCGAGCGAGCGCAGGAAGCCGTGGGTGACGATCACGTGGATGCGCGACTGGGTGGCGTTGTAGAGGCGGAGGCTGATCCCCGACGCGATCGCCGGGTGGAAGTTGGCGACCTCCACCTCGATGTGCAGATGCGCCGCCGTCGCATCCTCACTTGAACCCTCGCCAGAACCCTCTGGGGAGCCGTCTGCGGCGATGCGGCGCACGTCGATCTGCAGGTGCCCCTTGCTCTCGCGCCCGGCACGAGCGACCAGCAACCCCCGCTCGATGCGCCAACGCACGACGCCGTGGTTGGCCTGGAGCTCATATTCCGGAGCACGGAAAGCGAGCAGCGTGAGCGGCCGGAACAGGAGCACCACGAAACGCTCCTGCTCGGTGTAACGCACTCTTACCAGGCCGAGCGTGACGCGGGTAAGGAAGCGCCAGTAGGTCCGCGCCAGCCGCTCCAGGTTCTCGGCCGACCACAGCTCGCCGAGCGCACGCTCGCTGAGGCTCAGGTCGGCGGTCTGCACCGAACGCATCGCCCCGGTCTCCGCATCGACGGTCGTGTGATCGCACAGGTTGGTGATCGCGGCCTTCGCCGGCACCGGTTGAGCCTAGCTCGCGGAGCCTAGCTCGCGGAGGCCCCGCCGGTCGTGGCAGAGGCCGGTGCGGCGGAGGAGGAGCCGGCGGGCGATTCCGACGGCGCGCTCGCGGGGGTGGGGGTGCTCGGCGAAAGCGCGGTCGAGAAGGCCGGCTGGCCGAGCGTGGGGGTGTTGGGCACGCTGCCGACGATCTGTGTTCCGATCCGCACCGTTTCCTTGATCGCGAGCGCCCGTGCGGCACCCGAGGTGAGGTCCCACACAGCTCCGCTGTGGCCGAAGGGCCCGCGATCGACCACCGGCGCGGTGAGTAGGTGCCCGCCGTATGAGATCCGCACGAGCGTCCCACACGGAAGCGTGCGGCTGGCGAGTCCCACGAGCTTCGGGGTCAGCTTCTGCCCGCACGCGGTTGTGTGGCCGTAGAAGCCTGGCCCATACCACGTCGCCACGGTCTGCTTTCCGGGAGAGCCGGGCTTGGGGGCCGCCCCGCCGGATGTGGAGTCGCCGGAGATTGAGCCGCTCGAATTGGAGCCGCTCAAATTGGTGGCGCTGGAGGTGGAGCTGCCGGAGGTGGAGCCGTTGGAGGTGGCCTCGCCGGAGGCGGAGCTGCTCGAAGTGGAGCCGCCGGTCTCTGCAAGTGCCCGCGCCGCGGGCACGGCAAGAGGTGCGGCCATGCCGAGTAACGCGGCCAACAGGCCAGCCGAAAGGGCGTGCTTGAGCGAAACGGTGTGCATAGTCGTCGTCGTACGCCTACGAGGTGAGCTGACGGGCTCGCGCCTGATGGCGCTACGGCCTCAACGGGCCGATTCGCCCCCGCGGATCGATCTACTCGCTCCGCAATGGATCCCCCGCCCTCCACGACCTGAGTCGCGGAGGTTCGGCGTGCGGGAAGTATATAGCTCCTCCAGGCGGGTTGCCAGGGGGGTTCAGATCAGCCGCCCGCAAGCCGCGTGAGCGCGTCCCGCAGCATGCGCCCGCCCGCCGAGAGCCCCGTCTGTGCGAGCTCGCCGACGAGCTCCACCATCGAGGCTGCCAGCTCGCCGCCGCTCGGTGGCTGCACCGGGTGCCCCATCTCGATCGCCTCCTCGGCCTCGAAGCCCTGGCGGGGCACGGGCGGCTCGGCGGGTTTGGGCGCGGCGCGGGGTTTCGCGCTCGGCGCCGGCCGGGTCTGAGCGCCGCGTTTGGCTTTTGCCGCGGTTCGCTGCGCCCGGGGCTGGGCTGTCCGCGTCGGCGCTTGTGAGGTTTTGCGTTTGGGCTTCGCCTCCACGCGCTCGGGGACCTGGGCGGACGCGCGCTCTGCCCGCGCGGCGGCGGCGCTCTGCTGCGCGGCGGCGCTCTGCCGCGCGGCTGCCCGACGCGCGCTGGGCCGCTGGGGACGGGTGCTGGGCAGGCTCGACAGCACGCCCGACTCCTCAGCCGCACCTGCCGAGGGCCGCGTTGCGGCGGCCGGAGGCGATGTTCCGGCTGCTCTCCGGTGCGCGCCGGATCGTTTCTCTTGACTCGGGGGGCTCATGGGAGTGCGCAATCATCGCGCATCGGGCGTCGGGCGTACGGTATAGGCCCGCGCAGGCGTTAATATGGGTCTACGTTCGGCTGTAACGTGGGGCGGGTCTCGGCCGCAGAGGGGGGCGGACAGGCCGTGGCCCACCCGTCTCGCTATGGTCGCTCGTTTGACGTGCAGTCCTCCCAGCACGCACGAAATCGCTGTCTAAGGAAACGGAAACCGATGTCAGTAGTCGAACTGCAGGAGCTCGATGAGATCAAGGGCCTGTTGGCGAAGGGCCAGCAGGTAGGGGTGCTGACGTTCGCGGAGATATCCACCGCGACCTCCGAGTTGGACTTGGACGAGACGGACGTCGAGGAGCTGCACGGCTTCCTGGAGAAATCTGAGATCGAGCTCGTCGAGGACATCGACCCGGCGACCGCCGCGGCGTCGCAGGTCGAGCGCGCGCCGGACAAGCGCGGTCGGCGCAAAGCGAAAGCGACACTCGACCTCAAGCCGGACATGACGACCGACTCGCTGCAGCTGTTCCTCAAGGACATCGGCAAGGTGCGGCTGCTGACCGCTCAGGAGGAGGTCGATCTCGCCAAGCGGATCGAGCGCGGCGACCTCGACGCCAAGCAGAAGATGGTCGAGTCCAACCTCCGTCTGGTCGTGTCGATCGCCAAGAACTACCGCAACCAGGGCCTGCCGTTCCTCGACCTGATCCAGGAGGGCACCCTCGGGCTGGTGCGCGCCGCGGAGAAGTTCGACTACCGCAAGGGCTTCAAGTTCTCCACGTACGCCACCTGGTGGATCCGCCAGGCGATCGCCCGGGCGCTGGCGGACAAGGCGCGCACGATTCGCATCCCCGTCCACGTCGTCGAGAAGCTCAACAAGATCGGGCGCGCCGAGCGCAAGCTGGTGACCGAGCTCGGCCGCGAACCGACCGCCGAGGAGATCGCCGACATCACCGGGATCGACCCCGAAGAGGTCGACTCGATCAAGCGCTCCGCCCAGGCGCCGGTGTCGCTGGAGAAGCCCGTGGGCGACGAGGAGGAGTCGGAGTTCGGCCAGTTCATCGCCGACGAGCGCGCGGAGTCGCCCTACGAGCGCGCTGCCGAAATCCTCACCAAGGAGGCGCTGCGCGAGGCGCTGGAGAATCTCTCCTACCGCGAACGGCGCGTGCTGGAGCTGCGCTACGGCCTCGGCGGCGAGCACCCTCGCACGCTGGACGAGGTTGGCCGCACCTTCAACGTCACACGCGAGCGCATCCGCCAGATCGAGAACCAGTCGCTGAAGAAGCTTCAATCTCTGGCGGAGGCACAGAAGCTGAGGGACGTCGCGTAGGGCTCAAGCCCCCCGGCGGGGATGCCGATGCGAGAGGCATGTTCGATGTGCAGGCCGCTCTGCGTGAGCTGGTCAACCGCCACGGCTCGGATCTGCACCTGAAGGTGGACGCGCCGCCGCTTTACCGGGTGGACGGCATCCTCACCCGCGACGAGCGCAGTGGCGTGTTGAGCGCCGAGGACACCGAGCAGGCGCTGCACGACCTGCTGCACGACCCCGTCAAGCTGCAGGAATTCGCCGAGCAGCACGAGGTCGACTTCTCCTTCGAAATCGTCGGCCTCGCGCGCTATCGCATCAACGCCTTCCGCCAGCGCGGCGTGATCTCGCTGGCGTGCCGCGCGATCCCCCACAAGATCAGCTCGATCGAGGAGCTGACGCTGCCCCCGGTCGTGCGGGAACTGGCCGAGGAGGAGCGTGGGATCGTGCTGCTCACGGGCACGACGGGCTCCGGCAAGTCGACGACGCTGGCGGCGATGATCGACCACATGAACGAGACGATGTCCAAGCACATCGTCACGATCGAGGACCCGATCGAGTTCGTGCACTCCGACAAGCGCTCGGTGATCAACCAGCGCGAGGTGGGGATGGACACCGCCTCCTTCAAGCGGGCCCTGCGGCGTGTGCTGCGCCAGGATCCGGACGTGATCCTGGTGGGGGAGATGCGCGACGACGAGACCGTCCAGACCGCCCTCTCGGCGGCCGAGACCGGCCACCTCGTGCTCTCCACGATCCACACGGTCGACGCGACCGAGTCGATCAACCGGATGCTCGACTTCTTCCCGCCCCACCAGCACGCTCAGGCGCGCTCGATGATCGCGGGCACGGTGAAGGGGGTCATCTCCCAGCGCCTCGTGCCAGGCGCCGACGGCGGCCGGGTGGCGGTGTGCGAGATCCTGCGGATGACCGGCCGCGCACGGGACATGATCGTGGACCCGGCCCAAACCGGCAAGCTGCACGAGGTCATCACCGCGGGCGGCTACTACGGCATGCAGACCTTCGATCAAGCTCTCTTCGGGCACCTGAAGGCAGGGCGGGTCACCGTGGAGGACGCGCTGCGCGTGGCCTCCAGCCCCCACGACTTCAAGCTGCTGGTGCAGGCCGACGGCCGCCGCGGCACCACGATGGAGGACGTCGCCTCCGCGCAGGAGCAGCGCGGGGAGGCGCCCGCGGGCTCGACCGCTCCCCCGCCCGCGGCGCCGTCTCTGGCGCCCGTGTCGCCGGGTGGCGCACCCCAGCAGTCGCCTGCGCCCACCCCGGGCAGCCGGCCGCCGTTGACGGTCGCATAGAGCTCCCAACACTTCACTTGGTAAAGTGGTGGGGTGGCTACAGATGAGACATGTCCGGTGTGCCGCACGGCGGAGATCGTGTGCGGCAAGTGGACGCTGCTGCTGATCCGCGAGCTGGCCGAGGGCCGCTCGCGCTTCTGCGAGCTGGAGCGCTCGCTGGAGGGGATCAGCCCGCGCACGCTCTCGCTGCGGCTGCGTGCGCTGGAGGAGGAGGGGATCGTCGCGCGCCAGACCTTCTCCGAGGTACCCCCGCGCGTGGAGTACGCACTCACCGAGAAGGGCGTCGCGCTGCTGCCGATCATCGATGACATGCGCATCTACGGCGAGCGCTGGATCGTGCAGGGTTGCGGCGAGGACAGGATGAGCTCCGCGATCTTTGCTGGGACGCCGGTCGCAGCGGTCGCCTGAGCCTGCAACGCCCGCTGCGCAGAGCAGGAGCGCGGTGGCCGCCGGCGAAGGGTGAGCTTCCGTGCGCTCCCACCAACTCGAGACAGCCATAACCCAGTTCGTGAGCGATGCCGCGGCATACCTGCAGGCCGAGCTGGACAGCGGCGCGGAGGTGCCGTTCGAGCTCGAGTCGCACTCCTCGCGGGGAAGGGGGCAGGGGAGAGGCGCCCAGCTGTACTGCTACCAGCCGCTGACCGAGGCGTTCATCGGCGAGCGCTGGCAGGCGCTGGCGAGCTTGGAGAGCTGCGCCGCGGCGGAGCGGCTGCTGGAATGCCTGCAGGGGCTCGACCGCTACCTGCTCCAGCACGACGTGCGGATCGGACGGGGCGATCGGCGTTCGCGCGCGGCCGTGGTGCTCAGGACGCTGCTGGAGGAGGTGTTCGCCGAGCGCACCGACTTCGAGCCCGACGAGGAGCGCTTGCGCCGGGCGCTCGCGCGGCTGGACGCCACGGCTTTCACGAACGCTGGCGAGGTGGCGTTGATCGAGACGCTGCACGGCATGGGCGTGGTGGCACCCGAGCTCGCCCACACACGCGCGCCGGCGATCGGTCGTCCCGAGCTGGCGTGGGCGCTGGCACGCTTCGAGATGGGCTGCGAACGCTCCTCCGAACTGGAGGCGTTGAGCGACCACCTGCTGGCGCTGCGGGCGCTGCTGGAGCCGGAGGGTCCGGCCAGCGGATTGCTCGCGGGCCGGCTGGCGGCGCTATGTGCGACGCCGGAGGAGCGCGCCGGCTTGACGCGGCGGGTATTGAAGGCGATCGCCCTGGAGCGCGACGTGATCAACGGCGCGGCGGTGGAACACGCGAGCTGCGACGCGCTGGTGGCGGAGCTCGCCAGCCATCTGCGGGCGGTGCTGCGGGACGTGGTGTGCGGCCATCTGCCCCCCGATCTCGTGCGCTGTGCCGACTCGCTGCTCTCCTCGCAGGAACCGACCCAGCAGGGTCCGCAAGAGCCGACCCACGAGGGGCCGATCAAGGCGCGGCGGGGACGGCGTTTGGCGCCCGAGCCGGCTGTCGAGCTCCCGGCGCCGGAGCCTGTCGTCGGTTCTGCGCCACGCGAGCCGGTCATCGGTTCTGCGCCGCGCGAGCCGGCCATCGGTTCTGCGCCGCGCGAGCCGGCCGTCGGTTCCGCGCCGCGCGAGCCGGCCATCGGTTCTGCGCCACCAGGCGCCCAGTCGAAGCCCGACGATCAGATCAACACGACGATCATGCGCATGCGTCGCCTCGCCGCCAGATCAGGCGAAGAGGTGCCGAGCGACGAAGTCGAGACCGGCGAGATCCTGCACGTCACCGTCTAGGTGGGGCACGAGGATCGGGGCGGGATCCCCCCCAAGCGTCTGAGCGAGCCGCTCGACGGTGGCACGGTCGCGCCGCGCGAGCACGTCGAAGTCCGCGAGGTTGCCCGCCACGCGCGCGGCGAGGCGCTCGCCCAGCTCGCCGGCCAGCAGCGCCTGCACCTCGGCAGGCGAGTGTCCTTCCAGGCCGTCGCGATGGACGCGGTTGACGATCAGCGCCACCCGCGCCATCCCCGCGGCCCGCAGCTGCTCGGCGAAGAAGATCGCCTCGCGCGCCGGCTCGGGCTCGGGCGAGGTGACGAGCAGGAAGGCGGTGGCGGGGTCGCGCAGCAGCTGGTCGACCACGCGGGCGCGCTCCCGGAAGCCGTCGAGCATGCCACCGAGCGCGCCGAAGAAGCCCGACAGCTCGCCGATCAGGTCGACGCCGGTGAAGCGCGAGAACATCGACAGCACCAGCCCGCTGCCGCGGCCGACGAGGCGCGCGGCGAGGTTGCCGGGGGCGAGGAACATCCTCACCGAGCGGCCCTCCAGAAAGCGCGTCATACGCATCGGAGCGTCGAGGAAGTCGAGCGCGTTGCGCGCGGGCGGGGTGTCGAGCACAATCGTGTCGAAGCACCCCTCGCAGTGAAGCTCGTATAGCTTGGCGATCGCGCTGAACTCCTGAGTGCCCGCCACGGCGCCGGAGATCCCTTGGTAGATGCGGTTGGCAAGCACCTTGTCGCGGGCCTGCTCGTCGGGAGCGATGCGCCCGATCAACGCGTCGAAGGTGCGCTTGGAGTCGAGCATCGTCGCCCACAGCTCGCCTTTGCACTCGATCCCCTGTGCGGCCAGCAGCGCGGGGTCGATCCGCCGCGGCTCGTTGTCGAGCTCGTCGATGCCGAGCGCGCTCGCCAAACGCCGGGCGGGGTCGATCGTCACGACTGCCACCCGCTGCCCTTTACGCGCCAGTCCCAAAGCGAGCGCCGCCGAGGTCGTGGTCTTGCCCACGCCGCCCGGGCCGGCGCAGATGCAGACGCTCTTGCCACGCAGCCGCTTCGCGAGAGGTGGGGCGCTGGCCCGTGGCACGGAGGGATCGTAACCGCGGGGTGGTGGGTCAGTTTTGGAGCAGAGCGAGCTGTATAGCCATTGCAACAGGTGGTGGGGTGTCAGACAAAAATTGAAAGCCGTGCGCGATTGCTATCGGGCTCTGGAATTTTTTATAACAACCCCCGAGCCCCTGTAAATACCATTGTAATCGTGCAGGAATCCGACCGCCACGTGCGAATACTCACGCGACGGCTTTAGAGGGTCGGCGCAGTCGGCCGAAGGCCGGCAAGCCGGGCGCCTCTTCTTTCAGATCCACCATCGAGCATCGGAGCCCACCGTGCAACCAAGGGCAAAGGTCATCGCGTTCGCCAACCAGAAGGGCGGGGTGGCCAAGACGACCACCACGCTCAACCTCGCGGCCGCGTTCGCGGAGGAGGGGCACCGCGTGCTGTGCGTGGACATGGACCCCCAGGGCAACCTCACGATGTCGCAGGGGATCGACCCGGACACGTTGGAGAAATCGATGTACGACGTGCTGGTGCACAAAACCTCGATCCGCGAGGTGATCCGCCGCCGCGAGGTGGACATCGCGTGCGCCTCGATCGACCTGGCGGGGGCGGAGATCGCGATGTCCACGATGATCGGCCGCGAGCGCTCGCTGCAGAAGGCGTTCGAGCCGATCCGCGAAGACTACGACTTCATCTGCATCGACACGCCCCCCAGCCTCGGGCTGCTGACGATCAACGCGCTGACGGCGGCCGACAAGGTGATCGTCCCCGTGCAGTGCGAGTATTTGTCGATGCGCGGCTTGATCCAGTTGCAGAACACCCTGGCGATGATCCGCGAGAACCTCAATCCGGACGTCGACATCGAGGGTATCCTTCCGACGTTGGTCGATTCGCGCACGATCCACGCCAAGGAGGCGATCGAGATCCTCGAAGAGAACTTCGGCGATCGCGTGTTTGCCTCGCGCATCCGCAAGACGGTTCGCTTCGCCGAGGCGCCGGTGAAGGGGATGTCGGTGCTCAAGTACGAGCCGGAGGGCGTAGCGGCGCAGTCATACCGCCAGCTCGCGCAGGAGGTGCTCGCGCACGGCTCGGGCGAGATCGCCGTGCGGCGGGGGCCGATCGCCACCCAGGCCGCGCCGGCGGTTGTCTCCCCGGGCGGACCGGCGGACGCTGCCGAGGGCGTGCCCGTGGCCGTCGCCGAGGGCGTGCCCGCGATCGACGCCGAGGGCGCCCAGGAGGTTGTGGCTCATGGCCCAGAGTAAACGTGCCAGCATGCGGGAAGGCCCGCTCGCGGCGCTGTTCAGCAAGACCGAGGAGGAGCAGGCAAAGGAGCTCGAGCAGGCCGCCACGAAGGAGTCCGCCGAGGAGCCCGCGGGCGACGAGCCCCAGCAGTCGCTCGCCCAGGGCCGGTCTGCCGCCGCGGAGAAGGCCGGGGAGGCGGCGGCCAAGAAGGAGCGGGCCGCCAAGCGGGAGCAGGCGGCCGGGGAGGAGGACGAGTCCCCCTCGATCCCCAGCCCGCGTGAGCGCCTGCGCAACGTGTTCTCCGCGGAGATCCCCGCCAACATGATGGAGCGCCCTGACGCCCCCGCGACCGCGGCCGGGGCAGCAGGGGCGGCCGCGAGCGAGAAGCCGGCGCCGCCGGCGGACGTGTACGCGCGCGAGGAGCCTCGCCGCGCGGCGGGCGCCGCGATGGCCGGCGGGCAGCCGGTGATCCATCCGGTGATCCGCGTGGTGGGCGTGGGCGGCGCCGGCGTGAACGCCGTCAACCGCATGGTTGAGGCCGAGGTGGCGGGCGTGGAGTTCCTCGCGATCAACACCGACCTGCAGTCGTTGCAGCAGTCCACGGCGGACATCACCCTGCACATCGGCGCCGAGCTGACGCGCGGCCTCGGGTCGGGCTCCGACACAGACCTCGGTAGGGCGGCGGCGATGGAGGACTACGACCGCGCGAAGGCGCTGCTGAAGGGCTCGGACATGATCTTCATCACCGCCGGCGCCGGCGGCGGCACCGGCACCGGCGCGGCGCCGATCATCGCGCGCATCGCCCGCGAAGTGGGCGCGCTGGCGGTGGCGATCGTAACCAAGCCGTTCGGCTTCGAGGGCTCCCGCCGCGCCGAGGCGGCCGAGCAGGGCATCAGGGCGCTGGCCGAAGAGGTGGACACGCTGATCGTGGTGCCCAACAACCGCCTGCTGAGCGTGCTCGACAAGCAGACCTCGATGGTCGACGCCTTCCGCGTCGCCGACGACGTGCTGCGCCAGGGCGTGCAGGGGATCTCCGACCTCGTCACGTTGCCGGGGCTGATCAACCTCGACTTCGCCGACGTGCGCACGATCATGAGCGGCGCCGGCAACGCGTTGCTGGGCATCGGGATGGGCGCCGGCGGCGAGCACCGCGCGACCGAGGCCGCGATGCAGGCCGTCGCATCCCCGCTACTTGAAACCTCGATGGAGGGCGCGCGCTCGATCCTGCTGTCGATCACCGGCGGGCGCGACCTCTCGCTGTGGGAGGTCAACGAGGCCGCCAAGGCGGTCTCCGAGGCGGCCCACCCGGACGCCAACATCATCTTCGGCGCGATGGTCGACGAGAAGCTCGAGGACCAGGTGTGGGTCACCGTCGTGGCCACCGGCTACGAGCAGGAGCGCCCCCGCTTCTCCGGGCGCAGTCGCCTGGAGGAGCCCGCGGGCGAGCCCCGCGTGCAGCGCACCAGCGGCCAGCGCGAGCGCGAGCGCCGCGGCGGCAGCGCCGCCGTGGAGCTAGACGTGCCCGAGTTCATGCCTCGCGGCTGAGGCGCGTCAGCGCTGCGCCAGGCTGCGTCCTCGTTCGCTCGTGTGCTAGCCGAAACGGCGATACTCGCGCAGCGAGTGTCTCCCGGCTTCGGCACACTTCGCTCGCTGCGTCCTTGCCTGGCTTGGCTGACGCACCTCAGGTGCGATGTCTGCCTGGTGTGTGGGGCGCGTCCGCGCGTGAGCGAGCATGCCACTCGCCCAGGCGCTGGCCGAAACGGGGATGCTCGCCGGAGGCGAGTGTCTCCGGGCTTCGGTCCTCCATGCCCCGCGACGGCCGTGCGCTCGTGGCAGGGGTATTGACAAGACGTGCACTGTGTGGTTATGATGGCTGGGTCATAGTCAACCGGTGTGGTTGGCAGGCATACATAGAGTCTGGTTGGGTCATCCCACCCTGTGGTTGACGTAAGCGCTCGCGGGAGAAATGCGGGTGGGAGAGGGATCGGGTCGTCGATGAGGGAGTTGTTTGAGCGTGGTTTCTAGAGGGAGATACATGATGGGGATGTGCGCGTCGGGCCTAAAAGCTGATGCTAGATGCGCCAGCTTGGCGCTGTCGCATCTCTCTCTCTCTCTCTCTCTCTTGCGCTAAGGGGCTAACCCCAAAACCTCGTCGTTTGGCGTTTTCGCGGCGCCCCAGTTCTCCTTTTGGAGAGCGGAGTTTCTCGATGGCGTTGTGGGGGGTGGTGTAGCGGTGCGCGTACGGGCCGCGACGGCTTCCCGGGGGCGCTCTGGCTCGCGTGGTTCTTCGGTGTCTGCGCGTGGTGCCGCGGCGCCTGGTGTAACACTCGTGGCGGTCCCGCGTGAGGTGTCTGTATCGCGTGTGTCGCTCGGCGCGCGGCGGCGCGCGCAGGTGCCCGCGCGGTTGGCGGCACCGGAGGGGCGTCTGGTGGAGATTCAGCGCTCGCGGTTACTGGCGGGTGCGGTCGCGGCGCTCGAGGAGTTGGGTTACGCGTGTACGACGGTGACGCAGATCACCTCGCGTGCGCGGGTATCGCGGCGCACGTTCTACGAGCTGTTCGAGAACCGCGATGAGTGCCTGGCGGGGCTGCTGGACGATGTTCTGGGGATGCTGGAGCGGGAGCTCGCCGAGGCGGGCCTGGAGGGCCTTGCGTGGCGTGAGCGGGTGCGTGGCGGTCTGTCGGCGATCCTTGGGTTCTTCGATCGTGAGCCGGCGCTTGCGCGGGTGTGTGTGGTGCACTCGCAGCAAGGTGGCCCAGGCATGCTCGCGCGTCGCGAGGATGCCTTTGCGCGTTTGGCTGGGGTGATCGATGAGGCGCGTGGTGAGAGTGCGCGCGCGGCGGATTGCTCGTCATTGACGGCGGAGGGTCTAGTCGGTGCGGCGTTTGGGATCGTGTCTGCGCGTGTGGCGCGGGGGGAGCGCCGGCCGCTTACAGACCTTCTTGGTGAGTTGATGGGGATGATCGTGCTGCCGTATGTGGGTCCGGCGGCGGCGCGCCGTGAGCGGCACCGCCTGGCGCCCAAGCCAGCATTGGCAACAGGGAGGGGACCCTCGGTGTTCCTGCCGGCGCGGCGTGACCCGCTGGGAGAGGTCCGGATGCGCTTGACGTATCGCACTGCGCAGGTGCTCGAGTGCATCGCGGGGGAGCCGGGGATCAGCAACCGGGCGGTCGCCGAACGTGCGGGGGTCACCGACCAGGGCCAGATCTCAAAGTTGCTCGCGCGCCTGGAGCGCCTTGGCCTCACGGTCAACAGCGGCAACGGGCACGCCAGCGGTGAGGCAAACGCGTGGACGCTGACTGCGCTCGGCCGTGAGGTCGCGCAGCGCGTCGGTTCGAGCAGCCGTGGTGAGAAGGGGGCAGCGTGATGCACGCTGCCACCGTGAACGAGTTCTTCAGCACCGTATCCATCTGCGTGCGTTGCGCCGAGCGCCGGCACGTTTCCACTCCGAGGAGAAGAGATAGCCGATGTTCTCAACACTATCTACCGGCCTCCCATGAACACGATCCCGAACGCGGCATGGAGTGCCGCACAGTCGGTCACAATTTCGAATGCTTGGACGGCGGCCTCGAAGCGCACATCCCGGTCGGGCCTTATCTCTCCAACCCGACCGGCTCCTCGCTGCCCGGGGCGGGCTGCCCGGAGGTCCTGGAGGGCCTTGGGCTGCTGCAGAACACCGGCGGCGAGACACAGGGCATTCCCAACGCCTGGCAGCTGACATCCAGTGGTGAGGAGATCCTCGGCATGGCTCGCCCCGAGGGCGGAGGGCCTCGGAGCCGGCCGGGAGGAGAAGGCGATGAGGGGTAATACAAATGTTCCGCGCTCACGCGCACAACAACAGGGAGGTCGCGTCGTGATGCGCCTGAAGAGATCACCCATTGGAGCGCGCATGCACACGCTCGTCTTGTTCGTCGTCCTGTCCGCCATCGCCCTCACGGCCAGCCCCGCGTTCGCGCTCCCCCCGGGCCGCACCTACGAGATGGTCAGCCCTGTCTATAAGGCCGGCTACGGCGTCATTGAAACGATTGCTGTGGCGCCGGATGGTGAAAGTGTCGCGTTCTCCGCGAAGGGCGGGTTCGCGGGGCTGCTTTTGGGTTCGGGGATTTTCGCGAACGAATATGTCGCGCAACGTGGCTCCACGGGTTGGTCGACGGTATCGGTGCAGCCGCCGTTGGGCAGCGTGTCGGACTTTTCCGCGGGCTTGGAAGACACGCTGGCGTTCGCCCCGGTGGGGGCGAACGCGGGTGCCGAGGAATCCGCCTCCGAAGAGGAGCTGCTGCTACACAGCAATGACACGCCGGAGACGGCCGAAAATTGGGAAGTGGATGGTGGTCTCCTCCTCACGGATTTTCAAGGAGCGCGATATTTGAGGGCTGACGAGGCTGGTGCGAGCTCCGATCTTTGTCATGTCGTGACTAATCCATTTGAAGGTCCTCTGCTGGCGGCAGCGGTGGGTACGGTTGGTCAGCTCTACGAAGTTGCTCGGGGTTGTGGCGGCGAACCGCCGTCGCTGCGACTCGTTAGTTTGAAAAACGATAGCCCGTCGACGGTGATCAATCGCAAGTGCAACGTGGAGCTCGGCGCGACGGGAAGGCAGTTCAGTGCGATCGCTGCTGATGGTAGCGAGATGTTCTTTACGACGAACGGGACAGGGGTGGGCTCCAGTTGCTCGGGTGGTGCTCCCCAGCTGTTCGTGCGTCTCGGTGGGTCCAGGACGCTTGAAGTGTCAAGGCCGCTTTTGCCGATCTGCAGCGAAGTGCCATGTGAAGGCGCCGCGACGCGCGCTGGGGGATCTTTCGAGGGCGCCGCTGAAGATGGGTCGAGGGTGTTCTTCGAGACGACAGCGCCGCTCGTTGGTGAGGATAAAGACGCGGGCAATGATTTGTACGAGGCGACGATCGGCTGTCCGGGAGTCGAGCCGTTGTCTGCGATGCAACCATGTGAACCCTCGCAGCGGGAAGTGACTTCCCTGGTTCAGGTGTCGCACGCCCCGAGCGGGGAGGCCGCTGATGTGCAGGGTGGCGTTGTGCGGGTCGCGCCCGACGGGTCGCGGGTCTATTTCGTAGCGCTGGGAGTGCTTGGCGAAGGGGCGAACGCGCAAGGCCAGACGCCGGTGAGGGGCGCGGATAATTTATATGTGTATGAGCATGATCAGCAATATCCATCGGGCCATATCGCGTTTGTCGCCGATCTGTGTTCCGGGCCCGGGCAATCCGGGACAGCGGAAGATCTTCGTTGCCCATCCGAGTTCGAAGCCAGCGGACAGGCGAGAAACGACACGCGGCTGTGGGGGGAACTTGGCGGTCATGAAGCGCAGACCGCGGGACAGGACGGGAGGTTCTTAGTGTTCTCCAGCTACGGGCAGCTCGTCGCGGACGACACCGATAACGCCAAGGACATCTACCGCTATGACGCCGAAACGGGAGCGCTCGAGCGGGTCTCGCTTGGCGAAGCGGCCTATGACGCCAACGGCAACCGCAACGACAGTACCGAAGAGAATGCCGACGCGACGATCGAATCTCCTGAAGAATCAGATGACAAGGTCGTTGAACAGCAGGAGATGAATCGTCGGGCGATCAGCGAAGACGGTTCGCGGATCGTGTTCAGCACCGCCGATCCGCTTTCGCCGAACGCGTCGGATGCGGCGAGCGGCGCCGAAGACATCTATGAATGGCACGAAGGTAGCGTATCGCTGATCTCCAGCGGCGAATCGTCTGCCTCGCAGCCCGTGATCACGCCGTCGGGCCGAGACATCTTCTTCGATACCTCCCAGGGGCTGGTCTCCCAGGACACCGACGGTTTGGTCGATCTTTATGACGCGCGACTGGAAGGCGGCTTCCCGCCCCCGCCGGCGCCGCGCCAGCAGTGCTCGAGTGATGCGTGCCAGGGTCCGTTGACGAACCCCGCGCCATTACTGGTGGCGGGTAGCGCCGTGCAGGCGCCGGGTGAAAACTTCGCTGCCCCCGCTTCCAAGCCGGTGGTGAAGGCTAAGCCCAAATCGAAGAAGAAGAAAATCAAGAAAAAGAAGCGGAAGGCCAAGAAGTCGACCAAGGGAAAGAAGTGAATATGCTCTATCAACGCTCGAAAAACGCGCCCAGTGAGGTTCACCGCGAGCACGGCAGCGTAGCTCTACGTGCCTCCATCTCAATTCTAGCCTTGCTTCTAACCTTTGGTCTCCCATTCTCAGCGTCCCCGGCCAGTGCCGCGAGCGAAGCCAAGCCGCTTGAAATCACCAAATTCTCGCTACAGACGACCGGCCCGACCAAGATAGTGTCGAAGGTGGTGTCGCCTGACGGTATAGCTCCCTTTACTGCATACGAATTTATGAATGAACCAGAAGTGTTTACACAGGCGGGCGGGCATCCGTGGGCGCTGACGACGACATTCGAGTTCGCAACCGAAGAATCCCTCCGGCCCGGAGCGTCACAGAGTCGGGTTTTCCCGACGCGCGACCCAAAGGATATCGTCGTGTCACTACCGCCGGGTCTGTTGGGCGATCCACAGGCGGTGCCGCGCTGCCCGCTGGCGGATATTGCCGATTGTCGCTCCTCGACGCAGGTTGGTGTGTGGAGGGTACGCTGGCATGGTGGGGGCGAATTGCTTGCCCCGATCTATAACGTGGCGCCGGAAGCCGGCCAGTCGGCCGAGTTCGTGCTCCAAGACGAAATCGACGTCAATGCTGTGCTGACGGCGCACCTGGTTCGTACAGCGCAGGGCTATGGCTTCACCGTAGCGAGCAACAGGATCCCAGAGGTCGAACTCTCTCGTGCTGAACTGACGTTCTGGGGCGTGCCGGCTGACCCGAGCCATGACGCGATGCGTGGTCTTATCTGCAGTAGCTTTACAGGCCCCGGTTTGCCCATAGGCTTGATGCAATGCCAGCGGGAAGTGGGCGGGCAGTCGAGTGGGGTGCCATCGGGTGTGCCGGTAGTGCCGTTTGTGTCAATGCCGACGGATTGTTCTGCGGGGCCTGCGACGGCGACGCTGCGCGCCGATTCCTGGCAGGAACCGGGACGTGTGGGTGTGAATGGGCAATATCAGGGGTGGGCGGAAGCGCAGTCGGTGATGCCGGGGGTAACGGGCTGTAACGCGTTGGCGTTTGACCCGGCGATCGAAGTGCAGCCGGATACGTTGCTCGCGGATGAGCCGGTCGGGTTGGGTGTGAACGTGCAGGTCCCCCAGGTCGAGCAGGCGGCGACAAACGCGACGCCGCATCTGCGTGATGCGGTCGTGACGCTCCCAGAGGGTATGTCGATCAGCCCGGGTGTCGTGGATGGCATCCAGGCGTGCAATGCGACCGGGCCGGAAGGGATCAACTTCACCGGGCCTGAATCTGAAGAAGCCGGTTCGAACGGAGAACTGCAGTTAGCGGCGGGACATTGCCCGGACGCTTCGATCGTGGGTACCGCGGAAGCGATTACGCCGCTGCTGGGCGAACCCGTCAAGGGTCACGTGTACCTGGCCCGGCCGGGCTGCGGCGGCGCCGGCCAGAATGCGTGCACCGAACAGGACGCGCTCGATGGGAACCTCTACCAGCTGTATCTGGAATTGGGCGGCGAAGGGGCGTTGGCGAACACGGGTATCAACATCAAGGTTGCGGGCTACACAGACGCGAACCCGGCGACGGGCCAGTTGACGACGAGGTTCTTGGAGAATCCGCAGGCGCCGTTCAGTGAACTGAAGATCCATTTGAATGGTGGCCCGCGCGCGCCGATCGACAACCCCGCTGTGTGCGGGGCAGCGGTCACGACGGCTGATTTCACGCCATGGAGCGCCCCGGGCATCACACCCCAGGGCCTGTCTGTGGCGGGCACATCGGATGCGACGCCGTCCTCGTTCTTCGGCGTGGAAGGATGCGCGAGCCCTCCCGGTTTGCGCCCGGGGTTCAGCGCGGGGACCGTCAGCCCGCAGGCCGGCGCGTTCAGCGCGTTCACGTTGAACCTCTCGCGTCAGGACCGCGAACAGTTCGTCAAGGGCATCCAGATCCATACCCCGCCGGGCCTGCTGGGGATGCTCTCGAGCGTCCAGCTATGCGGCGAACCCGAAGCGGATGACGGTCACTGCCCAGAAGCCTCGAAGATCGGCACCACCAGGGTGGCCTCCGGTGCTGGCTCGCACCCATTTGAAATCACGGGGACCGTCTACTTGACGGGTCCTCATGATGGCGCCCCGTTCGGGCTGAGCATCGTCACGCCCGCCGTCGCGGGCCCCTTCAACCTCGGCCTGGTGATTGTCAGGGCACGCATCGACGTGAACCCCGAAAACTCGACGTTGACGGTCACGACCGACGAAACAGGTCCGTATACGGTGCCGCAGATCCTTGACGGTGTCCCGTTGCGCCTGCAGCGCATCACCGTGAACATCGACCGGCCGGGCTTCATGTTCAACCCGACCAGCTGCGCCGCGCAGCAGATCACAGCCGCCGTCTCGGGCTCCCAGAACGCTGTCGCGGACGTCGCGAGCCCGTTCGCGGCCGCCAGCTGCAAGTCCCTCGCGTTCAAACCACAGTTCGTGGTCTCCACAAGCGCCCACACAAGCCGCGCAGGCGGTGCGAGTCTCGACGCGAAGCTCTCGTTCCCCCCGGGCGCGGCCGGTAGCGAGGCGAACGTCGCCCGCGTGAAGGTCGATCTCCCCAAGCAGCTGCCGGCCCGCTTGACGACGCTACAGAAAGCGTGTACCGCCGCGACATTCGAGTCCAATCCCGCCGGGTGTCCCGCTGCGTCGATCGTGGGGATCGTCAAGGCGAGCACCCCGCTGCTGCCCGTCGGGCTGACGGGCCCGCTGTACTTCGTCTCCCACGGCGGAGAAGCATTCCCATCGCTGATCGTCGTACTCCAGGGCGACGGTGTACGCGTCGATCTAACGGGCTCGACGTTCATCTCAAAGGCCGGGATCACGAGCAGCACGTTCAAGACCGTCCCCGACGTCCCCGTCTCCACTTTCGAGCTGTACCTCCCCCAGGGCAAGTACTCCGCCCTCGCCGCAAACGGCAACCTCTGCACGTCAAAGCTCGCGATGCCGACCTCATTCCTCGCACAAAACGGCGCCGAACTTCACGAGACGACAAAGATCGCCGTCACGGGCTGCCCCAAGGCCAAGAGGGCGAGAGCTAAGAAGCGAAAGAAGCTCAAAGCGAAGAAAGCAAATACGACCGATCACGGGAGGACGAGCAAATGACCGCCAACCCGACGAGCAGGGCTCTCTCGCTTGCCGCCGTGGCAGCCACGGTCGCGATGCTGATCAGCGCGGCTGGTGCACCCGGCGCGCAGGCGGCCGAAGCGCCGGTCAAACAGGTGCTCTCGGCCCACATCGGCTGGGAAGTCAACGACACCACCCACGGGAATACCTGCACCGTAGAATCCAAAAACAGATGCCAGCCAGGCACGCAGAGCAGCGAACCGGGCGGGTTCGCTGACCCCGCAAGTGTTGCGGGCGCGCCCGACGGCAACGTGTACGTCGCGGAGGTGGGCAACAGTCGCATTCAGGAGCTCACGCCGAACGGGGAATTCGTGTTGATGTTCGGCGAGGACGTCAACGAAACAACCGGGGGTAACGTCTGCACGGAGGCAGAAATCGAAACGGCCCACGTCAAGTGCAAGGCCGGCCGCGAAGGGGTCGCCCCCGGACAGTTCGGAGGCCAAATACAAAGTATCGCAGTCGATTCTGGAAGTGGGAATGTCTACGTCGCGGAAATTACCCCCGGACTTGGTGACCGTGTACAGGCATTCACCGCAAATGGCCAGTTCGTGCTGGAGATCGGCAGGAATGTAAACGAAAAAACCAAAGGTAACCTCTGCACACAGGAGGAAGTCGAAAAAGAAGGTGTGAAATGTACGTCCCCGGGTCTGGGGAGCGAACCGGGCGCCTTCGACTTTCAGTCATCCGGGGGGGACATGCTCGCTATAGGTGGCCCCGAAGACCTGTTGTATGTCGGCGACGAACACCGGGTGCAGGAGTTCAGTACGTCCACAGGGATGTACGTGGGCGAAATCCCGCTCACGTCGATCTCCTCCAAACCGAACAGCGATGTGTCGGCGCTCGCTGTTGACAAAACCGGCGATGTCTATCTCGTCTATCACATCAAGGAAGGGGATCGTGTACTCAGTGAAGCCTTGAACGTAATCCGCGAGTTCAGTCCGGCCGGCATGGAAATCACGCGCTTCGAATTGACTCCCAGGGAAACAAATGCAACTGAGATAGAACCAATCATAATCCAGGCGATTGCCCTCGACCCCGCTGGCCGACTTGCGGTAACCGAAAGTGAACTGGGAGTAACGGAAGATATCCATTCGTTTGCTGTGTCTCGCGGCTCCCTCTACGAAGTCGGTACAACAAGCCTGCATCTAATCACGGAATTCACCTACGAATTCTCCTTTTTGAACCTCGGCCTGGTCTTCACTGTTGCAGGCCATGATATAACGTTCAACAGCAAAGGCGAATTGTATGTCGTCGCCGGTTATGAAGTCATCGCGTATCTTCCGCTGCCGGTCGGGGGGCTTCTGACTAGTCCCGCGACGTGTCAGGTGGGGACGGAAAGCCAAACGGATGCCACACTGGACTGCGCCCTCAATGGCGAAGTTGATCTATGGGGCGTCAGGGAAACGCAGGTGTCGTTTCAGTGGGGTCGGACCTTGTCGTTCGGTGAAAAGACCAAGTCGCAACCGATCGCCAATGTGAAGAGCGCAGGCGAAGAAGAACCGCTCGTGAAGGTGAGCGCCTCGATCGAAGGGTTGCGGCCAAACGAAGCGGTCAACTACCGGCTCTCGGGCGAAGACGAGAACGTCAAGGCGCCCGAACTGCTGACGGGCGCGACTGTGTCGTTCGACACGCCGGTCGTGGCGCCAAGGATCGTGGGCGAACCGAGCACGTCTCACGCCGGGTTTTCCACGGCGGTGCTGTTTGCCGAGCTGAATCCGGAGAACGCAAGCACCGCCTACGAGTTTCAGTACGGGCCCTGCGAAAACCTTGCATCTTGCCCGGGGGCGCTGGAGACGCCGGGCGTGGAGTCCTCCACGTATGGGGCGATCGGCACGACCGTGGAAACCAGCGGACTGCAGCCTGATACCACGTATCGCTTCCGTCTGCTGGCCAACAACGAACGCCAGGTCAATGGCATGACCGAAGGCGGTGAAGCGACGGGCAGCGTGGGCTCGTTTACCACGGCGCCGGCGCCCGTCGTGCAAGCGGCGACGGACGCCGCGAGTGCGGTAACGTCCGCCGGCGCGGTCCTTGCGGGCACGGTCAACCCCGATGGCCAGGCAGCCGCGTACACGTTTGAACTCGGTGTGTACAACGGTGCGAACACGCAGTTCGGGATCGTGTTCTCCGGGCCGGCGGGTGCGGGCACGACACCCGTCGAGAAGACGCTCGCGCTTGCTGGCCTACAGCCGGGCACCGAGTACGCCTACCGGATCGCGGCGCATAGCGGCGACGGGAGCGCGGCGGGCGAGGCGGCGGCCGGCGCGACGCTGACGTTTACGACCCAGGGGCTGCCGTCGTTGCTGGTCTCGCCCACGCCACTGGCGATGCTGGCGGTGCCGGCTATCGCGTTCCCCGAGCCGGCCGCCGCGACCGTCGTCAAGACCACCACGAAGAGGCTGACGAACGCTCAGAAGCTTGCGAAGGCGCTGACGGCCTGCAAACGGACGTCCGAGCAGCAGCGTGCGGCCTGTGAGAAGCAGGCCCGCAGTAAGTACGCGAAGTCCAAGCAGGCCAACGACAGGAAGAAAGGGTAACCCTGATGTTCTCAATGATACGTAGAGGCTTTACTTACGCGAATGTGGCGCTGACGCTCGCGCTCGTGTTTGCGATGAGCGGCGGTGCCTATGCCGCAAGCAAGTACGTGATTACCTCTACTAGGCAGATCAGCCCGAAGGTGCTGAAGTCCCTGAAGGGCGCTGACGGTAGGAGCGGAGCGAACGGTGCGCCGGGAGCAACCGGCCCAGCAGGTCCTACGGGCGCGACCGGCAACACCGGCGCCACCGGCAACACAGGCGCGACCGGCAACAACGGAGCCAACGGCGAAAGCGTCACCAACACAAAAGTCGAAACGAGCAGCGCCACATGTAAACATTTGGGCGGAGCCGAATTCACGGTTGGCGCCACCAAAACAACCGCCTGCAACGGCAATGCCGCCGAACTCCCCGAAACGCTCCCCTCGGGAAAGACCCTCAAGGGCATGTGGGCCGCGGGCGGGGGCGGTCTTGGGCTCGGGGCAAAGACTATTGACGTCTTGTCAACTGCCGTCAGTTTCACCCTCCGCGTCGAAAACGGGGCAGGTGAAGGACCCCTAAAACGGTACATCAAGGAAGACGAAGCCGACCCCGAAGGCTGCGCCGGCAACGCAGAAGATCCCGAAGCCAAACCCGGCTACCTCTGCGTCTTCGCGATCCGCGAACTCAACGTACACGTGGGCGAAGGAGAGTTCGGGGTACAATTCAACTCCACCCCACTCGGATTCACACTCTCCGGGTTCTCGGGCGAAACCGAAGAAGGCGCCGAACTCACCGGCACCTGGGCGGTGACCGCCGAATAGCCAACGAAGACACGGTCTTGGGCGTTGCCCGTCACCCTATCTGTGGGTGGCGCCTAGGACCGTCGTCGTGCCGGTGGGGACGGCTTGTGCGGTTGGGGCTTGACAGTTGGCCTGGGTGCGTAGGGTCGCTGAACGTGCGGATGGGGCGAGCCTGAAAGTGAAGCTCACATTCCCGAAACAAGCCAGTCGCTACTTGGGAGCGCGGACGTCGATCTCCTCGGCGAGGATCTCGAAATCCTTGATGTTGTAGGTCAGTAGTGGCACGCCATGAACGTTGGCGGTCGCGGCGATCGCTAGGTCGAATGCTCGCCGCCGGGGCTGGCCGCCGCGCTTAGCGACGAGTGCGTAGAGCCGCCCACACTCTCGCGCGGCGTCGGCGTCGAATGGTAGAGCATCGAAGTGATCCTCGATGGCGCCAAGACGGCGCATCCGCAGCGCACGCGTCTCATCATCACGAGCGACGAGGACACCGAAGTGCAGCTCGGTCAGGGAAACCACGCTGATTGCTGCGTAATCTTCGGGACCTGTCTCGGCGCCGATCAGGACAGAGGTGTCGAGCAGGACGGCCACTCGCTACGTGGCCCACGGGTCTGTGAGCTCGCCGCTGAGCCTCGCCAGATCCTGGTCGAGCGTCAAGTCGGGTGGTGCGTTCCACAGGTCGGCCAGCTGACTGCTTGGCACCCACTGCCGGGCGCGGATCGGACCGAGCTGTGCGACGGGGCGTCCGGAGACGGTGATCGTGATGTGCTCGCCCGCCTCTGCTCGCCGCAGAACCTCGCCGACATGGTTGCGTAGCTCCTTCTGAGGAATCGTTGCCATCAGGCAGAGAGTAGCAGTAGTGCTACCCACGGGGTAGTTCTCGTCAAGCTCGGCCGCTGCTGGCCGATCTCTGATCGGTCGTGACCTTCGATCTTGGGCTTCTCTCCCGCGCTGGGTGATGCTCCGACGGGCCGTGATGTTGGGCATAGCGGAGCGGACGATGCGGGCCGCATCAACGACAAGCTGTACCGCAACGGTCTACTCGCGCGTTGGCCGATCGTGCTCAGGGACGCACCGAGGGGTGCGCTGCCGTACCTGTACTCGCTGACCCGATACGGCCTCGAAGTCGCCCAAGCCCGCCAGCCGCCAGCAGTGCCGCCTACCCGCGAGTTCCGTCAGCTCGAGGTCGAGAAGGATGCGCGGATCCGCCACGATCTGCACATGCTCGCATGGGTGATCGAGCTGCACCGCCTGCCACCGGACACCGGTGAGGCGCTCGACGGGACGCGGAGCCTGGCGCTGTCCAGAGTGCTGCTGTTCGACGAGCGCATCATCCGCGCCGGCCAGAGCACCGTGGGCGCCGCTCGCGCGATCTAGGAGGGCGCGCCTTGGACCCGCCGGCGCCGGTAGTTGCCCGCGAGATTGGCTTATAGACATCAGTGTCCGAAAAGCTCAAGGGTCCGAGAATGGCTTGGATAGAGGGGGTGTTGGTGCTCGGGCGTGGTCTTGAACGGCCCCACGTGGTGCGTCCCTGCGCTTGAGCAGGCCGGCCGATCTCACCGCGCGGGCGGGTGAGGCTCTACGGCAGGAGCTGCAGCGCGTCCGCGTGTGCGGGGCGCAGCATGGCGAAGTGTCGGTGGTCGAGTGTGGCCAGCCTGGTCTCGCCGAGTCGCTCCACGAGTGCGAGGACGCTGGCGTCGACCACTCCCAGCGAGTGCTCGCGGTATTGCGTCTGGAGCTCGCGGCAGCGGGTGAGGTCGGCCGGCGTGGGGGTCTCAGCTCGGTAGGCGCCCGCAAGCAGGTCGTCCAGGAAGGTGAGCCAGGCGTCGGCGCCGAGGCGCTGGTGGCACCAGTAGTCGAGCTCGGCGAGCACGAGCATCGGGATGACGCGGTCCTCGTGGGTCTCGCCGATCAGCGTGGCGCAGCGGGGGTGATCGGGGTCGGCCGCGTCGAGTGCGGCGAGCAGCGGCCCGGTATCGAGCACCAGCGCCATCTACGACGGTGGCTGCGCGATCGGCTGCGCGGTCACCTCGGCGGCGGAGCGGCCGTCCGTGGACCGGGCGATCCCCAGGCGGGGGCGACGCGCGGCGTGCAGGGCGCCGGCCTTCTCATCGATCGCCTCGGCGAGTACCGCGGTCAGCGCGACGCCGCGCCGGCGGGCCTCGGCCTCGAGCGTGTCGAGCGATGAGCGCTTGGCGGCGACGGTCGTGCGCCTTACCGCCGCGGATGTGGAGGGACCATTCATGATGCCTGATTCTAGCATCAGGCCTCGTTGGGAGGCGGAGCCAGTGCTCGAGAAGAAGACCAGCCGCGGACACATCCACGGAAGGAACGCGCGCCGCGGAAGAAGATAATAGGATCGTGTTCGTGAGGCGAGAGGGGTCCACGAGCCGACGGGGCAGAGGTCGATGAGACGCGGGCGAATGGTGACGCCGCTGCTCGCCGCGGCCCTCGTGGCGGTCGGCCTCGCGGCGTGCGGGGGTGGCGGTTCGAGCCCCTCGACGCAGGCAGCAAGCGCGGTGACGACCTCGACCGCCACGACCGCCGCCACGACCCCGACCACGTCGACCGCTACGACCCCGGCGACGACCTCGACCGCGACGACGCCCACGGCCACCACCAAGCCGGCCGAAACGACGCCGCGCCCATCCACGACTTCGACCTCCCCTTCCAGCGGCTCCGGCGCCGGCGCCGCTGGCTTCCGAGCACCCAGCGGGGACAACAGCATCCCCGACTACGGCAGCGAAGCGCCCCCCAGCGAACGGGAACGCGCGGCCACGGCGCTCGCCGCCTTCCTGCGGGCTCGCGCCAACGGCGAATGGGCGGCGGCCTGCACCTATCTCGCGGCGACCACTCGCACGCAGTTCGAACGGCTCCTCGGGGGGCCCAAGGCGAAGGCCGGCGGCTGCGCGCGGGTTCTCGCCGAGCTCTCCAAGAGCACCGCGGCCCACGCCGAAACCCTCACCCTCACCGCCGGCGTCGCCGCCCTGCGGATCAAGGGCGCGAGCGCCTTCGCCCTCTTCCACGGACCCAAGGGCAGCAAGTACGTGATGCCGATGCGCAGCGAAGGTGGCGCCTGGAAGATGAGCCAACTCGAGCCGCTCCCCTACCCGCTTGGGTCGGCCGGCGCCACGCCGTAGGATCGGCTGTCTGCGGAAGCGGCCGCTTACGCCCCACCGAGTCGCTTCAGATCCTCGAGGTCTGGAGTCCGGAATCGACCAGCATCCCCGTTTCGGCCAGCGCCCACGCGCCAGTGGACGCGCGCACCTGCGCGGATGATCCCCAGTACAACCCGATCGGGATGCAGCCGCTCTAGGCTTCGCGGATGGGCAGCGGTAAACGAGGGGTGGTGGCGGCCGGTCATCCGCTGACCGCGCAGGCGGGCGCCCGCGTGCTGCGCGAAGGGGGCAACGCCGTGGACGCCGCGGTGGGGGCGATGCTGGTGTCGTTCGTGGCCGAGCCGCTGCTGACGGGCCTGGGGGCGGGGGGCTACCTGATGGTCGCCGGCGGCGGGTGGGAGCCGGCGCTGCTCGACTTCTTCGTGGAGGCCCCCGCGCGCGCCACCGACGGCTCGGCCGCCGAGCTGCGCGCGATCGACGTGTCCTTCGGCGACGCCGCGCAGGTGTTCCACATCGGGCCCGCTTCCTGCGGGGTGTACGGGACGCCCGCGGGCGTGTGCGAGGCCGTCGCGCGCTGGGGCACGGTGGCACTCGCGGAGCTCGCCGCCCCCGCCGCGGCCCTGGCGCGCGCCGGCGTGGCGCTCAACGCGGGGCAGGCCTACGTGGCAGAGATCCTTGCCGAGCTGTTGCTCTCTACGCCAGAGTGCGCCGCGCTGTGGGCGCCCGCTGGGCACGTGCTGCGCGAGGGGGAGGTGCTGCACAACCCGGAACTGGGCGGCGCGCTCGAGCGTCTGGGCGCCGAGGGTGCGGGGCCTTTCTATGCGGGCGACATCGCCGCCGCCGTGAGCGGCTGGCTGGGCGAGCGCGGCGGCTCGCTCACCAGCGAGGCGCTGGCCTCCTACCGGGCGCGGTTGCGCACGCCAGTACGGGTGGGCTACCGCGACCGGGAGGTGCTGACCAACCCGCCGCCCTCGGCGGGGGGTACGCTGCTGG
The DNA here is from genome assembly GCA_963751195.1 of uncultured Solirubrobacterales bacterium. Classification (GTDB taxonomy): domain Bacteria; phylum Actinomycetota; class Thermoleophilia; order Solirubrobacterales; family Solirubrobacteraceae; genus Palsa-744. Next base: position 112,490 of record CAVVTQ010000002.1, read on the forward strand.
CCTACGCGCTCGGCCTGCTCGACCGTCGGCCCGGTCCGCCCGCGCTCGACGACATCGTCGCGGCGATGGCCGCCGCCCAGGGCGAGCGCACCCCGGCATTCCTCGATGGCCTCGTCGAGGACGGCTTCTTGGAGCGGTTCCTGGGCGAGCGCCTGGGGGTGGAGGGAGCAGCGGGCACAAGTAGAGGCGGTGCGAGCGGTCGTCCGGGCACAGCCGGCGGAGCGGGGGGTGGCGGTGGAGCGTACGGCACGGCCGGTCGAGCGGGGGGTGGCAGTGGAGCGGACGGAACGGCAGATCGAGCTGAAGGGGCGGCCCGCAACCTGGGCGCGACCACCCACATCTCCGTACTCGACGGCCACGGCCGCGCGTGCAGCGTCACCTGCACCAACGGCGAGGGCTCGGGGGTGGTGGTGCCCGGAACCGGCATCCACGTCAACAACATCATGGGCGAGCAGGACCTCAACCCGCTGGGCTTCCACCGCCACCCGGCCGGCCGGCGGATGCCGAGCATGATGGCGCCCTCGGTGGTGACCCGCGCGGGTGAGGTCGAGCTGGTGCTGGGATCCGCCGGCTCCAACCGCATCCGTTCGGCGCTGCTGCAAACGATCGTCGGGGTCGTGGACCACGGCATGAGCGCCGCCGAGGCGGTGGGCGCCCCGCGCGTGCACTACGAGGAGGGGGTCCTCTACGCCGAGCCGGGGATCCCGCGGCGGGCGCTGGCGGCGCCGGGCCGCGAGGTGGTCGCCTTCCACGCGCTCAACCTCTTCTTCGGCGGCGTCCAGGCCGTCCAGCGGCGCGACGGCGAGCTGCTCGGTGCGGGCGACCCCCGTCGCGGCGGGGTGGCGGTGTGGGCGTGAGTAGGAGAGGTGGAACGCGTGGGCGCGAGGAGGAGGAGGCTCGTGTGTGCGCGGAGGAGGAGGGATGTGGCTCGTGTGTACGTGCGGAGGAGGAGGCTCGCATGGCGGTAAGGAGCGCGGTAGTGGCGCTCGCAGTGGCCGTAGTGCTCGCCTGGGCGGCGGCCCTAGCCATGGCGGGCTGCGGCGAGAGCGTCGAACTCCCCGACTTGTTCGTGGTCACGCGCACGGGAGGTGGGGAAAAGCTGACCGTACGGATCAACGAAGGCGGCACGGTGCACTGCAACGGCGGCCCTGCCCACCAGTTGAGCGATCCCCAGCTGATCCAGGCCCGGGGCGTCACCGAAGAACTCCAGACCCCTTCCTCCAAGCACCTCTCGCTGCCGCCCCGCCCGGGATCCGTGTTCCGCTACCGCGTACGCGACGCCGAAGGCACGGCGCGCTTCGCCGACAACTCCGCCCACCAACCCTCCGCTCTGCACCACCTGCAGTACCTCGTGCTGGAAGTGGCACAGCGGGTGTGTGGGCTGCCGGCGGGGTGAGGACGCCCGTGGTGCGGGTCCTGCTGGACGATCGGCGGCGGGTGACGGACGATCGGCGGCGGGTGACGGACGACAGGCGGCGGTCTGCGTGGCTGGATCGCGGTGAGCCTCGCGGCTCTGCCGCCTACCCGAAGCGCACCTTCCCGTTGGAGCGCGCGTGCGCCTGGGCGCGCTCGACGAGCTCCATCCGCTTGATCGCGGCACGGAACAGCATCGTCAGCAGGCGTAGGCGGGCGTTCTCCGAGCGCAGCTCCAGCAGCTCCTGCTTGGCGTCGGCGCCGAACTCCACGGTGGCGGCCATGCGGTAGGCGTTGAGAGCCTCGATCTCCTCCTCCGAGAGGGCGTTGTCGGTCGCCTGCTCCACCAGCTCGGCATACAGCTGGCGGGTGGCGCTCACGACCTCGGGGTCGGCCGGCTCGTCGTGCTCACCGAGGAACTCCACCACGCCCGCGGGGTAGGGCAGGTCGTCCTGGCGCTCCACGAGCCGAAACGGCCGGGTGCCGCGCGCGAGGATGTTCATGCGCCCGTCCTCCAGGCGCTCCAGCACCGTCTCGACGGTACACGCGCAGCCGACTGGCTTGAGCTCGTCCTCCGCCATCCACAGGATCCCGAACTCGCGCTGCTCCTCGAGGCACTGCTCGATCATCATGCGGTAACGGTCCTCGAAGATGTGCAGCGGCACGTTCTCGGTAGGCAGTGCCACGATGCCGAGCGGGAACAGCGGGAAGTCGCGGTGCAGTCGCTCCGTCATAGGCAGAGTCTAAGGGGGTGAACCGTCAGCTGCGTGCGAACCGGGGTCTGTAACGACCGGTACCACCCCGGTGCGCCGGGGAGCTCGGACTCCGGTGCGCCGGGGAGCTCGGGACCTGCCCTCGGCGCCCGGAGCTCGGCCCTGCTTGCCCGTAGCTCAGCGGCCCTTGCGCGCGGAGAGCATCAGGTTGTAGAAGATCGCGGCGGGCAGCCGCGGCTCCAGCAGCCGACGGTCGAGCTCCTGCAGCACCAGGTAGCCTCGGTAGGCGTACTGGCGCCACGCCCACGGCACGTCGGCCGGCTCGGCGGTCGCCTCCAGCGTGCGGTTGGTCCAGCCAAACCAGTTGGCCAGCAGCTCCTCACCACTCACGCGCACCCGCTCCAGCCCGGCACCGCACGCGAGCTCGCGCAGTTCGCCGGGGACGAACGCGTGCACGTCCACGACGCTCTCCAGCGCCTCGTCGGGGGCGCCTGCGGATCCGTTGCCAGCCCACCCCGCCGGGCGCGCGCGCAGCGCCGCCCGCCATATAGGCGCGACCGTGCCGGCGAAACGCTTGGGCACGTTCGCGATGCGGTCGCCGGCGCGGGAGGGCTCGCCGGCGAACAGCAGCGTGCCGCCGGGCGCCAGCACGCGCGCGAGCTCGCCGAAGGCGGTGGGGAGGTCGGGGATGTGGTGCAGCACGGCGTGCCCCAGCACGAGATCGAAGCTCCCGTCCTCGAACGGCAGCCGCTCGGCGTCGGCGCTCACGGTCTTCACCTTCAGCCCCAGCCGTTTGGCGTTGGCGCGAGTGTGGCGAGCATCCCAGGGGAGATGTCGGTGCAGGTGGCCTTCCCGATCAGCCCGGCGCGCATCATGTTGAGCGTGAAGTACCCCGTCCCGGCACCGATCTCGAGCGATCGCTCGTAGTGGCCCGGGCGCTCGCCGAGCGCCTTGCGCACCTTGGCGCCCACCTGCTCCAGGCCGATGTCGCCGAAGTCGATCCCCCACTTCGAGTCGTAGTGGTCCGCCGCCACGTCGTGGTAGCGCGTGTTGACGTCGCGGATCTCCTCGGCGGCTCAGGAAGGCGGCCGATCGGCACCGTGACTGCCGCACGGATGCGCGGGCCCATATACTCGCGCGCGGTGTCGGCGTCCCTCTACGTGCAGCGCAACCAGCCCGAGGGGGTGCCTCCGCTCGCGCTGACGGGGGAGCGCACGTTGCCGGACGTGCCCGAGGAGAACTACTGGTATCGCCGTCATCTAGTCGTCTACCAGTGGATCGCCGAGCGCGTGGCCGGCCTGCGGATGATCGACATGGCGTGTGGCGAGGGGTATGGCTCGGACGTGCTCGCCGCCAGCGCGGCGAGCGTCGTCGGGGTGGACGCCAATCCCGACGCGCACGAGCACGCGCGCATGCGCTACCGGCGCCCCAACCTGCGCTTCGAGCGCGACCTGATCGAAACGTTCACGGCGCCCGCGGACGCCGTGGTGTTCCTGCAGACGATCGAGCATCTGCAGAACCCGGGGGCGGCGCTCGATCACTTCCGTGAGCTGGTCGGCTCCGGCGGCGTGGTGTACCTGTCGACGCCCAACGTGCTCACGCTCGCGCCGAAGGGCGCGCCGCGCTCGGACAACCCGTGGCACGTGCACGAGTACCGCGTGCACGAGTTCGAGCGTCTGTGCCGCGAGCACTTCGCCTCGGTGGCGCTATTCGGCCTCTTCCATGCCCGCAAGCTGCGCGCGCACGAGCTTGCGCTGCGGCTGGGCTGGGACAGCGTGCACCCGCGGCTGGGCGTCACCGGGCGCTTCTATGACCGGTTCACCCCGGCGATCTCCACGGCCGACTTCGCGCTGCGCCCCCGCGGCCAGGCCGACCTCGACCGCGCGCTCGACTTCGTGGCGGTGTGCCGGACGTGAGCTGGCTCGCGGCTGGTGGCGCGCCTTCGTGAGCGACTCCCGCCAGCAGCCCGCGGGCGGCGAGCGGGACCCCGTGGGTGGGTCGCACCGACGCCGCGGTGGCAGGCGGGGCGAGCTGGCGATCGTCCTGCACACCCACATGCCCTATGTCGAGGGCTTCGGGACGTGGCCGTTCGGTGAGGAGTGGCTGTGGGAGGCGCTCGCCACCTGCTACCTGCCGCTGCTCGAGCTGCTGGAGCGCGGGGCACCGCTGACGGTGTCCCTCACCCCAGTGCTGTGTGACCAGCTCGAGGCCGCGGGCGTGGGCGAGCGCTTCGTGCGGTTCGTGGACGAACCCGCCGCCACACCCACGCCGAGGACTCTCGCGGGCTGCGCGCGGGGGGGCACGAGGCTCTGGCGCGCGAGGTGGAGCGCTCCTGGGGTGACTACGAGTGGGCGCTGGAGAGCTTTGAGCGTCGCGGTGGCGAGATCCTGAACGCGTTCGCCCCCTACGCGCAGTGGACCTCCGCGGCGACCCACGCGGTGCTGCCGCTGTTGGCGAGCGACGCGGGGTTGCGGCTGCAGGTGCGCGGCGGCGTGGAGTCCCACCGCGCCCGCTTCGGCGGGGGGGCGTGGCGAGGGGGCTTCTGGCTGCCGGAGTGCGCCCACGCCGGTTGGCTGGAGCCCGTGCTGGCGGACGCGGGGGTGCGGACCGTGTGCGCGGAGCTGACTGGCCGCCTCGGCCTCGGGGCGCCTGGCCACCTGCGACCCATGGTGGGGGAGTCGGGTGTGGTGCTGGTGCCGATCGATCGCGCGACGATCGCGCGGGTTTGGAGCGACGAGGGCTACCCTGCGCACGGCCGCTACCGCGACTACCACCACCACACGATCCATCACCACAATCCGTGGGCCAACGACGGCGGCGCTTACGACCACGAGCACGCGCTGAGCCTCGCGCGCGCACACGCGAAGGACTTCGTGGCGGGCGTGCGCGAGCGGCTGGAGCGCGACGGACGGGGCCTACCCGGGGGCGGCCTGGTCGTGTGCGCGCTCGACACCGAGCTGCTCGGTCACTGGTGGTATGAGGGTCTTGCGTGGCTGGGGGCGGTGGTCGAGGAGTGTGCCCGCCAGGGTCTCCCGCTGGTGCGCCTCGACGACGCGCTGGAGCGTCACGAGCCGGCGCCGCTGGGGGCCGCCCCGGCCGCGCGCGAGGGTGGGGTCCCCGTGGCCGGCGCGGCGGCGGGTCGGGCACTCGCGAACGACTCCACGGCCGGTGCGGCAGCGGCGGAGTGGGAGTGTGAGGGAGAGGGGTGGGAGGTGAGCACCTGGGGTGCGGGCGGCGACCTCTCGACCTGGTCGGGCCCGGCGGTGGCGGAGATCGCGTTCGCCACCCGCGCGGCGGAGTTGGAGGTGGTGCGCGCCGGCCACCGGGCGGGCGCCGCCGCGGTGCGCGAGCTGCTGGCGCTGCAAGCCAGCGACTGGGCTTTCATGGTGTCGCGCGGCCTCGCGGTGCCCTACGCGCACGAGCGCTTCGACGCCCACTGCCGAGGCGTCGAGCGGGCGCTCGCGGCAGGGGCGGATGCCGATCCTGGTGCGCTGCGCAACCTCGCGGCGCACGCGGCGCCGCAAACGCTGCTCGCGGCGTGACGGGTCGGCGGTGGGCGGTTCGTGTGCTTCCTTTTCGAGGCATAACCACCAACTGGGCCTGTGGGGCAGCGACCAGGTGACAGCTATGAGAGGTCAGTAGCTGGTAGGGCGTCGCAGGACAAAGCCCGGCGGGCTGAGGCTCACTCCCAGCGCAGCGACCGAGGCGCCTCGCGCATGCGGATAACGCGAGCGGGGATGCCGCCGACGACGGCGTTGGCGGGGACCTCCTTGGTGACCACGGCGCTGGTTCCGATCACGCTGTTGTCGCCAACCGTCACCCCGCGCAGGACGCAGGCGCCATAGCCGATCCACACGTTGTGCCCGACGCGCACGTCGCGCTTGTAGATGCCCTGCAGGCGGATCGGGCGCTCGACCTCCACGACGCCGTGGTCGAAGTCGATCAGCATCACGCGGTCGGCGACGATGCACTCGCGCCCGATCGACACATGTTGGAAGGCGGAGATCGTGCACTCCTGTCCCATCACCGTCTTCGCGCCGATCCGCACTTCGCCCTCGTGCGCGCGCAGCTTGGTGCCGTGTCCCACCCACGCCCAGCGGCCGATGTGCAGTTTGGCGTGCCTACCGATCTCCAGCTGCACGCCGGGGCAGATGAAGCAGATGCCGTCGGTCACAAGGCGCCCCCGCCAGCGCAGCTTGAGCGCCACCAAGCGCAACAGCATGCGGGCGTAGGCGGGGGAGAGCATGTGGTTGGCGCGCATGAACCGCAGCAGTGTCAGCGGCCCGCCGCCACGCGGGGGCGGAGCTCCCCGGAGCTCGATGGGGGGCCGGGGATGTGATGGGCTGGGAGAGGGAGGGTGGGTGGGCTTCAAGTCAAAAGGGTCCGGGGAGGGGTCGCGTGTGGCGTTCCCGGGGGAAGGGTCGGTCGTCAGCTCTGGCGAGTCCATGGGCGATCGAATCGTAGTGTCCTGCGATGATTGCGCCCGTGACCACAGGCGCCTCCACGACAACCCTCGCCCAACGCCTGCTCGCCGGCGACCGCCGCGCCCTCGCGCGCGGGATATCGCTGGTCGAGGACAACCGTGCGGAGGGCTGGCAGCTCGTGCGGGAGATCTATCCCCACACCGGCGCCGCCGCAGTGGTCGGCTTCACCGGGCCTCCCGGCGTCGGCAAGTCGACGTTGATCGGCGCGCTCACCCGCGTGCGCCGTGACGCCGGCCGCACGGTGGGGGTGCTTTCGATCGACCCCTCCTCGCCCTTCACCCACGGCGCGCTGCTCGGCGACCGCATCCGCCTCGGCGAGCACTTCCTGGACCCCGGCGTGTTCATCCGCTCGATGGCCAACCGCGGCGCGCTGGGAGGCCTCTCGGAGGCGGCGCTGCAGGCAGCGCTGCTGCTCGACGCCGCCGGACGCGAGGACGTGTTCGTCGAGACCGTGGGGGTGGGGCAGGCGGAGGTGGACATCATCGACCACGCCGACACCGTGGTGCTCGTGCTGATGCCCGGCTCAGGCGATTCGATCCAGGCGCTGAAGGCGGGGGTGATGGAGATTCCCGACGTGATCGTGATCAACAAGGCCGACCATCCGCTCACCGACACGATGGTGCGGGAGATCCGCGGGGTGTTGTCGCTGGCCAACCTCGATCGCGACGGCGCGAATGCCGCGCGCTGGCGGGTGCCGATCGTCAGGACCGAGGCCGCCCACAGCCGCGGCATCGAGGAGTTGGTGGAGCGTTTGGAGGAGCATCGTGCGCACATCCTCGACGCCGGTCAGCTCGCCGAGCGCCGCCGGCGCAACCTGCGTGGTGAGGTGCTGGCGCTGGCGAGTGCCCGGATGCGCCGTCGTCTGGAAGCCCGCCTGCACGGGGACGCCGAGCTCGAGCGGCTGCTGGATGAGGTGGTGGAGCGCCGCCTCGATCCGGCGAGCGCGGCCGCGGCGCTGCTCGCGCGGGTCGGCGTGGGCGAGGACGCTTTGGCGCCGGCCGAGTAGTCCTGAAATCCGGGCTGGCAAACTTTCAGGCAGCGGCAACGTAGGCATCATTTTATTTGAAAGGTTCTTAAGTTCGCTGCACTTGGGAGCTGTTTGGTGTAACGTTCTGGAGGCAAACGGAGTGGTGGGTCGGAGTGACGACCGGGAGACGCGATGTCCGTGGAGAGCTTGACGGTTGTCGATGACGAGTCTGCGAACAGTTCGGGCGCTTCCGGCGACCGGACCTGGATGCGGGGATCCTCGCCGCTGAAGGGCGCGATCCTCGGTCTCGTACTTGAGCGTCCCGGCCACGGTTACGATCTGGGCGCTCGTCTGGGCGCTCGTCTGGGCCCCTCGTGGGCGATCGACCCCAAGCGTCTCTACCGGATGCTCGACCAGCTCGAGCGTGCGGGCCTCATCTCGGGAGCGGTTGAGAGCGATCCCGAGAACCCGCGTCTGCAGCGCACCGTCTACAGCGCCACCGAGCTGGCTCCCGACGCGCTGCGGATGTGGCTGGAAACGCTCGCTCCGCGCGAGCCGACACGCGTGGAAATTCAGGCGAAGGTCGCGGCCGCGCGCGAGCAGGACGTGCCGCAGTTGCGCCAAGCGCTGCACCAGTATGAGCGCGAGTGCCTGGAGCTGCTGCGGCAAAGCTCCGGGCCGCCACTGCCGGTGCGCTCGTGGATGGGGTTGGTGATGGACATCGTGCGCGACGCCTCCGACGCGCAGCTACGCGCGGAGGTCGAGTGGGCCAAACGCACGCGACGGCGGATCGATGAACATGCCGCCCGCGTCGAGTAGCACCGCCGCAGGCGCGCCGCTGCTCAGCTTCGAGCGGGTCAGCAAGGCCTACCCCGATGGATGCCGGCACATCCCAGTGCTCGAGCGCGTCTCCTTCGAGGTTCATCGGGGCGAGCACATCGGCATCCTCGGCTCACGACGCACGGGTAAGTCCACGCTGTTGCGGCTGGCGGCGGGCCTCGAGCCTCCCGACGCGGGGCGGATCGCCTTCGAGGGCCACGACCTGGCACGAATGCCGGTGTTGTGGCGCGAGCGGCTGTTGCGCGACCGGATCGGGCTGCTCGCGAGCGAAGACTGGCATCCCGCCAAAGGCGAGCGGGTCGTGGATCTCGTGGCGCTGCCGCTGGTGAGCGACGGGGCCACCATGCATGAGGCACGGATCAGGGCACGCAAGACGTTGTCCTGGGCGGGCGCCACCGACTGGGCGGACGACCTTGCCGCACCGCTCGCGGTGGGGGAGCGCATGCGGGTGATGCTCGCCCGGGCGCTCGTGCGCCAGCCGCATCTGCTGCTGGTCGACGAGCCCTCGGTGGTGCCGAGCCTGGAAGAGCGCAAAGCGCTGTATGAGCTGCTGCGCACTGGCGCGCGCGAGTACAACGCGGCGCTGATCGTCGCCTCGGAGGACACCGAGGCCGGGCATGGGACCGATGTGCTGATGTCGATCGGCGGTGGCGATCTGGTGCGGGTCGGCGACGAGCCGGGGAACGTGGTGCCGTTTACGCCGCGGCACTCGCCCCGTCAGCCGGGCGGGTTGGAGCGCTCGGGGTCGTGAGTACGAGCGCCAGCCTTGAGCTGCGCGAGCTCGTCAAGCATTACACCAGCGACTCCGAGGTTGTGCGGGCGGTGGACGGGGTCTCGCTGACGGTTGCGCCCGGCGAGCTCGTGGCGCTGTATGGGCCCAGTGGCTCGGGCAAGACCACGCTGCTGCTGCTGACCGCCGGCCTGCTTGCCCCCGATCGCGGCAGCGTGTGGTTTGGCGAGCGCGAAGTGAGCAGCCTGCCGGCCACCGAGGGCGCTCGCTTCCGCCGTCGCGAGGTGGGCTTCGTGTTCCAATCCTTCCACCTGATGGCCGGTGCCACGGCGCTCGACAACGCCTCGCTGAAGCTGCTGGGGGATGGGTGGACGCTGCGCGATGCGCGCCGGGTGGCGCGTCCCTGGCTCGAACGTGTGGGGTTGGGCGAGCGCGTCGACCATACGCCCGACAAGCTCTCGATGGGCGAGCGCCAGCGGGTGGCGATCGCACGGGCGCTCGCCGGCGAGCCGCGTCTGCTGCTCACCGACGAGCCAACCGGGAACCTCGACTCCAAGCGCAGCCGCGAGGTGCTGGCGCTCCTGCGCGAGCTCTGCCGCGAACGCGGCATACCTGGCCTGCTCGTCACCCACGACCCCCAGGCACGGGCGTTCGTGGATCGGGTGCACACGCTCCGCGACGGGCACCTCCGCGAGGGTCTCGACGCAGAGCTGGCGATGAGCCTCGCGTAAGCAGTTGACGATGAGCCGGCCCTCGCTGAATCCGAAGATCCTCGGCGTGCGCTCGAGCATGTTGTTTCGCTTCTACGGTTGGCGCCTGCGCCGCCACACCGCGCAGGAGCTGTTGGCCGGAGGCGGCATCGCCGTGGGAGTGGCGCTGGTGTTCGGGGTGCTGGTGGCCAACAGCAGCCTGATGAGCTCCGCGGGGAATCTGCTGCATGGGCTGGTCGGCTCGGCACGCCTGCAGGTGGTGGCGCGCTCCAGCGACGGCTTCGACGAGGGATTGGCAACCAAGATCCGCGGGCTGCCGGGAGTGCAGGCGGCGGCCGGGCTGCTGCGTGAGGAGGTGACGGTGCTCGGGCCCAGAGGGCGCGAGTCGGTACAGCTGGTCGGCATCGACCCCAACATCATCCAGCTTGGGGTTCTGACCCAGCGGGAACCGGTCTCCTCAGAGCTGCTGCTCGCCGGCGGACTGGGTTTGCCGGCTGAAGTGGCGAGTACGATCGGCGCCGGCCAGGGGCGTCAAGTGACGCTCGATGCCAACGGCGAAGCGCACCCGGTCTCCGTTCGTCTCGTGCTCACCGGCGCGCTCGCCGACGCGACCAGGAACGGGACCGTGGCGATCGCGCTACTGCCGCTCGCACAGACGCTCACGGGCAAGCTGGGACGCGTCACGCAGGTGATCGTCAAGCCGGCGCCCGGTGCCGAAGCGCTCGTTGCCGGCGAGCTTCGGCGGCTGGCCGCCGGGCGCCTTGACGTGGAGCCGGTCGCGGAAGAACTGCGCCAGCTGGGCAGCGCAGAGAAGCCGACCAACCAGTCGACCTCGCTGTTTGCCGCGATCGGCGGGATGGTGGGCTTCCTGCTGGCGCTCAACGCGATGCTGCTCACGGTTCCCGAGCGCCGGCGCTTCATCGCCGATCTGCGGATGCAGGGCTTCGACTCCCAGCAGGTCTTGTTGATTCTGGGCTTTCAGGCGCTGCTGCTCGGGATCGGCGCCTCGATTGTGGGAGTTGCGCTCGGCGACGTGCTTTCGCACACGCTCTTCCACCGCGTTCCCCTCTACCTGGCGGTTGCCTTCCCGCTCAGCTCCGCGCAGCTGATCCACGCGAGCACGGTGCTGTTCGCGATCGGCGCCGGGGTGCTCGCCACACTGATCGCCTCGCTGCCTCCGCTGATCGATTTGCGTCCGGGCCGACCGGCCGATGCGGTGTTTCGCGAAATCCGCGATGAGGCTGGCATCTCCAGGGCAGCCGTTCTGTGGCTGGCGGTTCTCGGTCTCTTCGTGCTCCTGGCTCTGACCGTGCTCGTGCTGAGCATTCCCCGGCTGACGGTGCTCGGCGGCGTGGCGCTGGCGCTGGTGGCCATCTGCCTGATCCCGGCGGTGTTCGTGACCGTGGTTGGTGTGCTCGCGCGTATCGGCGAGCGCATACCCGGCAGCATGCTGGTTATCGCCGTGACCGAGTTGCGCTCGACCGCCACGCGCTCGATTGCCCTGGCCGGCGTGGCGGCGCTGGCCGTCTACGGCAGTGTGGCGATCGGAGGAGCTCGCGCCGACCTCCTGAATGGCATCGACGGCGCGATCTCCCACTACTTCAGCACCGCCGACGTCTGGGTGGTCAACGGCGATGACATCTTCAACACCAACAGCTTCACCGCCGATGGCACCGCCGCGAAGATCGCGCGCATACCCGATGTGACGGCGGTGCGCACATATCAGGGTGGGCTGCTCAACGTCGGCGTGCGCAGGCTCTGGGTGCGTGCGAGAGCTCCGAACGATCCGGCGATGCTCGAAGCCGGCCAGCTCGTGAGCGGCAACCTCGCACGTGCCACCGAGCTGCTCCGGCGGGGGGGCTGGGCGGCGATCTCGAGCGAGTTCGCAGACGAACACCACCTGCGGGTCGGCAGCTACATGTCGTTGCCCACACCGTCGGGCCCGGTGCGTTTTGGCGTCGCGGCGATCATGACGAACTCGGGGTGGCCCCCGGGCGCGATCACCGTCGACAGCGACGATTACAGTCGCTACTGGCACACGACGGATCCGTCGGCGTTGGAGGTTGATATCAGGCAGGGTGCTGCTGTCGGAGCGGTCAAAAAAGCGATCGAACGTGTGCTCGGCGATCGCCCGGGCTTGCTGGTGCGCACGAGCAGCGAACGCACCGCCGAAAGCGAGGCCAGCGCTCGCCAGGGGCTGCGAACGCTCGAGGAGATCGCGGAGCTGCTGCTGATCGCGGCGGCGCTATCGGTAGCGTCGGCGCTTGGCGCGGTCATCTGGCAGCGGCGCACCAAGCTTGCGTCGCTGCGCATCCAGGGCTTCGACTATCGCCAACTGTGGCGGGCGCTGTTGCTCGAGAGCCTGATCCTGCTGAGCATTGGCAGCCTCGATGGCGTTCTGCTGGGCATCTACGGTCACGCGCTGGCAAGCCGCTGGTTGGAGCTCACAACGGGGTTCTCCGCGCCGTTCTCACTCGCGGGCTTGCAGATTCTGGAGACATTCCTGCTGGTCGCCGGGATGGCGATTGCCGTGATCGCTGTGCCCGGGCTGAAGGCAGCCAAAGTTCCGGCCAACATGGGACTACAGGAGTAAGAAGCTCTCAAGCCGATCGATTCTTCCTGAGGATTTGCTCGCGGCCGGCCTGCGAAAAGCTCACGCGGTTTGGACGAATGTTTCGCGTGCCGTCCCCTCGACGCGTAAAGCTGTTCGTATGAGTGCGTTTATCGAGGAGGGTGGATCGCTGGCCGCGTGGCTCCCGGCCGAGTTCTTGAGTGCCGCAAAACGGTATTGGCTGCGGATCTTCCCCACCGTCCGGCGTGAGGCGACTCGTTGGCGCAGTCGAGCGGAGGAGATCCCCGACCCGGTGCTGCGCCAAGCGGCTTTGGCCAATCTGCGGACTGAGCGCTTGAACCTCGATGGCGCCGCTGCTTTCGCCGCGTTTGTCCCAGATGCTCATCGTTCCGCGGTGGTGCGGGCGCAGGTGGCCCTCCAAGCCGCCTACGACTATGTCGACACGCTCGCCGAGCAACCGTGCCGGGATCCGATTCGCAACGGCGATCAACTGCACAAAGTGCTCGGCGCGGCGCTCGATCCAACCGGTCCGCGGATCGACTACTACGCGCACCATCCCCAAAAGGATGACGCCGGCTATCTCCAGTGCATCGTCGATACCTGTCGCGCCGCTCTGCGCGAGCTTCCCTCCTACACCTCGGTGGCGGCGCCGATGCGCAGAGCCGCCAAGCGAATGGTGTCCTATCAAAGCCTGAATCTCAATGAAGCACAGGGCGATCACGCGGCGCTGGCGCGTTGGGCCAATGCGCAGACACCCGCAAGCACGGATCTGAGATGGTGGGAGACCGCTGCCTCCGCGGGCTCCTCTCTCGGTGTCTACATGCTGATCGCGATGGCGGCCCAGCATGCTGTCCACGCGGAGGATGCGACCGCGATCGAGGAGGCGTACTTCCCCTGGATCGGCTCGCTCCATCTGCTGCTCGACAGCCTGGTCGATCAACGAGAGGACCGTCTGGCTGGTCAACCCAGCCTGCTCGCCTACTACTCCTCGCCCGAGGAGGCGGCCGCTCGCCTGGGTCTGATTGCGGCAGAGTCGATGCAACGGATTCAAACGCTTCCCTACGGTCGCCAGCACGCGCTGTTGCTTGCCGGCATGGCGGGTCATTATCTGTCGATGCCAGTGGCAGTCCAGGCAGAGGCCCGGCTCGCGGCTCGTTCGGTGTTGGCGTCGATCGGTGGGCTGGCGGCTCCAACGATGCTCGTGATGGGTGCCCGGCAGGCGCTCTGGAGGCTATGATCGTGTGGATTCGTGGTGCTGAGACCCTTCGAATCAGAAACAGTAAAAATGACTTTGTATAGTGGGTATCCGGATCGTGCGATGAGCATTAATTACTCGCAACGCGACCATTCTTGTTGCGACTTTTCCTCCGCCGGAGCGTTGTTCATGATGTGATCGTGATCAGTGATCGTGATCATCTTCTTGGTGGCGTGCTCTGCGGCGACAGTCGCAACAAACGCCGTAAGTTGGTGTTTGGGTGGTTGAGCGGTCTCGATGAAGTCGAAGTTACGCACAGGCCTAGCCTGGGGAAAATCGAATAGCAGCTTCAAGCTCGAATAAGCGGCTTCATAGGGAGCTCACGTCAATCGTCCATCCGCCAGCACGTCAATCGTCCATCCGCCAGCACGTCAATCGTCCATCCGCCAGATCAGGCACATCGTCCACATCCCCGATCGATATCTCCAAGTCGGTTCGCTCCATCCTCTGGGACCAATCCGTATCTCCACATCCTCTGAGTTGAAGTCCCCCTAGTTGAAGTCCCCGCACCACGCAAACCGTCACCAAACCTACAGTCGTCATTCCTGAGTTTCCAACCATGTCAAAGCCATTGGATCCCGAGCACCCCGGTAGGTTCTCCTCCTCGCTGGTCGCCGGCCTTGCGATGCTGACGTGCTTCACCGCCGAGCACCCGGTGCGCGGGATCGCCGACATGGCCGAGGAACTCGATTTGGGTCGCTCCACCACCCACCGCTATGCGACTACGCTGGTGACGCTCGGCTACCTCGAGCAGGGGCCCTCGCGCAAGTATCGCCTCTCCTCGCGGGTGTCAGACTTCGGACTCTCGCTGTTGGACTCGATGGTGGTGCGTCGGGTTGCGCGCGAGCACCTGCGCGAGTTGCGTGCGCGGAGTGGTCGCACCGTAAGCCTCGGGGTCCTGGGGGGGGCCGAGGTTGCCTACATCGACCGCTGGCAGGGGTCTCGCCAAGGGCAGTACGCGGTCGATGCGGGCATCGGGTTGGGTACGCGGTTGCCCATCCACTGCACCGCCGCGGGTAAGGCGCTCCTGGCGCGCTTGCCCGAGGCGGAGCAGCGGAGCCTGATCTCCCAGCTGCGCCTGGCACGGCGCGGACCCAAGACGATCACCACCAAGACGGCGCTGCGAGCCGAGCTCGGGCGGATCCTCGCAGGGCAGGGAGTGGCGATCGAGGATGAGGAGCTGCTGGTGGGCCGGCGGGCCATCGCTGCCGCGGTGCTGGACAAGAGCGGCCAGGCGGTCGCGGCCGTCGAGCTGGCGGTGCCGGTGCAGGCATGCAGCCGCGAGGAGTTGCTCGCCCAGCTTGGCCCCAAAGTGACGGCCACGGCTCAGCGGATCGCAGCGGCGCTCCCATGAGCGCCCCCAACCGCTTCGCCCGGCGCCTGCGCCAGGCGCGCTGGCATCGTGTCGATGGCGAGCTGTCGAGGCGAATGGTCGGTTGCCACGCTCGCCTGCTTGCGACCTGCCCGCCGGTGGGCGCGCGGCCGCGCCCGCCGCGACGTGTCATCAAGGGTCCCCGTGGTGTGGAGCGCGAGCGACTCGTCGAGAACCCCCTCAAGGGTTCTCGTCGGCCCTGACGGACCTAGACGCTGAGCTCCGCCAAGAGGCGCTCTCGTGGGCGCTGGCTCCGAGGAGGGCCTCGTTGGACTTAGGGCGTATCTCGGTAGGAGTCGTGTAGCCCGCGTCGAATCTCTTGATCGGCCGGCCGCTTATCCAAGCGACCAGGAGGTTCCTGATGGGTTTGATCGACTTCGATGATGGTTGGCGTATGCCTGATTGGTTGTGGGAGCGGGTCGAGGCATTGCTGCCGGAGCGTCCGGCGCACCCGTTGGGGTGTCACAATCCGCGGGTAGCGGATCGCGACGCGATGGACGCGATTTTGCTGGTCCTCAGGACGGGGATGCAGTGGAACGCGCTGAACGCGACCGGGGTCTGTCACTCCAGTTCGGCGCACCGGCGTTTTCAGGAGTGGGAGCGGGCTGGGGTATTCCACGAGATATGGCGTCAGGGACTGCTGGAGTACGACGAGGTTGTAGGGATCGACTGGGCGTGGCTGGCAGCCGATGGCGCGATGACCAAGGCCCCTCTCGGTGGCGCAAAGACCGGCCCGAATCCCACTGACCGGGCCAAGGGGGGGCGAAGCGTTCAGTTCTCAGCGAGGGAGCGGGGGTCCCGATCGGGTTGGCGCACGACGGTGCCAACCGCAACGACCAGCCGCTGCTAGAGCCGACTCTCGCCAGCATCCCGATCGAGCGTCCCGAGCCGACGCCAGAGTTTCCACAGGGGCTGTGCCTCGATCGTGGGTATGACTCCCCACCGATGCACGATCTGGCTGTCAAACACGGCTACACGCCGCATATCCGTGCGCGGGGAGAGGAGATCAAGCTCAAGGCGCGCACACCCGGCTGGCGTGCAAGGCGCTGGGTCGTCGAGGCCACGCACTCCTGGCTGAACCGCAACCGCGGCATCCTCATCCGCTGGTCCAAGAAGGAGGAGAACCACCTCGCGCTCCTCCAGCTCGCCAGCGGCCTGATCGCTTTCAAGAAGGCCCACCGCGCGACCCTCGAAGCCACCTACTGAGATACGCCCTTAGGCCCCGAGGGCCCGCGCGATCACCATCTGCTGAATCTCGTCGGTGCCCTCCCCGATCGTGAGGATCTTCGCGTCACGATAGAAGCGGCACACGGGGTACTCCTCGATGAAGCCGTACCCGCCGTGGATCTGCACCGCCTCCTCGGCGCAGCGCACCGCCAGGCGGCCCGTCTTGAGCTTGGCCTGGGCGGCAGTTAGCGTGAAGTTGCGCCCCGCGTCCTTCTCACGGGCTGCCTTGTATACGAGCAGGCGCGCGGCGGCGATCTCGGTTGACATGTCCGCGAGCTTGCCCTGAATCGCCTGGAACTTGGCGATCGGCTTGCCGAAGGCGCGACGCTCTTTGGCGTACGCCAACGCCTGGTCGAGCGCGCCCTGGGCGAGGCCGACGCCCATCGCCGCCACGCCGATGCGCCCGATGTCGAGGATGTGCAGGAACTGCTTGAAGCCCTGCCCGCGGGGTCCCAACAGGTGGGTCTCGGGAACGCGGCAGTCGGTGAAGCTCAGCGGGCGTGTATCGGAGGCGTTCCAGCCCATCTTGCGGTAGGGCTCGCCCTGCTCGTAGCCCGGGGTGCCGTTGGGGACGATGATGTTGGAGATCTCCTTGCCCGGGTGGTCGGGATCGGCTCCGTCGCTCTCCCCGGTGACGGCCGTGATGCACACCATCCCCGATATCTCCGTGCCGGCGTTGGTGATGAACTGCTTGGCCCCGTCGATCGTCCACTCGTCGTCCCGCAGGCGCGCACGGGTGCGCGTGTTGCCCGCGTCGGAGCCGGCCTCCGGCTCGGTCAATCCGAACGCCCCGAGCTTCTCCCCCGCGCACAGCCGCGGCAGCCACTCGCGCTTCTGCTCCTCGCTGCCGAACAGGTAGATCGGCTGGGTGCCCAACGAGGTGTGCGCGCAGAGCGTGATCGCCACCGAGGAATCCACGCGTGCGAGCTCCTCCACCGCGAGTGCGTACGCCAACGAGTCACCACCGCCCCCGCCGTACTCCTCGGGGAAGGGAATCCCCATCAGGTTGAGCTTCCCCAATTGGGCGACGATCTCGTAGGGAAACGCCTTCGTGCGGTCGAGCTCCTCTGCCACCGGCGCGACCTCGCCCTCGGCGAATTCCCGCACGGTGCGGCGGATCAGCTCGTGGTCGGGGGAGAGGTCGAAGTCCATTGGAGGGGTGGCGCAGTCGGCCGAAGGCCGGTTGGCCGAAACGGGGATGCTGGTCGATTCGGGGATGCGAGCGAAACGAGTATCTCCCTAATCGGTCGCAGGCGCGTGTCCCCGGGCTTCGGTCGGGCGCCTCTTTTATCAGTCTACGTACGAGCGCGCGAGCTCGACCAACAATCGCACACCGTAACCCGAGGCGCCTTTGGGGGCGTAGGCGCGGCCGAGGTCCCACGCGGAGCCGGCGATGTCGAGGTGCGCCCAGGGGGTCTCGCCGACAAAGTTGGAGAGGAACGCGGCGCCCACGATGGTGCCGGCCTTACGCCCTTCCGGAGCGTTGTCGAGGTCACCGTAGGTGCCCTTGATCAGCTCGTCGTACTCCTCGTGCAGCGGTAGCCGCCACACGATCTCGCCGGTCTGCCTTCCGGCTGCCGTGATCCGCTCGGCGAGCTCCTCGTCGTTGCCGATCAGCCCCGCGTGGGTCGAGCCGAGCGCGATGATCACCGCGCCGGTGAGCGTTGCCAGGTCGACCACCCGTTCGGCTCCCAGCGACACCGCGTGGTGCAGGCAGTCGGCCAGCACCAGCCGGCCCTCGGCGTCGGTGTTGTTGACCTCGATCGTTTTCCCGTTCGCCGCCGTCACGATGTCCCCGGGCTTCACCGAGCGGTCGCTCGGCAGGTTCTCGGTCGCGCCGACAACCCCGACGAGCTTCACCGGCAGCTTCAGCCGCGCGATCGCCGCGACCGCCTCGACCACGGCGGCGCCGCCCGACATGTCGAACTTCATCTCCGCCATCTTCGCCCCAGGCTTGAGCGAGATGCCGCCGCTGTCGAACGTCACCGCCTTACCGACCATTCCCAGCAGCGGCCCACTGGGATTGGATGGCTCGCCCACCCGCTCATAGCGCAGCACGATCAAGGCCGGCTCCTGCGCCGAGCCCTGCGCCACCGCCGCGAACGCGCCCATGCCCCGCGCGATGATCTCCGCACGGCCCTCCACTTCGACCGTGAGACCCTCGATCTCCTCCGCCAGTGCGAGCGCGTGCTCGGCCAGCGCGGTGGGAGTAAGGTCGTTGGCGGGCCGGTTCTGCAGGTCCCGCGCGGCGTTGACCGCCGCTGTCACGATCGCTGCCTCGGAGACGGTGCGCTCGAGGTCTTGCGCGGACGACCCGCCGGTCTCGCTTCCCTGCACGTCTGGCGGGGAGCCCTGCCCCGCGGCGCGTGACACGATCAGCGCTCGCAGGTGCTTCGGCGCGGCGTCCTGATCCTCGGGCGGGGCCGAGCGGTGGCTGTCGAAACGGTAGTCCGCCAGGGCCGTGCCCTCGACCAGCGCCGCGCACACCGTGAGGTCCGCGCTCGGCGCCTGCCAGCAGAGCGTGTCGGTCGAGAGCTCGAGAGCCCGTGGGTGCGCGCCTGCCGCCGCCGAGCGCGCGCGCTCGGGCGTGAAGTCCTTGCGCTTGCCCAGCCCCACCAGCAGCCACCGCTTGCCATCGGCGTGAGCGACCGCCAGCGCCTTCGGCGTCCCCCGCGCCTCGCCTGCGGCGATCAGCTGCGCCGCCGCGTCGGGCAGCCCGCTCGGGGCATCCTCGCCCTCGAAGATCCCGATTGCGATCGTGTCCGCGTCGGTGCTCGCGCCCAGTTGGGTCGTTGCCGAGATGTTCACGATCCGGCACGATATCTGTTGCGCTTCAAGAAGGTGTGCCGGGCCTCTACTAGCATTGCCGGTACCCACCCGTCCGTAATCGACCCTAGGAGAGCTTGATCAAATGGCTAAGACCGTGATCCTCGGCGCCGCGCGCACGCCGATCGGCAAGATGGGAGGCGGCCTGTCAACGCTGGATGCCACCGAGCTGGGGGCGATCGCGATCGAGGCGGCGCTGGAGCGCGCCGGGGTCGAGCCCGAGCAGGTCGAGCACGTCGTGATGGGTCAGGTGTTGCAAGCCGGCCAGGGGCAGATCCCTTCGCGCCAGGCGCAGATCAAAGCCGGGATCCCCAAGGAGGTCTCCTCGGAGACGATCAACAAGGTCTGCGCCTCCGGGCTGCGCGCGACCGTGATGCTCGACCAGGCGATCCGCGCCGGCGACGTGCAGGTTGGGGTCGGCGGCGGCATGGAGTCGATGTCCCGGGCGCCCTACCTGCTGCCCGGCGCGCGCTTCGGCTTTCGGATGGGCGACGTGAAGGCGCTCGACGCGATGGTGCACGACGGCCTCACCAACCCATTCTCGGGCAAGCAGATGTTCGTCGAGGCGACCGCGGTCGCCGACGAGCTCGAGATCACCCGCGCCGACCTCGACCGCTGGGCGCTGCGCTCGCACGAGCTCGCGCTGAAGGCGACCGACGAGGGACGCCTGTCCGAGGAGATCGTGGCGGTCACCGTCAAGGGCAAGAAGGGGGACACCCTCGTCGAGGTTGACGAGGGCCCGCGCCGTGACACCTCGCTCGAGAAGCTCGCGGCGCTCCCCGGCCTGGTCGGCAAGGAGGGCTCGCACACCGCGGGCAACTCCCCCGGCGTCAACGACGCCGCCGGCGCGCTGGTGGTCTCCTCCGAGGAGTGGGCCTCCGCCAACGGTCGCGAGGTGCTCGGCGAGATCGTCACCCACGCGCAGAGCGGCGACGACTTCGCCTACCTCGCTCGCACCCCCGCCTCGGCAGCCACCAAGGCGCTGCAGAAGGCTGGTCTGAGCGCGAAGGACATCGACGTGTGGGAGATCAACGAGGCCTTCGCCTCGGTCACGCTCAACTCGATCCGGATGCTCGGCATCGACGAGGATCGTGTCAACGTCAACGGCGGCGCGGTCGCGCTCGGTCACCCGATCGGCGCCTCCGGCGCGCGGATCCTCGGCTCGCTCGTGCTGGAGCTGCGCCGTCGCGGCGGCGGTCTCGGCTGCGCGGCGATCTGCTCCGGGGGCGGGCAGGGCGACGCGGTGATCATCAAGGTCTAGATGTCCGAGCGCGCCGCGGCGTTCTTCGACCTCGACAGGACGTTGATGGCCGGTTCCTCCGGCATCTTCTTCGCGCGCGCGGCCTACGAGGCGGGGATGATTACGCGCCGGCGGCTGCTCAGCGACCTGTGGCAGAACCTACGCTTTCGCCTGCGCGGCTCGACCGACGATTGGGCCGACGAGGTGCGCCGGCGAGTCGGCGAGATGCTTGCGGGTGTCGCCGTGCGCGACCTGCAGCGCATGTCTCCGCGGGTGCTCGCCGGGGTGCTGCCACGCCTGTACCCGCAGATGCTCGAGCGCGCCTACGCCCACCAGGACGCGGGGCGGCCCGTCTACATCGTCACCGCCGCCTCCCAGGAGATGGCCGACCTGCTCGCCCACGTGCTCGTCTTCGACGGCGGCGTCGGCTCGCGTCTGGAGGTTCGCGACGGTCTCTACACAGGCCGCGCCGCCGGCCCGTTCAACTATCGCGAGGGCAAGGTGCTCTCGCTGCGCGAGCTCGCCGCGCGGGACGGCATCGACCTCGCCGCCTCCTTTGCCTACTCCGACTCCGAGTCCGACCTGCCGATGCTGCGCGCGGTCGGTCATCCGGTGGTGGTCAACCCCGATCCCGAGCTCTCCCGCATCGCCGCCGGCGAGGGCTGGGAGGTCCTGCGCCTCGACCGCTTGGGGCGGCGTTTGAAGATCGCGGTGGCGCTCTCCGCCGGGGTCTCGCTCGCCGGGCTTGGCGGGGTCGTGCGGGGGCGTGCGGGAGATCGCGAACGGGGGCGTGCAGGCGAGCGCGCGCAGGCGCGGGCATAATCCCCGATGCCAGCTTCGATCTTGGGCCGGTGGCGCGCCGGCTTGCGCCTCTGACCGCCACCTGCCACCCCTCTCTCACGATGTCCTCCACCCCCACCCACGGCAAGATTCGCGTCGTCGTCGCCAAGCCCGGCCTCGACGGGCACGATCGCGGCGCCAAGATCATTGCGCGTGCTTTGCGCGACGCCGGCATGGAGGTCATCTACACCGGTCTGCACCAAACGCCCGAGCAGATCGTCGAGACCGTGATCCAGGAGGACGCCGACGCTGTGGGGCTCTCGATCCTCTCCGGGGCCCACATGACGCTGGTGCCGCGCGTGGTTGCGCTGCTGCGCGAGCAGGGCGTCGATGACGTGCTCGTGACCGTAGGCGGCACGATCCCCGCGGAAGACATCCCGGAGCTCAAGCGCTTGGGGGTCGCGGAGGTCTTCACGCCCGGTGCGCCGACGCAGGCGATCGTTGACTTCATCCGCGCCGGCGTTGCGGAGGATTGATTGACTCGTCAGTCAATCGTTTAAAGCGGTAGCATCTGCGAGGGTGGCGCAGGCGCCGACTCAGCCCTTCGGGCTGTGTGCCCCCGGCGAGCCGGGCCCCTCGTGTTTTCAGAAAAAGGTCCCAGATACCCATGAGGAGATCGACCGTATGAAGATTTGCGTCCAAGCCACGGCTGGGGGAGGGCGGGCCCTCCCCCAGGGCCCCCTACCCACGAATCGGAGGCAGGTCCGATGAAGATTTGCGTCCTTGTCAAGGAGGTTCCGGACGCCGCCGTCGAGAAGCGCATCGACCCCTCGACGGGGCGCATGGACCGCAGCGGGGAGAAGAACCTCAACCCCTACGACACCCACGCCATCGAGGCCGCCATGCAGATCCGCGAGGGCGGCGTGGCGCCGGTGGAGGAGATCGTGGCCGTCACCATGGGGCCGGAGAGCGCCGTGCGCGCTCTGCACAAGGCCGTCTCGCTCGGCGCCGACCGCTCGGTGCATCTGACCGACCCCGCGGTCGCCGGCTCCGACGTGGCCGCCACTGGGTACGCGCTCGCCAAGACGCTCGAGCGCGAGAGCCCCGACCTGGTGCTGCTCGGTCAGCAGTCCGACGACGGCGAGTGCTACACGATCGGCGCCGTTGTCGCCGAGCACCTGGGCATGCCTTCGCTCACACAGGTGATCAAGATGGACGTCACCGACGGCGCTTTGCGCTGCGAGCGCCAGGCCGAGTACGGCTACGACACCGTGCAGGTCGGCCTGCCCGCTGTGATCTCCGTGGGCGACGCGATCAACGAGCCGCGCTACCCCTCGCTGAAGGCAATCATGGGCGCCAAGAAGAAGCCGCTCGACACAGTCGGCGTCGGCGACGTCGGGATCGACGCCTCGAAAGTCGGGGGTGATAACTCCGCCGCGCAGTGGGTCGCCGCGAAGGCGCCGCCCGCGAAGGCCGCCGGGGAGATCATTGAGGATGAAGACACGGGCGAGACGGTCGAAAAGATCGTCGCCTGGCTCGACGAGAGGAAGCTGATCTGATGAGCAGCCAGGAGATGTTGTCTTTTGAATCGCCTAGAACCACTTCACAAAATGAAGGGTTGGGGCTCGAAAAGTTTATGTGCGACACCCCGCGGCGCTCGGCGGAAAGGAACTGAAATGGCAAACATCCTGGTCTACGCGCTGCACTACGAAGGCGCGATCAACAAGAACTCGCTCGGTGCCGTCTCCGAGGGCGCGAAGCTTGCCGCGGAGCTCGGCGGCGAGGCGCACGCGATCCTGCTCGGCGAGAACGTCCCGCATGAGCTCGCCGCCACGCTCGGCAGGTACGGCGCCAAGAAGGTGCTCGTCGCCGAGGGCCCCGAGGGGCTCGCGCAGCCGCTGGTCGACGCGATGGCCGCGGCGATCTCCGGCGGCGACTACAAGTACGCGCTGTTCGGCGGCGGCCTGCTCGGCTTCGAGATCGGCGCCGGCCTCGCCGCGCGCCTCGGCGCCGGCGTCGCGATGGAGGTCACCGGGGTGCGCGCCGAGGGGGGCGAGCTGATCGCCGAGCGCCCGATCCTCGGCGACTCCGCGATCTCCGAGATCAAATACCGCTCCCCCGTCGGGATCATCATCGGCCGCCTCAACGCGTTCGAGATCAAGGAGTCCGGCGCTGGCGACGCGCCCGTGGAGCAGCTCTCCTTCGAGCTCTCGCCCCACGCCTCGCAGGCGAAGATGCTGGTCCGCGGCGAACAGCGCGGCGCCGACGTGGACATCGAGGGCGCCTCGATCCTCGTCGCCGGCGGGCGCGGCCTCGGCAAGGCCGAGGGCTTTCAGCTCTGCGAAGAGCTTGCCGCGGCGTTCGGCGGCAACACCGCCGTCGCCGCCACACGCGCCGTGGTCGACGCCGGCTGGTACCCCTACGCGGCGCAGATCGGCCAGACCGGCAAGACGGTCTCGCCGAAGCTCTACCTCGCCGCCGGCATCTCCGGGGCGATCCAGCACAAGGTCGGGATGCAGTCCTCGGAGAACATCGTCGCGATCAATAAGGACTCCAACGCGCCGATCTTCGAGTTCTCCGACCTCGGCATCGTCGGCGACCTCAACAAGATCCTGCCGAAGCTGACAGATGCCGTGAAGGCGAAGAAGGCCGGTTAGGCGTGTCGACGCTCACTCTGAGGTGGCCCACTGGGGATGCCTGCGGGTGAGGAGGGTGTGGAGTATGTATTCAATTTTTAAAGCACGTGCGCAATTGCGCACACCTTTTAAAATGTTCATGTATACACCCGCCCCTTCCATCAGCGGAGGCGATCCCGCGATACGGCTCTTCTTCGATCGCCCAATCAGTCTCAAACGGGAGGGTCTCCATCAACCGAGGCGGTCTCGAACAGGAGGATTGAGCCATGTCCGGTAATAACGGTTCCCGTAACGGCAAGGTAGTTCCCGCGGCCTACCCGCCGCCGGTCGACTCCAAGAAGGAATTCGTCAAGCGCAGCCTCGACGCCGAGGACGAGCTGATCGAGGTCGGCGTGGCGATCGTCGGCGGCGGCACCGCGGGCCTCGCCTGCGCCAACCGCCTGCTGCAGCTGCTCGGCGACGATCCCGAGACGATGGAGCGCCTAGGCGAAGTGCCGGTCGCGGTGGTCGAGAAGGCGAAGACCTGCGGCGGGCACAACCTCTCAGGCGCCGTGATGCGCCCCGGCCCGCTGCAGGAGCTGTTCCCCGAGCTCACCCGCGAGCAGTGGCGCCAGGAGGGCTTCGCGTTCGGCGAGGTGAAGAAGGAGTCGGTGTACATGCTCACTGGCCCGAAAACCAAGCTCCCGGTTCCGATCCCGGCGGTGCCGAACTTCAAGAACCACGGCAACGAGGTGGTCTCGGTCTCCGCGATGGCGCGCTACCAGCAGCGCGTGGCGGAGGAGGCCGGTGCCTACATCCTCACCGAGACCGCGGCGACGCAGCTGATCGTCGAGGACGGCAAGGTCGTCGGCGTGCGCTCAGGCGACAAGGGCCGCGGCAAGGACGGCGAGCCGCTCGGCAATTTCGAGCCCGGAACTGACATCAAGGCTCAGGCGACCGTGCTCGCGGAGGGCTGCTGGGGTCACCTCACCGGCGCCGCGATCAAAGAGTTCGACCTCGCCAAGGGCCGCGAGCCGCAGGTGTGGGAGCTCGGCGTGAAGGAGGTGTGGAAGGTCAAGCAGCCGCTCGACCGGGTGATCCACACGTTCGTGCAGCCGTGGCCGCTGAAGGTCGCGGCCAAGTACGGTCAGCTCGGCGGCACCTGGCTGTACCCGATGAAGGACGAGAAGACGGGCGAGGACCTCGTCTCGATCGGGTTCGTCGTCGACCTCAACTACCGCGACGCCACGACCTCGGCGCACGACCTGCTGCAGACGTTCAAGACGCATCCGCTCGTCAAGGGCATCCTCGAGGGCGGCGAGCGCGTTGCCTGGGGCGCCAAGGCGCTCCCGGGCGGCGGCTACTGGTCGATGCCGAAGCTGTCGATGCCCGGCGCAGTGCTCGTCGGCGACGCCGGCGGGATGGTCGATACCGCGGCGCTGAAGGGCATCCACCACTGCATCAAGTCCGGGATGCTGGCGGCCGAGTCGATCTACGCGGCGCTCAAGCGCGGCAGCAGCGACCTGTCCGATTACGAGGAGATGGTCGAGAAATCCACGATCGGCACCGAGCTCTACCAGGTGCGCAACACAAGGCAGGCATTCCAGAAGGGCTTCCTCCTCGGCAGCCTGCTGGCGGGCCCGTCGATCATGTCGAAAGGCAAGGTTCCGCCGGGCCGGCAGGCGTGGCACCCCGACGACGCCGAGCCGATGTTCGTCGGCAACACCAAGGACTCATACCCGAAGCCCGACGGCAAATACACATTCGACAAGCTCTCCTCGGTGTTCATCACCGGCAACGCCACCCGCGACGACGCGCCCAACCACATCCGCATCCAGAAACACGTCCCGCGGGAGATCGCCGAGACCTGGCGCTGGATGTGCCCGGCCGGGGTCTACGAGATCCCCGACGATGCCCCCGAGCACGGCATCGTGGACGTGACCGTCAACTACACCAACTGCGTGCAGTGCGGTGCGATCACCGCCAAGGGCGGACGCCTCACCACCCCCGAGGGTGGCGACGGGCCTTTGTACCAGATTCTTTAGGTTGGCGAAACCCACACGGTATGGGAGTGTTAGGGGAGGGCATGCTCTCCACAGCACTGACCACGGCGGCGTTGATCGCGGCGCTCTCGGGTGCCGGCACGACCGGGACGGGCACGGACACTGGCTCCGCGCCGACCCTGAGCGCAAGCGTCGAACAGTGCGTGACGGCGCCCACCCAGGCTGGCCGCTCGGTGACGTTCACGGGCCAGATGGAAACAGTCACGGGCGCTCGCAGGATGGCGATCGAGATCGTGGTGCAGGAGCACACTCTCGAAGAAGAAGGCTTCCACACGCTCACCACCGCGGGCCTCGGCTCCTGGCAGCGCTCTGAAGCGGGGGTCAAGATCTACAAGGTGCGCCAGGCGGTCACCGACCTCCCAGCCCCCGCCGTCTTCCGCGCGATCGTGCGCTATCGCTGGATGAACGAAAAGGGCCAGGTCATCCGGCACGACGAGCGCCGCACCCCGATCTGCAAGCAGCCCGGCGAACGCACCAAGGCCGCAACGACTCCGGCCAAAACCGTAGCTGGCTGACCCCGGCCAAAACCTGAACGGCCTCCCTCGCTACAATGCACTGAGCATGAAGACCTCGATCCATCCCACCTACGCACTGGCCCACGTGCGGTGCACCTGCGGCAACGAGTTCACGACGCGCGCCACGCGCGATGAGCTGCACGTCGAGGTGTGCTCCAACTGCCACCCGTTCTACACCGGCCGCCAGAAGCTGGTGGACACCGGCGGCCGCGTCGAGCGCTTCCAACGCCGGGTGGCGAAGGCCCGCGTGCGCCAGGCGCAGAGCGCCGCCGCGGCGGCGGGCCAGAAACAGCCGGAGTAGCCGATGGCCACCGCCGTTGCTCCACCGCAGGCGGCGGCCGGTAATGAGAGCGACAGTCAGCTGGTTGCCCAGCGCGACGCGCCGCTTGGCGGGCAGGCGGTGCTCGAGGGCGTGATGATGCGCGGGGTATCCAATTGGGCCGTGGCGGTGCGCAAGCCGGTTCTCGACGGGGCCACCGCGCTGCCGGCTTCGCCCAACGGGAACGGCCAGGTTGCGGCGAACGAGGGAGAGGTCACAACCGGGAACGGCCGGGTCGGCGAAAACGGACACGTCCCCGTGGAGGCCGACGAGCCCCTGGGCGAGATCGAGATCACCAGCTTCCAACTGAGCTCCCCGCTGCGCCGCCACCGCACCCTGCGCCTGCCGATCGTGCGTGGTGTGGTCGCCCTCGGCGAGTCGTTGGCGATCGGCTTCCGCGCGCTGAGCGTCTCCGCCAACGCGCAGCTGCCTCCGGTGGAGAGCACAAGCGAGGGCGCGGACGAGGGTGGGGACGGCGCGGAGGGCGGCGAGACCCAGGAGATCCCCGGGGCGGTGTGGGCCGGGACCGTGGTCATCGCAGTGGTGTTCGCGATCGGCCTCTTCTTCCTCGTGCCGGTCGGGATCACCAGCTTGATCAAGGGCCAGCTCGGCGACTCCTCCGTGCTGTTCTGGTTGATCGAGGGGCTGGTGCGCACGGCGATCTTCCTCGGCTACATGCTGCTGCTCTCGCGCCTGCGCGACCTGCGCCGCGTGTTCGAGTACCACGGCGCCGAGCACAAGACGATCTCCTGCTACGAGGCCCAGCTGGAGCTGACGCCAGCCAACGCGCAGCGCTTCTCGCGCCTGCACCCCCGCTGCGGCACGAGCTTCCTGCTGGTGGTGATGATCGTGGCGATCTTCGTGTTCGCCCCGATCGGCCTGCCCGCGTGGTATTGGCTGGTGCTCACGCGCATCCTCGGCGTGCCGATCATCGCCGGCATCTCCTTCGAGATCATCAAGTTCGCCGGGCGCAACCGCAGCCGCCGCTGGGTGCAGGCGCTGATGTGGCCCGGCTTGAAGCTGCAGCTGCTCACCACCCGCGAGCCCGACCTGCACCAGCTCGCGGTCGCGATCGCCGCGCTGCAGGCAGTGCTCGCGCACGAGACCCCGGGCGAGCTGAGCGCCGCCGACCTGGTGGGCGTGGAGGTCGTGGCGTAGGGAGGGCTTCCCGCGTCGCCGCCGCCTTTCGCCCACCCCGCGCGCAAACTGGCTCCGGGGGGTCGCACAGACTGGCTCCCGGCGGGGCCACATAGACTGAGACGGGATGATCGAAGACCTCGTCGAGCAGATCGAGACGCGCTTCGCCGAGCTCGGCGCGCAGTTGACCGACCCCGAGGTGATCGGCGACCGCGCTCGCTATGCCGAGGCCGGGCGTGCCTACAGCCAGCTGGAGCCCGCGGCGAAGCTGGCCGCCGAGTGGCGCCGCGCACAGGACGACGCGGCAGGGGCGCAGGAGCTGCTGAGCGAGGACGGTGAGGACGCGGAAGTGCGCGAGTTGCTCGCCGGCGCACGCGAGCGTGGGGAGCAGCTCGAAGAGGAGATCCGCTTGGCGATGGTCGAGGAGGACCCCAACGACGCGAAGAACGTGATCGTCGAAATCCAGGGCGGCGCCGGCGGCGATGAGGCGGGGCTGTGGGCGGGCGACCTGTACCGGATGCTGACCCGCTACGCCGAGCGCCGTGGCCTGCAGGTCGAACCGCTGGAGGCGGGGGAAGGCAAGTACACCTTTGCGATCAAAGGCGCCTCATCCGGAGCCCGCCAATCAGGCGCCCGCCCACCCGGCGCGGGCGCCTACTCGGTGTTCAAGTTCGAGGGGGGCACCCACCGCGTGCAGCGCGTGCCCGCGACCGAGTCCCAGGGCCGCATCCACACCTCGACGGCCACGGTGGCGGTGCTGCCCGAGGTGGAGGAGGTCGAGGTCGAGATCGACCCAAACGACCTGCAGATCGACGTCTACCGCTCGACCGGCCCGGGTGGGCAGTCGGTCAACACGACCGACTCGGCGGTGCGCATCACGCACAAGCCGTCGGGCATCGTCGTGGCGATGCAGGACGAGAAGTCGCAGCTGCAAAACCGCGAGAAGGCGCTGCGGGTGCTGCGCGCGCGCCTGTACGAGCGGGCGCTCGCCGAGCAGCAGGCCGAGCTGGCGGCCGACCGTCGCGCGCAGGTCGGCACGGGCGACCGCGCGGAGAAGATCCGCACTTACAACTACGGCGAGCGGCGCGTCACCGACCACCGCATCAAGCTCACCACCCACAACCTCGACGCGGTGCTCGAAGGCGAGCTCGACGAGTTCACCCAGGCGCTGCAGTCCGACGAGAAGCGCCGCGGGCTGGAGGCGCAGACGGCGGCGCCGCAATGAGCGCCCATTTCCGTCGTGCACCTCCGCGGCAAGCGGTGACCGCGCGCGACGCGCTCGACGGAGCGATCACCGCGTTCGCCGCGGCCGGAGTGGAAACCCCACGCCTGGACGCCGAAGTGCTGCTCGCCCACATCCTGGGGGTGGACCGCGCACGCCTGCTCACCGACAGCGAGCTGACCGTGGCGGGCCCCGCTGTGCGGCCCTACCAGGAGGCCGTGCGCCGCCGCGCGGTGGCACGCGAGCCGGTCGCCTACATCACCGGCCTGCGCGGCTTCCGCCGCCTGGAGCTGGACGTAGACCCGCGCGTGCTGATCCCGCGCCCGGAGAGTGAGCTGTTGGTCGAGGTCGGCCTCGACCTGCCCCGGGGCGCCACCGTGCTCGACGTCGGCACCGGCTCGGGCGCGGTTGCGCTGGCGCTGAAGGACGAGCGCCCCGACCTGCGGGTGACCGGCAGCGACGTGAGCGAGCAGGCGCTCGGTCTCGCCCGCGCCAACGCCCTCAAGCTGAGCTTGAAGGTCGCGTGGATGCACGCCGACCTGCTGGAGGAGATGCCCGACGAGTACGACGCGCTGCTCTGCAACCCCCCGTACGTGGCCGAGTCGGAGCGGGCCACGCTGGCGCCGGAGATCCTCCGCCACGAGCCCCTTGGGGCACTGTTCGCGGGCGCCGACGGCCTCGCCACGATCCGAGCGCTGCTCGCTCAGCTGGCCTCGCGCGAGCGCGTGCGCCTCGCCGCGCTGGAGGTCGGCGCGGGGCAGGCGCTTGCTGTGGGGGAGCTGATGCGTGGGGCGGGTTTTCACACGGTGCGCGTCGAGCGCGACCTCGCGGGCATCCAGCGCGTGGTGGTGGGTGAGCGCAGCTGACGCCCAGCGTCTGCGGGAGTGCATCGCCGGCGGTGGCGTGGCGGTTTTCCCGGCGGATACGGTCTACGGCCTCGCCTGCGACCCGCTCAACCGCGCCGCGGTCACGCGGCTGTATGAGCTGAAGGGCCGACCGGCCGCGCAGCCCGCGGCGGTGATGTTCTTCTCGCTCGCCGCTGCGCTGGAGGCGCTCCCGGAGCTTGGTGGGAGCGAGCGCGCGGCACTGCGGGCGCTCCTGCCGGGGCCGCTGACGTTGCTGCTGCCCAACCGCGATGATCGTTACCCGCTCGCGTGCCGGCCGGCCTCCGCTCCGTTGGGGGCGGTGGAGCGCCGGACGTGACGAAGGGCCCGCGTGCAGCGGCGGTGACGAGAGGCTCGCGTGCAGCGGTGGTGACGGAGGGCCCGCGGGCGGATGGTGCCAGCACGTTCGGTCTGCGCGTGCCGCTGCTGCCCGCGCGCTTGGCGGCGCTGCGCACGCTGGACCTACCGGTCATGCAGTCGAGCGCCAATCTCTCCGGCGGCCCCGAGGCGCGGC
>CAVVTQ010000003.1:0-23089 GCA_963751195.1 uncultured Solirubrobacterales bacterium
GCGCAGTTGACCGACCCCGAGGTGATCGGCGACCGCGCTCGCTATGCCGAGGCCGGGCGTGCCTACAGCCAGCTGGAGCCCGCGGCGAAGCTGGCGGCCGAGTGGCGCCGCGCGCAGGACGACGCGGCAGGGGCGGAGGAGCTGCTGAGCGAGGACGGCGAGGACGCGGAGGTGCGCGAGTTGCTCGCCGGCGCACGCGAGCGTGGGGAGCAGCTCGAAGAGGAGATCCGCTTGGCGATGGTCGAGGAGGACCCCAACGACGCGAAGAACGTGATCGTCGAAATCCAGGGCGGCGCCGGCGGCGATGAGGCGGGGCTGTGGGCGGGCGACCTGTACCGGATGCTGACCCGCTACGCCGAGCGCCGCGGCCTGCAGGTCGAACCGCTGGAGGCGGGGGAAGGCAAGTACACCTTTGCGATCAAAGGCGCCTCATCCGGAGCCCGCTCAATCAGGAGCCCGCCCACCCGGCGCGGGCGCCTACTCGGTGTTCAAGTTCGAGGGGGGCACCCACCGCGTGCAGCGCGTGCCCGCGACCGAGTCCCAGGGCCGCATCCACACCTCGACGGCCACGGTGGCGGTGCTGCCCGAGGTCGAGGAGGTCGAGGTCGAGATCGACCCGAACGACCTGCAGATCGACGTCTACCGCTCGACCGGCCCGGGTGGGCAGTCGGTCAACACGACCGACTCGGCGGTGCGCATCACGCACAAGCCGTCGGGCATCGTCGTGGCGATGCAGGACGAGAAGTCACAGCTGCAAAACCGCGAGAAGGCGCTGCGGGTGTTGCGCGCGCGCCTGTACGAGCGGGCGCTCGCCGAGCAGCAGGCCGAGCTGGCGGCCGACCGCCGCGCGCAGGTCGGCACGGGCGACCGCGCGGAGAAGATCCGCACCTACAACTACGGCGAGCGGCGCGTCACCGACCACCGCATCAAGCTCACCACCCACAACCTCGACGCGGTGCTCGAAGGCGAGCTCGACGAGTTCACCCAGGCGCTGCAGTCCGACGAGAAGCGCCGCGGGCTGGAGGCGCAGACGGCGGCGCCGCAATGACCGGCGCCCATTTCCGTCGCGCACCTCCGCGGCAAGCGGTGACCGCGCGCGACGCGCTCGACGGAGCGATCACCGCGTTCGCCGCGGCCGGCGTGGAAACCCCACGCCTGGACGCCGAAGTGCTGCTCGCCCACATCCTGGGGGTGGACCGCGCACGCCTGCTCACCGACAGCGAGCTGACCGTGGCGGGCCCCGCTGTGCGGCCCTACCAGGAGGCCGTTCGCCGCCGCGCGGTGGCACGCGAGCCGGTCGCCTACATCACCGGCGTGCGCGGCTTCCGCCGCCTGGAGCTGGACGTAGACCCGCGCGCGCTGATCCCGCGCCCGGAGAGCGAGCTGCTGGTCGAGGTCGGCCTCGACCTGCCCCGGGGCGCCACCGTACTCGACGTCGGCACCGGCTCGGGCGCGGTTGCGCTGGCGCTGAAGGACGAGCGCCCCGACCTGCGGGTGACGGGCAGCGACGTGAGCGAGCAGGCGCTCGGTCTCGCCCGCGCCAACGCGCCAAGCTGGGCTGAAGGTCGCGTGGATGCACGCCGACCTGCTGGAGGGGATGCCCGACGAGTACGACGCGCTGCTCTGCAACCCCCCGTACGTGGCCGAGTCGGAGCGGGCCACGCTGGCGCCGGAGATCCTCCGCCACGAGCCCCTTGGGGCGCTGTTCGCGGGCGCCGACGGTCTCGGCACGATCCGAGCGCTGCTCGCCCAGCTGGCCTCGCGCGAGCGCGTGCGCCTCGCCGCGCTGGAGATCGGCGCGGGGCAGGCGCCCGCCGTGGGGGAGCTGATGCGTGGGGCGGGTTTTCACACGGTGCGCGTCGAGCGCGACCTCGCGGGCATCCAGCGCGTGGTGGTGGGTGAGCGCAGCTGACGCCCAGCGTCTGCGGGAGTGCATCGCCGGCGGTGGCGTGGCGGTTTTCCCAGCGGACACCGTGTACGGCCTCGCGTGCGACCCGCTCAACCGTGAGGCGGTACGGCGGCTGTATGAGCTGAAGGGCCGGCCCGCCGCGCAGCCGGCGGCGGTGATGTTCTTCTCGCTTGCCGCTGCGCTCGCCGCGCTCCCGGAGCTTGGTGCGCGCGAGCGTGCGGCACTGCGGGCGCTCTTGCCGGGGCCGCTGACGTTGCTGCTGCCCAACCGCGATGATCGCTACCCGCTCGCGTGCCGGCCGGCCTCCGCTCCGTTGGGGGCGGTGGGAGCGCCGGACGTGACGAAGGGCCCGCGTGCAGCGGCGGTGACGAGAGGCTCGCGTGCAGCGGTGGTGACGGAGGGCCCGCGGGCGGATGGTGCCAGCACGTTCGGCCTGCGCGTGCCGCTGCTGCCCGCGCGCTTGGCGGCGCTGCGCACGGTGGACCTCCCGGTGATGCAGTCGAGCGCGAACCTCTCCGGCGGCCCCGAGGCGCGGTGTCTGGCGGATATTGCGCCGGCGCTGCTGAGCGGGCGCCGACCTCGTGCTCGACGGCGGCGAGTTGCCTGGCATCGCCTCCACAGTCCTCGACCTGCGCGAGTACGAGACTGGTGGCAGTTGGCGCATCGTGCGTGAGGGGCCGGTCGGGCCGGCGGAGGTGGAGTTGGCGCTCGGTGCGTGAACCGTGGCCGGTGGCCCGGCTGCTCGGCGGAGCCGGGGCTCCGCCCGGGCGCGTTGGCGCCGTGGGTTGATCGCCTCCCTCGGTCGCGGAGCATGGATGCTCCGCTCCCACCCGCGTGGTCCCCGCGTCCGCCCGCGCGGATGCGCACCTTGACCACCGCGCCACGCGCGCGTATGACGTCCTCGCCTGCGATGCTTTCGCGGGTATGAGCGCTCATCAGCTCGACGCGCTGTACGCCTTCCTAGCCGCCGCGGTCGCGACCGCGTTGCTGACGCCGCTCACGATGCGGCTCGCGGTTGCCGTCGGGGCGATCGACACGCCGCGCGAGCGGGGGCTCTCCGAGCGGCCCACGCCGCTGCTCGGCGGGCTTGCGATCTTCGCCGGGACGCTGTTCGCGGGGCTGATCTGGCTGCCCGACGAACGGATCTGGCATGGGATGTTGATCGCCGCCACGTTCATCACGCTGGTGGGGGCGATCGACGACCGCTTCGAGCTGCCGCCGCTGGTCAAGCTCGCCGGGCAGGTGTTCGCCGCGCTGATCGTCGTGCACTACGGGATCGTCGTCGAACTGATCACGCTGCCGTTCCTCGGCGCCTTGCACTTCCCGCACGCCGGCGGCGCGATCACCGTCGTCGGGCTGGTCGCGCTGATGAACGTCGTCAACTTCTCCGACGGCGTCGACGGCCTCGCCGCGGGGGTGTGCGCGATCATCGCCGCCGCGCTCGCGGTGATCTCCTTCGACCTCGAACGGTGGGCGCCCGGCGTGCTCGCCGCGCTTGATCGCCGGCGCCTCGCTCGGCTTCCTGCTCTACAACTTCCCCCCGCCTCCTCGTTCATGGGCGACTGCGGTGCCAACCTGCTTGGTCTGCTGATGGGCTGCCTCACGGTCGAGGGCGCCGTCAAGACGGAGGTCGTGCTCTCCTTCGTGCTGCCGCTGATCTTGCTCGCGGTGCCGTTCCTCGACACAACCTTTGTCGTGCTCAAGCGTTTGAAGTATCGGCGCCCGATCTATGCCTCCGACTCCGAGCACTTCCACCACCGCATGGCCCGCATCGGCTTCTCCCGCCGGCGCACGATCGCCTACCTCTACGGGTGGACGCTTTTGCTCGCCGGCTTCGCGCTGGCGCTGCGGTTCGTCCCCTACTCCGATCACAAAGGCCACCTCTACCTCGGCTGGACGCTCGTGATCGTCGTGCTCGCCCTGTTCGTCGCGCTCGCCTCCGTCTACCTCGTGTACGTGCTGGAGATCCTCAAGTTCCGCCGTCTCGACGCGATTCGCCTGCGCCGGCTACGGCCCGAAGCCTCGCCCGCGCAGATCGAGCAGGACGTCACGCAGGACTTCGAGACCGGCGAGTTTCAGACGATCGCCTCGTGAGGCGTTTGCGGGTCATCTCGGCGCCTGCGCGCTTGCGGCGTTGCTGGCGCTGCCGGCCGGCGCCTCCGCGCTGGTGGTGGGCATCGGCGAGCAGCACCCCGCGATGTTCGGCGACCCCCGGTTCTAGGCGCTCTCCATCCGTTACGCCCGCCTGTCGATCGGCTGGGACGCGCTCGAAAGCCGCCCCGAATCGCGGGCCATCGCCACCTGGCTGCGCGACGCCCGCGCCGACGGCGTGCACCCGCTGATCTCCTTCGAACACTCGTGGATCGCCGGGCATCATCGGCAGCTGCCGAGCGCCGCGCAGTTCGCTCGCCAGTTCCGCCTGCTGCACAAGCGCTACCCGTGGGTGACCGACTTCGCGGTGTGGAACGAGGCCAACTACTGCGGGCAGCCGACCTGCCACATCGCCCGGCCTGGTCGCCGCCTACTACCGCCAGGCGCGCGCCGCCTGTCCCTCCTGCAACGTGCTCGCCTCCGAGCTGCTCGACGTGCCCGGGATGGTCACGTGGGTCGAGAGGTGCGCCATGCGCTCGGCTACGAACCGGGGATCTGGGGCCTGCACAACTACATCGGCGCCAACCGCCTCTCGGCGGCGTCGACCCAGGCGCTGCTGGGCGCCACGCACGGCCAGATCTGGTTCACCGAGACCGGCGGGGTCGTCGCCCGGCACAATCACTCCGCCCACGACTTCCCCGAATCGGCGGCTCACGCCGCGAAGGTGACCCACTTCGTCTTTCAACGCCTCGTCCCGCTCTCTCCGCGCATTACCCGCGTCTACCTCTACCAGTGGAACGCCGGCGCGGGCCGCCGCGAACCGTGGGACTCCGGCCTGATCGGCCCCCACGGCACCGCCCGCCCGGCCTTCTGGGTGCTCGTG
This sequence comes from uncultured Solirubrobacterales bacterium, assembly GCA_963751195.1. Classification (GTDB taxonomy): domain Bacteria; phylum Actinomycetota; class Thermoleophilia; order Solirubrobacterales; family Solirubrobacteraceae; genus Palsa-744. Next base: position 4,884 of record CAVVTQ010000003.1, read on the forward strand.
CAGGAGCTGCACGCGCTGGGCCAGCTTCCCTCCACCCCGCGGCGACGCCCTGGCCGAAACGGGGATGCTGCCGAACGGGGACCGCTCGCGGGGCTGAGAGGACTCGGGCTCGCCGGCGAAGATTGAGATCATGTTTTTCTTGCGCTCCGCCGCCAGCGGGTCCGCAAGTGCTCCGTTTCTCCCTGTACGCTTAGCTGCGCGTTCAATGGAGAGCGAGGGGCCCGGCTCATCGGCCTCCGGCCGACGCGTCGCCGGCTGCTGGGAGCCGAGGCGATATGGGACGAAAAGAAGAAACACCCGACCACGGCGGGCCCCGCCGCGTCCTGATCCTCTCGGCCGACGTCGGCGAGGGGCACGCCGCGGCTGCCCGCGCGCTGGCGCAACAGATCGAAAACTCCCCCGAGCCGGCCGAGGTCACGGTGATCGACGGCCTCGCCGCGATGGGGCGCGTGCTGCGCCAGGTCGTCCAGGACGGCTACCGCGTGCAGCTGCGCTTCCTACCCTGGAGCTACTCGCTGGTCTACTGGCTGCTCGAGCACGTGGCTCCCGTCCGCTGGCTGACGCGCTGGCAGCTGCGTCTGTTCGGCGCCCGCCCACTCGCACGCCGCATCGCCGAGTACGACCCCGACGTGATCGTCTCCACCTACCCCGCCGTCACGGTCGTGCTCGCGCGGTTGCGTCGCACCGGCGCGGTGCGTTGCCCCACCGTGGCCACGATCACCGACCTGACGGGCCTCTTCTTCTGGGCGCAGCCCGGGATCGACATGCACCTGGTCATGTACGGCGAGTCGATGCCCTCCGTCGAGCGGATCGCGGGGGAGGGCTCCGCGCGCCTGGTCGCGCCTCTGATATCCGCCGAGTTCCTGGAGCCCCGCTGTCCGCTGGAGTCGCGGCGCGCACTGGGGCTGCCCGAGGAGGGCCGCATGGTTGTCGTCTCCGGCGGCGGTTGGGGCGTCGGCGACGTCGAGGGCGCCGTGCGTGAGCTCTGCCGCGTGGGCGAGGTCTCCAGCATCGTCTGTCTCGCCGGGCGCAACGAGCAGCTGCACAAGCGGCTCTCGACCACGTTCGCGCGCGAGTCGCGCGTGCACGTATACGGCTTCACCGACGCGATGCCTCAGCTGCTGGCGGCCGCCGACGCGCTCGTGCACTCCACCGGGGGCGTCACCTGCCTGGAGGCGAAGGCCACCGGGACGCCAGTCGTCTCCTACGGGCTGCCGGTCGGCCACGCCCGCCTCAACACTCGCGCGATGGCCGACCTCGAGCTGCTGCGCCTCGCCAACGACACCGGCGAGCTGCGCGAGCACGTGCAGGCGAGCTTCGAGGAGTCACGCGGCGCTGGGCGCACGCCCGCCGTGGCCGCCGCGGCGCACCCGTCCGCGCCCGCGCAGGATTTGGCACCCATCGCGTCGTCCTCCACGGGGGTGTTGGCGCCTGCCACTTCGTCCCTCGCGTGGAAGTCGGCGCCTGCCATTTCGCCGACTGGGGAGCACCCCCACGCCGTTGACGTCGTGTTGAAGACCCCCCGCCGCGTGAGCCCGATCCCGCTGTGGCGGCTGCGGCTGGCCGCATTCTGCGCGCCGCTGGTGGCGGTGCTCGGAGTCAGCATGTGGACGATGTCCACCGACGAGGTCAGCGCGCTCGCGGATGCGATCCTGCACGTGCACCCACTCGTGCACGTCGCGACCACCAACCCGACGTGAGCCTGATCGTGCGCACCCCCTCTGGGGACGTCACGAGCGTGGCGCACGAGCTCGCCGCGCGGGGCATCCACGCTTCGTTCGCCGACGGCGGCGTGCACGCCTCCGCCACGATCGCCGCACTACGCACGCTCGGCGACGAACTGCTGCCCGAACTGCCTCCGGGCACGAGCCCGCTGCGCTGGATGCACACCCGCGGCGCGCTGCACGCGCAGGCTCGCGCGTTGGGCCTGCACCACCGCTTCTATTTCCTGCAGCCCCCCGGTGGTCTCACCGTCGGCCAGGTGCTGCTTTCGCGCACGACGGGAGCGAGCCCGGTCAAGGGCACGCGGCGGCTCAACGCCACGCGGCCTTTGCCGCAGCGGCGCGCGCACCCCGGCGACGTGCTCGTGGTGAGCGCCAATGGCTCGAGCGCCTCCGTGCAGGGGGTCGAGCGCCTCGTCTCGCGGCTTGGCTCCGAGGGGCTCTCGGCAGAGTCGCTCGCCGCGCTCACCAGCTCGCGCTGAGGGGCCGGCGCTGTCTCATCGTGCGGCTGCCAGGCTCAGCGACTCGCGCTGAGAGTCCCGGCGCTGTCTCATCGCGCGGCTGCCCGGCTCAGCGACTGCGCTGATGGGTGCCGGCTCATCGGCGGCTTGCCGTCCGCGGCGGCAATGCCCCGGGCGGCTCGTCCGCTCCGCCGCTCCGCGACCCCCCGTGCTCGCCGCCCATCAGCGCCAGCAGCAGTGGCGAGCGGGCGAGTACGGCCGCGCCGGCGACGACCAGCGCCAGCGAGAAGCCCAGCGGCACCCCGCCGCCCGGGGTCGCGGCGAAGCTCTCGTTGAAGAGGATCGGCGCCAGCGCCACGGGCACCGCCGTCTGGATCACGAACACCACCGGAGCGACCTGGATCGCGGGGCGCGACTGCAGCGAGCTCATCTCGCTGAGCGTCGCGATCGCCGACGCGCCCGCCGTGGCGAGACCCCAGGCGATCGCCGCGCCGATATAGGCGTTTGCGAGGTCGTCCGACGCCAGCTTGGTCGCCACGCCGCTCCAGCCGAACGCCAGCCCCGCCCCCAGCATCGTCACGAACGGCAGCGGGCGGCCGAGGCGCAGCAGCAGGTAGGGCAGCAGGCTCGCCAGCGCCAGCGCCCCCAGCACGATCGCGAGCACGGTCCAGTGCGCGTGCGTCGTCGTGCGCGGCGGCGCGAACACGCCCGCGCCGATGACGCCCAACACGATCGCGCCGACCGCCAGGTGCTCGCGCCGGCCGGCGCGCTCGCCCAACATCCGCTCGCCCATCACCATCAGCACCGGCAGCCCCAGCGCCAGCGCAGGCTGCACCACGACCAGCGGTGCGAGGCTGAGTGCCAGCAGCTGCAGCGGCCAGCCCAGCATCGAGAGTCCCGTGCCGCCCAGCCAGCGCACGCGTTTAGCAGGCGCAGCGCCAGCGCCGGGCGCAGCTGCTCGCTGCGGGGCGCCTCGCGTGCCTCCATCGCCTGGAAGGAAAACCCTAGGCTGTACAGGATCGCGGCCCCGACGGCCGCCACGATGCCAAGGATCAGTTCAAGCATGCGCGCCCCCGATGATCGCAGTCTTCTTTCTCCGATGACCACAACCGAGGCGTCGGCGCACCGGGGGCACATCGCCCGGAGCGGCCGGGTTGGCCGGCTGCGCCACCCGCTCGCCGGCGCCGCCGCCGGCGCGGCCGTGCTCGGTTACACGGCAGCCTATGTGCTGCCCGCGCTCGCCGGCGAGTATCGGATGCTGCGCGCGCCGCTCGGGATCGAGGATCGCACCGCGAGCGGCGCTGGGTATGCATTGACGTTCGACGACGGCCCCCACTGCGAGGGCACGCCCGGCGGTGCTCGAGATCCTCGCGCGCGAGCGCGTGCGGGCGACCTTCTTCCTGGTCGGCGAGCAGGTGCTGCGCAACCCCACGCTCGCCGCCGAGATCGTCGCGGCCGGCCATGGCGTCGGCCTGCACTGCCACCGCCACCGCAACCTCCTGCGTCTGACCCCCCGCCAGGTCCGCGAGGACATCCTGCGGGCGCTCGGGGTCATCGAGGAGACCACCGGCCGCTCGCCGGCGCTCTACCGACCGCCCTATGGCGTGTCCAACGCCGCGGCGCTGGCGCTGGCCCGCGGCCGTGGCTGGCGCACGCTGCTGTGGAGCCACTGGGGTCGTGACTGGGAGGCGCGTGCCACCCCAGAGTCGATCGCCGCGCTTTTGACCGGGGGTGCCGGTCCCGGCGCGGTCCTGCTGCTGCACGACGCCGACGACTACTCCGCCCCCAGCTCCTGGCGGCGCACGGTCGCGGCGCTGCCACGGGCGCTGGAGACGCTCGCCGCGCGGGGTCTCGAGCCGGTGGCGCCCTGACCTCGCCGGTTACGGCGGGGCCTCTAGCCCGTGGCGCCCTGACCGGTCGTTAAGCTGCCCGAGATGCAAACGCGGCGCACCCGCCTGTGGGTCGAGGCGCTCGTGATCGCCTGGCTGTGCTGGGTGTACGACGCGATCAACAACCTTGCGCCGGTGCGCCTACACGCCGCGCTCGCGCATGGCTGGGGGGTGCTGCACCTGGAGCGCTCGCTCGGCCTCGACCCCGAACTCACGCTCAACCGCTGGCTCATCCACCACCACACGGTGGGTCTGCTGCTCTCCGACTACTACGACAACGCCCACTTCATCGTCACGCTCGGGCTGCTCGGCTGGCTGTGGTACCGGCGCGCTGACATCTACCGGCCGCTGCGCAACACGCTGGTCGCGATCAACGTGATCGGCCTGGCCGTCTTCTGGCTCTACCCGACCGCGCCGCCGCGGCTGCTGCCTGGCAGCGGCTTCAACGACGTGGTCGCCTCCACGCATGCCTTCGGGGGTTGGCACACCGGATCGCTCGCCGTGGTCGCCAACCAGTTCGCGGCGCTGCCCTCGCTGCACATGGCGTGGGCGGTCTGGTGCTCGTTGGTGATGTGGTCAATGTCCTCACGCCTGTGGGTGCGCTGCGTCGCGGTTCTCTACCCGTGCGTCACCTGTCTGGCGGTGCTCGCCACCGGCAACCACTACCTGTTCGACGTGCTCGCGGGCGTCGCGACGACGGCGCTGGCCGTCGTGCTCGTGCGTGCCCTCGAAGCGGCGTGGCGCTCGCGGGGCGCCCTGCGCCCGGTGCGGGCGTCTGCGTAGGCGTAAGGTGGGGATCTCTCGCGGCGCGCCGGGATCTGCGCGCGTGATCTGGCGGTGAGCCGGCATGGTGGTGAGGCTTACCAGCTGGGGTTTGTATGTTCTTTTTAGGCCCTAACCAAATGAGATTAGGTCTTATTCTTGTTTGGTTAGGGTCTCAAAAGAAAGCGTTGCATCGCCGAGGTCGCTCCCAAACCGCGTGGGCGCATGCCCGTACCGTATGTCACAAACTTGTTACTAAGTCCCAGATAAGGTAGACTCCGCGCGCTGCCACAGACGGTCAGAGGAGGGTCAGGGGTGAGAGTCCGCCGCGGGCGGACGCGCTTGGCTCTTTCGTCTGTAGGGTGCCAGCCAACTTCTATGCCCAATCACGAGCCAGAACCAATGGCCCCTGCCCTGAGCCATGCCGGCGCAAGCCCGGTCGTCACCCGATCCCCGCTTCAGCTGCTGCAGTACCTCGACGTCGTGCTCGTGGTGCTCGCCACGCCGGTGGCTCTGGCGCTTGGCGCGCCGGCCTTCGGCTTGCTGATCGCGGCGGGTGCATGGCTGGTGCAGCGCGTGCTAGCGCACACCGACCGGCGCTGGATAGCGCGTAAGCGTGAGCCCGGATCGCGGCTGGGGCTCGACGTCGCCGAGTCGTTCGGGCGGATCTGGCTGCTGGCGGGTGCGATCGTCGTTGCCGGCGCCGTCGGCGGCCGCGCCGACGGACTCGCGGCGGCGTTGACCATCTTCGCGGCGTACTCGTTGGCCTTCGCCACGCGTATGTTCAGTGGACGGGAGGGCTTCGAGCGATGAGCGCGGTCGCAGAGGCTCCGCGGATGGCTCCTGGGATGGGAGCCTCGCCCACCCCCCCGTCCGCGCCGTCCGAGAAGCAGGGGATGAGCCAGGGACGGAAGGTCCTCTACGGGGTGCTCGGCCTGTGGCTCGGCGGGATCGTCCTATTCGTGATCCTGTTCGGTGCCACCGCGCACAAGGCCCCGGCCGTCGCCAGCGGCGCCTTCTCGCCGACCGACGAGTTCAAACTCGACACCTGGTTTCAGGTCGGGCCGATCGCGTTCAACAAGGCCATCCTCTACCTGCTGCTCACGGTCGGGATCACCCTCGCGGTGATGTTCTACGTTGCCCGGCGTCTGCAGCAGCGCCCCGGGCGCCTGCAGGTAGCGGTGGAGATGTACTACGACTTCATGCGTCGCATCTCCCAGGAAAACCTGGACCCGGAGATGGAAGGGAAGTACTTCCCGCTGATCGCCACGATCTTCGTGTTCATCCTCGTCTCGAACCTGATCGGCTACATCCCGCTGCCGGTCGACTCGGGTGAGAGCTTCAACGTGTTCGGGGCGCACATCCCGTCGCTGCAGATCTACGCGGCCGACACCAACGTCGCCTTCCCGCTGATCCTCGCGTTGAGCGTGTTCGTCCTCTTCACCTACGAGGGGGTCAGGCACCACGGGCCGGTCGGCTATGTGAAAAGCCTGATGCCGGGCGGTGTCAAAGGCCCGATCGTCCTGCTCATCTACCCGATCGAGATCCTCTCCAACTTCCTGCGGCTGATCTCGCTGACGGTGCGGCTGTGGGCGAACCTGCTCGCCGGCCACATGCTGATCGCGTTCATGGGCGGGGAGCTCGGAGTGCTCGTCGGCCTGCAGGTCGTGTCGTGGTTTTTGCTGCCCTTCGGGGTCATGATCTTTCTGTTCGAGGCCGTGCTGATCGCCGGCCTGCAGGCCTTCATCTTTTCCATCCTGACCGCCATCTATCTCGGTGGCGCGGTCTCGAGCCACTAACAAACAAGGGAGCTGTCGAGTAATGGAGTTTCTCCACTTTTTCGGTGTGTTGCACCCACTGATCCTGACCGTGGAACCGATCATCAAGCAGAGCCAGGACGCCGGTCGGGCGATCGCGCTCGGCGTCGGTGCCGGCGGCGGCGCGGCCGGTGCAGGCGCCGGCATCGGTGCGGTGTTCAACGCCTCGATCCAGGCCAAGACCCGCCAGCCCGAGCTGCGCGCCGAGGTCGAGCGCGACCAGTGGCTCGGCTTCGCGCTCACCGAGGCGTGCTTCTTCTACGGTCTCGTCGGCGGGTTCATCGCCTTCTTCCTGTAGGTCACGATGCATCTCATCGCCAACCTCCCCATCGCCAGCGGATCGTTCCTGATCAGCCCCAACGTGGGGCTGATGATCTGGACGATCGTGGTGTTCGCGATCTCGCTGTACATCTTGCGCAAGTGGGTTTTCCCTTTGATAGGCCAAGCTCTCGACGCGCGCGTGCAGAAGATCGAGGGCGACATCGACGCGGCCGAGCACACCCGCCAGCAGGCAGATGAGATCCTCGCCGAATACCGCGAGCGGCTCAAGGAGGCGCGCACCCAGTCCGAAGAGATCGTGCAGCGAGCGCGCCAGACGGCGGAGTCGCACGAGGCCGAGGGCAAGGCGCGCGGGCAGGAGCAAGTAGTCGAGGCCGGCAAGAGAGCCGAGCGTGAAATCGAGGCAGCCACCAAACGGGCGCTCGACGATATCCGCCGCGAGGTCGCCGACCTCACGATCATGGCCACCGAGAAGGTCACGCGCAAGTCGCTCACCGACGCCGACCAGAAGCGGCTAGTGGAGGAGGCGCTCGGCGAACTCGACTTCTCGAGTATCTCCGGGAGCCAGAACTGATTGCTATGACGGCCCGCTCGCCACTGACGATCCCGATCCCGATTCGCTGTCCCGGCCCGGATGTGCCTGCCTGGGCTGGAGCGAGCGGGCCGCAAGGGTGCCCCTAGACATGGAGGAGCTGGCCCAGGTATACGCCCGTTCGCTATTCGAGGTGGCCCACGAACAGGGCAAGCTGGATGTGCTGCGCGAGCAGCTCGCGCAGCTGGCCGACGCGCTGCGCGAGAACCGGGAACTGGAAGTGTTCTTCTTCTCCCCTTACTTCTCGACCAAGGAGAAGCAGGCGGCGCTCGGGAAGCTGCTGGACGGCGCCGATGAGGTGCTGCTGAACTTCCTCAACCTGCTGATCGAAAACCACCGAATGCCGGTGATCTTTCACATTCGCCGCCAGTACGAGCGCCTGTGGGATGAGGAGAACAAGACGCTGCCGGTGGAGATCACGAGCGCGATCGAGCTCGACCCCGCCACCACCGAGAGCCTCGGCAAGGCGATCGGCGAGCGTGCCGGGCGCAAGGTGCAGCTCGCCGCGCGCGTGGACCCTGACATCCTCGGCGGCATCGTGATCAGGGTCGGCAACTCGATCCTCGACGCCTCGATCCGCAGCCGCCTGGAGCAGCTGCGCCGGCAGGTTGCGCAGGGGGTCTCATGAGGCTATGCAGATCATTGGGTGCGTTGAGCTGCGCCACCACCCTTACGGTGCAACCACCGTATGTGAGGCTTGCAGGCCAACGCTCTCGCGGTATCACGCCAGTCAAAGTTAGATCAACAAAGGGATAGGCATGCAGATCAATCCAGATGAGATAACCAGCATCCTCAAGAGCCGCATCGCCGGGCTCGACGCCGGCGCGGCGGAGCTGACCGAGGTCGGCACCGTGCTGTCGGTCGCCGACGGCATCGCGCGCTTGCACGGCCTGGAGAACTGCATGTCCTTCGAGATGCTGGAGTTCCCGCACGGGGTCACCGGGCTGGCGCTCAACCTCGAGTCCGACAACGTCGGCGCGGTGATGTTCGGCGAGTGGGAGCACATCTCCGAGGGCGACACCGTCAAGCGCACCGGCAAGCTGCTGGACATCCCCGTCGGCGACGCGCTGCTCGGGCGGATCGTCGACCCGCTGGGGCGCCCGCTGGACGGCAAGGGCGACATCCCGATCACCGAGACCCGCCCGGCCGAGTTCAAGGCGCCGGGCGTGGTGCAGCGCCAGCCGGTGAAGGAACCGATGCAGACCGGCCTGAAGGCGATCGACGCGATGATCCCGATCGGCCGCGGCCAGCGCGAGCTGATCATCGGCGACCGCCAGACCGGCAAGACCGCGATCGCGATCGACGCGATCATCAACAACAAGGACACCGGCATCGTCTCGGTGTACGTGGCGATCGGCCAGCGCATGTCCACCGTTGTGGCGCTCGCGCAGACGCTCGACGAAAACAACGCGCTGGAGAACACGATCATCGTCGCCGCCTCCGCCGACGAGGCGGCGCCGATCAAGTTCATGGCGCCCTACGCCGGCTGCGCGATGGCCGAGCACTTCCTCTACAAAGGCCGCCACGCGCTGTGCGTGTACGACGACCTGACCAAGCACGCCTATGCCTACCGGCAGATGTCGCTGCTGCTGCGCCGTCCACCGGGTCGCGAGGCTTACCCGGGCGACGTCTTCTACCTGCACTCGCGTCTGCTGGAGCGCGCGGTGAAGCTCAACAACGACCTCGGCGGCGGCTCGCTGACGGCGCTGCCGATCATCGAGACGCAGGCGGGGGACGTATCCGCGTACATCCCCACCAACGTGATCTCGATCACCGACGGGCAGATCTTCCTGGAGTCCAAACTCTTCAACTCGGGTGTGCGCCCCGCGATCAACGTCGGGATCTCCGTCTCGCGCGTGGGGGGCAACGCGCAGATCGGGCCGATGAAGAAGGTCGCCGGGAGGATCAAGCTCGAGCTCTCCCAGTTCCGCGACCTCGAGGCCTTCGCGCAGTTCGGCTCCGACCTCGATGCCGACACGCAGCGCACGCTGGCCCGCGGCGAGCGGCTGGTGATGACGCTCAACCAGCACGAGCGCGCGCCGCTGCCGGTCGAGGACCAGACGCTGCAGATCTACGCCGCCACCGCCGGCTTCCTCGATCGCCTGCTGGTCGAGCGGGTGAGCGAGTTCCTGGCCGAGCTGATCGAACGGATGCACTCCGAGCACGCCGACATCGGCGCGAAAATCGCGGGTGGCGACTGGTCGCAGGAGACGCAGAAGGCCGTCCACGACGCGGTCGAGGCGTTCGCGCGGGACTTCGGCTACGACCTCGACGAGGAGGGCCAGCCGCTGGATGATGATGCGCCGATCCGGGCGCAGGATGCGCCGGCGACAGGCGCATCCGGGCAGGGCGCCGCTGCGCTCCAGGAGGCGAAGGCGGCGGCCTAGCGCCGACCGCTCGCAACCACCATGGCCTCTCAGCGCGACGTCAAGAACCGGATCTCCTCGGTGAAGAACATCCAGAAGATCACGCGTGCGATGGAGATGGTCGCCGCCGCCCGCCTGCGCCGTGCCGAGCAGCGGATCACGGCGCTGCGCCCCTACGCCGAGGCGCTCGCGCGAATGACTCGCCAGGCGGCGCGCGCCGCGGGCACCAGCGAGATCGCGCGCATACCGCTGATGCGCGAGCCCGGCGGCGCGGCGGGCGGTGGCAGCGCGGAGGGTGGCAGGGGTGGCGGCGCGGAGGGCGGCGGCAGCGGCACCGTTGGGCTGCTGCTGGTCACCGGCGATCGCGGGCTGGCGGGGGGCTTCAACTCCCAGGTGATCCGCGCCGGCGTGCGCCTGCACGGCGAGCTCTCCGCCGTTGGGCTGCGCAGCGCGTGGTATGCGACCGGGCGGCGTGGGGTCTCCTCGCTGGCGTTCCGCGGCTATGAGCTGAGCGGCAGCTACACCGGCTTCTCCGACCGCCCCGCCTTCGCCGACGCGAGCGCGGTCGCGGGCGACGTGATCGACGCGTATGTGGGCGGCCAACTCGATCGCGTCGAGCTGATCTTCAACTCCTACGTGTCCCCGCTCACGCAGGTCGTCACGCGCGAGACGCTGCTGCCGCTCTCCCACGCGACGGCCGCGGGGGAGGGGGCCGCGGGGGAGAACGCCGTGGGACGGGCCACGGGGGAGGGGGCCGTAGGGCGGGCCGCGGGAGGCGCCGAGCCAGCGGAGGAGAAGGGCGGAGCGCGCGCGCTGGTCGAGTATGAGCCCGACCCCGAGCAGGTGCTCAAGCAGCTGCTGCCCGACTACATCGAGACCTCGATCTACCGGGCGCTCGTGGAGTCCGCCGCCGGCTTCTTCGGCGCGCAGATGACCGCGATGCGCAGTGCCTCCGACAATGCCGGCGACATCATCACCGACCTGACGCTGCAGATGAACCGCGCGCGCCAGGCCGAGATCACGCAGGAGATCATGGAGGTTGTTGCGGGTGCGGAGGGGTTGAGCTGAGATGGACAGCGACAATCATCCGCCCAAAGGCGATCGGCTGGGCACAATACCTTTCAAAAAGCCCTAGAACCCTTTACAAAATGAAGTGGCTTAGGTCCGAAAAATGAAGTGGCATAGGCCCGAGAAGAACAACAACCACAGACTTCGATCGATAGATACTGAGGAGAATTAGAGACCATGGAGGCCAGCATCGCCACAGAGTCAACACCAGCCGCGCCCGGCGCCGCCGACGGCAATGGCGCCAAGCGCAACGTCGGGCACATCGACGAGATCCAGGGCGTCGTGATCGAGGCCGTCTTCCCCGACCGCCTGCCCGAGATCAACCACGCGATCACCGTGGCCCGTCCGGCGGCCGGTGCAGAGGAGGAGGCGCCCGGCATCAGCACGAGCGCCGGCGAGGGCGTGCTCGTCTGCGAGGTGCAGCAGCACCTGGGCGATGACCGCATACGCGCGGTGGCGATGGACACCACCGACGGCCTGGCGCGCGGCGTCGAGGTGGTGGACACCGGCGGCCCGATCACCGTCCCGGTGGGCGAGGCGACGCTGGGGCGCATCTTCAACCTGCTCGGCGAGCCGATCGACCTCGGTGCGGAGCTGCCCGCCGACGTCGAGCGCCGCGGCATCCACCAGGACGCGCCGCGCGTGGAGGACCTAACGCCGACCACCGAAATGTTCGAGACCGGCATCAAGGTGATCGACCTGCTGGCCCCCTACGCGAAGGGCGGCAAGGTCGGGCTGTTCGGCGGCGCCGGCGTGGGCAAGACCGTGCTGATCCAGGAGCTGATCCACAACCTCGCCAAGGAGCACGGCGGACTCTCCGCGTTCTGCGGCGTGGGCGAGCGCTCGCGCGAGGGCAACGACCTGTGGCTGGAGATGAAGGAGTCGGGCGTGCTCGACAAGACGATGCTCGTCTTCGGTCAGATGAACGAGCCGCCCGGCGCCCGCATGCGCGTCGCGCTCTCGGGGCTGACGATGGCCGAATACTTCCGCGACCAGGGCCAGGACGTGCTGCTGTTCATCGACAACATCTTCCGCTTCGTGCAGGCCGGCTCCGAGGTGAGCGCGCTGCTCGGGCGGATGCCCTCGCAGGTGGGCTACCAGCCGACGCTGGAGACCGAGATGGGGCAGCTGCAGGAGCGCATCACCTCCACGCGCGAGGGGTCGGTCACCTCGGTGCAGGCGATCTACGTCCCCGCCGACGACCTCACCGACCCGGCGCCGGCCTCCGTGTTCGCGCACCTCAACGCGACCACGGTGCTCTCGCGGGCGATCTCCGAGAAAGGCATCTACCCGGCGGTGGACCCGCTCGACTCGACCTCGACGATCCTCAAGGCCGACATCCTCGGCGAGGAGCACTTCCGCGTCGCCAACCGCGTCAAGGAGATCCTGCAGCGCTACAAGGAGCTGCAGGACATCATCGCGATCCTCGGCATCGACGAGCTCTCCGACGAGGACAAGCTCACGGTCCAGCGCGCGCGCCGGATCGAGCGATTCCTCTCGCAGCCGTTCTTCGTCGCCGAAGAGTTCACCGGCACCCCCGGCGCATACGTGAAAATCGAGGAGACGATCCGCGGCTTCGACGAGATCATCGAGGGCAAGCACGACGAGGTCCCCGAGAGCGCATTTTTCCTGAAGGGCACGATCGACGAGGTCGTCGCGGCGGCGAAGAAATAATGGCTCACACCAAGTTCCAGGCCGAAGTGCTCACCCCCGAGGGGCCGGTGTTCAGCGAGGAGGTCGAGATGATCTCGACCGTCACCGGCACCGGCTCGATCGGGATCTTCGCCAACCACCAGCCCGTGCTGGCGACGCTGAAGCCCACCGAGCTGCGGCTGTACCGCTCGGACACGGAGATCGTGCGCTTCAAGCAGTCCGCCGGCTACCTCCAGTTCGCCGAGAACCGCGCGCTCGTGCTGGTCGAGGAGGCCACCCCGGTCGATGGTGGCTGACGGTCAACGCCAATGAGCCTTGATCGCGAGCCGGTCGGCGTCATCGGCACCGGCTACGTGGGGCTCGTCAGCGCCGCCGGCTTCGCCGAGCTGGGCAGCGAGGTGTGGTGCGTCGACATCGACGCCGAGAAGATCGAGCGTCTGCGCCGCGGCGAGGTGCCGATCTACGAGCCCGGCCTGGAGGAGCTGCTGCTGAGGCACGCGGCGCGCCTGCACTTCACCACCGAGCTCGGGCCCGCGCTCGAGCACGTGCGTCTGCTGTTCGTCGCCGTCGGCACGCCGCCCACCTACTCCGGCGACGCCGACCTCTCATCGGTGCACGCCGTCGTCGAGGCGATCCCCGCCTCCGACCACCACGCGCTGGTGATGAAGTCGACGGTGCCCAGCGGCACCGGCGCCTCGATTCAGCGCGTCTTCGGCGAGCGGGGCAAGGCGGGGCTGCGCTACGTCTCCTGCCCGGAGTTCCTCAAGGAGGGCTCGGCGATTGACGACTTCCTGCAGCCCGACCGGGTGGTCGTCGGCGACATCGGCGACTGGGCCGGCGACGCCGTGGTCGAGCTCTACCGGCCGCTGCTCGCGGCCGCGCACGGGGGCGCCGGCGACGGTGAGCTGGTGCGCACCGACATCGCCTCCGCGGAGATGGTGAAGCTCGCCTCCAACGCCTTCCTGGCGACCAAGATCTCGTTCATCAACGAGATCGCCAACGTCTGCGAGGAGACCGGCGCCGACGTCGTCGAGGTGGCGCGCGGCATGGGCCTCGACGCGCGCATCGGGCCGAAGTTCCTGCAGGCGGGGATCGGCTATGGGGGCTCCTGCTTCCCCAAGGACGTGGAGGCGCTCAAACAGCTCGCCGGCAACTCCGGCTACCACTTCCAGCTGCTGACCGCCGTGATCGAGGTCAACGAGCTGCAGAAGCGCCGCGTGATCGGCAAGCTGCACAAGCACCTCGGCAGCCTCGTCGGCAGGCACGTCGCGCTGCTCGGTCTCGCGTTCAAGCCCAACACCGACGACATGCGCGAGGCCTCCTCGCTGGTGCTCGCCGCGCGGCTCGCCGCCGATGGGGCGACGGTCACGGCGTTCGATCCGGTCGCCGAGCACGAGGCGCGCAAGCTGCTCGGAGGGCTGCAGCTGGCGGACTGCGCGATCGATGCGCTGCACGACGCCGACGCGGTAGTGCTGGTCACCGAGTGGCCGCAATGCACCGACCTCGATTGGGGGGAGGTCGCCGAGGCGATGCGAGGCAACGTCGTGATCGACGGCCGCAACGCGCTGGACGCCGCCGCCGTGCGCGCCGCCGGGCTGCTGTACGAGGGGGTTGGCCGACCGTCCGACCCGCCGACCGGGCGTCGGCGTGAGGACACCCGGTAGATGCAGGCCGTGATCCTCGTCGGTGGCGAGGGCACGCGCCTGCGCCCGCTCACCTCCACGATCCCCAAGCCGGTGGTGCCGCTGGTGGACCGCCCGTTCATCGCGTTCATGATCGAATGGCTGCGCTCCCACGGGATCGAGGACGTGATCATGTCCTGCGGCTTCCTCGCCACCAGCGTGCGCAACGTACTGGGGGACGGCTCGGCGTTCGGGATCCGCCTGCGCTTCGTCGAGGAGCCCGACCCGCGTGGCACCGCGGGCGCGCTGAAGTTCGCCGAGTCGATGCTGGAGGAGCGCTTCCTGATGCTCAACGGGGACGTGCTCACCGACATCGACCTCACCGCGCAGATCGCCCAGCACGAGCGCACCGGGGCGCGCGCGACGCTGGCGCTGGTCGGGGTCGAGGATCCCACGGCATACGGGCTCGTACGGCTCACCCCCGAGCACGCAGTGGCGGAGTTCGTCGAGAAGCCCTCCTCCGACCAGCTGGACGGCGCGGGCGACGCCTGGACGGCGGGCCGGGCAGGAGGGGAGCGTCCGCTACACACCTACACCAACCTGATCAGCGCGGGCGCCTACGTGTTGGAGCGCGACGTGCTCGAGCTGGTGCCGCAGGGGCGCAACGTCTCGATCGAGCGCGAAGTGTGGCCGCGGCTGATCGGCAGCGGGCTCTACGGCTTCCCTCGGAGAGCTACTGGCTGGACATCGGCACCCCCGAGCGCTACCTGAAGGGCACCTTCGACATCATCGAGGGCAACGTGCCACGGCTGTGCGCGAGCGGCTCGGCGGCGGCTTCATGGCGCTCGCCCCGGACGTGCTGGTCGAGGGCGTGCGATCCCGCCGGCGGTGCTCGAGCCCGGTGTTCGGTCGCGGCGGGTGCCCACGTCGGCAGCCTCGTGGTGCTGGGCCAGGGCGTCACGGTCGGCGCCGGCTCGACGGTCGAGCGCGCGGTGATCATGAACGGCACGGAGATCGGCCCGGGCTGCACGCTGCGCGACTGCATCGTCGCCGCGGGTTGTCGCATCGGCGAGGGCACCCAGATCACCGACGGCGCCGTGCTGGGCGAGGGGGTCACCGTGGGGGCGCACAACATCGTATCCCGCGGAGCGCGTATCTTCCCGGGCGTGACCTTGCCCGACGGAGCGTTGCAGGTTCTCGTGAGCCGAGGAGACGTCATGACCGAGCCTCTCCCGCGAGGCGATCGCCGAGGTGGACCCCTCGGAGCAGCTCGAGCGACGTGCTCGCGCTGCCCGAGCACCTGCGCGATGCGCTGTGGCGGGTGGAGTCGGCGATCATGAACGAGTGGGACACGCCCGGCGGGCTGGTGGTGGCCGGCATGGGCGGCTCGGCGATCGGCGGCGCGCTGGCGGCCGCGGCGCTGGGCGACCACGCCTCGCGGCCGATCTCGTCACGCGCGCCTACGGGCTGCCGCCGTGGACGACGCCCGACACCACCGTGCTGTGCGCGAGCTACTCGGGCAACACGAGGAGACCCTCGCCTGCTACGAGTCGGCCGGCGCGCTGGGGGCCCAGCGCGTGGTCGTCACCACCGGCGGGCGCCTGGCGGAGCTGGCGCGCGCCGACAAGGTGCCGGTGATCCCGCTCCCCGGCGGCTTCCAGCCGCGCGCCGCGGTCGCCTACATGACGGTCGCCTCGCTGGAGGTCGCCGCGCTCTGCGGAGCCGGCCCCCGCCTCACCTCGGAGATCGACGTCGCCGCCTCCCACGCCGAGCAGCTGGTCGCCGAGTGGGGCCCCGACGCGCCGGAAGAGTCGCTGGCGAAGACGATCGCTCGCGGCCTCTCGGGCACCACGCCGGTATCGCTGGCGCCGGGCTGACCACCCGATCGCCTACCGCTGGAAGACGCAGATCAACGAGAACGCCAAGCAGCCGAGCTTCGCCAGCGAACTGCCCGAGCTCGACCACAACGAGATCGTGGGCTGGGAGGGCGCGCGGACTCGGCCGCTTCTCGGCGGTCTTCCTCGACGACTCCGACGCTCATCCGCGCGTGAAGGAGCGGATGGACCTCACCGAGCGTCTGATCGCCGACAACGCGCGGCCAGCTTCCGGCTGGAGACACGCGGGCAGACCGCGATCGAGCGGGTCTTCTCGCTGGTGCTGCTCGGCGACCTCGTCTCGATCTACCTGGCGACGCTGCGCGGGGTCGACCCGGGCCGGTGAAGATCCTGGACGAGCTGAAGTCCGCGCTGGCCGAGCGCTGACCTGACGCCTGGGAGACACTGCGTGTCGACAGTGTCGGCCAAGTTCACACAACGCTGATAGGGTGAGGCTGATGAGGCTTGCGAGAGCCATGACCCCGCTTACTATCACCAGCCGCCAGACGACCGGCTGGGAGGCCATTATGCTCTACGGCGACGGCGCTAGCGCGGAGCGGAGCGTGTGATATCGTCCCGAACGGCCGAGGAGCGCTGCGACGGGCTGTAATCCGCCACGCTCGGCTTTCTCTGCAGCAAGGGCGCTACACCTGACCCAGACAGGAGGATTCGTCATGTCAGCGCTCGACCCCCACGGCCACTCAGCCCGCTCCCACCGAGGCTGTCCCCGCCCACACCGACTTCAAGGTCGCCGGATCTCTCCTTGGCGGAGCTCGGACGCAAGGAGATCGGCGCTCGCCGAGCATGAGATGCCGGGCCTGATGGCGATCCGCGCGCGAATACCCGCAGACCCAGCCGCTGCGCGGCGCGCGGATCACCGGCTCGCTGCACATGACGATCCAGACCGCCGTGCTGATCGAGACGCTGATGGCGCTCGGCGCGCGAGGTGCGCTGGTACAGCTGCAACATCTTCTCCACCCAGGACCCTGCCGCCGCGGCGGTCGCGGTCGGGCCCGACGGCCGCCCGAGGAGCCCGGCGTGCCGGTCTTCGCCTGGAAGGGCGAGACGCTGGAGGAGTACTGGTGGTGCACCGACCAGGCGCTGCGTTGGCCTGGCGAGGATGGAACGCCGGGGGCGCTCGGGCCCGAACATGATCCTCGATGACGGCGGCGACGCAACGCTGCTGGTGCACCGGGGAACCGAATACGAGGCGCCGGGGTCGTGCCGGACCCGGCGGGGGAGGGGGACCCGATTCAGAGGAGCTCGAGGTGATCCTCTCCCTACTGCACGCGCTCGCTCGGCGAGGACCCCCAGCGCTGGACGCGGATCGGCGTGGGCATCAAAGGGGTCGCCGAGGAGACCACCACCGGCGTGCACCGGCTCTATGAGATGGACGCAGGGCGGCGAGCTCCTCTTCCCCGCGATCAACGTCAACGACTCGGTGACCAAGTCGAAGTTCGACAATCTCTACGGCTGCCGGCACTCGCTGGTCGACGGCATCAATCGCGCGACCGACGTGATGATCGCCGGCAAGGTCGCGGTCGATCTGCGGCTTCGGGGACGTCGGCAAGGGTTGCGCGGAATCGCTGCGCGGCCAGGGCGCTCGGGTGGTCGTCAGCGAGATCGATCCGATCTGCGCCCTGCGGGCTGCGATGCAGGGCTATGACGGTCAGTACGCTCGAGGAGGTGGTCGGGAGCGGCGACATCTTCGTCACCTGCCACCGGCAACCGCGACATCATCTCGCGCCGAGCACATGGCGCGCATGGCGGACCAGGCGATCGTCGGCAACATCGGGCACTTCGACAACGAGATCGATATCGCCGGCCTCACCAAGGTGCCGGGCGTCGAGCGGATCAACATCAAGCCGCAGGTGGACGAGTGGCGGCTTCCCCGACGGCCACGCGATCATCCTGCTCTCCGAGGGCCGCCTGCTCAACCTCGGCAATGCCACTGGCCACCCGAGCTTCGTGATGAGCAACTCCTTCACCAACCAGACGATCGCCCAGATCGAGCTGTTCACGAAGAACGACGAGTACGAGCGGCGCGATACGGCTTGCCAAGCACCTGGACGAGAAGGTCGCGCGCCTGCACCTCGACGCGC
>CAVVTQ010000004.1:0-296333 GCA_963751195.1 uncultured Solirubrobacterales bacterium
ACGCTCGTGCGCGGCTCCATCTCACGCCTTTCGCTCCGGGACCCATCAATCGCGCGTCAGCCCGCGCGTGGTGTGAGCACGATGACCGGGATCGTGCGCGAGGTCTTCTCGGCGTATTCGGCGAACTGCGGCAAACGTCCCGCCTGCGCGTTGAAGAGACGATCGCGCTCCCCATCTGTGGCCTCACTGGCGCGCACCGACAGCGTCTGCGTGCCCACCTCGATCGTGGTGTCGGGGTGAGCCTCGAGGTTGTGGTACCAGGCGGGGTTGGTCGGCGCGCCTCCCTTGGAGGCGAATATCACGTAGCGCCCGCCGTCCTCGTGGTAGGCGAGCGGATTGATGCGTTGCACGCCAGACTTGGCGCCGGTGTGGTGCAGCAGCAGGATCGGCATACTCTCGAAGTTGCCGCCGACGCGTCCGCCGTTGGCGCGGAACTCGTCGATGACCTTTGCGTTGAAGTCGGCTGGAGATGTGGACATGGCGCTCCTCGAACGATCGCGGGTGTGACGCCCGCTCAGTCTAGACCGCGAGGAGATTACGGCTACGGCGTGATGATGACGCGGCCGAACGCCTTGCGGCTCTCGGCGTATTCGTGAGCCGCGGCGGCCTCCGCGAGCGGGAACGAGCGATCGATCTCCACTCGCAGCTCGCCGCTTGCCACCCGCTCCAGCATGTCGCCGATCATGGGGTGGACGCGGGCGTACTCCGACAGGATCGCGCCGCCGAGAAAGACGCCGTGCAGCGAGTTGTTGCGCATCCAGAGCGACCGCGCTTCGACCTGCGAGCCCGCACGAGCGGCAACCCCGACGCTGACGAGCCGCCCGCGGTATGCGAGCACGCCGATGCTGTCGATGAGGTTCTGGCCGCCGATCGAGTCGAGGACAACCTCCACGCCGCGCGAGTCGGCCAGCTGGTTGGTGCGCTCGACGAAGCTCTCGGTCGCGTAGTTGATCCCGTGGTCGAGTCCGAGAACCTTCAGCCGCTCCAGCTTCTCCTCGCGGGAGGCCGTCGCGATCACGGTCGCGCCCGCGTGCTTGGCGAGCTGGATCGCCGCCATGCCGACGCCGCCGGCTCCAGCGTGGATCAGAACGGTTTGTCCCTGCTCGAGGTTGCCGGCGGTGAACAGGCACTCGTACGCGGTCCCGAACGCAACCGGCACGCACGCCGCGCGGTCCGCGTCCAGCCCGGCGGGGATCGGCCAAGTCATCGCCGCGGGGACCGCTCGCCTGGCGGCGTGCGAGCCCGCTGAGTTCAAGGCGACCACTCGGTCGCCGACCGCGCGTCCTTCGACCCCGGGAGCAACCTCGCTGACGATCCCGGCGCTCAGATAGCCGACGACGTGTGGGGTCGCGGGGAGATCTCCGGCTGCGCGAGCGAGCAGATCGCCGCCCTCGATGCTGATCGCCTCGGCGTCGACGACGACGCAGCCGTCCCGGCATGCGGGATCGGGCACCTCCTCGTAGCGAAGCACCTCCGGCGGGCCGTTCTCGTAGATAACCGCTGCCTTCATCTACGCCATCCTCTCACTTGCGACGTCACGGCGACGCCGCGGCGTCAGACCTCATGCTCGGGTCTCCAGCCACGCACGGTAGCGGCGGGTCGCAGCGCGCCCCACACAGCCGCCAGCCGCCGACTTCTCGTTGAGCGCGAGCGCGACGACCCGTTCGGCGACCGCGGCGCGTCGAGCTTCAAAGGCTGACATCGCCTCCGGTCTTCTCCACCGCAGGGCTGTACGCGAGGTTGCGCTCGACGTGCTCGACGATCAATTTCGTCACGAGCTCGGTGTCGTCCCACATCGGCGCGTGTCCGCAGTCGGAGAGCGTGATCGCCTTGACGCCCGGTATCTCGCGGCGGTAGCGAGGGGCGTGGCGGGGGCCCGGCAGTACGCGGTCGAACCGCGGGGTGGCCAGCAGCACCGGGCAGGTGATCCGGTCGAGATCGCCGATCGTGAGCTCAGCCTTGTCGGCAAGCAGCGCTTGGATCGCTCGCTGGCTGATGGAGCAGTCCAGCACTGCGCGCGATATCCCGGCTGCATCCGCCGGAGACACGAGCTCCCCATGACGCATGATTTCCCTGAACGCCAGGCGGCGCGTCCCGGGACGTCTCATGATCCGCTGATTCCACGCGTGGGTTCGCTCGAGCATCTTGATCTGCTTGGCGAAGAAATTCCCGATGCGCGGCCCCTCACCGTCGCCCCGGCTCCAGCCCCCGGCGGGCGCCAGCGCGACGACCGATCGCGCACGGCCGCGCTTGGCCAGCTCGAGTGCGATGCCGCCACCCATGGAGTTGCCGACGAAGTGCGCCGCGCCAACACCCAACTGGTCCAGCAGCCCTTCGACCGCGTCGGTGGAATGCTCGAAGGTGATCGGCTGATCGGTGGGATAGGAGGGACCGCCGTGGTGGCCTGGCAGCGTCGGTGCGATCACCTCGTAGCGGGCGACCAGATCAGCCAGGATCGGATGCCAGATCCTCCAGGCCACGGTGAAGCCGTGCAGCAGCACCACCGGCTCGCCAGATCCAGCTCTATACATCGCGGGGGAGATTTCCGACATCGACCGCAAGTCTAACCTCATCGCCGTCACGGGCAAGCAGCGCCCAGCGGCCATGTCCATGGCCGGATCGACGTGAGCGTGTGAGCGACCGTGACGTCCCTACTGCCTGATGGTCCACGTCGTTGCCCGCAGTCTTCGCGGACGTCGGTTCGAGGCAGTGATCGTGTACTCTGCTCGCAACACGGATAGCGACTGAGGGGGCAGGATGAAGAGGCGGGGCGGCACGAGCATCGGCATCGCGCGACGCGCGGGCCGCAGGCTTGGCGGGAAGCGCAAACTCCTCGGAACGGTTGGAGCTGTGGCTTCCGTTGCGCTGGCGCTTACAGTCACATCGCCGGCATGGGCGAGCTTGAGCGCAACTGGCACGCAGGCTCCCATCGGCTCTGGGTCTCACCTTCTGACTGTTACGAATACCGGCTCTGAAGTGATTACCAGCTTCGCCGTCGAAGTAGGCGAGGGCTTCTCCGGCGTTGCCACTAACGTAGTTCCCCGCACCGCTTGCGAGTTCGGCACTCCTGCCACCAGCTCTATTCAGTGCACCATTACGATAGCGCCAGGGGCTATGACACGAATGTGTTACACCGGTCCGGCGCTAGGGGAACTAGACTTGACCCCGGGCAAGAGCAGCGGCTCCGGCACGTGGGGGCTTCTCCACGGCGCTGGCGGTGACAGTGGTTTTAGTCTCACTATCAGCCCGTCACCCGCTGTGGCCTCATGCCCGCTGCCGAACTTCAAAGCGGGCCCAAGGGGGAGCACTTGGTCGCACGCTCTGTGCGAGAGCACATACAATGCGTGGACGAAGAAAAACAAACACGCAACCCGCTCGCAGGAAAAAGCCGAGGCAAACAAGCTCCACAAGACGCACGGCTGCCCTCTGTCCACCCTGAAATAAGCGCCCAGCCGTGGGATTGGGTGCCGAGGGGGAGCTTTCGGTAGATGACAGCGCCTCGCAGGGAGCGTTCGGCGTGGTTGTTCGTGGGCTTTTGCCGATCCTCGCGGCGGCGGGCGTCGAGATTAACGAGCCGATGGTGGCTCGGGTTCACAACGAAATCAAGGGCTGATCGGCTAACCAGAGCACGCGGCAATCGGTAAGCGGTATCGGCGGGCACCGGGCGCCCGAAGCGCCGAAATCGGGAGAGTCGGTCCCGCGCGAAAGCAGACTGTCTCCCCGTCCAGACGCCTCCTTCATGGCCGAGCGAGCGTCCGGCCATGGGCTGTGCGGGCGCTCGCTTGGGATCGCGGCATGCGGGGCGCGGGGCGTCTCGCTCACCTCCACTACCGCGTAACCCGCGGTGCGGCATGAGCTCCTACGGGAGCATGTCGTAGTCGCTCGGTTCCCAGGCGAGTGCCGCGTAGAGCTCGAGCAGGGCGCCCTGGTCGAGCAGGCGGTAGGAGGAGCCGGGCGAGGACGGCAGGTGGAAGAGGTTCTGGCCGTTGCGGTAGTTGTTCCAGGCGTCGTCGGCGTAGGTCTGGGCGGCCTGGAGGATCTTCGCCTGCAGGGTGCGCTCGCCAGTCGCCGCGTAGAGGACCAGCAGGCCGCGGAAGTAGATGGCGACGAACGCCGCCGGCTGGGTGTCGAGGTAGTCCGCCTCGGTGAAGTAGTCGAGGGATGCGTTCGCGAGCGCTTGCGCATTCATCAGGTAGTCGGTTTCGCCCGTGTCCTGGTAGGCGGTCACGTTGGCGGCGATCATCGCCCCCTGGTTGTAAGTCCACAGCGTCTTTCCGACCCGCCTTTCGGTCACTTTGTCGAAGACCAGAGCAGGCTTGCTCGGTTCGTAGTTGGGGTTCGGCGCGTTGGGGTCGGTGGGATTGCTGTCGACGTTGTACAGGTAGTGGTTGACCCAGCCGTACATCATCGTCGACCCGGTTTCGTAGGTGGCCTGGTCGCTGGGGTCGAGTTGCTCGAGACGGAACCCGAGCTCGGCGTTGGGCGCGTTCGACGTGGTCGTGCGTTCGTGGTTGGTCAAACCCAAACCCGTTCCCTGCTGGACCCAGAACGTGCCGCCTGGGTCGAATTCGCCGGAGTTGCCGTCCCAGCCGCCCGGGTACACGAACGAGAAGACGTTCTCCGCGTCGCTCAGGGCGCTGGCGTTCTGGGTGAGGCGGTAGTCCTGGGCCAGCGCCAGCCCGACCCACGCCTGGTCGTCGTAGTACTTGTCGCCGCCGCCGCCGAACGGCGCGGTCACGTAGGAGTCGTATCCCGGCGGATTGGCCGCGCCGTCCCAATAGTGGGAGAGCCCGCTCAGGCGATCGTTGACGTCGGCCTGGTAGTCGAGGCCGCCGTCGACGCTCGGGGGGATCCCGGCCAGGGTGATGGTGCCGACCAGCGCCCGCGAGAACGGCCACAGGTAGGAGTAGCGGTTTCCGCCTTCGCTCTGGGGGTAGTCTTCCGCGTACAGGCTGCTGGTGTCACCCGGGTAGACGTTCGGGGCGTAGAGGTACTGCTGCATCGCCGCGTAGGCGGCGATGGCGTGGTCGGCGTCTTCCTGCTGGGTGCTCGTGGGCGTCTGCGTCGTGAACGTCTGGTCGGCGCCGTAGGAGGTGCCGAAGCTGTTGGTGGCCACCAGACGGTAATGGTAAGTTTGGGCGTCGGCCAGGCCCGTCAGCGACGCGGACACATTGGTCGTTCCGACGGCGCCCGACTGCGGTGGCGTTTCAGAGACGTAGGCGCTCGTCGGCCCGTATTCGAAGTGCCACGTGGTGGGAAGCCCGTTGGCCGCCACCGTGCCGGTGACCGTCGCCGAGATCTGGGTGATGGTGGTCGCCGGGCCGGTGCTTCCAAGGGGAGCCGCCAGGAGCGGCGCGGGGAGCGGCGGCTGGGACGCCGGGGTGGGGAGCGGCGGCTGGGGCGCCGGGGTGGCCGTCGTGAATGTGTGGTCCGCGCCGTAGGTGGTGCCCGAGCGGCAGCCCCCACAGTTGGTCGCGATGATCCGGAAGTGGTACCTCGTATACGGTCGCAGGCCGGCGAGCGTCACCGACGTCGCGAATACCTTCGGCCGCCTGCCCGCGTGCCTAGAGGCGCTGCGAGAGCCGTAGCGAGCGGTGGTCCCGTAGCTGAAGAAGTAGGACGTGCTCGCATTCGGCTTGACCCGGCCCGCGATGATCGCGGAAGTGGTCGCGACCGAGCTGGCCGCACCGGTCCGAGCGCTCGGGGGGCACGGCGACAGGGACTCGCGCCGCCCGCGGCGGCCTCGGCCGCGCGAGCGGCGCGCACACAGACGCGGGGGGCGGGAGCGCTGCCGATGGGAGTGCAAGCCGTGGACATGCGGGCGCGGCGAGGAACGCGCACTCACGACGGGCAGGACCACCGTAAAGCATGCGGCGGCGACCAGGACGGCGATCAACCAGATCGTCGCTCGCCGTAAGCCAGCTATGACGCAGGTCCTCATGTGCGCGTGAAACCCCCCTCACGCCACGGCACATCGCCTAAGAGCCGCGGAGGCGCTTGATCCAAGAGCAACTGCACAACGTAATCCTGGCAGCTACGCGGAGTCGCTCCCAGGGCGCGACGAATCGACAGATCCGAGCCTGCGCCCTCGGAGAGATCAACTTGCCTCCGAACCCGCGCTCCTGCTCCGCGACCCGTCTTACGAGCCGGCGCTCGAGTACACCCCGACCCAAGCGAAGAGGCTCGTCGTGGCACCCATGGTGCGCAGCATGTTCGGGTGCGTTTCAGGGTCAGCAATTGGCCCGCCCCACCAACTCGAGAGCCAGAGTCCGTGCCCCTTGCCGACGTTCGTGGCCGCAGCCGCCGCGTTGACCTCCGCGAGCGTCAACCAGTAGGGCTCGCCCGTTGCCTGCCCGTAGGCCATCATCCACTGCATAAAGATCGCGTCGTACTCAGGCCCGTAGTTGTATTCGTAGCCATATGCGTCGACGTGCTGCTCGGCGAGCGTGGCCGCCACTCGTCCCGCCTGAACGCAGTAGCCTTCTCCCTCCCCGTCCCGACACAGCAGGTACTGCGCGTAGATCAGGGGAGCCTGCACGTAGTCGTTCACCGATTCCGGCCGGTTGGGCATCTCGAGGTAGAACTGGCGTTCGTCGTGGTTGTCGTTGGCGTTTGCCCAATCGGCATACATCTTCACGTCTTCCAGCTGCCAGCGTTCGTGGTCTTCGCCGTAGAGCAGAATGCCCAAAAGACTGTCGGACGCGAGCGCGGGTCCTGAGTGGTAGGGATGGCTGGTATTCCACCACATTCCCCCGCCGTCCTTGTCCCAGCCGCGGGCGGCGATGAAGTGAAACGCGCGCTGGGCGTCAAAGAGCCAACGGCGCTCGTGGGTGGCCTTGTAGGCGTTGAAGAACGCGAGCCCCTCCCAGCCGTTGTCGTCGAAGAACGCCTGAACATTTCCTGCACGGTCTCCCGGATAAGGGGCATAGCCGCCAAGCGCACCGTCCCAGTAGCGCTCGTTCGCACGCGCGAAACGGTCTACGAGCGCTTGGTGCGCCGATGAGGGCGAGGCCATCTCGAGCGCGTCAGCGGTCTCGAATAGCGGCACCTCACCCCAAATAGTGACAAGTGGATAGGGCCCATGGGTGCAGCTGAGGTATTCGCAATACCAGGCGCCATGGCGCCAGTGCGAAGCCTGACTAACCCCAGCGTCGGCGAGCTGCTGGTAGGCGAGCAAATGCGGAGGCGGAAGTTCGACAGACGGTTTGTACCACGGGGTAAGCGGCTGGAAGCCCCCAAGCCCGGTGTCGCTCGCGAGTGCCACTGACGCCACAGGCGCAGCCGCCGAAGACGCACCTCCGGCGCTCCCGTTCGCTCGCGCCGCCAGCGCCCCGCAGACAAACGTTAGCCCGGCCACGGCGAACGTCATGGCAGCTGCCGTGAAGATCCCACAGGCCGACTTGTGTACTGGCGGCTTACTCACCGTCTACCTCCCGACCCCCTGTTGGGAGTCATGACGCCTTGGCCAAGTGACGCAGCCTACCAGTGCGGCCAAACCATGGAGCACTGGGCTATAGCGGCGGGACGATGTTGTTGCCCTGCGCTTACGACGACCAGCAGCCAGCGACTTGGAAACGCCACGGGCGTAGTGGCGTTTCCGGTTCTCGAAGCTCGAATCGGGCGCGACGTGGTCGGGCGTGGACGCCGTTCGACACCGACTGCGGGAAGGAGAGGCCAGGCATGAGCGCCTTCGCCCTCTCCGATTGCGCCGCCTACCACACCTACTCGGCCTACGCCCGCGGACTCGACGGTCTGTGGGGCGCCCACTCCATGCGGTTTGTCGTGGTGCGTCCCTCGATTGCTCACGGCGTCCCCGAGAACCTTGACACGAGTCTCTTAGTCTAATAGGATCCACCGACCAAGTTGATCGAGGCTGGAAGCCCTTCATTCTGAAGCTCTCTCTCATGTTTAGTTACGTGTGAAAAGATTAACTGAGATTAATCGACGGAGCGACAGCGTGGGCGCCACGGACGGCGGGAAAGGGGATTCGGGAATGCGCTCTAGTTCGCGATTGACAGCGGTATTTGATGGCGTTGTGGCTGTGAGCTTGGTCAGTGGACCGGCCCTGTCCTCGAGCAAGCACATCGGCCGGCTCCGGGTTCGCCGGCAACCCGCTTGTGATGTCGGAAGCGTACAGTGTTCGTGAGTGGCCAGCAGCCAGCGGCGAGAGAAGCCGCGCGAGCGAGCGTCGGCCTGATGCTGCAGACAAACCTATGCAGCCAGCGCCCCCTCTCCGAGCTCGTCCTGCCTAAGTTACGATCGCGACAAAATGAGATCCGCGCAGAGATCTATCACCACATCTGCGCAGCTGTCGCCGACCCCCCCAACGACAGCCATGAAGATCACGCTCGCTTGACCGCAACCATCGGCACGCTCGTCGAATACTGTCTGGAGACAATAGAGCGTACCGACGAGCACTTGCCCATACCACCGCAGGTGCTGGCACATGCACGCTACGCTGCCTGTGTCGGTATACGTCTGGGAGTGATTCTGCGCGGCTACCAAACAGGCTACCACAAGCTGATCCATATTATGGTCAAGGAGGCGGAGCGACTCAGCTACCCTCCCGAGGATGTGCTCCAGCAGCTGATGCAGACGTTCGATCCGGTGATTGACCGTGTCACCGCCGTGGTCGAAAACGAGTATGTCCGCGAGCACAACCGCCTTACAGCCTCCTCGGAGCAGCGCCGCATGGAAATTGTGCAAAAACTGCTCGCCGAAGAAGCTGTTAGCCCAGCTGACCTCGCCGACCTGCATTACGATTTAGAGTTCGCCTGGCACCTCGGCGTGGTCGCGACTGGGCCTGGCGCGGCAGAAGTCCTTCGATGTCTACAGACGCACCTCTTATGCGCGTCGCTCTTGGTGCCCAACCACAACGGGGTTCTATGGGCTTGGCTCGGCCGACAGGCTGAGCCATCCAATGCGGAACTGAGGAGGGCACTCTCAAGGAGTAGGCATGGGAATGCGTCGCTGGCAATCGGCGAGCCTGCAGGGGGGCTCGAGGGATGGCACCAGACTCATAAGGAAGCACAAATGGCGTTCGCTGTGGCCCGCCACCAACCCCGAGGCCAGATTCGCTGTGCTGATGTTCTACCCGAGGTAAGCGCGCTACAGAATGAGGCTATCGTCAAGACATACGAAAAGGCTTACCTATTGCCGCTTAACAGCCTTGCGAAGGGCGGTCGGCCGGCGCGAGAGTCGCTGCGCGCCTACTTCAAGTATGGGCGGAGCGCGTCTTGCGCCGGAGACGCCATAAGTAAGTCACGGCGTACAATCGAAAACCACCTCAAAGACGTCAGGGAGCTTCTTGGTAACCCGCTCAACCTGGCCGCCCTCGAAATCGCCTTGCGGTTAGAGGAACTCGGTTACACGGATAGCGATTGGTAGAAGCGCTCAGGTGGCCCACGAAACCGGGAGGGAGCACTCGACTTCGGCTGCTACCCGCTTTCGATGGCCTGCTGGGGCTCAGTCCACGCCCCAGGTCGGCAGGCGCCGTGCCAGTGCCCGCGGCAGCCACCAGTTCCACGCGCCAAACAGGCGCATCAGCGCCGGCACAATGATCAATCGGATCAGTGTCGCGTCGATCGCGACGGCCGTGGCCAGGGCGAACCCGAACTGCTTTGCTTCCATTACATTCGCGGTGACGAAGCTGCCGAACACCACCACCATGATCGCCGCGGCCGTCGAAACCGGGCGCGCCGTGTGTTCCAAGCCGGTGGCGACCGCTAGGCGGTTGTCCCCGGTCTGCAGCCAGGTCTCCTGCATACGCCGGATGAGGAAGACCTCGTAGTCCATCGACAGGCCGAACAACAACGCAAAGACGCCCATCGGGAGGTAGGTCTGGATGAAGCCGGGGCTGACAAACCCGAGCAGGTGCTGACCGTGGCCTTCCTGGAAGACGAGCACCAGCAACCCCATTGTCGCGCCGGTGGCGAGCAGGTTCATGGCGACGGCCTTGAGCGGCAGCAGGATGCTGCGGAAGACGATTATCAGAAAAAACAGCGACAGTCCGAGTATGGCCGCGAACACCACGGGGAACTTCTCGCGCGTGGCGTTGCTGAAGTCAACGATCTGCGCCGTCGCGCCGCCGACCAGCATGAGTGGCCCGCCGGCGGCCTCAATCCGCGGGGCGAGACGGTCGCGGAGGTTGTGCAGAAAAGCGACGGCGGCGCGCGATTCGAACTGGAAATAGGGCACGACGCGGATCAACATGCCGGCCTGCGTACGGGTTTCGAAGACTCCGAATATCTGCGGGTTTTCTTCGATCTTCAGCGCCAGCGCCTTGGCCTTCATAAGATCCGCATGGTCGAAAGGCCGGCCCGCGCGACCGACGACCACGACTTCGAACGGGGCCAAGGCGCCGGGCGTGAACGATCTGGCCAGCACACTCTCGCCGCGCCCGGCGGGCGTGCTCGACAGCGACGGCACGCTCAGGCTGATGCCGTAGTGCATTTTCAGCACCGGCGTGATGCAGAGCAGCAACAGCAGGGTCGGTAATGCCGCGGCGACAATCGGGCGACGCATGATCAGCTGCGCCCACCTGCCCCAGCCGCCCTGTCCGGGAGCGATGTCCACGCGGACGTCGGCCGGCTGGAAGCGCCTGGGCAGAGCGCCGAAGTTGACGCGCTCTCCGATCAGACTGAGCACGGCGGGCAGCAGCGTCAGCGCAGCGAACACCGTGCAGCAGACGACGGCGATTGCGCCGACGGCTATCTCCTGGAAGACCGCGCCTTCGGCGAGGAACAACGAGGCCAGCGACAGCGCGACGATGCAGCCCGAGATCAGCACGGTGCGCCCTGACGTCGCCGTCGCCGTGGCGGCCGCGACGACGGCCCCCTCGCGCCCGCCGCGTCCGGCCGAGTCCAGGCGTGCGAGCTCCTCGCGGAAGCGACTGACGATGAACAGCGCGTAATCGATGCCGATGCCGAGCCCGACCATGGTGACGATGGTCACCAGCAAGATGTCGAACCGGAAGAACTGCGCAAGTAGCGCCAGGACGCCGTATGTGGTCAGCAGCCCGGCGCCCGCCAGCAGTAAGGGGATGAGCGCAGCCCCGACGGCGCCGAGGGCCAGCAGCAGGACCAGCAGCGCAAGCGGCACCCCGATGCGCTCGGCGCGCTCGATGTCCGCCGTCTCGACGTTGGTCAGCGCGGCGGCGAGCGCCGAGTAGCCGGTGAGCCAGACATGCACCTGCGAGCGCGCGACGCCTTTGATCGCTCTCTGCAGCTGCTGCACGCGGCCGAAGCGCTGGCGGACGTCGCCGGCGATTCCGACCTGCGCCACGGCGGCGTGCTCGTCGGAGGAGATGCCGCCTGCCGAGTTGACGCCGTAGGGGTCTCCGACGCTTCGCACACCGGGCTGTCGGCGCGCGACGGCCATGCCGGCGGCGACGACGCGGCGAAAGGTCGCACTGCCGGTCAGCCGTCGGCTCGAGTAGAAGACGATCGCCTCCTCCTCGCTGCCGGCACGCGTGAAGCCATGTTCGAGCAGTCGTTCCACACGCGCCGAGTCGGTGTTGTTGGGCACGTAGTCGGGGGAGCCGAGCGCATGCCGCAACGAGGGATAGAGCACGGCGCCGGCGCACAGCAACAGAGCCCACACGCCAAGCACGGCGCGTGGACGAGATCCGACGGCGTAGCCCCAGCGATAGAGGCGTGAGCGGACCCGTGGAACCTCAGCCTCCACCTCGAACGTCGGTGGAGCGCTCCGCAGCTCATCGCGCGCGGGCGGTCCCGGTGGGGATGTGGGCTCAAGCACAGTCGCGGGTCCCGACCTTCGTGATACCGCTCATCCTCGCGCCGCCCTCCATAATGCGTCCTGGGACTCCGGCACGGTACTGCATCTCGACGAGATAGCCCAGTGACACGTGAATGTTCTCAGCGCCACAGCTTGCGCCGGGTGACTGGCTTACGAGAGGACGACGACTACGCGTCATCTCTGTGCCACTGCCGCCGCTACTGCTATGACTATTCACCTCGCCGGACATATATGCTCAGTACAGGCCAGGAATGAGTCGCGCGGTTTGATGAGCATAGGCAGCGTAGTCCTCGCCCAGCGCTTGAAGCAGAGCGCGCTCCTCGATGCGGATGCGGACCGCGAAGGCGGCCAGGGGCCCGAGCAGCATGACGGCCAAGCCCAGCCACGTGCCCTCCGCGACGCCGATCCCGCAGAGGCCGATGATGGCGCCCAGATAGCTGGGGTGGCGCAGCCACCGGTAAGGGCCGTGGTCTATGACGTGGTGGTTGTCTTGCACGACCACCACCAACTTGAAGAAGCGGCCGAGGGTGAGAACCGCCCAGCCCCTCAGCGCAATGCCGATCCACAACATGGCCAAGCCCACGACTAGCGGCCACAGCGTGTCGGCGCCCGGGAGCGGCGTGATCTGCAGCCGCATGATGACATACCCGCCGCTCCAGCTAGCCGCGACGACCGCCAAGACGAAGAACATACTCCAGTCCTGGGAGGTGCGGCTGGTGCTAGAGGTGCGGCTGGTGTGACCAGTGCGGCTGGTGCTAGAGGTGCGGCTGGTGTGACCAGTGCGGCTGGTGTTGCCCTGCGCCTGCGCAGGCGCACGCGCACGGACTCGCGTCGCGACCTCCACGACCGGCGCCGACAGCACGCTCGCGTAGAACGCCACCGCGGCGGCGTGATCGTGCAGCAGTAGGAGCGGCGCGCTCATCAGTTCCAGCTCAACTCGCGCTCGACCGCGGCTCTCGCTCCAGCTGTGACAGCCACTTCTCGACCTCCCGCCCAGTGGTTTGAGCATGCTCATCCAACATCGTGAAGTGATCGCCCGGCACGTCGACGACGGTGTGCGCCGTGTCCAGGGAAGCCCTCCACTCGGAGTCGGCCGGCTGGCCGTTCATCGGCAGTGTGGCCCGCACCAGCATGATCGGGGCGGCCAGCTCCCTCGCCTCCCATTCGCCGGCGAGCCCGGCGTATGCGCCCATCGCGGCCAGTCCCGCGTCTCTGGTCGCCATGTGCGCGTACTCGTCTTTCACCATCACCTCGAATACCTGCGGCAGCACGTCCAGGATCGTCGCGTCTGTATAAGTGTCGAGCAGGATCACGGCCGCCGGAGGAAAGCCGATGCTCTCGAGATGGGCCGCAACCGCGTGGACGAGGATGCCGCCGGTGGAGTGCCCGCCGAGCGCGAAGGAGCCCTCCGCAGCATGTCGACGCACGGCGTTGGCCTGTGTCTGCACCACCGCTTTGAACGTGGCGGGAAGGGGTTCCCCCTCGAGGAAGCCCGGTGTGGGTATGACGGACAGGTTCCGTACGCCATGGAAGGCCTTTGCGAGCTTGGCGTACTGATATGCGCCCCCCGTCGCGACGAACGAGGGAAAGAGGATCAGGCCCGGACGTGAAGGCCCTTCGGCAAGCCTCACCACCGCGGGCGCCTCGTCCGGCTCCAGCGGAGCGTCGAAAGTCGGGAGGAAGCTCGACGCCCGCGTGAGCCACTCCATGAACTCATCCACCCTGCCGCTCCCGTTCGCCTGGCGCAGCATCGTGCTCAGCGTGCCGGCCGTGGGCGACGCCGATGTGGGCGACGTCGAGGACATGGGCGCCGTGCGCTCTTGCGCGGCGGCGCCGGCGATGGCCGCGATGCGGCCCTCTTGGTCTTGGCCCGAGCGCCGCCACTCCGCCAGGAGATGTCGCGCCAGCGCGGCCGGCGTCGGATGGTCGAATACGAGCGTGACGGGCATCCGCAGGTTCGCCGCGTGGTTCAGGCGGTTGCGCAGTTCCATCGCGACCACGGAGTCGAATCCCAGCTCGAGCAGGTGTCTGTCCGCGTCTACGGCCTCGACGGACTCGTGGCCCAGCACCCTCGCGATCTGCATCCGCACCTCTTCCAGCGCAACGCTCGCGCGCTCGTCCTCCGGCGTCGCGGCCAGCCGGCTCGCGAGCGCCCCCCCGGCCGGCTTGCCGCGAGACCGCGCGCGGACCAACCCCGACAGCAGCGGGGGCGCCGCGTCGGCGTCGATCTCACGGCGCAGCACGCGCTTGTCGATCGGCGAGGCGACCACCATCGCCTCGGGACCGGCGAGCGCCGCATCGAAGAGCTCGAGACCCTGCTCGGATGAAAGCGAGCCGAGGCTGGCCGAGCCGACCGCTCTGCGGACCACGATCTCGTCCGCCCCGCGTCCGGCGCCCGCCTCGGACCACAGCGACCAGGCCACGGCGGTGGCGGGCAGCCCTCGCGCCCGGCGGTGTTCGGCCAGGGCGTCCAGGAACGCGTTGGCGGCGGCGTAGTTGGCCTGTCCCGGACCACCGAAGACCGAGGCGATCGAGGAGAACATGACGAACGCCTGCAAATCCAGATGCGCGGTGAGCTCATGCAGGTGCAGCGCCGCGTCGAGCTTGGGCGAGAGCACGCGGTCGAGCATCTCCGGGGTGAGCGTGCCGACCGTGCCGTTGGCGAACACGGCGGCGGTGTGGACGACCGCGCGCAGTGGATAGCCCGCGGGCACCGAGTCGATCAGCGCCTGCACCTGAGCGCGGTCGGACACGTCGCACGCGACCATCTGCACGCGCGCGCCCAGCCGCACGAGTTCGTCCTCGATCTGCTTCGCGCCATCGGCCCCCGGGCCCCGTCGGCTTGCCAGGATCACGTTGCCCACACCATGCGCGGCCACCAGATGTCGCGCGATAACGCCGCCCAGTCCGCCGGCGCCGGTGATCAGCGCAGTAGAGCCCGGGTCGAGGACGGTGTCGCCCGCTGCAGCGTAAGCGGCCCGTGCCAGCCGCGGAGCGAGCACGCGCCCACCGCGCAACGCCAGCTGCGCTTCTCGCGATCCCAACGCGCCGGGCAGCGCCCGGACGGAGGACTCGGCATCGTCGATGTCGAGCAGGCCAAAGCGCCCGGGATGCTCGGAGTGGGCCGAGCGCACCAGGCCGCCGAGCGCCGCGGCGACCAGATCGGACACGCGATCGTCCGCGATCGCGCGGACTGTGCCCTTGGTCAAGAACACCATGCGCGAATACGACCAGCGCTCGTCAGAGATCCATTCCTGGATCAGTCCCAGGACCGTGTGCAACACCCGGTGAGCAGCCGCGGCGACGGCGGTGTCCGCGTCGGTGTCGCGGCGGCTGCAGTCCACGAGCACCAGCGCCGGGAGCGGCGCGCCCTCCCGCTCGGCGCCTGCGGCCAGCGACTCGAGGCTCTCGTGGGCGCGCGCGGAGAGCGCGTGAGCATGAGCCGGCGCCGCGGGCGTCTCGCCACCGGGCAGGAGCAGCGCCCAATCCTCCGCGGCGGTCGTCATGGAAACCGGGATCCAGTCCCGCCGAAACAGCAGATCGCGACGAATGCCCGCGGCGCTTGCCAGCTGCTCGCTGGAGATCTCGCGCCCGATGAGCGAGCCGGCAGATACGAGCGACTTGCCCGTCTCATCGGCCACTTCGAAAACGATCGTGGTGTCCTCGGCTGAGAAAGCGAATCTGGCGCGTAGCGTCGATGCGCCTGCGGCAAACAGCCGCACGTTCTTCCACGCGAACGGCAGGATCGGGGCATTCCCCGTCGTCATCGACATGAGCAGCGGGTGAAACGCCGCATCGAGCAGCGCGGGGTGTATGCCAAAGCGGCCGGCGTCGGCGCGCTGCTCCTCCATCAGTGAGGATTCCGCGAATACCTCCTCTCCGCGCCGCCAAGCGCGCCGCAGGCGCTGAAACGCCGCTCCGTAGTCGTAGCCGCGCTCGGCGAGGCCGTCGTAGATGCCCTCGATGTCCACGGCTTCGGCGCCCTCCGGGGGCCAGCTTCGCTCCGCGACCAGACGACCCGCCTCCCCGGCGGGGGCCGCGGCACTGAGGTCCGCGGCGCTGGGAGCCGCCGCGCTGCTCGCCTCCATTTGGCTTAGCGTCCCCCTGGCGTGGCAGATCCACTCGCCGTCGGCGAGCATGCCGGCGTTCGTGGCCTCCTCCAGGCGGGAGTAAATCCCGATCGCGCGTTCGCCGGACTCGTTCACTTCGCCGGCTGAGACGAGCAGCTGCACGCTATCACCCTCGGACAGCTGGAGGGGCAGCTCCATCGTCAGCTCCAACACTCTCCCACAGCCGAGCTGGCCGCCGACATACAGAGCGAGGTCCAAAAGGCCCGTACCCGGCACGATCACCGTGCCCATTACCGCGTGGTCTCCCAACCACGGGCGAGTCTCCAGGGAGAGGCGGCCGGTGAAGACGTGTCCTCCCTCCGGCAGCTCTACCGCGGCACCTAGCAACGGGTGCCCGGTGGGAGACTGCCCAAGCGCGCTCGCGTCACCCGAGCTAACCCCCGACGCTAGCCAGTAGCGTCGTCGTTGAAACGCGTAAGTAGGCAGCGGGACTCGACGCGCACCCCGACCCGCGAACAACGCCGCCCAATCAACCTGGACACCGTGGACGTGAGCTTCCGCGAGCGAGCACAGGAACCGCTCTAGCCCTCCCTGCTCACGCCTGAGCGAGCCGATGACCGCTACCGCATCGGGCTCTCCCCTCGTCGCTTCGGCCGTCTCCTCTACCGCCATCGTCAATACCGGGTGAGGGCTCACCTCCACAAACGCGCTGAAGGAATCCTCCAGCAAAAGACGGGTGGTCTGCTCAAAAAGGACTGTCTGGCGCAAGCTGCGATACCAATAAGCACCATCCAGCCCCGCGGTATCGACCACACCACCAACCGCGGTCGAATAAAACGGGATCTCACCAGAACGCGGGCTGATCTGCGCGAGCTCCCCTTCCAGGCGCCCTTGGATCACCTCGACCTGCCGCGAATGCGACGCATAATCAACAGGGATCTGCTTAGCACGCAGCCCCCTCGCCTCACAAAGCAAAAGCAGCTCCCCGAGCGCCTCAGGCTCGCCTGAGACCACCACCGAAGAAGGCCCGTTGACAGCGGCCAGTGCTACCCGCTCTGCGAAAGGCTCAAGCAACGAGCCGACCCCATCAACACCGAGCGCTACCGAGACCATGCCACCACGACCCGAAAGCTCATCCGCTAACGCCCTACTACGCAACGCCACCACACACGCAGCATCCTCCAAAGAAAGCCCACCCGCCACATACCCAGCAGCGATCTCACCCTGAGAATGACCCACCACAGCCCCAGGCACAACCCCACAAGAACGCCACAAAGCAGCCAACGAAACCATCACCGCGAACAACGCCGGCTGAAGGACATCCACCCGCTCAAACACCCCGGCACCCTCCCGCCCACGCAGAACATCCTCAAGCGAGAAACCAAGATAAGGCGCAAACGCCCCCACACAAGCATCCATCTCCGCCGCAAACACCGCCGAAGACTCCCACAACCCCAACGCCATCCCACCCCACTGACAACCCTGCCCCGAAAAAACAAACACCACCCCACCACGATCACGAGCAACGCCCCTCACCAACCCCACCCCAGACTCACCACAAGCCAAAGCATCCAAACCAGCCAACAAACGCTCAGGGTCACCACCCACAACCACCGCACGCCGCTCAAGCTGCGCCCGGCCGCTCGCCAACGAGAAAGCGACATCCAACGGGGCCAGCCCGGGATCCTCCCGCAAACGAGCACCCAGCCGCTGCGCCTGCGCCCGCAACGCCACCTCACTCCTCGCCGAAACCAACAACGGCAACACCCCAAGCTCAGCGAATGCGCCATCTAGCGGAGCGCTATCGCGAGCCTCGGCGGGCTCGGGCTCGGGCAGGCCTGGTGCCTCCTCCAGGATTACGTGTGCGTTGGTGCCTGAGACCCCGAAGGCGGAGACCCCCGCCCGTCGCGGCCTACCATTAGCCCGCCAAGGCCGCGCCTCGCGTAACAACTCGACAGCACCAGCAGACCAATCCACATGCCTCGAAGGCTCCCCCAGATGCAGCGTCTTAGGCAACAGCTCATGCTGCAACGCCAATACCATCTTGATCACACCCGCGACGCCTGCGGCAGCAGAGGTGTGGCCGATATTGGACTTCACCGACCCCAGGTAAAGAGGCCCATTGGGGCGGTCCTGGCCATACGCCGCGATCAACGCCTGCGCCTCGATCGGGTCACCCAGAACCGTACCCGTACCATGTGCCTCTACAGCATCGACCTCGCCGGGTGAGAGCCCACTAGCAGCCAGCGCCTGCGCGATCACGCGCTCCTGAGAAGGACCATTAGGGGCCGTCAGCCCGTTCGAGGCACCATCCTGGTTGACCGCGCTGCCCCTGATCAACGCGAGCACACGATCACCCTTGCGCCTGGCCTCAGAGAGACGCTCGAGCACGACCAGCCCCACACCCTCGCTCCAACCCGTGCCATCAGCCGCATCAGCGAAAGACTTGCAACGCCCATCCGGCGCAACGCCGCGCAGGCGCGAGAACTCGATGAACGCGCCCGGGGAGGCCATGACCGTTACTCCGCCTGCCAGCGCTAGCTCACACTCACCCTGCCTCAGCGCCTGACACGCCAAGTGCAGCGCCACCAACGAAGAAGAACAAGCCGTGTCGATCGAGACCGCCGGCCCCTCAAGACCAAACGCATACGCTACCCGCCCCGAAGCGACACTCGAGGTGCTGCCCGTCAGACGCAGCCCCTCAAGCTCCGGCTCAGACTGCGCACCGAGACCATAGTCAGAAGACATGATCCCCGCGAAAACCCCCGTCTGGCTGCCCTGCAAGCTCACCGGGTTGATCCCCGCGTCCTCGAACGCCTCCCACGCCCCTTCCAACAACAACCGCTGCTGAGGATCAGCCGCTAACGCCTCCCGCGGAGAGATCTGAAAATGATCCGCGTCAAACTCACCCGCCTCATAAAGAAAACCACCATGGCGGGCATAGCTAGTACCCGGATGATCCGGATCCGGATCATAAAGCGCCCCCAAATCCCAACCCCGGTCAGAAGGAAACTCCGAAATCCCATCCCCACCCCCCACAAGCAACTCCCAGAACTCCTCAGGGTCGGCGACCCCACCCGGGTAGCGACAACTCAACCCCACGATCGCGATCGGCTCCTCCGACCGTACACGGAGTCGCCGGTTTAGTTGCCGGAGCTGCTCGATCATCTTACGAGAGACTCGTAGCGCCTCAACTAGTTGCTCATTCGATACATCCATCAGGAATAGCTCCTTTGAGGCTCGACCGACAGATCCTCGAAAGTGACCCGAACGAGGCTCTCAGCATCCATCGCATCTATCTCGTCGAGGTTGCCGAGCTCCTCTACCGGTATCGTGTCATCACGAGAGTCAGTGAGTTCGAGTAATGTCTGCATCAGCCCAGCCCCCCGCAAGCGGGCAAGCGGAATGGACGCCAGCTTCTCTCGGATGACTGTCTCATCGGGGTCTTCTTCAATGCGTCTCTTGTTGTGAGGTGCGATCTTTGCTAATACACAGCTCGCTACCGCTGCGGGTGTGGGGTGATCGAAGATGAGCGTCGCCGGGAGCTTCAGCCCTGTGACCTGAACCAGGCGGTTTCTGAGCTCGACAGCGGCCAGCGAGTCAAAGCCGGCGTCCTTGAAGTTGCGCTGTGGGTCGACCGCGTCGCCCGAGGTATGCCCAAGCACCGAGGCCACCTGGCCGCGCACGAGCTCCAGCACGATCGCCTCCCACGCCGACTCGGGCGCCTCCCGCAACCTACGAGCCAACTGCCCCCCAGCCGCCGCCGCGCGGCGCGCCGGAGCACGTACCAGCCCACGCATAACTCCCGGCAGCAACCCCAGTCGCGCCGCGGCGCGCAGCACTGCGAGATCCAGCGGCACCGCCAACAGCAAAGGCTGGCCGGCCGCGCGAGCCGTATCGAAGAGCTCAAGGCCCTGCTCGGAGGACAGCGCGAGGATACCCGAGCGCTCAAGGCGCGCCAGATCAGCCTCCCCCAAATGCCCAGTCATGCCACTCGCGGTTGCCCACTGCCCCCACGCCAGCGAGCTACCCGGCAAGCCCTCCGCGCGGCGAGCGGCTGCTAACGCATCCAGGAACGTGTTAGCAGCCGCATAGTTACCCTGGCCGGGGCTACCCAGCGTACCCGCGGCCGAGGAGAACAAGATGAACTCGCTGAGCTCCATGTCCCTCGTGAGCTCGTGCAAGTTCAGCGCACCAGCAACCTTGGGATCCATCACACGCCGCAAACGCTCACCATCAAGCGAAGAAATCACACCATCATCGATCACCCCAGCCGTATGAATCACCACGCTGAGCGGATGCGCCTTCGGGATCTGCGCGATCACCCGCTTCAACTGCGCGCCGTCCGCGACATCACAGGCAGCCACCTTCACCTTCGCGCCAAGCTCCTCCAAAGAACCCTTCAGCTCCCTCGCACCCTGCGCCCTCAGCCCACTGCGACTAATCAACAACAACCGACGCGCACCCTGCTCCACCAGATGATGCGCCAAGAGCGCTCCCAGCCCACCGGTGCCACCCGTGATCAAGATCGTGCCGTCTCCTTGGAGCCCAGGCGCAGAGACCTCACCATGATCGCTCCCCTGAACCCCATCAAGCCCGTCAGCCTTCACACGCGCGAGCCTCGGCACGAGCAGCTCACCCTCCCGCAACGCAACCTCCGGCTCCTCACTCACCAACGCACCCACCAGGACGCCCATAGACGCCTCGCTAGCATCCACGTCGATCAAGGACAAGCGCCCGGGGTGCTCCACACAAGCGCTACGCAACAAGCCGGGTAGCGCCGCCTGCAGCAAGTCGGGGGCCTCACCCCGTACGGCCAGTGCGCCACGCGTGACCAGCACCAGCCGCGTCTCTCCCAAGCCCTCCGCGGCGAGGAAACCCTGCAACAACCCAAGCACACACACAGTCAGCTCATGGACCGCCCCAGCCAGCCCACCACCACCAGCCAGCTCACCACCAGCAGGCTCCCCACCAGCGGACTCCCCACCAGCGGACTCCCCGCCAGCGGACTCCCCGCCAGCACGCTCCCTGCCAGCGGACTCTGCCAGCGTCTGCGCGCTCACCAGCACAACCTCCGGCGCGGGCTCACCCCGCTCAAGCGCGGCCTGCAGCGCATCCAGATCGCAGTGGCGCTCGAGCTCTAGACCCACACCGTCCAGCTCCTCCCCGGAGCCCAGCAGCACCACGCGGCCAACACCACCCTCACCCACGCGCCCAACACCCGCCTCACCCACGAGTACCGTGCGTCCAACACCCGCCTCACCCGTGGGCAGTGGCACCCAGTCAAGCTCAAACAGCGCATCGTGAGCCCGCGGCGTCTTTGCCGTCAGCGCGGCGTGATCGATCGCGCGTAGCTGGATGCGCTCGACCGAGAGCACGGGGTCGCCCGCCGAGTCGACCGCGACCAAGCCCGGTGCGTCCTCCTGCGCGCTGAGGTGTACCCGTAGCTCTGAGGCGCCGCGGGCGTAAAGACGCACACCCGAGAAAGAGAAAGGAACCTGCACCCCCTCACCCTCGCCCTCGAGTGCTCCTAGTGCTAGCCCGTGTAGCGCTGCGTCAAACAGCGCCGGGTGAACACAGAAACCCTGCGCCTGGCCCTCTTGCTCCTCGGGTAAGGCGACCTCGGCGAACAGCTCCTGCCCGGAGCGCCATGCCCGTCTGAGCCCCTGGAAAGAGGGCCCATACTCATAGCCAGCCTCAGCGCAACGCTCATAAAACTCCCCGACATCGAGCTGCTCAGCCCCCGGCGGCGGCCAGCTCTCGGTAAGACCCTGGAGTCCTCCCGGCAGCGGGCCCTGTTCCCCGGCGAGGACACCCGAGGCGTGCAGCGTCCACTCAGAGACCTCTAGCTCACCGCTTGAGGTCTCTGCACGGGAGTAGATCTCGATCGAGTGGCTGCCTGCCTCGTCGGGCTCTGAGAGCACGAGCTGAACCTGGTAGGCCTCCTGCTCGGAGAGCAACAACGGTGCGTGCAGGGTGAGCTCCTCGATCTCCTGTGCGCCGACGCGCTCCGCTGCCGTCAACGCCAGCTCAACAAACCCAGCACCCGCCAACAACACCGTGCCCATAACCGCGTGATCCCCCAGCCAAGAATGACCCGCAAGCGACAGGCGACCAGTGAACAACAACCCCTCCCGGTCACCCGCCAACTCCACTGCGGCACCTAGCAACGGGTGCCCGGTGGGAGACTGCCCAAGCGCGCTCGCGTCACCCCCACCAGCCCCTGACGCTAGCCAGTAGCGTCGTCGTTGAAACGCGTAAGTAGGCAGTGAGACCCGGCGCGCACCCCGACCCGTGAA
Source organism: uncultured Solirubrobacterales bacterium (assembly GCA_963751195.1). GTDB lineage: Bacteria > Actinomycetota > Thermoleophilia > Solirubrobacterales > Solirubrobacteraceae > Palsa-744. The sequence continues at coordinate 22,127 of CAVVTQ010000004.1, forward strand.
CAACGCCGCCCAATCAACCTGGACACCGTGGACGTGAGCTTCCGCGAGTAGGCCGATGAGGGATTCCTCTTGTGGCCTGTGCGCCCGCATGCTAGGCGCGATCAGTGCTCCCTGCTCGGCCTCAGTGCTCAAGCACTGTGCTGTTAGTGCGCTCAGGATCCCATCGGGGCCGAGCTCTAGGAAGCGTGTGACGCCTGCCTGCTCTAGCGAGCGTACCCCATCGGAGAAACGCACGGTCTCCCTGGCGTGACGAGCCCAATACTCAGGCGAGACGGCCTGCTCGCCAGAGAGTAGCTCCCCGCTCACGTTAGAGACGATCGGTAGCTTGGGCTCCGAGAAAGAGAGACCCTCCGCGACCTCTCTGAGCCCAGCGAGCATCGGCTCCATAAGCGAGGAATGAAAAGCGTGAGAGACACGCAAACGCCTGACCTTGACTGCACCGTCCTTGAGGGAGTCCTGCCACCGGCCAAGCGCCTCCCGCTCACCCGAGACAACCACCGAGCGAGGCCCATTCACAGCAGCCACGCAGAGACTATCCTCGAAGCCCGCGAGGCTCTCGATCGTCTCTCGCTCTGAGAGCTCGACAGCGGCCATAGCACCCGTCTGCGCTAGTTCCCCCATCAGACGACCCCTGGCTGCCACCAGCGCACACGCGTCCTCCAAACACAACACGCCCGCCGCATACGCTGCGCAAAGCTCCCCGATCGAATGACCAATCAAAAAGTCAGGGGCAACCCCGAAAGAACCAACGAGCTCAAACAGCGCGACCCCCAACGCAAACATAGCGGGCTGAGTGAACTCAGTACGATCGAGCAACAACGCACCCTCCGAGCCCTCAGCCGAGAAAAGAACCTCCTTCAACGGCCGCCCCAAATAACGATCAAGCTCAGCGCAAACCCCATCAAGAGACCCAGCGAAACACGGGAACGCCTCATACAACCCCTTCCCCATACCCACCCACTGCGACCCCTGCCCCGAAAACAAAAACGCGAGCTTCCCACCAACCCCAGCAACGCCCCTCACCAGCCCCTCCCCAGGCTCACCACAAGCCAAAGCATCCAAACCAGCCAACAAACACTCACGGTCAGCGCCCACAACCACCGCACGCCGCTCCAAGCTGCGCCCGGCCGCTCGCCAACGAGAAAGCGACATCCAACGGGGCCAGCCCGGGATCCTCCCGCAAACGAGCACCCAGCCGCTGCGCCTGCGCCCGCAACGCCACCTCACTCCTCGCCGAAACCAACAACGGCAACACCCCAAGCCCACCGAACACACCACCCAACGCAACACCATCCAGCGCAGCGCCCCCTAGCGAAGAGCCATCCAGCGAAAGGCCATTGCCGTCTAGCGGAGCGCTATCGCTAGCCTCGGCGGGCTCGGGCTCAGGCGAGCCTGGTGCCTCTTCCAGGATCAAGTGTGCGTTGGTGCCTGAGACCCCGAAGGAGGAGACCCCTGCCCGCCGCGGCCTACCATTAGCCCGCCAAGGCCGCGCCTCGCGTAACAACTCGACAGCGCCAGCGGACCAATCCACATGCCTCGAAGGCTCCCCGAGATGCAGTGTCTTAGGCAACAGCTCGTGCTGCAGCGCCATCACCATCTTGATGACCCCCGCGACGCCTGCGGCAGCAGAGGTATGACCGATATTGGACTTCACCGACCCCAGATAAAGAGGCTCGGGGCGGTCCTGGCCATACGCTGCGATCAATGCCTGTGCCTCGATCGGGTCACCCAAAACCGTACCCGTACCGTGCGCCTCCACAGCGTCGACCTCAGTCGGGTGAGAGCCCACTAGCGGCCAGCGCCTGCGCGATCACACGCTCCTGGGAGGGACCGTTAGGCGCCGTCAACCCGTTCGAGGCACCATCCTGGTTGACCGCGCTGCCCCTGATCAACGCGAGCACACGATCACCCTTGCGCCTGGCCTCAGAGAGACGCTCAAGCACGACCAGCCCCACACCCTCCGAGAAGCCCGTGCCGTCAGCCGTATCAGCGAAAGACTTGCAACGCCCATCCGGCGCAAGACCACGCTGACGCGAGAAAGAGATAAACAAGCCGGGGGAAGCCATCACCATCACCCCACCCGCCAGCGCCAGCTCACACTCACCCTGCCTCAGCGCCTGACACGCCAAGTGCAGCGCCACCAACGAAGAGGAGCAAGCCGTATCGATCGAGACCGCCGGCCCCTCAAGACCAAACGCATACGCTAAACGCCCCGAAGCAACACTCGAGGCGCTGGCGGTCACCACATAGCCCTCGAGGTCTCCAGGGCCAGACCCCTCGAGCTCCTGCTCAGGCCGCGCACCGAGACCATAGTCAGAAGCGATGACCCCCGCGAAGACCCCCGTCTGGCTGCCCTGCAAGCTCGCCGGGTCGATCCCCGCGTCCTCGAACGCCTCCCACGCCCCTTCCAGCAACAACCGCTGCTGAGGATCGGCCGCTAACGCCTCCCGCGGAGAGATCTGGAAATGATCCGCGTCGAACTCGCCCGCCTCATAAAGAAAACCACCATGACGCGCATAGCTAGTACCCGGATGATCGGGGTCGGGATCATAAAGCGCCCCCAGATCCCAACCCCGGTCAGCAGGAAACTCCGAAATCCCATCCCCACCCCCCGCGAGCAACTCCCAGAACTCCTCGGGGCTGGCGACCCCGCCGGGGTAGCGACAGCTCAACCCCACGATCGCGATCGCCTCCTCCGACCGTACACGCAACTGTCGATTTAGCTCACGGAGTTGTTCCACCTCGATCAAAGAGGCGCGTAGCGCTTCAGTGGCCCGCCTCATATCAATAGCCATAGTCGGGTCAGATCCTCTCTCTTGCGGCATCCATCTCAAGGGCCTTTTCCACAAGGCTGTCAAAGTCCATCGTCTTAATGCGATTCACACCATTTCCTTCTGCGCCGTTACTCTCGTTGGTGGAACCGTTCGCATCGACACGTGCCATCTCTAGCAGCACGTCTAATAGGCCGCTGTTTCGTAGACGCGTCAACGGGATCGAGGCAAGCGTCTCTCGAATATCTGAATCACGTGAGTCGCGCTCAGCAGTGCCGCCACGCAACACCCCTGTCAGCAGATGCGCAGCGACCGCCGCGGGCGTGGGGTGATCGAAGACGAGGGTCGCTGGGAGCTTCAGCCCTGTGGCCTGGACTAGGCGGTTTCTGAGCTCCACAGCGGCGAGCGAGTCAAAGCCGGCGTCCTTGAAATTGCGCTGCGGGTCGACCGCATCACCCGAGGTATGCCCAAGCACGGAGGCTACCTGGCCGCGCACGAGCTCCAGCACGATCGCCTCCCACTCCGACTCAGGCGCCTCCCGCAACCTACGAGCCAACTGCCCCCCAGCCGCCGCTGCCCGGCGCGCCGGAGCGCGTACCAGCCCACGCATAACCCCCGGCAGCAACCCCAGCCGCGCGCCGGCACGCAACACCGCGAGATCCAACAACACCGGTAGCAACAAAGGCTGACCGGCCGCACGAGCAGCGTCGAAGAGCTCAAGCCCCTGCTCAGAAGACAGCGCGAGGATACCCGAGCGCCCAAGGCGCGCCAGATCAGCCTCATCGAAGTGCGCAGTCATACCGCTGGCAGTTGCCCACTGCCCCCAAGCCAGCGAGCTACCCGGCAAGCCCTCCGCGCGGCGAGCAGCCGCTAACGCATCCAGGAACGTGTTAGCAGCCGCATAGTTACCCTGGCCGGGGCTACCCAGCGTACCCGCAGCCGAAGAAAACAAGATGAACTCGCTGAGCTCCATGTCCCTCGTGAGCTCGTGCAAGTTCAGCGCACCCGCGACCTTGGGATCCATCACACGCCGCAGACGCTCACCATCAAGCGAAGAAATCACACCATCATCGATCACCCCAGCCGTATGAATCACCACGCTGAGCGGATGCGCCTTCGGGATCTGCGCGATCACCCGCTTCAACTGCGCGCCCTGCGCGACATCACAAGCAGCCACCTTCACCTTCGCGCCAAGCTCCTCCAAAGAACCCTTCAGCTCCCTCGCACCCTGCGCCCTCAGCCCACTGCGACTAATCAACAACAACCGACGAGCACCCTGCTCCACCAAGTGACGCGCCAAGAGCGCTCCCAGCCCACCGGTGCCACCCGTGATCAAGATCGTGCCGTCTCCTTGGAGCCCGAGCGCAGAGACCTCACCATGATCGCTCCCCTGAACCCCATCAAGCCCGTCAGCCTTCACACGCGCGAGCCTCGGCACGAGCAGCTCACCCTCCCGCAACGCAACCTCCGGCTCCTCACTCACCAACGCACCCACCAGGACGCCCATAGACGCCTCGCTAGCATCCACGTCGATCAAGGACAAGCGCCCGGGGTGCTCCACACAAGCGCTACGCAACAAGCCGGGTAGCGCCGCCTGCAGCAAGTCGGGGGCCTCACCCCGTACGGCCAGCGCACCACGCGTGACCAACACCAGCCGCGTCTCTCCCAAGCCCTCCGCGGCGAGGAAACCCTGCAACAACCCAAGCACACACACAGTGAGCTCGTGGACCGCCCCAGCCAGCCCACCACCAGCAGGCTCACCACCAGCACGCCCACCACCAGCAGACTCCCCGCCAGCACGTTCACCACCAGCAGACTCTGCCAGCGACTGCGCGCTCACCAGCACAACCTCCGGCACGGGCTCACCCCGCTCAAGCGCGGCCTGCAGCGCGTTCAGATCGAGATGGCGCTCGAGCTCTATGCCGGCGCCGTCCAGCTCTTGGCCTCCCGAGCCCAGCAGCACCGCGCGCCCAACACCCGCCTCACCCGCGGCGAGCGGCAGCCAGTCAAGCTCAAACAGCGCATCGTGAGCCCGCGGCGCCTTTGCCGTCAGTGCGGCGTGATCGATCGCCCGTAGCTGGATACGCTCGACTGAGAGCACGGGGTCACCCGCCGAGTCGACCGCGACCAAGCCTGGTGCGCCTTCCTGCGCGCTCAGGTGTACCCGTAGCTCTGAGGCGCCGCGGGCGTAGAGGCGCACACCCGAGAAAGAGAAAGGAACCTGCACCCCCTCGCCCTCGAGTGCTCCCAGTGCCAGCCCATGCAGCGCCGCGTCAAAGAGCGCCGGGTGAACACAGAAACCCTGCGCCTGGCCCTCTTGCTCCTCGGGCAAGGCCACCTCGACGAACACCCCCTGCCCGGAGCGCCATGCCCGTCTGAGCCCCTGGAAAGAGGGCCCATACTCATAGCCAGCCTCAGCGCAACGCTCATAAAACTCCCCGACATCAAGCTGCTCAGCCCCTGGCGGCGGCCAGCTCTCGGTAAGACCCTGGAACCCCGGCAGCGAGCCCTGTTGCCCGGCGAGGACACCCGAGGCGTGCAGCGTCCACTCAGAGACCTCAAGCTCATCACTCAAGGCCTCCGCACGGGAGTAGATCGCAAACTCTCGCCGGCCTGCATCATCGGGCTCGTTGATCAGAATCTGAAGCTGAACTGCGCCCTCACTTAGGACCAGAGGCGCTTCCAGGACCAACTCCTCAAGCACTTCGCACGCCATCCTCCTGCCGGCTGCCAGAACCAGCTCAACGAACGCGACGCCAGGTACTACTACAGCGTCGAGGATTACGTGATCCCCGATCCAAGAATGAGTAGTAAGCGATAGTCGTGTCGTGAAAAACCAGTCCTCCCGGTCACCCGCCAGCTCTACTGCGGCACCTAGCAACGGGTGCCCGGTGGGAGACTGCCCAAGCGCGCTCGCGTCACCCCCACCAGCCCCTGACGCTAGCCAGTAGCGTCGTCGTTGAAACGCGTAAGTAGGCAGTGGGACCCGGCGCGCACCCCGACCCGTGAACAACGCCGCCCAATCAACCTGGACACCGTGGACGTGAGCTTCCGCGAGTAGGCCGATGAGGGATTCCTCTTGTGGCCTGTGCGCCCGCATGCTAGGCGCGATCAGTGCTCCCTGCTCGGCCTCAGTGCTCAAGCACTGTGCTGTTAGTGCGCTCAGGATCCCATCGGGGCCGAGCTCTAGGAAGCGTGTGACGCCTGCCTGCTCTAGCGAGCGTACCCCATCGGAGAAACGCACGGTCTCCCTGGCGTGACGAGCCCAATACTCAGGCGAGACGGCCTGCTCGCCAGAGAGTAGCTCCCCGCTCACGTTAGAGACGATCGGTAGCTTGGGCTCCGAGAAAGAGAGACCCTCCGCGACCTCTCTGAGCCCAGCGAGCATCGGCTCCATAAGCGAGGAATGAAAAGCGTGAGAGACACGCAAACGCCTGACCTTGACTGCACCGTCCTTGAGGGAGTCCTGCCACCGGCCAAGCGCCTCCCGCTCACCCGAGACAACCACCGAGCGAGGCCCATTCACAGCAGCCACGCAGAGACTATCCTCGAAGCCCGCGAGGCTCTCGATCGTCTCTCGCTCTGAGAGCTCGACAGCGGCCATAGCACCCGTCTGCGCTAGTTCCCCCATCAGACGACCCCTGGCTGCCACCAGCGCACACGCGTCCTCCAAACACAACACGCCCGCCGCATACGCTGCGCAAAGCTCCCCGATCGAATGACCAATCAAAAAGTCAGGGGCAACCCCGAAAGAACCAACGAGCTCAAACAGCGCGACCCCCAACGCAAACATAGCGGGCTGAGTGAACTCGGTACGATCGAGCAACAACGCACCCTCCGAACCCTCAGCCGAGAAAAGAACCTCCTTCAACGGCCGCCCCAAATAACGATCAAGCTCAGCGCAAACCCCATCAAGAGACCCAGCGAAACACGGGAACGCCTCATACAACCCCCTACCCATACCCACCCACTGCGACCCCTGCCCCGAAAACAAAAACGCGAGCTTCCCACCAACCCCAACAACACCCCTCACCAACCCCACCCCAGACTCACCACAAGCCAAAGCATCCAAACCAGCCAACAAACACTCACGGTCACCACCCACGACCACCGCACGCCGCTCCAACTGCGCCCGGCCACCCGCCAACGAAAAAGCCACATCCAACGGGGCCAGCCCGGGATCCTCCCGCAAACGAGCACCCAGCCGCTGCGCCTGCGCCCCCAACGCCACCTCACTCCTCGCCGAAACCAACAACGGCAACACCCCAAGCCCAGCGAACACACCACCCAACGCAGCACCATCCAACGAAACGCCAGCCAGCACAGCACCATCCAGCGAAGAACCATCCAGCGCAGGACCATCCAGCGAACGGCCATCGCCATCTAGCGGAGCGCTATCGCTAGCCTCGGCGGGCCCGGGCTCAGGCGAGCCTGGTGCCTCCTCTAGGATCAAGTGTGCGTTGGTGCCCGAGACCCCGAAGGAGGAGACCCCTGCCCGTCGCGGCCTACCGTTAGCCCGCCAAGGCCGCGCCTCACGCAACAACTCAACAGCACCAGCAGACCAATCCACATGCCTCGAAGGCTCCCCCAGATGCAGCGTCTTAGGCAACACCCCATGCTGCAACGCCAACACCATCTTGATTACCCCCGCGACGCCTGCGGCAGCAGAGGTATGACCGATATTGGACTTCACCGACCCCAGGTAAAGAGGCTCGGGGCGGTCCTGGCCATACGCCGCTATCAACGCCTGCGCCTCGATCGGGTCACCCAGAACCGTACCCGTACCGTGTGCCTCCACAGCATCGACCTCGCCGGGTGAGAGCCCACTAGCAGCCAGCGCCTGCGCGATCACGCGCTCCTGGGAGGGACCGTTAGGAGCGGTCAGCCCGTTCGAGGCGCCATCCTGGTTGACCGCGCTGCCCCTGATCAACGCGAGCACACGATCACCCTTGCGCCTCGCCTCAGAGAGACGCTCCAGCACGACCAACCCCACACCCTCCGAGAAACTCGTGCCATCAGCCGCATCAGCGAAAGACTTGCAACGCCCATCCAGCGCAAGACCACGCTGACGCGAGAAATAAATAAACAAGCCTGGGGAAGCCATCACCATCACCCCACCCGCCAACGCCAACTCACACTCACCCTGCCTCAGCGCCTGACACGCCAAGTGCAACGCCACCAACGAAGAAGAACAAGCCGTATCGATCGACACCGCCGGCCCCTCAAGACCAAACGCATACGACACCCGCCCCGAAGCAACACTCGAGGTGCTACCCGTCAGGCCAAACCCCTCGAGCTCCGGCTCGGGCTGCGCACCGAGACCATAGTCAGAAGTGGCGACCCCCGCGAAGACCCCCGTCTGGCTGCCCTGCAGGCCCGCCGGGTCGATCCCTGCGTCCTCGAACGCCTCCCACGCCCCTTCTAGCAGCAGCCGCTGCTGTGGATCAGCCGCTAACGCCTCCCGCGGAGAGATCTGGAAATGATCCGCGTCGAACTCGCCCGCCTCATAAAGAAAACCACCATGACGGGCATAGCTGGTACCGGGATGATCGGGGTCAGGATCATAGAGCGCCCCCAGATCCCAACCCCGGTCAGCAGGAAACTCCGAAATCCCATCCCCACCCCCCGCAAGCAGCTCCCAGAACTCCCTGGGGCTGGCGACCCCGCCGGGGTAGCGACAGCTCAACCCCACGATCGCGATCGGGTCCTCCGACCGTGCACGTCTAGCGACCGGCGCAGCGCGCTTTGTGCCCTGCACCCTCTCGCGTAAGAACCTCGCTACCGCCGCGGGTGTGGGGTAATCGAAGACGAGGGTCGCTGGGAGCTTCAGCCCTGTCGCCTGGACTAGGCGGTTTCTGAGCTCCACAGCGGCGAGCGAGTCAAAGCCGGCGTCCTTGAAGTTGCGCTGTACCTGGACCGCGTCGCTCGAGGTGTGCCCCAGCACGGAGGCTACCTGGCCGCGCACGAGGTCCAGCACGATCGCTTCCCACTCCGACTCGGGCGCCTCCCGCAACCTACGAGCCAACTGCCCCCCAGCCGCCGCCGAGCGGCGCGCCGGGCCGCGTACCAGCCCACGCATAACTCCCGGCAGCAACCCCAGCCGCGCGGCGGCGCGCAGCACCACGAGATCCAACGGCACCGGCAACAGCAAAGGCTGGCCCACAGCACGAGCCGTATCGAAGAGCTCAAGGCCCTGCTCGGAGGACAGCGCGAGGATACCCGAGCGCTCAAGGCGCGCCAGATCAGCCTCACCCAGGTGCCCGGTCATACCGCTCGCAGTTGCCCACTGCCCCCAGGCCAGTGAGCTACCCGGTAAGCCTTCCGCGCGGCGAGCAGCCGCTAACGCATCCAAGAACGTGTTAGCAGCCGCATAGTTACCCTGGCCGGGGCTACCCAGCGTACCCGCAGCCGAGGAGAACACGATGAACTCGCTGAGCTCCATATCCCTCGTGAGCTCGTGCAAGTTCAGCGCACCAGCGACCTTGGGATCCATCACGCGCTTGAGACGCTCACCATCAAGCGAAGAGATCACACCATCATCGATCACCCCAGCCGTATGAATCACCACGCTGAGGGGGTGAGCCTTCGGGATCTGCGCGATCACCCGCTTCAACTGCGCGCCATCCGCGACATCACAGGCTGCCACCTTCACCTTCGCGCCAAGCTCCTCCAAAGAACCCTTCAGCTCCCTCGCGCCCTGCGCCTTCAGCCCGCTGCGACTGATCAACAACAACCGGCGCGCACCCTGCTCCACCAGATGACGCGCCAGCAGCGCTCCCAGCCCACCAGTGCCACCCGTGATCAAGATCGTGCCCTCCGGGGCGGGCGGCTGAGGCACCTCCAAGACGACCTTACCGATATGCCGGGACTCCCGCAAAAGCCTGAACGCCTCCGGGGCGCGGCGCACATCAAACCTCGAGATCGGTAGATGATGCAGCACACCCCGCTCGAAGAGCCCCATCACCTCTGCCAGCATCTCCTGGATACGCTCCGCGCCTGCTTCCAACAGATCGAAAGCTCGGTAGCTAACACCCGGATACTCCGCGGCGACCCGACCCGGCTCACGAATATCAGCCTTCCCCATCTCAATAAAACGCCCACCACGCGGCAACAACCCAAGCGAGGCATCCACGAACTCCCCCACCAAAGAATCGAGTACCACATCCACACCGCGGCCACCCGTCACCTCCAAAAACCTCTCCCTGAACACCACATCACGCGAAGAACAAACACGCTCACCCTCGATACCCAGCCCTCTGAGGGTCTCCCACTTACTCGGGTGAGCCGTAGCGAACACCTCAACACCCATATACGCAGCGATCTGCAAAGCCGCCATCCCCACACCACCAGCAGCACCATGCAACAACAGCGACTCACCACGCTGCACCCGCGCGAGATCCACAAGCGCATAGTAAGCCGTCAAGAACACGGTCGGTACCGACGCGGCCTCGGTATACGACCAGCCCTCCGGCACCCTCACAAGCACCCTCCGATCGCTCACCGCGAGCGGCCCAAAAGCATACGGAATGAGACCCATCACACGATCACCCACAGCGAGATCCCTCACATCCGCCGCTACCTCGACCACCACCCCCGCACCCTCACTACCAAGCTTAGCCTGACCGGAAAAAGACACAAGTCCGAGCGCAGCCACTACGTCATAGAAATTCAACCCCGCGGCATGTACCGCGATCCGCACCTCCCCCGCCCCCAACGGCTCACCGACCCCCGGGCTCCCACAGAGCGAGAGACTCTCAAGCGTTCCCGGAGAATCGATATCCAGATGCCACGGCTCCCCACCCGCCGGGGGCACAAGCGAGCCGCTAGATCCAGGACGCGCGAGCCTCGGCACAAGCAGCTCACCCCCCCGCAGCGCAACCTCCGGCTCCCCACTCACCAACGCACCCACCAGAGCAGCCACAGACGCCTCACTAGCATCGATATCGATCAAGGACAAGCGCCCGGAGTACTCCACGCAAGCGCTGCGCAACAGACCGGGTAGCGCCGCCTGCAGCAGGTCGGGGGCCTCATCCTCCCGTACGGCCAGCGCGCCGCGCGTGATCAACACCAGCCGCGTCTCCCCCAGGCCCTCCGCGGCGAGGAAACCCTGCAACAACCCAAGCACACACACAGTCAGCTCACGAACAGCCCCAGCCAGCCCACCACCACCAGGCTCGCCGCCAGCACGCTCACCACCAGCAGGCTCTGCCAGCGTCTGCGCGCTCACCAGCACAACCTCCGGCGCGGGCTCACCCCGCTCAAGCGCGGCCTGCAGCGCGTCCAGATCGCAGTGGCGCTCGAGCTCTAGACCGGCGCCGTCCAGCTCCTCTGCGGAGCCCAGCAGCACCACGCGGCCAACACCACCCTCACCCACGCGGCCAACACCCGCCTCACCCACGAGCACCGTGCGTCCAACACCCGCCTCACCCGCGGGCAGTGGCACCCAGTCAAGCTCAAACAGCGCATCGTGAGCCCGCGGCGTCCTCGCCGTCAGCGCGGCGTGATCGATCGCGCGTAGCTGGATGCGCTCGACCGAGAGCACGGGGTCGCCCGCCGAGTCGACCGCGACCAAGCCCGGTGCGTCCTCCTGCGCGCTGAGGTGTACCCGTAGCTCCGAGGCGCCGCGGGCGTAGAGGCGCACACCCGAGAAAGAGAAAGGAACCTGCACCCCCTCACCCTCATTCTCGAGTGCTCCTAGTGCTAGCCCGTGCAGCGCCGCGTCAAACAGCGCCGGGTGAACACAGAAACCCTGCGCTTGGCCTTCTTGCTCCTCGGGCAACGCGACCTCGGCGAACACCCCCTGTCCGGAGCGCCATGCCCGTCTGAGCCCCTGGAAAGAGGGCCCGTACTCATAGCCAGCCTCAGCGCAACGCTCATAGAACTCCCCGACATCGAGCTGCTCAGCCCCCGGCGGCGGCCAGGTCTCGCCAAGACCCTGGAGTCCTCCCGGCAGCGGGCCCTGTTGCCCGGCGAGGACACCCGAGGCGTGCAGCGTCCACTCAGAGACCTCTAGCTCACCGCTTGAGGTCTCTGCACGGGAGTAGATCTCGATCGAGTGGCTGCCTGCCTCGTCGGGCTCAGAGAGCACGAGCTGAACCTGGTAGGCCTCCTGCTCAGAGAGCAACAACGGTGCGTGCAGGGTGAGCTCCTCGATCTCCTGTGCGCCGACGCGCTCCGCTGCCGTCAACGCTAGCTCAACAAACCCAGCACCCGCCAACAACACCGTGCCCATAACCGCGTGATCCCCCAGCCAAGAATGACCCGCAAGCGACAGGCGACCAGTGAACAACAACCCCTCCCGGTCACCCGCCAGCTCTACCGCGGCACCCAGCAACGGGTGCCCAGTGGGAGACTGCCCAAGCGCGCTCGCGTCACCCCCACCAGCCCCCGACGCTAGCCAGTAGCGTCGCCGTTGAAACGCGTAAGTAGGCAGCGAGACCCGACGCGCACCCCGACCCGCGAACAACGCCGCCCAATCAACCTGGACACCGTGGACGTGAGCTTCCGCGAGCGAGCACAGGAACCGCTCTAGCCCTCCCTGCTCACGCCTGAGCGAGCCGATGACCGCTACCGCATCGGGCTCTCCCCTCATCGCTTCGGGCTCTCCCCTCGTCGCTTCGGCCGTCTCCTCTACGGCCATCGTCAATACCGGGTGAGGGCTCACCTCCACAAACGCGTTGAAGGAATCCTCCAGCAAGAGACGGGTGGTCTGCTCAAAAAGGACCGTCTGGCGCAAGCTGCGATACCAATAAGCACCATCCAGCCCCGCGGTATCGACCACACCACCAACCGCGGTCGAATAGAACGGGATCTCACCAGAACGCGGGCTGATCTGCGCGAGCTCCCCTTCCAGGCGCCCTTGGATCACCTCGACCTGCCGCGAATGCGACGCATAATCAACAGGGATCTGCTTAGCACGCAGCCCCCTCGCCTCACAAAGCAAAAGCAGCTCCCCGAGCGCCCCGGGCTCGCCCGAGACCACCACCGAAGAAGGCCCATTCACAGCAGCCAGTGCTACCCGCTCTCCGAAAGGCTCAAGCAACGAGCCGACCCCATCAACACCGAGCGCTACCGAGACCATGCCACCACGACCCGAAAGCTCATCCGCTAACGCCCTACTACGCAACGCCACCACACACGCAGCATCCTCCAAAGAAAGCCCACCCGCCACATACCCAGCAGCGATCTCACCCTGAGAATGACCCACCACAGCCCCAGGCACAACCCCACAAGAACGCCACAAAGCAGCCAACGAAACCATCACCGCGAACAACGCCGGCTGAAGGACATCCACCCGCTCAAACACCCCGGCACCCTCCCGCCCACGCAGAACATCCTCAAGCGAGAAACCAAGATAAGGCGCAAACGCCCCCACACAAGCATCCATCTCCGCCGCGAACACCGCCGAAGACTCCCACAACCCCAACGCCATCCCACCCCACTGACAACCCTGCCCCGAAAAAACAAACACCACCCCACCCCGATCACGAGCAACACCCCTCACCAACCCCACCCCAGACTCACCACAAGCCAAAGCATCCAAACCAGCCAACAAACACTCACGGTCACCACCCACAACCACCGCACGCCGCTCCAACTGCGCCCGGCCACCCACCAACGAAAAAGCCACATCCAACGGGGCCAGCCCGGGATCCTCCCGCAAACGAGCACCCAGCCGCTGCGCCTGCGCCCCCAACGCCACCTCACTCCTCGCCGAAACCAACAACGGCAACACCCCAAGCCCAGCGAACACACCACCCAACGCAGCACCATCCAGCGCAACGCCCCCTAGCGCAGCACCATCCAGCGAAGAGCCATCCAGCGAACGGCCATCGCCATCTAGCGGAGCGCTATCGCTAGCCTCGGCGGGCCCAGGCTCAGGCAAGCCCGGTGCCTCCTCCAGGATCAAGTGCGCGTTGGTGCCCGAGACCCCGAAGGAGGAGACCCCTGCCCGTCGCGGCCTACCATTAGCCCGCCAAGGCCGCGCCTCACGCAACAACTCAACAGCACCAGCAGACCAATCCACATGCCTCGAAGGCTCCCCCAGATGCAGCGACTTAGGCAACACCCCATGCTGCAACGCCAACACCATCTTGATTACACCCGCGACGCCTGCGGCAGCAGAGGTATGACCGATATTGGACTTCACCGACCCCAGATAAAGAGGCCCATCGGGGCGGTCCTGGCCATACGCCGCTATCAACGCCTGCGCCTCGATCGGGTCACCCAAAACCGTACCCGTACCATGCGCCTCCACAGCATCGACCTCGCCGGGTGAGAGCCCACTAGCAGCCAGCGCCTGCGCGATCACGCGCTCCTGAGAGGGACCATTAGGCGCCGTCAACCCGTTCGAAGCACCATCCTGGTTGACCGCGCTGCCCCTAATCAACGCAAGCACACGATCACCCTTGCGCCTCGCCTCAGAGAGACGCTCAAGCACGACCAGCCCTACGCCCTCCGAGAAACCCGTGCCATCAGCCGCATCAGCAAAAGACTTACAACGCCCATCCAGCGCAAGACCACGCTGACGCGAGAAAGAAATAAACAAGCCCGGGGAAGCCATCACCATCACCCCACCCGCCAACGCCAACTCACACTCACCCTGCCTCAGCGCCTGACACGCCAAATGCAACGCCACCAACGAAGAAGAACAAGCCGTATCGATCGAGACCGCCGGCCCCTCAAGACCAAACGCATACGCCACCCGCCCCGAAGCAACACTCGAGGTACTACCCGTCAGACGCAGACCCCTCGAGCTCCGGTTCGGGCCGCGCACCGAAACCATAGTCAGAAGCGATGATCCCCGCGAAAACCCCCGTCTGGCTGCCCCGCAAGCCCACCGGGTCGAGCCCCGCGTCCTCGAACGCCTCCCACGCCCCTTCCAGCAACAACCTCTGCTGAGGATCAGCCGCCAACGCCTCCCGCGGAGAGATCTGGAAATGATCCGCGTCGAACTCACCCGCCTCATAAAGAAAACCACCATGACGGGCATAGCTGGTACCCGGATGATCCGGGTCAAGATCATAGAGCGCCCCCAAATCCCAGCCCCGGTCAGCAGGAAACTCCGAAATCCCATCCCCACCCCCCGCAAGCAACTCCCAGAACTCCTTAGGGCCGGCGACCCCACCAGGATAACGACAGCTCACCCCCACGATCGCGATCGGCTCCTCGGTGCGCTGTTCGAGCTCCTGCACGCGTCGATCTGCTGCATGGAGATCGGCTACCGCCTTCTTCAGGTAACTACTAAGCTTGTCGGCGCTCACGTTGCTCATCTGTCTTCATTGGTCCGCGTACTTAGCAGCATTCCTCGCCGCTGATCGATGAACTCGAACATCTCTTCATCCGTTACAGAGCCGAGATCGAGATTGTCATGTGGATCGTCGTGGCGCGAAGTCGTGTCAGGTGTAAGAACAGTGTACGCGTATGACGAAAACACTTGCAAGCGAGATCTCACCCTCTGGCGTTCACTTTCATCACTTACGATCGTCGCAAGCATTTCTTCTAGTCTGGTAAGCTCATCGTCGATCTTTGTCCCTCTTTTTGCTCTCTGTTTGAGGGCGAGTAGCCGCAGATGCGCAGCTACCGCCGCGGGTGTGGGGTGATCGAAGACGAGGGTCGCTGGGAGCTTCAGCCCTGTGGCCTGGACTAGGCGGTTTCTGAGCTCCACAGCGGCGAGCGAGTCAAAGCCGGCGTCCTTGAAGTTGCGCTGTACCTGGACCGCGTCGCTCGAGGTGTGCCCCAGCACGGAGGCTACCTGGCCGCGCACGAGGTCCAGCACGATCGCTTCCCACTCCGACTCGGGCGCCTCCCGCAGCCTGCGAGCCAACTGCCCCCCAGCCGCCGCCGAGCGGCGCGCCGGGCCGCGTACCAGCCCACGCATGACTCCCGGCAGCAACCCCAGCCGCGCGGCGGCGCGCAGCACCACGAGATCCAACGGCACCGGCAGCAGCAAAGGCTGGCCCACAGCACGAGCCGTATCGAAGAGCTCAAGGCCCTGCTCGGAGGACAGCGCGAGGATACCCGAGCGCTCAAGGCGCGCCAGATCAGCCTCACCCAGGTGCCCGGTCATACCGCTCGCAGTTGCCCACTGCCCCCAGGCCAGTGAGCTACCCGGTAAGCCTTCCGCGCGGCGAGCAGCCGCTAACGCATCCAAGAACGTGTTAGCAGCCGCATAGTTACCCTGGCCGGGGCTACCCAGCGTACCCGCAGCCGAGGAGAACACGATGAACTCGCTGAGCTCCATATCCCTCGTGAGCTCGTGCAAGTTCAGCGCACCAGCGACCTTGGGATCCATCACGCGCTTGAGACGCTCACCATCAAGCGAAGAGATCACACCATCATCGATCACCCCAGCCGTATGAATCACCGCGCTGAGGGGGTGAGCCTTCGGGATCTGCGCGATCACCTGCTTCAGCTGCGTGGGCTGCGTGACATCGCAGGCTGCGACCTTCACCTTCGCGCCTAGCTCCTGCAGAGAACCCTTCAGCTCTCTCGCGCCCTGCGCCTTCAGCCCGCTGCGACTGATCAACAACAGCCGGCGCGCACCCTGCTCCACCAGGTGATGCGCCAGTAGCGCTCCCAGCCCACCGGTGCCACCCGTGATCAAGATCGTGCTCTCCGGGGCGGGCGGCTGAGGCACCTCCAAGACGACCTTACCGGTATGCCGGGACTCCCGCAAAAGCCTGAACGCCTCCGGGGCGCGGCGCACATCAAACCTCGAGATCGGTAGATGATGCAGCACACCCCGCTCGAAGAGCCCCATCACCTCTGCCAGCATCTCCTGGATACGCTCCGCGCCAGCTTCCAACAGATCGAAAGCTCGGTAGCTGACACCCGGATACTCCACGGCAACCCGACCCGGATCACGAATATCAGCCTTCCCCATCTCAATAAAACGCCCACCACGCGGCAACAACCCAAGCGAGGCATCCACGAACTCCCCCACCAAAGAATCGAGTACCACATCCACACCACGGCCACCCGTCGTCTCTAGGAACTTCTCCTTGAACTCCACATCACGGGAGGAGCAGATGTGCTCATCGTCGATACCGAGCCCTCTGAGGGTCTCCCACTTACTCGGGTGAGCCGTAGCGAACACCTCAACACCCATATACGCAGCGATCTGCAAAGCCGCCATCCCCACACCACCAGCAGCACCATGCAACAACAGCGACTCACCACGCTGCACCCGCGCGAGACCCACAAGCGCATAGTAAGCCGTCAAGAAAACAGTCGGTACCGACGCGGCCTCGGTATACGACCAGCCCTCCGGCACCCTCACAAGCACCCTCCGATCGCTCACCGCGAGCGGCCCAAAAGCATACGGAATGAGACCCATCACACGATCACCCACAGCGAGATCCCTCACATCCGCCGCTACCTCGACCACCACCCCCGCACCCTCACTACCAAGCGGAGCCTCACCCGGATACACCCCCAACGCGATCAACACATCACGGAAATTCAACCCCGCCGCACGCACCGCGACCCGCACCTCCCCCACCCCCAACGGCTCACCGACCCCCGGGCTCCCACAAAGCGCGAGACTCTCAAGCGTTCCCGGAGAATCGATATCCAGATGCCACGGCCCCTCACCCGCCGGAGGCACAAGCCAACCACTAGACCCAGGACGCGCGAGCCTCGGCACGAGCAGCTCACCCCCCCGCAACGCAACCTCCGGCTCCCCACTCACCAACGCACCCACCAGAACACCCATAGACGCCTCGCTAGCATCCACGTCGATCAACGACAAACGCCCAGGGTGCTCCACACAAGCGCTACGCAACAAGCCAGGCAACGCCGCCTGCAACAAGTCAGGAGCCTCACCCCGTACGGCCAGCGCACCACGCGTGACCAACACCAGCCGCGCCTCCCCCAAGCCCTCCACGGCGAGGAAACCCTGCAACAACCCAAGCACACACACAGTCAGCTCACGAACCGCCCCAGCCAACCCACCACCACCACTAGCAGGCTCGCCACCAGCACGCTCACCACCAGCAGACTCCCCGCCAGCAGACTCCCCGCCAGCAGACTCCCCGCCAGCACGCTCACCGCCAGCACGCTCACCACCAGCAGGCTCTGCCAGCGACTGCGCGCTCACCAGCACAACCTCCGGCGCGGGCTCACCCTCCGCGACCGCGACCCGCAACGCATCCAAATCGAGATGACGCTCGAGCTCTAGACCCGCACCGTCCAGCTCCTGGCCTGCGGAGCCCAGCAGCACCACGCGCCCAACACCCGCCTCACCCACGAGCACTGCGCGTCCAACACCCGCCTCACCCGCGGGCAGTGGCACCCAGTCGAGCTCAAACAGTGCATCGTGAGCCCGCGGCGCCTTCGCCCTCAGCGCGGCGTGATCGATCGCGCGTAGCTGGATGCGCTCGACTGAGAGCACGGGGTCGCCGGCCGAGTCGACCGCGACCAAGCCCGGTGCGTCCTCCTGCGCGCTGAGGTGTACCCGTAGCTCCGAGGCGCCGCGGGCGTAAAGGCGCACACCCGAGAAAGAGAAAGGAACCTGCACCCCCTCACCCTCGCCCTCGAGTGCTCCTAGTGCTAGCCCGTGCAGCGCTGCGTCAAACAGCGCCGGGTGAACACAGAAACCCTGCGCTTGGCCTTCTTGCTCCTCGGGCAACGCGACCTCGGCGAACACCCCCTGTCCGGAGCGCCATGCCCGTCTGAGCCCCTGGAAAGAGGGCCCGTACTCATAGCCAGCCTCAGCGCAACGCTCATAGAACTCCCCGACATCGAGCTGCTCAGCCCCCGATGGCGGCCAACCCTCGCCAAGACCCTGGAGTCCTCCCGGCAGCGAGCCCTGTTGCCCGGCGAGGACACCCGAGGCGTGCAGCGTCCACTCAGAGACCTCAAGCTCACCGCTGGAGGCCTCTGCACGGGAGTAGATCTCGATCGAGTGGCTGCCTGCCTCGTCGGGCTCAGAGAGCACGAGCTGAACCTGGTAGGCCTCCTGCTCAGAGAGCAACAACGGTGCGTGCAGGGTGAGCTCCTCGATCTCCTGTGCCCCCACCCGCTCCGCTGCCGTCAACGCCAGCTCAACAAACCCAGCACCCGCCAACAACACCGTGCCCATAACCGCGTGATCCCCCAGCCAAGAATGACCCGCAAGCGACAGGCGACCAGTGAACAACAACCCCTCCCGGTCACCCGCCAACTCCACCGCGGCACCCAGCAACGGGTGCCCAGTGGGAGACTGCCCAAGCGCGCTCGCGTCACCCCCACCAGCCCCCGACGCTAGCCAGTAACGTCGCCGTTGAAACGCGTAAGTAGGCAGCGAGACCCGACGCGCACCCCGACCCGCGAACAACGCCGCCCAATCAACCTGGACACCGTGGACGTGAGCTTCCGCGAGCGAGCACAGGAACCGCTCTAGCCCTCCCTGCTCACGCCTGAGCGAGCCGATGACCGCTACCGCATCGGGCTCTCCCCTCATCGCTTCGGGCTCTCCCCTCGTCGCTTCGGCCGTCTCCTCTACGGCCATCGTCAATACCGGGTGAGGGCTCACCTCCACAAACGCGCTGAAAGAATCCTCCAGCAAAAGACGGGTGGTCTGCTCAAAAAGGACCGTCTGGCGCAAGCTGCGATACCAATAAGCACCATCCAGCCCCGCGGTATCGACCACACCACCAACCGCGGTCGAATAGAACGGGATCTCACCAGAACGCGGGCTGATCTGCGCGAGCTCCCCTTCCAGGCGCCCTTGGATCACCTCGACCTGCCGCGAATGCGACGCATAATCAACAGGGATCTGCTTAGCACGCAGCCCCCTCGCCTCACAAAGCAAAAGCAGCTCCCCGAGCGCCCCGGGCTCGCCCGAGACCACCACCGAAGAAGGCCCATTCACAGCAGCCAGTGCTACCCGCTCTCCGAAAGGCTCAAGCAACGAGCCGACCCCATCAACACCGAGCGCTACCGAGACCATGCCACCACGACCCGAAAGCTCATCCGCTAACGCCCTACTACGCAACGCCACCACACACGCAGCATCCTCCAAAGAAAGCCCACCCGCCACATACCCAGCAGCGATCTCACCCTGAGAATGACCCACCACAGCCCCAGGCACAACCCCACAAGAACGCCACAAAGCAGCCAACGAAACCATCACCGCGAACAACGCCGGCTGAAGGACATCCACCCGCTCAAACACCCCGGCACCCTCCCGCCCACGCAGAACATCCTCAAGCGAGAAACCAAGATAAGGCGCAAACGCCCCCACACAAGCATCCATCTCCGCCGCGAACACCGCCGAAGACTCCCACAACCCCAACGCCATCCCACCCCACTGACAACCCTGCCCCGAAAAAACAAACACCACCCCACCACGATCACGAGCAACACCCCTCACCAACCCCACCCCAGACTCACCACAAGCCAAAGCATCCAAACCAGCCAACAAACACTCACGGTCACCACCCACAACCACCGCACGCCGCTCCAACTGCGCCCGGCCGCGCGCCAACGAAAAAGCGACATCCAACGGCGCCAGCCCGGGATCCTCCCGCAAACGAGCACCCAGCCGCTGCGCCTGCGCCCCCAACGCCACCTCACTCCTCGCCGAAACCAACAACGGCAACACCCCAAACCCAGCAAACACACCACCCAACGCAGCACCATCCAGCGCAACGCCCCCTAGCGAAGCGCCATCCAGCGAAGAGCCATCCAGCGAAAGGCCATCGCCATCTAGCGGAGCGCTACCGCCAGCCTCGGCGGGCCCGGGCTCAGGCAAGCCTGGTGCCTCCTCCAGGATCAAGTGCGCGTTGGTGCCCGAAACCCCGAAAGAGGAGACCCCTGCCCGTCGCGGCCTACCATTAGCCCGCCAAGGCCGCGCCTCACGCAACAACTCAACAGCACCAGCAGACCAATCCACATGCCTCGAAGGCTCCCCCAGATGCAGCGACTTAGGCAACACCCCATGCTGCAACGCCAACACCATCTTGATCACACCCGCGACACCCGCGGCAGCAGAGGTATGACCGATATTGGACTTCACCGACCCCAGATAAAGAGGCCCATCGGGGCGCTCCTGGCCATACGCCGCGATCAACGCCTGCGCCTCGATCGGGTCACCCAAAACCGTACCCGTACCATGCGCCTCCACAGCATCAACCTCACCGGGTGAGAGCCCACTAGCAGCCAGCGCCTGCGCGATCACACGCTCCTGAGAAGGACCATTAGGCGCCGTCAACCCGTTCGAAGCACCATCCTGGTTGACCGCACTACCCCTAATCAACGCAAGCACACGATCACCCTTGCGCCTCGCCTCAGACAGACGCTCCAGCACGACCAGCCCTACGCCCTCCGAGAAACCCGTGCCATCAGCCGCATCAGCAAAAGACTTACAACGCCCATCCAGCGCAAGACCACGCTGACGCGAGAAAGAAATAAACAAGCCCGGGGAAGCCATCACCATCACCCCACCCGCCAACGCCAGCTCACACTCACCCTGCCTCAGCGCCTGACACGCCAAATGCAACGCCACCAACGAAGAAGAACAAGCCGTATCGATCGACACCGCCGGCCCCTCAAGACCAAACGCATACGCCACCCGCCCCGAAGCAACACTCGAGGCGCTGCCTGTCCCCACGTAGCCTTCGAGGTCTCCAAGGCCATTCCCGCCCGGCCTGGGGGTCAAGTTCAATCCGTAGTCCTGGAACATGATCCCCGCAAAGACGCCCGTCTGGCTGCCCTGCAGGCCCACCGGGTCGATCCCCGCGTCCTCGAACGCCTCCCACGCCCCTTCCAGCAACAGCCGCTGCTGAGGATCCGCCGCCAACGCCTCCCGCGGAGAGATCTGGAAATGATCGGCGTCGAACTCGCCCGCCTCATAAAGAAAACCACCGTGACGGGCATAGCTGGTACCCGGATGATCGGGGTCGGGATCATAAAGCGCCCCCAAATCCCAACCCCGGTCAGAAGGAAACTCCGAAATCCCATCCCCACCACCCGCAAGCAACTCCCAGAACTCCTCGGGGCTGGCTACCCCACCGGGGTAGCGACAGCTCAACCCCACGATCGCGATCGGCTCCTCCGACCGTACACGTCTAGCGACCGGCGCAGCGCGCTTTGTGCCCTGCACCCTCTCGCGTAAGAACCTCGCTACCGCCGCGGGCGTGGGGTGATCGAAGATGAGGGTCGCTGGGAGCTTCAGCCCAGTCGCCTGGACCAGGCGATTTCTGAGCTCGACAGCAGCCAAAGAATCAAAGCCGGCCTCCTTGAAGTTGCGCTGCACCTCGACCGCATCACCCGAGGCATACCCCAACACTGACGCTACCTGGCCGCGCACGAGCTCCAGCACGATCGCTTCCCACTCCGACTCGGGCGCCTCCCGCAACCTACGAGCCAACTGCCCCGCAGCCGCCGCTCCCCGCCGCGCCGGAGCCCGCACCAACCCACGCATAACCCCCGGCAACAACCCCAGCCGCGCCCCGCCACGCAACACCGCGAGATCCAACAACACCGGCAAAAGCAAAGGCTGACCCACAGCACGAGCAGCATCGAAGAGCTCAAGCCCCTGCTCAGAAGAGAGCGCGAGCATACCCGAACGCTCCAAGCGCGCCAGATCGACCTCCCCCAAATGCCCAGTCATACCACTCGCATCAGCCCACTGCCCCCACGCCAACGAGCTACCCGGCAGACCCTCCGCGCGACGAGCAGCCGCCAACGCATCCAGAAACGTGTTAGCAGCCGCATAGTTACCCTGGCCGGGACTACCCAACGTACCCGCAGCCGAAGAGAACAAGATGAACTCGCTGAGCTCCATGTCCCTGGTGAGCTCGTGCAAGTTCAGCGCACCCGCGACCTTGGGATCCATCACACGCCGCAGACGCCCACCATCAAGCGAAGAGATCACACCATCATCGATCACCCCAGCCGTGTGAATCACGGCGCTGAGCGGATGCGCCTTAGGGATCTGCGCGATCACCCTCTCCAGCTGTGCACCGTCCGCCACATCACAGGCTGCCACCTTCACCTTCGCGCCAAGCTCCTGCAGAGAAGCCTTCAGCTCCCTCGCACCCCGCGCCTTCAGCCCGCTGCGACTGATCAACAACAGCCGGCGAGCGCCACGCTCCACAAGATGACGCGCCAACAGCGCCCCCAACCCACCAGTCCCACCCGTGATCAGGATCGTGCCGTCTCCTTCGAGCCCAGGTGCAGAGACCTCACCATGATCGTGCTCCTCAACCCCATCTAGCCCGTCAGCCTTCACGCGCGCGAGCCTGGGCACGAGCAGCTCACCCTCCCGCAGCGCAACCTCCGGCTCCTCGCTCGCCAACGCACCCACCAGAACAGCCACAGAAGCCTCACTAGCATCAATATCAATCAAAGACAAACGCCCAGGGTGCTCTACGCAAGCACTGCGCAGCAAGCCGGGCAAGGCCGCCTGCAGCAAATCGGGGGCCTCACCGCCCCGCACAGCCAGCGCGCCCCGCGTGACCAACACCAGCCGCGCCTCCCCCAAACCTTCCACAGCAAGGAAACCCTGCAACAACCCGAGCACACCCGCAGTGAGCTCGTGAACCGCCCCAGCGAGCTCGCCACCAGCAGGCTCGACCAGCGACTGCGCGCTCACCAATACAACCCCCGGCGCGGGCGCACCCCGCACGAGCCCGGCCCCCAGCGCGTCCAGATCGAGATAGCGCTCAAGCTTTATACCCGCCCCATCCAGCTCCTGGCCCCCCGAGCCCAACAGCACCACA
This sequence comes from uncultured Solirubrobacterales bacterium, assembly GCA_963751195.1. Taxonomy (GTDB): domain Bacteria; phylum Actinomycetota; class Thermoleophilia; order Solirubrobacterales; family Solirubrobacteraceae; genus Palsa-744. The sequence goes on from CAVVTQ010000004.1 coordinate 45,606, forward strand.
CGCCCAACGCCACCCTCACCCGCAGCGAGCGGCAGCCAGCCAAGCTCAAACAGCGCATCCTGAGCACGAGGCGCCCTCGCCCTCAACGCAGCACGATCGATCGGCCGCGACTGGATACGCTCAACCGAGAACACAGGATCACCCGCCGAGTCGACCGCGATCAGGCTCGGCGCGCCCTCCTGCACACTCAAATGCACCCGCAGCTCAGAAGCACCACAAGCGTAGAGACGCACACCCGAGAACGAGAAAGGAACCTGCACGCCTGCCTGTTGCTCTGTCTCTACCGCCGCGAGTAGCAACCCGTGCAACGCCGCGTCTGAGAGTGCTGGATGTACACAGAAACCAGCCGCCTGGGCCTGCTGCTCCTCATTGAGGGCCACCTCCCCGAAGATCGCATCCCCCGCTCTCCACGCTTGCCGTAACCCCTGAAAAACTGGCCCGTACTCATAGCCGGCTTCCGCCACACGGTCATACAAAAACTCCGTCTGAAGCTCCTGCGCACCCGCCGGCGGCCAGCTCTCTGAAGCGAAACGCTCAACCCCCGCCGCCAACGAACCACCATCCGGCCCATCGACCCCACCCATACCGAGCACACCCGAGGCATGGCAGACCCACTCCTGACGCAACGACTCACCCTCAGACAACCCCTCAAGACAAGAATGAATCGAGATCTCACAACGCCCATCCCCATCGGGCTCACCAACCAGAACCTGCAACTGGACACCACGCTCGCCCAACAACAACGGCGCCTGCAAAGTGAGCTCCTCGACCACCACCGCACCTACCCGCTCGCCAGCCGCCAACGCCAACTCCAGGAAACCCGTACCCGGCAAAAGCGAGCGGCCCAACACCGCATGATCCCCAATCCAAGGCTCCCCACCAAGCGAAATACGCCCCGTGAACAACCACCCCTCCCGCCCACCCGCCAAATGCAAAGCAGCACCAAGCAAAGGATGACCAGCCGACACCTGACCAACAGCCGCAACATCCCCCACCCCAACACTACTCTCAAGCCAAAACCGCTCACGCTGGAACGCATAAGTCGGAAGCGCCACCCGTCCCGCACCAGAACCCGCCAAGACTTGGGCCCAGTCGACCCCGCCGCCGCCCACCCACAACTCAGCCAAAGAACTCAGGAAGCGTCCGGGACCACCTTCTTCGCGGCGCAGCGAGCTTGTCAGGAGAACTTCGCCGACGTCACGATCGGCGCTATCGATCGTCTCCTGTATCCCGATCGTCAAGACTGGATGCGGGCTAACCTCGATAAATGCGCAATGACCGTGCCCGAGCACAGCCCGGGTAACGCGCTCGAACTGCACAGTCTCGCGTAGATTGCGATACCAGTACTCCGCGTCGAGCTCGCTGGTATCGAGCAGCTCGCCCGTTACAGTCGAGAAGAACGGAACATCGCTACTGCGCGGCTCGATCGCGGAGCACCCCTCGAGCAGCAGCCCGCGGATGCTATCGACCTGCTCGGAATGCGCCGCGTAATCGACCGGAATCATCCTCACCCGAATACCATCGCCTTCCCACTCCTCGACCAGCTCGCCCAGTGCGTTGAGCTCACCAGAGAGCACCGTCGAGGATGGCCCATTCACTGCCGCGAGCGAGACCCGGCCATCCCAGCACCCAAGACGCGAGAGGGCCTCCCCAACCCCGAGTGCGACCGACACCATGCCACCCTTACCAGCCAACGAAGCCAACGCCTGGCTACGCAACGCCACGACCCGCGCAGCATCCTCGAGCGATAGTCCTCCCGCTACATAAGCAGCAGCGATCTCCCCCTGGGAATGACCGACGACCACATCCGCCTTGACCCCGCAAGCGCGCCACAACTTCGCCAACGACACCATAACCGCGAACAACAAGGGCTGAATCACATCCACACGATCAAGCCCGGGCTCACTGCCTCCCCCGCGCAACACATCCTCAAGAGTGAAATCTACATAAGGTGCAAGGGCCTCCCCGCAGGCACACATCTGCTCGGCGAACACCGGCGAGGAATCCAGCAACTCGAGCGCCATCCCCTCCCACTGCGAACCCTGACCCGGAAACACCAGCACACTCCCGCCACTCCTACCCACACCACTCGCCACACCCCGCACCACACCCGAAGCCATACCACCCCGCGCCAAGGCACCCAAACACCCCAACAACTCCTCACGCCCTGAACCCAAAAGCACTGCTCGATACTCGAGACTGGAGCGGAGACTCAACGAAAAACCCACATCGACCGGGTCAAACCCAGGAACGCCCTGGAGATAAGCACCCAATCGCTTTGCCTGAGCAAAAAGCGCCTGTTCACTCTTAGCCGAAAGCAACCACGGCACCACCCCTCCGTCACCGAGACCCCCAAAAGGAACCAAAGAAGATGAAACCGAAGCCGAGGAAAGCGACGGCGCCGGCGAGGCCACCACCGCAGGCGCCTCTTCCAGGATCGTTGTGGCCGGGGGCTCCTCGACGATGACATGGGCGTTGGTGCCGCTCACTCCGAAGGAGGAAATACCCGCGCGGCGAGGCTTACCATCGCTCTCCCAAGGCCGCGCTTCGCTCAGCAGCTCGACCGCTCCCGTGGACCAGTCAACGTGCGGCGAAGGCTCCTCGCAATAGAGCGAGCGCGGCAACAAACGATGCTCCATTGCCTTCACCATCTTGATCACACCAGCAATACCAGCCGCCGCCTGCGTATGCCCGATATTAGACTTCACTGACCCCAAATAAAGCGGCCTACCAGACCGCCCCTGCCCGTAAGTCGCGATCAACGCCTGCGCCTCAATCGGATCACCGAGCGTGGTCCCGGTGCCGTGCGCCTCGACAGCATCCACATCGCCCGCAGACAAACCCGCCCTCGCAAGCGCCTGAGCGATCACCCGCTCCTGCGAAGGCCCATTCGGCGCCGTCAACCCATTCGAGGCACCATCCTGATTGACCGCCGACCCGCGCACCAAGCCCAATATCCGATGCCCGTTACGCCGCGCCTCAGAAAGTCGCTCCAAGAGCAAAACCCCCACGCCCTCACTCCAAGCCGTACCGTCAGCCCCTATACCAAAAGACTTGCAGCGCCCATCGGGAGCAAGGGCACCCTGGGCACTGAACTCAATGAACATGCTCGGAGTTGACATCACCGTTACTCCGCCAGCCAACGCCAACTCACATTCCCCCTGCCGCAACGCCTGGCAGGCCAAGTGGATCGCCACCAACGATGAAGAACACGCAGTGTCAATCGAAACCGCCGGCCCCTCCAAACCAAACGTATAAGCGATACGCCCGGAGACAACACTTGCCGCGGCACCGATCACGCGATGACCAACAACAGCCTTGAGTAGCGGCCCTACCTGACCACACCCATACTCTGATGAGATCACGCCCGCAAACACCCCAGTTTGGCTGCCCTTCAGTCCCAGCGGGTCGATCCCGGCGGACTCAAGCGCCTCCCATGCGCCTTCCAACAAAAGGCGCTGCTGAGGATCCATCGTCAACGCCTCTTTGGGACTTATATTGAAGAACGCTGCATCGAACTTACTGGCGTCATAAAGAAAACCACCCTCCCTGGCATGGCTCCTCTCGGGATGATCCGGACTGGGATCGAACAAACTCTCCAAATCCCAGCCGCGATCCGCCGGGAACCCCGAGATCGCGTCCCTGCCATCAGCCACAAGCTCCCACAACTCCTCCGGGGAAGAAACCCTGCCGGGAAAACGACAACCCATCCCCACAATCGCCACCGGGTCATCCACATCAGCAGGCACACGCGCCACAGCGCGGATCGCACGCTTGCCTCCCTTCACCTCGCGCGTCAGAAAGTCAGCCACTGCCATCGGCGTCGGGTGGTCGAAGACGAGTGTGGAGGGCAGGCGTAGGCCGCTCGCTTGGCTCAAGCGATTGCGCAGCTTCACAGCGGCCACAGAGTTAAATCCGAGTTCCTTGAAGGCGCGCTGCGGATCGATCGAGCCGGGCAAGTCGGGCCGCAGAATGGCTGCCGCCTCATCGCACACAATCTCCAACAACGCGGTCTGCACTCTCTCTTCGGGAGCGCCAGCCAGCCTCGATGCGAGTGACGACTCATCTAATGGCGCGGCCCGCTCCTCGCTGGCATTGGGAGCCGAGGAACCATCGCCCTTTCCCGCAAGCAGCCTATCTGGCAGCTCGATCAACTCTATGCACCGCTGCAGGAACAAGCTGGCGTGAAATCCATCCGCCGCGCGATGGTCAAATGTGCATGAGAGGTTCCCTGTCCTCCGTACGACGACTTCTCCGTCGCGTACCACCGGTCTCTCGTCGACGCGGTGCACACCAAGGATTCCCACTTGTGGAGCATTGATCAAAGGGGTCGCAAATAGACCGCCAAGTCTTTCGGCGTCGCTGATGGTGAACGTCGCGTCCGCCAGCTCCTCAAGAAATAGCTGACTGGCCTGCGCCTTCTCCGTCAACCGGTGAACGTCCTCCGTCAGCGACGGGACAGCTCGACGATCGACGTTGCGCACCACAGGAACCACCAGGCCTCCTCGGGCATGTACTACAACGCCTATGTCGTGCTGATCGTGGATGGTAACGTCGCCGTCCGCAAAGGTCGCGTTCAGCTCAGGCACATCTTCCAATGCTCCGGAGACCGCCTTGAGGAGAAAGGCCGTCCTCGCATAACCCTCCGCAACTCGGTCGAGTGCCGTGAAATCACATTCCTCGACGACGGTTACGGCCGGCACCTCCCGTTGAGTGCGCGTCAAGCGGTCTGTCGCCCGGCGACGGACACCGCTCACAGTGGTCTCCTTTTCCGGCACCACTCCCTTCGACGACTCTTCGAACGCGGCGAGCACGTCGGCCTCGCTCAGTGGCTCGGCTGAGGCGCCACGCACCAGACTATCGATCTCGACGCCTAGGTCACGAGCAAGCTTTCGCGCCCTTGGAGATGCCTTGACGGGCTGCGCGCTAGTGCCTGTCGGGAGGCGCGAAACGTCGGCGGATGATTGCTGGCTCTCTGTGTCCCCCACATCCCCCGCTCCGGTACATATCGAAACAAGCCGGGTTCCGACTGGGACGACCGTCCCTTCATCGACCTCCAACGCACCGACACGTCCCGTCGCCGGCGCCGGGATGTCGAAAACCGCCTTGTCAGTTTCAACGGCGACCAGCGGCTCGCCCTCCCTTACCCACTGTCCCTCCTTAACGTACCACGACACGACCTCGGCCTCGGCAATGCCCTCCCCTAAATCCGGCAACGTTAGGATGTATGGCATTACATATCTCCTACTGTCTGCCGCATGTGAAGATCGTCGTGCAGCGATCGTCGCCCGCTAACGAACGCGGCCGCCGCCATGGGGCTTTCATGTCAGACAGTGGGTCCGCCCTCACTAGCCCGCCAACCAAACTCAGCGTTAGCTCCAAAGTGACTCCTCCGGTGATTCCCTCATCGAAGTCGGTAGCGTGCGTCGACATGCCATCAGACAAACCTCATGGTCTGACGGACAGCCGTCGTGATGCGGTCTACCGACGGCAAATACGCATCCTCCAGCGAGGAACATGGATACGGGATGTCATAGCCAGCCACGCGAATGATGGGGCCGCGAAGCGCGAACATCGCCTTCTCCGCCAGTATCGCCGCCACCTCCGCGGCAACGCCACAGGTAAGCGGCGCCTCTTGAATCGCCACAGCTCGTCCTGTTCTGGTGACCGACTCAATCATGGTCTCCTCGTCAAGCGGACTGATGGTCCGAAGGTCGACGACCTCCGCGCTCGTTCCTTCCTCGAGTAAATCGGTGCGTGCCTTTAGTGCCATCTCCACCATTGCGCCGTAGGTGATAAGTGTCACGTCCTCACCAGAGGCTGCCACCCGCGCGCGCCCCAGAGGTACCACCCACTCGCCCGACGGCACCTCGCCTCGCGGCGCCCGGTACAAGCGCTTGGGCTCAAACAAAACCACAGGATCCGGATCGCGGATGGCTGCAGTAAGCAGACCCTTTGCGTCGGCTGGAGTCGATGGTATCGCAACCTTGAGACCCGGTATATGCGCGTAATAGGCCTCCGGTGAGTCCTGGTGGAGTTCCGGCGCTCGGACTCCGCCTCCGTAAGGCATACGGACTACGAGGCTCATCTCGACGCTCCCGCCGCTCCTCGCTCGATAGCGGGCTACGTGGGTGATGAGCTGGTCGAGAGCCGGGTAGCTGAATGCGTCGAACTGCATCTCGCAAACCGGCCGCCAGCCAGCCAGCACCAGCCCCACGGCAGTTCCAACGATACCTGCCTCCGCGAGGGGAGTGTCGATGCAACGACCAGACCCAAAGCGCTCCGCGAGACCTGTGGTCGCTCGAAAGACGCCGCCTAGGGTGCCTACGTCCTCTCCCATCACAAGTACACGGGGGTCACGCTCAAGCTCTCCGTGAAGCGCCCCGTTCACCGCTTCGAGCAGAGTCTTCACTGATTCCCCCTCTGCTGCTCAATCGCGGCTTTATCGCGAAGGAGCTTCAACGGCGGCTCTGCATAGACATGGTCGAACATAACGGCCGGTGATGCCGGCGCCGCCTGCTCGACGGCAGCCATCGCTGTCCTGACCGTCGCGCGAGCAGCTTCCCGCCCCTTAGCGGCTTCGTCCTCAGTGAGAACACCAAGACTCGTGAGCTGCTTCTCGTAGCGTGTGAGGCACTCCCGCTGCCGCTCTTGCTGAACACGGTCGTCGTCCAAATAGGACGAGTCGTCCGCCGTCGAGTGAGGTGCCATTCGGTAGGTAATTGCCTCGATCAGCGTCGCGCCCTCGCCAGCGCGGGCACGTTCGATCGCCTCCGTAGTCGCGTTGTAAACGGCAAGCACGTCCCCACCGTCAACCTGAACCGCCTCGATACCGTAGCCCACGGCCTTATCAACCAAGTGGTCGGCGCCGGTCTGTGCCGAAACCGGGGTAGACATCGCCCACCCGTTGTTGTTGCAAAACAACACGACTGGCGCCTTGACCACACCAGCGAATGTCAGGCCCTCATGAAAGGCGCCCTCAGAGGTTGCTCCGTCGCCAAAGAACACCAAGGCACAACTATCCGAGCCTTTCATTTGCGATCCCCACGCAAAGCCCACCGCGTGCGGGACGTGCGTTCCGACTGGCACACAGACATTCGCGACACACGAGTCATACGGGTTCCAAGAGCCTCCCGGCTCGCCTCGCAACCACGACAGCACAGCCTCGATCGAAATTCCTCGCAGGAGGCCCACAGCCAACTCGCGGTAAGATGGGAACACCCAGTCTGTGGCCGCGAGAGCTCGCACAGCTCCGACCTGCATCGCCTCGTGACCCCAGAAGATGGCGTAGGTACTGAGTCGCCCTTGCCGTTGATATGACACTGCCTGCTCATCGAATGCACGAAGCAGCGCCATGTCCGAATGTAACGCGAGAAGCTCTCCCGGACCCAGCCCGCCAACCGCTCGCCCGCCTTCTGCCACGCTTGGTTCACAGTCGTCGCTATCGATCACAGCCTTGGTTTTTCCTATACCCATGAGCGTCGGTTCACCTTTCGAACAAGGACAGCTGCGTCTACATACTGGAGTAATGGCTTCGTTCGCTCAAATCATGGGCCGCCTGAATAATTGTCACTCGACACCCGACGGTGGACAAAGAGTTTCGCGAGGCGATCCGGGTCAGAGCCATACCAGCCCTCCACGTCCCAACCGCGGTCGCGGGGGAACTCGCCGATCGCGTCCCGGCCCGCGAGGACCAACTCCCAGAGGTCACCGGGCCAGGAAATCCCGCCGGGGTAGCGGCAACCCATCCCGATGATCGCGATCGGCTCCTCGCGCGTCGAGCAGGATCTGGGTAGGCGCGGGCGCCCTCGTGGCGCACCCACGAGCTCCCACAGCAGGTGGGCGGCGAGCGCGCTCAGCGTCGGCTGGTCGAACAGCAGCGAGGGCGCCAAGCACGGCTGCGTGAACGCCTGCAGGCGGTTGCGAATCTCAAGCGCCCCGCGCGAGTCGACCCCAAGCTCCCGGAACGCCCACCGGCTCTCGACCTCCCGCGGCGAGTCGTGTCCCGGCACCGCCACGAACGTTAATAAAGTCGTGAGCCCCTACCTCCCTATCAAGCAATGGAGCGTATTAGATAAGCCTGATCCACCTGGGCTTCCACTGCCCGCCGATCTCGCACACTCAGAGCAGGAGGCGATTTATAACGCTCCCCAACGTTCCGCAGGGGTGCCAATCTGGCGCAGTAAGCTGTGCGTGAAGCACCACATTGTCCCAGCAGGCCTGCGCGTGGCATAGCCGTGACGTATTGAATAACCAATGTGCGCAGCGGAGACCCACAAGGTTTCGCGGGTTGCGAAATTAGGCACGTTGGCAATTGCCGGGAGCCCCTCAAGCGTCTACAGTGTGATATGCCATGTTTGTGGTGTCTCATGTTCGCCCTGCGATTCGAGTTGTCCGGCGGCCCCCGACCCGATGTGTGTGCGTGACGGGTAGCCGCGCGTATCGTAGGTGTCGTACGCTTGTGACACCACCACAGACGTGTCCGCGTAGGGGATGTCTTGCTTTCGACTCTACGCAACGACTAGCGCGCGACCAACGTGGCTTTGCGAGTAGCAGTTAACATAGGCCGGAAGAGGTGTCATGACACGGACAGAGTATTCGGGTCCAGGCGGCAAACTGGTGATGATTTGCGTCGCGGTCGCCGCGATCGCGATAGGGGTCGTGGGTACGATGTCGAGCGCCGCGGGTGAGCTTTCCGCGCGGGCCGCCAAGAGCCAGCATTTCGCCGAGTCCGCGAAAGTCAAGCGCGCGGGAGAAAGGGGCTCGGTGCTTATCGAGCGCGGAAATGCCACCGGCACCTACAACGCGCTAATGATTGCTGAAATCGTGGTCCATGCCAGACACGCAACAGCGAACGTAACGTTCTTTCCCCGGGGCGGCTCAATGAGCGGTCACGTCACCGCCAACACTGTGTCAGTTGGCACACGTGTATACTTAGAGGGCTCAATGTTGCTCACGCGTTGCACCGGCACGCTCCGCAGCACGTGCGAACGCAATCACCAGAAGTTTGGCTTCAGCGGCATGATCGACCGCAGCAAGGATTTCGGAGGCGAACTCAACATGAAGGGAGATCTCAACACATGAGGCTGCGGCGCCAGTTGGCCCGCGTTAGGGGATTGTTATGCACGCTCACCCTCTCGGCTGCTTCCGCTTCCGGCGCGGCCGCCGCCACTGGTGCAACCCTCACCGAGTCACCAACCAACGCCGCAACCGCGGTGGCCGCGGCTACCGCGGCCCCCATCGCCATGCTGCACGTCACATTTACGCCTTATACACTCGGGCAGCGCACGACGGTGAAGCTTGCTCTCCGCATCGGCGCCACGCATGAAACGCCGCCGCCGCTCTCAAGCCTCGATTTCCTTCTGCCGACCGGCATGGGCATCGCCACGACCACGCTCGGGCTGAGCAACTGCGCGCCCGCGAGTCTGATCGCGGCTGGTTTGGCGGGCTGCTCTGTCAACGCCCGTCTTGGCTACGGCACCGCCACCGCGGTCCTTCCCGTCGGCTCGCGCACCGTGTCCGAGCGCGCGTCGCTTACGCCTCTGATGGGCCCGCCGCACGTCAACCACCCCGAAGTGCTGTTCTACCTGCAGACACGTACGCCGGTGTTTGTGCAGCAGGTACTGCCTGGCGCGCTCACTGAAGCTCACTTCCCCTTCGGCGAAGAGATCGAAACATCTGTACCAATGGTTGAAGCCTGGCCTGAAGGTCCGCTCGTCGGGCTGCGAACGTTCAACTCAACGCTCGGGCCTCTGCACTTGACCTATCTGCGCCGAGTTGGCAGCCGCACCGTGCCTTTCCACCCGACCGGGATCCGGATCCCCGCGACATGCCCCCGAGGGGGCTTCCCGGTCGCGGCGCACTTGTCGTTTGTCAACGGCGCGCACACCACGGCCTCCTACCGCGTCCCTTGCCATGGACACTAGGCCTCCTTGCACCAGCCGTAGGCATCTCGCGATACGGTGCCGTGCGTTGAGTCTGCTCGGCGTCGTCGCCACTGGGCTAATGCTCTTGAGTCCCTCAGCCATGGGCGCCGGACCGCCACAGATCCTCGCTGAGTCAACCGCGGCCGTCGGGAACACGGGCGCAACGATAACCGCCCAAATCGGGACCGACGGGCTCGACACCAAATACTACTTCCAATACGGCGAAACGACCGCATACGGTACCACCACACCGGAACCTGACGGGGACGCGGGATCCGGAGCCGAACCAGCTACCGTGGAAGCGAAATTGACCGGCCTCAAACCCAGCACGCACTACCACTTCCGGGTCGTGTCCGTCAACGAAGCCGGGGAACCGGTCGTCGGCTCCGACCAAGGATTCACGACCCTGCCTCCACTTGCAATCTCAGACGAGACCGCGATGAGTGTCGCATCGACCAGTGCCACCCTGCACGCAGAAATCAACCCGTTTGGCAGTGACACCCACTACTATTTCGAATACGGGTCCAGTTCCTGCACAGACAATCCGGGTGCGTGCCAGATCGTACCCAACGCAACCGGGATCGACATCGGCTCAGGCGAAGTCAACCAGTCCGCAGACGTCAACCTCGAGGGTCTGACGCCGAGTACCACCTACTACTTCCGGGTCGTCGGCACCAACCTGCTCGGAACCGTTGCGGAAGCCATCAGGAGCTTTACAACCTATCCGCCAGAGACTCCGTTCTCACTTCCCGACCATCGCGCCTACGAGCTTGTGTCGCCCACCGACACGAACGGGGGTGATGTCGGCGGACTACTGCCCGCCGCGAACGGGCAGGCAGCCGCCGACGGCGGTGCGATCACCTACACGTCATTCTCCACGTTCAGCGAACCACAAAGCGGCGGCGTCATCACACAGTACATCTCAACACGCGGCGCGAGTGGATGGTCGACCAAGGCGATCGCGCCGACGATGCAGCCATCTGCATCGGTGATCTTGGTAGAGCCCTACCAATTCTTCACAAGCGATCTGACGTCCGCAGTGCTCGCCTGGAGCAACACACAGCTGACAAGCGAAGCAATACCACAATTCGACAACCTGTATGTGCGGCAGACCAATAGCGGTACCTACCAGCTGATCACCAAAGTGCCGCCGCTGAGCACCTCGCCGGAAAGCTACACTGTCAGGTTCGCCGGCGCCACACCCGACCTCAGCCACATCCTGTTTGAAACGAACGACCCCCTCGCTCCGGGGGTTCCCGGCAACGCAGTGAGCCTGTACGAATGGAACGATGGTGTGATTCGACTGGTGAGCGTGCTCCCAGCGCCGGCGAACACACCCGCCGGGAGCGGAGGCGCGGGTGACGGCAGCCAAGCGGACCTCGCAAACGTCATCTCCGATGACGGCGAACGGATCTTTTGGACTGATAACAATGAGCAGCTGTATGTCCAGGAATCTAGAGAAGACGGTCCCAACACGATCAAGCTGAACACCTCGCAGCGCACCCCGTCGCTCGGTGACGGGTCCGCGCAGTTCAAGACAGCGACCCCAAACGGCAGCCGAGTGTTCTTCACCGATGGCACCCCGCTTACGCAAGCGACCAGTGACAACGGAGGCCTCTACGAATACTCCTTTGAAACACGCCGGCTGACCGACCTCACCCCCGACCCTGCTGGTAACCCCGGAGTCGAAGGTCTCGTTGGCGTAAGCGAAGACGGCAGCATCCTCTACTTCGTGGCAAGCGCCAAGCTCGCCGCTGGCGCCACCATCGGCGGTCCCAATCTCTACGTGGCGCGGAGCGGGGAAATCACATTCATCGCGACGCTGGCGACAGAAGACAGCGCCGACTGGGCCGAGAGCTTGGATAACCGGACCGCTGAGGTTACATCAGACGGAGGCTCGCTCGTGTTTCTCTCGGATGCAAGCCTCACAGGCTATGACAACACTGACGCGATCACCGGGTCCAAGGACTCCGAGGTGTTCCTCTACAGCGAGGCGATCGGCCTCACATGCGTTTCGTGCAACCCCAGCGGCGAGCGGCCGATCGGGAATGCGACCGTACCCACCGGCGTGAACGCAAGCTACCAGTCGCGGTACCTCGCCGCGGATGGAAGTCGGGTGTTCTTCGACACTGCGGACGCGTTGGTCCCGCGAGACACCAACAACAAGCAAGATGTCTATGAGTGGGAGCGCGGGACGGTGTACCTCATCTCCTCAGGCACGAGCGACGACATCTCCACGTTCGTCGATTCGAGCGCCAACGGCGACGATGCGTTCTTCACCACGCGCTCACAGCTAGTGCCGCAGGACCAAGATGAAAACTCGGCCATGTACGACGCTCGCGTGAACGGCGGCTTCCCGAACGAACCGCCATTGGCCGCGCCATGCTCCGACGAAGCGTGCCAGGGCCCGCTGAGCGCACCGCCAACACCCCCGACCGCAGCAACCGCCGCGTTCTTCGCTCCAGCGGAAGATATGGCGCAGGGCAAGAACCCGCACGGCAAACCGGCGCGCACACACAAGCAACCACCCAAGCACAAGAAACGTCACAAAAAGCGCCACAGGCAGAGGGCCATGCGCGCCAAGCAGAGGAAGGCGAGGCACCGCGCATGATGCAATCCCGCCTGGTTCTGTGGCTGCTGGCAGTTTGCTGCACCGCCGCCGCATCTCAGGCGTTGACCACAGCAGCGCATGCCTCCTACGGTATCCACTCGTTCGAATTCGAACTCAGCGAACCACCTCCGGCCGGAGCAAGCGCCGGGGCGGTCGGTGGCCCGGATACCCAGGCAGGCTCCCATCCCTTCGAGATGAAGCTGAGCCTCACGTTCAACACGACCAAGGACTCCGAAGGAAAGACAATCCCAGACGAAGCCACGAAGGACATGCACATACAGTTGCCGCCAGGCCTGCTCGGCAATCCAACCGCGGTTCCCCAATGCCCGATGGCGTCCCTCGCGCAAAGCAGCGTGCTCAGCAACGAACACAGCAACCCCTGTCCCGCGAGCACGCAGATCGGAACGATGGCCCTCATCACGCCTAGTACTTCCAACATCACCTTCCCGGTGCTGCCGGTGTACAACCTCGTGCCGCCACCTGGAACGCCAGCGCAGTTCGGCAGCATATTTATCTCGTCGATCATCGTGGGAGTCTCAGTAAACACAGGCAACTATGGCTTGACCGTTAGCCTCAGCAACCTTCTGCAGGCGGCTCCGGTCACAGGCGTGACGCTGACGCTGTGGGGGATCCCTGCAGACCCGCTGCATGATCCGTTCAGGACCCATTGCCTGAGACAGGAAAGCGGCACATGTCCGAGCGAAGCTCCCCCCAACCCGTTCCTGACGCTGCCGACATCCTGCGAAGCCCCGATCGTCGCGGTGGCCACGAGCGACTCTTGGGAAACCCCAGAAACGTTCGTCGAACGCGAAGCTGCAGCCGGCGCGGTAAACGGAGTTCCCAGCCGGCCCTCGGGCTGCGATCGCCTGGAATTCAAACCGAATTTCTCGCTCGCGGCCGAAACGACCGCGGCCGACTCTCCCACCGGTCTCACCGTTGACCTGGGGCTCCCATATAACGGCGATCCCGAAGGGCTGTCCACCGCCGCGCTGAGAGACGCCGTTGTCACCCTGCCGGCGGGCATGTCCATCAGCCCCGCCGCCGGCGATACGTTGCACGGCTGCTCGCTCGAGCAGATCGGCTTGGGAAGCAACGCGCAGGCGTCGTGCCCGGACCCGTCGAAGATCGGGAACGCCGAAATCGAAACCTCGCTGTTGGAAAGACCGCTGAGCGGTTCGATCTACCTGGCTGAACCGAGCAGCAATCCGTTCGGCAGCATGCTCGCCTTGTATGTCACGGCCGAAGCAGGTGGCATCCATGTCAAGCTGGCCGGCGAGCTCAGCGCCGACCCTAACACCGGCACCCTGAGCTTGCGGATGCAGAACGTGCCAGAGTTGCCATTCACTGGCCTCAAGCTCAAACTGTTCGGCGGGCCACGCGCGCTGGTCGTGAATTCGCTCAGCTGCGGAACGTCCACAACCACCACTGAATTTACCCCCTACTCAGCACCGGCCTCCGGTCCGGCCACCATCTCGTCGAGCAGCTTCTCCGTCGATCAGAACTGCGCCGGCGGCTTTAGCCCCACAGTGGTCGCGGGCTCGACCAGTACTGCCGCGGGACAGAGCACACAGTTCACGCTCCAGGTGAACCGCCCTGACGGCCAGCAGTACCTGCAGAACATCACCGCGACGCTGCCAGCCGGCCTGCGTGCCAACCTCGGCTCGGTAACGCTGTGCCCGGATGCCTTTGCCGAAGCCGGCACCTGCGTCTCCACGAGTCAGATTGGCACCGTCTTGATCGGCGCCGGCCCCGGCTTAGATCCCTACTATCTCACCGGCCAGGTGTTCCTGACCGGGCCATACGAAGGCGCACCGTTCGGCTTGGCGATGGTCATACCCGCAGTCGCCGGGCCGTTCAACCTGGGATCCCTCGTGATCAGGGGAAAGGTCATGATCAACTTGCAAACCGCTGCTCTGACGATCAGCACCGATGGGTTCCCGTCAATCGTGCAGGGCATTCCGTTGCGGATCAAAGCGGTGTACCTGACCGTCGATCGGCCGGGCTTCATGTTCAACCCCACCGATTGCCGCGCTCAGCAGATCAGCACCACTGCCGCAAGCGTCCAAGGCATGATCGCAACCGCCACCAACCATTTCGGGATCGCAGGCTGTCTCAACCTGCGCTTTGCGCCGACGCTCTCGGCGACCACCAGCAGCCGAGCAACAGTGACCGACGGGACCGGCCTCCACATCAAGCTCGCCCAACCGTCAGCCACTCCTGGCACGCAGGCTAATCTCGCCAAGCTCACAATCACGCTTCCCAAGCAGCTTCCAGCGCGGCTCACGGCCCTGCAAGGCTCCTGCCCAATCGCAACGTTCGACGCCAACCCCTCCCACTGCCCGCCGTCCTCGATCGTTGGCATGACAAGCATCCACACGCCCGCGCTCGCGGGACCTCTGGCTGGACCGGTCTACCTGATTGCCCGCGGTCGCACCCAGTTCCCAGCCCCGAACGCCATCTTGCAGGGCGACGGCGTGCGTCTCGACCTGGGCGGATCCATAGACATCGGTAGCCGTGGAGCGGCGAGCGTCACCTTCGACTCGGTCCCCGACATACCCATGAGCAAGGTCGAATTCTACTTCGCCCGCGGCCCACACTCCCTTCTGACCGCCGTCGGCAATCTGTGCGCACACGCCCGGCTTGTGACCGTCAAACGAGCCGTGATGGCACGAGTCGCCGGCCGTTACATACGACGCACGCTACGGGTGCGCGAGCTGGTCGAGCCAACGTTGGTGATGCCGGCCGTGCTGGTAGGTCAGAACGGGCTTGTCGTCCACCAGGTCGACAAGGTCGCCGTGAACGGCTGCACGCTGCGCGCGATAACGCGCGGGCAGTAAACGCCAGGCTGTCGAGTGCTCACGTAGGTCCGCGGGGACGACCCCTGTTTGTGGATCGCTGGTCTGATAGAGACAGTAACGCTCACTGTTGCGTGGTCGCTGGTGCAGTTGACGTAGACGCGCGCCGTGACGTGGCATCGACCGGCTGCCTTGTAGCGATGACCAGGTGCCACGTCTAGCGCATCGGAGCACCTTTGCCCGCGAGACAGATCAGGCGCACAGCCTTTAGCTGTGCTCGTAGCGAAGCTGATCGCTGAAAGCACCAGGAACACGGGGCGCATAGGCAGAGAGGTCGAACTCGACCGGCGAGCCGGCATTTGCCCGCGCACGCCTGGCCGTAAGTGTGACCGCCAAGTTTCCGGAGAACACCATATCCCTGGACGGTTTTGACTGCCTCTTCGCCCCTTCAAGCACAACCGGCGCGTCCCTCTTCTTGGTAGCCGCTGCTGCAAGCGTCCGGCAAACGGCAGACCACCGAACAGCCGCGAACACAGGCAAACCGCACCCCCACCAAGCCAAGCTCGTCAAAGTGGCATTCTCCCGCAGCGCCGCCGCCGGGCTCACCGCCACCGCACTCGAAGAAAACGGAAAACCCGCGGCTGGGCACGGCGTTCTGCTCTTGAGGCTCGATTGCGGTCCTTCTGCGGCCCTGAGAACGCGAGGCCAATCGCGATGCCATATGTTATGTGTGGTACATTGAACTCATGGTAAAGACGACGATCTACTTGCCGGCCGAGCTTCATCAAGGGATCAAGCACGCGGCGAAGGAGCGCGGCACCAGCAAGGCTGAGCTGATTCGTACGGCCGTTCGTCACGAGTTGCTCGGCGCCCCCGCAGATCAGCAGGAGCGTGCGCAACGACGCGGTCGCCTACTGGCGGCGATGGGCAAGCTCGATAGCTCCGTCTACCCCGCCGACTACCTCGATGAGCTGCGCGCCCAGTGGCGCGGCTGATCGTTCTCGACGCGAGCGTCGCAATAGCCGCGCTGTCGGCCGACGACGCACACCATGACGCAGCCATGAATGCACTCGCCGGCGCTAGCGATGACGATCTCGTGCTTGCCGCCACGACCAGGGCGGAGATCCTTGTCGGACCCGCACGCGTGGGCGGCGGGACGCTAACGGCCGCTCGAGACTTCGCCGACGGCTGCGAGACGGTCCCCTTCAGCGCCGCCATCGCCGACGACGCAGCGGCGCTGAAGGCCCACCACCGCGGCCTCAGCCTGCCTGACGCAATCGCACTAGCGGTCGCCGAGATGATCGACGCCGACGCGGTGTGGACGTTCGATCGGCGCTGGCGCGATATTCATCAGCGCGTCGTGATCCCGTAGGCGACTTTCCCCCGGGGCAGAAGCGTTGGACACGCCCCATTGCCGATGCACAGAGCTGGATAGTGCGCAAGCGTCTCGGGCAGGCTCTACCCCAATAGGCGTGCCGTACAGAAACAAGTCCTGGCATTGGGCGGCGTGGTTCGGCGATACTCCGCGGGTGGATCGGCGGCATCAAGTCTTCGTGAGCAGCACTTTCCTTGATCTCCAGCAGGAGCGTGCGGCGGTCGTATCAGCGCTGCTTCAGCTCGAAGCTTTTCCGGCCGGCATGGAGCTCTTCCCGGCAGCCGACGACGATGCCTGGACGTTGATCAAGCGTGTTATCGACTCAAGCGACTACTACCTGCTCGTCATCGGCGGCAAGTATGGCTCTGTCGATCAAAAGACCGAGCTGAGCTACACCGAGAAGGAGTACGACTACGCGGTAGCGCAGGGAAAGCCAGTCATGGCGTTTCTTCACGCCAATCCTGACAAGATCGAGCTAGGGAAATCCGAGAAGGATGCTGAGGCGCGGAGGAAGCTTGAAGCCTTTCGGGACAAGGTCAAGACCTCGAAGCATGTGAAATATTGGGCGTCAGCCGACGATCTCTCGGGCAAGGTGGCCCTCAGTTTCGCTAGCTTTCGGCAGTCCTATCCGGCTCCCGGATGGATCCGCGGCAACGAGGCGAGCAGCGCTGAGGCGCTGGGGGAAATCAATGAGCTCCGCAAGCAACTAGCAGACACGAATCAGCAGCTCGCGTCCGCCCGTAGTCGTCCTCCAGTTGGAGCGGAGGATCTAGCTCGAGAGGCTGACGAGGTGGAGATCGACATCAAGACGTCGATCTCCATCAAGGAGGTCGGCAAAACACTGCGACGCGAACTATCCCGCAGTGCATCGGCTTCCGTCAGCTGGGACACAGTGTTCTCAACCGTCGGGCCCGCTCTGCTCGACGAGGCTACACAGCGTGATCTTCGGCCATATCTCGACGAGATGCTTACCGCCCGATCAGGTCCATCACGACGTGCGTCGTTGGGCGACAGACAACAAGATCTCTCTTGAGGGCGCGATTCGGCTCAAAGGATCGACATCAGAGGACGACCTAGCGACGATCCTACTGCAGTTCCGAGCACTCGGGCTCGTGACCAAGAGCGAGCGTCGCCGCAGTGTCTCGGACAAAGCGACCTACTGGACCCTGACGCCGTACGGCGACTCTCATTTGACAGCGCTCCGAGCTATTAGGCGCGCCGGCGGCACCCCACCGCCAGCTCCACGCGCCCCAGCTGAGCGCCATACTGAGCCTCAAGGCGTTGACGCAGACGCGAGAGATAGCCCGTTGGCTCCAAGCAGGTTACGATCGCTGAGCCCGCATCCGCATCCAGAGGAATCGACTCAATGACCGAATCAATAGACCTCGACTCCTTCGCACGCCGCGTTCTTCGCGCTACGCGAACCGGCAAGGTTTCGTGGTCGGGAGCCGACGGCGATCCGCGGGCGTTCATAGCCTCAGCCGACGTCGGCTCGATACGGATCTCAGAGTTCGAAGTTGAGGACGGGCCGGATGCGACCCTCCTGGAGGTCCTGAATCCAGATGGCCAAGTAGCGGCGTCGAGGGTCACAGATCCGCATCGCCCCGGCCCTTGGTTGGACTGGGAGGAAACCCTCAAACAGCTCTATTCGGCGGCAAGCTTTGACGGGTCCGGCGCATCGAAGGTTCTCGAAGACCTAGCAGAGCAATGGAACCTCCCCGGAGATCCTGCGGACGAAGACATCCCGTTCTAGCCCTCTCAGGTAGGCTGTGTGCGGTGTGTGCGAGGCGCCACGCCACATGGTCCGGAACGACAGATCAGACGGCTCGAGAAGGACGTGACTCAGACGGCGTCGCAATATCGGCGGAGCTACACGACTCGGAGGCTCTTGCGGTCCTCTTGCGGTCTGTTTCGCCCGCCTATGCGGTCCCTCTGCGGTCCCAATCCCCACGAACGTCCCCGAATCCCCGCGAATACCGTCCCACCGCCCCCAGCATCTTCGCGGCTTTTCGCTGGTATTCGAAGCAATTCGCGGACCTACGGAATATCGGGGCGAACGGTTAGAGTTGGCTTGAATACAGGGGATTCGGGGCTTCTGCATCCCGTTTGCAGCCCTCCAGACCACCCTCATGCCGGGCTTCGAGCCGTCGAGGCCGGATGTATGCCATCCTGAACGCGCGTATAGCGATCCACACCCGCTATCGCTCGTATGCCCTGCCCCGCGGGAGGACGTGCCGGACGAGTACGGTCTGTGTGGCGCGATCGTAGTCGAAGATCACTCGCCAGTCGCCGACCCGCAACCGGAAGTGATCGCTGCCTGTGAGCCGCTGGACATCGAGGGAGCGATCGTCGGCGCTGAGACGATCCAACGCTCCCAAGACTCGCGCGCGGATCGGCGGGTCGAGGCGCCGCAACTCCTTCTCGGCGGTGCGCGTGAAGCGCAGCGTTCGCCCGCCGCTCACTCGGCTCCGAGGCCTTGCTTCACCTGCGCGTAGGAGACGGTACGACCGGCGGCGATGTCTGCGTCGCTGGCGGCGAGCGCTGCGTGCTCCTCGGGGCTCAGCGGCTCGTCGTCCTCGGGACGCGAGTCCAGCCAGTCGCCGAAGCTCTGACCGCGCGCAGCGATGAACTCAAGGGTCACCTCGGCTTCCTGCTCGGTCAGGTCCTCGACTCTCTCGCGCAGCTTCTCCTTCGCCGTCATGCGTCAAATGGTAGCGGTCGGGTCACGCGCCTCCTGCACACCAAAGCCCAGACCGCAGTCCATCAGCACGGGCGCCCAAGCGGCGCCGACCACACGGAGGTTCCCATAAAGGACTACGTACGCTTGGCGCGGGTGCTCGTCACCCAGGGCGTTTCGGTGCGCCACCCTATGGACAGCTTCTCGTCCACTAGCTGAAGCAGCGTGGGGATGTCGTCGTCATCGAGGGCGAGCTTGCCGTCCTTGATGAGACGCCCGACATCAAGTTTCTGCTGTTCCATCTCCTTTCTCAGCTGATTGATCGTGATGCGTTTCGAGAAGGCTCCACGCTCGTACAGTCCGCGGATTTTTTTCACGAGGCGCTTGTCATGCTCTGCGAGGGCTTCGATGCGGTCTGCTGTGCCCTTGTCGAAGGGCAACGCCGAGATAGCGGCTTCCGTCCACCCCGGCACACGATCGACCATTAGGTCGATGTCACGGAAGACGGCCTCGAAGGCTTGGGGATCAAGAATCGCGATGTCGGTGTCGGTCACAACCATGTCGAACGATCGCTCGAAAACGAGCAGCGGTCCCGTGATCCTGCGCAGATCGTCGCCGAACCACGTGACGATATGGCCTGACAAAGCAGCCTTGTACGGGTTCCACCTGTCAACAAACGCAACGCGGTTGTCGGCATCATCGCCGATGACCGCAGCATAGAAGACGTAGGAACGCCCCTTGGGGTTGCCCATGTCGTCCCGTAGCTCAGACATGGGCAGCAGCGGCAAGGAGGACGCCGTCGCAAGAATCGTGCTGGCACTCGGATCGACCTGCACCTGCGGACGCTCGCCATCATCATCGGCTTTGCGACGGCCACGCCGAGATTCAGGACGGTGCGCGATGAGCATGTCGGTCGGGGCGACAGGGTAGTGCGTCTCGGCGTCGTACGCCAGGTCATCCGCGTATTCAACGGGTTTGCGTGACCGCAGCTCCGTCAGGGTGTGCTCACAGATCGTGCGCAGCTCTTGTACGACATCGGTGTGCATCGCAATCCTGTAGCCCTTCATGTTGACGCCGGTTCGCCGAGCAATCACAAGCGTGACGTCACCCCTGACGTCGATCGCTGGGGGATCAAAAAGCGGTTCAGGGCTCACGTTGTCGGCTGCTTTCCCTTGGCCTCAACCCGTACTTCGGCGTTCAAGGAGACGGTTTTGATCTGCTCGTTTGGCTCCGGGTGCGTGCGCATGATGACATACCCCGACCAGCCGTCCGTCGTCGTCACGCGGACGACGCGCCGGCAGAGCAGATACAGAGTGGGGTTGATCTGCGTCATTTCGGAGCGCACGTAGATCAATCCTGTGACCAAGAGAAACAGTGTGTACGCGATGACATCACGTGTGCTCGGTTCCGCGACGGTCAGGAACGGCAAGAGGTACGTGGCGAGGTAGCCCGCAACTTCCGAGCCGGCGTCCGACACCGTTGCGGGCATGATCGGCTCGCGCCCCTTTCTGCGCGTGACGCCAAAGACGATCCACAGCATGTCGAGGAAGCCGAGCGCGGCCAGCGCAGCGCATCCAACCTCTAGAAGACTCCTGAAATAGTTGGTTTCGCGTGAGGGATGGCGTGGCGCCGGGGTGGCGCTGGGGGTCGTGATGGCGGGGGTCGCTGAGTGATGGTGTTGGCTGGCTGGGGCTGGTCGCTCTTTTAGACCCCGTTGAGAGCGAGTCGGTGTCCGATGGGGTTGAGGTTGACCAGTGCCGCGGCCCACGCTGCTTGTAATCGTGCCTTGGCGCTGCCGTTGTAGCGGCTTTTGCGGGCGCCGTAGCGGTGGGCGAGCAGTCCGAGGAGTCGCTCGATCCTTGGGCGTGTCCGCCGGAGATGCTTGGCTGTTGCCGGGTCGGCAAGGGCCTTGCGGGCAGCGAGCAGCAGCTCGTCGTGATCGCCGAACTTGATCTGTCGGCGAGCGCGACCAGGGCAGCACCGAGCCTTCAGCGGACAGGCACCACACGCTGCGGCCGAGAAGCTCGCTTGACGGAACCCCGTCCCGGAGACGCTGATCTGGACGGTGTTCCCGGCCGGACAGGTGACCGTTCCAGCCTCGAGATCGATCCCGAAATCGTGCTTGCCGAAGCGCCCTTCGACGAGCTTGCCCTCAGGCACTGGGGCCAGCACCTGCACATCACGCTCGGCGAGCTCGGCGCGGACCGGCCCGTTGCCATAGGCAGTATCGCCGAGCACCCGGCGTGGCCGACGCTCCCGCGGCTGGGCATCGATCAGGTGCTTGGCCTGCGGCCCGTCGGTCTCACCTCCGGGACTGACGTGCACAGCGGTGATCAGCGGCTCGCTGCTGTTCGTCGCTGAGGCAGAGAGCTTGTAGCCATCAAAGCGGGTTTGGCTGCTCTTGCGGCCATGACGCATCTCGGTATCGACTGTGGAGATGATCCGGCCTGAACGAGTCCCGCGATGAAGCCTAGGAACACCGTCCTGGTCGATGTCGAAATCCTGTCCGATCAGCTCACGCAACAGATCGTGCGCGGCCTTGACCTGCTCATGGTCAAGCGGCCCGGCCATCTGCTCGACGGCCTGCAGAGCCCGCTCGGCGTCCTGCGCGACCCGGATGAGCATCCGTTCGCGCTCGGCCTTCTCCCGCCAGCGACAGTCCGGCTTCTCACCCGGCCGCCCGTAGTCAAACTCGAGCCCCGCATCCAGTTGCTCGCCGTCCCGCCGGCCGCTTGCCGTGACCGCGTCTATCAGCTTCTTGACCCCGTGACGGACCAGCCTGACGGTGTCCTGGGTCGCCGCCGCGCCCAGCATCGGCGTGGAATCGATGATCTGCTCAGCCGTGCCGTCCAGCATCCCCAGCTCCTCAGCGAGCCGCAACGTGTTCTGGAGCGCCAGCCCCTCCTTCTTGTGTAACAAGAGCCGGGCACGGAACTTCGTCAACGACGTTGGATGCCACCCCTGATGATCGACCGGCAACCCAAGCGCAACCTTCCACCGCAGATCCCACGCCACCGCCTCCATCGCCTGCTCATCCGAGGCACCCGACCGGTGCTGCAACAACATCACCTTCGCCAACAACGCCGGCGGGATCGACGGGCGGCCCATCCCCGACGAATAGCACTCCGCGAAATCCTCATCACACACAATCCGATCACCGTGCTCGGCCAACAACACGAAAAACGACCCCACCGGCAACGGCCTCGACAGCACCACCGCGTCGAACATCCCCACCTGAGCAGACTGAGTAGAAAACATGCCCGAATGGTCTTAAACCCACCGGACAGAGCCCCAACTATTTCAGGAGTCTTCTAGTCCCGTGATTCGTCATAAAAACTCCTGCAAATCGATTGTTTGTTGTAACCGTTCAGTGGGTTGGGGTTCAGGCGAGCAGTGGGGCTGGGTCGCCGCGGGCGTGGGCAGCGATCGCGTTGGTGAGGTAGGCGAATAGTGAGCGGCGCTGTAGGCGGCAGGTGGTGTGTGCTGAGAGCAAGCGGGCGGTCCGTAGCTCGCCGCCTTCGGACTGGCTGCCGAAGGAGAGCTTGTGGTAGATGACTGCCGAGCGTAGGGCGCGCTCGGCATGGTTGTTGGTCGGTTCGACGCCGAGGTGCTTGGCGAACGTCCATAGCGCTGGCCACGCTTTCAAGAGGTTGCGCGCCATCCCTCGGCAGTGGCGGTTGCGTGCACGTTTCGCCGCGTAGCAACGGATGACGGGCTTGTATTCGCGTTGCAGTCGCCGGACGGTGAGCTGGAGGGCACGGCGATCTTCTGTGTGCTTGAAGACCTCCGACGCCCAGAAGACGCGCTCGCATAGCTCAAGGCCCCGTTCACCGAACTCCTTCTCGTTGCCGAGGCTCTCGGCGTGAGCGGCGAAGTCCCGTTTCAGGTGAGCCCAGCAGAGCTGGCGGCGTTTGAGGGGCAGATGCGAGTAGGCCCACCAGCGGTCAGAGGTGACGATCGCCTTGGTGTCCGCGAGGAGCTCCTTGGCGTGATCCTCGTGACGGCCGGCGGCGACGTGCAGGTAGGCGTGGCGTTGATCGAACACGCCCCACAGCGCGCGACGCTCACCGGCGGTCCGCCAGCCGGTCTCATCCATGTTCACGGCATGAGCGCAACGCAGACGCTCGAGCAGATCGGCGTGCGGCCCTGAGAAGGCCTCGCTGGTGCGCGTGAGGATCGCGTCCACCGTGCCTGTGGAGATCCGCGAGCCGAACAGCTGCTCTGCCAGCTCGACCACATCACGGCGGGAGATGCGGTTGCGTACCGAGAGCGTTGCAATCGCAGCCTGAAAGCGCGGACCGAACGCGCTCGGGGTGATCTCCGCGGGCAACTGCCCGCGAGTGTGCTGACCACAGCCAGGGCACCGCAAGCGTTGCGCGCGGTGCTCAGTGACCTTGACCGTGATGGCCGGTAGCTCCTCAACCTGATGGCGCAGCGGATCACCGACCGGCACATGCCCAGCCTCACCGAACTGGTGCCCGCAGGAGCAGCGCTCGGGCCAGTGCTCAATCACATCATCCACCGCCCACGCCGGCAGCAGGGGGCGTCCCTTGCCCTCGTGGCCGAGCTGGGCTCCCCGACGGCGACCTGAAGGATCCTTGCCGCGCGGCGGGCCACTCGGCCCATCAGCGCTCGGTGGCTGCGAGCTGTTCTTCGAGGACCGATTCAGCCGGCGCTCAAGCTTCGCGATCCGCTCGTCCTGTCGTGCGACATGAGCCTCGAGCTGCCCAATCCGGCGATCCATCGCCAGAAGAACTTCAACGACAG
This sequence comes from uncultured Solirubrobacterales bacterium, assembly GCA_963751195.1. Classification (GTDB taxonomy): domain Bacteria; phylum Actinomycetota; class Thermoleophilia; order Solirubrobacterales; family Solirubrobacteraceae; genus Palsa-744. The sequence continues at coordinate 69,757 of CAVVTQ010000004.1, forward strand.
CCTCACGGCCCTGGCCATAGATCGCCTCAGCCTCGACGCGCTCCACAGCCCCATATTCGACGAAACGGAGTTATGTCCCCCCAAGCGACTGAACGCTTACAGGTTTCGCCGACCTGCATCAGCGCTACTGCCCAATGAACAGCCTCACTGCCAAAACCCAACGGAGCATACGGCCAACAAAAAACCGTAAGCGTTCAGTCCTTGGTGGGATTTAGCTGAGTAGTGGGGTTGGGTCGCCGCGGGCGCTGGCGTTGAGCAGCTCGGTGAGGTAGGCGTGCAGGCTGCGGTGCTGCAGGCGGCAGGTGATGGAGGCGGAGAGCAGGCGTGCGACGCGTTGCTCGCCTTGCTCGGATTGGCTGCCGAGGCTGAGCTTGCGGTAGATGACGGCACCGCGGAGGGATCGCTCGGCGTGGTTGTTTGTCGGATGGACGCCGGGGACATTTGCGAACGTCCATAGTGCGGGCCAGAGCTTCAGCAGGTTGCGGGCCATGCCGCGGCAGTACTTGTTGCGCGGTGATTTGCCCGAGAAGCGCCGCAGGGCGGGCTTTAGCTCACGGCGAAGCAGCCGGACTTGACGGGCGAGCTCTCGCCGATTGTGGGTGTGCTGGAAGACCTCCCATGCCCAGAACAGCCGCTCGCAGACGTGGAGCCCAAGCTCGCCGAACTGTTTCTCGACGGCGAGGCCTTCAGCGTGGGCCGTGAAATCTCGACGCAGGTGCGCCCAGCAGATCTGCCGGCGCGTCAACGGCAGATGGCTATAGGCCCACCAGCGATCTGAGGTAACGATCGCCGTGGTGTCCGCGAGCAGCGCTTTGGCGTGATCCTCATGGCGATCCGGGGCGATCTGGAAGTAGGCGTGCTGGCCAGTGAAAGCACCCCAGAGTGCGCGTTGGGATCCCTGCAGACGCCAGCCGGTCTCATCCATGTTCAGATGCCTGCTCGAGCGCACCGCGTGCAGTAGATCCTCGTGGGGTTCGGCGAGCGCACCGGCGACCCGGGTGAGCACCCCGTCGACGGTGCCAGTTGACAGACGGGCCTGGAAGAGCTCTTCCACGAGCTCGACCGCGTCACGACGCGAGACACGGTTGCGAACCGAGAGCGTCGTGATCGCTGCTTGCAGCCGGGGCCCAAAATGGCTGACGGCGACCTGGCTTGGAAGTCGGCCTGTGCGCCTGGCTCCGCACCCAGGGCAACGCACACGCTGGCAGCGATGCTCGGTGACCTGGACCGCGATCGCGGGCAGCTCTTCGACTTGGTGGCGTGCAGGCTCACCCCGCGATGCCCAGTCGGTTTCGCTGAAGACATAGCCGCAATCGCAGCTCGCCGGCCAGTGGTCGATGAGCTCATCAACCGCCCACGCCGGCAGAAGCGGACGCCCGTGACCCTCATGCCCGGGCTGCCCGCCAGGTTTGCGACCTGAACGGTCCTTGCCGCGCCTGGCGGCGCGCTGCGGCGGATCTGAGCTCGGCGGCCGCGAGGAGTTCTCCGAGTTCTTGGCCAGCTGGCGCTCTAGCTTCTCGACCCGCGCCTCAAGCTGCTGAATGCGGCGATCCATCGCCAACAGCACTTCGACCACAGCCTCACGCCCCGCGTCATAGATCGCCTCAGCCTCAGCGCGCTCCACGCCTACAGATTCGACGACGCAGAGTTATGTCCCCCAACCAACTGAACGCCTACAAAAAACCCCGCATTTGCGGGGCTTTTTAAATCGGGGCGCCCAGATTCGAACTGGGGACCTCGCCGACCCGAACGGTGCGCGCTACCAGGCTGCGCCACGCCCCGACGCAGGCTCCAGTATCCCACACCGCGCCGCCTGCGCCGAGTGCGCGTAGGCGTCGGGCCATCCCCGCCGCGCGCTGAAACGGCTCGCATCCCCGTGCGCCAGTCCACCCAACAGCCCGCAGCAGCCGCGCGCACCCCCGGCCCCGCAACCCCGTCAGAGGCGCCGGGCCACTCCGGCGAATACCCCCCACCCGGCGCCCCCAGCCCACTATCCTCGCCCAGTGGCCACCCGCTGGCAGGACATCATGACGGAGCTCGACCGTCTGCTGGAGCCTGCGCGCTTCGCGGACTACGGCCCCAACGGGCTGCAGGTGCCCGGCGCGGAGCAGGTGACCACGGTCGCCACGGGCGTGAGCGCCCAGCTGGAGCTGTTCGAGCGCGCCCGCGCGGAGGGGGCCGAGCTGGTGGTGGCTCACCACGGACTCTTCTGGGGCTCGGGCCCGGGGCCGATCGACGTCGCGCTGGCGCGCCGGCTGCGGGTGCTGTTCGCCGCCGACATCTCGCTGGCGGCCTACCACCTGCCGCTCGACGCCCACCCCGAGGTCGGGAACAACGCGCTGCTGGCACATGCGCTGCAGGCCGAACCGCTGGCGCCGTTTGCGCCCCACCGCGGCACGCCAATCGGGTGCCTCGCGCAGTTTCCCGGCGCGGGGTTGCCCGTCGCGGAGTTGTTGGCCCGCGTCGAGCGGGTCACCGCGCGCGCGCCGCTCGCGTTCGACTGCGGCCCCCCGCTCGTGCGTCGGCTGGGGATCGTCAGCGGCGGCGGCGCCGACCACCTCGCCGACGCGATCGCCGCTGGCGCCGACGCCTTCCTCACCGGGGAACCGGCCGAGCGCGTGATGGCGCAGACGCGCGAGGCGGGGGTGCACTTCATCGCCGCCGGCCACTACGCGACCGAGACGTTCGGGGTGAGGCGCGTGGGGGAGCACCTGAGCGAGCGCTTCGGGGTGCGCCACGTCTTCGTGGACATCCCCAACCCTGTGTGAGCCCCGCGTCCCACCGCCGCCTCGATCGGCGCCGATGCGCGCCGCCGCTCGCTGCCACATAGCGCTGGCGCGCGCGAAGCCCCTCCCAGCCATCCGGGCTTGCCAACGTCCGTCGGCGGCGCTATATGTACATAGCCTTCACTCTTCCCCTCCCCCACCCAAGGAGATGCCGATGGCCAACCATCTGACGCCCACTGAGCTAGCGCGCGAGGCCGGACTGGGACGCAAGGAGGTGCTCTCCAAATGCATGGAGCTGGGGGTGCCGATCTTCAAGGGTCGCATCGACAAGAGCCTGTTCCTCGCCAGCCTGCGCCAGGGCGCCTCCTCAGCGCAACGTCCCGTGGCGCTGAAGGGCTGACCCGCGGCTCGCTCGGGACCCGTTCGTTCGAGGCCTCCTGCTGCTCGGGGCCGGTCATCTCGCCGTCGGTGATCGGGCGACGGTCGGTCGCGTCGGATCACCTCCGGCATCATCCGTTTTCAAGCGCCGCGTACCCAGCCGCGGCGAATTGCCCCAGGGCTTGGCCGAGAGCCTCCGGCGTCCACCGATCCGGCGAGGCGAGCATCATCCGCAAGCCCGCATCACCAACGCCCGCGAGCGTTTGCGCCGCGAACTGGGCGGTGCCGTCGAGGCGCCGTGCGGGGACCACGCCCCTCCAGCCAATGGCGCGCCATCGCGGTGAGCTGCGCCACCAAGTGCTCGCGCCCACGCCGGATGCGCGCGTCGATCATCGCGTCGGCGTCGCCTCCGCCGAGCAGGGCGACTCGGTAGGTCTCCGGCGTGTCGCTGACGGCCTGGAGCATCGCGGTGAACCCAGCCACCAGCATCGACTCCAGGTCCTCCGGGCTCCGCGCCGGTCGCAAACGCGGCGCCGAACTGCGCGAACATGCGCTGCTCCTCGCGGTCGAGCAGCGCCCCGAACAGCTCCGCCTTGCCGGCAAAGCACGCGTAGATCACCGGCTTGGTTACGCCTGCGGCACGGGCGATCGCATCCATCGAGGTGCCCTTGTAGCCGCGCTCGAGGAACAGCTCGAACGCCACGTCCAGGATCGGGGCCGTCGGCGTTCGGGGCCAAGGTGAGTGGCGCGAGCGCGCGGCGCGGCCGCGGGGGGCTTGCAGACATCTTCCTACTCTGGTAGATTTTTCCTACTTGGGTATTTTAGCGAGTGACCGACCGATGCCCCAGGCATATCCCGACGATGGATGCGCGCTGCACCCACACAACGGTGTTTGAGACACCACAAATCCCTGTGCCCACGCCCATCATTATCCGACCGTCGCGGCCGGCCGGCCGTCGACTGCTCCGTGGCCGCGATCGCCCGCCACAAATTGCCCCACCGAAGCAATATCCTCTGTTACCGGAAGGGTCATCCAATCCGTCGGAGGAGAGCGCCATGGAGGCAGGTACCGCAGAGCAGGCCGTAGCGGGATCGAAAGTCGAGCACGATCCGCGGCCGCCCACTGCGCCGGCCTCGGCGGGGAGCACGATCGCCGAGCTCCTTCCCCGTGCCGTCGCTTCGTTCGGCGAGAACGTGGCGATCCGTCACAAGCAGGATGGCGCCTGGCTGGATGTCACCTACGCCGAGCTCGGCGAGATCGTGCGTGAGATCACGCTCGGCCTGATCGACCTCGGTATCCAGCCGGGTGAGCGGGTCTGCATCCTCGCAGGGACGCGCCCGGAGTGGACGTATGCCGATCTGGCGATCACCGCCGCCGGCGCGGTTGTGGTGCCCATTTACCCAACCAACTCCCCTGAGGAGTGCCACTGGGTGATCTCCGACTCCGGCGCCTGCGCGGTGGTGTGCGAGAACGCCGAGCAGCTTGCGAAGGTCGCCGCCGTACGGGACCGCTTGCCGGCGCTGCGCACCGTAGTCGCGATCGACCCCGACCCGGATGGTTCTAGCCCCGAAAAGAAGAACGCAACCGACGCCCCCACCGCGACAAACGAGGGAGCGGCCCGACTCGAGGCGATCCCGCTGGCGGAGCTGCGCGCCCATGGCCGCGCACGCGCCGACGGCAACGACGCCGGCGGCGCCCAGGAGCTCGAGCACCGCCGCGCCGCGCTCACGCCCGAGGACCCCTACACCTTCATCTACACCTCCGGCACAACCGGGCCGCCGAAGGGATGCGTGCTCTCCCACGGCAACTACTGCGCCGTGGTCGACATGGTGCGCGAGGTGGGGCAGATCCATGACGACGAGATCGCCTACCTGTTCCTGCCGCTCGCCCACGCGTTCGCACTGCTGATCCAGCTGGGGGCGATCGACCGCGGCACGACGATCGCCTACTTCGGAGGTGACGTGAAGCAGATCGTCGGCGAGCTGCAGGAGGTCAAACCGACCTTCCTACCCTCGGTGCCGCGGATCTTCGAGAAGATCTACACGCTCGCCCACGGCGCGATCGAGGCGCAGCCGCCGGAGGAACGCGCCAGCACCGAGGCGGCGATCGAGCTGGGCAAGCGCGTGCGCGGCATGCTGGCCCGCGAGGAAGCGATCCCCGAGGAGCTGCGCGCGCCCTTCGCGGAGGCCGAGGAGGGGCTGTTCAAAAATGTGCGCGCGATCTTTGGCGGGCGCATGCGCCAGGCCGCCACCGGCGCCGCTCCGATCGCACGCGAGATCCTCGAGTTCTTCTGGGCCTGCGGCGTGCCGGTACTGGAGGGGTACGGGATGACCGAGACCTCGACGATCGCGACCACCTCCACGATCGAGGACCACCGCTTCGGCACGGTCGGGCGCGCGCTGCCGGGCGTGCAGCTGCGGATCGCCGACGACGGGGAGATACTGATCAAGGGCGAGAACATCTTCCAGGGCTACCACCACAACGCCGACGCCTCGTTCGGCGCCATTGAGGACGGCTGGCTGCACACCGGCGACCTCGGCTCGCTCGACGAGGACGGCTACCTCTCGATCACGGGACGCAAGAAGGACATCATCATCACCGCCGGCGGCAAGAACCTGACGCCGGCAAACATCGAGAACGACCTGAAGCAGTGTCGCTGGATCTCCCAAGCGATGATGCACGGCGACCGGCGTCCCTACCCGGTGGTGCTGATCACGCTCGACGAGGAGGAGATCGCCGGCTACGCGCGCGAGCACGACCTGCCCGAGGAGCCCGCGCTGCTGGCCCGCGAGCCTGCGATCCGCCAGCTGATCGAGGGCGAAGTGGAGCGCGTGAACGCGGGCTACGCCAATGTGGAGCAGGTCAAGAAGTTCGCGATCCTCGAGCGCGATCTCTCGCAGGCCGGCGGCGAGCTGACGCCGACGCTGAAGGTGAAGCGCAACATCGTCGAAGAAAAGTACGCCGAGATTCTCGACTCGTTGTACACAGGCCGATAGGCTGTATACGTATGCGCAGCGATCCCAGCGACACAGGCGGCCTCTTCGTAGGCAGGCGACCCGGCACGGCTCCGGTCCACTACCGCGGGCTGCCCGAGCGCGGCAGTGAGTCGCGCCAGCGCGTTGACCGGCGCCTCGCCGACGCGATGCTGGCGATGATGACGGTGCTCAGCCTCTGCTGCTGGGGGCCGATCCCGATCGCCTGCCTGTGGATCGGCGCACAGGTCAACTACCTCTCCGGCAGCGTCAGCCTCGGCATCCTGTCCGCCTTCGCCGGGCTGTTCACGCTGCTGTTCGGGGCGTTGAAGATCATGCGCAACCTCGACGAGGCGTGGATTCTCGTGCGGCGCGCCGCCGGCATCGATCAGCGCAGCGGGGCGCTGGGCCGCGTGTTCGCGATCACCGCCGCCATCTGCGCGGCGGTGTTCACGGTGTGGTTTGTACTGTTCAACGGCACCGGCAACATGGTCACCCCCTCCGGCGGAGGCGCGTGAGTCCAGTGGACCCCCGGTGGCCCCTCCCCCCGCAGATCACGGGATGACCCACTAGCCACGAGCCGCCGCCATGGGCCTGCTCGACTACTACCGTCAATTCGAAGGCGTGCCCGAGGAGGAGGTCAACCGTGGGCTGCGCGAGGAGGCTGCCGAGCGCAGGCGCAAAGCGCTCGCGCGCGTCACCACGCTCGACCTCTCGCAGACGACGTGGCCGGACCTCCCGCACGCCAACATCGTCAACGCGATCACGTTCACCGCGCGCGCGGGTCTGCAGCGCTACCCCCACCTGCGCGGCTCGCGGCTGCGCAGCGAGCTGGCCGACCGCCACGACGTCCCGGCGGGGCGGCTGATCGTCGGCAACGGCGCCGCCCAGCTGTTGAGCGCCGCCGCGAGGGCGTTGTTGGAGCCCGGCCAGGAGCTGCTCACCTCATGGCCGTCATACCCGCTGTTCCCGATCATGGCGCGCCGCGCGCACGGCCGTGCGGTGCCGGTCGGCGGCGGGGAGGAGCCGCTGGTGGACGCGCTGCTGAAGGACGCCACCAAGCACAACACGCGGGTGGTGGCGCTCGCCAGCCCCAACGATCCGACCGGGGAGTTGCTCGCGGCGGCGGAGCTCGAGCGCCTGCTGCAGGGTCTGCCGGAGGGGATCGCAGTGCTGCTGGACGAGGCGCTCGTCGACTTCGCCGACGCCCAGCCGACCGACGCGTCGCTGAAGCTGCTGGAGGCGCACCCGCGGCTGCTGGTGTTCCGCAGCTTCTCCAAGGCGTGGGGTTTGGCGGGGCTGCGCGTCGGCTACGCGGTGGGAGGGCCTGGCTCGGAGGAGCTGCTCGCGGAGCTCGAGCCCGACCTTGGCGTCAGCGAGCTCTCACAGGCAGGCGCGCTGGAGGCGCTGCGCTCCGGCGCCAAGCCGCTCGCGCGCCACGTGCAGAGCGTCTGCGAGGAGCGCCCCGGCTGACCGCCGAGCTGCGCGAGCGCGGCTTCGAGGCGACCGACAGCCAGGCCAACTTCCTGTGGGTCGCCCACCCGAAGCTCGACGGCACGGAGCTCGCCACACGGATGGAACGCGCCGGCGTGCTGGTGGCCGCCGGCGCCGGGCTGGGTGAGCCGCGTCACGTGCGCATCGCGCTGCGCAATGCCGCCGCCACCACCCGGGTGCTGAGCGCGGTCGACAAGGCGCTCGGCTGAAGCCTCGCCGCGTCCGGCGGGCCGCCCGCGTTCAGCTGCCCGGACGCGAGTGACTCAGGCGCCGGCAGACTCCGCCGGCTGGCTCTGGCGCAGCAGCGCGCCGGTGGTGCCCTCGAGGATCCGCCGCCAGGCGCTTGAGTCGTGCTCGTGCTCCTCGGCGGCGGTTTCGGCTTCGAAGTGCTCGACGACGGTGCGCAGCCGCTCGGGGGATATGTCGATCCCGTGCCGCTTGGTCACTTCGCGGTAGTGCGGATACTCGCCCGCGAGATGGTGGGCGATCGATTGGAAGCCATGCCGCGCGATCGCGATACGCGAGGCGAAGTTCATGATCGACGTCTGGAACATCAGCTCGTCGGTGGCGTCGGGCTCGATCAGCACGATGTCCACCCCGGGGTAGCGTTCCTCCCAGCGGGTGGCCATCTCGTGCAGCCGCTGGTGGGCTAGCAGCTTGAACGCCTGGAAGCCGATCTGCGGGAAGCCCATGTCCGAGACGCGCCGCGGGCGGCGCCCGCGCAGCGTGCGAACCTCGGCGGCGAAGTCGTTGACGTACGGCACCACGGGGTTGATCACCACCACGAGCTTGGCGCCCGCCTCGACGGCGATGTCGAGGTTGGTGGTGGAGATCAGCCCCCCGTCCACCAGCTCGCGGCCGTCGAGGCGCACGGGGGCATAGACCATCGGCAGCGCCCCGGAGGCGCGCACGGCAGTGGAGATCGGGTAGTGCTCGAAGCCCTCGGCGCCGAACACCACCCGCTCGCAGGTGTCGAGGTCGGTGGCGGCGATGTACAGCTCCCTGTCTCCGCGCAGCTCGCGGAAGTCGTCGGTGCGACCGGGCTCGCCGAGGATCGTGTGCAGGTAGCCCTCGATGCCGGTGCCGGTGTACAGCCCGGAGGGCAGCGCCTGGGCGAGTCCGAGCGCGAGATCCAGCACCGAGACCTGCCGCGGCTGGGAGACGACCTGGCGCGCGAGTGAGGCGATGCGCAGCGGCAGCCGCACGCCCCCGCGCAGCAGCTCGCCGAGGTTGGGGCGCAGCAGATCGCCGAGGTCGATGTCGCGGAACGGCTGGGGGGCCTCGCTGGTGGCGACGCGCATCATCTCGTCGGGGGTCACGCCATTGGCGCAGAGCGCGGCGATGAACGCCCCGGCGGAGGTGCCCACGTAGATGTCGAAGTCGTTGACGGAGCTGTTGACGGCCAGCAGGTCGAGCGCCCGCAGCGCCCCGACCTCGTACACCCCGCCGGTGAAGCCGCCGCCGCCGAGCACCAGCGCGGTCTTGCTGGGCCTCCGTCGCGCGCGGCGAGTCCGCGCGCGACGGGTGGTCTCTTCCAGCTTGACAACGCTACCCATACCACCCTTTATTCTAGTGCTGCGTTGCCCCGCCGGCTTGCACAGGTACCGATCGTTCTCTGCGCGCTCGTCGTCGCGAGCGCGATCATGCCTGGGACGACAGCCACGGCAGACCTCCACATGACGGCGGCTGTGCGCGCGGCGGTCGCCCGGGCGGCAGCACCCCGACCTACGGGCAATCCCCGGCGTGCCGACGGCGCACCCCTCATCCACGCCGCTGCTGGCCGCCGGCCGCCCGGCGCGCGGAGGGGCCGCCGCCACGGCCCTCGCAACCACCGCGCTGCAGCAGCACATGGCGCACGAGCTCGACCTCGCGGGGACGCAGTCGGGGGCGTATGTGTACGACATGACCACCGGCAAGCCGCTGTTCGCCGAGCGCGCCACGCAGCGCCACCCGCCGGCGTCGGTGGAGAAGCTGTACACCGCGGTGAGCGCACTGGAGCGGATGGGGCCGACGGCGCGGCTGGAAACCACCGTGTTGGGCGTCGGCCACCTCGCGCAAGGGGGCGTGTGGGAGGGCGACCTCTACCTGCGCGGAGGCGGCGACCCGACGTTCGGCAGCAGCGCGTTCATCCGCAGCCGCTACGGCGGCGTGGGCACGTCGGTGTCGCAGCTCGCAGCGCAACTGAAGGCGCAGGGCATCAGGCGCGTCACCGGAAAGGTGTATGGGGACGAGTCCTACTTCGATTCGCTGCGCGGCGAGCCCTCCAGCGGCTATGCCTGGGACCCCTTCCTCGAAGGCGACCTCAGCGCGCTGGCGTTCAACCGCGGGGAAACAGGCAACGAACATGGCCCGCACGCGCCGGCGGCCTACGCGGCGCGCCAGCTGCGCGCGGCGCTGCGAGGCGCCGGTATAGCGGTCGAGCAGGGCGGGAGCGCGGCCACGACCCCGGCGGGAGCGGTGAAGTTGACGGTGGCGCTATCGCCCACCATCGACCAGCTGCTCGGGCTGACGCTGCCACCGTCGGACAACTTCTTCGCCGAGACGCTGCTGAAGAGTCTGGGCGCGCGCTTCGGGGGGGCGGGCACCACGGCGACGGGGGCAAAAGTGGTGCGCGAGACGATCGCGGAGCTGGGGCTGCACCCGACGCTGGTGGACGGGTCGGGGCTTTCCGAAGAAGACAAAACCTCCCCCTATGAAGTGGTGACGCTGCTGAACGAGATCGCGCACACCGAACTGGGGACGATCCTGCGCGGGAACCTGGCGGTGGCGGGCCACACGGGCACGCTCGCCGAACGGATGCGCGGCACCGCCGCCGAGGGTCGCTGCCAGGCGAAGACGGGCACGCTCACGGACGTGTCCAACCTCGCGGGCTACTGCGCGGCGTCGGATGGCGACGAGTTGGCGTTTGCGTTCTTCAACGACGGCATCTCCACCGAAGCGGCGCACACGCTGCAGGACAACATGGCGATCACGCTGGCCGATTACTGATGTAACGATTCACCTTATGTATAGCCATTGCACACGCTCTCTTCAAAAGGAGCGCATCCCATCCCCGCCGATGTGGGCAAAGAAACGGGAGCCGGGGTGTTGTTATAAAAAATCCAAAAGGTGTGCGCAATAGCTATCGGACTTAAAAAAGAACATCACACACCCCACCCCCACGCCAGCGATTCGCCGCGGCGGACCACCCTCAGCCTTCGTCGTCCCCCAGCAACCGGCGCAGGCCGTCCTCGTCGATCACCGGGATCTGCAGGCGGCGAGCCTTTTCCAGCTTCGAGCCGGCACTCTCGCCGGCGACGAGGTAGTGGGTCTTGCGCGAGACCGAGGTGGTGACGCGCCCGCCCGCGGCCTGGATGCGTTCCGTGGCGTACTCGCGCGTCCAGTGCGGAAGCGTGCCGGTGAGCACCACGGTGAGCCCCGCGAACACGCCCTCCGAGGGCGGGGGGCCGGCCTGCGCGAAGCGCAGCCCGAGCAGGCGCAGGTCGGCGATCACTTCGCGCATGTGCTGCTCGTCCAGCTGGGCGCGGATCGAGCGGGCCATCTTCTCACCGATCCCCGGCGTCTGCGCGATCTGCTCCTCGGTGGCACCCAGCAGCGCGTCGATGTCGCGGAAGCTCTGGGCGAGGTTGCGCCCGGTCACCTCCCCCACCTCCTCGATCCCCAGCGCGAACAGCACCCGGGCGAACGGCCGCTGCTTGGATTCCTCGATTGCCGACAGCAGGTTGCGCACCGAGACCTCGGCAAAGCCCTCGAGCTCCAGCAGCTCCGATTGACGCTCTCCCAGGCGGTAGTAGTCGCCGGGAACCTTCACGAGGCCCTCCTTCTGTAGCAGGCGCACCTGCTTCTCGCCGAGCCCCTCGATGTCCATCGCGCCGCGTGAGACGAAGTGCTTGAGCAGTTGCCAGGCGCGCTCGGGGCAGACGCGATTGGGGCAGGTGGTGTAGACCGAGTCGCGCGGCTTGGTGGTACGCGTCCCGCAGAAGGGGCAGCGCGTGGGCGGGCGCGGGAGCGGCGGGCGGCGCTCGTGCTCGACGACGTGCGGAGCGGGGGAGATCACCTGGGGGATCACGTCGCCGGCGCGCAGCACGATCACGTCCTCGCCTTCGCGAATGTCCTTGCGGCGTAGGTCCTCCTCGTTGTGGAGCGTGGCGAGCTTGATCGTGACGCCGCCGACGGCGACGGGCGCGAGCATCGCATAAGGCCGCATGTCGCCGAACTTGCCGACGTTCCAGCCGATCCGCTCCAGCCGCGTCACGGCAGTGGTGGGCGGGAACTTCCAGGCGACCGCCCACCGCGGATCGCGGCCCACCGAGCCGAGGCGGCGCTGGAGGTCGAGGTTGGAGACCTTCACGACGACGCCGTCGATCTCGAAGTCGAGCTCCCCGCGGCGGCGCTGCCAGGCGAGGCACTGGGCGATCACCTCGTCCTCGCCGCGCAGCTGTTGAATGTCGCGGTTGACACGGAAGCCGTGCTCGCGCAGCCACTGCAGGGCCTCCCAATGCGTGGTGAACGAGAGCCCCTCGGTCACTCCCACCTGGTAGCACCAGATCGACAGCGGCCGTTCGGCGGCGAGCGCAGGGTCGAGCTGGCGGACGGTGCCGGCGGCGGAGTTGCGCGGGTTCATGAACGTCGAGAGGCCGGCCTCGGCGCGACGCTCGTTGAGTGCGGTGAAGTCGCGCAGCGACATATACAGCTCGCCCCGCACCTCCAGCAACGGCGGCGCGTCCTCGATGTGCAGCGGGATCGCACGGATCGTGCGCAGGTTGTGGGTGATGTCCTCACCGATCTCCCCGTCGCCGCGCGTGACGCCGCGCTCGAGCACGCCATCGCGGTAGATCAGCGAGATCGCCAGCCCGTCGACCTTCGGCTCAACCACGTACTGAAAGCGCGGCTGGGAGATGCCCTCGCGCGCGAGGTGGTTGCGCATCCGCTCGACCCACGCGCGGAACTCGTCCTCCGAGCGGGCGTTGGAGAGCGAGAGCATCGGCTCCATGTGCGCGACCTTCTCCAGGCGCCCCACGGGGGTGCCCCCGACGCGCTGCGTTGGCGAGTCGGGCGTGAGCAGCTCGGGGTGCGCGGTCTCCAGCGCGCGCAGCTCGTCGAACAGCGCGTCGTACTCGTCGTCGCCGATGACGGGATCATCGAGCACGTAGTAGCGGTGGGAGTGGTACTCGACCATCCGTCGAAGCTCGGCGATGTGTTGTACAGGGTCGGGCATTTGGGGCGCATCCGCGCGCGTCATCGGCGCATCCCGCCCGCCTGGGGGTGGGGCCTCCTGCCCCACCACCACCGCTGTATCCCGCGATCCTCAGAGGTCATGTCCACACCTCCCCGGCCGCCTCCACCTCCTGTGCCGTCACGTCCACCAGCCTACCGAGGTGCGCACGCTCCCACGAACGAGGCGCCGCGACGAGCGACAGCGACTAGCGAAGCGCGAACGACTCGCTGCTGATCCGCTTGTGCCGCCCCGTCCCGCTGACCAGGGTGAGCGTGTACCCGCCCGGCTGGAGCTTGCGCAGAGGGCGCAGCCGCAGGCTTGTCCGGCCGTGCTCCACGCGGGCTGTTCCGGCCGCGTACACCACGCCGTGGCGGGAGAGGGTCGCCCGCGCGGCCGTGCCGGCGGCTTCGAGCTTGACCGTTCCCGAGACGAGCTTGGCGGTACAGCGCTGCTTGCCTTTTGCCGTCTTGCAGGTCACGAGCTCGACCTTGCCCGCGGGGCCCTGCTCACCGGCAGGGCCGGCGGGGCCCTGAGCGCCGGTGAGGCCGGCGGCGCCTTTTCCGCCGGTGGGGCCGGGCACACCTTCGTTGCCGGTCGCTCCCGCTTTGCCGGCCACGCCTTCCCTGCCCGCTTTCAGGAACACGGCGGTGATTTCGGTGGCTGCTGTCCTGACCACCGTGCAGGTCGTCGCTGACGTCGGCTCGCACCCGATCCAGCCGGCGAATTCGTAGCCAGCGGAGGCCTTGGCCGTCAGCGTCACTTCGCCTTCGAGCTCATGCGTGCACTCTCCGGCCGTGCAGACGATCCCCGCGGGCGTCGAGGTGACTTCGCCTTCGCCCGTGATGGACACCGTGAGCGGGAAGCGCGCGGGCGGCCCCTGGTAGATGAAGATGCTTTTGTTGCCTGCATCGGCCACATAGATCGCGCCGGTCTTTTCGTTCACCGCGATGTTTTCGATTGCGTTCGAGAAGGTCCCCGAGCCGAATTCGCCTCCGGTTCTCACCGGGGTGGGCATCGCGAACCCTTCGACCACCCGCCCATGGATCGCGACATAGCCCGTGTCGGTCGCGCGGTCGATCCCATCCGCGCCCGCCCCTTCCACTTCAGGGACTTCCGTCACTTTTTCGGCGCTCGCCGCCGTATCGGAGCTGCGCCAGATCTCGGCCGGACGTGCACCCGGGAACGCATGATTGGGGTTGCCATACACAAAGATGTCACCCCTGGAATCGACCACGACGCTCCGCTCGAGACCTTCGACCGCGAAGCTGGCGATTTCCGCCGTGCCCCCGGACGAGAACTCACGGACCATTTTGGCGCCGGGATCGCTCACGTAGACGTCGCCGTTTGCATCCGTCGCCACACCTTCAGGTTCCGCGAAAGGCGTCGCCGATTCGCCCACCTGCGATTCGTATTTGTATTCGCCCCCGCTCAGCTCGAACCGATCGACGACCGCGTGGCCCCTGTCGACCACGTAGATGGAGCCCGCGGCGGCGCTGGTCGAGTTGTCTACGGCGATGCCAATCCACTCCCGATCGAATTCAAAGCTTCCGGCGGGCGTGTGTACACCAGAGAACCCCGATGGCGCATCGCCAGCAGGCGAGCCTCCTCTTGCACCGAACACGTTGACCACGTCGAAGTCTTCACCGTTCTCTGGGACAAACACGTTTCCGGTGGATTCTTCGACCGCCAGACCGGTCGGCCTTTCGAAGGGACCGAAGCTGTGGAGATAGGTCGCGGGAGAGGCTAATGCGCTCGCACTCGTTACCGCCAACGCCGCACACAGCAACGCGAGCATTGCCAGGACGGGACGGCGTGAGACGGCACCTCTAGCCGACACTGCCAGCCCCCTGAACAAGCCCCAACCCGCCTGCAGCCCCGCAAGACCATTCATACGGTTAGGAAAGCTACCAGATTACGGCGCCCCGCGCACCAGATTATGAAGCCCCGCGGCACCCGCGGTGCCGGCCGTTTCATGAGCCTCGCCCAACCGCCGACCAGACGCGAACGGCTGCGGACGGACGGCCGTCAGCCGGCCTCCACCTCGGTGGCGTCGAGCAGCCCCTCGAGGTCGAAGCCACCCAGGGCCTCGATGCCCGGTAGGTAGGTGAGATCGAAGTGCATGGGTGTAACCGCGATGCGGCCGGCGGCTACCGCGGCGAGGTCGGTGCCGGGCTCGTCGTGGAAGCCTGGGTCGTCGCCGTAGATCCAGTAGCGCCGCCGCGCGGGCGGCCCGACATCCTCGCGCTCGAGCTTGAGCTCGTCGCGGTAGATGCGCTTGCCCAGACGCACCACCTCCACGCCCTCCGGGCACCCGGCGGGGACGTTGACGTTGAGCAGCGTGTTGGGCGGCAGCGGCAGCGACTCCAGACGCCCGACCAAGCGCGCGACGAAGCCGGCGGCGACGTCGAAGTTGAAGCCGCCGTGGAAGCGGTAGTCGAGAGCGCGCGCCCCGGACTGCTGGGAGACGGCGATCGAGGGCAGCCCCAGCACGACGCCCTCCAGCGCCGCGGCGACGGTGCCCGAGTAGGTGATGTCGTCCCCAAGGTTGGCGCCGTGGTTGATGCCGGAGACGACCACGTCGGCGTCGAAGCGCTCCACCACGCCGAGACGGGCGAGGCGCACGCAATCCACGGGGGTGCCGTCGGTGGCATACCCGATACTGCCGTCGGGGAACTCGACCTCTTCGACCCACAGCGGTCGCCGCGTGGTGATCGAGCGGGCCATCGCCGAACGGTTGCCGTCGGGCGCGATCACCGCGAGGCGCACGTCGGGCAGCGCTGCGAGCGCCTCGCGCATCGCGCGCAGCCCCTCGGCCTCGATCCCGTCGTCGTTGGTCAGCAGTACGTTGAGCATGCTCACCCCAGAATAGGGCCTACCGGTAGGCGACCGACGCGAGCGCCAGCCCGTGCGCGGGCGCGGTAGGACCTGCCTCGGGGCGTGGCCGGCCGTCCAGCAGGCGCGCGAACTCCTCCACCGTGCGCCGCCCGGCGGCGACCTCCAGCATCGTGCCGACCAGCACGCGGTTCATGTGGCGCATGAACGTGTTCGCCTCGATCCAGAACTCCAGCAGGTCGCCCTCCGCGAGCCCCTCCGTGGATCGCGTTCTCCCCGGCCCGTCGCTTGCGAGGGAGGAGCCGGCGCGCCACTCGGCCACCCACACATCCCGCTCGAAGCGCACGTGGTCGGTCTCGGTGGGCGTGAACGCGGTGAAGTCGTGGCTGCCGGTGAGCACGCGGGCGCACGCATCGAGCGCGTCGCGGTCCACCGGCTGCGGCCACCACAACGCGCTTGCGCGCGTGAACACCCCCCGCTCGCGGCGGTTCAGCACGCGGTAGCAGTAGGTGCGGCTGCGTGCGTCGCGACGCGCGTCGAAGCCCTCGGGGGCGGGCTCGGCGGCGAGCACCGCGACGTCGGGCGCCAGCAGAGCGTTCAACCGCGCGGGGTCCACGGCCTCGTGCGCGTAGCTTGCAACCTGCCCCCACGCGTGCACACCGCGGTCGGTGCGCCCCGCCACGGTCAGCGCCAGCGGCTCGCCGTCGGCGCCATGCTCGCCGAGGATCGTGCGCAGCGCGCGCTCCAGCTCCTCCTGCACGGTGCGCAGCCCCGGCTGGCGCGCCCAGCCGGCGAACTCGCCGCCGTCGTACTCGAGCGTGAGCTTGGTGACCAGCCGCCTACACCAGCTCGAGGAACACCATCTCGGTGGAGTCCGAGCGGCGTGGGCCGAGCTTGAGGATGCGGGTGTAGCCGCCGGGGCGATCGATGTAGCGGGGGGCGACCTCGACGAATAGGCGGTGCACAGCGAACTTGTCCTGCGCCAGCGCTGAGAGGGCCTGGCGGCGGTTGTGCAGGTCGTCGCGCTTGGCGAGTGTGATCAGTTTCTCGATCTCCGGCTTCACGGCCTTCGCCTTCGCTTCGGTCGTCTTGATCCGCTCGTGCTCCAGCACCTCCTTGGTGAGGTTCATGAGCAGCGCCTTACGGTGCGCGGAGTCGCGGCTGAGCTTGTTGCGTGTCTTCTGGTGTCGCATGGTGGTGTGGTGGAGTCTAACCAGTCGAGTTCGATGCGGGGTGTAACGCTCTTGTTCGATGCGGGGCGTAACGCTCTTCAAAAGCCGATAGCTATTGCGCACACCTTAGGATTCGATAACAACGCCCCGAGTCCCATTTTTCCCGGCACCGGGGGGTGAGGACTATATGTTCTTTTCAGAAGCCGATAGCTGTTGCGCACACCTTCTAGATTTTTTATAACAGCACCCGCCCCCTCGGGCGATGCCGTCCTGCAATAGCTATACGGCTCGCGAGTTGAACGATGCTCAATCCTGGCGCAGATGCAACCCGCGCCCTTCGAGCGTCTCGATCACCTCGTCGATCGACTTCTTGCCGAAGTTGGGGATCGCGTTGAGCTCGGCCTCGGACTTCGAGATGAGATCGCCCACGGTTTGGATGCCCGCACGCTTGAGGCAGTTGTATGAGCGCACTCCCAACTCCAGCTCCTCGATCAGGATGCCCCACTCCTCGCCCTGCAGCGCTGCCTGTCCGCCGGCGCCCGCCACGGCAAGGCCGTGCCCGTCCAGCTGCCCACCGGGGGAGGCGCGCAGCTCCTGGATGCGGTCGGCATCGGTGAAGATCGCCAGCTGCGAGATCAACAGCTCCGCGGCCTCGCGCAGCGCCGCCTGCGGCTCGATCGAGCCGTCGGTCTCGATGTCCAGGGTGAGCTTGTCGAAGTCGGTCTTCTGGCCCACGCGCGCCTGCTCGACGGCGTACGCCACGCGCCGCACCGGGGAGAAGATCGAGTCGATCGGGATCACCCCGATCGGCTGGTCGGGCGACTTGTTCTCCTCCGCCGGACGGTACCCACGCCCACGGCCGATCGTCATGTACAGCTCCAGCTTGGTCTTTTTCTCCAGCGTCGCCACGTGCACGTCGGGATTGAGGATCTCCACGCCGGCCGGCAGGTCGATGTCCTTGGCCGTGATCTCCCCTGGGCCAGTGACGACGAGGGGCGCCTCCACCTCGGAGGCGTCGGAGTGCATCCGGCACACGATCCCCTTGAGGTTGAGCACGATGTCGGTCACGTCCTCCTTGACGCCGGTGATCGTCGAGAACTCGTGGGCCACCCCCTCTATGCGCACGCTGGTGACGGCGGCGCCCGCCAGCGAGGAGAGCAGCACGCGGCGCAGCGAGTTCCCGAAGGTGTAGCCGAATCCGCGGTCGAGCGGCTCGATCGTGAAGGTGCCGCGGTTCTGCTCCACGGACTCGCTTGTGATCCGGGGGATTTGGAAGTCGAGCATCAGCGTCCTAACGTCGTCGTGGTGACTGATTGAAGAGGGCCCGGCTCGGCGGCCTTCGACCGCCTGCGCCACCCTCTTGGGACTGCTTGAAGAGGGGCCCGGCCGAAGCCGGGAGACACGCGCCTCCGGCGCGAGTCCCCGTTTCGGCCAGCCAGCCTCCGGCTGGCTGCGCCACTCTCTTGGATCGGCATCCATTGGATCCCGGCTCCATGGCATCGCCACCGCGCAAGCGAGGGGCGATGCCGGTAAAGCTCTCCGAGCCCGCGTGCACGGGCCCTTACTTCGAGTACAGCTCGACGATGAGCTGCTCCTGCACCGGCGCCGCCACCTCGCGCCGCTCCGGCCTACGCAGCACCTTCGCGGTCAGCGACTCGTGATCGGCCTGCAGCCACGCCGGAATCTGCCCGGTGAGCTCGGTGGCGTCCCTGATCACCTGGGTGGCGGGGGTACCGGCCTTGATCGCGATCACCTCGCCCGGGCGCACTTGGTAGCTGGGGATGTTCACGCGCCGGCCGTTGATCGTCCAGTGCCCGTGGAGGATCAATTGGCGCGCCTGCCGGCGCGAGGCGGCGAAGCCGAGGCGCACCAGCACGTTGTCGAAACGGCACTCCAGCAGCGCCAGCAGGTTCTCGCCGGTGATCCCCGGCTGGCGCGAGGCCTTTTCGTAGTAGCCGTGGAACTGCTTCTCCAACACCCCGTAGTAGCGACGGGCCTTCTGCTTCTCGCGCAGCTGCAGCCGGTACTCGCTCTGTTTCTGGCGCCCCCTGCCGTGCTCGCCCGGCGGGTACGAGCGGCGCTCGACGCCGCATTTGTCGGTCAAGCAGCGCTCCCCCTTGAGGAACAGCTTCTGCCCCTCGCGACGGCACTGCTTGCACTGAGGGCTTGAATCCCTTGCCATTAACTAACCCTTCTGAGATGGTCGTGAGTCGAGCCAGACAAGGACGCAGCGAGCGTGGCGTGCTCGGCACGCGAGCGAGCGAGGACGCAGTATGGCGAAGTGCTCACGGCCATCTCAGACCCTCCTGCGCTTGCGTGGGCGACATCCATTGTGCGCCTGGGGGGTCACGTCCTTGACGCCAGTCACTTCGAGGCCAGCCGCGGAGAGCGAGCGGATCGCGGTCTCGCGGCCCGAGCCGGGGCCCTTGACGTACACCTCGACCTTCTGCAGTCCCTGCTCGAGGCCCTTGCGCGCGGCCGCGTCGGCGGTCACCTGCGCGGCGAACGGCGTCGACTTGCGCGAGCCCTTGAAGCCGGCGCCGCCGGCGGACTCCCAGGCGATCACGTTGCCCTGCACGTCGGTGAGCGAGACGATCGTGTTGTTGAACGACGTCTTGATGTGCGCCTGCCCCACGGGGATGTTCTTCTTCGGCTTACGTTTGCCGCGTGCGCGCTTCGGGGCCGCCATTACTTCTTACCTGCCTTCTTCTTGCCGGCCACCTGCATCCGCTTGGGGCCCTTGCGGGTACGCGCGTTGGTCTTCGTCTTCTGCCCCCTCACCGGCAGGCCACGGCGGTGGCGCAGGCCGCGGTAACAGGCGATCTCCTGCAGGCGCTTGATGTCTTGGGAGCGCTCCCGGCGCAGGTCGCCCTCGACCGTGAGGTCGGAGTCGATCGCGTCGCGCAAGCGCGACACCTCGTCCTCGGTGAGGTCGCGCACATAGGTGTCGGGGCTCACCCCCACCTCGGCCAGCAGCATGTTGGCGGTCGAGCGCCCAATGCCGAAGATGTAGGTCAGCCCGATCTCCGAGCGCTTGTTGAGGGGCAGGTTGACCCCGGCGATGCGTGCCACTGCCTAACCCTGCCTCTGCTTATGGCGCTTGTTCTGGCAAATGACCAGCACCGCCCCGTGGCGGCGGATGATCTTGCATTTTTCGCACATCGGCTTTACCGACGGTCGTACCTTCATGATCCCTTTCTTCGACTTCGGAAGAGGGCCCTGCTCGCCGGCCTCGGCCGACTGTGCCACCCTCTAGGTCCGGCGACCGGGCTCTGGCTGCCGGGACGGCCGCCGCTACCTGGTCGAGGATACGCTCGCAGCACGAAACGCCTTCGCGTGCGCGCGGACAGTCGATAGTAGCAGCTAGCTTGGACTCGCGACCTGCTCGCCCACCGGAGGCGTGACCGCGGCGGCATGACCGTTCGCCGATCGCTCGCCAGCCCTCTCGGCAAGGTGCCACGGCGTGAGCACCCGCGGACCGTTCGCGGTGATCGCGACCGTGAACTCGAAGTGCGCCGCCGGCGAGCCGTCCTGGGAGAACACACCCCACCCGTCACCGCCCACGCGCACCGCGGGCCGGCCGGCGGTCGTCATCGGCTCAATCGCCAACACCATCCCCTCCTCCAGTCGCGGGCCCTTGCCGGGGCGGCCGTAGTTGGGTACCTGCGGGTCCTCGTGCATCGAGCGACCCACGCCGTGGCCGACCAGCGAGCGGACGATCGACAGCCCAGCGCCCTCGGCCACACGCTCGATCGCGTGCGAGACGTCGCCCATGCGATTGCCGGAAAGGCATTGCTCCACGCCGGCGAAAAGCGATTCGCGGGTGGCCCTCAAGAGGTTCTGCTCGACGGCGCCGATCTCCCCGACGGGAAAGGTGCGCGCGGCGTCCGCCACCCAGCCGTCCAGCGTAACGCCCACGTCGATCGAGATGATGTCGCCCTGCTCGAGCCGGTAGCGCCCGGGAATGCCATGTACGACCATCGCGTTCGGTGACGCGCAGATCGAGCCGGGGAAGCCGCGAAAGCCCTTGAAGGTTGGGGTCGCCCCGTGCGAGCGGATGAAGCGCTCGGCGGCCGTATCCAGCTCCTCGGTGCGCACGCCGGGGTGGATCCTGCTCTCCAGCAACGCCAGCGTCTGCACGAGGATCTCGCCTGCTGCCGCCATCTTCTCGATCTCCGCGGGGGTCTTCTTGATGATCATGTGATCTGAGCTTAGCTTCGATCTGCGACCAATGGCACCGGTGCTGGGCGCGCTCGGGGTCCGCCGGGCAAGGTGACGAGCCCGGCTCGGCGGCGGCTCAGAGAGCCTCCGTCAGAGCTTGTCCTCCAACCGCAGCGTTGCCAACGTCGCGCGGATGTGATCGTGCACCTCGTTCGGGGTTCGGCTCCCGTCGAAGCGACGCAGCAGTCCCCGCTCCTCGTAGTAGCCGATCAGCGGCTTGGTCTTGGCGTGGTACACCTCCAGACGCGTGCGGATCGTCTCCTCCTTGTCGTCATCGCGCTGAATCAGCCGCGAGCCGTCCTGGTCGCAGATCCCCTCGCGCTTGGGCGGGTCGAACTCCACGTGGTAGATGTGGGTGGGGTTCTTCACGCACACCCTCCGGCCCGCGAGACGGCGCACGACCTCCTGGTCGGGCACCTCGATCAGCAGCGCCGCGGTCAGGCTCCGCCGCAGACCCTCGAGCGCCTGCGCGAGCGCCTGCGCCTGTACCTCGTTGCGCGGGAAGCCGTCCAGCAGGAACCCGTCGCGGGCGTCATCCACTCCGATCCGCTTGGTGATCATGCCAACGATCACCTCATCGGGCACCAGCTTGCCCGCCGTCATGTACTTCTGCGCCTCCCTGCCCAACTCGGTGCCCTCAGCCACCTGCGCCCGCAGCATGTCCCCGGTGGAGATGTGCACCAGCGCGAAGTCGCTCTGCAGACGGTCCGCCTGGGTGCCCTTGCCCGCACCTGGCGGGCCTAGGAGGATCAGATTCAGCTCGGACACGACTACGCAAGCCTACCCGCTCCCAAGGATTCAGACTCCTCGGACGCTAGGAGCGAGTAACGCTCCTACTTCAAGAAGCCCTCGTACTCTCGAGCGGGAAGGGGACAGGCCCCCCTCCCGACCTCCCCCAAACGCGAGGGAGCGCTACTTCAAGAAGCCCTCGTACTCTCGAGCGGGAAGGGGGCAAGCCCCCCTCCCGACCTCCCCCAAACGCGAGGGAGCGCTACTTCAAGAAGCCCTCGTAACTTCGCATCATCAGCTGCGCCTCGAGCTGCTTCATCGTTTCCAGCGCGACCCCGATCACGATCAGGATCGACGTCCCCCCCAACTGCAGTTCCACGTGCGTGCGATCGAACAGGATCGTCGGCAGCGCCGCCACCGCCGCGAGGAAGAGCGCGCCGGGGAACGTCAGGCGCGCGAGGATACGGTCGAGGAATTCAGCCGTCGGGCGCCCGGGACGCACGCCGGGGATGAAGCCGCCGTACTTCTTCAGGTTGTCCGCCTGATCCACAGGGTTGAAGGTCACCGCCGTGTAGAAGTACGTGAAGATCACGATGAAGATCGACTCTCCCACGATGTAGTGCCAGCCTTTGGGGTTGAAGAAGTCGGACACTTCCTGGCCCGTGTGGGTTTTGATCAGCTGCCCGATCGTCGGCGGGAAGGCCATGATGCTGGCCGCGAAGATCACCGGGATCACCCCCGCCATGTTCACGCGCAGCGGCAGGTACGTCTGGCCGCCCTCGCTCATCCGCCGCCCGATCACGCGCTTGGCGTACTGCACCGGGATCCGCCGCTGGCCCTCCATCACGAATACGACCGCCGCCACCACGACCAGCACGAGGAACGGCATCATCACCTTGAACACCTGGTTCTGGCTTGTCCACCACGCCTGGATTCCTGTCGGTAGACGCGAGACGATCGAGGCGAAGATCAGCAGCGAGATGCCGTTGGCGATGCCTTTCTGGGTGATCAGCTCGCCGATCCACATCAGCAGTATGCAGCCCGCCGTCAGGCACACGACGATCAGGAAGATGTGCGGGAAATCGAACTTCGTGACGACCGATTCCCCGGCGCTCGCCTGCAGCGAGTGGAACAGAAAGACGTAGCCCACCGACTGCGCGAACGCCAGCCCCACGGTCAGGTAACGGGTGTACTGGGTGATCCGCGCCTGCCCGACTTCGCCTTCCTTGGAGAGCTTCTCCAGCGAGGGGACCACAACCTGCAGCAGCTGCAGGATGATCGAGGCCGTGATGTACGGCATGATCCCCAGCGCGAAGATCGCGATCCGCGAAAGGCTCCCGCCGGAGAAGAGGTTCAGCAGCCCCAGGATATTGGAGCCGCCCAGCTGCTTCTGGATGCTGTTGACCGCGGTCAGGTTGACCCCGGGCACCGGCAGGTGCGAGCCGAGACGGTAGAGCAGCAGCATCGCCGCCGTGAAGCCGATCTTCTTCCGGATGTCCGGCACCTGGAAGGCGTTCAGGATCGTCGAGAGCATCGCAGGCGATTCTGACAGAAAAAGAGAGACCCGACCGAAGCCGGGGGACACTCGCCTTCGGCGCGCATCCCCGTTTCGGCCAGCCAGCCCGCGGCCGGCCGCGCCACCCTCTAGGTAGAGATCCCCGCTCGCGCGCGGGTCTTCTCAAGAATGTTTCAGGAGGTCGACTCGTCGAGCACGACGCAGCTGCCGCCGGCTGCCTCGATGCGCTCGCGCGCGCTGGCGCTGAAGGCGTGCGCGTGGACCGTCAGCGACTTGCCGAGCTCGCCCTTCGCCAGCACCTTGACTGGCACTGCCTTACGGGTGCCGAGACCCTTGCCGCGCATCAGCTCCAGCGTGACCTCCGCGCCCGCCTCGAAGCGCGCGTCGAGGTCGCCGATGTTGACCGCCTGGGTGTGGGTGCGGAAGGGCTCGAACGGCATCGACTTCTTCATGTGCGGGCCCCTGAGCTTGCGCATCCGCATGTGGATCGGCATCTGACCGCCCTCGAAGCGCGCCCTGCTCTTGGCGCCCGAACGCGAGCCATACCCCTTCTGGCCCCTGCCGGCGGTCTTGCCCGTACCCGAGCCTTCCCCGCGACCCACGCGCTTGCGCGGCCGGCGGCTGCCGGGAGCCGGGACGAGGCTGTGCAACCCGATACGGGGCTCCTGCTCGCTCACTTGCCCTGCTCCCGCACTTCCACGAGGTGGCGCACCGCGTGGAGCATGCCGCGTGCCTGGGGGCAGTCGTCGACCTGCACGATGTGGCCGATCCGGCGCAGGCCCAGCGAGCGCAGCGTGTCCAGCTGGCGCTTGTTCGAGCCGTTGCTCGAGCGGCGCTGAACCACTGTGAAGGCAGCCATCAGGACGTTCCCTCCTCGGCGGACTCTGCCACCGGCGATGTCTCCGTCTCGGATTCCACCGCCGCCGCCGCGGGCTCGTTCCCCTCAGCGGATGCCTCTACCGCAGCCGGCGTCTCCCCGGCAGGCGCTCCCTTCGGAGCGGCCACGGGCTCGTTCGCCTCCGCGGATGATCCGGTCGCAGCCGCCGACCCCGTGGCGGATGGCTCGGTCTCGGCCTGTGCGCGCTCGGCGGATACCCCGCTCGGGGTGGCCTCCAACGTCTCTCCCTCCGGCGGCTTGTCGGCGAGGCCCAGCACCTGATTGATCGTCAGGCCGCGCAGACGCGCGACCTCCTCGGGGGTGTTCAGCCCGCGCAGACCGGTGATCGTGGCCTTCACGAGGTTGATCGGGTTCTGGGTGCCGAGGCTCTTGGAAAGAATGTCGTGGATCCCCGCCAGCTCCAGTACGGCGCGCACGCCTCCGCCGGCGATCACGCCGGTCCCGGGTGCCGCAGGCTTCAGCAGCACGCGGCCGGAGCCGAAGATCCCGGTGGTTTGGTGGGTGATCGTGCTCCCGTGCCGGGGGACACGGAAGAGGTCCTTCTTGGCGCGCTCCACGCCCTTCTGGATCGCCAGCGGCACCTCGGTCGCCTTGCCGTAACCGACGCCTACCACTTCCCGTTCGTCGCCGACCACCACCAGCGCGGTGAAGGAGAAGCGCCTCCCGCCCTTCACCACCTTGGCGACGCGGTTGATCTCGACGACCCGCTCCTGGAGGTCCAGGCCGGCTGGGTTGACGGAGCGATCTGTGGGGATGGTGGACATGGTGGAAGTCGAGAGGGTAGCGGGCTGGTGGAAAAGGGCAGTGGCGGAGTAGGAGTCGAGTAGCGGTGAGGGTGGCTGGGGGAAGCGGGAGGCTTGGCCGGGAAGAGGTGGGTGCGGTAGAGGTTTAGACGACTATGCCCGCCTCGCGCAGCGCCTCTGCGAAGTCCTTGACGTGTCCGTGATAGCGGTAGCCGCCGCGGTCGAACACCGCTTCGGTGGCCCCCGCCGCTTTGACCCGCTCGGCCAGTAGTGCGCCCTCGCGAGCGGTACGCTCGGCCTTGGCGAGCGTCCGCAACTCCGGCTCATACCAGTTGACCGCTGCCAGCGTGCGGCCGGAAAGGTCATCGATCGCCTGCGCCGAGAGGCCCTTATTGGAGCGGAACACCGAGATCCGCGGCCGCGTCGGCGTGCCGGCGATCTTCGCGCGCACCCGGCGGCGGCGCTTCAGCCTGCGCTCTGGCTTGGTCATGAGGCTCATGCGCGCTTGCCCACCTTGCGGGCCACGTACTCGCCCTCGTAGCGGATGCCCTTGCCCTTGTAGGGCTCCGGCGGACGCTGCTTGCGGATGATCGCGGCGGTCTCCCCCACCAACTGCTTGGAGATCCCCTTCACGACGATCCTCGTGGGCTGGGGCACTTCGAACTCGATCCCGCTCGGCGCTGGGATCGGCACGGGGTGGGAGTAGCCGACCGCGAGCTCGAGATCCTTGCCCTTCAGCTGCGCGCGGTAGCCCACGCCCTGGATCTCCAGGCGCTTTTCATAGCCCGCGGTGACTCCCTGCACCATGTTGGCCACCAGCGTGCGGGTGAGCCCGTGCAGCGCGCGATGTTCGCCGCGGTCGGTCGGGCGGGTGACGAGCAGCTGCTCGCCCTCCTGGACGACCTGGATGTCGCGGTGCACCCGCTCCCGCAGCTCGCCTTTCGGCCCGCTCACGCGCACCGTCTCCGGCTCGATCGCGACGGTCACGCCTGCCGGCACGGGGATTGGCTGTCTTCCGATCCTGGACATCTGAGTGTTTGTCTCCCGCTCTCTCTCTTCTCGCCCGCGCGCTTCGGCTACCAGACCTGCGCCAGAACCTCGCCACCGACGCCCGCGGCGCGTGCGTCGTGGCCGGTCATCACACCCTGGGAGGTCGAGACGATCGACGTTCCCATCCCGCCCAGCACCTTCGGGATCCCACCGGCCTGCACATAGGTGCGCTGACCGGGCCTCGACACGCGCTTGAGGCCCGCGATCGCCGAGCGGCGGTCGGCGGTGTACTTGAGGCGTATCTCGATCACCTGCCCGGCGCCGTCGTCGGGCGCCGGCGCGACCGACCAGCTCTCGATGTAGCCCTGCTCGACGAGGATCCTCGCGAGCTCGGTCTTCAATTTGGACGCGGGGATCTGCACCGTCTCATGGGCGGCGTGAATCGCGTTGCGGATCCTCGTAAGGAAGTCCGCTATGGGGTCGGTCATGGGCATGGAGGCTTCAGCGAAGGGTTGGGGGGTGTGGGATTGTTGTAGTCACTTTTCAAAGAGTGTGTGCGATGGCGCACGGCTTTTGCAATGAGAATGCTTATTCCCGTCCTACCAGGAGGACTTGGTCATCCCCGGGATCTGGCCGTTGTGGGCGAGCTCGCGCAGGCAGATGCGGCAGAGCCCGAACTTACGGTACACCGCCTTCGGTCGCCCGCAGCGGTTGCAGCGAGTATAGGCACGCGTCTTGTACTTTGGCGTCCGCGCCTGCTTGACGCGTAGCGAGGTCTTGGCCATCAGTCGGTCGTCTCCTGGTCGATGGTGCTCTCCGGGTCGGCGGTGGCGGCGTCCTCCCCAGCGGGGGTCTCCTGGTTCGTGCTCTCCTGAGCAACGGCCTCGGTTGCGCTCGCGGACACCTCGGGCTCGGCAGCGGTCTCGGCCACACTCGCGGACACCTCAGGCTCGCCAGCGGTCTCGGCGCTCTCTCCGAGAGCCTGCGCGAACTCCGCCGGACGCCCGTAGGTCGAGAAGGGCATTCCCAGCGCGGAGAGCAGCGCAAAAGCCTCGACGTCGGTGCGCGCGCTGGTCGTGATCGTGATGTCCAGCCCGCGCACATGATCGATCGCGTCGTAGTCGATCTCGGGGAAGATGATCTGTTCGCGTACTCCCATCGAATAGTTGCCGCGCCCATCGAACGAACGCGCGCGCAGGCCGCGGAAGTCGCGGATTCGGGGGATCGCAATCGAGATCAGCCGGTCGAGGAACTCGTAGGAGCGCTCTCGGCG
Organism: uncultured Solirubrobacterales bacterium; assembly: GCA_963751195.1. GTDB lineage: Bacteria > Actinomycetota > Thermoleophilia > Solirubrobacterales > Solirubrobacteraceae > Palsa-744. Next base: position 96,920 of record CAVVTQ010000004.1, read on the forward strand.
CAGCGTCACCGACACGCCCACCGGCATCCCCTCGCGCAATTTGAACGCGGCGATCGACTTGCGCGCGCGGCGCACGCTCGGCTGCTGGCCCGCGATCGTCGCCAGCTGGTCCTGGGCGGCCTTCAGCGCCTTTGAGTCCTGCTTGGCGTCGCCGACGCCCATGTTGAGCGTGATCTTCTCCAGGCGCGGCGTCTGCATCGAGGAGCTGTATCCGAAGCGCTCGATCAGCCGCGGGCGAATCTCCTCCATGTAGCGAACCTTCAGGCGTGCGGGGGCTTCGGCACTCATCGGCAGATCGGCCCAATGGAGAGTGTGTGGTGGCCTACCGAATCCAAGGCGGCGTGTGTTGCGACTGTGGCTCTCATCAGTCGATCCTCGCTCCCGAGCGACGGGCAACGCGGAAAGGCCGGCCATTCTCCCGCTCGACTCCGACCCGCGTGGGCTTGCCGCCTTTGGGGTCCAGCAGCATCACGTTGGAGACGTGGATCGGCCCCTCGCGCTCGATCACGCCACCCACGGTCGCGCCCTGCCTGGTGTCAGCCACCTGCTGCGGGCGGGTGTGGCGCTTGATCATGTTCAGGCCCTCCACATACACGCGCTCCTTGCCCGGCTCCACGCGCAGGACGCGCCCGCTCTTGCCACGGTCCTTGCCCGCAATCACCTGCACGCGATCGTCTGAGCGGATCCGCAGCGTGCGCCGTGCGGTCTTCGCCGGGGCACTCGAGCGCTTCGTACCGGTGCGCTTCGCGCCCGTGCTCTTGCCACCGCCCGTCCGTGATCCACCCTTGCGCGAACCACCGGTCTGTGCCCTGGCGCGCGCCATCAGATCACCTCCGGCGCGAGCGAGACGATCTTCATGAAATTGCGCTCGCGCAGTTCCCGCGCGACGGGGCCGAACACGCGCGTGCCTCGGGGGTTGTTCTGCTCGTCGATGATCACCGCGGCGTTCTCGTCGAAGGAGATGTAGGTGCCATCCTCGCGACCGAACGGCTTCTTCGTACGCACGACCACGGCCGTCACCACGTCGCCCTTTTTGACGGTGCCGTGGGGTGTGGCCTGCTTGACGGTGGCGGTGATCACATCGCCCACGTGGGCATATCGACGGCGCGAGCCGCCCTTGACGCGGATGCAGAGGATCTCGCGCGCCCCGGTGTTGTCGGCCACGCGCAGCCTCGTCTCGTTCTGGATCATCGGGCCCTCTCCAACACATCCACCAGCCGCCAACGCTTGGTGCGCGACAGGGGGCGGCTCTCGACCACGCGCACGACGTCGCCCTCATGCGCGTCGTTGTTCTCGTCGTGCGCGTGCAGCGTGGAGGAGCTGCGCACGATCTTTTCGTAGCGCCGATGCCGGCGGGCGACATCGATACGCACGGTGATCGTTTTGTCGGCCTTGTTCGACACGACCACGCCCTGGCGTACACGGCGGGCACCCTCGCGCGGGGGATGCACGGGCGCGAGCGGCTGCGCGGCCGGCGCCGAGGCGCGGTGCTCGGCACGTTTGGCGCGTTCCTGCAAGCGCCTCGCGCGGCGCTTGACCGCCTTCGTGCGACGGACGGCGTCGCGCTCGGCCTGGCGCTCCTCGGGTGTGCGCTGCGAGCGCGCGCTGCCGACGTGCGTCGAACGCGACTTGCGCCGGCGCTCCTTCGGCGGGAGCTGCTCGACGGGCTCGGGCGGCGCGACCTGCGCGACCGGCTCCGGCATCTGCTCTGCCGGCGTCTCCTTCGGCTGCTGCTCGTCGGTCATCTCGTTGTCCTGTTCGTCATCGGCCATCTCGTCACATCCCCATTTCCCGCTCGCGCCGCACGGTGAGCGCGCGCGCGAGGGCGCGCCGGGCGCGGCCGACGCCGGCGGTGTTCTCGAGCTCGCCCGTCGCGTTGGCAAAGCGCAGCCCGAAGAGGTCCTTGCGCAGCGTGCCGATCTGCTCCGCCAGCTCGTCGTCGGGCATGTCCCGCATCTCCTTGGCGTTCATCGCCCAGCCTCCACGGCGCGGGTGCGCTCACTCTGTCTCTCAAGTCGCACGCTCACCCTCACTCCTCGCGCATCACGAACTTGGACTTGACGGGAAGCTTGTGCGCCGCGAGCCGGATCGCGTCGCGGGCGAGCGGCTCGGGCACCCCGGCCAGCTCGAACATCACGCGCCCGGGCTTTACCACGGCGACCCAGCCCTCGGGGGAGCCCTTGCCCGAGCCCATCCGGGTCTCGGCCGGCTTCTTGGTGACCGGCTTGTCGGGGAAGACGTTGATCCACACCTTGCCACCACGCTTGATCTTGCGCGTCATCGCAATACGAGCAGCCTCGATCTGGCGGTTGGTGAGCCAGCCCTGCTCGAGCGACTTCAAACCGTACTCGCCGAACTGCACCTTCACCTGGCCGCGCGACATTCCGCCGCGGCGACCACGGTGCTGCTTGCGATGCTTGACGCGCTTGGGGGAGAGCATCAGCGGGTCACCTCGGGACTGCCGCCGCCACGGCCACCGCCCGGCCCACGACCGCCGCCCGGCCCACCCGGACCACGCCCACCACCGAAGCCGCCACGGCCACCGCCCGGACCACCCGGACCGCCCGGGCCCCGACCACCACCAGGCCCGCCCGGCCCACGACCGCCGCCCGGGCCGCCTGGCCCACGTCCACCGCCGGAGCCGCCACGGCCACCGCCCGGCCCGCCGGGCCCGCGTCCACCGCCAGGGCCGCCCGGACCGCGGCCACCACCACCACCTGGACCGCCGGGTCCACGCCCGCCGCCACGGCCACCGGAGCCGCCTGGGCCGCCGCGACCCCGGCCGCCGCCGCGCCCTTCGCGGCCGTCGCGTCCACCACCGCGGCCGTCGCGGCCATCGCTCGGCGGAGGCGGAGCGGTCATGTCGGTGAGGTCGGCGCCGGTGTAGCCCTCGGGCATGATCTCGCCCTTGTTGACCCAGCACTTCACGCCGATGCGCCCGAACGTGGTGGCCGCCTCGTGGAAGCCGTAGTCGATGTCGGCGCGCATCGTGTGCAGTGGCACGCGCCCGTCGGAGTAGCTCTCGGTGCGCGCCATCTCGGCACCGCCGAGGCGCCCGGCGACCTGCACCTTGACGCCCTTGGCGCCGGAGCGCATCGCGCTGGTGAGCGCGCGCTTCATCGCGCGGCGGAAGGCGACGCGGTTCTGCAGCTGCTCGGCGATCGACTGCGCCACCAGCTTCGCGTCGAGCTCGGGGCGCTTGATCTCGAGGATGTTGACCTTGATCTGCTTCTGGGTCATGCGGTGCAGGTCGCGCCGCAGGGCGTCCACTTCGGTGCCTGACTTGCCAATCACGATGCCGGGTCGGGCGGTGTGGATGTTGACCTCCAGTTCACCGGAGTCCTTGCGAATCGTGATGTCGGAGAGCCCCGCGTGGGCAAGGCGGTCGGTGATGTGCCGGCGGATGCGGATGTCCTCCGCGAGGTACTCGGCGAAGTTTTTCTCGTTGAACCAGTTGGACTTCCAATCGTGGATGTAGCCCACGCGCATGGCCTCTGGATGAACCTTCTGTCCCATCTTCTCTCTTCTCTATTCCTTAAGTTCTGTCTCTCGCCTCTACGACCGCGGTGTGAGCGTGATCGTGAGATGACTGGTGCGCTTGCGGATCGGCGTCGCCCTGCCCATGGCGCGCGGCCGGAAGCGCTTGATCGTGGGCCCCTCGTCGGCATATGCCTCGCGGACGATCAGGTCGTCCTCGAGCAGCTCGTGGTTGTTCTCCGCGTTGGCCACCGCGGACTCGAGCAGCTTGCTCCAGTCGCGCGCCACGTCGCGGGGCGTAAAGGCGAGGATAGCGCGTGCCTCCTGCACGGACTTCCCCCGGATGTGTCCGCACACCATGCGCGCCTTGCGCGCGGAGGTCCGCACATAACGCGCCCTGGCGTGCACCGCCTGACGACGCTCGGCCGGTTTGCGTTTGGTGGCGACCGCCAGTTGGGGCTCCGGGGCAGCCTCCTCCTCAGCAGCCTCCTCGGCGAGAGGCTTCGCCGCCGGCTGCTCGTCGGTGGTGGGCGTAGCTTTTTTGACGCGCCTCGCCTTGGCGGGTTTCTTTGCCGCGGGCTCGGCCTCGGCGGTGGGCTCCGCAGCGCCGGCGGTCGGCTCCTCGGCCTCAGTGGTCGGCTTCTCGACCTCCTCGGACTTCTCAGCTTTGGCCGCCGGCTCGTCTGCAGCGGGTTTTTTCGCGGCAGACTCGTCCGCCTCGCCCTCCTCGGAGACCTCGGCTTTGGCAGGGGCTTTATGCGCGCGCGACGGTTTCTTCGCGGCCTCGGCGGCCGGCTCCGCCGGGGCATCCCCCGGCGTCTCGTTCTCTTTCTCCTCCTCGGCGCTCATCTCAACGGACCTTCCCGGACCCCGCGTGCCCGCGGAAGTGGCGGGTGGGGGCAAACTCGCCAAGCTTGTGCCCCACCATCGACTCCGAGACGAACACGGGGACGTGCTTCTTGCCGTCGTGCACGGCGATCGTGTGGCCCACCATGTCGGGGAAGATCGTCGAGGTACGCGACCACGTGCGGATCATCTGTTTGCGGTTCTCGGCGTTGAGCGCCTCGATGCGCTTCATCAGCCGCTCTTCCACCCACGGGCCCTTCTTGCTCGAGCGACTCATCGCTGCTTACCCTTTCCACGCCGCCGCCCGCGCACGATGTAGCGGTTGGAAGGCTTGTTCTTCTTGCGGGTGCGGTATCCGAGCGTGGGTACCCCCCACGGGGTGACGGGGTGCCGGCCCGCGGTGGTGGAGCCCTCACCGCCGCCGTGCGGGTGGTCGACCGGGTTCATGGCGACGCCGCGGGTCTGGGGGCGCACGCCCATGTGGCGCTTGCGCCCGGCCTTGCCGACCTTGATGTTCTGGTGGTCTGAGTTGCCGATCGTGCCAACGGTGGCGCGGCACTCGGCACGCACCAAGCGCATCTCGCCGGAAGGGAGGCGCAAGGTGGCCATCTCGCCGTCCTTGGCCATCAGCTGCACACCGGCCCCGGCGGAACGCGCGAGCTGCCCGCCGCGACCGGGGTGCAGCTCGACGTTGTGCACCACGGTGCCGACCGGCATGCGCGCGAGCGGGAGACAGTTGCCCACGGCGATGTCGGCGCCGTCGCCTGAGCTGACGGTCACCCCAACGGTAAGCCGTTGGGGTGCGAGGATGTAGCGCTTCTCGCCGTCGAGATAGTGCAGCAGCGCGATGTAGGAGGAGCGGTTGGGGTCGTACTCGATCGCAGCGACCTTGGCGGGCACGCCGTCCTTGCGCCGCTTGAAGTCGATCCGGCGGTACAACCGCTTGGCACCGCCGCCGCGGTGGCGGGCCGTCTTGCGCCCGTGCGCGTTGCGCCCGCCGCTCTTCTTCAGACCCTCGACGAGCGTCTTCTCGGGCTCGCTCTTGGTGATCTCCGCGAAGTCCGCGTAGGAGGTGAAGCGGCGGCCGGGGGAGGTGGGCTTTGGTTTGCGAATCGGCATGGGTGGGCTTGCTCTCTCTCTACACGCTCTCGGCTTCGCCTACACGCCCTCGAGCGCCTGGAAGACGGGGATTGTTTCGCCATCGCGCACCTGTACGATCGCCTTCTTCCAGGTGCGGGTGCGCCCGCTGATCGCGCCGCGGCGCTTGGGCTTGGACTTGACGCTCTGGGTGCGCACGTCGACGACGTGCACGTTGAACAGCGATTCCACGGCTTGGCGGATGAGGGTCTTGTGCGCGTCTGGATGCACGCGGAAGGTGTAGCGGCCGAACGCCGAGAGCGCGTAGCTCTTCTCGGAGATGACCGGGCGGATGATGACCTGGTAGTGCTCCATCACTCCTCACCCTTCCCGCCGCCGGCGCGCGCGGTGAGCGCGTCGAGCGCGGTCTGTGAAAGCACCAGCGATGCGGCTCCCACGAGGTCGGCGACGCCCACATCCTCATGCGCCAGCACAGCCACGCGCGCGAGGTTGCGGAACGAGAGTGCCGCGTCTGACTCCTCGACCGCCAGCGCGATGAGGGTGGGACGGGGCTGACCCCAATCATCCAGCAGGTCCATCGCCTGGCTGGTCTTGGGCGCGGTAAAGGCGCCCGCATCGACCACGGCGAGCGACCCGCGGGCGGCGTGCAGCGAGAGTGCGCTGCGCAGCGCGGCGCGCTGCTCCTTGCGATTGACCTTGAACGTATAGGAGCGCGGCTGGGGTCCGAACACGGTGCCGCCTCCGGTCCAGATCGGCGAGCGGCTAGAGCCGGCGCGGGCGCGCCCGGTGCCCTTCTGGCGCCATGGCTTGGCCGAGCCGCCGGAGACCATTGCGCGGGTCTTGGTGGCGGCGGTGCCGCGGCGGCGGGCTGCCTGCTCGGCGCGCACGCTCTGGTGCACGAGCGGCATGTGGAATCCGGCGGCGAAGGCGGCTCCATCCAACCCCACGGTCTTGCTGGTGGCGCCCCCCAGCACGGGAGCTTTGAGCGCGGCGTCAGCCATCGACGCGCACCTCCACGACCCCGCCGCGCGGTCCGGGCACCGAGCCGCGCACCATCAGGAGATTCTGGGCGGGATCGACGGCGATGACCTCTAGGCCGGGTTGGGTGACACGATGGTTGCCCATCTGACCCGGACCGCGGATGCCCTTCATCACGCGCGCGGGCGTGGCGGAGGCGCCGATCGAGCCGGGAGCGCGAACGTTGTGCGAGCCGTGGGACTTGGGGCCGCTCTTGAAGCCATGGCGGCGAATCGTGCCCTGAAAGCCCTTGCCCTTGGAGACCCCGGAGATCTTCACGCGGGCGCCAACCTCGAAAGATGCGACGGTGACGCTCTCGCCGAGCTTCAGGTCGGATACCGGGGCAGGCGGATCCCTGAACTCGACGAGGTGGCGCATCGGGGGGGCGTCGGCCTTGCGCAGATGGCCGAGCTCGGCTTTGGTCAGGTGCTTCTCGCGGGCGGCGCCGAACGCCAGTTGCACCGCGTCATACCCATCGCGCTCGGCGCTGCGCACGGCGGTGACGGGGCAGGGCCCGGCCTCCAGCACGGTGACGCGCGCCACCGAGCCGTCCTCCTTGAACAGCTGGGTCATCCCAAGCTTCTTGGCGAGAATTGCGGGCATCAGATGTTCGGCCGTCGGGCCGCGTGCCACTGGGGGCGCGCGAGGTCGAGCTGGTCAAGGACGCAGGCGGCAGCCGATGCTGGTGGCATCGGCAAGGCCGAGGACGCAGATCCAGCGAAGGCATCGTGCGTCATCCAGGGGTGCGTGGTCTGGCGGCCGGGCATCATGTGGCGAGGCGGATCTCGATGTCAACGCCCGCGGGCAGATGGTCGAGGCGCTGCAAGGAGTCGACCGTCTTGGGGGTGGGCTGGTGGATGTCGATCAGGCGCTTGTGGGTGCGGATCTCGAAGTGCTCACGCGAATCCTTGTCCTTGAAGGGTGAGCGGATCACGCAGTACACGTTCTTCTCGGTGGGCAGCGGCACGGGCCCGGACACGGTGGCGCCGGTGCGTGTGGCGGTCTCGACGATCTCCTTCGCGGCGGACTCGATCGCACGAGTGTCGTACGCCTTCAGGCGAATACGGATCTTGTTCTGGGCGGCTGGTGCCATGGAAATGGTCAGTTTTCTTGTTGGTGTTTGTGAACGTTCTTCATCGCACCGCGCTACGGCGGAGCTGCATCGTCGTATCTGTCTGGCAATAAAAAAGCGCCCCCGGATTGGCCCGGGAGCGCCTTTGGGTGCTACTCGATGATCTCGCTGACCACGCCCGAGCCTACCGTGCGACCGCCCTCTCGGATCGCGAAGCGCAGGCCCTGGTCCATGGCGATCGGCTGGATCAGCTCGATCTCCATCTGGACGTTGTCCCCGGGCATCACCATCTCCACGCCCTCGGGCAGCTTGGCCACGCCGGTGACATCGGTGGTGCGGAAGTAGAACTGCGGCCGGTACCCGGAGAAGAACGGCGTGTGGCGCCCGCCCTCCTCCTTCTTGAGCACGTAGACCTCTGACTTGAACTTGGTGTGCGGCGTGATCGAGCCGGGCTTGCACAGCACCTGCCCACGCTCGATCTCCTCGCGCTTGGTGCCGCGCAGCAGACAGCCGACGTTGTCGCCGGCGCGGCCCTCGTCGAGGATCTTGCGGAACATCTCGACGCCCGTCACCACCGTGGAGGTGGAGTCGTGGACGCCCACGATTTCGACGGTGTCGCCGGTTTTGACGATCCCCTGCTCGATACGTCCGGTCGCGACGGTGCCGCGGCCGGTGATCGAGAAGACGTCCTCGACCGGCATCAGGAACGGCTTGTCGAGCTCGCGCACCGGCTCGGGGATGTAGTCGTCGAGCGCCGCGGCGAGCTCGATGATCTTCTCCTTGTACTTCTCGTCGCCTTCCAGCGCCTTCAGCGCCGAGCCGATCACGAACGGGATGTCGTCGCCGGGGAAGTCGTATTCGGAGAGCAGCTCGCGCACCTCCACCTCGACCAGTTCCAGCAGCTCCTCGTCATCGACCATGTCGGCCTTGTTGAGGAACACCACGATGTAGGGGACGCCCACCTGGCGGGCCAGCAGGATGTGCTCGCGCGTCTGGGGCATCGGGCCGTCAGCGGCGGACACGACCAGGATCGCCCCGTCCATCTGGGCGGCGCCGGTGATCATGTTCTTGACGTAGTCGGCGTGACCGGGGCAGTCCACGTGCGCGTAGTGGCGCTTGTCGGTCGCGTACTCGACGTGCGAGGTGGCGATCGTGATCCCGCGTTCCTTCTCCTCGGGAGCGTTGTCGATCTCCTCGAAGCTGCGGGCTTCGGCGCCTCCCTTCTCCGCCAGCACCGTGGTGATGGCAGCGGTCAGCGTCGTCTTGCCGTGATCGATGTGACCGATGGTGCCGACGTTGACGTGCGGCTTGTCGCGCTCGAACTTCTCCTTCGCCACTTTGTTCTGCTCCTCTGGAATCGACTGGTTGTGCTCGCCGGTGTGAAGGCGAACCCGAGAAATCTATCTAAATGCCAAGTTTCGTGTTTGCTGGTACGTCGCCCCACTCATTAAGCGGGGATCGGCTCCCCCGTGCGCTGCTCGATGATCTTCTCCGCGATGTTGGGGGGTACCTCCTCGTAGCCCTCGAACTGCATCGTGTACGTGGCGCGCCCCTGCGTGTTGGAGCGCAGGTCGGTGGCGTAGCCGAACATCTCGGAGAGCGGCACGAGCGCGTGGATCGCCTGCGCGTTGCCCTGCTGCTCGGAGCCGTGCAGGTGCCCGCGCCGGCGCGAGAGGTCGCCCATCACATCGCCCATGAACTCCTCGGGGGTGACGACCTCCACCGCGAAGATCGGCTCCAGCAGCACTGGCTTGGCGCGCCGCGCGGCCTCCTTGAAGGCGAGCGAGCCGGCAACCTTATAGGCAATCTCCGAGGAGTCCACCTCGTGGTACTTGCCGTCCACGAGCGTGACGCGCACGTCCACCATCGGGTAGCCCGCCTTGACGCCGTTCTCCAGCGCCTCCTCGACGCCCTTCTCGACGGCGGGAATGAACTCGGAGGGGATCGCGCCACCCTTGATCTTGTTGACGAAGTCGAAGCCCTCGCCGGGGGCGGGCTCGATGTTGATGTAGACCACGCCGTACTGGCCCGAGCCACCGGTCTGGCGCACGAACTTGCCTTCGACCTTCTCGGCGGTGCCGCGCACGGTCTCACGGTAGGAGACCTGGGGGCGACCGACGTTGGCCTCGACGCCGAACTCGCGCTTCATGCGATCCACGAGCACTTCCAGGTGCAGCTCGCCCATCCCGGAGATCTCGATCTGGCCGGTCTCTTCGTTGGTGCGGACCTGGAAGGTGGGGTCCTCTTCGGCGAGACGCCCCAGCGCGATCGACATCTTCTCCTGGTCGACCTTGGTCTTGGGCTCGACCGCGACCTTGATCACGGGCTCGGGGAACACGATCGTCTCCAGGCGCACAGGAGCATCGGGGGCGGCGAGCGTGTCGCCGGTCATAACCTGCTTGATCCCCACCGCGGCGGCGATATCTCCGGAGTAGACCTCGGGGACCTCCTCGCGGTCGTTGGCGTGCATCATCAGGATCCGCCCGATGCGCTCGGTGCGACCGCTGTTGACGTTGAGCACGCGCGAGCCGGCCGCCACGCGCCCTGAGTAGACGCGGAAGTAGGTGAGCTTGCCGACGTAGGGGTCGGCCATGATCTTGAAGGCGAGCGCGGTGAAGGGTTCGGAGTCGTCGGGCTTGCGCTCGACCTCGCGCTCGCCCTCCTCGCCCTTGACGAGTTCAGTGCCGGTCATCGGGGGCACGTCCAGCGGCGAGGGCAAGTAGTCGATCACCGCGTCGAGCAAAGGCTGCACGCCCTTGTTCTTGAAGGAGGAGCCGCACAGCACCGGTGTCAGCTTGGTCGAGAGCGTCGCCTTGCGGATCGCCCGCTTGAGCTGCTCTTCGGAGATCTCGGCCTCCTCGAGGATCAGCTCCACGAGGTCGTCGTCGTAATGAGAGACCTCCTCCAGCAGGTGCTCACGCGCAGCGGCGGCCGCGTCGGCGAGCGCGGCGGGAATCTCGATGATGTCCTGCTCCTTGCCGAGCTCGTCCTTGTAGACGATCGCCTTCATCATCACGAGGTCGACCACGCCCTCGAAGTCCGCCTCGGCGCCGATCGGCAGCTGGATCGGGACGGGGTGGGCGGCGAGCCGGTCGATCATCGTCTGCACGCCGCGCTCGAAGTCGGCGCCAATGCGATCCATCTTGTTGATGTAGGCGATCCGCGGAACGTGGTACTTGTCCGCCTGGCGCCACACGGTCTCCGACTGCGGCTCGACGCCGGCGACGGAGTCGAACAGCGCGATCGCCCCGTCGAGCACGCGCAGCGAGCGCTCGACCTCGACGGTGAAGTCGACGTGGCCGGGGGTGTCGATGATGTTGATGCGGTTGCCCTTCCACTCCGCGGTGGTCGCGGCCGAGGTGATCGTGATGCCACGCTCCTGCTCCTGTTCCATCCAGTCCATCGTGGCGGCGCCGTCGTGGACCTCGCCGATCTTGTAGGTGCGCCCCGTGTAGTAGAGGATGCGCTCGGTCGTGGTCGTCTTGCCCGCGTCGATGTGGGCCATGATCCCGATGTTGCGGGTGTTCTCGAGTGTGAACTTGCGTGGCATCGTTTGGTGGTGGAGTGGAGTGGAGTGGAGTTCGGTGCTGCTGCTGTGTGGTGGTCGCTGCGTGGTACGTGGACGCGGTCAAGCAAGGGATGTGGCGCCGCGCTGCTTCAGTCGTCGGGTGGGTCAGGGCAAAAAAATCGGGCCCCCTGGGCCCGCGCGCGCTACTACGGTGAGGCAGGCTCGCGTCGCTATGTGCTCAGGGTCTTCATGTTGTCGTTACGCCCACGGCTGGCGCCGTTCGCACACCCAATCCGCCCGCCGAGCGGAGGCCGACTATAGCAGAGGATTCGCTGCCTGCACGCCGGCCGAGGCACATCCTGAATCGACCTCTGCAACGCCGTCCTCGAAGACCGCCTGCAGGCGGGTCAGCACACGCGTGGCAGCGCGCAGCTCCTCGGGCGCGACGTCCGCGAGCGCCTGCTCCCAGCGGCCCTGCCACTTCGCGCGCTTGGCCTCGATCGCCTGCCGGCCGCGCGGGGTGAGTCGGGAGACGACCACGCGCCGGTCGCGCTCCAGGCGCGCACGCTCCACATGGCCGCCATCGGCGAGGTGGTCAAGCATCTGCGTGACTGTCGCCGGCGTCAGCTGCGCCGCGCACGCCAGCTCGCCGGCGGAGAGCTCGCCGCGCTCCTCCAGCTCGAACAGCAGCTCGCACTGTGCGTGGCTGAGCTCGCCGGCGCCGAGATGGGTGTCGCGCCCACGCAGCCGACTCAGGCTGCGGAAGGTACGACGAAACGCCTTGCCGAGCTCCACCAGCTCCGCCGCCCACCGCTTCTCCTCCTGCGCAACCTCCACCGATACCACCATCCTGGCCCTCCGACCTTTCAGACCCCCACCAGCGTCATCCGAGGAGCGGGCTCCACCCTGCAGACCATCAGAGCCATCGTAGCGAGGGACCTCATCGCTCAGACCCCCACCGGCTCCGCCACCCGCTCGGGATGGGCGGCGGCGCTATCCGCGTCGGCGGCCAGCCCCTCGCCGGCTCGAGCCCGCGGTCGCTCGGCGCGCAGCAGCATCGTGCAGGGGATCAGTGTCAGCGCCGCGATCCCCAACGCCCACCAGTAGGCAGTGTCGAATGCGCTGGCGCGCGCCTGCGCAGTGAGGGCATCCACGCCTGCGCGTTGCAGCACCACGGCGAGCACCGCCGTGCCGATCGCCCCGCCGGTGCGCTGCAGCACGGTGAGCTGAGGCGTCGCATCGGAGACCTGCTCGGGGCGCATCGACGCAAACGCCGCGGTCATCGCCGGCATGAAGCACATCCCGATGCTGAGGCCGCGCACGACCAGTATCGCCGAGATCGCGACGATCGAGGTGTGAGCGCCGATGAACGTGAGCGGGATCGTGCTGAGGCACAGCAGCGAGACGCCCGTGAGCGCCACGCGCCCGCCGCCGAAGCGTTCGGTCAGGCGGCTCGCCAGCGGCATCGCCACCAGCGCCCCGATTCCCTGCGGTCCGGTGAGCAGCCCCGTGCTGATCACGTCCTGCCCGCGCACCGACTGGTAGTAGTAGGGCACCAGGATCATCGCCCCGAACAGCGCCGCCCCGAGGCCGAAGTTCACGAACGCCGCCCCCGCGAACACGCGGTTGGCGTACATGCGGATGTCGAGCAGCGGGCGCTCCACGCGCAGCGCGTGCAGGCAGAAGAGAACGATCAACACGACTCCCGCGACCGCCGGCACGATTACCTTGCCCGAGCCAAACGCTTCGCCCGAGCCGAGCTCGCTGATGCCGTAGATGAGCGCCGCGCACCCCGCCGGCAGCAGCGCCAAGCCCAACAGGTCCAGTCGTTCAGCCTCCCCGGGCTCCGTGTGAGGCAGCATCCGCCAGCCAAGCGTGAACGCAATCGCGCCGATCGGGACGTTCACGAAGAAGATCCACGACCAGTGCAGGTGCTGCAGGATCACGCCGCCAACGACAGGGCCAAGGATCGGAGCGATCATCGCCGGCATCGAGACGATCCCCATCACCTTGCCCATCTGCTGGGGGCCGGCCACCTGCGCCATGATCATCATCGCAACCGGCATGATCATCCCACCGCCGGCGCCCTGCAACACGCGGAACACCACCAGCGAGGTGAGCGAGCCCGCGAGGCCGCACAGCGCCGAGCCGGCGGTGAACAGCACCAGCGACACCAGGTAAACCTGCTTGGCACCGAAGCGCCGCGCTGCCCAGCCGGTCACCGGGATCACCGCCGCCAGCGAGAGCAGATAGCCCGTGATCACCCACTGCACCTGCGAGAGCGGGCTGTGCAGGTCCTTCGAGAGCGTGTCCAGCGCCACGTTGACGATCGTGGTGTCGAGGATCGACATCATCATCCCGAGGATCACCACGCCGCACACCACCCACACGTGGCGCGGGATGTGGCCTGCCTCGTAGCTCATGCGGCCGTCGGCCGTCTGTGTCGATCCGGGCGAAGACATTTGGTACCTAAAGGTTAGGTACCAAAGCGTTATCTGTCAAGCCCTACCAACGATAATGCGCGAAGGCCTTGTTGGCCTGCGCCATGCGGAAGATGTCGTCCTTCTGCTGGGGGAGGGCAGGCCCTCTCCCAGTGCCCCCTCCCCTACCAGCGGTAGTGGGCAAACGCCTTGTTGGCCTGCGCCATGCGGAAGATGTCGTCCTTGCGCTTGTAGGCGCCGCCCTGCTGGGACTGGGCATCGAGCAGCTCATGCGCGAGGCGCTGGGCCATCGTCTTCTCGCGGCGCTGGCGCGCGAATTCGACCAGCCAGCGCACCGCCAGTGTGCGGGCGCGGCGCGGCGCGACTTCGACGGGCACCTGATAGGTGGCGCCGCCAACGCGACGCGATTTGACCTCGAGGTTGGGGGTCAACGCCTTGATCGACGCCTCCAGTGTCTCCAGCGGGTCTTTCTCGCTGCGCTCGCCAAGGATCGCCAGCGCGTCGTAGACGATCCGCTCGGCTACGGACTTCTTGCCGTCCAGCATCACCTTGTTGATGACCTGCTGCACCAGTTTCGAGCGGTGTACCGCGTCCGGCTCCACCGGACGCACGTGTGCGGCTGCGCGGCGGGGCATTACTTTTTCTTCACGCCGTACTGCGAGCGCGCCTTTTTGCGATCGTTGACGCCGGCCGCGTCGAGCGTGCCGCGCACGACCTTGTAGCGCACACCAGGGAGGTCCTTCACGCGGCCACCGCGCACCAGCACGACGGAGTGCTCCTGCAGGTTGTGGCCCTCGCCGGGGATGTACGCCGTCACTTCGATCGAGCCGGAGATGCGCACACGCGCGACCTTGCGCAGTGCGGAGTTAGGCTTCTTCGGGGTCGTGGTGTACACGCGCGTGCACACCCCGCGCCGCTGTGGGGCGACGACCTTCTTCTTGCGGCCCTTCCCGGACTTCAGTCCCGGGGTGGCCAGCTTTTTCTTCGGGGCTTCGCGGCCCTTGCGCACTAGCTGCGAGGTGGTTGGCATTCGGTCCGGGATGGTAGCAGCGCTAGCGGGTTCGGAGGGCGGTGCCTGCCCGATGGACGGCGCCCGCCGGATGAGCTGAGCCGCTTCGGGGGCTGCATCCGCGCGCCACGGGACACTCAGGCCGCTTCGGGCGCGATGCCAGCCGCGCGCATCGGCGCCGGCATCAGCGCGGCCGCCACGATCACCAGCACGAAGGCCAGCGCTTGGAAGACGATGCCCACCGCGCTGCCCGGCATCGGGTCGCCGAACACGACGATCCCGCCCGCGATCCCCGCGATGTTGGCGGCGGTTCCCGTGATCGCGATCACCGGCACCGCCTCGCCATCCTGCAGGCCGCGGGCGGAGGCGTAGAAGGCGACGATCGATGCCGCCACCGCCACCGCCAGCCACGGGCTGAGCAGCACGCCGAGCACGCCATGCGCACCGACGATCCCCGTCAGCGCCTTGATCGATGTGTCTGACACACCGAACAGGATCCCCGAGGCGGCCCCCAACATCACGCCGTGGTGCTCGGTGCGGCCGCCCATGCGGGGTCCCATGATCAGCAGGCCGCCGATACCGAACAGGCCGGCCTCGAAGGAGATCATCGCCGGGTCAGAGAAGCGCGCATCCGCCCCGTGCATCGCCGGCAGCGTCAGCCCCAGCATCACCAGGCCCGCGGCCATCAGCCACAGTCCGGCCCACTGCCGCGGCCCGACCCTGAAGCCGAACATACGGTCGGCCATCACCGCGATCAACACGACGCCGCCCGCAAGCGAAACCTGTACGACCGACATCGGCGCCAGCGCCAGCGCCCCCACGTGCAGGATCCAGGAGGCGACCGCCACCAGCATCCCCACCGCAAACCACTTCGAGGAGAACAGCGCCTTCGCCGAGCGCAGCGGATGGCGCACGTTGACGGCGCCCACCTCGTTGGCGCCCCGGTACTTGTAGAAGAAGCCGAGGTTAGCTACGAAAGCGCAGGCAAGCGATAGCAGGATGCCGAGATCAAGAGTCATAGGTTGGAGTGGGGGAGGCGGTGGGGGACAGGGTGCAGCTCCATCGGCACCCGCTGGTGGATGCTTTACCGCGCCGAGTCGATCCCGGCAGATTAGTCGGGGTAACCTGAGCAGAGCCTAAAGAGACAGGCGGAATGGGCTGGGGGAGGGTGTGGGAACTATATGCTCTCTTCAAGAGCCGATAGCCATTGCGCACACCCTTTGGATTTTTTATAGCAGTACCCGCGCTCCAGCGACGTCCTTCTACCGGGGACAAGCCCCGCCCGCCCGTGAACCCAGCCGCCCAGCCCCGCCCGCCCGCACCGGAGACGCCGCCGCTCGAGGCGCGCGAGGACCGGCCCGCCAAGCCCCTGCTGATGGTGGACATCGACGGGGTGCTCTCGCTGTTCGGCTTCCCCCCGCACGACCCTCCCGAGGGGTCCTGGCACACGATCGACGGCATACCCCACTTCCTTTCGGCCGCCGCCGCCCGGAACCTGCTCGCGCTGGCGTCTCTGTTCGAGCTGGTGTGGTGCAGCGGCTGGGAGGAGAAGGCCGACGAGTACCTCCCGCACCTGTTGGGACTCCCTCGGGGGCTGCCCCACCTAAGCTTTGATCGCGGCGCCGTGGCAGGTGAGTCGCTGCACGGCCACTGGAAGCTCGCGGCGATCGACGCCTACGCCGGCGTGCGCCCGCTGGCCTGGGTCGATGACTGCCTCGACGACGCCTGCCACGGCTGGGCGAGCGCACGGCAAACGCCGACGCTGCTGGTGCAGACGACCCCCGCCCAGGGGCTCACTGAGCGGGAGTCCTCGCAGCTGCGTGCGTGGATCGACTGAATGATGAGGGCCCGACCGCAGCGCGTGTCGCCCTAATCGGTCCCCGTTTCGGCCAGCCGGCCTCGGCCGGCCGCGCCACCCTGGCTACTCCTCGACGACGTCGGGCACCTCGAGCTCGGCCAGTTCCTCGACGAACCCGGGGTCGGAGTCGCCGGCGCCGATCCGCTCCAATGAGGCGAGGTCGGCGTCGAACTCCTGGCCGTAGGCGCCGCCGAGCGGGTCGCCACTCTGCAGGCCGAGCTCCGCGGCGATCTCCTCGTGGTCGAGCAGGCCGACCTCGTCGATCGCGCGCGGGAGCGGTTCGGAGGGCTCGATCTCGATTCGCCGGTAGCGCTTCAGGCCGGTGGCCGCCGGGATCAGCTTGCCGATGATCACGTTCTCCTTCAGCCCGCTGAGGCGGTCGGTCTTGCCCTCCAGCGCGGCGTCGGTGAGCACCTTCGTGGTCTCCTGGAAGGAGGCCGCCGAGAGGAAGGAGTCGGTGTTCAGCGACGCCTTCGTGATCCCGAGGATGATGTCCTCGAACTGCGCCGTCTCCTTCTTGGCCGCGTCGAGCTCGTCGTTGACGCGCGCGAATTCGAAGCGGTCCACGAACTGGCCCGGCAGGTAGTCGGTGTCGCCCTTCTGGTCGACGCGCACCTTCTTGAGCATCTGGCGCACGATCAGCTCGATGTGCTTGTCGTTGATGTCCACGCCCTGGGACTTGTAGACCTCCTGCACCTCGTTGACGAGGTAGCGCTCGGTCTCGGTACGCCCGCGCAGTTTCAGCAGGTCGTGCGGGTACAGCGAGCCCTCGTTGAGCTGCTTGCCGGCCGCGATCTGCTCGCCCTGGCGCACGAACAGGCGCGTGCGCCGCGGGAAGGCGTGGCGGTGCTCCTCGCCAGCGGCGTCGATGATCACCACGGTGAGCGCCTTCTCGGTCTCTTCGATCCCGACCGTCCCGTCCTGCTCGGCGATCTGCGCGAGACCCTTCGGCTTGCGCGCCTCGAACAGCTCCACCACGCGCGGTAGCCCGTGCGTGATGTCGGCGCCCGCGACGCCCCCGGTGTGGAAGGTGCGCATCGTCAGCTGCGTGCCGGGCTCGCCGATCGACTGCGCCGCGATGATCCCGACGGCGTCGCCGATCTGGGCCAGCTGGCCGGTCGCCATCGCGCGCCCGTAGCAAGCCTGGCAGACCCCGCTCTGCGCGCGGCACTTGAGCACCGAGCGCACCGGCACCGTCACCTGCGTGCCGCGGTCGTAGTCCTCCTGGTTGGCCTTGACGATCTCGGCGAACTCCGCGCGGCCGATTTCGACGCCCTGCTCGACCAGCACCCGCCCCCGCTTAGTGGCGATCTCGGCGGCGGCGAAGCGCCCGACGAGGTTGTCGTTGGGGTCCCCCCCGTCCTTGAAAATCGCCATCTCGATGTGCTCCTCCGTGCCGCAATCCGGCTCGCGGATGATCACGTCCTGGGCGACGTCCACGAGACGACGCGTCAGATAGCCGGAGTCGGCGGTGCGCAGCGCGGTGTCGGCGAGGCCCTTTCGCGCGCCGTGCGTGGAGATGAAGTACTCGAGCACCGACAGGCCCTCCATGAAGTTGGCCTTGATCGGGCGCTCGATGATCTCGCCCTTCGGGTTAGCCATCAGCCCGCGCATCCCCGCCAGCTGGCGGATCTGCTTGAACGAGCCGCGCGCCCCGGAGTTGGCCATCATGAAGATCGGGTTGAGCGTGTCGAGGTTCTCGATCATCGCGTCCGCGACCTCGTCGGTGGCGGCGTTCCACTTCTCCACGACCGCCTCGTGGCGCTCCTCCTGGGTGATCAGGCCCATGTCGTACTGCTCGGAGATCTCCGCCACGATGTCCTCGTACTTCTTGATGATCTCGCCCTTGCGCGGGGGGATCACCACATCGTTCTTGGAGATCGTGATGCCCGCCTGCGTGGAGTACTTGAAGCCGAGGTCCTTGAAGGCGTCGAGCACCAGCGAGATCGTGGTCGCGCCATAGGCCTGCACGAGCGCGTCCACGAGACGCGTGGTGTCGCGCTTCTTCATCGACTGGTTGACGAACGTGTACTTGGAAGCGTCGAACTCCTCGCCCAGCGCCTCCGCCAGCGCCCGCTCGATGCGGTCGTTGTAGACGATCCGCCCCACGGTGGTGAGCAGGTGGCCGCCCTCGCGGCCGAAGGGCCGGAACTCGGCGACGTCGTGCAGCGTCACCACGCCCGCCTCGTAGGAGAGCTCGGCCTCCTGCGCGGTGCGGAACACGTGCGGGCGTGGCTCGTTGGCCGGCCACTTCCCCCCGGCGAGCAGCTCCTGCTTGGCGGCCAGCTCGTCGGCTTCGGGCCCGTAGGTTAGGTAGTAGGCGCCGAGGATCATGTCCTGCGTCGGCGTCGCCAGCGGCGCGCCGTGGGCCGGGGAGAGGATGTTGTTGGAGGAGAGCATCAGAATCCGCGCCTCCGCCTGCGCCTCCGCGGAGAGCGGCAGGTGCACGGCCATCTGGTCGCCGTCGAAGTCGGCGTTGAAGGCGTGGCAGACGAGCGGGTGCACCTGGATCGCCTTGCCCTCGACCAGCAGCGGTTCGAACGCCTGGATGCCCAGGCGGTGCAGGGTCGGCGCACGGTTGAGCAGTACCGGGTGCTCGTGGATGACCTCCTCGAGCACGTCCCACACCTCGCCGATCATCGAGTCCACCATCTTCTTGGCGGCCTTGATGTTCTGCGCGGACTTGCGCTCCACCAGGCGCGCCATGATGAATGGCTTGAACAGCTCCAGCGCCATGATCTTCGGCAGCCCGCACTGGTGCAGCTTCAGGTAGGGGCCGGCGACGATCACCGAGCGCCCGGAGTAGTCCACGCGCTTGCCCAGCAGGTTCTGACGGAAACGGCCCTGCTTGCCCTTCAGCATGTCGCTCAAAGACTTCAGCGGGCGGTTGCCGGGTCCCGTCACGGGCCGCCCGCGGCGGCCGTTGTCGAACAGCGCGTCGACGGCCTCCTGGAGCATCCGCTTCTCGTTGTTGACGATGATCTCGGGCGCGCCGAGGTCCAGCAGCCTCTTGAGGCGGTTGTTGCGGTTGATCACGCGCCGGTAGAGATCGTTGAGGTCGGAGGTCGCGAAGCGCCCGCCGTCGAGCTGCACCATCGGGCGCAGCTCCGGCGGGATCACGGGGACCGCGTCGAGCACCATCTGTTCGGGCTTGTTTCCGGACTGGATGAACGCGCTGACGACCTTCAAGCGCTTCACCGCGCGTGCCTGCTTCTGACCTTTGGCGGTCTTCACCTGGTCCTCGAGCTCGACCCGTTCGGCCTCGAGGTCCACCTGCTGGAGCAGGTCGCGGATCGCTTCCGCGCCCATCCCGCCGCGGAAGTACTCGCCGAAGCCGTAGGACGAGCCGAAGCGCTCCTTGAGCTCGCGGAAGGTCGTCTCGTCGTGCTCGATCTGCTTGGGTTCCATCGTCTTGAACAGCTCCCACACATTGCGCATCCGCTCGGCGGCATCCTCGATGTAGGCTTCGGTGTCGGCGATGTCCGCCTCGAAGGCCTTGCGCAGCTCCTTGAGCAGCTTCTCGCGCTCCTCGTCGGAGAGCTTGTTGAGGTTGACGTCCAGCGAGTCGGCCCACAGGTGGTCTTCGTCGGAGAAGCCGGTCTGCTTGCCGCTCTCCAGGTACTTCTCGCGGCGCTCGAGGGACTCGCGCAGCTCGAGCACCCGCTCCTCGCGCTCGGCGGTGTAGGAGTCGAGCACCTTGTTGACCTCCAGCTCGAGCGTCTCGAGGTCCTTCGTACGCGCCTCATCATCGACCCACGTGACGATCGAGGCGGCGAAGTACAGCACCTTCTCGAGCTCCTTGGGAGCCATGTCGAGCAGGTAGCCGATCCGCGAGGGGACGCCCTTGAAGAACCAGATGTGGCTGACGGGCGCGGCCAGGTCGACGTGGCCCATGCGCTCGCGGCGGACCTTCGAGCGCGTGACCTCCACGCCGCAGCGCTCGCACACGATGCCCTTGTAGCGCACGCGCTTGTACTTGCCGCAGTAGCACTCCCAGTCCTTGGTCGGGCCGAAGATGCGCTCGCAGAAGAGCCCATCCTTCTCTGGCTTGAGCGTGCGGTAGTTGATCGTCTCGGGCTTGGTCACCTCGCCGGAGCTCCAGCCACGGATCTGCTTGGAAGAGGCGAGGCCGATCTCGATGGCGTCGAAATTGTTGATGTCGATCATGCTTTAGCGCTTTCGCTCGCGGGTGTAACTACGTCTCGCTTTGCTTGTCTCTAGCTCGATACTGATTGCCTCTGGCCCTTTGCTCACTGCCTGCGGCTCGCCGCTCATGGCCCGTCGCTCGCCACTCAACTCTCCTCGACCTCCTCGGCCAAATCGACCTCGAGCGCTCCGTCGCCCAGCACCGCCTCGATGTCGATGCCAGCCCCGTCGGCGAGCAGCGCCTCGACGCCGAGATCCTCCTCGACCTCCTCTACCTCCTCGAGCTCGTCGGCGGAGTCGCCGTCCACGACCTCGGCGCCCTCGACCGCCACGGGCTCTACGCCCGCCTCGCCGGCGTCGGCGTCGTCGTCGCCCTCCACCGCCTCGTCGGCGGCGTCGGGCACCGGCGCGCGCACGCCCGAGAGGTCGATGCCGAGCTCCTCGGCGGCGCGCAGCAGGTCGTCGTCTTCGTCACGCATCTCCGCGCGCTGGCCCTCTTCGGAGACCACGTTGACGTCGAGCGCCAGCGACTGCATCTCCTTGAGCAGCACCTTGAAGGACTCGGGGATCGAGGGCTCGGCGATGTTCTCGCCCTTGACGATCGCCTCGTACGCCTTCACGCGCCCGACGGTGTCGTCGGACTTGATCGTGAGCATCTCCTGCAGCGTGTAGGCGGCGCCGAACGCCTCCAGCGCCCACACCTCCATCTCGCCGAAGCGCTGGCCGCCGAACTGCGCCTTACCGCCCAGCGGCTGCTGGGTGACAAGCGAGTAGGGGCCGGTCGAGCGGGCGTGGATCTTGTCGTCGACGAGGTGCAGCAGCTTCAGGATGTACATGTAGCCGACCGTCACCTGCTCGGCGAACGGCTCGCCGGAGCGCCCGTTGAAGAGCGTCATCTTGCCCGAGGCCTGCTCGCCCGGACGGCGGCTCTTGTCGACGTCCATGCGGATCCGCCCGGTGTGCTCGTCCTGCCATTTGACGAGCGCCTGGTCGACGTCTTCGACCGTGGCGCCGTCGAACACGGGCGTGGAGACGTACACGCGCGTGGGGCCGCCGTTCTTGCGTTCCCCACTGGCTTCGTGGTAGGCGTCGGTGCCATCGTCATACCAGCCCTGAGCCGCGGCCCAGCCGAGGTGGGTCTCGAGAATCTGCCCGACGTTCATGCGCGAAGGCACGCCGAGCGGGTTGAGGATCACGTCCACCGGCGTGCCGTCCTCCAGGAACGGCATGTCCTGCACGTCCACGATCTTCGAGATCACGCCCTTGTTGCCGTGGCGGCCCGCGAGCTTGTCGCCCTCGGAGATCTTGCGCTTCTTGGCGACGAACACGCGCACGAGGTCGTTGACCCCCGGCGGCAGGTCGTCGCCGGCGTCGCGTGAGAAGGTCTTCACGTCGATCACCACGCCACCCTCGCCGTGGGGCACCTTCAGCGAGGTGTCGCGGACCTCGCGCGCCTTCTCCTTGAAGATCGCGCGGATCAGCTTCTCCTCGGCGGTCAGCTCGGTCTCGCCCTTGGGCGTGACCTTGCCGACGAGCAGGTCGCCGGAGAGCACCTCGGCGCCGACGCGCACGATGCCGCGGTCGTCGAGGTTGCGCAGCGACTCCTCCGAGCGGTTGGGGATGTCGCGGGTGATCTCCTCCTCGCCGAGCTTCGTGGTGCGGGCGTCGATCTCGTACTCCTCGATGTGGATCGAGGTGAGCTCGTCGTCCTGCACGAGGCGCTTGGAGAGGATGATGGCGTCCTCGAAGTTGTAGCCCTCCCAGGACATGAAGGCGACCATCAGGTTCTTGCCGAGCGCCATCTCACCCTTGTCGGTGGAGGACCCGTCGGCGAGCACGTTGCCGGCCTTGACCTTCTCGCCCGCGTTCACGCGCGGCTTCTGATGGATCAGGGTGCCTTGGTTGGAGCGCATGAACTTCTGCAGCTCGTACTCGTCCTTCTTGCCGTCGGTGTGCTGCACCACGATCTGGGTGGCGTCGACGAACTCGACGGTGCCGCCGTTGCTCGCCAGCAGCACGTCGCCGGTGTCGAGCGCCGCGCGGCGCTCCATGCCGGTGCCGATCAGCGGTGCGTCGGCCTTAAGCAGCGGCACCGCCTGACGCTGCATGTTGGAGCCCATCAGCGCCCGGTTGGCGTCGTCGTGCTCGAGGAAGGGGATCATCGCGGTGGCGACCGACCAGATCTGCTCGGGCGAGACGTCGACCAGATCGACGTCCTTGGGGCCGACGGTGACGTACTGGCCGGCCTGCGTGCGGCAGAGGATTTCGGTGCCCTTCAGCTTGCCGGTCTTATCGTCCACGGGCGTGTTGGCCTGGGCGATCAGCTGTTCCTCCTCCTGGGTGGCGTCCAGGCGCACGATCTCCTCGGTGACGACGCCGTCCTTGACGACGCGGTAGGGCGTGGTGACGAAGCCGTGCTCGGAGACCTCGGCGAACGAGGAGAGCGAGCCGATCAGGCCGATGTTCGGCCCCTCGGGGGTCTCGATCGGGCACATGCGCCCGTAGTGGGTGGGGTGCACGTCGCGCACCTCGATCGGCGCACGCTCGCGCGTGAGGCCGCCGGCCCCGAGCGCGGAGAGACGCCGGCGGTGGGTGAGACCGGCCAGCGAGTTGGTTTGGTCCATGAACTGCGAGAGCTGGGAGGAGCCGAAGAACTCCTTCAGCGCGGCCACCACGGGGCGGATGTTGATGATCGTCTGGGGCGTGATCGTGTCGGCGTCCTCGGTGGTGAGGCGCTCGCGCACGACGCGCTCCATCCGGTAGAGGCCGATGCGGAAGGCCTCCTGGATCAGCTCGCCGACGGTGCGCAGGCGGCGATTGCCGAAGTGCTCGTACTCGTCGAGGTGGTCGGCCACGGGCTCGCGCGGCATCGACAGCGCCTCGGCGGCGTAGTCCTTGATTTCCAGTTCCGGTTTCTCGGGCAGCCCGAGGCGCTTGGGCAGCGACACCAGCTCCTTGATCAGCGCGACGATGTCGTCCTTGGTCAGCGTGCGCACGTCGAGGTCGGTCTGCTGGTTCAGACGCGAGTTGAGCTTGTAGCGCCCCACGCGAGTGAGGTCGTAGCGCTTGGGGTCGAAGAACAGCTGGTTGAGCAGCGCCTTGGCGTTCTCCACCGACGGCGGCTCGCCGGGCCGCTGCTTCTTGAACAGCTCGATCAGCGCGCCCTCTTCGGTGCGCGTCACCTCCGTGTCGGAGTCCAGGGTGTTGGCGATGTAGTGCGAGTTCTCGAAGATCCGCATGATCTCCTCGTCCGCGGCGTAGCCCATCGCGCGCAGCAGCACCGTGACGGGAAGCTTGCGCTTGCGGTCGATGCGGACGTAGACCTTGCCCTTCTTGTCGATCTCCAACTCCAGCCACGAGCCGCGGGCGGGCATCAGGTTGGCGATGAACACCTGCTTCTCGCGGTCCTTGGGCTCCATCAGGTAGGCCCCGGGGGAGCGCACGAGCTGCGTGACGACGACGCGCTCGGTGCCGTTGATCACGAACGTGCCGCGCTCGGTCATCCACGGGAAGTCGCCCATGAACACCGACTGCTCGCGGATCTCGCCCGTCTCGCGATTGATGAAGGCGACCGTGACGGTCAGCGGCCGCGCGAACGTCAGATCCTTCTCGCGGCACTGTTCGAGCGAGGCCACGGGCTCGTCGAAGGCGATCTCGCCGAACTGGACGGCGAGGTTGCCGGTGTAGTCCTCGATCGGCGAGATGTCGTCGATCGTCTCCCGCAGACCACCCTTCTGCGGGTCGGTGAGCCACTCGAACGAGCGGCGCTGGATATCGATCAGGTTGGGTACGTCGCAGGACTTGTTCAGACGCGCGAAGGTCCGGCGCGTCCGGAGGGCATCAGCAGCAGCCAAGGAAGACTCCTTCGAGGAGAGAGACGACACGACGAGTGCGAAACAGCGCAAGGCGAGCGCGACCCGTAAAGATAGCACACGCCACCGCCACCCTCAAGTGGGCAGCCAGCGCTCACGGACCCCACCTCCGGAGAACCGCGTATGTGGCGCGGTCTCCATGTCTCCGAGGCGGCTGCGGCTATCGGCCAGCGAGCGCGATTCTACCGGAAAATCCGCCGATTTGTTAGCCGCGGGTAAAGACGATTGAAACGAGGGGCCCGCGGGGAAGCATGTTCGCCGCGGCCCGACATGCGCGCACGCGCGCGCACGCACGTGTCGGGCCGAAAAAGAAGACTGGACCCGCCGATACGCCGACGGCGACGGCTACTTCAGCTCGACCGAAGCCCCGGCCTCCTCCAGTTCCTGCTTGAGCTTGTCGGCCTCGTCCTTCTCGATGCCCTCCTTGACCGGCTTGGGGGCCTCGTCGACGAGCGCCTTGGCCTCCTTCAGGCCGAGGCCCGTGGCCGCGCGCACGACCTTGATCACCTGGATCTTCTTGTCGCCGGCGCCGGTGAGCAGGACGTCCACAGTGGAGGGGCCTTCTTCCTCGGCGGCCGCCTCGCCGCCGCCGGCGGCTGCCGCGACGGGCGCTGCCACCGCTGCCGCGGAGACGCCGAACTCCTCCTCGAGCGCTTTGATGCGCTCGGCGAGCTCGAGCACGGAGATGCCCTTGAGCTCCTCGATCCAAGCCTGTGTGTCTGTGGTTGCCATTTCGATCAATCCTCCTTGGGATTCGCCTCGGCGGTGTCGGCCTCAGCCGAGGCGTCCGCCTGATTGTCATCTGTTGCCGCCTCGGGGGCCGGCTCAGCTTGGTTCTCGATATCGGCCTCGGGGGCAGGGGACTCTGCCTCAGGAGCAGAAGACTCCGCCTCGGGGGCAGGGGACTCCGCCTCGGGGGCAGGGGACTCCGCCTCAGGAGCGGAAGACTCCGCCTCGGGGGCAGCGGCAGCCGCCTCAGGAGCGGGCGCATCCGCGGCGGGGGCGTGGGGCTCGCCGGCGGGAATCTCCCCGGACTCCTTCTTCTCGCGCACCTGGCCGAGCGCCACGGCGAGGCCGCCGACGAGCGCCCCAAGGGTGCGTACCAGGCCCGAGACGGGCGAGGCGACGACGCCGACGAGCTGCCCATAGAGCACTTCGCGCGAGGGCAGGCGCGAGATCGCCCGCAGCTGGTCGGGGTCGAGCGCGGCGCCGTCCATCACGCCGCCCTTGAAGGGGAGCAGCTGGGTGAGGCGGGCGTAGTCGGCGATCGCCTTGGCGGCGAGCGCGGCATCGCCCCGCACGAACGTCAGCGCCGTGGGGCCCTGCAGCAGCGGCTTCAGGTCCTCCGCCCCGGTTTGGTCGGCGGCCCGCTCGGTGAGCGAGTTCTTGACGACGCGGAAGACGGCGTCGGCCTCGCGCAACTTGGCGCGCAGCTCGGCAGCCTGGGGCACGGAGATGCCGCGGTAGTCGACGGCGAACACCGCCTGGGAACTCTCGATGTCGGCGGCGATCTCGGCGATCGCTGCGGCCTTTTGGTCTCGGTTCACTGTGGCTCCTGTCCCGGACTTCTGCTGCGACAGCGGCCGGGGGTCTTAGGTTGCCGTTGGGGAGGGCTCAGGCGGCGACAGCCGCGGGGGAGGCCTCCTCAACGATGTCGCGGGTCCGGGAAGGGTCGACTTTCACGCCGGGCCCCATCGTCGAGGCGAGCGTGATCGTGTACAGGTAGCGGCCTTTGGCGGCGGAGGGCTTGGCGCGGATCAGCTCTTCGACGACGGCGGCGTAGTTCTCGAGCAGCGCGCGCTCGTCGAAGGAGGCCTTGCCGATCACGAGGTGGACGATCGCGGTGCGGTCGGTGCGGTACTCGACCTTGCCGGACTTCGACTCTTGCACGGCTTTGGCGACGTCCATCGTGACCGTTCCGACTTTCGGGTTGGGCATCTTGCCGGAGGGCCCGAGGATCCGCCCGAGGCGCCCGACGACGGCCATCAGGTCGGGGGTGGCGATCGCCACGTCGAACTCGTCGAAGCCCTCTTGAATCCGCTGCGCGAGGTCCTCGCCGCCGACCACGTCGGCGCCGGCCGCTTCGGCCTCGGCAACCTTCGCGCCCTGGGCGAAGACCACCACCTTGACGTCCTTGCCGAGCCCGTTGGGCAGCGCGATCGTGCCGCGCAGCTGCTCGTCGGCGTGGCGTACGTTGAGGCCGGTACGGATGTGGACCTCGACCGACTCGTCGAACTTCGCCGCGGCGAGGCTCTTGACGAGCGCGATCGCCTCGGTCGGCTGGTAGTCACGCTCGCGGTCGATCTTCGCGAGCGCCTCGGCGTGGCGGCGGGAGTGGCTACTCATTGCGACCGTCCTTCCACAGAACGCCGGCATGGGCGCGTAGGGCAAGCTGGGCAAATCATCGAAGACCCACCCACCCCGCGTGGCGTGCTTTGCACGCGAGCGACCGAGGACGCCGATCCAGCGCAGCCATACGCGTTCATGCCTCCACTTCCACGCCCATCGAGCGGGCCGTGCCGGCGATGATCCGCGAGGCGTGCTCGACGTCGTGGGCGTTCAGATCGGGCAGCTTGCGCTCGGCGATCGCCTCCAGCTGCGCGCGGGTCAGCTTGCCGACCTTGAGCCGGTGCGGCTCGCCGGAGCCCTTCTCGAGCCGCAGCGCCTCGCGGATCAGCACCGCCGCGGGGGGGGTCTTCGTGACGAACGTGAACGAGCGGTCCTCGTAGACCGTGATCACGACCGGCACGATCGTGCCCGTTTCGCTCTGCGTCTGGGCGTTGAAGGCCTTGCAGAACTCCATGATGTTGATGCCGTGCTGACCCAGCGCAGGGCCGACCGGCGGGGCGGGGGATGCCTGCCCGGCGCGCGCCTGCAGCTTGATCGTTGTCAGAACCTTCTTGGCCATGGTTGATGAAGCCTATCTCTTTGTCTTTCTTTTGCTTGTGCCCGCGGCGCATGCGCTGCGGGCCGGAGCCGCGCATGCGCGGCTCCGTCGGGAGGGTGCATGCACCCTCCCGCGAGTCGGCGCATGCGCCGACTCGAACTACAGAACTACAGCTTTTTGACTTGGTCGAAGCCCACCTCGACGGGCGTCTCGCGGCCGAAGATCGATACCAGGACCTTGAGCTTGGCGGCGTCGTCGTTGATCTCGGAGATCTCGCCCGAGAAGTCCGACAGCGGCCCGGAGACCACCTTGACGGTCTCGCCGATCGCGAACTGGGCGCGCGTGCGCGGCGCCGTGGCGACCTCCTTGTGCAGCAGGCGATCGACCTCGACCTGGGTCAGCGGCACCGGCTCCTGGGCGGCGCCGACGAAGCCGGTGACGCCGGGAGTGCCCTTGACGACGCCCCACGAGTCCTCGTTGAGCTCCATGTTGACGAGCACGTACCCGGGCATCGTGCGCTTCTCGACCGTGATTTTCTGGTTGTCCTTCATCTCCGAGACGGACTCGGTGGGGACGACCACGTTGCGCACGGCGCGCTGCTGGCCGAGCGAGACGACACGGTGTTCGAGGTTGTGCTTGACCTTGTTCTCGTGTCCGGAGTAGGTGTTGACGACGTACCAGCGAAACATTCAAGGCTCCTAGGAGGGCCTTCCAGAGGGGTTGATGTACATGGGCGCTAGAGAATGAAATTTATGATCTTCTGCGCAACCCAGTCGGCGGCGCCAAGATAAACGCCGGCGACCGCGACGAAGCCGAGCACGACCGCCGTGGCCTGCGAGACCTGGGGCCGATCGGGCCACTGTACCCGCTGCAGCTCCGCCCACGAGGCGCGCAGGAAGGCGATCCCGCGAGCCGGCAGCGAGCGGCGGTGTTCGCGGCGCTCGGCGACCCGCTCGATCTCGTCCCCGCCACTGCCTTCGCCGGCCGGCTCCAGCGCGGCCCCGCCGCCGCCGCGGCCGGAGCCGCCACCGCCTCCCGCAGGAGCCGTCTCGAGGTGGGCGCCGCCGATGAGGTAATCGGGCAGCGCCCGCTCGGGCTCGATGTTGGCCGCGGCCTCGGCTTCCGTCTCGGTGACGAGCGCCTTGGGCTCTCCGGGGCCGGAGCCGTTCCCGTCTTCAGCCTCCTCGGAGACCCCGTCGGCGGGTAGCGGCACACCGCCGGCGCCACGAATGAGCGCGGCATCGAACTCGTCGACCTCGCCCGAGGCGTGCTCGAGCGCACCGGGCACATCGGCGCGGTGGATCTCGGCGTGCGCGGCAGCGGGCGCGCCCCGAGGGGCACGCCGCTCCCGGCGCTGCTTGGCGCGTTTACGGTCACGGGCCACAGCGCGCTCCCGCGCTAGCGGGTCTCCCGGTGCCCGGTATGCCGGCGACACCAGCGGCAGTACTTGCGCAGGGCGATCCGATCGGGGTTGTTGCGCTTGCTCTTGTTGGTCTGGTAGTTACGCTGCTTGCACTCCTCGCAAGCGAGCGTGACTGCGATGCGTACGTCTCCGCGGGCCATGTGGGTCCCAGTCTTCCAAGCGTTGTCGTGTGCAAAGGTTTTGCCCCAGGCGAAGAAAAACCCCGCCTGGCGCGAGGTCTCGCAAGTCTAGCGCGGTTTGCGCCCCGCGGTCGCGTTCCTACCCGTTCTTTACACGCGGTGCTCGCGGGCGGCGGGCTCGGAGTCCCCGAGCTCTGTCTCCGACGGCGCGAGCCGCAACGCGCTCACCTGGGCCTCGCGGCTGTCTGTGCACGGCTATCCATGATCGCCTACACCAGGATATCGCCCAATCCCTGAGCGCCTCACTGGCCCACCCGTCGCCCTGATGACGGCAGCTGCCCGATCCCGCTCAGCTTGTCGAACCTCGATCGACGGTGCCGATCAAAGGAAAGTCACGCCGAGCGAGGGCGCGCGGCGCAGAGGAGCGTCAGCCGTAAGCAGCGGACAGTCGAGCGCTCTTGCAAGCGCCACGTAGCAGGCGTCGTACGCCGACAGGTTGAAACGCAGCGACCACGCGTCGGCGAGCAGACCGGTCGTGGGCACACGCACGATGGGACTGCGAACCAGCCTCTCAATCGCCGTCCCGGCGCGCTCGCTGGAGACCTTGCCCGCCCGCTCGAGGCCCCGCAGACTCTGCATGACCTCCGGATTGACAATGTCCGGCGCGAGCAGCCGCGCTCCGGCGACCTTCTTGGCGAGCCCGCGCCCGGAAGACGTCTCCAATAGGAGCTCGACCAGCGCGGAGGCGTCAATCGCGATCCGCGAGGGCGTGGCGGATCTGGGCATCGCGCTCGTCGCGGCCGGCATGGATCGTCGCGACGATCTCCTCAGAGGAGAGATTCGACACGGGTTCGTCCTGAGAGAGGCCGTAAAGCCAGTCGCGCATGGTCGGCACCATCAGGTCGCGTTCGAGCACGTCGCGCACGTAGTCGCTCAGATTCCGGCCCTCCGAGCGAGCGCGTGCGCGCAAACGCTCGTGCATCTCGGGCGAGACGTTCTTGACCTGGATCGCGCTCACCGGATGAGGCTAGCATGCCAACAGCATGCCCAGGCCCCGTACTTCGATGGTCACGGCACCGCCAGATACTCGAGGGCCATCGGCTGAGTGCGACGTCCGGTCCTTGTAGCTTGGGGGGGCGCCCGCCGCTCACTTCCTGGTCTTGCGCCGGGTCTTGGCCTTGTGCCTGCGCTTGCTCTTGTGCTTCTTCTTGTGGGCAGCCTGCTTGTGCTTGGGGCAGCCGGCGACCGCGATCTTGGTGCTCTGCTTGAGCTCGGCGCCGTTCTGCGCGATGAATTCGGTGGGCATCGTGAGGTTCTTCGTCGTACAGAGGTTCCCCGGGGCCGTCAGCGCGGAGTAGGGGCCCTCGGGGAGCGTCAGTTCGAAGCTCGAGAACGGCTGGTCGGGAACCGTCTTGAACGTCGTCGAGGTCACCCCGCTCTTGATATCCGTCGTACCAACCAGATCGATCGTGATCCCGTACCCCTGCAGCACCAGCGTCAGCGACGGGAACGCTTCGCCGCCGTGGCTAACGAAGATCGCGGGGCCCTGCAGCGGCACCGGGATCAATGGGGTGTGCACGACGGCGTACCCGATCTTCGAAGCCGTGGGGCACGCCGCCGGGTTCGCTTCGAACTGGCCGGCGGTGCACGCCTTCTGCAGGGTCGTCAGGCGGCTGGGGAGTTGCTTGGGGAGTTCGACTTTGACCTTCGCGATGTCCGCGTCGGTGCCTTGCGGCACGCTCGGGTAGGCCAGCTTCGCGCTCAGGCTCGCCCCGCCTGTCCGGCTCGTTTTCGCAGATGTCGATACCGTGAATTTCGGTTCGAACTTCAGCGCAGCGCAGTTGGTGACCTGAAACGGCGTTGAGATCGTGCTCGTGCCGCCTTCGTTTAGCTGCACTGTGCCTGTCAGGGACATTTTTGAGCAGTTGGTTGGGTTGAATTGGAAGTTTCCGCGTGTGGTGGTGGCGTTGACGTGCTGGATTTCCAGGGGGATCCCTTCGATGCTCGTCGGGATCGAGTCCGGCGAGCCGGGCGGGTTGGAGGTGATCGTGATCGCCGCGGTCTGCGGGTTCAATTCGATCTTGCCCCTGACCACCACGCAGTCGCACGGAGGGTGGTTGTTCTTTGTGTTCGCGAGGTCGAACGGGCCGGCCTTCGCGGGCACCTCGAACGTCAGACCGAACGGGGCGCACCCCGCTTCGCCGACGGTGCAGCTGCCGTGGCCGTTGTAGGGGCCGGTGAGATAGAACTTCCCGCCGGTGACCGTGAACGGGTCATTGCCGACACCGACATCGATCGTTGCTTCGCCGACCTTGCTGTTTTCCCCACAGAGCCCTTCGTTGGCTTGCGGTTCAGGGCACTGTTCGACGCCCGTCAGCACACCGGACAGGCCCGGCGGTAGTTTCCCTTCGATCGACTTCAGGTTCTGTTCGCCGTCTTGACGGTTCACCGTCACCGTCAGCGGCGAGAACGCGCCCGCCTGGATGTTCGTCGCGCCCGCGTTCACAGTCGGGTTGAACAGCAGGGTCGCACCGGGGCATGGGCTCCCGTTCGCGCCGTGTTCGATGTTGAACGAGGATTCCGCGGTCACCGGACCGTTGCCGTCCCACGGCGTGAACACAGCGGTCGTGGTGTACGTCCCGCAACGCGACGGTGTCGCCAGCGGTGCGCGTTCGCCGCCGAAGAAATGCAGTTCCAGGTTTTCAAACGGCAGGTCCGGGGTGTTCTTGAACGTCGTGACGATCTGTCCCGTCTGCGGGTTCAACGACACTTCGCCCGCGAGCTTGATCATGCTCCCCGAATAGGGATCTTCCGCGACGATGTACATCGCTATCAGGCTCCCGAACGGGTTTGCGTCCTGCGCCCCCAGATACACCGCGCCTTCCAGTTCGTGTTCGAGCAGCGGCGTCTTGACCTTCACAGTGCCGACCTTCGAGCCGTTTGGACAGAAGTTGGTCCCCGGTGCAAGCGGGCTCGCGACTTCCGACGTGAAGGTGTTCCACTTCACGCCCGGTTCGTCTTCGGCGTTCAGTTCTTCCTGGCCCTTATAGCCGATCTGATCGCCGGCGCTCCCCAGCGCGCCTTCCGGCAACGCGCCCGCATCCGATGTGCACGCTTCTAGGCCATTACCACCCGCCGGGTTGATCGAGACCCCTTCGGGGAGCGCAACCGTCGTGTCCCTCAGCGAAGACTCCGCCAGCCCGCCGGGGTTGAACGCGGCGTTCTGTGGGACGTGGACGTTGACCGCCAGCCCCGAGGATGTGCTGGCGTCGCTGCTGTCCGGCGCAACGCTGATTTCCGGCGGGAACTCGAGCTTGGAGCAGCCCGTCAGCGACACGGGAGTACCTGCGGCGTTGTGCGTAACCGTGCTCGTCTTCGCCCACCGGCCCGGTTCCTCCCACGAGTCGGCCGCCATCGTCGAGCGCAGCGGGCCGTGGCAGCCAGTCGGAAGCGTCAGGAACGGCCTGCCGTCCACGATGCCGGAGACCACCAGCTTGCTCTTGATGACGGGCGCCTGCGTTGGCGCAGCCGTCACCGTCGCCTGCACGGGGTAGTCTCCGCCGGCGGCCACCCCGTTGTTGATATACAGCAGGGGCAAGAAGAAATTGGTGCCGAGCTGCAAAGCTACTCCACGGACGGGCAGCATGACGGCGACTTCGTCGAAGAGGCCCGGTTGACGCTCCTGGTTTTCTGACCAGTTCAGGTGCAGTTCGCCCACGACCGATTCGTGTGGACAGCTGCCAAAAAAGCGCAATCCCGCTGCGGTGCACTTTTTGGAGGTCGCATTGGGGTCGCCGACGAAGCCGGGGGGCAGATCGATCGTGAGATCCCGCAAGACGCCGTCGGGCAGGCGAATGTACGGTGAGTCAGCGTTCGATTCTTGGCGCTTGAAGTGCGAGTTCAGTTCGAACGTGTTGACGAAGTGGTACGGATGCGAGCCCGCCTGCGTGTCGGGCGTGCCGTCTTCGTTTAGGAAGTTGACTTCAAAGCTCTTGATGCCGAAGCCGACGCCCTGCGTCGGGAGCAGCCCGCTGGCCTGCCCCGCGCCGTTGGCGTTGGTCGCGACGAGGCGGAAGTGGTAGAGTTCACCGGGCACGAGGCCTACGAGTTGCGCGGAGACTGCCACAGGGCTGCTTCCCGCTCCGATCTCGGCCAGTGTCTGCTTGCAGGGCACGCTGTGGTTGTAGGGGCCCTCGCCGAGTTCGTCGGTGACGCCGTACTCGAACTCGCATTCGCTGACAGCGACGCCACGCGGATCGACCGTGCCGCTCAGGCTAGCGTCTTGCATGGTCACGCCCGTCGGTTCGCCGGCCGTCACGGCGGGAGCGTCGCTGCCGAAGACGTAGACCCTGCCGTTTGCGGGGTTGGAGACGTAGATCTCTCCCGCGACACCGTTGACAGCGATCCCACCCTGACCAGAGGAGCCCGAGAGTTGTAGCGAGCCGAAGCTCGCAACGAGCGCACCAGCGCTTTTGCCTTCGAAGCTGTCGCGGTTCATCGCGCCCGTGTCCCACTCGGCCACGGAAGACTGATCGTCCGCGTAGAGGTGGCCGGTCGCGGGGTCGACGGCCACCGCGACGTCGCCCGCTCCGGGGCCATCCACGTTACCGAGCGGGGAGAGCTTCTGTCCGAACTTGACCGTACACGAGCACGACGGTTCGTAGATCGGGTAGTCATCGCCCGTGGCGGAGACGGCGAAGCCGTGGGCCTTGGATTCGCCGGGGATGCCCCACGTGCCGGAAACCTGGTTCTGGGTTTCCAGCTCCTGGCTAGCGATGAGACGATTCACGGCCGCGCCGTCGAATTCGTCGATCAGCAGCGGTTTGCTGGACGTCAGGTCGACGTGCACGGTGCCGCTCCCGTCGACGCCCAGCCCCAGCAGTTCACCTCCAAAGCCGCCAATCTGGCTCAGGTACATGCCTTCGGGGCTGAACTTGTCGATCACGCCGTGGCCGGCATCCATCACATACAGGTCACCGGCCGAGGGGTCAAATTCTTCACAGGCCTTGCCTATGAGCACCGGGATGTGCTGCACGCAAGCGTTATCGACCGCGATCGCCGCGGGGCTGCCGTACACGTTCGGGAAAGAGAACGCGTGAGCTGGCGTGGCGATTCCGGTCAGTTCGTTGCTGCTGAGCGAAGCGAAGCTGACGGGCGTGCCGTTGGCGTTGAACTTGTACACAGTGTCCGTGCCGATGTCCGCGACGTACACGTCCCCCGTCGATTCTTCCACCGCGATCCCGTTCGGGTTGGTGAACGAGCCGAATTCGGACACGAAAGGGTGTGTTTCGGCCAGAGCCGGGGAGGCTGAGAAGGCGAGGGTGGCGAGGGTGGCGAGGACGACTGTGAATGCAAGTGCCAGCGGCTGCTTAAGCCAAGCTGCGCCGAGAGAGGCTAGTTTTGTGGACTTGGTGGTTCTCAGGTGAGTAGCCCGAGGGGATTTCACCCTCGGGCTCTCGCAGAACCGTGCGTGACAGTCTCCCATCACACGGCTCCCATCATCCAGTTGTTGGCTTGCGCAGTCGGTTGCCAGTGAGCGAAGAGGTTTGGCTCGCGTGTTTTCACGCCTTCCAAGAACTTCCTCGTCTTTCTGTGGCGTTTGCGCAGTCGCTTGTACTTCTGCATGGCCCAGCGCACCAGATACTCGTCGATGCGCTTGAGAAACCTGACCAAGACGGACGGGTAGAAGCGCCCGTAGTAGTTGATCCAGCCTTGCACGCGCTTGTTTGTTGCCCGTGCGAGGGCCGTTAGGGTCTTCCCGCTCCATAAGTGCAGCCTCCATCGCTTGATCGTTTTACTCATCGCCCTCCTGGCGTCGTCGCTGACAGCCGGGAGAAAATTGACGGACAACTTGCCGTTCTTCCTCCGCGAACGTCGAGGACGAAATGTGTACCCAAGGAAGTCGAACCGCTCGTGCTCATAAGAGCCTTTGCGATCGTCGTCTTTGCAATACACGATGCGGGTCTTACGTGGGTTGATCTCCACGCCGCAATCCGCCATCCGCTCGGCGACTCTGCTACGCACGAATCGCGCTTGGCGCTCACTCTTACAGTGCAGGACCACATCATCTGCATACCGCTCAAACGGGATGGTCGGGAACTCCCGCGTCATCCACATATCGAGCGAGTAATGGAGATAGATGTTTGCTAGTACAGGCGAGATCGCCGACCCCTGCGGGGTGCCGCGATCCCGTGCTACCAAGGTGCCGTCTCCGTGATCGAGCGGCGCAGTCAGCCACCGCTCGACATAGAGAAGAACCCACCGGTGATCGGTATGGGCAGCCACCGACTTCAGAACGAGCGAGTGATCAACGGAGTCGAAAAACGATTGGAGATCAAGGTCAATCAGCCAGTCGTATTTCCAACACCGTTCCCGGCATACCCCCAGCGCGTCATGGGCCGAGCGACCCGGTCGATAGCCATAGGAGTC
Organism: uncultured Solirubrobacterales bacterium; assembly: GCA_963751195.1. Taxonomy (GTDB): domain Bacteria; phylum Actinomycetota; class Thermoleophilia; order Solirubrobacterales; family Solirubrobacteraceae; genus Palsa-744. Next base: position 132,122 of record CAVVTQ010000004.1, read on the forward strand.
GGGGTGAAGATAGGGCTCTACCCCTGGCTCCAAATATAGCCTTACGGCCGTTTGCGCGATCCGGTCAGCGACAGTGGGAATGCCCAGCGTTCTGACTCCCTGCCCGTCCTTCTTCGGGATCTGTACCGCCCTTACCGGAGGCGGCATATAACTCCCCGAGGACAGCCTATTCCACAGAACGTACAGGTTATTCTTCAAGTCCTGTTCGAACTCCGCAATCGACTCCCCGTCAACACCAGCAGCACCGTCGTTAGCCCTGACACGCTCCCAGGCATCCCAGACGACCTGCTTCGAAATACAGAATGACTTTACCTCCGACTTTGACTTACCCATTGGTTCCTCCCACGACAACTGCATCGCGGTTGCCCAACAGCCAAGCCTGGATAACCCGTCCGCTTCGCTCCAGCCCCATTACAGGACCTTCAACACTACTACCGGACGGTCCGCCCCTGCGCCCCGCATCGGTACTCTTATCCTCACGGGTGCAACCGCTTGGAATTCTCCCGTATCCAGCCAGCCGCAGGCGACAAGCCACTGACTGACCACCTCGCGAGACAACAGGTTCCCGCCTTCCGCGTAGAAGCCCAACCCAAGCTCGCGCCACCTTCATGCCGGACACCACCTGACCAATAAGCAGGCTCCCGTCAGGCTCATCACGGGCCAAGTAAACAGCCTCGCTTTCGATGTCATCTAAAGGGTTTCGACAAGTCATCAGTGGTTTACTCACGTTCGCCTTCTTGGGTCACACCTGACGCACTCAAAGCACGCCTTCTCCCGCAACGCTCACCACCACGACTCTTGATCGCAGCAGCTTGCGGGTGGTTTGTGATCTCCCCCTGCAGAGCGACCACGGAGGTACAAAACCCTCCATCATCTACGCAGCACCGCCTCATCGCAGCACCGATCTTCTACATCCCGCGCTTTGACTTAGCGTTAAACGGCACACTTACTTGCCCCTCCGGTCGTTGGTGGCTCTCTTTGCCTTCGTTCTCTTCTTCTTGGGCCTTGTGGCGCACTTACCCTTCTTGTTCTTCACAAGCCCCTGCTTGCACTTCACGGTCTTCTTTGTAACCTTCTTGATGACCGTCGGCGGAGGCGGCGCAAGGTTGCCCGCACCGGAGAACGTCGCGCTCGCTGGAGCGCCAAAGACCGACGGCAACGGCGCCACCGGAGCACGACACGCGTCGGCGGTAGTGCACGGCGGCGGGGAGGACGGTTCGGCGAAGCCGCCGTCGACGCGCGCATCGTAGATGACGATCTGTCCTTCCTGGGTGTCCTGCGGCACGAGCGCCTGGTCGGATCTGAAGAACACGTCATCGCCGCTTTCGCTCACGTCCTCCAGGTTCGATTCGAAGGAGCTCGTGCCGCTCGAGATCAGGTACACGTGGCCGTCCTCGTACTCGTAGACATCGAACAGGCCGTTCGTATCGGAGGGCACGAGCGCTGCCGCCGAGGCGAAGAACACCTGGCCGGCGTCCGTAAGCACGTGCCGGCTCCGGAAGGCTTCGAAGCTTCCTCCACTGCTCCCCGGGAACAGCGCCACACCGCCTCCTCCGCCGATGGGGTTGCACGAGGCACAGGCGAGCTGCCCCGTGGCGACGCTGTATAGGAAGAGCTCCCCGGCCGATTCGAACGCGAGCCACTTGCCGTCGGGCGAGGTCTGCTCGCTGCCGGACCGCCCGTTGTCGAGGACGCCGGTGGCGATGAACGTCGTCTTTTCGCCGTTCCACAGATACAGGTTCTGCTTCCCGGCTTCCGCGCCTGCGACGACGGTCTTGCCTTCGCCGTTCGTGAATTCGCTCGTGTTGGACGCCAGCACCCCCTCGGCGACGAAGTAGACGTAGGAGCTGTCATGGTCGCCGAGCGGCGTGACGCGCTGCACGTCGGCGTGCTCGCCCGCCGCAGCGACCGTGAGGTCGGCCGATTCGCATTTGCTCGCGCCTTCAGGCAGCGCGCACTCGTACAGGTCGGGTTCGCCTGCGGCCGCGGTCGAGCCGGCCGTGAGCTTGCTTTCGTCGAGGAAGAAGACCTTCGAGCCGTCGGGGGTGGCGGCCTTGAAGGAGCCGCCGCCGCTGGGGCCCGACCCACCCTGCTGTTCGTCGACCTCGACGGTGCGCTGCCCGTCGATGCGGTCATACAGGGCGCCGCTATAGGTGAAGAGGACCTGCGAACCGTCACTTGAGACAACACCTTCCTGTTCGGGCGTACCCGCTTTTGCCGCAAGCGATCCGGGGACCGCCGTGCCGTCCGGCAGCACGCTCACCAGCCGCACCTCCCCTTCGTCCCATTCGTACAGGTTTTCCACGCCGTACCGCGCGCCTTCGGCCAGGGGCGAGGTCTCCGTGAAGATCACATGGCTGAGATCGGCGGAGGCGGCCTGGAAGTGCGCGTCGGCCGGCGTCACGCCCGGCGGCGTGACGTTGACAAGCTGGTAAGTCGCGGTCGCGTTGTCACGTACCAGCAGGTTTTCATAGCCCACTGGTTCGCCGCTCACGACCTGGCGGCCTTCGGGGTTACAGGATTCCGGGTCTTCGTTTACGTTTGCGGACGCGGAAGCGCGTGACCCTCCGCCAGCCTGCATCACATCCTTGGTGAGCTGATCCGAGTAGACGTACACTTGTTGGTATTCCGAGCAGCCCACCCCGTCATAGGATTCGAGCGGCATGATGTCTTCCTGGATCCAGCCGCCCGCGCCGCGCGTCGCCACGTATTCTACGCCGCCGGTGGGCGCGCCCGGTCGCGGTTCCTGGGCGTAGAGCGTGAGCGCATCGCCACCCGCGGCGGCCGTGCTCGCGTACGCAAGTTGTGACGCGGCATCGAACTGGGATGAGCTCTCGACCGGTGGCGTCACGAGCTCGTATGCACGGCAGTCGGGCAACCTCCCTGCGAAGCCATCACGCACCTGTTCGTTGGGACACGCCGCCTGCTCGGCGGTCAGCGTAGTGAAGGTTTGGTCGGGGCCATAGACCGTTCCCAGTTCGTTGGTCGCAACCACCCGGTAGTGGTAGGTCGTGCCGGCCGCAAGGCCGCTCGCGGACGCCCACACCGCGTGCGATTCCACTCCTTCACCGACGCTTCCTTCCGGGAAGGGCGTCGAGCTGCCGTAAGCGCCAGTAGGCCCGTATTCAAAGTGGTAGGTCGTCTGGATGCCGCCGGGGTTCACGCGCGCGCCGAGCTTTACTTCAGAGGCGCCGACTTCGGCGGTGAGCTCCCGATCGACCACAGGCGCGGTGGGTCGCCCAAACACCCAAACGGTGTCTTGGCCGCCGGCGGCCACATATACACGCCCGCTCGCTTGATTCACCGCGACCATGCTGTAGAAGCGTTCCGCTGCGCCACCAGATCCGCCGAAATGGCCGGCCCCCACATCGGCGAGCTGCCTGCCTTCCGCGCTGTACTCGATCAGATGGAGACAGGACGAGCCCTTTTCGCCGCACGAGTCCGCGCCGTTGAAAACCAGCGCGAACACGTCCCCATGCCCGTCGAGTGCCACCGACGCCACGCCTTCGCTCTCGATTTCCACGAGCTTGCCGTTTACTTCTACAGGCGCACCGCTGGAATTGAGCTCCACAATCCTGTTGTTGCCGGAGTCGGCCACCCAGAAGTTGCCGGAGGAGTCTTCGATCGCGACTCCGATCGGTTCCTTCAGCGCGCCGGCGCCTGAGCCCGCGAAGGTCCTCAGCAGCGTGCCGCTCGGGCTGTACTCGAGCACCTCGTTTTCCAGGGGATTCGGCACGTACACGTTGCCGGCCGAGTCGGCGGCAATCTGTACGTCTGTGAAAAGTCCGAAGAAATTGCGTGACGCTGGCACTTCAAACGATGACAGCAACGCGCCCGTGTTGGGGGCGTAGACAAAGATCGTCGCGGGCGTGGCCGGCGTGAGGAAGCCTCCTTCTTCGCCGAGCACGTACACATCGCCGTTCGCCGGGTTCACCGCAACCCCCGAGTAGTGAGCAGACCCAAACGGGGACGGCGGCGAGAGCAAGTTGCCTGAAGGATCGAGCTTGACCACGGCCGACGGGCCAAAGCTTTCCCCTGCCGCGAAGCGACTCGACACGAACAGGTCTCCAGAGCCATCCACAGCGACGCCAACCGCGCTCGCCTCGTGCGTGCTGAACAATCCGTAGGAGACGAGCTTGGGAGGTTCGGCTTGGGCGACTCCGCCACACAGCGCCAGCAAAACACCGAGGGCAGCGAGCGGCGCAGCAACCAGACCACGTGCAGGCGCACCCTTCCCTTGAGCTTGGAGGAGCCCACGAAGCGTCGCGAAACGCCCGATCTTGGGCGTGACGGCGGCGTTCGCGGTGCGCTCTGTGAGGTTCACCTTTTTGCTCCGCGCGCAGCGCGAAGCCGTCGTTACAGCAGTCATCGGACCATCCCCTCCCTGGAGCACATACAAACCCACCTGTACCGGGTAGCAGCACCTATGCCCCTCTCCCTTTTGTGAAAAGGGGGGTAAAAGGCAGCCAACCCCGAGCCAGATCCTATAGTCCCTTCGCAACCCCGCAGTACTTACCCAACCCGGGGGTAAGACCATTATAAGCGGAACGTGTCGTAGTTGTCAAGGGCCTATTCGCCACGGCCCGATTTCCGCGCCTGGCCCCTCAGAAGCCCGCCTGCGCGCGGATCGCGCGTTCGATCTCCTGGCCCTTGGGGGTGAGGCTCCAGGCATTCGGCTCGCCGCGACCGAGGGCGGGGGCCTGGTTGGCGATCAGGCCGAGGTTCGCCAGGCGCCAGAGGAGCTTCGACATCTGGCCGGGGTCGGCGACACCCGAGACGTCGGCGATCTGCCGGCCGGAGGGACCCGGTCCCCGCCCTCCTAGCTCGGAGACCGCGAGCAGCACGCGGACCGTGCGGTAGGTGAGGCGCATGTCAAGCGCACGCAGCGGATCGCCGCTGGGCTGCGACGGAGCCGCCCGGCGCCGGGGCGGGCGCCGCGCGAGCTCGCGCTCGGCCACGTCGGGGCCAAGGTAGGGCAGCACGATCATGCTTGTCAACGGTCCGAGCAGGCCGCTCAACGGCTTGGGGTTGGTTGCGGTCATCCGCGCGTGGATCACCGCGAGCACCGCGCCCACGGCGCCCTCAGCGACGATCCGCGGAGGACGCCTCGGCGAGCCCTGGCCGGCGGAACTCGGGGGGCGGGAGTCGCCCCTGCCTGCGGACCGGCCGGCGGGGCGCCCGCCTTTCGTCTTCGCATCGCGCGCGGCAGCGGAGGGCTCTGCGCGTCCACCCTCGTGCACGGCGTCGACCAGTGCAGCCACGACGCGCGCGCGGCGCTCCAGCACCGTGCCTTCCGCCGCGAGCGCGTCCACGACGCAGAGGGCGCCCATCGCGGGCTCGGCGTCGAGGAACCCGAGCGCCGCATCCAGGCCGGCCCTGATCCTCTCCGGCCAGTCGCTCGCCGCCCCATGCGCCGGCAGCACCGTCTCGGCGGCGCACTTCACCGCGTGCTCAAACGCCGCCGCCAGGCAGTCCTCGCGATCGTCGAACAGGTCGTAGAAGGTGCGCCGCGAGACGCCCGAGCGGGCCACGATTTGTGCGACCGCCACGCCCCGCACGCCGCGCTCGCGAACCACCTCGGTGATCGAGGCGAGAATCCTCGCGCGCTGGAGCTCGCTTACACGCTCGCGTGTCAGGACACCGGCGGGGTCGTCGCGCACAGCAAGCTCTCACTTACTTCTTCCGGTGCTTGCCCTTTGCCTTGCGCTTGCCCTTCCCGATCCTCTTGCCCTTCTTCTTGTGCGCGGCCTTCTTCGTCTTGGCGCAGCCGGTGACGGCGATCTTGGTGTTCTGGTGGGCCTCGGCGCCGTTCTGCGCGACGAATTCGGTCGGCATCGTCAGGTTCTTGGCCGTGCAGAGGTTCCCGGTGGCCGTGAGCGCGGAGTAGGGGCCAGCGGGGAGGTTCAGTTCGAAGCTGCCGACCGGCGCATCGGGCACCGTCTTGAACGTGCTGCTCGTAACCCCCTTGCTGATGAACGTGTCGCCGACGAGGTCGATCGTGACGCCGTAGCCCTGCAGCACGACGATCAGGTTCGGGAACGCTTCGCCGCCGTTTGAGACGAAGTACGCCGGGCCTTCCAGTGGGACTGGGACCAGTGGCGTGATCGCCTTCGCGTGTCCGACGATCGAGGCGGCCGGGCAGCCGGCGGGGTTGGTGTGGAACTGCGCCGCGGTGCACGCCTTCTGCAGCGTCGTCAACCGCGACGGCAACCCTTTCGGCAGTTCGACTTTGACCTGTTTGATGTTCGCCTGCGACCCGAACGGGGCGCTCGGATAGGTCAGCTTCACCGATAGGCTTGCACCGTCAGCGCGGCTCGTCTTCGCCGACGTCGAGACCGCGAATTTGGGGGCGAAGCCCAGCGTCGCGCAGTTGGTCGCCTGGAACGGGATCGACAGCGCGTCGGTTGAGCCTTCGGTGCTGTCCAGGCTCCCGGTGATCGCCATCGGGTTGCAGTTCGTCGAGTTGAACGTGAAGTCGTGGCGGGTGATCGTGACGTTCACGTGCTTGATCTGCAGCGGGATCCCCTGGATGTACTGTGGGATCTTGTACGGGCCTTCGTTGTCGCTGGTAATCGTCAGCGCCGAGGTGATCGGGTTCACTTCGATCTTTGCCCTGACGATCACCTTCCCGAGGTTGTACGGGCCGGCGACCGCAGGGTTGACGATCGAGAGTCCGAACGGGGCGCCCTTGTACGGGCCGGTTATATAGACTTTTCCGCCCTTGACGGTGAAGGGGTCATCGCCCACGCCGACGCTGACGATCGTTTCGCCGATTTCGCTTTCCGGGCCACACGTTCCCGCGTTCCCTTCAGCTTCCCCGCACAGCTTCACGCCGCCCAGCTGGCCCGACAGGCCGGGAGGCATGTGCAGGCTGATCGCCTGCAGGTTCTGCTGGCCGTCTTCGCGGCTCATCGTCATCGTGAACGGGCTGAACCCGCCCGCCTGGATGCTCGTCATACCCGCCGTCAGGCTCGGGTTGAACGGCAGCCCGGCGCCGGGGCACGGGGCGCCGTTGGGACCGGAGGTGATCTGAAACGGTGCCGTCGTATGCACCGCGCCATTGCCGTCCCACGGCGTGAACGTCGCCTGCGTCGTGTACGTCCCGCACTGCGACGGCGTCGTCAGCGGCGCGCGTTCCCCACCAAAGAAGTGCAATTCCAGTTCTTCGAACGGGAGCTCAGGTGTGTTATCGAACGTCGTGACGACCTGGCCGGGCCCTTCGCAAGTGTCCCCATCGATCACTTCGCCGGTGTTTTCACAGAGCGACACGTGACCCGCGAGCTTGATCGCCGACCCCGAGACGGGATCTTCCGCGATCAGGTACATCGCGACCAGCGAGGAGAACGGGTTTTCGTTCTGCGTCGCCAGATACACAGCGCCTTCCAACGCATTCGGCAACAGCGGCGTCCTGATCTTCACCGCCCCGATCTTCGACCCATTCGGGCAGAAGCTCACACCCGGCTGCAGCCGTTCGGGCAGCGCTGGGCTGAACGTCGCAGTCTCATCACCAGGTTCGAACTCGTGGTTGAATTCCGTGAACCCCGTGAACCCGGCCAGCCCCTCCGAGCACGCTTCCAACCCATCCGCACCCGCCGGGTTGATCGCCACACCATGCGGCAACATCACCGTCGTATCGCGCAGCGTCGACTCCGCCAGGCCGATCGGGTTCGAGCCCGCCAACTGAGAGACGTGCACACCCACCGTCAGCCCCGTCGAACTGCTCGCATCCGGCACATCCGGGGCGACCGTGATCGTCGGTTTGAAATCCAGCTTCGAACAGCCCGTGACCGCCACCGGCACACCCGCCGAATCATGACTCACCGCCAGCGGACCGGAGACGAAGTGCCCGGGTTCCTCATAGGAGTCCGCGGAGATCGTCGAGACCATCGGACCGGTGCACCCCGTCGGCAACGTCAGGAAAGGTTTCAACGGTTCTGAATCGGCACACCTTGACCCCCCTTGATCTGCCGGGCATTCCCGTTGTTCGTCGTGGCTTGCTTCCTGGGGCACCCCCCAGATTACAAGCCTCGTCCGGACCAGAGGCACCAGCGCGCTGGTGTTGGGCACGATGGTCTGCACCCCGTACTGGCCGCCCGCGGGCACACCCGAATCGAGCAGGGCGTTCGGGATGATGAAGTGCGCGCCCAGCTCGACCGCCACGCCAGGGGGCGGCACAATGTTGTACACCGGTTCGTCAAATGAGCCCTGACGACCACCGAATTCCACGCTCAGCGTGCCGACCTGCGACGCGCCCGGACACAGGCGACCACCCGCTTGACCGGCACCTTCGAGCGTCCCTTCGTCGAGCTCCGCGAGCGGGCACCTGACCGTGGCGTTGGGGTTGCCGACCAGCCCGGGTGGCAGGTTGACGATCAGGTCCTTGAAGTTGCCGTCGGGCTGGAACAGGTCTTCGGAGTTGAAGTCGGTGTTGAAGCCGATCTCGTTGTCCATCTCATAAGGATGCGAGCCGGCCTGCGTATCGGGCGTGCCGTCCCTGTTGCTGAAGTCGACTTCGAAGCTGTTGATACCGAAGCCCGGCCCCGCCGTCGCCAGCAGCCCCGTGCTGAAGCTCGCGCCGGCTGCGCCGCTCGCCTTCAGGCGGAAGCGATAGAGCGCTCCAGCCTGCAGGCCTTCGATGTCCGCGCTCACCGCCACCGGGGCCGTGCCGGCGCCGATCCGTGCCGGCGTCTGCAGGCACGACACACTGCTCCCGTAGGGGCCGCCCGAGCCGTATTCGTTAGGCGTCGGGCCGTATTCGAATTCGCACGAGCCGACCGCCGCCCCATTCGGATCGACCGTCCCATTCAGCGTCGCGGTCGTCTGCGCAACGCTCGTGGACGCCTGGACCGCGACGTTCGGGCCGGCGGTGCCGAAGACGTACACCTTCCCATCGGCCGGATTGGAGACGTAGATGCCCCCCGTGCCCCCGTTCAGGGCGATACCGCCCTCGCCCGAGGAGCCGGCCAGGCCGGCTTCGCTGAATTCCGAGACGAGCGTCCCCTGGCTGACTGCTTGATTTGGAGACCGTTTCAAATATTGCGCTATTTCTCCGGTGTCCCACTCCGCCACGGACGATTGCTCGTCGATGTAAACGTGACCGGTAGCCGGGTCGACCGCCAGCGCCACGCCGGCCGAGCCGTCGTCGACCTGGCCGCGCCATTCCCCGGTGGCGGCGAACTTATCGACACAATGACAGCCCGCCACCAGCTCATAGGCTTCGCGCGTCGGTGAGAGCGCGAAACCGGCTTCCGGAGTCTCAGTGAATCCTTGACCGACAGCGCTGAGATAGAAATTTTCCACCGAGTTATCGAATTCGTAAGCCACCGTTTTGCTCCCCACGCCGACAAGAACGTTCCCGTTGCTGTCGACCCCCACGCCCTGTATGTTTTCCGAGAACAGCCCCGGTGTGGGACCGGTGATCTGGCCGAGGTACGCGCCGCTGGGCGCGAACTTGTCGACGACCTCGTGGCCCGCGTCCATCACGTACAGGTCCCCGCGCGAGGGGTCCGCCGGGTTGGTCGAGTTATCGACGGCCAGCGCCGCCGGTGTGCCGGAGGCGCTGGGGAAGGCGAACGAGCCGGCTGGTGTGGAGAGGCCCGTGAGCGCGTTGCCGCCCAGCGCGGAGAAGTCGACCGGGTTGCCGGCGGCGTCGAACTTGTAGACCGTGTCCGTACCGATCGCCGCGACGTACACGTCGCCGCTGGCTTCATCGACCGCGATCCCGTTCGGGTTCGAGAGCGAGCCGAAGCTCAACAGGAAAGGATGGGCTTCACCCGCCAGCGCCGAGGAGGCGCCCACCGCCATCACGGTGATCATGGTGACCATCAGCGAGACCACGGTTGCGATTCTTTTAGAGAGCATGATCACTTGCCTGTCCTCTTGTTGGCATGGGCGGGCTTCCTGGCCTGCTTGGATCTCTTCACGCATCTATCCCGCTTCTTCACGAAGCCCTTCCTGCACGCCACGGGCGTGGATTTCTTGGACTTGACCTTCCCTTTCGACGCGACTTCAGGTGCCGGCGCGAGGTTGCCTGTACCGGAGAACGTCTCGCTCGCCGGCGCACCGAAAATCGACGGCTGCGGGGATGCCGCGACCCGGCAGGCATCGGCCGTCACGCACGACGGCGGCGGGGGAGATTCTGGGAAGCCCCCGTCCACGCGGGCGTCGTAGATCGCGAACACCTCGCCCCCCGGCCCAGACGGCAGCAGCTGCTGGCGCGTGAGGAAGAACACGTCATCCCCATTTTCGCTCGCGTCCAGCATCACCGATTCGTATTCGGAGCTGCCAGAGGAGATCAGATACAGCTGGCCACCCTCGTACTCATAGACATCCCGTTGGCCGTTCGTGTCCGACGGCAGCAGCGACTCGTCGGTTTCGAAGAACAACCGGCCGCTGTCAGCCAGATCACGAGGATAGGCGAGGCCGTTCTCGAGCGTGGCTCCCGCCGTAGGTGCTTCACCGCTGGGATTGCACGACGCACAGGACAGCCTGTCGCTGCCGGCATCGTAGAGAAAGACCTCCGGGTCGGGTTTGCCGGTGCTCGCATCGGCGTCGTCATACCCGGTGAGATCCCTCAACGACGTGAAAGCGAAGAACGCACCATCGCTCGCCACCCGGGCGCATCCGTCTCTAAGCACACATTGATCCCTCCCTTCCGAGGCGAGCGCGGCGATGAAGCTCGTGCCCGCGCCATTCTCGACGTAGAGGTTGGGCTTCCCCGCTTCGGCCACTTCCCCGTTGGCGTTTTCGTTGCTCGCCAGCACCCCGCCGGCGAGGAAGTAGACGACCAAACCATCTTCGCTGACGCCGCTGACGCCGGCGACTTCGGCGTGGCCGGCGGGCGTGAGATCGCTCAGGGTCCCGCTTTCCAGGTCATACTCGTAGAGGTTCGTTCCGCTGCCCACGACCGTGCCTGCAGTCAGACGCGCCGAGGCATTGTCGAGGAAGAAGACCCGCGAGCCATCAGCGCTGGCGTCCATGAAATCCCCGCCCCCGCCAGGGCCCCCGGCCTGTGAGGCGTCCAGCTGCACCGTGCACGCCTCGCCCGGCGCCGAGCATTCATCGACCGGCGGCTGTTCGGCGTTCTCCCGCACATACAAGCTCCCACCCGCGGAGAAGAACACCCGCGAGCCGTCGCTTGAGATCACGTGCGCCTGCGCCGCCACCGCCCCTTCCCCGCTGTTCGCGTGCACCCCATCTCCGACGGCCAGCGACCCCACCGCGGGCGCCCCCCCGGGCAGCACCGTCACCAGACGCACAACCCCCCCGTACCACTCGTACAGGTCGTCGAAACCGCCCGGGGCGTTCGCGGTCAGCTGCGCGTGCTCGTCGAAAACGACGTGGCTGAGGTCAGAGGAGGCCGCGTCGAAGTGCGCGCTCGCCGGCGCAACACCCGGCGGAGTCACATCGACGAGCCGGTAGCTGCCCGTGCTGTTATCACGCACAAACAAATTGGCGAACCCATGCGGCTCGCCGCTCACCAGTTCCGGGCTGTCGGCGCCACACGGGCCCTCGCCTTTACCATTGCCACTATTGCTACCGGCTTCGAAGCCGTTGTTTTCTTCGACCTCCTGCTGATTTCTGCCGTCGATCAATACACCGCTCGAGAGTTCCGAGGAGAACGCTGGCATCGCGCTGCCGGTGGACGGACACTCCCATCCGTAATAGCCGGACTGGTGCGGGATCACGCTTTCCGATGTCCAACCGTCCGCTCCACGCGTCGACAGGTAGCTCTCACCGGCAGTCTGCGTACCGGCCAAGCCCGAGAACGAGAGATACGCCATCCGATCGCCGTCCGTGGCCGCGACCGTCACGTCGCCCAGTGTGCTGCCGTACTTCACCTCCGGCTCGCCGGAGTCGGCCTGGGAGGGCGTGACCAGCTCGTAGGCGCGGCAGTCGGGCAGCCCGGCCGAGAACCCATTGCGGAAGCTTTCGTTGGGACAGCGACTTTCAGCGGCCGTCAGCGTAGTGAAGGTCTGGTCCGCCCCGGTGGTCGCGCCGAGCGCGTTGCCCGCCACGACACGGTAATGGTAGGTGGTGCCCGGCTGCAATCCAGCCGCCGCCGCCCACACCGTGCGCGATGAGAAACCCGAGCCCACGCTGCCTTCCGGGAAGGGCGCACTGTGCCCGTATTCGGTGCTCGTGCCATATTCGAAGCGGTAGCTCGTACCGAGCCCACTCGGAGCGATCAGGGCGCCGAGCTTGACTTCCGAGGTGGTCGCTTCCGCGGCGAGCTCCCTGCCCACCACCGGGGGCGCCGGCGGCTCGTACGCCCACACCACGTTGTGTTCCCCGTCGGCGACATAAACCCGGTCGTTCGCATCGTTCACCGCCACCATCTCGCTGGCGCCAAGTTCGGGAAACGGTGATTCGTAGTCGCCGATGGAGCCGGCGCCGATGTCAGCGCGCACCCCACCACCCGAGTCGTACTCGAGCAGGTGATAGCACGGAGGTTCCAATTCGCCACAGGAATCCTGCTTGTTAAGGACCAGCGCAAATACGTTGCCGTGCGTGTCGACGGCGACCGACCGCACGCCTTCGCTCTTGATTTCCCGCACGAACGCGCCGGTGGAGTCGAACTCCTCGATCCGGTTATCGCCCGTGTCGGCGACCCACAGGTCCCCGGAGGGGTCAATCGCCACGGCGGTCGGCCCTTGCAAAGCAGCGCCGCCCGAGCCGGTGATCGTGCGCAGCAGCGTTCCGCCGACGCTGTACTCCTGGATCTCGTTGTTGGGGGCATTCGGCAGATAGACGTCGCCAGCGGCGTCGACCGCGATCTGCACCCACGTCAGCGCCCCAAAAACGTTGCCGGATTCCGGCACCGCAAACGACGAAATCAGCGCACCGCTGCCGGGGTTGAAAATTTCGATTTCCTGCTTGGGAGCATTGACCGCATACACGTCCCCATTCGCCGGATCCACAGCCACACCGGTATACGGTTCCTCCGCGCCAAACGGAGACGGCGGCGCAACCAGGTGTTCGCTGGGACTGAACTTGTCGATCCGCGAATAGAGGCCGGCGACATACACTTCACCGCTCGCCTGGTCGACCGCGACACCGACAGGCTCGTTCAGATGGCCTTCACCGAAGTTTCCCACCGCGATCAGCCCCGGCACTTCCGCCTGCGCGACCCCGCCCGGCAGCACAAACGCACAGACGACAGCCAGCGCGAGAACGAACAGCGACGCGCGCGACACCGAGATGGCTTTGCGCTCCACTGCCCCACCCCGGTGTTGAGGAGCAGCGCACGCGCTAGCAATCGGCCCAACCAACATCCTCCACGGCAACCAACGCGCAGTCATTCAACCATCCCCTCCCTGGAAGAACCCATACAAAACTCACCCATACCGGGCAGCACCTGCATACCCCTTAAAAAGGTCACCGACAGGCGTAGCTCAGACCCGGAGCCAGACCCTATGCTTGCTTGACTCACTCCCCCGCGGTCCCTTTCAGACGGGAGGATGGGACCACTATACGCACAGTGCGGGTTAGTTGTCAAGTCCCCCTTGGTTTTCACACACAATCGCCCCACCCGCATTGGCTCGCAGGACGCGCGCACGTACACGCGGGCCGGGCCTCCACAACACGTGGCCCATCCGGACCCGCCCGCTCGGCGGGCGGGGTCCTCATCCCAACCTCCCCACCTGCCGATACCCGATCCAACCGGGGGCCGCGCCATGATTTGCGCCCACCCACCCGAACGCCCACCCACCATTTTTCGACGCAAGCCCAAGGAGGCCCCGCGATGCAGCTGCCCGAGCCGATTCCGACCACGATCCGCGACGAGAGCTTTGCGGACGTCACTTACCACATCCGCGGGGAGCTGGTACCCGAGCTGCAGGTCGTGCTGGGGCCCGGCTCGGTGATGTTCGAGCACCACGTGCTGCTATGGAAGGAAACGCGCGTGGAGATCGAGCTGAAGAAGCTGCACGGCGGGGTCAAACGGAAGATCGCAGGGCTCGACTACTTCGTCACGCGCACGTTCGGCGCCGGGCACATCGCCTTCTCGCGCGACGCGCCCGGGCAGTGCATCCCGATGCACCTGAAGCTCGGCGAAGGGCTCGACGTACGCGAGCACCAGTTCATCGCCGCGACCGACAACCTCGACTACTCCTACGAGCGGGTCAAGGGCATCCAGAACATGCTGCTCGGCGGGTCGGGCTTCTTCATCGACAAGTTCCGCGCCACCACGGGCGACGCGATCGTGTGGCTGCACGGCAACGGCAACGTCTTCCTCGTCGAGCTCGGCGCCGGCGAGCAGCTCGACGTCGAGGCCGGCGCCTGGCTGTACAAGGACCCCACGGTCACGCTGGAGTCGGTCACGATGGGCCTCAAGACCGGGCTGATGGGCGGCGGCGGCAAGCTCACCTGGAACCGCTTCACGGGCCCCGGGCGGCTGGCGATCCAAACGATGTTCATCGCGCCGGTCGAGGGCGCGGAGACGAGCAACGCCCAGGCCGCCACCGCCGGCGGGCTCGCGGGGGCTTTGATTGGGGGGTTGACGCGGGGGTAGGGGTTGGGATCGTCCGCGCGGGTGCCCGCGGGCACCACGCGTTGGGGGGCTGGACCTCCGTGCCCAGCCGCTGCGCGGGCTTGCTACTGGTAGGCGGCGACCACGGCAACGATCACGTAGATCGCCGCGAGCGCCCAGCCCTCGAAGGCCGCTGCCTCGCCGTCGCCCGTGACCTGCCACACCGCGATCGTCATCAGACCGAGCGCGCCGATGTAGATCGGCTGCAGCGCGAACGTCAGCTGCGTGGGGAGCAACAGGGAGATCAACACCAGCGCCGGGAAGAGAAAGGCGGCGATTTGCGCCACCGAGCTCTTGACGACCGCGATCGCGAGGTCGGCCTTGCCGCGCGCGGCCAGCGTGATGCCCGCGAAGTGCTCCACGGCGTTGCTGGCGATCGCCACGATCACGAGGCCCGCGAATGCCGTGGAGATGTGCAGGATCTCGATCGCCGGGCGCAACGCGGTGACGAACCACTCCGAGACGAAGCCCGCGCCGACGCCGGCCGCCACGAGCAGGATCAGCGCCGCGCGCAACGAGATGCGCGCCGGCTCCCCCGCCGGCGGCTGCGGCGCGCGGTTTCCAGTGGCCGCGGCCTTGGGTCGCAGGTAGGGCACCAGCCACGTCGCGTACACCCCCAGCAGGCAGCAGGCGCCGACCACGGAGATCGTGTCCACGTGCGCGCCGGCGGCGCTGCCCGAGCTGAGCGCGAGGCCGATCAGCACGATCAGGAAGACCGTCACCAGCAGCAGCGTCGTGGTGTCGTTGGGCAGGCGACTCGAGAAGCGCATCACCCCGTCCGGCGCCTGCCGCGCGCCGGCCACGATCGTCAGCCCCAGCACCAGCAGCGCGCTCGCCAGCAGCGAGCCCACGAGCGCCGTCTGCGCGACCACGAGGTCGCCCGCTTTCAGCGCGAAGATGACGACCAGCAGCTCGGGCAGGTTGCCGAGCGTCGCCTGCAACACCCCCGTGGCCGCCGCGCCGATGTGCTCGCCCAGCTGCTCGGTTCCGAGCGCCACCGCCCACGCCAGGCCCGCCAGCGCCACCGTCGCCAGGGCGAAGCGCGGCACCGCCGCCCACGCGCCGTAGTTGGCCGCGCCCGCCAGCGCCACCGCTACGACAATCGCCGCCAGCAGGAGGCGCTCCACTTTGCTCAGGCCGGCCATGGCGCCGGGCGAGCATAAACCCCGGGGGGGCGGCACATCGCGGCTACGCCTGCTGATGCGGCGCATTCAGGCCAGTCGCCGACGTACGAGCGCCGGGGCAAGCGGGTACGCTGCCCCGATGCGCCTGGCCACGTTCAAGCCTCCGGAACGCGAGGCGCCGCGTGCGGGGACCGTCGCCGACGGTCACGTCACCGCGTTCGCCGACGAGCGCCTGACGGTGCTCGACGTGCTGGGCAGCCCCGCGCTCGCGCAGAGCGCCGCCGCGGTCGGCGGTGCCGACGGGCCGGGCCCCAGCTGGCCGCTGCGGGAGGTGACGCTGCTCGCGCCGGTGCCGGCGCCGCGGGCGATCTTCGGGATCGGGCTCAACTACGCCGATCACGTCGCCGAGACCGGCGGCGAGCGGCCCGCGCAGCCGCTGGTGTTCATGAAGCTGCCCGCCTCCGCCGCGCCGCCGAACACGCCCGTGCGCTGCCCCGCCGTGGTGCGCCGCCTCGACTACGAGGGCGAGCTCGCCGTGGTGATGGGCGCCGGCGGGCGCGTCGCCGGGTACGCCGTCGCCGACGACGTCAGCGCGCGCGACCTGCAGGGCCGCGAGCCGCAGTGGACGCGCGCCAAGGGCGCCGACGGCTTCTGCCCCTACGGCCCCTGGATCACGACCGCCGAGGAGATCCCCGACCCGCACGCGCTGCGCCTGCGCACGTGGGTCAACGGCTCGCTGCGCCAGGACTCCAACACCTCCAACCTGATCTTCACCGTCCCCGAGCTGGTGGCTTTCATCGCCGAGACCTGCACGCTGTTCCCCGGCGACCTGATCCTCACGGGCACGCCCTCGGGCGTGGGGCTCGGCCAGAGCCCGCCGGCCTTCCTGTCAGCGGGGGACGTCGTGCGGATCGAGATCGAGGGGCTCGGGGTCATCGAGCACGGGGTCGCCTAGGCGACCCGGCCGCCTCAGTGGCTCTCGAGCACCCGGTCGATCATCCCGTACTCCAAGGCCTGCTCGGCGTTGAAGAAGCGGTCGCGCTCCATGTCGCGGCGGACCTCCTCCTCGGCGCGACCGGTGCACTCGGCGTAGATCTCGTCGATGCGCGCGCGCACCTTGAGGATCTCGCGGGCGTGGATCTCGATGTCGGTGGACTGCCCTTCGAAGCCGGCGGAGGGCTGGTGGATCAGGATGCGGCTGTTGGGCAGGCAAGCCCGCTTGCCCTTGGTGCCGCCCGCCAGCAGCAACGAGCCCATCGACATCGCCACGCCGACGCACATCGTCGCGATGTCGGGCTTGACGAAGTTCATCGTGTCGTAGATCGCAAGACCCGAGTAGATCGAGCCGCCAGGTGTGTTGATGTAGATCGAGATGTCCTTCTCGGGGTCATCGGCCTCGAGGTGCAGCAGCTGCGCCACCACGAGGTTGGCGACCTGATCTTCGATCGGCGTCCCGAGGAAGATGATGCGCTCGTTGAGCAGCCGCGAGTAGATGTCGAATTCGCGTTCGCCGCGCGCGGTGCGCTCGACGACCATCGGCACCAGTTGCATATCCATACGGCCACCCTAGCGTGCCGCCCGTGGGGACGCCGGCCAGCCGCCGCCAGCGCTCAGGAAGCCCACCCGCCGACGTGCGAGGCCGCCGGTGGGTCGCTACCGGTCGACCGTCGTCATCCCCTGCGCGTCATAGCGATCGCCCGTCGCCGGCGGGACCGCAGCGGCGATCCGCTCGGACTCCTCGGAGCTCAGCCGCACCTCGGCGGCGGCGAGGTTGTCTTCCAGGTATGAGCGCCGCTTGGTGCCCGGGATCGGGACGATGTGCTCCCCGCGCGAGAGCACCCACGCAAGCGCGAGCTGTGCCGGGGTGACGCCCTTCTCCGTGGCCAGCTCGCGAACGCGCTCGGTGAGCACGAGGTTGCGGTCGAAGTTCTCATCGCTGAAGCGGGGGCCGTAGCGGCGGAAGTCGCCCTCCTCGATCTCCTCGCGCGAGGAGAAGCGTCCGACGAGGAAGCCGCGGCCGAGCGGCGAGTAGGCGACCAGCGCGATCCCCAGCTCGTCGAGCGTCGGCAGGATCTCCTCCTCCACCTCGCGCGTCCACAACGAGTACTCGCTCTGCACGGCGGCGATCGGGTGCACCGCGTGCGCGCGACGAATCGTGGTGGCGCTCGCCTCGGAGAGGCCGAGGTGGCGGACCTTGCCCTCCCGCACCAGCTCGGCCATCGCGCCGACGGTGTCCTCGATCGGGGTGGAGGGGTCCACCCGGTGCTGGTAGTAGAGGTCGATGTGCTCGACGCCGAGGCGCCGCAGCGAGCCCTCGCACGCTTCGCGCACATACGCCGGGCTGCCGTCCACCGAGCGTCGCCAGGACCCGTCCCGCCCACCCGGCTCCAGCTTGATCCCAAACTTGGTGGCCAGAAACACCTCGTCACGGCGGCCGGCGATCGCGCGGCCGACCAGTTCCTCGTTGGTGTGCGGCCCATACATGTCGGAGGTATCGAGGAAGTCGCACCCAAGCTCGAGCGCCTGGCGGATCGTCGCGGTGGACTCATCCGCGTCCGTCGCTCCGTAGAACGCCGACATCCCCATGCACCCCAACCCGATCTCCGAAACCTCGGGGCCGCCGGTCCCCAGCGTGCGCCTCTTCATGTGCGATTCCTCCTTGCCGACATAATGCTGCCTTACCACCATTGTGCCCGCCGCGCACCACGCTACCCACCCGCCGACCATGTTCCCCCTGAACCTACCGAACATCCTCACCGTGCTGCGGATCATGCTGGTCCCCGTGCTGGTCGTCGCCCTGCTCGGCAACACCGCCTCCGGCGACGTACTGGCGGCGGTCGTGTTCGCCGCGGCCTCGCTGACGGACTTCGCCGACGGCTACCTCGCGCGCACGCGGGGATCGATCACGACCTTCGGCAAGCTGATGGACCCGCTCGCCGACAAGCTGCTGATCGTCGCCGCGCTGCTCTCGCTCGTCTCGCTCGGGCGACTGGCGGCGTGGGTGGCGATGGTGATCATCACCCGCGAGCTGGCGGTCACGGTGCTGCGCATGGGCGCCACCCAGGCGGGCGTGGTGATGGCGGCGAGCATGTTCGGCAAGGTCAAGACCTGCATGCAGATCGTGGCGATCCTCGCGGTGATCGCCGTGCCCGACAAACCGCTGTGGGTTGCGTTGCTGCTGTACGCGACGGTGCTCGTGACGGTGCTCTCCGGGCTCGACTTCTTCTTTGGCCTGCGCCGGCGGATGCAGGCTCAGACGCACCAATCAGGTTGAGCCTGAGCCGCCACCCAGCCACTCCTCCAGGGTGGTCTGGTGTGAGGTGGGCAGGCCGGAGTCGATCTCGCCGCGCAGCTCCGCGAGCAGGCCGTGGCGCTCGGCGACGACGTTGTGCTGGTGGATCGTCTCGAGGTTCTCCTGGCGCGCGGAGATGAAGCTGGCGCCGTCGAGCCCGGGAAAGGTGGCAACGACGCCCGCGACCATCTCGCGCACGCAGTCCTCGACGAAGCGGGGGCGGCGGTGGGCCTTCTCGACGACCTCCACCTCGTCGGAGCGCTTCATCAGCTCATAGATCTCCGAGGACATCGAGCCCTCGACGATCCCAAGCAGCGTCTTCGCGTCGATCTCCGCTTCGCAGCCCTCCAGGCAGCCGATGTGCAGCGTGCCGAGGCCGCGCTGATTGTGCGTGGCGACCGGCACCGCGGCGAGGACGCGCTCGATCTGCTCGGCCGAGAAGCCCTCCTGCTCGGCGAGGCGCTGGCGCGCACGCGCCGCGACGAGCTCCTGCGCGCAGGGGCAGGCGGTGATCCCCGTAGCGGAGACCCCCACCATGTGGCGCGTGCTGCCACCCGCCAGCGCCACGGCACGGCCGTGCAGCGTGTAGATCTCCTGCGTCAACACGCCGGACACGGGAGCGGGCTTGTGCTCGGGGTAGCGCGCCTGCACGGTCACCTCGGCGCGCTCGGCCCCCTGGCGACCTCGCACGAGCTCGGCGATGTCGCGCGCGAGCGTCTCCGCGCGGAACGGCGACTCGTTCAGCACCACCTCCCCGATCGCGTCGTTGACGACCTCCTCGAAGCGCGACATGTGCGCGCCCTTCTGGTCGCGGCTCAGGTCGACGAAGCACTCCAGGCGCGCGAAGAACAGCTCGTCGCGGATGCGCACCACCTTCTCCACGCCGGTCACTCCCACGCGCGAGAGACCCACGCGCACGGCGGGCGCGCGGGCCTGCACGTCCTCCGGCGCCCGCGGATCAAGCGAGGGGTTCACATGCATCGTTGTCGGCACCGCCCGCCAAGCGTAGTACACGCGCTCCCACCCGGCACGGGAATGCCAGGGCCCGGAACCACAATCGCTGGAAGCTGCGCACGGGGGCCTTGATATCTGGTATCACTCCGCAGATCATTTGGGGTAAGGCCGCAACGTCAAGGGTCATCGCGGGTTTGGGCAAACAGAGCCAGCACGAGCAAGCGAGCGAGAAGGCTGGAGAGGACTTTTGGAGCAGGACGGTGGCAGTCATCACCGAAGAGGCGCGTAGGAGGCGCGCCGCAGCAGGCTGGTAGGGGAGGCGCGGCGGGTGCGGCTCGCCGCGATGGGCGCAGTATGGATCCCGGGGGTCCACAGAGGTGAGCGAGAAGGCGTTGTTTGAGTTCGCGGGGTTGGAGGGCAGGGGGGTCGATCGCGCTCCGGTGGAGCCAGCTGCGGCGACGGAGGTCGCAGTGGTCGAAATCGAGGAGCTGCAGACGCTGATCGCCGACGGCCAGGAACGTGGGTTCGTGGCCTCCGAGGCGCTCGCGACAGCGCTCGAGGAGGCGGAGGTCGCGCTGGAGCAGGTGCAAGACCTGCTGAGCTATCTGGAGGAGCACGGCATCGAAATCGTGGGCGAGCCCGCGCCGGAGCGGCCGGAGCGCGAGCTGAGCGAGGAGCCGGACGAACGCCCCACGATCCCCCTGCAAGAGGACGCGCCCGAACCCGAGGACGAAGAGGACCCCGATGGGCGCGCGGAGCTCGATCAGGTCGTCGAGCTGCGGGGGCGGGTGGGCTTCGACGATGTCGAGCTGCGCCCCGAAGAGCTCGAGGGCGCGGAGTCCAGCCTCGACTCGCTGCGCCTGTATCTGCGCTCGATCGGCCGCGTGCCGCTGTTGAGCGCCGCCGAAGAGGTGAGCCTCGCCAAGCGCATCGAGCGCGGGGACGTGGCCGCCAAGCAGCAGATGGTCGAGGCCAACCTGCGCCTCGTGGTGTCGATCGCCAAGGGCTACATGGGCCGCGGCCTCACCTTCCTGGACCTGATCCAGGAGGGCTCGCTGGGGCTGATCAGGGCGGTGGAGAAGTTCGACTACCGCCGTGGCTACAAGTTCTCGACGTACGCCACGTGGTGGATCCGCCAGGCGGTGACGCGCGCGATCGCCGACAAGGGCCGCACGATCCGGATCCCCGTGCACATGGCGGAAAAGCTCAACAAGGTGCTGCACGCCGAGCGCCTGCTGATCCAGCAGCTGGGGCGCGACCCCACCGCCGCGGAGCTCGCCGCCGAACTCGACTACCCGATCGGAGAGGTGCGCGAGATCCTGCGCATGGCCCAGCAGCCGATCTCCCTGGAGAAGCCTGTGGGCGAGGAGGACGACTCGGCGCTGGCGGACTTCATCGAGGACATCGCCGCCGAATCGCCGTTCGAGACCGCTTCGGAGTCGCTGCGCCGCGAAACCATCGGGCGCGTGCTGGCGCTGCTGCCTCGCCGGGAGCGGGAGGTGCTGGAGATGCGCTACGGCATCACCGGCGGGCGCTCGCGCACCCTGGAGGAGGTCGGCCGCGCCTTCAACATCACCCGCGAGCGCGTCCGCCAGATCGAGAACCGCACGCTCAAGAAGCTGCAGACACTGCCCGAGGCGCAGCTGCTGCGCGAGGCCTCCTGAGCCTCTCCAGACCTTTTGGTCGCCCCGCCCCTCTAAACTACGTCGGCATCCCCGGTGGGGTGTCCGAGTGGTTAAAGGAGATCGGCTGTAAACCGATTGGCTCTGCCTACGCAGGTTCGAATCCTGCCCCCACCATCACCGATAGTCGCGGCGACGCCCGGGCGGCACTGAGGAGCCGCCGCGCCCACCGCGGCGTGGTGGCCAATCGTGTTCACTGCATCGCCCGCGGGGGATGCGCAGGGCGGAGCATGAGCCGCAGCGGCGGGCTGCCCCACACGCGCAGCTCCTCGATGAGCTGGAATCCGAGGCGCTCGTACAGAACGGCGCTGCGCTCGCTGGAAGCCTCGATGTAGGCGGACCGACCCTCCCGGTCGCACCGATCGAGCGTGGGGCGCATCAGCGCGCTGCCAAGTCCCCGTCCCTGAGTGTCCGGGTGCACGCCGATGTCGCGAACGTAGTAGTGGGGCTCGCGCGCGAGCCGCGTGTGACGCCATTCCATCGTGGCTCCCAAGCGCGCCGCCTTGGCGATTCGAACACCGAATACGCCGCCGTGCAGCAGGGTGGCGTGCAGTGGCACGCGCCACCTGCCGGGCGGCAGGCTGAGCATCGCGCCGGCGAGATCGTCCGTCGTCTCCACGCGCCCGCGCGGCAGGGCGAAGTGGCGCAGCTCGATCCCGAAGTAGTGGCGCAACCGCGCTCGCCTCCTGGCGTCATTTGGGATCAGCCAGCCGAATACCGGGTCCTCCATAAACGCCTCCGCCAACACCGCCCGCAAGCTCTGGACGTCGTCTACAGTCGCTCGGCGCAGCCCAGGAACGGCGGATGGGGAGGGGACGAGTGGGCCTGACCGCGATGCGTCCCCGAGGGGGTTTGACGGCGGCGCGTCCCGACCGGCGATTGAGGAGCTCTTACCCACGTTGCGATGAGCCTACTCCCGCGGACGATCGAGCCGACTCGAGAGGGCACTGGAGCTTTGCGTCTTTTCGAGCCAACTCAGACGACTATCTGCAGGGTCTGGGCGTCGCAAGCCGAAGAACGCGGCATGCACCGAGAGCAGGCCGATCCGCTGGAGCAGGACGGCACGCAGTGCCTGGTCGTCCTACAGCTGCTGCGTGACGATCGCACGCCACACTGGTCGCGCGGGGAGCTCGAGCTCGAGCTCTACGACGTCGACCCGAGGGCGATCGGCGTCGCGCTCGAACGGCTGCGCGAACAGGGAGTCGTGCACGGTGACGGCGAGCGGGTGTGGGCATCCGCGTGCGCCCTGCACCTGGACGCCCTCGGATTCATCTGCATCTGAGCCCGGGCCCCGGCGACCACATCCCGCGAGCCCCAAAGATCAAGCCCGCCGCGCATGCAACCGGCTATGAATAGGGTCTATCGGCGCTCGATACAGGCGAAAGCTCGGCTTGTCGATAAGCTTGGTAAGACGTTTACCGTCCAGCCACACGTTGGAGCGACTTGCGATGCAGACACGATATAGACAAAGAGCTGTAGAACTCTCGTCTGCGAGGCGCGACAGTTAGCGGGTGTCCGTGGAGCAGATACGCAGCCAATTCGCCAAGAACCTGCGTGCGCACCGGGAGCGCTCGGGACTCTCGCAGGAGGCGCTCGCCGAAGCGTGCAACCTGCACCGCACCGAGATCAGCCTGCTGGAGCGGTGCAAGCGCTCGCCACGCCTGGAGACGCTCGTGATCCTCGCCAGGGGCCTCGGGCTCGCCTCGCCCGCCCAGCTGCTCGAGGGCATTCGCTGAGTGAAGCAGCTCCGCGAAGACATTCGCTGAGCGGACAGCTTCGCGAGCGTACCGGCAGACGGTCTCTCAACAAGCCCGGGGCAGGATCAGAGGCCCGTTTGGGCGGCGATCTTACCCGCCTTGACGGCCTTGGCGAGGGCCTTGTAGTCGCGCTCGTTCTGCTCGGCGTAGGCGGCTGAGAACTCGACGATCGCCCGGTCGAAGCTCGGTCCGCGGCCGAGATAGGCAGCGATCGCGATGCGGTCGCCGCTGCGGGCGTGGGCACGCGCGAGCGTCCACCCGCACAGCCGCCCGTAAGCGGACAGGCCCGAGGGAACCATCTGCTCGATTTCGGCCGAGCCCTTCCAGTCCTTCAACTGGCGCCCGTAGAAGTCGCGCTCCTCGCCATCAATCCCGGACTCCACGTGCAACCAGCCGAGGAAGATGTCACTCGAGGCCTGCATCAATCGCTGGCCGGTGACGACCCGCTCGCCGTGGTTGGCGAACTCGCTGGGGCCGAGAAACTCCTCTAGCACCGACTCCTGCGCCTCCTTCATCTGCAGGAACAGCGGGTCCTGACCGTCGCGGCCGAGCATCAGCGCGATCCAGGCGCGCGTGCCGACGCTGCCGACGCCGACGACTTTGCGCGCGAAATCGGCGAGGCGGAACTCCTCCAAGAGCACGCGCCGGTCGTGCTCCAGCGTGGCGCGGTAAGAGCGCACCAGTTCGTGCAGGCCATCGAACATTTCATCGCGTTCGGCACCCTTGACGAGGTCGTCGATCGGCACGATCAGCGGCGGTTCGGCGACGATCCGCACCTCGCCATCCACGACGTGCGTCAGTTTGGAGAAGGCCGACATGCTGTCCTTGGTGTGGGCCTTGGCGAGCGCCTTCTCGGTGCGCTTGACCTGCTTCGGCTTGAGCTGGGACCCCAGCTCCTTGAGCGTGTTCTCGATGTCCAGGCGGGCATACCAGACGTCGAGGTTCTTCATCGCCGCGAAGCCCGTCATCGCGATGCGGTACTCCTCGACCGTGTCGAGCACGATCTGCTCCTGATCCTTGACCGGGAAGCCGTTGAAGCGCGCGGCGATCAGCATGCTGGCGGCGAGGCGCTTGACGTCCCACTCCCACGGGCCAGGCAACGTCTCGTCGAAATCGTTCACGTCGAACATCAGCCGCCGCTCGGGCGAGGCGAACACACCAAAGTTCGACAAGTGCGCGTCACCGCAGCACTGCACCGTGAGCCCCGAACGCGGCGTCGCCGCCAGGTCGCTGGCCATGATCAGCGCCGCCCCCCGGTAGAACGTAAAAGGCGAGACCAGCATCCGCCCGTAACGGATCGGCACTAGCTCCGGCACCCGCGTCTTCGCCTGGCTCTGCAGCAGCCCGATCGGGTCGCGGTGGGCCCCCGGCTCGAAGGTTGCGTGGCTGGAGCGCGGCACCTCCGAGCGCGCCGCCTTGCCGCGCGCCGCGCGCTCAGCCACCGTCAGGTGCGCCACAGTCGGTATAGGCACGAGCACCTCGATCCCTCTCGGCTCTATCGTCAGACACGCGGACATGAGCAGAGGAGAAGCCCGGCGCGTCGTCTGTGCTCTCACTATACGCTTGGCGAGCCTTCGTGGTCCGATCGTGGCCGGGCTCGTGGTTGTGCTCTTCGCCGGCTGCTCTGGGGCGCAAAGGCACAGCGAGGCGACAGCGGCCCGGAGTTGCGAGGGCACCGCGGCGCTGTGTGGGCGGCGCCTCGACGAAGTTGTATTCCCCGGCACGCACAACTCCTTCGCGGCCTCCGCGGAGCCGGGGTGGCGCTTCGCCAATCAGCGCTACGGCATCTCGCGCCAGCTCGACGACGGCATCCGGGCGTTGCTGCTCGACGTTCACTTCGGGGTGTACGACCCGGCGACCGGCCACGTGCGGACCGACCTGAGCGCCGAGGGCTCCGATCGCAACAAGGTCGCCGCCCAGGTTCCCGCACGCGCGCTGCGCGTCGCCGACCGGGTCGCCGGCCGCGTGGGGGTGGGCACGCTGAACGGCCCACCCGAGCCTTACCTGTGCCACACCCTGTGCGAGCTGGGAGCCGAGCCGCTGAACCGGGAACTGGAGGTGATCGGAGATTTCCTGGAGCGCCACCCCGACCAGGTGGTGATCGCGATCGTCGAGGACTACGTCCCCCCCGCCACGATCGAGCGAGCGTTCGAGCAGACCGGGCTCACGCGCTACGTCGCGACGCTCGACCGCCGGGCGCCGATGCCGACCCTGGGCGAGCTGATCGCGCGCGGACAGCGTCTGGTCGTGTTCG
The DNA here is from genome assembly GCA_963751195.1 of uncultured Solirubrobacterales bacterium. GTDB lineage: Bacteria > Actinomycetota > Thermoleophilia > Solirubrobacterales > Solirubrobacteraceae > Palsa-744. Next base: position 157,715 of record CAVVTQ010000004.1, read on the forward strand.
CCGAGGAGAAGGGTGGGTCGCCCGCCTGGTACATGCCCGCGTTCTCGTTCATCCAGGACACGCCGCTCGGCGCCACGCGCCCGGATCAGCTGAGCTGCGAGCGCTACCGGGGCGAAGCGGACAGCCCGCTGCTGCTGATCAACCACTGGATCCCTCCGTTCCCGCCGAGCACCGCCCTCAACGCGGCCATCGGCCGCGCGCCGTTCCTGCGCGGGCGCATCGAGCGCTGCCTGAAGAAGCGTGGGCTCAGGGGCGCTATCGTCGCGGTTGACTTCTACCAGCGCACGTCGGTGGTAGAAGTCGCGAAGGAGCTCAACAGCCGTGACCGCTGAACCCGCCCCGCGCTACTCACAGCTGCAGCCCGGGGAGTCCGCGGAGCGCGGGCGATTGGCCCGTAAGGCCACATCCCGGTCGGCTCATGGCGAGTGGGCGCCGGCGCCCGACCGGCCCGATCCCGTCGCGGTGCTCGCGGCCCAAGCGGCCACGCGCGTAGCGGAGCTCGTGCCGATCCGCTACGGGCGGATGCTCGTCTCGCCGTTTACCTTCTACCGCGGCGCGGCCGCCGTGATGGCGGCGGATCTCGCGGCGACGCCGGACTCGGGGATCGTGGTGCAGGCGTGCGGCGACGCCCACATCTCCAACTTCGGCGGGTTCGCGGCCCCCGATCGCCGCGTGGTGTTCAGCCCCAACGACTTCGACGAGACGCTTCCGGGTCCCTGGGAGTGGGATGTCAAGCGGATGGCGGCGAGCGCCGAGATCGCCGGCCGCGATGTGGGTCTCCCTGCGGACAGCCGTCGATGGATCGTCGAGGATTGCGTGCGCGAGTACCGCGAGGCGATGCGCGACTTCGCTGACCGCAGCCACCTCGACGTCTGGTATGAGCGCCTGACGGCGAGCGAGCTCGTCGATCGTTTTGGTGGGAGGTTGAAGGGCAGGGGCCGGATCGAGTTCGCGCAACCGTTCGCCCGTGCGCGTCGCAAGACGAGCCTGCGCGCGGTGAAGAAGTTGACCGAGCGCGCCGACGGCAGGCTGCGCTTCAGCCACGTTCCGCCGCTGCTCGTCCCAATCCGCGAGCTGGTTGGCCCGGTCGATGCGCGCGAGCAGTCGGCGTTTGTGCAGAAGGTGCTGGATCAATACGCCGAGAGCCTCGACGCCGACCGGGAGTACCTGTTTCGAACCCACCGCTTCGTCGACATGGCGCGCAAGGTCGTCGGCGTCGGCAGCGTCGGCACGCGCGCCTGGGTGTTCCTGCTCGTCGGCCGCGACGGGCAGGATCCACTGGTGCTGCAAGCCAAGGAGGCGCAGCCCTCGGTGCTCGAGCCCTACCTCGGCGCCAGCGAGTTCGCCAACCACGGCGAGCGGGTGGTGCGCGGCCAGCGCATCTCCCAGGCCGCAAGCGACATCTTCCTCGGCTGGCAGCGCAGCATCGGGCTGGACGGCAACGAACACGACTTCTACGTCCGCCAGCTGTGGGACTGGAAGGCCTCCGCCGACCTCTCGGCGCTGAGCGAGTCGGGCCTGCACGCATACACGCGCGCGTGCGGGTGGTCGCTGGCTCGCGCGCACGCCCGCTCGGGCGACCGGCTCGCGATCGCCGCCTACCTGGGCGCCGGCTCGGCGTTCGACCGCGCGATCGCCCGCTTCGCCACGGCCTACGCGGATCAGAACGAGCGCGACTACCAGCGACTCGCCGACGCCGTCGCCACCGGTGAGATCCTCGCCCAAGCGGGCGTTTGACCCTCGCGGCATCCGACCGTCGCGGCATCCGACCGCCCATTGGGCCAACCGAGCGAGGCTGAGGCAGGACACGCCGACACGGACGGAGCCCCAGCACCGTCACAGGAGAGCTACGGCGTTTGTGCCGCGGGCGCTGTCCCGGCCGCGCGCGTCTGCTCGTCCTGGAACGGGGGATAGGTCTCGGTGAGCAGCGCGACGTAGGCATCCGAACGCGCGATGTAGGAGTTGGCGAGCACCATTAGGTCGAACAGACCGCGCGGCATCTTGCCGGTGATCACGATCACAAACCAAGATGCAATCGCGCCGACCTCCAGCATCAGGTTCATCACGTAGCGCAGGATCAAAATCGGGATCGCGAGGATGATGCGGAATAGCGTCTTCAGGCGGCTGTAGCCATCAAGCGGCCCCTCGAACCGCATCCGCACCGGGTAGGCGGGGTCGTCGGAGCCGCCGAAAGAGGGGTAGGGGTCACAGAGCAGCGCCGTGTAGGCGGTCACCCGCGCGAGAAAGCGTGTGAAGCCGGCGACGAAGTCATAAAGGCCGCGTGGGTAGGCGCCGGTGATGACGATCGCAAACCACGCGATCACGATCGCCACATAGGCCACGATCGCGTACACATACAGCCAGATCGCCAGCGGAATCGCCAGGATCAGCCTGAAGAAAGCGGTGAGCCGACTGCGCTGCTCGACGTACGCGGCTTCGAAGGTCACTGGATAGGACATGCGGCTCTCCCCCTCACTCTGGTTTACCGAAATGCTCATCTTTTCCATCGATCCTGCGAACGGTCAGATCCTACTCGGACCTGCGCGGGTCACCCTGTTCCCGGGTAGTGGGCGCCCGCCACGCGCCGCCGTGGCAACCGAACAAGCGCCCGCCAGAAGACGTCAACCCGCCCGCATCCGGGCGTGCCGGGTCTTTTGAAAGCCGTGCTTAAAGCGGCGGGACCTGATTGTTGACCTGCGGTCCGTGGTACAGGTGGTCGTGGTCCTCGCAGGCGGCCGGGAACGCGAACCGAACGCTGTCGCTGCGCACACCGTTGTAGCTGGCGAACAGGGTCACGCGGCCGCGGGTGCCAGCCTTGCACCGCGGGTCGGTGCTGCTCTGCACGCGGACGACGATCTTCATGATGTTCCCTGGGAAACCCCACATCACCGCGTAATGCGAGTGGTAGACCAGATGGTGCTCGACCGTCATGATGATCAGGCGGTCGGGCTGGTTGGGGACACGGTCGACCTGGCAGAGGATCCCGGAGACGGTGTTGTCGGCCAGGTCGATGTCGCCGTGGCCACGGGCGTAGCTGCCGCTCGCCCCCGTGATCGGCGCGCCCGTGTGGAATCCCCACGGGGGGATCCCACCGACGATCGGGATCTGGGCGCAGAACTGAATCGAGTATCCGCCAGCCGAGCCGGCCATGCCGATCAGAGCCAGCAACGGCGCCAGCACCAAGACCGCGAGCCCAGCGCGCCGCGTGATGTGGCTGCGCCCCATTGCCGGGCCGACTATAGCCCTCGCGAGTCCCCGCGTCGGCTCTGCTTCCGTCGCGGCTTCGCCCCAGCTCGATACGCCTCCGTTTCGTTGGGTCGTTCGTCCGACCCGGCCTTGGACCCCGGCCGAACCCCGGACCCCAACCTTGAACATGGCCCCACATTCGAAACCAGGCCGCCGCTAGAGCCGACGCGGGGACTCGAACCCCGGACCCCCTCCTTACCATGGAGGTGCTCTACCAGCTGAGCTACGTCGGCGCTGGCGACGAATCGTAGCCGTTTTCCCGGGATCGGCGGATAGGCTAGGGTCCGCAAGAACGCTCGATCTGCTCGGGCGGTAAGCCCAGCACGTCCGCCTCTGACGTCGTCTCGCCGATGCCGCCACCGCGCCTGGGGGCGATGAAGATTTACGCGCCGGCAGTCAGGTCCGATCTAACTAGCCCGAGCCCCAATCGATACCCCGCGCCCAGGCGCCATAATTTCATTTTATTCATCGTGCTTCGAGATGAGCCGATGCCGGGCGCCGACGGCGAGCGAGTGATTGACGAGCCTCGGTCTGCCCGGGAGCAGGGTCTGTTCGAGCCGATCGATGACGGCCGTCTCAGCGGGGTACATCCGGGCGTGCTGGCGCTCGTGTTCGGCCCAAGAGCCGACGATGAAAGTCTCGAGCAGCTCGTATCGATCCTCCGCTTGGCGGTACAGACGCCAGGACCCAGCACCGGTACGTCGCCTCAGTTGACGTAGCTCCCCCGCGAGCGCCAGGAAATCGTCCAGGCTCTCAGACTGAACGGCCCATGTGACGGTTACCATGACCGGGCCGGCCTGCGGGTCCTCCACTTCTGGCAGTGCCCACGGCTCCGCAGCCTCGACGTCGGCAGATACCGCTCGCGGCAGGGCCAAGCGCCAGGTCAAAAGCGATCCCACGAGTAGACACGCCGATATGGCCAGGAACGCATCTGAGACGCTGCTCGCTTGTGCCACGGTGCCGAACGCCAGGCCCCCGACGGCGTTGGAACCCTGGAAGGCGACCAGGTAGTAGGACATGCCTCGCGCCTTCACCCAGGGCGGCATCTGCGTCTGGTAGGCCGCGGCAAGCAGCCCGATGCCGCTGATCCAAGCCGCACCCGAGGCGACAAGCGCCCCGGCGTCGAGGACCACACTGTCCGAGTAGGCAAGCACGATCGCCGTCGCGGCGATCACAACGGCGGACGACGCGTAGAGCACGCGGGGAGTCACTCGCTTGCGTAGCGCCGGTCCAAAGGTCGCGGCGCCAAGGGCGCCGACGCCGACGCAACCGAGCAGCAAGCCATAGCCGATCGATCCGAGGCCCAGCTTATGGCGAGCCACCAACGGCAGCAGCGCCCAGGTCGCTCCAGCGGGAAAGATGAACACCGTCGCGCGGGCGATCAGCGCCAGCAGCGTGGGTGAGTTCGCGACGAAGCGTCCGCCGGCTCGGGCGGCGTCCACGGCATGCTCAACCGGCAGGGTGATTCTTCGTTTGGGGACCGCGGTGACTGCGACCGCCGCCAGCACGGCTACGAACGACACCGCATTAACCGCAAAGAGCGCCGCCGCGCTCGTCGCGGCGAGCAGCAGACCGCCAAGGGCCGGCCCGATCGCGCGCGCGAGGTTCTGGTTGACCGACCCGAGCGCGATCGCATCCGATCGATTCGCGGCCGACACCAGCTCTGGCTGAAGCGTCTGCCACGTCGGCGCGCTCGCCGCGGTGCCGCAGCCGATCACGAACAGCAACGCGAGCAGGATCGCCGGGGTGAGCGCACTCGCCAGCGACAACACGGCGAGCGCCGCTGCCGCAAGCAGCATCAGCAACTGCGTGGCGAGGATCAACCGCTTGCGGTCCGCCAGATCACCGAGCGCCCCAGCTGGTATGGCCAGCAGCAGCACAGGGATGCTCGCGGCCGCCGAGATGGCGCTGACCAGCAGAGCGGATGTCGTCAACGACAGCATCACCCACTGAGCAGCGACGGTCTGCATCCACGAGCCGATGTTGCTGACGAACTGGGCCGACCACAGCCTCCTGAAGTCGGGCTCGCGCATCGGCGCCCAACCCGACTCCGACGATCGAGCACCCGGCGACGATGATGACCTACGCCCGCTCACCCGCGAGGACCTGGATGGCGCGCGAGCACCTTGCTATGGGCGTCGAGCAACTGCAGAAACGCTCGAAGCGCAGGCGCCGGTCTGCCTCGCCGGTCGCCGCCAGCTCGGCGAGCCGCACACGCTTGCGCAACCACATATTCGAGCTGACGAAGATCCATCGCATTCCACGATATATCCCCGCAAAGCACCCACCAACTGAGATCCACGGGCCACCGATGGCCTCCCGGCGATCCTCGCCGGCGTCCTCGTCATCCACGGCACGGTGACCCGGACCGCCCACTCCTTCGTCCACCCTCTTTGAGGACCGTCGGACTGTGCGGCGACGGCGCCTCCTGACGCTTGCGGCTATGTACATCGCCCAGGGCACGGCCCTGCTCGTGCAGGGAATCGCTCATACGGCGAGTGGCACCCATTGCGCGTCGATTGCGCGCTCTGCGGCGGCGAGGCTCTCGGCAGCGAGTGGCTTCAGCTCTGCCATCTGCGGGTTGACGTCCGCGAGCGTCAGTTCGGCCGTGATGAAGCGCGGCTCGAGCGCAGTCAGGCTGAGGGCGTGCGGCAGCCACGGTTCGGCGTGGTCCCATCCCTCGCGTGGTGTGCCGGGCGCGTAGCCGCCGCCGCGCGCAGCGAGGACGAGCAGGTCGCGTCCGCCGAGCAGCCCCGTCTTCGTGGCATGGTCTACTGAGAGCCCCGGGGCGACGAGATGGTCGACCCACGACTTGACGGCGCTCGGCGGGCCGAAGTTGTACACGGGCAGTCCGAGCAGAATCGTCTCGGCTGCCAGCACCTCCTCGACGACCTCCTTCGTCAGCTCCCAGGAGGCCGCCTGCGCGGACGTGTGCTGCTCGGCTGGGACCATGCGTGCGAGCCCAGACTCGCTGTTGAGGTGTGGCAGCGGGTTGGCGCCGAGGTCGCGGTAGGTGACAGTTCCGTGCGGATGGGCCGCCAGCCATGCTTTGGCTGCGCGTGCGGTCAGCGAGCGGGTGACCGACCGCTCGCCCTGGATGCTCGAGTCGATGTGCAGTAGATGAGCCATATTGTTGTCCTTTTCAACTCCGTTGTAGATAACAACACTGTTGTAGCAGACAACTAAGTCGTTGGCGTGTCATAGAATGTAGAAATGGCCTCCACGGTGCCGATACATCACAATTCCTCCGCGCTACTCGACCATCTGGCACGCCTGACACGGCTACGCACGGAGTCCGCGCTTGCGCCGCTCGGCCTGCGCCCCCGCCACCTCGTAGCGCTCACGGTTCTCCGCGACCACGGAAGCCCCACGCAGCAGGCGCTCGCCGCCGTGCTGCGAACAGACCGCACGAACCTGATCGGACTGCTCAACGAACTCGAGACCGACGGGCTGATCCTGCGCCGGCGCTCCACCGAGGACCGCCGCCGGCACTACGTCGAGCTGACCGACGACGGGACCAAACGGCTCGCCGAAACCGAGGCAGCACTAGCTGCAGCCGAGGACGAGGTGCTCGGCGCGCTAGACGCCAACCAGCGCGAGACGCTCTACCAGCTCCTTGCACAGGCGACGACAAGCCACGTCATCGACTGCGCCACAGCCACCGCCGAAGAACCGCCAGACGACGGCTGCTAAAGAGATGCCGCCTCGAACAAAACGCAGCCGCGAAGACATCAGGCACACGACCTTGCACGGTCACGACGTGGCCTATCGTCAAGCCGGCAGCGGCCCCGTCATGGTGCTCGTGCACGGGATCACGTCCAGCTCGGCGACCTGGAAGCGGGTGATGCCCCACCTCGCCGACCGCTTTACCGTCATAGCCCCCGACCTGGCGGGCCACGGCGAGTCGGCCAAGCCCAGAGGCGATTACTCACTCGGCGCCCACGCGAGCAGCCTGCGCGACCTGCTGCTCGCCCTCGGACACGAGCGGGCAACCTTTGTCGGGCACTCACTCGGCGGAGGGATCGCGATGCAATTCTCCTACCAGTTCCCCGAGCGCTGCGAGCGACTCGTCCTGGTTGACAGCGGCGGCCTTGGCCGCGACGTCAACTGGCTGCTTCGGGCCGCAACGCTTCCCGGCTCCGAGCTCGTGCTGCCGTTCCTCGCGGCAACCCGCCTGCTCGACGCCGGCGCGCGCGTCGGCGGCTTGCTCAGCCGGCTGGGTCTGGGCCTCGGGACAGACCTCGAGGAGATCGCGCGCGGGCACTCGACGCTGTCAGACAGTGCCGCCCGTGCCGCCTTCGTCCACACGCTTCGCTCGGTGGTCGAGCCCGGCGGCCAGCGGGTCGACGCCTCGAACCGGCTCTATCTGGCCGAACATCTTCCGTTCCTGCTGATCTGGGGCGAGCGCGACTCGATCATCCCCGTCTCCCACGGACACGCGACTCACGAACGGATGCCCAACAGTCGCCTGGAGGTGTTCCCGCATTCAGGTCACTTCCCCCAGCTCGACGAGCCCGAGCGCTTCCTGAACGTACTCGTCCAGTTCATCGACTCGACCGAGCCAGCCGCGGCCTAGCTGTAAGACCCGATGAGGTTGTTCATGCGGGCGATGGGTGGCTGAGCCCCTCAAGTAGTGCGCGCCTCGAGCACCGGCGGCGAGCTGGCCTGACCCCCTCCTTACCATGGAGGTGCTCTACCAGCTGAGCTACGTCGGCACGATCTTCGCATCGTGCCGACGTGGCGTCGGCGTCGTCTCCCGCGGCCGGGAACCGGCGCGCTTGCCACAGGCGAGCGCTGACGCCGCCGAGCGCGTGCGGCCCCTTGCCGCGGGCGGTCATCATGTGAAGCCGTGAGCTCGGCACGCCGCGATCGCGCAGACACCCCCGGCGCAGCCGCCCGCGCGCAGCGGCTGGCGATCCGCACGCTCGACCGGCTGCTGCCCGGTGAAAACCCGGCCGGTGCCGTGTATGGGACGATCACCGTCGGCGCGCTGCTGGCCGCGGAGAGCAGCCTGCGCGACACCTACCCCGAGACGATCGCCGCGGTGGCGGTCGCGCTGATCGTCTACTGGCTGGCGCACTCCTACGCCGAACTGCTCGGTCAGCGCCTCACCGCCCACGAGCACCTCACCGTGTCCGGGCTCGCACGAGCGCTGGGGCGCGACTGGGCGATCGTGCGGGGAGCGGGCGCGCCGTTGCTGGCACTGCTGATCGCATGGGCGGTCGGAGCCAGTCAGGAAACCGGCGTCACCGTGGCGCTGTGGACCTGCGTGGCGAGCCTGCTGGCGTTCGAGCTGCTGGCGGGGCTGCGCGCACGGGCACAGCCGGCGGAGCTGGTGCTCGAGCTGTGCATCGGCGCCGCGATGGGCTTCGGCGTGATCCTGCTGCGGGTGATCCTCCATTGAGCTCTGCCCGCAGCCGACGGCCGCCGCATCGACCGGCTGGGCCTGGGCCCTGGGTCGGCCGCCTGGGCTGGGTCTGTGACCCGGTGCCGGCCGCGCGGCCCGCGATCGCACGAGCGGTTAGGCTGAAGCGATGGCCGAGCAGCCCCCGATCCTGATCGCCTACGACGGTTCGCCCCCGGCGCGTGCCGCGGTGAGCGAGGCCGGCAGGCTGTTCGCGCCCGGCGCGGCGATCGTGCTCACCGTGTGGGAGCCAGGCCTGGCGGAGATGATGATCGTGCCGGACGCAACCGGGATGGGCAGCACGATGCTGCCGTTCGATCCTTCGGTCACGCAGGAGGTCGAGCGGGCGAGCGAGGAGCACGCGCAGAGCATCGCCGCGGAGGGCGCCGCGCTCGCCCGCGAGGCGGGACTCGACGCGCAGCCACTGGCCGTCGAGGATCTCACCGACCCCCCCGACGCGATCGTGGCGGCCGCCGAGCAGCACGGCGCCCGCGCGATCGTGACCGGCTCGCGCGGATTGGGCGGGCTGAAGTCCAAACTGCTCGGCAGCACCTCCAAAGCCGTGCTGCGCCGCGCCGCGTGCCCCGTGGTGGTCGTGCGCCACCCCGACGATCACAGCGCACAGGACGGGCCCGGCGAGGACGCCTGAGCTGAGCCTCGCGGGCGGCCCGACTCAGCCACTCGCGAGCAGGTCGGTCGCACGCCGACGATCCACGGACCCGTGGGCTGAGCCGAGGCTCGACCCGGCGCGGCAGGCGTGGGTCAACGAATCCCAGACATCCGGGTGGCTCGCATTACGAACCGGTCGCGATTGAGCCGGGAGACTCTCGTGGGGCCCGACGACGACCCTCGCACGGCCGCCGGCGCTATCCTCAAAAACACGGCGATTGCTGGGGAAACCCCGAGATCGCAGCTGCGTGACGCGATCGCGGGAGATTGCGTAGAGTACGCCGTAGACAAAAAGTATCTGACATGAAAATGTCCCGTCTACGAGATACCATGACAGTCGGAGTTTCGAGAGGATGCAGGGAGGTCGAATGTCTGAGTCCAAGGGAGGGAGCTCGGGGTCCTCTGACGGGGGTACTCGCAAAGCCAAACGCGATGGGCGCAAGCCGGGCGCGGGCGCTCCCAAGGCCAAGGCGAGTACGACGCCCAAGCCGGCGAAGGGGAGCGGCAAGCCCAAGCAGCGTGCGACTCCGAAGATCGTGCCGATCTATACCCGCCTGCCAAGGGGGCCCCATCCACTCGGCGCGCCGGGGGTGGCCCGCAACCAGCGCATCCGCATCCACGGGGGGATGATCGAGGCGGTCACGACGCGGGGCTACCCCCAAACCAGCGTAAAGCTCGTGATCGGGCTGGCGGGGGTCTCGCGCCGATCGTTTTATGAGCAGTTCTCCGGCAAGGAGGAATGCTTCATGGCGACGTTCGACCTGATCGCCAACCGAGCGGTCAAGCGACTCACCGACGCCTACCGCGCGACGGGGGGCGACCAGCGGCAGCGCCTGCGCGCGGCGCTGCGGGCGTTGGGCACGGAACTGGAACAAAACCCGAAGGCGCTGCGCCTGGCGGTTGCCGAGTCCCAAACCGCGGGCGCGGAAGGGTTGCGGCGTCTGCAGAAGACAACCGCCGTCTACGAAGGGCTGCTCGCCGGCGCCCTTTCCGGCCGCTGCCCACCCGCCCACGGCGACGAGCCACCCGACGGCTCCGACGTGCTGCCGCCACCGGTGGTGAGGGCGATCGTGGGAGGGCTGCGGCGGGCGACGCAGATGCGCCTGCTCGACGACGACACCGAGGACCTCGAACCGCTCATCCGGGAGATGGAGAAGTGGTCGCTGCTGTTTCAGTCGCCCGCGCTGGGTAGGTTGCGCCCACGCCGCTGCGCCAACCGGCCCTTCCCGGAGACGCTCGAGCTCGAGCCCGACGCGTGCGGCGGAGAGTCGCGCCAGGCGCGCGTGCTGCGCAGTGCGATCGAGACCGGGCTTCGCGAACGGAAGTTCGCCGACCTCAGCGCGCCGCGGATCGCCGAAGGCGCGCGGCTGCCGTTCGAGGCGGTGACGGAGCTCTACCCCGACCCGCAGGCCTGCTATTTGGAGGCACTGGAGGTGCTGGGCGACGAACTGCTGCAACTCGTCGCCGGCCCCGAGCTCGTGTCCGCGGAGTGGCCGGCCGCGGTGTGCCAGGCGATCGCACTCCTGCTCACATACCTCGCGGGCAGCCCCGCCCGCCTGATGACGCTCGCCGTACGAGCGCTCGAAGCGGGGCCGGTGGCGATCGCCAACATGGGCGACCTCGCCTATGAGCTGGCGACGATGCTGACCGAAGGAGCACCCCGGCGCCCGCGCACCCGGATCGCGGTCGAGGGGATCGCGGGCGGGTTGTGGCACATTCTCTACTGCGAAGCGCTCGCCGGCCGCGGTCATCGGCTGCCGCTGCTCTCGGAGTACGTCTCCTATGTGGTGCTCACCCCCTACCTCGGGCCCGAGGCGGCGGTGGAGGCGATCGTGAGCTCGCGCACCGCGGCGACGCGGCCGGGCGGGCACGGCCCGTCGGCGCAGGGCACCCGCAACGAGGACAGCGCCGGGACCGAGGCCACCGCGAGCAACGGCGCGGCGAGCAACCGCCGGGCGGCGACCGAGAACGGGTCGGCGCCCGCCGGCGGGAGGACGGCAGGGACTACCCGCGTTTGGCGGAGCGCCGCTCGGCGAAGTGCGTGAACACGACCCCGACCAACACGGAGAGGACGATCACGACGATCAATGGCGCCTCCCCCTTGCCAAAGATCCAGCTGACCTCGACCTTTTCGAGGTTGAACACGGCGAACAGCGTCATCAGCACCGCCAGCACCACCAGCCCAGTCGTGCGCGCCAGCTCGCGGTTGCTGCGTTTGGGCTTCGAGGGGCTTTCAGACGACGCGGAGATTGCATCGCCAATGGTAGGGCATGCGCGCGCCACACTCTGAAAAACGCTCACTTCCACCGCAGACGGTAAATGGCCTTCGCAGCGATTTTGGGCGCCGACCATCGGCAGGACCGGAGTTGTCCACCGGCGGCTCTACCCGGCCGCGAGCTCCGACTTGACCCACGCGCAGCCGCTCGAGAGGTCCTCCACGCCGAGCGCGGCGGCGACGTTGAGCGCCATGCCGTGCCTGAAGAAGTCGTCGATCCGCTCATCCTCGGCGCCCGACAGCCGCTGCGCGAGGCCGACCAGCTCGGCGTAACGGTGGCGCACGCGCGCGCGCACCACCTCGTCGTCGCAGGCGGCGTAGGACTGGTGTTGGAGCATCAGGTAGTCGCGGTCGCTGGAGAGCAACTCCACGTAGGCCTGGCCCATCGCCTCCAGGGCGTCCTCGCATTCGGCGGGCGCCCGCCCCTCGCGAAAGTCGGCGGCGGCGTGCTCGAAGGCGGCCGCGATCCGCTCGAAGCTGCGCTCCAGCGCCGCGAGGAACAGCTCGCGCTTATTGCCGAACAGCGTGAACACGTACGGCTGGGCTACGCCCACGCGCCGTGCGATGCGCTCGACCGGGGTGCCGTGCAGGCCGCCGTGCGCGAACTCGTGCACGGCGGCGGTGATCAGCTCCTCACGGCGCTCCGCGGCGGGCACGCGTGTGCGGGCGGGCAACTCGCCGCCGGAGGCCACGCCGGCGGCGGCGGGTGTCGGGTCGGTGGCCGTGTCATTCGAGCGCGAGTGCTCGGGATCGGGGGCGGTGCTCAAGCGGCCTCCCCCACGCCGGCCGGGTACTGCACGCCACGGGCAGGGCGTCGCTGGCCACCAGCCTCCGCGATCGCGTTTTCGCCGGCGGCGGGCTCGGCCTCGGCGGCCTTGGTCGAGAACGGCAGTGCCAGCACCGCGAGTGTGCCGGCGCTCAGCACCGCCACCGCCACCCACAGCGCCGGGGCGAGGCCGTTCACGAATGCCTGCGGCGAGCCGTAGCCGCCAGCGTGAGTGAAGATCGTGGCCAGCACCGCCACCCCCAGCACGCCGCCGGTCTCGCGGATCGCATTGGTGGCGCCGGAGGCCTGCCCGGCCTGGTCGGCGCGCACGGCGGAGAGCACGGCGTTGGCGGAAGGGGCGAACACGAGCGCCATCCCGGCGCCTGCCATGACGAACGGGACGATCATCTCCCCGTAGGGCGTGTCGGTCGAGAGGATCGACGCCAGCCACGCCAGCGCCCCGGCCTGCAGCGCGAGGCCAGAGAGCATGAACGGGCGACTGCCGAAGCGCTGGGAGAAGACACCCGCGAAGGGGGCGACCACCATCGTGGCGCCGGTCCACACAAGGATCTTCAGCCCCGCCTCGAGGGGGCTGTTGCGCAGCACGTCCTGCATGAACTGAGAGAGAAAGAAGATCGACCCAAACATCCCGAAGTACATTGTGAGCGAAGCGAAGTTGGTTACCGCGAAAGCGCGGCGGGAGAAGAATGACATCGGCAGCATCGGCTCGCGTACGCGACGCTCCCACGCGACGAACAGCGCCAGCAGCGCGGCCCCCACGCCCAGCGAGACGAGGATCGTTGTGGAGGTCCAGCCAAGCGACTGCGCGCGCACGATCCCGAACACGATGCCGAACGCGCCGGCGGACGCCAGCGCCAGTCCGCGCAGGTCCAGCGTGCCGTTGGGGCCATGGCTCTCGCGCAGGCGGGTGGCTGCCAGCGGCAGCAGCGCGAGGCCGATCGGGACGTTGATCCAGAAGATCCAGTGCCAGGAGATGCTCTGCACGACGGCGCCTCCCACCAGCGGGCCGAGCGCGACGGCCGAGCCGGAGACCCCCGACCACACGCCCAGCGCCATCCCGCGGCGGGCGGTCGGAAAAGCCTCGGCGAGCAGCGTGAGCGTCAGCGGCGTGACCATCGCCGCCCCCATCCCCTGCAACGCGCGGGCAGCCACCAGCAGCTCCGTGCTGGGCGCCAGCGCGGCGCCCGCGGAGGCGGCGGTGAACAGCGAGAGCCCCGTGAGGAACATGCGCTTGCGCCCGAAGCGGTCGCCGAGCGCGGCGCCGGTCAGCAGCAGCACCGCGTACGCCAGCACGTACGCGTTGACGGTCCACTCCAGTGACTGGATCGAGGCACCGAGGTCGCGGTGAATCGAGGGCAGCGCGATCGACACCACGAGGTTGTCGAGCACAACCATGAACAGCGCCGTGGAGACGATACCGAGGGTCCAGTTGTTCGTGCGCGAGGCACTCATCTCATGTCCTCCTTGCTGGTGCCAACTCCCGATCGCCTGACGGCCGGCGGTCGGTGAGAGAAATTAGTGATTGCTAACTAACGTGAGATTAGCAGCGACTAATAATCTTGTCAAGCGGTCTGGGTGCGCAACCACCTTCTCGCCGTCGTGTTCCCGAGCAGGTGAGTGTCCGCGCGGCGGCGAAATAATGGGACGATGATGCGACGGGCGTTGCCGCTGGCATGCGCGCTGGCTCTGGGAGCCGTGGGAGGCGTGCTGCTCGGCGGCTGCGGGGGTGGGACGAAGACGGTCACCGCACCCGGCGCCCCCGCGGCGAGCGCCGGCACGCAGGTTGGGGCGCACACGAGCCCCACCACCTCGACCACCTCCACACCCGCACCCACCACGCCCACGACGACAACCACGGCGACCACGACTGGCACTTCGGGCGCAGCCGAACAGCCCGCCAGCACCACCCGCACCGCGCCCGCGCCCGCGTTCGTGCACGGGGGACCCGCCGAACACGCCGCTTCTGCCGAAGCCGCCGCGGCGGCCACTGTCGTGGCCGCTCACGGGTACACCGCTGGGGACCTCTCCGACTACCACGCCAACCAAACGCTGCGGGTGCTGATCGGGACGCGCACCGGCGCCACCGACCCATACAACGAGCACGCTTTTTTCTTCCTCGGCAACCACTACCTCGGCACCGACTCCACCGAGCCCAGCGCCTCGGTCAACGTCGCCAGCCAGAGCGACACCGAAGTCACCCTCACCTACGGGCTCTACCGTGCGCACGACTCCCTCTGCTGCCCCTCCGGCGGGTCGGCGACCGTGCACTTCCAGCTCAACAACGGCCAGCTCGTACCGCTCGAGCCGATCCCGCCCGCCAACTCCTCCACCGGTCTCTCGCGGCAGTAGCCGGCGGCGGTCCCCGCGCCCGTCCCGAGGGGCCGCGAGCGGGGGCCAGTCAACGGGTGGGGGAAGCGTTTCTCCCCTATCTTGATGGGGTGCGACAACCCCCACGAGGAAGGAGTACCCACGATGAGCGCGAAAATTGAGGGTCACGCGGAGGAGCTGCTGCGGGGCAAGAACTTCTGCAACGTCTCCACCCTGCGCCCCGACGGCTCGGTGCAAGCCGCGCCGGTTTGGGTCGACGTGCAGGATGGCCTGCCCACGTTGAACACCGCCGAGGGCCGCGTGTGGCCGCGCAACCTCGAACGCGACCCCCGCGTCACGTTGACGGTGCAGAACATGGACAACCCCTACGAGTACCTCACGATCCGCGGGCGCGTCGCCGAGCGCACCCACGAGGGCGCCGACGCGCACATCGACGCGCTCGCGATGAAGTACCTCGGTCAGGACACCTACCCCTACCGCCAGCCCGACGAACAGCGCGTGATCATCCGCATCGAGCCGGAATACGTGCACACCTACGGGGCCTGAGGGAGCCATCGGTGTGTCGCAGTAGCCTCCGCCACCACGGCGTGGGTCGCGGCTGGGTGCGCAGCCACTCGTCGCGCATCGCCAGCTGTCCCCGTTCGCGCGCTTTCACCACGCATTTGGTGTGCGCATGCCGCCGGCGGCGGGTGTCCCCTTCGGGGGCGATCAGCATGTGCTCGCTGAGCGCGGGCAGGTGATGGCCGCAGATCGGACAACTGTACGTCGCGGGCTTGCGGTTGGCCGCGCGACGCACCGTCCACCATGGGGCCGACGGAAGGCGCGGCGGGGCATCGCCCCATTGTGGCGCCCCTCGCCGGCGCGCTCGCGGTCGTGGGCGTCGGTGTCGCCGTCGCGCTTCGCCAAAGGCCAGCTGGAGCGGCGCGCCGACCGCGCGAAGGGCGATCCGCGCGCTCGCCCGCGCAACCGCCGGCCGGCGCTGCTCCCCGGCGAGCCCTATGCCGAAGGGCTGCGCCGCGTGATCCTCGGCCAGCTCGACCTCGCCGTCGAGTTGCTCGAGGGCCACACGACCGAGAGCGGAGAGCGCACGGTGCACGAGACCCGCAAGGCGCTCAAGCGCCTGCGCGCGCTGCTGGTACTGCTGCGCGCCGAGCTCGGCGCCAAGCGCTACGCGCGCGAGAACGCCGCGCTGCGCGACTGCGGCCGGCGTCTCGCGGGAGCGCGCGACGCGGAGGTGATGCTCGGCACGCTCGACTCGCTCGTGCGGCGCGACCCTTCTCATTTCAAGCGCAGCGCCGCGGTGCGCACGCTGCGCGCGCAGTTGCTCGCCGAGCGCGACGACGCCGCCGCACACGCGATCCACGATGCCCGCGTGCGGGGCGAGGTGGTGATCGAGCTGCGCGCCGTGCGCGCGCGCGTGGCTCGCTGGGAGCTGCGCGAACGCGGCTTCCGGCTGCTCGCGCCCGGCCTGGAGGGCATCTACAAGCGCGGGTCGCGGGCGGATGCGCGTCGCGCGCCGGCGCGCCGCCGCCGAGCGGCCCGGGGAAGAGCGCCGCCACGGGAAGCGCGGCCGGCGCGGCCGGGAAGGCAGGCGCGCCAAGCGGGGCCAGAGCGTGGAGGCGCTCCACGTCTGGCGCAAACGCGTCAAGGAGCTGCGCTACGCCGCCGAGACGCTCGACCGCGGCGGCAAGGCGCTGCAAGCCGGTGCGCCGCGTCGCCCGCCGCGCCGACCGGCTCGGGGAAATGCTCGGCGAGGAGCACGACCTCGCACTGCTCGAAGCGCGGGTGCGCGATCGCTCGCGTGCGTTCGCGAGCGATCGCAAGGTGCGCAAGCGGCTGCTGGTGCTGATCGCCGCGCGGCGACGGAAGCTGCGCAAGCGGGCTCTGCGCGAAGGCGAGCGCCTCTACCGGCGCCCGCCGCGGCGCTTCGTGCGCCGCTTGAAGCGCGCCTGAAGCGCGCGCGGTAGAGCGCGCGGGCTCGAACAGTTGCGTGCCACCGCTCGCCGCGACGGTGGCCGCGGCGAGCCCGTGCGCGCTCGCGGCGCGCCTCGACAACTCGCGCACGTCCGGCAATTCAACTTCAGCGCCGCTCTCTCGCCGCCGATGCCTGAAGCGAGTGGGGATGCACACGACGATGCGAACAAGACCACTGCCGGCCACCGCCACCCTGGCTCTGCTGGTCGGAGGTCTGGGGGTGCTGACGCTGCACACCCTCACCGGCATGAACGGAGGCTCGCGCGGGGGACTCTTCGACCACGCCGTCTACGGGGTGCTGATGGGCGCCTCGGCCGGCACCGTCATCGCCCGCGGCGTGGTCGTGCGGGCGCAGCGCGCCGCCTGGCTGACGATGGGCGCGGGCCTCGCGTGCTGGTGCCTGGGCGACCTCTACTACGCGCTGTTCGTCGAAGGCCCGGGCGCGACCGGCGGCAGCGTCTCGCCCGCCGACGCGCTCTACCTCGTCTTCTACCCCTGCTGCTACGTCGCGCTCGTGCTGCTGCTCGGCGCCCACCTGCGCGAGCTGCGCATCGGCATGTGGCTGGACGGTCTGATCGGCGGGCTCGCCGCCGCGGCGGTCGGGGCCGCGGTGGTCCTGCCGCCGATCCTGCACGGCGCGCACGGCGACACCGCCTCGCTGGGGGTCGCGCTGGCCTACCCGATCGGCGACCTGCTGCTGCTGGTGTTCACGCTCGGCGCGCTCGGCATGACCGGCTGGCGCCCCGGGCGCGTGTGGCTGCTGATCGCGGCGCGATGCTGTGCAGTGCGGTGGCCGACTCGGCCTATCTCGACCTCACCGCGACCGACAGCTATTCACGTGGGCGACTGGGTGCAGTTCCTGTGGCCGGCCTCCGCCGTGCTGCTGGCGATCGCCGCCTGGACGCCGTGGCCGCGCCCGGCGCGCCGGCGGGTGGAGGACTGGCGCCTGGTGTCGGTGCCCTCGCTCTCGCTGCTCGCCGCCCTGGGCGTGCTGATCTACGGCAACCTCCACGGCGCGCTCACCCCGGTCGCGCTGATCCTCGCGATCGCCACGGTGCTGGCGGTGTGCGTGCACCTGATGGCGACCGTGCGCGAGAACATCGCGATGCTCGCCGGCTCGCGCCGCCTGGCGCTGACCGACCCGCTCACCGGCCTGGGCAACCGCCGGCAGCTGATGGAGGATCTCAACGTCGCCTGCCGCCGCGTCTCGGGCGGCGAGACGTGGGAGCTGATGCTGTACGACCTCAACGGCTTCAAGCGCTACAACGACACCTTCGGCCACCCCGCCGGCGACGCGCTGCTGGCGCGCCTCTCCGACAAGCTGAGGACCGTGGTCGCCCCCTACGGCACCGCCTACCGCATGGGCGGCGATGAGTTCTGCGTGCTGCTGCGCGACTGCGCCGAGCGGCTCGACGCGCTGGTGGCGGCCTCCGTCGCCGCCCTCTCCGAGCGCGGCCCGGGCTTCTCGATCGGCGCCGCCCACGGCGTCGTCAGCATTCCCCCCGAGCTCGACGACCCCGCCGCGGTGATGCAGCTCGCCGACCAGCGCCTCTACCGGCGCAAGGAGGAGACGCGCGAGGCCTCCGCCGTGCACCAGCTGCGCGACGTGCTGCTGCAGGCCTTCCAGGAGCGCCACCCCGATCTGCAAGAGCACCAGCGCGGCGTCGGCGCGCTCGTGCTCGAGGTCGGCCGGCGCCTGGGGATGGAGGGCGAAGAGCTCGACGTGCTGGCCCGCGCCGCCGAGCTGCACGACGTCGGCAAGATCGCGATCCCCGACGCGATCCTCACCAAGCCCGGCCCGCTGAACGCCGAGGAGTGGGGCTTCATGAGCCGCCACACGATCCTCGGCGAGCGGATCCTCGCGGCCGCCGCCGCGCTGCGTCCGGTCGCGCGCCTCGTGCGCTCCTCCCACGAGCGCTTCGACGGCGCCGGCTACCCCGACGGCCTGCGCGGCGACGGCATCCCGCTCGGCGCGCGGATCATCTTCGTGTGCGACGCCTTCGACGCAATGACCTCCGAGCGCTCCTACTCCTCGGCCGTGGCGGTCGACGAGGCGATCGCCGAGCTGCGCGCCTGCGCGGGCTCCCAGTTCGACCCGGCTGTGGTGGAGGCGTTCATCGCCTCGTTCGGGGGGCCGCCGTCAGCACGGCCGGCGGCGGCAGGGCGAGCGCTCCAGGCGGCTGCCACACCTGCGGATGCGATCCAGCCGCCGACGCGGGCGTCAGTCGACGCTGACGATGCTCAGCACGCTCTCGCCGCGGGGCAACACAACGGTCACCTGATCGCCGGGGCGGCGGCCGACGAGCGCGCGGGCAACGGGCGACTCGGCTGAGAGGCGGCCCTCGGCGGGAGAGGCGTCGTGGGAGCTGACGATCGTCCAAGTGCGCTGCTTCCCGTTCTGATCGCTTATGACCACGGTCGAGCCGAAGCCGACGGCGCCGTCCGGGGCCGTCTCGCCCTCCTCGACGACCACGGCCGTTGAGATCTTTTCGCGCAGCCGCGCGATCTTCGTCTCCAGATGAGCCTGGTCGTTCTTCGCGTCGTGGTACTCGCTGTTCTCCTTCAAGTCCCCCCACTCGCGCGCGGTTTTGATCCGCTCGGCGATCTCGCGCCGGCCCTCGCCCTCGAGGGCCTCCAGCTCGGCGCGCATGGACTCCAGGCCCTGGGAGGTGATCAGGTTGGGGGCGTCGGTCATGTCGTCATCCAGCGTACCGGTGCGGAGGGCCGAGCGCTGAGCGACCCATCCGCGTCCGATACGGGCCATACATAGACCGCCCCGTGGAGTTCCGCACGATTGCCAGCAACGGACAGCGTTACGTCGTCTCCCAGCGAGGCGAGAGGCCCGACATCGTGCTGCTGCGCGGGTTCCCCGACACGCCGTATTCATGGTCGGAGCTCGAGACCGCGCTCGTGGACGCCGGCTGGTGCGCGACTGTGTAGCAGCGAGTTACGAGTCGCAAACCGTAGTCGATTGGTCGCAACGGCTGCCGCGGCTACGTGTAGCGTGCGGAGCGTGAAGGCGCTCTACTATCGCGGCAGCGAGGGCGGCTTGGAATGGAGAGAGGATCCGGCACCGGAGATCCTCGCATCTACGGACGCGCTGGTGCGCCCGATCGCGGCCTCGACGTGCGACCTCGATCAAGCGATCCTGCATACCACCGTCCCGGGCGCCGAGCGGCCGTTCGCGATTGGCCACGAGGCGGTCGGCGAGGTGATCGCAGTCGGGCAGGCGGTGACGCGCGTGCGAGCTGGCGATGTCGTCGTCATTCCCTACCATCTCTCGTGCGGCGTGTGCGACCGTTGTTGTGAGGAGTTGCCGCTGTTCTGCCGTGAGACGGCCGCTGCAGCGCTCGCGGTCTACGGAATCCCAGTCGGCGCCGAGTACGGTGGCCTGTTCTCCGAGCTCGTAAGGGTGCCATTCGCCGATCATGGGCTGGTGAAGCTGCCGCCGAGCGTCTCGCCGCTGGATGCGGTGTCGGTCGGTGACAATCTCACCGACGCCTACCGTGCACTTGCGCCGCGGTTGCGGGCGCGCCCCGGGAGCGATGTCCTGATCATGAGCGGCGGTTCGATCGGGCTCTACGGCGCCGACATCGCTCGCGCTTATGGAGCCGGTGTCGTGCGTTACGTGGACGCCAGCGCGCGCCGCCGCGACCTCGCCGCCGAGCTCGGCGCGGAGGTGTCCGCTTTCGAGGACTTCGATCCGGGCGAACACGAGTACACGATCTCGCTCGTCACCCATGGAAGCGTCGACGCACTGCGCGCCGCGCTCCTGGCGACGGGGCCGGGAGGCCAGGTCGAGAACCTCGGCTTCCACTTCGCCGACGTCTCGCTTCCGCTGACCGCCATGCACTTCAAGTGCCTGACGTTCCGCTCGGCGCTGTCCAACGCCCGGCCCCTCATACCCGAGGTCCTCGCACTCGTGGCTAGCGGGCGGATCAGCCCGCAACGCGTGCAGACAGCCGTCCTGCCCTTCGACGAAGCCGCTGAAGCCCTGCCGACCGCAGGGTTCAAGCCTGTCTTCGTCCGCGACCCGATCAACCTCGACTGACGCCGAAGGCCGGCGCGCCGCTCATTGCAGCCGGCGCCGACGCGCTCGTACTGAGCAAACGACCGCGACCGCGGCGAAAGCGCCAAGCAGAGCGGCCTTGCGCATGCCGGGCACGTTAGCCGAAAGATCGCGCGCCTCAGAGCGACTCGCGCGTCACGACGGTGAGCGTTGCCGTTTGCCGCACGCGAAAGCCGAGCTCCTCGTAGAGCCGGATCGCTCCGGTGTTGGTGCTCATGACGTGCAGGAATGCTCGTTCCGAGCGCCCCTGGATGCCGGCGATCAACGCGCCCATGAGCTGAGAGGCCAGCCCCCGGCCGCGATGGTCGGGCCTCGTGCAGACAGCGCTGATCTCGGTCCAGCCGTCCAGATGAAACCGCTCGCCGGCCATCGCGACGAGCGCCCCGTGGCGTCTGATGCCGAGGTAATCGCCAAGCTCGACGGTCCTCGTCAAAAACGGGCCCGGTTCGGTCTGAGCGACGAGCTCGAGCATTTCGGGGACATCGGCGGCGCCGAGCGGGATCGCTTCCGCGCAGTCGACCCCGGTGACCCGCTCCTCGATCATCTGTGCCAGATCGAACGCCTGAACCGCCCGCCAGCCGTCTGGCAGCTCGGCGCCGCCGTACCGGCCGGCCACGTAAGTTCCCGGCGCAACCAGATCGGCGGCATCCCGCCAGTCCTGTGCTGAGGGCGGTGACGGCAGAGCGAGGAACGGCGCCACATCGGCCGGATATCGACGCGCGCGCCCACACACCAATGCGAGCTGCGCATGCGCGCCGCACAGCGACGCGTACGCCGGATTGTCGAATTGGGCTTCCTCGGCCGGTGGCACGCCGCATCAATAGCACGCACACGGCGAGATACGCTGGCAGCCTCGGGGCTGGGTAGATTCGACTGCTTGCACGAGTAAGGGTCATTCCCAATTGCGCGGACATGGTCGCGGGACGAGACTGTGCCCATGTTCGAGACGATCCCCGATCTCCGCGCAGCCACCCGCGGCGCAGTCGATGTCCAGCGCTGAGAGCGGGCGCGAGCAGCGCCCCAGCCGCCCCCGGCTCGTCCGCCCCCGGCGCGGGCGCCTGATTGGCGGTGTGTGCAGCGGGCTGGGGGCTCACTTCGATGTCGATCCGATCCTGTTTCGGATCGTGTTCCTGGGACTCGCGGTCTTCTCCGGGGTGGGAATCGCGCTGTACCTCGCGATCCTGTTGTTGGTGGCGGAGGAGGGGGCCAGCCGGGCGCCGATCCGGCTCAGCCGCTCGTCCTGGCTGAGCGTGCTCGGCGTCGTCGCGGTGGTCGTGGCGGCGGGGATCGCCCTCCAGGCGGCCGGCGACGCGGGACACCGCGGCGCGTGGGGGTTCGGTGTGGGGGTTGGGTCGCTCCTGCTGGCAGGGAGCATCGCCGCGCTGGTTTGGTTGCGGTTGCGCCGGCCCGCCGGGGAGCGGGGGCAGGTGAGCGCCGATCGTCGGTTGTTCGGCTGTCTCGCGCTCGTAGCGGCCATCGCCGTCTGGTCGGTCCTATTCGCGGCGGCGGGCGCATGGCTTGCGGGCATCGACGGACGCCTCGCCGCGTGGGTGGTGGTCGCGATCGGCGCGGCGCTCGTACTGAGCGCGTTCACGGGCTGGGCTCGCCTGCTGGTGGTACCGGCCTTGACGTTTGCGGTGGCGGTGGCGGTGATCGCCGCGGCCCACGTCGACCTGCACGGCGGTGTCGGCGAACGCACCTATCGCCCGCACGCCCTGAGCGAAGTGCGTCACGATTACCGGCTCGGCGCGGGCCGCCTGGAAGTCGACCTGCGTGGGGTCGCGTTCCCACCAGGCAACACCTATCTGCACGTCCGGCTGGGCGTGGGGGAGCTCGTCGTTCTGGTGCCTCGCGGCGTCTGCGTCGCTACCGGCGCGCAGATCGGCGGTGGTTATGTCGGTGCGCTCGAACAGAGGTCGGGAGGACTCGATGTGGACTGGTCCGAACATCCTTCGCCCCCGCTGCACACGCCACGCTTGGTGCTGGAGGGAGACGTCGGGCTCGGCGCACTGCTCGTGGCCGACCATCCGATCGAACGCGGCTGGTACGGCGGAGGTGGCTGGCTCGGCACTCACTCCCACGCCGGTGAGCTCGGCACCAACGAAGCCTGCGATTTCCCGGCGGGGGCGAGTCGCTGATGCGCCCGCCGAACGTCACCGTCCTGCTGACGGGCGTCGCCGTCTTTGCGTTGGGCGTGCTGCTCGTGCTCGACGCGGATGGCGCGATCAACCTCCGTTTTGCCTACATGGCACCCATGCTCGTCGGCGCGCTGGGAGCGATCCTGCTCGCCAGCGGCCTGGCCGGACGTGGCCGGGATAGCGGCTGAGATCATGGGCGGCGATGTCTTCCCACCCGACGCACCGGCCGCGCGGCGGTATCAGAATCGCGATCGGCGCGGGTCTGCTGGTCGTGAGCGGCCTGCTGTTCGTGCGCGCGGCGGGGCCCTGGCCCGGAGACGCAATCGTCTGGCCGGCAGCGGTCGCCGCGCTGGGTGCGCTCTTGCTCTGGCGAGCGTCCGGCGCCCTGCCCGCGCGCCGTCGCGGCTGGGCTGCCCATCGCCCGCACGAGACCTCTCCTGCCGTGCCCGCGCGGGAGCCCTCCGCGACGGTGCGCACGCTCGGCCGGCCCGAGGTGAGCCGTGGCGGGCTCGGCGTCACGCTCGTGCTCGCCGGAGGACTTGCGTTTCTGTGGGCGAACGGCGCGTTGCGCCCAGCGGGCGAAACGGCGCTCGCGGGCCTCGCGGTGCTGATCGCACTCGCTTTGATCTTTGCTCCCTCCTGGCGTCGTCTGGCGCGCAGCCTCGCGGCCGAGCGGACCGAGCGGATTCGCTCCCAGGAGCGCGCCGACGTCGGGGCGCACCTGCACGACTCGGTGCTGCAGACGCTGGCGCTGATCCAGCGCAGCGCCGAAGACCCGAAGCGGGTGGCGGCACTTGCCCGCCGGCAGGAGCGCGAGCTGCGCGGCTGGCTGGCCGGAGAGGACTCGCGCGAGCGTGGCGAGCGGCTCGCCGGCGCCCTGGAGACGGCCGCCGCCGAAGTGGAGGCTGCAGCCGGCGGCACGGTCGAGGTTGTGGCCGTCGGTGACTGCTCGCTGGATGAGCTCGCCGGCGCTGTGGTGGGCGCCGCGCGCGAGGCGATGCTCAACGCCGCGAAGTTCGCCGGGCAGGCGCCGGTGTCCGTGTACGCCGAGCTCTCCGAGGAGCGCATCACGGTGTTCGTCCGCGATCGTGGCGCCGGCTTTGATCCCGCGGCGGTGCCGCCGGCCAGACGCGGCGTGCGCGAGTCGATCATCGGGCGAATGCATCGTGCCGGGGGCGGCGCGACGGTGCGCGCCCTGCCGGGCGGGGGCACAGAGGTCGAGATCGCGATCGATCGCGGGGACCGGCGGTGAGGGTGCGTGTGGGGCCGGCAGCAGGGCGCTGCCGGCGATCGCTCGGGGATCGGCCGTGAGCGACGTATCGGGGTCGGGGGTCGCGCGGGTGGTGATCGTCGACGATCACGACCTGTTCCGCGCCGGGGTGCGCGCGAGTCTCGGCCCGCGGGTCGAGGTCGTGGCCGAGAGCGGCGAGGTGCGCGATGCGGTGCGTGCGATCGAGGAGCTCGAGCCCGACGTCGTCCTGCTGGACGTCCACATGCCGGGGGGTGGTGGCGCGGAGGTGATCCGGCTGCTCGGCGAGAGCCGCCCGGCCGTTCGCTTTCTCGCACTGTCGGTCAGCGACGCCGCCGAGGATGTGATCGCGCTGATCCGCGCGGGCGCGCGTGGCTACGTGACCAAGACGATCTCCGGTCCCGAGCTCACTGACGCCGTGTGCCGCGTGCGCGACGGCGACGCCGTGTTCTCGCCGCGCCTGGCGGGCTTCGTGCTCGACGCCTTCGCCGGTGAGATCCCGGCCACGCAGGTCGACCCGGAGCTTGATCTGCTCACGCCGCGCGAGCGCGAGGTGCTCCAGCACATCGCGCGCGGGTACATGTACAAGGAGATCGCCGTCCAGCTCGGCATCTCGGCGAAGACCGTCGAGGCGCACGTCTCCGCGGTTCTGCGCAAGCTCCAGCTCTCGAGCCGCCACGAGCTGACCCGCTGGGCGGTGCACCGGCGGCTGGTCGAGGAGTAGGCCGTGATTGGACGGTTCACGATGCTCGCCATCGCCCGCCCGCGGCGCGTGCTCGCCGTGGCGGGAGTGCTGTTCGTGATTGCGGCTGCGCTGGGCACGCCCGTGACTGGGATGCTCGGCAGCTCGGCGCGGGATTTCGAGGATCCCACTTCCCAATATGAACGCACGAACGCCGCGATCCAGGCTGCGACCGGGCAGACCCCCTACTACAACGTGGCCGTGCTGCTGCGGAGCAGCCGCAACGTCAGGACCGACACGGCGGCTCGGGGTGCAGTCGGGACGCTCGTTGCGCTCCTCTCAAGACAGCACGGGTTCCAGCGCGTCCTGGCCTACGGGGAGGCGGGAGCCGCTTCGCGTGTGCGCGCGCTGGTTTCGCGCGACGGTCGCGCAACGGTCGTGCTCGCGGCTTATGCCACCCCGACCGACGCGACCACGGCGATCGCGCGCGTCCGCGTCGCCTCCTCCAGAGCGCCCGCAAACGCCAAGCTGACAGGGACGATGGTGCGCTTCGGCGGCTACGCGCTCACCAGCAAGGAACTCAACGAACGCACGACCAGCGACCTCGCGCGCGCTGAGCTGCTCGCCTTTCCGTTGCTGCTGCTGTTGTCGTTCTGGTTCTTCCGGGGCTTGGTCGCGGCGCTGTTGCCGCTGCTGGTCGGCGGCTTTGCGATCGTGCTCGCGTTTCTGGGGCTGCGGCTGGTCGACCAGTTCACGCCGATCTCGGTGTTCTCGCTGAACCTCGTCAGCGGCATGGGCCTCGGTCTCGGGATCGACTACAGCCTGTTCGTGCTCTACCGCTACCGCGAGGAGCTCGCGGGCCTAGAGGGTGGCGCAGCCGGTCGGAGGCCGGCTGGCCGAAACGGGGATTCGCGCCGAAGGCGCGTGTCACCCGGCTTCGGTCGGGCCCCTCTTTCTCGATCCAACGCTCAGGAGGCGATCGAGCGAACGCTGCGGACGGTCGGCCGCACGGTGCTGTTCAGCTGCCTGACGGTCGCGACGGCGATGATGAGCCTGCTCGTGTTCCCGATCCGCTTCCTCTCATCGATGGGGATCGGCGGAGCGCTCGTCGTGTTGTGCGGCGGCGCGGTGTCACTGCTCGTCCTGCCCGCCGTATTGATTGTCCTGGGGCCGCGTATCGACGCGCTCTCCCCAGCGTGGCTCAAGCGCCGGGCGGTCCGCACGGCGAAGGCACCCACAGACGGCGGCTGGTGGAAACTGGCTCACGGCGTGGTGCGCCGGCCCGCTCCCGTCGCGCTGATCAGCGCACTCGTCCTGCTCGCGGCGGCAATCCCAGCGCTGCACCTGCAGTTCACCTCCCCCGGCGCGAACCTGCTGCCCGCGAGCGCGGAAAGCCGTCAGGTCGAAACGGCGCTCGCCCGAAGCTTCTCGGCCAACGCCGGGGAAGCAACCGAAATCGTCTTCAAGGGCCCACACTCCTCGGCTCAGCGTCTCGCGACGGCGGCGGCCGGCGTCGCGGGCCAGCTGGGGAGCGTCTCAACTCCAGCCTACCTTGGCCGTGGCACCTGGGACATCGTGCTGCTGCCCCACGGCTCTCCCTACTCCTACGCCCAGCAGCAGCTGCTCGGCAGACTGCGCACCCTCGCACACCCTTACGCCGCGCTGGTGGGCGGCGCGAGCGCGTTCTTCGCCGACCAGAAGTCGGCGATCGCATCGCGCATCCCGCTCGCGCTGCTGATCCTGCTGCCACTCACCGCGGGTTTCCTGTTCGTGATGACCGGCTCGGTGACGATCCCGATCAAGGCGCTTGTGATGAACATGCTGAGTGTGAGCGTCGCCGTCGGACTGCAGGTGCTGATCTTCCAGAACGGTCACCTCTCCGGTCTCCTCGGGTTCACGCCGATCGGCGGCCTTGAAGAGTCGAGCCTCGTGCTGATGCTCGTGATCGCCTTCGCACTGGCCACCGACTACGAGGTGTTCGTGCTCGCTCGTATCAAGGAGGCCCACGACCACGGCCTGCCCGACCGCGAGGCGATCGCGCTCGGCATCGAGCGCACCGGCCGGATCGTCACTGCCGCCGCGCTGCTCTTCTGCGTGGCGATCGGCGCCCTGACCACCTCGGCTCTGTTTCTCACCAAACAGCTCGGCCTCGGCGCCGCGCTCGCGGTCGCAGTCGACGCGAGCATCGTCAGGGCGCTCTTGGTGCCCTCCCTGATGGCGCTGATGGGTAAGTGGAACTGGTGGGCGCCAAGACCGCTGCGACGCCTCCACGATCGCATCGGGCTACAGGAGACCGCCCCAACCGGCGCGGAGCTCCAGTAGCCGCGCGCCGAGCGCGCTTTCCCCGCGCGGCGCTTTCCCCGCGCGCCGCCGACACCGCCGCAAACCAGCAGCAGGCGACGGTCGTGTCCGAGGCCGAACGGAGGCCGCTGTGGTGGCCTGATGGAAGTCTTGAAACGGTACGCTATTTTTTTGGCATGTGGCCTCTCCGGGTGCCTGTGTGAGCTCAGCCTCGCTCGATCCTCCGGAGCTCGCCCGCGCGGATATCGCAGTACAGCCAGACCTATCGACCTCACGCGTGCGTCGGCGGGTTCTGACATTGGTGGCCGTGGTCGTCGTGATCGTGGCCGTGATCACGCTCGTGCCCGGGCTGGCCGGCCTGCGTTCGCGTTTTGCGCACGCCGACCCAACGTGGCTGGTGGCGGGCGCCGCGCTGAAGGTACTCTCGGGCCTCGGCTACGTCGTCGTATTCCGGGAGGTGTTCTGCCGGCGGATGAGCTGGCGGCTCAGTGGCGAGATCGGCTTTGCGGAGCTCGGCGCGAACGCGGTCATCCCGACTGGCGGCGCCGGGGGACTCGCACTGGGCGCGTGGGCACTTCACCGTGGCGGTATGAGCAATGAGCGGATCGCACGGCGAAGCGTGGCGTTCTTTTTGCTGACGAGCGTCCCGAACGTGGTCGGGGTGATCATCTTCGGCTTGGGCCTTGCCGTAGGCGTGTTCGCTGGGCGTGCCAGCCTCGCCCTCACGCTTCTGCCCGCGCTCGTCGCGGGAGGCGCGATCGCCCTGACGATCGCAAGCGGTCGGTGGGCAGGTGGCGCTCGGCGGCGCATTCATACGCGACGAGGGCCCGACTCGCGACTGGAGCGCGTGCTGGGCGCACTCTCGGCGGGAGTGCAGGAGTCGCTTGATCTCCTGCGCCGACCGGCCCCGTTGCTGCTCGGGGGGTTGTTGGGGTACCTGGCTTTCGACATCGCGGTCCTATGGGCGACGTTCAATGCCTTCGGGAGCTCGCCGGGGATCCCGATCCTTTGCCTCGCGTACCTGATTGGCGAGCTCGGCGGTCTGATCCCGGTTCCCGGCGGCATCGGTGGGGTGGATCTCGGGCTCGTCGGCACGCTCGTCCTCTATCACGTGCCTGTGGGCCTGGCGACCGCAGCCGTCCTGGCCTACCGCGCGATCGCCCTCGTCGTCCCGGCGGTCATCGGAGCGTGCGCGTTCGTGCTGCTTCGACGCTCACTCGCGCGTGAGGCTCACGCGATCTCGAGCTGTGAGCCCAATGGCCAGGTCGAGATCATCGGCCGCGGACTGGTCAAGCTCACCTGACGAGGAGGGATGGCTACCGCTTCAAGGCGCATTGGACGCTGGCAGGCGCGGGGACCGCAAGCGACTTCCTCGATCAGCTCCGCGCTTCTCCGATCAAGTCTCCAAGCGATCGTCTCTGACGGCCCTCGCTGTCCATGTTCTCGGGGGCGAGCCACGCCTCAAACCCGCGCCGGATCGCTGGCCACTCATCGTCGATGATCGCATACCAGGCGGTGTCGCGGTTGCGGCCCTTGACCACCATGTGCTTGCGAAAGGCGCCCTCGAAGGTGAACCCGAAGCGCTCCGCGGCACTCCGCGAGGCCGCATTCAGCGCGTTGCACTTCCACTCCAAGCGACGGTACCCAAGGTCATCGAACGCATGGCGCGCCAGCAGGTAGATCGCCTCGGTCGCGGCCCTCGTGCGCTTCAGCGGCACGCCGAACCAGATATGGCCAATCTCGATGACGCCGGACTCCGGCGTGATACGCAGGTAGGAGGCGAGGCCGAGGGGCTGCTCGTCGGTAAGACGCACAAGTGTGAAATAGAGTGGGTCCACCGAGGTCTCAACCCACGCCAGCATCTGGCGCAGGTGCTCCGGGTTCTCATATGGGCCGTCGGGTAGATAGGTCCAGATCGCCGAGTCGCCGTCAGGGGGATGAGAGACCGAGAAGAGCGGCACGGCGTCGCGCTCGGCGTTGACCGGACGAACCAGGATGTGCGCGCCGCGCAGTGACACGGAGGTTGGCCGTGAGACCGGCTTCCAGTCCAGCTTCTCGCCAAGCGGAAGGTCAGGGGGCGCGTTCATACCGGCGCGCTGGCCTCGCCCAGTGCCTCGACGCTCATCTCGCTCTCGATTGCCGCACTGATCGCAGCGAGTGACGGCGACCGTACGCGCTGCTTGGTTGCTGTGTGTGCCGCGCGGTTCAGGCCAGCGAGTCGCTCCGCCTCGCGCCGTGCCACCTCGTCAAGCTCGGCTGCTGGCACGACCTCGTCGAGGTAGCCGACCTGCACGGCCTCTCGGGGCGTGTACATCGCAGCGTCGATCACCGCACGCGCGAGGTGACCGGGGTGCAACCGCTGGCGCGCGAGCTCGATCACGAACTGAGGCATTGTCAGCCCAATCTGCACCTCGTTGAGGCCAACTCGAAACTCGCCGTCGACCCCGATCCTCACGTCCGCCGCCATCAACATGAACGCCCCCGCCGCGACCGCGTGGCCATCGCTGGCGATCAACACCGGCGCAGGAAAGCCCATGATCCGCTGCGCCAGGGTCGCTCCCAGCCGGAGCATCTCGACGATCCGCTCCGCGTCCCCGCTGGCGAAGACCCGCAGGTCGAAGCCCGCCGAGAAGTAGCCGTCGCGGCCGCGTAGGACGACGACCGCGTCGTCGCGCTCGGCTCGGTCGAACGCCTCGTGCAATGCGCCCAGCATGTCTACCGAGAGCGCGTTGACCTTGCCATCGTCCATCACGATGGTCGCGACGGCACTCTCAGCCAGGTGATAGTTGACGAGTCCGCTCACCGGTATTTCCTCCCATGGTCGTTATATCGTTCATATACTGTAACAATGTTCCGAAACATCGTTCCCAAACATGGCTGTGCTGCGAGCGCCTCACCGCAAGCCGGTGAGCGTCAGCGCTGCGGCTGAGCCGATGCCGAGAGCCAAGCAGCGCACCCCAGAGCTGCGCGATCGCGTACTCCTCCACGCCGTCGACCTACTCGCACGCGATGGTGTGGCGGGCTTCACCGCTCGGCGTATCGCGCGCGAGGCCGCCACGTCCATACCCGCCGTGTACGAGCTGTTTGGCGACAAGGCCGGACTGCTGCGAGAGGTCTTCTTCGAAGGCTTCCGGCTGCTGCGCCAGCGACTGGACGCACTGCCTCACACCGATGACTCGCGCGCGGATCTGATCGCACTCGCCGACGCCTACCGCGACTTCATTCACAAGCACCCCGTGCTCGCGCAGCTGATGTTCTCCAGACCCTTCGCCGACTTCGACCCGGGCGAGTCCGAGCTGCGGGCCGGCGCGTCGGTGCGCAAGCTCATCGTCGAGCGCGTTCATGCAGCGATCGACGCCGACGTGCTGCGCGGCGACGCCACGGATGTCTCACACGTCCTCGTCGCGACCGTGCAGGGTCTCGCCGCAGCCGACCGTGACGGTCGCCTGGGCAGCTCGCGCGCGTCGATCGACCGGCGCTGGCGGCTGGCGATCGACGCGATGATTGCGGGCTTCGGCTCGGAGCTCGACGTGTAGCCCCAAACCAGCGGCTCAGCTTCGGCTGCCATGAGTCTTTCCGGTGTCATCTTCCACATGACCCGGCGAGGAGACGCCACGATCTTAGGCACCAGTGCCCGAAATCACCGCGATATACGGCGATCCCTGTCGATCCCGAGCCGCAAAGGCGGCCGATTAGCAGGGATCTTCAGAAATGGAGCTAGGGGGACTCGAACCCCCGACCTCCTGGGTGCGATCCAGGCGCTCTCCCAACTGAGCTATAGCCCCGCACACGGCCGCGTGGCGGGTGGCCGTGGGGCAAGTGTAGGGCGTCGCGAAAAAGCGCGCCGGGCGGACCGCTAGAGTACGACGGCGCAATGGGGTTGTTGGACGATGCCATCCGCGAGCACCTCGAGCTTCGGCGCCGGCACGGCGCCGATCCGAGCGAGGTGACGAGCAAAGAACACGAGGCTTTGGGCCTCGCGGCGTTCTGTGCCGCGGATGTGCTGCCCACGGGCGCGGGCGACGACGCGCGTTTGGCGGCAGAGCCCTCGCTGACCGCCGAAGACCGGCGGCAAGCGCCGCGGGAGGCTGGTCGGATCTCAGACAACGCGTATCTCAGCGAGGAGACGGTCGAGCTGGACATGCGAGCTGTTCTGGACGCGGACGCGGACGCGAGCATCGAAGTCGACCACGCCGCCCGCGGGGGCGTACGGCCGATGACGAGCGCCGCCCCGGTTCGAGCGCTGCGCTGAATCACGCAACCCACGCGGTCTCCGCGAGGCCCCGGGGATCGGCCGCGCAGACCGAACCCCGAGGAGGGGTTTTGCTCGCATCCTCCGACCTGCCCCGGCAGCTGCCTCCCGGGACTCGCGGCGCTCAACCCTCGGACGTCTTGCGCGCGGGGGCTTTCGGTTTGGCAGTTTTGGTGCGTTTGCTCGCGGCCGGCTTGGCGCGCGCGGGTTTCTTCTTCTCGTCCGCCACCACGGCGGCGGAGGCGGCTTTCACACGGGCGGCGGCCGACTCCACCGCCTCCTTGGGCGATTCCACCGGCTTTCTGGCGGTGCGTGCCCGGGCTTTGGGTCGCGCGCGCGGGCCGGCCGCGGGCTTGGCTGTACTCGACGCCTTGGGCGCCCTCCGCCGCTTCTCCGCGTCCCCCTTTGCGTCTCCCTCCGGCTCGGGGGCGCCAACGGGCGATGTGGCACCCTCCGCCGCGACCGCCGGCTCGGTGCCCTCCACGGTGGCAACAGACGCCGGTTCGGTGGCCCCCGCCTCGGCGACAGACACTGGCTCGACGACCCCTCCGGGCGCGACACTCGCCGACTTCCCGACGCCCTCGGCGACCGTGACGACCTGCGTGATGCTGTCCGCCTCGCTGTCCACGGCGATCGGCACACCGCCCGACGCGGGCTGCGTCCTTGCCACGGACCCACCCTTGGGGCCCTTGCGCTTGCGCTTGTTGTTACGCGCGCGGCGCTTGGGGAAGTTGCGCAGCAGCTCGCGCGCGAGCGCGGGAGGCTTGCGCGCCATGCGCGTACGCGCCCCACGCAGAGCCTCTTCGGCCTCGGGCGTGTGCGCGAGGGCTGCTGCCAGCAGCGCGGCGGCGAGACGGCGGTCCTGCTTGCGCGACGCGTGGATCAGCCGCCGTGCGTTGCGCGCGTGGGCGCCGCCTGAGGAGTTGACGAGCAGGCCCAGCAGGCGCTTGGTCTCCGGCCAGCGCTGCACCGCGTACTCCTCGTGCAGTTCGCGCGTGTACTCCGCCAACCGCCAGATCCACGCGCTGGCCTGGTCGCGGCGGCCGATGCGCCGCTCCACGAGCGAGCGCAGCATGATCTTCGAGGCCTCGCGGCGCTCCTCGCGCGACCACGTCCCGATCACATCGATCGCGGTGTCGAACGCGTCGGCGTCGCGGCCGGCGGCGATGTCGGCCAGCGCACGTAGCCGCAGCTGCGGGCTGGGGTTGCGTTGCACGGCGGTGATCAGGAAGCGGCTCTTGAGCTCGCCGGCGCGGTCGAAGTGCAGCATCGCCCGCGCGCGGCGCCAGCCGGCGGCGGAGACGCGCGCCCCGGCGAGCGCCGCCCACACGTGCTGCTCACCGTAGTCGAGGTTCTCCACGGCGATCCGCCACAGCTCGCGCTCGAACACGGCGAAGCGCCGCTCCTCCTCCGCGCACACCGGCAGCACACGGCGCTCGACGCGCATGCGCCGCCCGCGCCCGCGGCGCACCGGGCCGACGACGATCGCGCCACCGCGGTAGACATCGCGGTCGAGCAGCGAGTGCAGCGTCACCACCGGGTCGTCGTGCTTGGTGGCGGGGTGCACGAAGTCCACGACCAGGCCCGCCTCCTTGCCCGGGTTGCGGCGCGTGACGCGGCCCACGCGCTGCTGGTAGATGCGCTTGGAGGCGGTCGGCGCGAGGTGCACGCACACCGTCGCGCGGGGACTGTTCCACCCCTCCGCCAGCAGCTGCGCGTTGATCAGCACGTCGATCTCGCCCCGCTCGTAGCGCGCGAGGATGCTCGCCAGCTCGCGCTTGGGGGTCTCGCCCGACACCCCCTGCGCTTTGATCCCTTCGGCGCGGAAAGCCTCCGCGAGGTTGTAGGCGTGGCGCACGCCCGCCGCGTACACGACCCCCGGCACCCCGTTGAAGCGGGTGCGGTAGAGGTTGGCCATCGCCAGGTTGAAGGGCTGCTGGTCGAGCAGCTGCGCGAGCTCCTCCTGGTCGAACTCGATGTCGACCTCCCCGCGGCGTAGCGGCACCTTGGCGATCGTGCGCACGCCCACGCCTGGCGGGATGCGCACGCAGCGCAGCGGCGCGATCACCCCGCGACGGGCCGCCTGCGCCAGGTCAAAGCGGGAGGTCTGCGTGGGGAAAAGGTCGGTGACGTGGCGCGCGATCAGCGCCCCCGTCGCCGTCATGCCGATGAAGATCGGCCCCGTCCACGCGCGGATCGCGCCGCTGGTCTTCTCGCCCAGCGCCGTGTGCGCCTCGTCGCAGATCACGATCGTGTAGGCGCTGGAGATGCGCCCGGCGTTACGTACGAACCACTGGTAGGTCTCGACCGACACGGGGCCCTGCGTGGAGTCCTCGCCCATGTACAGCGGGCGGGAGATGCGCCGCGAGTAGCCGCGCGCGCGCAGCTCGCCGAGGAACTGGTCGACGAGGTTGCGCCGGTGCGTGAGGATCAGGATGCCGCCGGTCTGCGAGGCCTCCACGAAGCCCAGCGCCGCCACGGTCTTGCCGGCGCCCGTGGCATGCTCGAACCAGAAGCGCTTCGCCGCGTTGGGGTCCTCGGGCTGGTCGGGGAGCACCTCCTCCTCGTCCTCGTCGACCCAGTCGAGCGGCTCCTCGTCGCTCTCCTCGGCCTCCTCGGAGTCGCTCTCGGGGAGTGGCTCCAGCTCGTCCTCGAGGTCGCCCAGCTCCTCCTCTTCGTCTTCGTCCTTGTCCTCGTCGTCGTCCTCCTCCGCGACCCCGGCTCCCTCGTCGTCCTCGTCCTCGTCAGCGAGCCCAACTCCCGCCTCGTCCTCCTCGGCCTCGATCCGGTCCTCGTCATCCTCCCCCTCCTCCTCTCCCCCCAGCCCATGCTCGCTTGCCGCCGGCCGCGCCGAGCGAGTGGGCGCGCCATCGATGGAAGCCTTCCCATTGCCCAGGATCGCCGCCGAGGCCAGCAGCTCCGGCGAGGCGGCAGCCGCGGCGCGGCCGTTGCCGTTGCCGTTGGATCGCTCGGCCTCCGCCAGCAGCGCGGTGAGCGTGCCAGAGAGCGCGTCCACCTGGTGGGCGGAGAGCACGGTGCCGTCGCGCAGCCGGGCCTCCTGGTCGGAGAGCACTCTTTCCAGCCCCAACAGCAGCGAGAACTCCCGCCGCCACGCCGTCGAGGGGTAGCGGACGGGCTCCTCTAGCTCCGCCAGCGCGGCATCGAGCGCCCGCCGGCGCGCGCTGCCGCGCGCGAGTGCCACCGCGGCGTCCTCCCCCTCGTGCAGGAAGCGCTCGCGCACGAACTCCTCCGCTCGCGCGATGTCGGCGGAGCTTGGGATGGACGCGACCGCAAGGGCCACTGGTGTGGACTCGGCCATAGAGGCAATGGACTTCGAGATGGAGCCGCCGCAGAATGAGCACTCGGCGTGGCTCGGAGCGCCGGCACCGCCGGCAGACCCCCGGGTACCCAGAGCAACCTGGCTCTGAGTACATCCAAGATACAGCACTCCGCGGCGGGATTGAAGGGGCGTGTCCCACGCGCCATCGGACCGCCGCAACACCGGTGGCCCGCCGACGACGCCCAACACGTCGAGGGGGACACGAGCGGAGGTCGATCTGGCATCCTCAGCGCGATGGCCACCAAGCGCGCGATCGCACTCGCCGGCGGGCTCGCGCTCGCGGTGGTGCTGGTTGTGGGGCTCGTACAGCTCGCAGACAGCCCGTCCCCTTCTGAGACCCCGCCGGCGGCGCGGCTGACGCCGGTGCAGATGCAGGCGCGCCTAGTGGGATCGCCGGCGCCGCTGGCGGCGCTGCACGCGCAGGCCAACCAGTTGCTGGGCGGCGGTGCGAGCGCGCTGCGGGCGCGGCTGGCGGCACTGAAGGGGTGGCCGGTGGTGGTCAACAAGTGGGCTTCGTGGTGCACCCCCTGCAGGGCCGAGTTCGGCGTGTTCCAGCACGCCGCGACCAACCTCGGGCGTGACGTCGCGTTCATCGGGCTGGACTCCGGGGACACTTCCCGTGCCAAGCCGCACGAATTCCTCCACTCCTTCCCGGTGAGCTACCCCAGCTACTTCGACCCCAACGAGCAGATCGGCGTGGAAGTCTCGGACTCCACGCTGGTGCCCGCCACGATCTTCTACAACCGCCGCGGCGAACGCAATTACATCCGCCAGGGCGCCTACCCGAGCGTCGCCACGCTGGAACGCGACGTCGAGCGCTACGCGATGGTGGGGTGAGCGGCGGAATGCCCGAGATCCGCGTGGACCCGCTTACCGGGCACAAGACGATCGTGGCTGGCGAGCGCTCGCGGCGGCCGGGCGGCGAGCCGCGCTGCGCGCCCCCCGACCCGATCGACTTCGAGAGCGATCCGTTCGCGGAGGGTCACGAGGACCGCACGCCCCCGGAGCTGTACGCGGTGCGCCCCGGCGGCGGCCCGCCCGACTCCCCCGGGTGGACGGTGCGCGTGGTGCCCAACCTGTTCCCCGCGCTCACTCCGGAGGTGCCACAACGCGACGTCCTCCCACCCCCCCCCCCCCCCCCCCAACCCGCCGCCGCGCCCCACGCCGGCGACGCCGCCCGGAAGCGGGACCCCCGTCCCGACCTGTTCACGCGCGATCCCCGCGCAGGGGGCGCACGAGGTGATCGTGAACGCGCCGCAGTCGGTGTACTCGCTGGCGGAGCTGCCCGTGGCGCAGGTGGCGGCCGCCGTGGAGGTGTGGCGCGAGCGGATGCGCGCGCACGCCGAATGCGCCTGCGTACAGCTGATCGTCAACGAGCGACGCGAGGCGGGGGCGTCGCTGCCGCACACGCACGCGCAGCTGTACGCGCTGGGATTCGTCCCCGCCGACGTGGCGCGCGAGCGGGAGCGCGCAGGGGCGTACGCGACGCGCACGATGGGCGGCGAGCTGCTGGGGGACCTCGTCGCCGAGGAGGTGCGCCGGGGCGAGCGGGTGGTGGCGATCGACGAGGAGGCGGTGTTGATGGCGCCGTACGCCTCGCGGGTGCCCTACCACCTGATGCTCGCGCCGCGCCGCCCGCGCGCGCGCTTCGAGCAGGAGGGCCCGAGCGGAACCGCGCTGCTGCACGACGGGCTGCGCCGCCTCGCGCGTCACTTCGGGGCGAGCCCGCCGCTGAACCTGTGGGTGCGCACGGCGCCGCGGGGCGCGGAGCGCTTCTGCTGGCGCATCGACGTGCTGCCGCGCCTCACCCACCTCGCGGGCCTGGAGCTCTCGACGGGGGTCAACCTCAACATCGTCTCGCCCGAGGACGCGGCCGCGCACCTGCGCGGGACGTGAGCGCTGTAGGCTGCCCGCCACATGCCGCCGGTCGAGCGTTTCGTGCCCCGCTTCGCGGCGGAGCCTCCGCAGGAGGGGCTGCCGTACGGCCGCTGGGCGGAGCGGCTACAGCGGGAGCTGCTGGAGGCGTGCTTGGGGTTGACCGACGAGCACGAGGACGTGGGGGAGCCGGGGGAGATCGTGTGGTACCCCGACCGCAGCTGGCATGGACGCACATACGTGCCCGCCACGACAACCACCTCGGGGGGGTATGAGCTGTACGGGTACGTGCGCTACGTGCCCGCGGGCGAGGAGGACGGCGAGCCGAGCGGTTTCACGGCGCAGGTGGACTTCACCGACCAGACCGCCGCCGCCAACCCGCAATGGAGCCTCGATCTGTGCGACGAGGTGATCGGCCGCTGGCGCGGTCCGGGCGGCGATGTGGCGGCGATGACGCTCGTGTGGGGCCGGCCGCTGGTGGCGGGGGGCGCCATCGTCACGGCGGAGCTGGCCGACCTCGCGGTGGATCAGTGCGAGCTGGCCGAGAACCGCTTCACGCTGATCGCCCCGGACGATTATCGCCACTACCTGTTGGAGATCAAGCTGTGGAGCCACAAGGGCAAGCAGCTCGCGAGCGAGTCGCTGTACGAGGGGGATGATGAGGGGGAGGATTTGGAGGGTGGGCACGAGGGGGAGTAAACGCCGGGGTGGCACGCCCCACCGAGTGCTGGTCGGGCTCTCCCTCGTGCCGCGGTAGGTGGGCCGCGGGCGCCGCCGCCGCGGTGCTGGCGGCTGGACCAATTCGTGGGCGAGGGGCGCCGCCGCTTCAGGTTGATGGTGGAATGCCGAGAACTCGCACATGCGAGCATGGCGCGCGCGTCTCAGCCTGACCACCCAGGTCGCGTTGCTGAGCTTGATTCCGATCGTCGCGCTGGGATTCGTCCTCGCACGAGTGCTGCAGACCCAGATCGTGCAGCGCACCCTCGCCGACGCCGACCAGTCCGCGCAGTTGGTCGCCCGGCTGGGTGTCCAGCCCTGGCTGACCCCCCGCGACCTGCACGAGGGGCTCAGCGCACGGAGCATCCACACACTGGACGAGCAGCTGCGCACGCGCTCGGTGAGCGACCTCGCGCGGATCAAGATCTGGAGTGCCGCGGGTCGGATCGTCTACTCCGATGACCACCCCTTGATCGGGCGCCGCCTCGGCGCCGACGACGATGACCTGCAGGACGCCCTCGCCGGGCACCCCAATCCAGCCGAGCTGGTAACCCCCGCCCCGCACACCGAGACCGCCAGCGAGGTCGGGCTGGGGCGGCTGGTGGAGGTGTATGTTCCGCTGCGCTTCTCTCACACCGGTCGGCCCGCGGGTGCGTTTGAGATCTACCTGAGCTACGGGCCGATCGCCGCCACCGTCGGCCACGACGAGCGCACGATCGCGCTGGTTGTGTTCTTCGGGCTGGCGCTGCTGTGGGCGATCCTCTACCGGATCGTGGCGAGCGCCTCCGGGCGGCTGCGCCGTCAGGCACAGGAGAACGATCGCCTCGCCCGTTACGACCCGCTCACCGGGCTGCCCAACCGCACGCTGTTTCGCGAGCGCGTCGCGCACGCGCTCGGCGCGCTGGCCGAAACGGGGACCGATTGGGGAGACGCTCGCTCAGCTCGCATTCCCAAATCGGCCAGCGCCGCAGGCGCGTATCACCCGGCTTCGGTCGCCGCCGGCGCGAGCGGGGGGAAGCTCGCGGCGATACTGCTCGACCTCGACGCGTTCAAGCAGATCAACGACACGCTCGGCCACGGCGCCGGCGACGTCGTGCTGCGCGAGGTGGCAGCGCGCCTGCGGGCGGAGCTTCACCCCGACGCGCTGCTGGCGCGGCTGGGCAGCGACGAGTACGCGATCCTCATCCCCCAGGTCGAGGGGGTGGATGAGGCACGCACGATCGCGGCGGCGGCGCAGGCGGCGCTGCAGGCCCCGGTGACGGTCGACGGGGTGGCGCTGAACGTCGAGGCGAGCATCGGCATCGCGCTGGCGCCCGATCACGCCAAAGCGGCCGACGAGCTCTTGCAGCGGGCCGACGTGGCACTCGATCGCGCGCGCGTGCGCCGCGGGCGCGTCGAGGTGTACTCGCCCGCGCGCGACCACTCCGGCGCGGAGCGGCTGGCGCTGCTGGGCGAGGTGCGGCCGGCTCTGGAGCGGGGCGAGTTCACGCTCTTCTACCAGCCCCAAATCGCGCTGCGCACGGGACGCGTGACGGGTGTGGAGGCGCTGCTGCGTTGGCGCCACCCGCAACAGGGCATGATCCCGCCGCTGCGGTTCATCTCGCTGATCGAGCAGACGGCGCTGGTGGGCCCGCTGACGCTGCACGTGATCGACCTCGCCCTGCGCCAGTCCACGCACTGGCGGCAGGCGGGGCTGCAGTTGGGGATGTCGGTGAACCTCTCCGCGCGCAACCTCCACGACCCCGAGCTGCCCTCCCAGATCGCCTCGGCGCTCGAGCGCCACGCGGTGCCGGCGGCGGCGCTCACGCTGGAGGTGACCGAGAGCGCGGCGATGGCCGACCCCGCCACGGCGGTAGGGGTGCTGGAGGCGCTCCGCGCCCTGGGGGTCGGGGTGTCGATCGATGACTTCGGCAGCGGCAACGCCTCGATCGCCTACCTGGCAAAGCTGCCGGTAGGTGAGCTGAAGATCGACCGCTCGTTCGTCACGCCAATGTGCGAGAGCGCCCGTGACGAGGCGATCGTGCGCACCACGATCGACCTCGCTCGCCACCTCGGCCTGCACGTCGTAGCCGAGGGGATCGAGACCCCAGACGTGTGCGAGCGCCTTGCCGAGATGGGCTGCGACGCCGGCCAGGGCTACCTGATCTCACGTCCCGCCCCGGCGGAGGAGCTAACCCCGTGGCTGGTAAGGCACATCGGCGAGGACTCGCTGGCGGTGTCCACCAGCTGAGTGAGGGTCGTGCGCGGGGGAGCCACGCGCCGCAATCGCGGGTGGGCGTTCGGGTGGGTGTCGAGCCGGCGGATGCTCGGCTGCGTGCCGAGTCGGCAGCTGTCACTGCATGCAAAAAGCGAGGCCAGAACCAATTCGCGCGCAAGGGACGCCGTTACCCTGACGCTCGATGCGAGCACTCGTCCAGAGAGTCACCCGCGCCGCGGTGAGCGTGGAGGGCCGCGAGGTGGCGCGGATCGGCCCTGGGCTGTTGGTGCTGCTGGGGGTCGCCCACGACGACCAGCCTGCCACCGCCGAGCGGCTGGCGGCGAAGGTACGTGCACTGCGCGTCTTCGCCGACGCGGATGGCCGCATGAACGAGTCGCTCGGGGAGCGCGAGATCCTCTGTGTCAGCCAGTTCACGCTGTACGGCGACGTGCGCAAAGGCAACCGCCCGAGCTTCGCCGCCGCCGCCGCGCCCGCGCACGCCGAGCCGCTGTACGAGCGCTTCTGTGTCGCCGCCGGCGCCGAGCGGGGCGTGTTCGGCGCACACATGCAGATCGAGCTGCTCAACGATGGGCCGGTGACGCTGCTGCTGGAGTCTCCGTAGCGAGCTCGGCGTCCACGGCGGTGTCGCGGGTCCGAAAGAACTCAGCGCCCTCAATGCTCGTGTGCGGAACAATCCGCCCCAGCCACGCGGGCATCCACCAGTTGATGCGCCCCATCAGCAGCATCAGTGCCGGCACCAGCAGGCAGCGCACGACCGTCGAGTCGAGGATCACAGCGACGGCCAGGCCGACACCGAACTGCTTGACGGTGGGATCGCCGTTGAGCACGAAGCTGCCGAACACGAACACCATGATGAATGCCGCGGAGGTGATCACGCGCGCGCTCGTGACGAGGCCGGAGACAACCGATTCGCGGTTGTCCTGGCCGGAGTTGACGTGCTCCTCGATCTGGCTGACGAGAAACACCTCGTAGTCCATCGACAGCCCGAACAGCACGGCGAACATGAACAACGGTACGTAGGAGACGACCGGCACCGGCCCTTCGAGACCAATCACGCCGCTCAGCCACCCGTACTGGAAGATCGCGGTGAGCACGCCGTAGGCGGCGGCGATCGACAGCAGGTTCATGACCGCCGCCTGCGCGGGGATCACGACGGTGCGGAACGCGAGGATCAGCAGCACGAAGCTGAGGGCGATCACGACCAGGATCTGCAGCGGCAGCTTTTCGGAGATGCGCGTCGCGAGATCGACGAATCCGGCGGTGCTGCCGCCGACGTCCGCGTGCATGTTGGTGCCCTGTTCGGCTTTGGGGATCGTGCTGGAGCGCAGCCGTTGCACCAGGTCTTCGGTTGCTTTTTCAGCAGGCCCGGTCGTCGCGATCGCGTCGAAGTAGGCGGTCGTGCCTGTCGAGCTCACCTGAATCGGGGTGACCGCCGCGACCCCGGACGTGGTGGCGACGTCATGCTGGAGGGTCTGCAGGCGGGGGTCCTGAGCACGCGGGTCTCCCTGCGATGTGCTCGCCGAAGTCGAGCTGGAGGAGCCGCCACTCGTGCCGCCGGCCTTAGAGCTGCTCGAGCCGCTGCCAGAGCCTGAGCCTGAGTGCTGCGTGCCGCTCGAAGTTGGGGCGGTGGCGGGCGTGCCCAGCGACACCGCGACGATCAGCGGCCCGTTGACGCCCGGCCCGAAGCTCTCGGACAGCAGGTCGTACGCTTTGCGCGCCGTAGTGGAGGTGGAGAGCGCCGCGGTGTCTTGCTGACCGAGCTCCAGCGACAGCAGCGGGATCATCAGCGGGATCAAGATTGCCAGCGCGGCGAGGCCAGCGATCATCGGGTGACGGGCGATCATGCTGGCCCATTTCGCCCACGCGCCCTGTTCGATGGCGGCCTCGGGGCGCAGGTCGCGGTGGGATGGGCGCACACGCAGCGCGTTGATTCCCGGGCCGACGATCGCCAGCGCGGCTGGTAGCAGCGTGAGCGCTGCGAGCACCGCCACGACGACCGCGATACCTGCCATCTCACCCATCGTCGTCACCAACGGGATGCCGGCCACCGCGAGTGACACGAGCGCGATCGTGACGGTCCCGCCGGCGAAGAACACGGCGCCGCCCGAGGTGGCGGCGGCGCGCGCGATCGACTCGTCGTAGTCGAGGCCATCCTCCCTTAGCCCGCGGAAGTGGCGGGTGACGATAAACAGCGCGTAGTCGATGCCCACGCCCAGCCCGATCATCGTCGCCAAGGTCGGTGCCACGCTCGGCACGGTCGTCACGTGGCCGAGGATGCGGATGATCGCAAGCGAGGTGAGCAGGGCGATGATTGCATTCAGGATCGGCAGGACCATCGCGGCGACCGTCCCGAACGCGAACGTCAGGATCACCATCGCCGCGATGATCCCGATCAGCTCACTGATCTCGGTCGAGGGCTTGGAGACCTTCTGCCCCAGCTGGCCGCCGGTCTGCACCTCCAGGCCCGCGGCCTTGGCGGGGTTGGCGGCGTCGATGATCGTTTGTGCTTCGCTCGCCGACAGTTCGCCCGGGCTCTCGCTGAGTGTGACCGACAGGTAGCCGGTGGATTGGTCTTTGCTCAGCGCCGAGGCGCCCTGGGGCGTCAGCGGGTTGACGACCGACGCCACGTGCGGCGCCTTCGCCACGTCGGCGGTCGCCTGGTCAACCGCGCTCGCATAGCGTGATTCGGTGAGTTTGCCGTGCGCTGCGTGCAGCACGATCGGGCTGGAGCCGTTGGCCTGGTCCGGGAACGACTTGGCGAGCGTGTCGGCCGCACGCTGGCTGTCGGTGCCCGGCAGCGACAGGTCTTCGCTCGTGGTTTCGCCCAGCGTGTGCGAGGTCGCAATCAGCGCCACCGCCGCTACCAGCCACACGCCGCAGACGACGAAGCGGTGGCGGACGCAGAAGCGCCCTACGCCGTACAACCTCCTTGTCATCCGCCTTGCCCCCCTTCAGGTAGCGGTCAGCGGGCGCTCATCCTCGCGCGGCGGCAGTCGGTTGTCAAGGAGAACTCGTAGATTTTACCGATAGTTGGGTCTTTCGGCTTGTCCGGGGGTTCCGGCGTCTCGCCGAGCTGCTCAAGCCCCAACCAATTCGGCGTCGGGAGCATCGGCGCGTGCCAGTTGAGCCGACTCCTCGGCGATCCGCCGCGCGGTGGCGTTCGCCCAGCCCGTCGTGGAGAGCAGCCCGAGCGCGAGCACGGCGAGCCCGCAGCCCGTGACGATCCACCACGCAGCGTGGCTGGAAGCGACGAAGCTGGGTCCCACCGCCCCCAGCGCGGTAGCCGCGATCGCGCCGGCAATCGCCACTCCCAGGGTCTGCCCGACCTGGCGCGAGGTGGAGGCGACGGCGGCCGCGACGCCGGCCTGTGCGGGGGGCATGCCGAGCACCGCGGTGGTGGTGATCGGTGGGTTGACCATGCCGAAGCCGATCCCGAAGATGACGTAGGCGGGCAGCAGCGAGTCGAGCGGCGTGTGCGCGGTGAGCCCCGTCAGCAGCCCCCCGCCGAGCGCGATCCCAACCCCGCCGACGAGCAGTCCCACACGCGGCCCACGCCAGCCGACCAGGCGCCCGGAGAGGGGCGCGAAGATCAGCGTCATCGCCGCGATCGGCAGCGTGTAGAGGCCGGCCGTGAAGGGCGAGAGGTGGCGAACCTCCTGCAGGTAGAGGGTATTGAGGAACAGGAAGCTGCCGAGCGCCGCGAACGAGCAGACCGCGATCGCGCTCGCGCTGGAGAAGGGGACGCTGCGGAAGAAGCGCAGTTCAATCAGCGGTTCGACACGCCGCGACTCGTACGCAATCAGGCCGACCAGGGCCGCTGTGGCGAAGGCGAACAGGGCGACGCTCTGCGCGGAGAGCCAGCCGGCCGAGGGCGCCTCGATAATCGCGTAGGTGAGCGATGCCAGCAGCGCGATCATCAGCACTTGGCCGACGGGATCGAGGCGCCGTGGGCGCGGCGCCCGCGACTCGGGTACGAAGCGCATCGTCAGCGCCAGCGCGGCGAGGCCGATGGGGATGTTGATCCAGAAGACCGACCGCCACCCCGCCGACTCCACGAGTGCGCCGCCGACCACCGGCCCCAGCGCCAGGCTCAAGCCGACGGCGGCCCCCCACATCCCGATCGCCTGCGCCCGCTCGCGCGGGTCGGTGAAGACGTTGCGGATGATCGACATCGCCACCGGGTTGAGCATTGAGCCCCCAACCGCCTGCAGCATGCGAAACGCGATCAGCCACCCCAAGGTCGGCGCCGCGCTGCACAGCAGCGACCCGAGCGTGAACAGCACCAGCCCGGTCTCAAAGACCAGCCGTCGACCGAGGCGGTCGGCCATCGAGCCGGACAGCATCAGCAGGCTGGCGAGCACCAGCGTGTAGGCGTCCACGGTCCACTGCAGACCGGATACCCCCGTGTGCAGTTCGCGCCCGATCGAGGGCAGCGCGACATTCACGATCGTGTTGTCCAGCCCGACGATCAACAGGCTCATGCAGCAGATCGCGAGGATCAGCCGCCGCCGGGCGCGCGACGGCTCTGGCGTGGCGTTCTCAGCCGCGCGCACGTCGCTCATGTCTGGTTGGTTGGGCCGTTCACGGAATTCCTAGCAATAGCAAGGTGCTGGCCGAGCGCGAGGCGGCGCA
This sequence comes from uncultured Solirubrobacterales bacterium, assembly GCA_963751195.1. GTDB lineage: Bacteria > Actinomycetota > Thermoleophilia > Solirubrobacterales > Solirubrobacteraceae > Palsa-744. Next base: position 201,871 of record CAVVTQ010000004.1, read on the forward strand.
GGGCAAGGAGAGGTCGTTCAGCTCTTGGTGATCTTGGTGCCGGCGAGGCCTGCAAGGAGCTGGGCCGCTGTGGTTTCGAACCGGTCGACCGCACCGTAGGGTCGTGCCACGAGCATGGCGCCCTCGAGGCCGCTGACGATGCTTCGGGCGGTGTCAGCGGCTGTGTTGCTGAAGCGCAGGCTTCCATCCCTGCGACCGTGTTCGAGGACTCGTGCGAGCCACGCCTCGTTGTCGTTGAGGAACGCGACCACAGCGTTGCGGATTGGGCTGGGGAGAGTCTGGTACTCGGCGGCGAGCATGCCGCAAAGGCACATCCGTTCTCGGCGCAGCACTTCGGCGTATAGGTTCGCGTACGCGTCGAGCTTGGCGGGGGCGAGCGTGAGGTGTGCGTCAATGGCTGCGAGCGCCTGCGCGAAACGCTCCGCGTAGCGGGCCATGAGGGCCTCGCCCAGCTCGGCCTTGCTGGGGAAATGGTAGTGGAGGCTGGCCTTGGTGATGGAAAGCTCGGCGGCAACGTCCGCATAGCTGAAGCCGTTGAAACCACGTATCTGGACGAGTCGTTCGGCGACATCGAGGATGCGCGAGCGCGTGGTCGCGGGTCGCCGGTCGGCGTCGGGCGCTTCGTGGCCAAACCTCGTGTCGTGCGCTCTCACAGCCACTTGAAGCATCCTCGCAGGCGTATTTGACTTCTTACCTATTGGTAGGTAGGATAGCGGCCCACCAACGATGACTGGAGGAGCTGTGTCTCGTAAGTACATCGACTGCCGTGAGATGCCGAGCGACAACAACTGTGATCTGGCGATGGCGGGAAGCGACGAGCATGTCCTCGACGCGGCCGTCACCCATGCTGTGACGGTACACGGGCACGAGAACACGCCGCAGTTGCGCGAGCAGATCTCGCAGATGCTCAAAGACGAGGTCCCAGGTGCAATCGCCTAGCTGAGCGCAGACCACAATGCCGTTTCCTCGAGATCGGAGCATCTTGCGCTCAGTCGCTCGCTTCACTTCGGTGCTCGTTGTGCTCCTTGGGATGAACGTCACCGCCGGCTCGGCTGTCGCATCGTCGACGAAGGTCGATTTCGGGGATATCTCCCACAAGGGCCTGAAGAGCTTGGGGCCGGCCTCGACGGGGCTGAAGCTATCGCTCGAGCTGGGGATGATCGCCAACCAGCAGGGCATCGCGAATGCCGTGAAGCAAGCAAGCAATCCCTCCTCGTCGACTTACGGCCAGTATCTCTCGCTGTCGACGCTACAGAAGAAATATGGCGCCTCGTCGACGCGACGCAACGCGGTCGTTGGCACTTTCAAGCCCTACGGTGTGACGGCCACCGTCGATGTGACGCACCTGCGGGTCGCCGCAACGATCAGCATCAAGAACGCGCAGAAGCTGTTCGGCACTAAGTGGGACCTGTATGCGACCGGCCAGCCGAATCAAGCCGTGGCGCTTCCGGTCAATACGCCGAAGCTGGGTTCGGGTCTGAAGGGCAACGTCGACACCGTCTCGGGCCTGGGGCTCTATGTCACCCAGCGTGCATCCGCCAGCTCGTCGGTGTCCGGCGCTCAGGGCCTGACCACGTCGGTTGCAGGCGGGACGCCCACCCGCACCGGAACGATCGAACCGGGCTGCGCCACCACGACGTACCCCGCGGCCGTGTTCTCGAGCGCCGGCCTGTTTCCGAACGAGATCCTCAGCGCTTACGGAATCGCCCAGCTACAAGCCGGCGGCTTGCAGGGCCAGGGCTCGCGCATCGCCATCCTCGGCGAAGCTCCGACGCAAGTCAGCGACGTCAATGCGTACCGCAACTGCTTCGGTTTCCCTGGGACCTCGTTGCAGATCCACGGCGGCTCGAACATCGCCCCGATCCTCGAGAGCTCGCTGGACGCAATGACGGTTGCGATGGTGGCGCCAAAGCTTTCGCGGCTGGACCTGTGGGTGAAGGCGCTCGGGAAGGCCGATCCGCAGGGCGCCCTCGAACTGCTGGCACAGCCGCTACAGGCGACGAAGAACGGCACCCCGCTCCCGAACGTGATCTCGATCTCCTACGGCGTGTGCGAGGCGAGCGTCGCGCCATACACCGCCGCGCGCACTCTGTTCGAGCGTCAGGCGGCCGCGACGGCCGCGCTGGGGATCACGATCGTCGTCGCGGCAGGCGACAGCGGCTCGTCGTCGTGCGCGCACGGGGTGCCGTCCTCCCAGCTCAACAGCTTTGACAAGCAGCAGTCGGCGTCCTGGCCGGCAACGTCGCCGTGGGTGCTCGCTGTCGGCGGGACCAACCTCACACTCACGCCCGCGAACACGATCGAATCCGCAGGCGTGTGGAACGACACGGCGTACCCGCAGCCCTACCAGCAGACCGCCGCGGGCGGAGGCGGCGTCAGCACCTTCGAAAAGCGTCCGTGGTGGCAGCCGGCGATCCCATCGCAAAGCACCTACCGAATGGTTCCCGACGTCGCCGCGTTCGCGGACCCGAGCCCCGGCTACGCCATCGTCTGCTCGCCCGAAGTGCAGGGCTGCGGTCCCTCGCCCGGCCAGACGATCTCGTTCGTCGGCGGCACGAGCGCAGCCACACCCCTCGTCGCGGGGATGATCGCCCTATGGGACCAGCAGGCCAAACAGTCCGGCCTACCCAACCCCGGGTTCGTCCCGCCGCTGCTGTACTCGATCGCCCAGGACGCACCCGGATCGTTCCTGGACATCACCACCGGGGGCAACGCCGTGTTCGGCGGAGTGTCGTGTTGCACAGCAACTCCTGGGTTTGACCTCGCGTCCGGGCTCGGCTCGCCGCTCGCCGCCCAAATCGCCCAGCGCCTGCATCACTGACGCCCCCGACACAGTCACGTCCGCTGCGACACGACCTACCCCTGAGACGCGCGGACCTCCACCTCGGCGCGATCCGACAACGCGCCGGCGGGCGGCTGTCGTCACAATGCCTGCGATGCCCGAGCTGCGCTACACGACGTCATCCGGTGAGCTGGGCGGCTATCTAGCCACGCCGAGCGATGCCGGGCCGCACCCTGGCGTGGTCGTGATCCAGGACGCGCTCGGGCTCTCCGACGACATCCGCGCGCAGGCCGACCGGCTGGCGGGCGCCGGCTATGTCGCATTCGCGCCCGACCTGTACTCGGGCCGCGGGATCCGCTGCGTGGTGGCGACGATAAGCGCCTCGCGCTCGGGCAGCGGGCCCGCGTACGAAGAGATCGAGGCGGCGCGCAAGCTGCTGGCCGAGCGCGAGGACTGCAGCGGGCGCATCGGCATCATCGGTTTCTGCATGGGCGGCGGCTTTGCGCTGTTGTGCGCGCCACGCGGCTTTCAGGCCGCGTCGGTCAACTACGGCGAGGTGCCCAAGGACGCGCAGCGGCTCGCCGGAGCGTGCCCGGTAGTCGGCAGCTACGGCGCCAAGGACCGCACCCTGCGCGGTCGCGCGCGACGGCTGGAGCAGGCGCTCGAGTCGCTCGGTGTCGCGCACGACATCAAGGAGTACCCGCAGGCCGGCCACAGCTTTCTCAACCATCTGAAGGTCGGGCCGCTGACGCCACTGCTGCATGTGGCCGGCTTCGGCTACAACGCAGAGGCGGCCGAGGACGCTTGGCGGCGGATCCTGGCGTTCTTCGGCGAGCACTTGAGCTAGACGGGCACCGCCTCGGCGGGCGCCGCTACCCGGGGTTGGCCGGGGATTAGCCGACGAGCCAGATTGCCCCGTCGCGCACCTCGACCGGGAAGGTCTTCAGTGCGCGGGCACCGGCCGTAGCCTTCACAGCACCGGCTAGCGGCTTGAACGCGCCCTGGGGCCCCCGCACCATTTTTCCGGAGCCGACGTCGTACAGCGCCGCGTGCCATGGGCACTGCAGGCATCCATCCTCGGTCACGTGTCCCTTGCCCAGCGAGGCCAACAGATGGCGGCACCGGTTGGACACGGCGAACGGCTTACCCGTGCTGATACCGACGGCGAGGGCGCCGTGCGGTGTCTGCTCTACCACGGCGACCTGAGAGCTGCCGAGATCCTCGACGGCAATTAGGCGGACAGCGGATGGCTCGGCGGCGCTCACCACCGCACTATCTCACACCATCGAGGTGCACCTGGTCCTACGCAGATGGCGCAAGGCCGTGCACGTGGGCACGAGGCGAACCCCCTGCTCTTCGCCCCGCGAGTTATTCGTGCCGAATCCGCCCGGAGACCCGGAAAGCGCGGACGGCGGCTCGCGGGGCTGTCTCGCTCGCGCCTGCTGGCGTTAGGCGGCCTTGATCCCCTCCCGCGTGGCGGCCTTGAGGACCTTCTGATCGAATGACGAGACCGCCGCGCTCGTGTGCTTCGCGGTCGCGAGGCAGTAGGCGTCGGGGAGGCTGATCGGGTGCCGTCCTCGCAGGCGCGCCGCCTCAACCCCAATCGCCTCGCTCGGCTGATGCACGGTGACGCCGAGAGCGGCGATCGCCTCCCGGGCGGCGGCGAGCTTCGACACGTCGGCCGAGGGAGCGATCAGCACCTCGGTCAGGTTCACGACGCTGACAGCGCAAGCGTCTTGGTCGTCGCGCCACTTGGTGAACAGCGCGCGAGCACGATGATGATGCGGGTCACTGCCGTCAAGCGCTCCGATCAGGACGTCCGCGTCGAGGAGCAGCTTCACCGCAGTTCATCTTCGGCGTCGAGCTGCTCGAGATAGCCGGCAGGGTAGGTGCCCGTCAGCATCCCGAACGCATCCTCGAAGGTCGTGGTAGTGCGGCGGATCCGCAGCTCCCCGTCGCCGGCCGGCTCGACCGTGACTCGCTCGCCAGCGTGCAGCCCGACCTCGTCGAGCGCCGCGACGGGGATCGTGATCTGGTTCTTGGTCGAGATTCGCGCCATGCCTTTACTCTAGCAGTAAAGGCACCATTTGGGATGAAGTCGAGGTCGAGGCATACTTCGAGCGGAGGGCCGCTCAACGCAAAAAAACCCCGCGATTTGCAGGGTGCTTTCTCAGTGCCCCCGCCAGGAGTCGAACCTGGATCCACCGCTTAGGAGGCGGTTGTCTTATCCATTGGACTACGAGGGCGTAGGCCCCGAACCGCGCCGGGCTTTCGGAAGGCTACCGGGCTTGATGCCGTGCGGCGAGGCCTGCTCGCAGGCTACCGCGGCGGATGCGACGCGGCGAGGCGGTCGAGGTCCTCGCCGGTGAGACGGTGGGTGATCCACTCGGGCATCGTTTGCGCCCGCAGGCCGCTATAGAAGCGCAGCGCCGGTTCGTTCCAGTCGAGCGCCGCCCATTCCAGGCGCTCTCCGCCGCGCTCACGCAGGCGTGCCGCAACCGCGGCCAGCAGCGCTCGGCCGACGCCCTCGCGGCGGTGAGCGGGGCGCACGAAGAGATCCTCCAGCCACACCCCGCTGGTGGCGAGGAAGCTCGAGAAGGTGGGGAAGTAGAGCGCGTAGCCGATCACCGCGTGCGGGTCCTCGAGCTCGGCGATCAGCGCCTCCGCCGCGGGGCGGGGACCAAACAGAGCTTCGCTCAGCTGTTTCTCGGTCGCGTGCAGCTCGTGTAGAAGGTCCTCGTACTCGGCCAGCTCGATGAACATCTCGAGCAGCTCGGGCACGTCGCTATCGCGCGCATCCCTGACGACCAGCGCCCCGGAAGGGGCCGGTGGGTCGGGCGGAGTGGAGCGGCCGCCGGCGGCCGGACGGTGGGGAAGCTCCGGGGAGTCCTCGGCGGCTGCGGCCACACCATCACCGGTCGGGCCGCTGGGGGAAGATCTCGTCGATCGTGGTGAGCGCCGCGTACTCACCCTGGCCCTCGCCGAGCGCCGCCTGGATCGCCTGCGCTCCGCCGGCGAGGCGGTCGAGCACGCTCACCACGCCCACCACCGTCAGGCCCTCGCTGCGCACGCGCTCCAACGCCTCGATCGTGGAGCCACCGGTGGTGACCACGTCCTCGACGATCACGCAGCGCTCACCCGCGGCGAGCTCCGGGCCCTCGATCCAGCGCTGCAAGCCGTGCTCCTTGCGCTCCTTGCGCACGATGAACGCCTTTGGGATGCCCGCAGCCAGCGCCGCGCACGCCACCGGGATCGCGCTCACGGGAACGCCGCCGACCGCGCCTGCCCCCCACACGCGGGCTCGATCGGCCACCAGCGCGCCGATCGCGGCGAACGTGTCGGGCCGCAGGATCGCGCGCTTGGCGTCGACGTAGTACTGCGCCTTGCGGCCGCTGGTGAGCGTCACCTCGCCGATCACCAGTGCGTGAGCGCGCAGATCCGCTTGCAGGCGGGCGCGTGCGGCTTGCAGATTGCTCATGGGTTCGGCGACCGTGTCCACCAGGGGATCTAATCTAGCTCGATGCTCTTCCGCCCGGCCCGCTCGTGCATCTGCTCACCCAGCTTGTGCGTCTGCTCACCCGCCAGCGAGTGGTACAGCGCTGGCGTGCACGCCTGTGTGGTCTCTCGCGAACGCCACCACCCGGGCGTTACCGGCGGGTGAGGTAGGTCGTGCTCGTCGCGCTCGTAGCGCTGCTGCGGATCGCCTCGCGGATCGCCTGCCTGATCGTGATCGCCTCCTTCGGGCTGTTCGTCATCGATCAGACCAGCAGTGCCTCCACCCATCAGCAGGAAGCGCTGAACGGGACCAATGGCGGCCCCACGTCCAAGCCGGCCGCGCGCCCCGCGAAGGAGGACGAAGCGCACAAGGTGATCGATGAAGTCGCCGACAAGCTCACCTCGCCCTTCTCCGGGATCACGGCGGGCTCCTCCAGCCAGTGGGTGATTCGCGGGGTTGGCACCTTGATGGCGCTGCTGATCTACGGCGTGGGCATCGGGTTTCTGGCGCGCGTCCTGCGCCTGCGGGTTTAGAACGGCTCTCGAAATAGACGGTGCTGCCGGGGACGGATCCGGCGTGTCGATCTATTCGAAGCCGCTCTTGACCTGAGGCTCGCCGGTCCGGGTTTCACCGGGTCCGTCAGTAGTACACGTCCACCGGGGTCCCGAGCTGAACCCACGTATAGATCGCCGGCGCGTCTGGGATCGGCACTCGCAGGCAGCCGTGACTGGCGGCGTAGGTGGGAACTTCGGGGTACCCGTGGATCGCGTAGCCGCGGATGAAGTAGTTGGAGTCCACCATCCCCTCCGAGTTGACCCCGGGCGTCTTGAGGTAGACCCGGAAGCGGCCCAGCACCGTCGGGGTTGAGGGCTTGCCCGAGCTCATCGTGTAGATGCGCCGCACCCGTCCGCCCGGTTCGATCTCGGCGAGCACCTGCGCGGCGAGATCTGCCTCCACGTGTCTGCCTTCTCGCGGGTAGCGCACGTGGAAGGCACCCGTCTCCCGCTGCAGCAGATGGAAGACATGGGCGTCCGTGGCAGGCACACGTTCAAGTCCCGTCAGCTTGCGGTATGCCGTCACCGCCTGGCCGGTCCCTTCGTCGAAGACGCCGTTCAGCGGCACCGCGTAGTGCAGCGCGCTCAGCGCCGACTGCAGCAGCCACACCCCCGGGCCGCGCGCGCCTTCGCGCATGTCGGGGGCGATCACGCGCATCTCAACCGGCTTCGCCTTGAACGCCCTCATCTGCTGCGTGACGGCGTGTGCCGCGCTCACCTGTACCAGGCCGGGGCGCGAACTCGAGTAGCCGAGGCGGAAGCGACCCGCACCGCCGGGCCCGGGAAGCACGCTCACAGTGTTGGTCGCGACGTTGCGTCCATCTCGGTCGAAGCGCACGGTCACTCTCTGGTCGGCCTCGAACGGGCGCACCACGCCGCTCACCACGAGGCGTTCGCCGGTGAGCAGGAACGCCGGACGGCCATGGAGGCGCTGGGTCGCGAGCGTCATCTGCCCCGCAACCGGGCTCGACGGTGGCGTCGATGGTGGTGGGGCGGCGACCATCGTCTTCGATCCTACGACGCCAAGGCGACGTATCGGGCCGCACAGCCGGGGCCTTGAGGTATCCGCTCGAGCAACCGCTTAGTTGCGGGGAACCGGCTCGCAACGACCCCCGGCGGCGGGATCGGCTCGCTACGACCCCCGGCAGTGGGGATCAGCTCGCTACGACTCCCGACGGCGGGGTCAGCTCGCAACGACCCCCGGCGGCGGGGTGATCACTCCGACCCACCGCAGCGTCAAGCCGAGTAGCGCGATCGTCCCCAGCGCCGCAACCGTCAGCACCGGGATCTGCCAGCCCCAGCCCTCCAGGGCACCGAAGGCGAGGCAGTTGTTGAGGCAGTGCGTCGCGATGCACGGGTACAGCGAGCCGGTGTAGCGGTACAGCAGGCACAGCCCAAACCCGAGCGACGCCAGCGGGATCAGATCGACGACCGGCGCCGAGCCGGTGTGCACGCCGCCGAACACGAGGCCCGTGATCAGCGCCGCCGGCCACAGGCCCCGCCAGTTGTACAGCGCGCGGAAGATGAACCCGCGGAACAGGAACTCCTCGCAGATCGGCGCCACGACACATGTCAGCCACGCGCTCAGCAGCAGCAGCGTGGTCCCTTCGTTGGCACCCAGCTGTTCGAGCAGTTTCTCTTTCGTGTTGACGTTCAGGATCTCCGCCCAGATCGCGCTGAACACCAGGAAGGTGAACAGCGTCACGAGGATCATGCCGAGCGCCCACAGCCAGCCGAGACGTGGGCTCAGCCAGCCGATGCAGGGCCGCTGCAGCCCGAACTGCCAGGCGCGCACCGCGCGCCCGCCGACTTTGGCGAGCAGCACCGCCACCAGCACGAAGGCCGCGTCCTGCACCACGGTGTCGAGGATCTCCAGCCATCCGGGGATCGAGGAGGAGGTGATGCTGACCCCGAACAGCGCCGCCGGGATGTCCACCACCAGCCCACCCACCGCCGCTAGCAGCAGCCCCCCAAAGAGTGCCGCCGGCGCCGTCCACCACGGCCAGGTGTCAGCCGGCAGTCGCGGGCCGGGAGGGCCGGGAGGCTCGCTCGGCGTGGGCGCAAGATAGGGCTCGAGCGGGAACAGGACGAGGTCGGACTCGAGCGGCGGGTGGGATGGGATGTCGGGCTGGAGCTCCATGTGTGCACTCATCGTCGTCGGAGTCCAGCCAGCTTACGGTCAACGTGCGTCATCCACGCTGCTGTGCTCTCGGCATCGACCCTTCGCCTTTGTTGCCAACATGCTGTGTCCGTCGATGTGCGACGTCCGCCAACATGTTGTGTTCGACAACGCGCGGTGTCATCCGAGTAGCGGTGGCAGTTGCGCCAGCGAGGAGATGCTGGGCACGCCGGGGGGCGGTCCCCCAAGCTTGGCGTCGTCGCGGCGCAGCAGCACCGCACGGATACCGGCGGCGAGCGCCCCGTGGATGTCCTGGTCGAGCGAGTCTCCGACCTGTACCGCACGCTCGGGTGCACACCCAGCGAGTGCGAGCGCGGCCGTGAAGATCTCTGGGGCCGGCTTCGGGTGTCGCACCTCAGCTGAGGTCACCACCCCGTCAACCATCCCCTCGAGGCCCACGTTACGCAGTACCGCCGACAGCGAGATGTCCCAGTTGCTCACGACCACCAGCGTCAGGCCGCGGGCGCGCAGTCGCGCGAGTGCGGCGAGCGCATCGGGGTAGGCGCTGAAGCGCAGGGAGTCCAGCATCGCCGCGGTCAGCTGCTCGAGCGAGAGCGCCGCCACCGCGTGTGGGGGCAGCTGCGTGCGCAGCACCTCCGCGCAGCGGCGGCGAAGATCCTCGAGCGCGCCCGGGTCGCGTCCCTCGTGGTGGTGGGTCCGGTAGTAGGCAATCTCCGCGCGGAAGGCGTGCTCCGCGTCGGCGGAGGAAAGCTCCACGCCGTGTGCGTCGCGCAGCCGCTCCACCAGCCTCGGCCACGGGGGCTCGAGCGCCACCAGCGTGCCCAACCCATCCAGCAGCACCGCGTCGATGCCGGCCTGCCGCATCATCGCTGACGGGAGATCGGAAAGGAGGTGGGTATGTCGTCCAAATGCACCCCTACCACTTCACAAAATGAAGGGTTTGGGTCCACAAATTACATACTCAACCCCCCGCATCTCCGACTCATCCGCCCCGGAGCTCGACCAGCGAGCGCACTACGCCACCCAATGCCACGTCGCGAACTCACCCACGAACAGCGCCATCAGCAGCGCCATTGCCGCCAGCACCGGCAGGCGCGCCCGCGGCCGTTCCGCCAGCCATGCTCCCAACCACATCGCCAGCGGGAACAGCACCACCTCGAAGCGCGGCAGCGACATCAGCGGCTGGGGCGCCACCGGGTAGGAGAGCGGCAGCACGAGCGCCGCCAGCACATACACGCCGTACGCCAGCGGCAGGCGGCGCAGCACGCCGACCACCATCGGCGCCGCCGCGAGCAGGAACGCGAACAGCATCACGTTGTGCCCGGCGTCCACGAACGGGTCCCCGCCCGCCACTTTGAAGTAGACGTGCGTGCGCTGGAAGGAGAGCAGCTGGCGCATCCCGTCGAAGGCCGCGCGCGCGCCGTCCCACACAGCCACATATGGGCCGGCGAAGTGCCTGTTCCACGCCTCCTGGGCGTGGAAGGGCAGCAGCGCGCCGCCGCCCGCCAGCGCCAGATAGGCCATGTACGCACCCACCCCCACCGGCAGTGCTGCCACCCACAGCACGTCGCGGCGCACTCGATACCGGGGCTGCCACCACGGGCGCGTTGGGAGATCGGACCGGCCGGGCTGCGCGATGGACGGCTCCTCCTCGACGCGCGAACGGCGGGAGAGGGAACGGCGGGAGAGGAAGTCCGGCGGACGGTCCTCCCGCGGCCCGTACAGATAGAGCACCACCATCGGCACGACCAGCACCAGCCCCGCGCTGCGCGTGGCGCTCGCCAGCGCCCCCAGCACCCCGGCCCAACCCCACCGCCCCTGGCGCGCGCACCAGAAGAGACCCACCGAGAGCGCCAGGTACAGCGACTCCGAGTACACCGCGGAGAAGAAGAACGCCATCGGCGCGAGCGCCGTCACGAGCACCGCCAGCCGTGCCACGTCGCCGCGGTGGGCGCTGTGGGCGCTGTGGGCGACAAGACGGCCAAGTTCCAGCGTGCTGAGGCGGTGGATCCCGTACAACGCCGCCGCCAGCGCCACCAGCGATAGCGCCGCCCCCGCGGCGATCGGCGGAGCGCCCACGTCTGAGAGCGCACGTACACCGAGCGGGTAGAGCGGGAAGAAGGCCGCTCGTGAGCCGGTGCCGAAGGAAGCAAGTTCGGGGCGGTAGCCGTAGCGGGCGATCACTAGGTACCACACCGCGTCCCAGCGTGCCACGGGGGCCGCCAACAGGTTGCCCAGCCAGCCGAAGCCGCTTGTCACGCCGGCCGGGTCGAAGGCGCTGCGCGCGCGCCCCACGCCAAACGCCACGACCGCGCCGATGCCCGCCACGAGCACGATCAGGCGCGAGACCCACAGCGCCCGCCAGCAGTCGCGCACAGCGGCCGTCCGCGCCGGGTCCGCACGGAGCCGCGCATACCAGCCCGGCCCGTCTGGGACCTCGGAGCCCGCTGAAATCGGGACCACGCCCGGCGTATTCGGAGCGTCGGCGAGCGTCGCGGGGGCAAGCTCGCCCGCGCTGTCCACAATGGCCATCTCGGCGGTGTCGCTGCTCATCTGTCGGGCATCCGCTTCTCGCTCTTGCGCTCAACCGTGCGTGGGTTCGCGGACGTGACTGGCAGGAAATCACAGATTGGAGCGGTACCCTCCCACAAGCAGCTCTCACGCCCCCCTCGCATGTCCAGACTCGCACGCCAGCGCCGCCGCCGCCACCGGGGACCCTCCCGCATCCTGTTCGTCGCACTGATCGTGCTGGCGAGCGTGTTGTTCCTCGGTACCGTCGGCGCGGTGGCGTACGTGATCGCGGTGGCCGACTCCACGCCGGGCCTCGCCGGGCGCCAGCCGATCGTCGACGGCGCCTCCTCGCAGGTGTTCGCCGCCAACGGCACGCGTTTCGGGGTTCATCCAATCCAACGTGCTGCGCTCGCCGATCCCGTGGTCGCAGATTCCCGTCAACCTCTCCAACGCCACGGTCGCGATCGAGGATCAGCGTTTCTACAAAGACGACGGCATCGACCCCACCGGCATCTTTCGCGCCGCCATCAAGGATCTCGTGCACGGCGAAGCGCTCCAGGGGGCGTCCACGATCACGATGCAGCTGATGCGCAACCTCTACCTCGGCGGCGACCAGCGCACGCTCAAGCAGAAGATCACCGAGGCGAAGCTGGCGCTCGAATACAACGAACACCACAGCAAGCGCTCGATCCTCACCAGCTACCTCAACAGCGTCCCGTACGGCACCGTCGGCGGGCAGACCGCGATCGGGGTGCAGGCCGCCTCGCGGATCTTCTTCGACAAACCGGCATCCCAGCTGGACCTCGAGCAGGCCGCGCTGCTCGCCGGCCTGCCCCAGGCGCCGTCGGAGTACAACCCCTTCCTCTACCCCGCCGTGGCCCGCCAGCGGCGCAATGAGGTGCTGGGCAAGATGGCCGAACTGCACTACATCACCCCCGCGCAGGCAGCCGCCGCCAAACGCGCCCCGCTGGAGGTCCGCCATGGCGACTTCTACTCAGAAAAAAAAGAAGGTTTCTTCTTCGAATACGTCCGCCAGCAGCTGATCCAACGCTACGGGCGCAAAGCCGTGGAACGGGGCGGTTTGCGGGTCTACACGACGCTCAACCTGCACACGCAGGAACTGGCGCACAAGGCGATCGCGGAAGTGCTCGACGAGACCGGCGACCCGGCGTCGGCGATCGTCACGATCGATCCCCACAACGGCTACATCGAAACGATGGCTGAGTCCGAAAGCTACGAGCAGTCGCAGTTCAACCTCGCCTCCGAAGGCCACCGCCAGCCAGGGTCCACGTTCAAGGCGATCGACCTCGCCGACGCGCTCTCGCGTGGAGTTGACCCCAACACCACCTACTACCTCTCCCACACCCTGCTCAAGGGCTGGCTGGCCGCGGAACCGAACTACGAAGTACACACCTTCGAGGGCACCTCGCTGAACAAGTCGATCAACCTCGTGCAGGCGACGCTCGCCTCCGACAACACCGTCTACGCACAGCTGGCCGCCGATCTCGGCGAGGAAACGATCACCGAAATGGCTTACAAAATGGGGGTCAAAACCCATCTCCTCGGCAATCCCTCACAAGCGTTGGGAGGCCTCGAATACGGGGTCACGCCGCTGGAAATGGCCGACGTGTACTCCACGCTCGCCGACGGCGGCTACCGCAACACGCCGATCGCGATCACCAAGGTCGTGTTCCCCAACGGCCACGTCGACTCCAGCTGGGGCACGCCGCACCGCGTTAAGGTGCTCTCCAACGGGGTCACCGCGGAGGAGACCACGATCCTCCACGAGAACGTCCTCGACGGGACCGCGAAAAACTCGGCGATCGACTGCCCCACCGCCGCCAAGACCGGCACCACCACCGAACTGGTGGACGCCTGGCTGGACGGTTACACGCCCGAATATGCAACGGTCGTGTGGATGGGGTACCCCAAGGAACGCGTCCCGATGACCGACGTGCACGGCGAAGCCCAGCAGGGCGGGGCGCTGCCCGCGGTGATCTGGCACGACTACATGGCGGCGGTCACCGAAGGCAAGCCCTGCGTGGAATTTCCCCAGCCGACCGAACCGCTGGTGTACCGGCCGTTCTTCGGCAAGTACGAGACCATGGACCAGTCTGGCGCACCCGGCACGAGATTGGAACCGAACTTCGGACTCGGCACTGGCAACAACGCTGCACCAAACGCTCGCGGCAAATCCCATCACGGCAAGGAAACCGCCGCTCCCGGCGCGACTCCCGAAGCCCCGACCGCGGGCACAGAACCACGCGCGGGTGGCGGGGCGCCAACGGAAAAAACGCCCGCCGAACCCGTCGCCCCAGGCAAAGCACAGGCCGAACCGGGCGCTGGCACACCGGGCGCTGGCACACCGGGCGCTGGCACACCAGGCGCTGGCACACCGGGCGTTGGCACACCGGGCACCGGCACTCCCAACGCCGGCGGCGGCTCCGGAGGCGCCACCAGTGGCGGCACCGCGCCACCGTGACGATCCGACCGGCACCGACCGCGCCAGGGTGACGACCTCAACGTGGCGCCGCCGTGACGATCTCGACCGACGGGCACCGCGCCGCCGTGATGACCGCCTGGTGCTAGGTTGTGCGCACTCGTGGCAAAGGAAGACAAGGTCGAATTCGAGGGCGAGGTGATCGAGGCGCTGCCGAACGCTATGTTCCGCGTGAAGCTCGACAACGATCACGTGGTGCTGGGTCACGTCGCCGGCAAGATGCGTCGTTTCCGGATTCGCATCCTCCCCGGGGATCGGGTTCGCTGCGAGCTCTCTCCCTACGACCTCGACCGCGCGCGCATCGTCTACCGGCATCGCTGAGGCGTGTCCGAGAGCGAGCGGCGCGAGCATGCCGATCCTCGCCAGGCGCCTTCGAAGGACGCGGCGACCGTGTCCGGGCGAGGCAGTGAGCTCGCGCTGATCTCGGCGATCGCGGCCGAGCTGAGCCAAAGTCGCGGTGCCGATCGCACCGACGATCGGGTGCTGCGCGGAATCGGCGACGACGCCGCAGTGGTGCGCGCCCGGGCGGTGTGTGTGACCTCGGTGGACGCGATGATCGAGGGAGTTCACTTTCGCTTGGAGGAGAACTGGATGACGCCCGCGCAGGTTGGCTGGCGAGCGCTCGCCGCGGCGCTCTCCGACCTCGCCGCGATGGGAGCCGAGCCGGGGGAGGCCTACCTGATGCTCGGCCTACCGCCTGGTTTCGGCGAGGATCGTGCGCTCGAGCTGGTGCGCGGCGCTCACGATCTCGCGCGCGCTATGGGAGCGGTGCTCCTCGGTGGGGACGTCGTTGCCGCACCTACGCTCACGGTGTCGATCACGGCCGTCGGCTGGGCCGACGCCGAGAACGAGCTCGTCGGCCGCGACGGAGCCCAGCCGGGCGACCTGGTGGGGGTGACCGGCCGCCTCGGCGGCGCTGGGGCCGGCCTGGCGGTGCTGGAGGGACGGGCCCGCGCAACGCCCGCCACGGCCGGGTCAGGGCACCCGCGCAACCCGGTGTCCCCCACGGCTGTGGCCGCGGCGGTGGCGCGACTGCGCAGCCCCGTGCCCCGCCTCGCCGAGGGCCGCGCGCTGGCGGTCGCGGGGGCGCGGGCCATGATCGACCTCTCCGATGGTCTTGGGGCCGACGCCGGCCACATCGCCCGCGCGAGCGGCGTGCGCGTGGAGATCGACCTCGGCGCGCTGCCGCTGGACGAGGGCGTCGCGGAGATCGCGGCCGAGCTGGGAGTGCCGGCATGGCACCTCGCTGTGGGTGCCGGCGAAGATTACGAGCTGTGCGTCTGCGTCGCGCCCACCGACCGCGAGCGAGCCGAGGCGGCGCTCGCCGACGCGGGGGGCGCGCGGGTCACGTGGATTGGACGCGTAATGGAGGCCGTTGACGGGCCCATGCTGGCCACGGATGGAGCCATCCAAGCTGGCGTGGTGCTGCTGGACGCAGACGGGCACATCCAGCAACTGGAGGGATTCGAGCACCGCTGGTGAGGGCCCGCCGCGTTCCGGAGGCGCTCCCGGCGGCTGACCCGGACGGGGCCGACCCGGACGGCGCCGATGCGACGGACGGCGCCGATTCGAGATACATAGGACTACCCGAATAGCCCGACGGTCAAGATATATCCACGGCGTCCGATACTCGTGCCATGCGCACGTCACTGCTGCCGCTGGACTCGGTGTTGGGGCCCCGCGAGCGCCGCGTGTTGGGCACCGTCACGGCGGTTCTGATTGCGCTCGTCGTGGCGACCGGCGCCCACGCCGTCTTCGGGATCGGCGGAGGCGCCGTCGAAGAACCGATCCGCGACTGGATCACCTCCGCCGTGTACATCCTCGTCGGGGTGATCGTGTGCTGGCGTGCGATACGCACCACGGAGTCGCGGAAATCGTGGATGATCTTTGCGCTCGGCATCTCGGTCTACGGCCTCGGCAACGTGCTGTGGGCGGCCTGGATCGAACACCTCCCCAACCCGCCGATCCCCTCGATCTGCGACGGGATGTGGCTGACGCTGTACCCATGCTGCTACATCGGGATCGTGGGCCTCGCCCGCCTGCGCGAGCGCCGCGTGCCGGCGCGGATGTGGCTCGACGGCATCGTCGCCGGGCTCGGGATCGCGGCGATCGGGGCGGCGATTGTGGTGCGCCCGGTGCTGGCGACGGTGTCGGGGGACACCGCGGCAGTGATCACCGAGATGGCCTACCCGCTCTGCGACTTGCTGCTCGCCGCGCTGGTGGTGGGGGTGCTCGCGCTGCGTGGGTGGCGGCTGGACCGGATGTGGGCGATGCTGGGCGCCGGCTTCCTGGCGCTGGCGGCGGCCGACTGCCTGTACGCGCTGCAGGTGGCACACGGTGCCTCCGCCCCCAGCGCGCTCACCAACCTGACCTACGACATCGGCGTGATGCTGCTGGCACTCGCGGCGTGGCAGCCGGGGGCGGCGATCGAGACCGACACCGTCCCGAGCTCCGCCGTGCTCGCGATTCCCGCCGCGTTCACGGTGAGCGCGCTCGGCCTCTTGATCTACGACCACTTCAGCCGCCTGGACCCGATCGCGCTGACGCTCGCGATGCTGACGATGCTGGCGGCGTTTGCACGCGTGGCCCTCACTTTCCGCGACGTGCACGCGCTCGCCGAAACTCGCCGCCAGGCGATGACGGACGACCTCACCTCGATGCCCAACCGCCGCCACTTCCTGCGGCGCGTGCACGAGGGGATCATCGCCAGCCGGGCAACCGGCGAGAGCCTGGCGCTGCTGATCGTCGACCTCGATCACTTCAAGGAGCTCAACGACACGCTCGGCCACGACGCCGGCGACCAGCTGCTGCGCCAGGTGGGGGAACGGCTGCACGAGGCGCTGCGCGCCAGCGACACGGCCGCACGCCTGGGGGGCGACGAGTTCGGCGTGCTGCTCTCCGATTCCAGCGACGGCGCGAACGCGGAGCTGGTCGCGCAGAAGATCCTCAAGGCGATCGCCCAGCCCTTCCCGATCAAGAGCGTGGGCCTGCGCGTGACGGCGAGCATCGGCATCGCCCTGTTCCCCGAGCACGCCGAGAACGACGAGCAGCTGATGCAACACGCCGACGTCGCGATGTACGAGGCGAAGGCCGCGCAATCGGGGTATGCCTGTTACGCGCGTGAGCGCGACAAGCATTCGCTGGAGCGGCTCACGCTCGCCGGCGAACTCTCGCAGGCCCTCGAAAACGGAGAGATCGAAGCCCATTTCCAGCCCAAGGCGGACGCGGGCAGCCGCCGGATCGTCGGCGTCGAGGCGCTCGTGCGCTGGCAGCATCCCACGCGCGGGTTGATCTCTCCGGCGGAGTTCGTGACCGTTGCCGAGCAGGCCGGCTTGGGGCGGGCGCTGACGCGCCGGATGCTCGACCTGGCGCTCACCCAGGCTCGGATCTGGCGCGAGGAAGGCTTCGACCTGCACGTCGCGGTGAACACGACGGTGGCCGATCTGCAGGACACGCAGTTCCCGGCGGAGGTCGCCGCGACGCTCGAGGCCCATGGGCTCCCCCCGGAGGCGCTCGTGCTGGAGGTGACCGAGAACATGGTGCTCGCCGATCCCGTGCGGGTCGGCGACGTCCTCGCGCAGCTCGGCGAGCTCGGCCTCGGCCTCTCGCTTGATGACTTCGGCACCGGCTTCTCCTCGCTCACCCACCTCAAGTCGCTGCCGGTTGGGGAGGTCAAGATCGACCGCTCGTTCGTCGGGCGGATGACCACCGATCCGGTCGACGCGGCGATCGTGCAGGCGACGATCCAGCTGGCGCACTCGATCGGCATCCGCGTGGTGGCGGAGGGGATCGAGGACCAGGTGACATGGAGCTCGCTGGTCGCCAACCGCTGCGAGCTGGTGCAGGGCTACGCGCTCTCGCGGCCGCTGCCGGCGATCGACCTCGACACGCTGTTGCGCGCCCAGCCGCTGTTCGGGCGGGACACGGACGGGCAGGGCGTCCGGAGATCGACGCGCCGGGAACGCACGGGCGAGCCAGATGCGTGGGCGAGACAGGGCAGATCAACGGCGAGCTCGACGGAATCGTCGGGCCGAGCCACGACGCCGGGGAGGGTGCCCTCTCGGCGAAGGGCACACGGGAATGGGACAGCGGGAATGGGCCACAATGGCAGCGGGAACGGCAACGGCCGGCGAGCGGCGCCCCTCCGAGGCGCTGCGCGACCTGACGGCGCTGACGCGCTCGCATCCGATGATGGACGCCGTGATCGACGAGGTCGACGGGCGCATGATCCGCGTCGGCTCGCAGTGGCTGGCGGACTTCGCCTCATGCAACTACCTGGGGCTCGACCTCGACCGCGAGATCATCGAGGCGGTGCCGGCTTACCTGGACGCGTGGGGCACGCACCCGAGCTGGTCGCGACTGTTGGGCAGCCCAGCTCTGTATGAGCAGATCGAGGAGCGTCTAACGGCGCTGCTGGGCAGCCCCGACTCGCTGGTGCTGCCGACGATCACCCACATCCACCTCGCCGCGATCCCCGCGCTCGCGGGGTCGGGCACGATCTTCCTCGACTCGCGCGCGCACAAGACGATCTATGACGGTGCCCAGATGGCGCGCGCGCACGGCGCCACCGTGGAGCGCTTCCGCTTCGAAGACCCCCAGCACCTCGATGAGCTGCTGCGCGGCGCGCGCGGTGAGCCGCGGCTGGTGTGCATGGACGGGGTCAACTCGATGACCGGCAACCCGCCCGACATGCGTGCCTTCGCACAGGTGGCACGCGAACACGGCGCACTGTTGTACGTGGACGACGCCCACGGCTTTGGCGTGATCGGCGAGCGCGGCCCCGAGGAGCGTTGCCCGTACGGGATGCGCGGCAACAGCATCGTGCGCCACTACGGCGAGAGCTACCAGGGCCTGATCCTGGTGGGGGGCTTCTCCAAGGCCTACTCCTCGCTGCTCGCGTTCATCGCCTGCCCCACCGAGATCAAGGAGCTGCTGAAGGTCGCCGCGGCGCCCTACCTCTACTCGGGGCCCTCCCCGGTCGCATCGCTGGCGACGACGCTCGCCGGCTTCGACGTCAACGAGCGCCGCGGGGAGGAGTTGCGCGAGCGCGTGTGGAGGCACACCGCCCGCGTGACGGAGTGCCTCGCGCGGCTGGAGGTGCACACCCCCAACCGCTCGGGGCTGCCGATCGTCGAGATCCCGCTGCGCGACCACGAGCGCATCGGGGAGGTGGGGCAACTGCTGTTCGATCGCGGTGTGTACGTCACGCTTGCGGCCTACCCACTGGTGCCACGCGATGAGGTGGGCTTTCGTGTGCAGCTGACGGCGGCCAACACCGACGCTGAGATCGACACGCTGATCGCGGTGCTGGAGGAGCTCGCCGGAATGGGCGAGCTGCGGCCCGTGGAGCAGGCGAGCGCCCCGCAACGCGAGTCGGTGGCATGAGAATCTGAGCGCGACGTGATCGCCCGCTACCGCGCTCTGTTCTCCACGCCGGGTGTCGGCCGGCTGCTGGTCAGCTCGGTGGTGGGGCGCCTGCCCTCGGGGATGTTCTCGTTGGCGATCCTGCTGTTCGTTCGCGGGAGCACCGGCTCCTTCCTGGTGGCGGGTCTCGCGGTGGGCGGGTTCTCTCTGGCGGGCGCGGCGATCGGCCCGCTGTTGGGCGCACAGGTCGATCGGCATGGGCAGACACGGGTGCTGCTGGGAGCCGCGCTCGCCCAAGCGGGGTTGCTGGTGGCGTTGGTGCTGGTCGGAGTCGAGACCCCTGCCCACCCACCGGTGGTGGCGATCGTTGCGCTCGCGGCCCTCGCGGGCGGCGCGCTGCCGCCGATCGGGGGTTGCGTGCGCGCGCTGTGGTCGGAGGTCGCCGACGGTGAGGAGCTGCAGACCGCCTACGCCCTGGACGCGACCACCCAGGAGACGATCTGGACGCTCGGGCCCCTGCTGGTGGGCCTGACGGCGGGGTTCCTCTCCACCGCCGCGGCGGTGCTGCTGTGCGCCGCGCTCACGGTGTGCGGAACCCTCTACTTCGCGAGCTCCACACTCTCCCGTGGGTGGCGCGCGGAGGTGGGTGAGCGCAAGCGGGGAAGCGCGCTGGGCGCCAGCCCCAACCTGCGCATGCTGCTCTACACGGTCCTGCTGGCGGGCGTGGTGATCGGGGCGGTCGAGGTGGGTCTGCCCGCGCTGGCGGTGCAAGAGGGCGCGCGCTGGTCCTCGGGCCCGCTGTTGGCGCTGTTCAGCCTTGGCAGCATGATCGGCGGCCTGATCTACTCCTCCAGGAGCTGGGCGCTGGCGATCGCCCGGCGCTACAGCGCGATCCTGATGGCGATGGCGATCGCGGTGGCGCCGTTGATCGCGGTGCACTCGCTCGCCCCCGCGTTTGCTCTCAGCGTGCTCGCCGGGCTCTGCCTGGCGCCGATGATCTCCTGCCAGTTCTCGCTCGTTGGGGCGCTCGCGCCGGAGGGCACCGTCACCGAGGCGTTCACCTGGCACCGCGCCGCCACGGTCGCCGGTATGGCCGGAGGCTCGGCGCTTGGAGGATCGCTGATCGACGCCCGCGGACCCGGCGGCGCATTCGCGTTGGGCTGCGTTGGCGTGGCGGCGGCAGCGGCGCTGGCGGTGGGGGGCCGTCGGCGCATCACCCCCGCCGCGGCACCCGGCATGAGCTCATCGGCGGCGCAGATGCTCGCGTTGCCCCTGGCCTCGGAGGGCCCAGTGCCGTTCAAGCTCGCGGCCGAGGCGGTGGCGCTGGCCGTGGAAGCGCTGTCGCTGGCTGCGGAAGACGTCGCCCGCCTACACGACCGAGCGGCCCGCGCGGGTCATGCTTGCAGCCGAGGCAGTGGCGCTTGCAGCAGAGGCGGTGGCGCAGAGCGCCGTCTGAGAGGACGGGGCGCCAGCGCCGCCCCCACGGGTGTGGTGTTCGTGAGGCGCGCGTACACCAGCAGCCGTTCGGCGGCGCTGAACGGGGGCGTGCAGGCGGAGAGCACGAGGCGGCTGTAGCCGGCGTGGCGGATCGCGGCGTACACGTCGGTGGGGAGGACGCTGCGCTGGCCGATCACGGTGTAGACGAAGTGCGCGTAGGGCATGTTCACCAGGATCCGATCCCCACGGCGCAGCTCGTCGATGTGGCGGAAGGGCGCGAGGAAGGTGGTGCGGTGGCCGGCGATCGCGGTGGTGGCACCCAGGCCGGGGAAGCGGGTGCCCGGGTAGACGCTCTGCGTGTAGATCCCCGGCCCCTTCTCCAGTTCTTCGGTGCCGGTGCCGTACACCAGCACGAAGTCGGCGCCGATGCGCGGGATGCGGACGCTGCCCACAGCGCTGCCGAGCGCCGCGTGGCGAGCGAGCTCGCTCGCCAGGAAGGCAACGCGCCGGCGCTCGTCCGCGAGTCGCTGCAGGCGGGCGCTCTCCAGTGCCGTGGGCTTGGCGTGTTCGAGCGTGCGCAGCGTGTCCCGCAGGTGGTCTTGCTGAAATTTTGCGTACAACGCCGAGAACGGCTCCTGCCACACCAGCGTGACGCCCACGTCGAGCAGCGCCAGCACCCCGAGGACGATCAGGATGCTCGAGAGCGTCCGCAGCACGCGGCGCACGCGCGCGGGGCCCGGGCGGCCGTGCACGGGGGGACGGGTGGTGAAGAGGATCTCGGACACGATCGATCGACCCCGAACGGGTTTACCTCAGGCGATCTGACATCAGACTACCCAGGGCGCACGCCAGACTGGCCGCCTCACCGTCGTAGCGAGGACTCGGTGCCACCCAACGACCCGGGCCCAGCATAGGACAGCGGCCCGCGGATCTCGATCGGCTCGCGGTCGCCGGGCCACTCGCGCGGCTCGCCCGCGTCGTCCTCGCCGACGCCGCTCGGGGCGAGCGCGATCAGCAGCGCCGCGGCCAAACAGCCGAAGGCGACGCTCCACAGCACCGCGCCGACGAGCCCGATGCGCCCGCCGGCGAGCAGCAGCAGTGCGGTGTGCGCCACGCCACCAAGGCCCAGGTCGAGTTGGTGAGCGTAGAAGGCCATCAGCAGCGCGAGCGGCACCGTGCCGAGGGCGACCAGCACGAGTGCCTGGATGCGGCCCTCGCGCGCCCCTGCGCCCCACGCGCCGATCGGCCTGGCGGCGAGCAACAGCCACAGGTTCAGTGCGGGTATGAGCAGCAGCGCGGTGAGCGGATCGGACACCCACACCACCACCGTGAGGCCGCCGAGCACAAGCAGCATCCCGAGCGCCGCGGCGTTCACGTGCGAGCGGGCAGGGAACCGGCGGGCCGCCGCGTCGTGCGGGTGAACGGGGAGCCCGATCCGGCGCATCAGCGCGGGCCACCCAAGCCAGGCGAGCACCAACACGAGCGCGCTCGCCAGCACCGCCTCGGAGGCGTGGCTGTCAAACGGCAGCGCCGCCGAGGAGACCGGCGGCCTTGGCGTGGGGATCGCGCCGAGCGAGCCCAGCAGCATCGTGAAGGCCGCGCACGCCAGGAACGGGAACGCGCACGCCAGCGCCCACGCCACCCACCGTCCGACCGATTGATCGGAGGCACCGGTGGGACCCGGTCCTCCGGACCGCCTCCCACCGGCATGGGTGCGCCCGCGCCGCCGGCGCAGGCGCGCGAAGCCGTCCCCGAGCACCGCCAGCGCCGGCAGCAACAGGGCCGCCACCAGCAGGCGCAGCGCCCACCCGGGGATCGCCTTGTGCTGGATCGGCAGCCCCGTTTCCAGGCCCCTGCCGGCTTCGCCGCCGCCGATTTCGGGCCCTCCGTCCAGCGCGTACACGGCGGTGAGCGCCGCGCGCCCAAACGCTTCCAGCCGCGCCGCGCTCACCGGTTCGCTTGCCGGAGGCGGCAATTCGCCGCCGACCCCCACGAGCACCGCCGGCAGCCCGCGAGCCCCGAGCGAGCCCTGTTCGCCGCCGGCGAGCGGGAAGGCGAGGTGCGCGAGCTGGGCGAGCGTCCCCGGAGCGGCGGTCGGGCCCCCCGCCTGTTGCGCGACCGCCGCCGCCACGGTGCTCTGCAGCCGCGCCGGCGCCGAGCCGGCGGAGGCCGAGAACGACGCCACCCGCAGCCCAGACGCGCGGGTGCCCGCGAGATCGCCGAGCACCAGCGCGGCGTCGAAGCGACCGCCCAGGATTTCACTCGCGTGTGCCGCGAAGTCCGCGGCGCCCCCGTTCCCGCCCGAGCCGCCGCTGGTGGAGACCAGCACGATCGGGCGCTGGGTCTCGCCGGCGGCCAGCACCCGCGCGAGCTCGAGCAGCGCCGCGGTCCCCGACAGCTCCGCCTCCGCGCCCCGGCCGGCGGCGTCGCGGTGGGCGAGGATCACGATCGGCGCCTCCCCGGTGGTGCCGGGCCGCTGCGCGACCACGGTGGTGAGCGTGCGCTCCCCTTCGATCGTCGGCGCGCTCACGCTGCGGGTGCTCACCGCGAAGCCACCCTTGGCGGCGCTCCCCAACCCGCGCAGCGTCTGCGCCACGTACGCGGCGAGCCGCTGGTCGTCCGCGCCGCCGGGGCGGCGTTCGGGAAACTGCCGGGCGAGCCCCTGTAGCGTGTCGAAGGCGCGCGCGCCTTCGAAGGCTTCGGGAGCGAGGCTGGAGCTCAGCGGCGTGGTGCGCCCGGTGAGCGAGAAGCCCGCGATCACCAGCGCAAACAGCAGCGGCAGGAAGGCCGCACGGTAGATGCGTCCGTTGAGCACGCTGGCGAAACCATAACGCCAGCCACCCGCGGCCGGGTACGTGGTGCGCGATCCATCCGGCGCAGCCCATCCAACATATCCATATTCCCCGCCCATCGCGGGCACCTCGAGCTCCAAGCTCACCACGTACTCGCACCCGGGGCGCCTGACGTATCGGTATCGTGCGCGCGTGCTCCAGCCCGTCGCCGTCGGAACGAAGACGCTCGCCGATTACACCCACATCTGCGGGCGCGACCTGATCGATGAGATCCGCGAGCTCGCGGAGCCGCTGAAGGGCAGCCGCGTGGCGCACGTCTCCGCGACCGCCTTCGGCGGGGGCGTGTCGGAGATTCTGTACACGCTGGTGCCGCTGATGCGCGACGTGGGGTTGGAGTGCGAATGGCAGGTGATTTACGGGCGCGAGGAATTCTTCAACGCGACCAAGCTGATGCACAACGCCCTGCAGGGCGCGCCCGAGGACCTCGACGAGGAGCAGTGGGAGACCTGGAGACGCTACAACGAGATGAATGCCCGCGAGCTGTCCGGCGGGTGGGATGTGTGCCTGATCCACGACCCCCAGCCCGCGGCGCTGCACAGCATGGTGCCGGGCAAGGCGAAGGGGTGGGTGTGGCGCTGCCACATCGACCTCTCGACTCCCAACCCGGAGACGATCGCGCACCTGATGCCCTACATCGAGGACTACCCCCAGTCGCTGTTCCACATGCAGGAATATGTGCCGCCGGGGATGAACGGGCACGTCAACATCGTGCCGCCCGCGATCGACCCGCTCACGCCGAAGAACATGGCGCTCTCCCCCGAAGACGCCGCGTACGTGTGCGGCCAGTTCGGGATCGACGTGGACCGGCCGCTGATGTGCCAGGTGTCGCGCTTCGATCCCTGGAAGGACCCGTTGGGGGTGATCGACGCGTATCGCATCGTCAAGGAGCGAGTCCCCGACGCCCAGCTGGCGTTGGTCGGGTCGATGGCGAGCGACGACCCCGAGGGGTGGGACTTCTTCAACGCCACGATCGCCCACGCCGACGGCGACCCCGACATACACATCCTCAACAACTTCAACAACGTCGGGGCGATCGAGGTCAACGCGTTTCAGTCCCATTCCGACGTGCTGATCCAGAAGTCCACGCGCGAGGGCTTCGGGCTGACCGTCTCGGAGGCGATCTGGAAGGCGCGCCCGTTCATCGGCGGCAACGTGGGCGGGATCCCGCTGCAGGTCGAGGACGGGGTCACGGGCTTTCTCGTCTCCAGCACCGAGCAGTGCGCCGAGCGCACGTACGAGATCCTCGAGGATCCGGCGCTGGGCAAGTCGCTGGGCAAACGCGGCAAGGAGCACGTGCGCGCCAACTTCCTCACGCCGCGCTACCTTCGGGACTACTTGAAGATCTTCAACGAGCTGCGAGAATCATGAGCGAGTCGCCGGCACAGCGAGCTCCGCTGGTGCTGGTGAGCAACCGGGGGCCGGTGACCTTCCAGGCGGGCGGCGAGGTGCAGCGCGGCTCAGGCGGGCTGGTGACGGCGCTGACTGGGCTGGCGTCGCACCGCGAGGCCGTGTGGATCGCCTCGGCGATGACCGAGCAGGACGTGGAGGTCTCCCGCGCCCACGGCGGCCGCGCGTTTCCCGTGCGCTCGCCCGCGGGCGAAGAGTTCCAGGTGCGTCTGGTGGCGAGCGATCCCGAGGCGTACGACCGCTTCTACAACGTGTTCGCCAACCCGATGCTGTGGTTCATCCAGCACTACCTGTGGGACCTCTCCAACGCTCCGGACATCCGCCGCCACGAGATCGAGGCGTTCGAGTTCGGCTACAACGTCGTCAACGAGGACCTCGCGCGCGCCGTGGTGGAGGAGCTGGAGGGGACGCGCGAGCCGGTGGTGATGGTGCACGACTACCACCTGTACACGCTCCCCGACCTCGTGCGCCGCGCACGCCCGGATGTGTTCCTGCACCACTTCATCCACATCCCGTGGACGCAGTCGGATGCGTGGCGGGTGCTGCCCTCGCGGATCCGGGAGGAGATCTTCGCGGGCCTGCTGGCGAACGACATCATCGGCTTCCACACGCGCTCCTACCGGCGCAACTTCCTGCAGTGCTGCGCGGATTTGATGGATCTCGAGGTGGACTTCGAGCGCGGCACGGTGCGCTACGGCGAGCGCGAGGTGTGGGTGCGCGCGTACCCGCTGCCGATCGACCACCGCGCGACCCGGCGCATCTCCCAGGGTGCGCGCGTGCAGGAGCTCGAGCGCGAGCTGCTGGCGCGCCGGCGGGACTTCCTGATCCTGCGCGTGGACCGCGCCGACCTTTCGAAGAACGTGCTGCGGGGCTTCTCGGCGTTCGACCTGTTCCTCGAGCAGCACCCCGAGTTCTCCGAGCGCATCACGTTCGTGGCGCAGCTGATGCCCTCGCGTACGGACGTGCCCCAGTACGCCGAGTACCTGGAGCGGATCGAGGCGCTGGTGGCGGTCGTCAACCACCGTCACGGCACGCCCGACTGGATGCCGATCCAGCTGAAGCTGCGCGACGATCTGGAGGAGGCGATGGCGGCGTACAAGCACTACGACGTGCTGCTGGTCAACGCGATGTTCGACGGCATGAACCTCGTCGCCAAGGAGGGTCCACTGGTCAACGAGCGCGAGGGAGTGTCGATCCTCTCCGAGAACACCGGCGCGCACGAGGAGCTGGGGGAGTACGCGCTGTCGGTCAACCCGTTCGACATCCAAGAGCTGGCGGACTCGATCTTCGCGGCGCTCACGATGGCGCCCGCGGAGCGCCACCGCCGCGCGCGAGGGCTGACGGAGATCGTCACCTCGCGCGACCCCGGCGACTGGATCGACGAGCAGCTGGCGGACATCCGCGCGAAGGGGATGTAGGCAGGGGCGCAGGCCACGTCGCATGCGACGTGGCAGCGGACCGCGCATGCGCGGTCCGGGAACGGCCACATGTGGCCGTTCCACTCAGGGCCGCATGCGGCCCTGACCGAGCCCGCGGATCCGCGGGCTCGCGCAATGCCCACCGCTCTGGCCTCACGGCCCCTGTTATCATCCCCGCCCGTTCGCATGACCCTGCCCGCACCCACATACGATCTCGTGCTGCTGCTCGACGCTGAGGCGCAGGAGCCGGCGCGCGCGAAGATCCTGGCGGACGCCCGCGAGGCGATTGCGGCGCAGGGAGAGCTGCTGCGCGACGACGATTGGGGAGACCGGGCGCTCACCTACCCGATCGCCCACAAAGCGACGGCGAAGTACCACCTGCTGCAGTTTCACGCCAGCTCTCCAGAGCTGCTGAGCGGCCTCGACCGCACCCTGCGGATCGCCGACGAGGTCGTGCGCTTCCGGATCGTCAAGCTGAAGCCGGGTACCCCGGAGGCGCCGGACATGCGCGCCCCGGGCGCGAGCGCCGCGGTTGTGGCTGCGCCTACGCCCGAGCCGGTCGCCGCGGCCGAGCCCGTCGGCGAGCCGGCCTGAGCACTGAGCCACGATCCCGGTCGCCCCGGCGCAGGCTGGCTGTGCGCGTCCACCGCAGGCGGAGGCGAGCTTGGGCGTAATACACTCGGGATCGTGAGCCGCGTGGAGACCAGCGATCAGCCGATGAGAGGGTGGCGCAGGCGGCCAAAGGCCGGGGATTTGGACCCACCCTCCAGCAGGGCGGGGTCGGCTTCCTCGATCAACCGCACGGACGTGCTGAGGGCGTCCCCGCCGATGTTCGAGTCGCGCCTCTTGGACTTCTTCTCGCGCGTGCACCCCGCGGTGCCGCCACTGCTGTTCTTGCCGATGATCGCCGTGATGGCGGCGTGGAGCCTCGCGCAGCTGAGCGTGGCGGCGACGGTCGGCCTCGCGGTGGCCGGGTACGCCCTGTGGACGCTGTTCGAGTACTGGCTGCACCGGCTGGTGTTCCACTTCGAGCCCGACCGTGGCATCGGGGCACGCCTGCACTGGATCATCCATGGCATCCATCACGAGCATCCCAACGACCCGATGCGCCTGGTGATGCCGCCGGCCGTGAGCGTGCCGCTGGCGGCGATCGTGTTTGGCGTGCTGTACCTGATCTTCGGCCAACGCTACGCCCCTGGGCTGGCGGTGGGCTTCTTCGCGGGGTACGTGGTGTACGACATGCTGCACTACTACCTGCACCACTTCGCCCCCAAAGGGTGGGTGGGGCGGATGCTGCGCGAGCGCCACATGCGCCACCACTTCCAGGACGACACGCGCGGCTTCGGGATCAGCGCGCCCTACTGGGACGAGGTGTTCCGCACCTCCCCGCGCAGCCGCCCGGACTCCGAGTAAGAACGTCTTTCAAAATAGACGGTGCTGGCCGATCGGAGAGCCCGTCGCTCTCCGATCGGCGGGGCATTCCTGGACCAAGCTGGGCGACGCGGGCCGGCGCAGCCCGTGCTGGTGGCACGGGCAAGACGGACCGTGGCGATCCAGCGCAGCGTCCAGGGACGTATCCGGGCGTGCCGGTCCTTTTGAAAGACGTTCATAAACCTCGCAACGAGCGAGGTCGGGAGCCGTCGAGCAGAAATCCCGCCCGCGGGCGCCTCTACACTCGGGGGCCGCATCGGGAGAACGACGACAGGCCCCGCGATTGAGGGGTATGAGACAGCCGAAAGGAAGAAGCCGTGGCCGCAACCAACATCAACCGGGTCGTGATGACCGGCAACCTGACCAAAGACCCTGAGCTGCGCTCGCTGCCCAGCGGCACCTCCGTGTGCGAGCTGCGGATCGCGTGCAACACCCGCCGCAAGGACCAGGCCAGCGGGGAGTGGACGGACAAGCCCAACTACTTCAACGTGAAGGTGTGGGGCGCGCAGGGCGAGAACGCCGCGCGCTTCCTCTCCAAGGGCCGCCCGGTGGCGATCGACGGACGCCTCGACTGGCGCGAGTGGGAGGCGCAGGATGGGACGAAGCGCCAGGCAATCGATATCATCGCCGACTCGGTGCAGTTCCTGGGTTCGCGCGATGACTCCTCCGGAGGGGGAAGCTTCGCCGGAAACGGGGCCTCGCATGGTGGCGATGTCCCCGTCAACGAAGGGGACTTCCAAGCCGCTCCAGTCGGGGCGGCGGCCACCGAGGACGACATTCCGTTCTAGAGGCGGCTAGCCGAAAAACGGGGATCCTGGCCGAAACGGGGACCGCTTGGGGAGACACTCGCTCCGCTCGCATCCCCAATCGGCCAGCGTCGCAGGCGCGTGTCCCCCGGCTTCGATCAGAGGCGAGTCCCCCGGCTTCGGTCGGGCCCTCTATCATTCCGGTCGGAGTCCGTAATCAAAGAGACCAGAGTGTGAGGTAGAGACCAGTGGCAAAGGCGCGGGGCCGCAACAAGCCGGCCCGTAGAAGAGAGAAGCGAGGCGGGCCCGGCGGCGGCCGGCGCAAGCCGTGCCAGCACTGCCGCGACAAGATCGAGCAGGTCGACTACAAGGATGTGGCGACCCTGCGTCGCTTCGTCTCCGAGAAGGGCAAGATCCGCTCGCGACGGATCACCGGTGCCTGCCGCCGCCATCAGGCGCAGGTGGCGCGTGCGGTCA
The DNA here is from genome assembly GCA_963751195.1 of uncultured Solirubrobacterales bacterium. Taxonomy (GTDB): domain Bacteria; phylum Actinomycetota; class Thermoleophilia; order Solirubrobacterales; family Solirubrobacteraceae; genus Palsa-744. The sequence continues at coordinate 230,986 of CAVVTQ010000004.1, forward strand.
AGCGCGCCCGGGAGCTGGCGCTGCTGCCCTACGTGAACGAGGGCGGCCGCGACGACAGTCCGCGCCGCGAGCGCGGCGACCGCGACCGGGGCCGGTAGAACACGATGCCTGAGGCGATCCTCCTCAAGGACGTCGAGACGCTCGGCGAGCAGGGCAAGGTGGTGGAGGTGTCCAAGGGGTACCTGCGCAACTTCCTGCTCCCGCGAAAGCTCGCGCAGCCGGCCACCAAGGGCGCCGTTGAGGCCGTCCGCCGTCGCCAGGAGGCCGAAGAGCGGGCCGAGCGCGAATTCGTCGAGCGGGCGCAGACCAACGCGAGCCTGCTGAACAAGACCGTGTTGACGATCCCTCAGCAGGCGGGCGCCGACGGGCGCCTGTTCGGGTCGGTCTCCGCTCAGGACATCGCCGAGGCGATCCGCGAGGCGAGAGGCCTCAAACTCGACCGCCACAACGTGCACCTCCCCGAGCCGATCAAGAACGTCGGCACCTACATGGTCGTGGTGGATGTCGTCGACGATGTGACGGCGACCGTCAAGACCATGGTCGTGCCCAAGAAGTAATCCGGGAGTGGGCGTCACCGGGAGGGGGCTCCGGGGAGGGCCTGCCCTCCCCGGCCCAATGGATGGTCGTCCCGAAGAAGTAGCAGACTCAGACGACCGTCCGCCCGACGTGCGAGCATCTTTTGGTGCAGGAGTTTTCCCTCGGAGATAGCGGGTTGCCCTCGGCAGCGCGGTGCGATGTCGGACTAGAGTCGCGGCTATGAGCACCGTCGCCGCCAACGGAGCAGGCACCTCAACTGTGGCTCTCGCCCCGCCGCACAACCTGGAAGCCGAGCAGTCGGTGCTCGGCGCGATCCTGCTCTCCGATCACTCGATGTACGCCCTTGTGATCGAGGAGGGGCTGCGCGCGGATGACTTCTATCGCGATCGTCACCGTTGGATCTACGAGGCGATGCTCGCCCTCTATGAGGAAAGCGAGCCCGTCGATGTGCTGACGGTCATCGAGCGCTTGCGCCAGACGGGCAAGCTCGACGAGGTCGGCGGACTGGCCGCCGTGGATGAGCTGACGGGGGTGGTGCCGGCCGCGGGGCACGCGCGCCGCTACGCGCAGATCGTGCGGGAGAACGCGCTGCTGCGCCGCCTACTGGCCAGCACCTACGAGATCCAGGAGAGCGTGCTCGGCCACAGCGCCTCCCCACGGGAGCTGGTGGAGCAGGCCGAGAAGGCGATGCTGGAGGTCGCACGCGACGATCGCAAGCAGGACTTCCGCGCGATCGAGGACGTGCTGCACGAGGAGCTCGACAAGCTGCACCGGCTCTCGATCGAGGGCACCTCGCTGACCGGAACCCCGTCGGGGTTCAAAGACCTCGACGAGATCACCGGGGGCTTCCAGCGAGGGAACCTGATCATCATCGCGGCGCGCCCGGCGATGGGCAAGAGCGCACTGGTGTGCAACATCGCCGAGAACGCCGCGGTCGAGCACAAGCGCCCGGTGGCGCTGTTCTCGCTGGAGATGGCGGAGGCCGAGCTGGCCCAGCGCTTCGTCGCCTCGCAGGCGCGGATCAAGGGCGAGGAGCTGCGCAAGGGCCGCGTGTCCGAGCAGCGCTGGCCGAAGATCCTCACTGCCTCCCAGCGCCTGGCGGCGGCACCGCTGTGGGTGGACGACTCCTCCGACGTCGGCCTGCTGGAGATCCGCGCCAAGGCGCGGCGCCTGCACTCGCAGTGCGAGGGGGGGCTGGGGCTGATCATCATCGACTACCTGCAGCTGATGCGCACCGACAGCCGCTATGACAGCCGCGTCACCGCGGTGGGCGAGCTGAGCCGCGGCCTGAAGATCCTCGCGCGCGAGCTGGGGGTGCCGGTGATCGCGCTCTCACAGCTCTCCCGCGCGGTGGAGACGCGACCCGACAAGAAACCACAGCTCTCCGACCTGCGCGAGAGCGGGAACCTCGAGCAGGACTCCGATCTCGTGATGTTCATCTACCGCGACGAGTACTACGACGAAGACTCCGAACGCCCCGGTGAGGCGGATCTGCTGATCGCCAAGCATCGCAACGGCGCGGTGGGGAAAGTCACGCTGACCTTTCACAAGGAGTATCCGAAGTTCATGAACTACGCGGGCGAGCGCTACGAGCAGTAGGACAACGACAGACGCGACGTGGCGCGCACAGCAGCTGACGCACCGCCGCGATGGGGCACGTCACGGCACATAACCTAAACGCCCGATAAGCTGTTCGAATCGCTAGATACCTCTCCTTGACCGCTCCGGCTCCTCGCAATCGTGGACTCGGGTGGACCGGTCTTGCCGGAGCGCCGTGGGGACCTCGTCAGCCAACCGTGGGAGGACATGCATGATCATCGCTTCAACCAGCTACCCGTTCCTCGAAGTGTTCTGGACGATGCTGATCTTCTTCGCATTCGTGATCTGGATCTGGATCTTGATCGGGGTGTTCGCCGATCTCTTCCGCCGCCACGACACATCGGGATTCGCCAAGGTGCTGTGGATCATCTTCATCGTCGTGCTGCCCTACCTCGGGGTGTTCGTCTACCTGATCGCCGAGCACCGTGGCATGGCGGAACGCGCGGTCAAACAGCAGCAGGCCGCCCAGCAGGAATTCGACAAGTACGTGCAGTCGGCGGCCGGGAAGGGCGACCCGACCGAGCAGATCGCCAAGGGTAAGCAGCTGCTCGACAGCGGCGCGATCACGCAGGCGGAGTTCGACGCGCTCAAGCAGAAGGCGCTCGCCTAGAACGCCCCACATTCTCGGTGTAGGGGCCGGTCCCGTGGGGATCGGCCCCTACACTCCATGCGGCATGCCAGGAATAGTGATCGTGGGCGCCCAGTGGGGCGACGAGGGGAAGGGCAAGATCGTCGATCTGCTCGCCGAGCACGGCGACGCGGTGGTGCGCTTCCAGGGCGGCAACAACGCCGGGCACACGATCGTGCGCGACGGCGAGGAGTGGAAGCTGCACCTGATCCCCTCCGGCATCCTCTACGCGGGCAAGCTCTGCGTGATCGGCAACGGGGTGGTGATCGACCCGAAGGTGCTGATCGAGGAGCTCGACGCGCTGCGCGCGCGGCGCATCGACGTCAGCGGCCTGCGGATCTCCGCCAATGCGCACCTGATCATGCCCTACCACCTGCTGCTGGACTCCGCCGGAGAGGCGAAGCTGGGGCGCCTGCAGATCGGCACCACCCGCCGGGGGATCGGCCCCTGCTACGCCGACAAGGCGGCGCGCCTGGGAATCCGCGTGCAGGACCTGCTGGACGAGAAGATCCTCAAGAAGAAGATCGTGGCGGCGATGGAGCCCAAGCGCCTGTCGCTGCGCCCGTTCGAGAAGGACCCCACGCTCGACCTGCGCACGATGACCGAGGAGTACCTCACCTATGGGCATCGCCTGGAGCAGCACATCGCCGACACGGCGAAGCTGATGTGGGAGCTGCTCGACAGCGGCAAGCGCGTGATCTTCGAGGGCGCCCAGGCGACGATGCTCGACATCGACCACGGCACCTATCCCTTCGTGACCTCCTCCAACCCGGTTGCCGGCGCGGCCTGTATCGGCGCGGGCGTGGGACCGAAGGACATCGACGAGATCTGGGGGATCGCCAAGGCATACGCCACGCGCGTCGGGGCGGGGCCGTTCCCCACCGAGCTGGACGACGAGATGGGCGACCGCCTGCGCACGCGCGGAGGGGAGTTCGGCACGACCACCGGCCGCCCCCGGCGCACCGGCTGGCTGGACCTCGTGGCGCTGCGCTATGCGACCCGCCTGAACTCGCTCTCGGCGCTGGCGATCACCAAGCTCGACGTGCTGTCGGGCCTCGATCGGATCAAGGTGTGCACGAGCTATCGCGGCGCCGAGGGGGCGGAGTTCGACAGCTTTCCCTACCACCAGACTGTGCTGCACCACACGACCGCCAAGTACACCGAGTTGGACGGCTGGAAGGAGGAGATCGGGGAGTGCACGAGCTTCTCCGAGCTGCCGGAGGCGGCGCGGGAGTACATGCGCTTCATCGGCGAGCACGTCGGGGCGCCGGTGGCGCTGATCGGGGTCGGCCCGGGTCGCGATCAGGTCGTGTGGACCGAGGTCGGCCGCCAGACGCTTGCGGCGCGTAACGGCAACACGCCGGATCTAAATCGCCTTCGTCGCTCACCAGCCCCACCAGCGTGTCCACGACTCGCGGGTCGAACTGGGTGCCGGCGCAGCGCCTGAGCTCGGCGATGGCGTCGGGGATGCTCATCGCCTTGCGATAAGAGCGGGTTGTGGTCATCGCGTTGAAGGCGTCGCAGGCGGAGACGATGCGGGCCTCGAGCGGGATCGCGGTGGCCCGTAGCCGGTCGGGGTAGCCCGCGCCATCCCAGCGCTCGTGCGAGGAGCGTACGATCTCGCCAACCTCGCGCATGAAGCCGCCGACGCGCTCGAGCATCCGCTGACCCTCGATCGTGTGGGTCTTGATGATCTCCCACTCGTCGGGGTCGAGCTTGCCGGGCTTGTTGACGATCTCCTTGGGCACCGCGATCTTGCCCACGTCGTGCAGGAGGGCGCCGAACTCGACGTTGCGAACGCGGTGGGCGTCCAACCCCAGCGCAGCCGCCACCTCGAGCGCGAGGCGCACCACGCCGCGGCAGTGCTCGCCGGTGTAGGCGTCGTCGGCCTCGACCACGTCGCCCAGCACGAGCGCGGTGCCGCGATAGGCGTCGCCCAGCTCGATCAGCTGCTCCAAGCGGACGCGACGTTCCCTGGAGAAGATCCGCAGGATCGCAAACAGCGGCGCGATCAGCAGCACCGCCCAGCGTTGATGCGCCCCCGCGATCGCCACCAGCAGTCCGAGCGGGGCAAGCGCGGCGTCGATCAGGTAGACCTCGCGCACCTCCCCGATGAGCTCGCGGATGTCGATGCCTCCGCAGAGGCGCTCGCGCACGGCGTTGGCGGTGAAGTCGCAGGCGAACTGAGCGGCGAGCGCGAGCAGCAGGATGACGAGCGCTCGCGGATCGGCCAGGTCGGTGGGGCTGGTGTGGTGCGCGAGCAGCAGCACGAGCGAGGGCCCGAAGGAGAACCAGCTGTTGGCGGGTACCGTCAGCAGCCGGCTCGGGGGAATGTGACCGCGCAACACCCCCGGCGTCATCCCGAGCGCCAGCGAGAGCGCCACCAGCAGCGGCACCAACGGGAGTGGCACCGCGAACAGCAGCGGTACGAACACGGCCTGGGTGGGAACCGTGAAGCCCGAGCCGACGTCGATCCTGATGCGTCCCGCAACAGCCAGGCCGACCACATACAGAGCGGCCACCGTCATGGAGTGATGCGAGTCCCATCTGACCCCGCCCCACCCCAAACCGCCGGACTCCTGCCCGCCCGCGGTCGCCGCCAGGATCAGCGCGGCGCACACGAAACCGCCGCCGACGATCAGTTCGCCACGCCGCTCGGCCACGTCCATCCGCTGGCCCTGGCGCAGGAACGACGTCCGCGCGCGCTCGGACTCGATGATGGCGTACGCCGACACGGATTACATACCCCTGCGCGCTATATCGCCCGGCGGCCGATGCGGCTTGAGCGAGATGGCGGCGCGGTCTCGCAGGCGCAGATGGTTGATTTCAATGAGCGGGACGACCCTCGCCGAACCGGTGTAGATCCTGATTATTGGGGTCGCCTCGACGCTGGGTTTCATACATGCGTCCAAGCCCCTTCCACACAGGTGCTCTGTGCTTCATGCTGGCAGCCAGCTCAAGCGCTCTTATTCACACATACTGCAAAGGCAAACTCGTCGCGAGGCGAGGACGCAAAGCAAGAGGTCTCCTTGCGGAAGGGGTGGCACACCGAGCCCCTCGTTTTTAGCTTGGAGATGGCTCGGCCGCCGGTAGAACCACGGAGGCAATTGTGTTCTCGCTTTCATCTTTTTCCGCTCGCCGCTCACTTCCAGCCTTGGGAGGCTCGCTTTCATCGCTGGGGAGCATCGCCCTTCTCGCGGCCGTCTCGGCTATCTCGCTGTTGTCCGCCGCACCCGCGCAGGCGGCGCTGGTGAGCACGGGCGCGTGCAACGAAGCCGCGCTCAGCCAGCCGTTTGCCCAGTGGGGGGACACCAACTCCTACGAGCTGGTTCCACAGGGTGATTTCGAGGGCTCGCTCTCGCAGTGGACCCTCGGCGGCGGCGCGGCGCGGGCGCCCGAAAGCGAGCCTTATGGGGTCACCGGTGAGGTCGGTCACTACTCACTCGCGCTGCCGGCGGGCGCCACGGCGCAGTCCCCGTACACCTGCGTGAACGCGAGCTACCCCTCCTTCCGCTTCTTCGCACGCAACGGGAGCCTGCTCTCCACGGTGCTGGTTCAGGTCGTCTACAAAACGGTGCTCGGCCCCGTCGCGCTGCCGCTGGGGGCGGTGGCGCTGAGCGGCACCTGGCAGCCGACGCTGCCAATGCTCACCGGCTCGGTTGTAGGCGGCCTGCTCTCGGGCGGCACCGCGCAGGTGGCGTTGCGCTTCACGGCACTCACCGGCGAGTCGCGGATCGACGACGTCTACATCGATCCCCGCATGCGCTGAGCTTGGGCCGAGCTGGGGATCGGGCGGGCAGGGACGCCCGGGGATGGGGCGCGACCGGTCGGGGGCCGGTTGCGCCTCCCCGGTCACAGACCCCCTACTGCCGAGCTGCGGCGAAGCCTGCCAGCGTCGCTGCCGCGATGCCCGCGGCGACGGCGAGCGGGAGCGTGAGACTCTGCTTCTCGAGCAGCGCGCCGATCAGGGCGCCGAGGAGCAGCGCCACCACCGCACCGGTGCGCCGGCGGGAGTTGCGCGGGGCGCCGCCCGCCGGGTCGGCCACGAGGCCGGTGAGGGTGAGCGTCATCACCGTGGTGGTGAGGTCGGGGACCGCGAGCTTGCGCACGGTCGCGTTGCGTACGCCCATCGCGATCGCCACCATCGCGATCATCGCATAGGCGGCGAGCGAGCCGATCTTGACGGTGACGGCGGCAGCGAGCACCGCGGCGCAGGCGAGCAGCCCCGCCTCGAGTCCCAGCGCTCACGTGGCGGCGACGGCGCTCAGCCAGCCGGGCGGCGATGTGCCCGCCGATGCCCGCGCCGAGCAGGAAGGCGAGAAGCGAGATCAGCGGTGCCAGCACCGGCAGCCCCCCGGCGTGCGCGAGGCCGAACCCGAGTAGCACCACGTTGCCGGTCATATTGGCGGTAAAGACGTGGCCCAACCCGAGGTAGCTGGCCGCGTCGATCAGCCCGGTGGTGACGGTCAGCGCCAGCAGCGCCGGCGGCAGGCGCCGGTCGTGCGCGGTTTGCAGCCGCGAATCCGCCTGCGGAGGAGGCGATGCGGGTTGGGGCTCGCTCACACCGTCTGCGCCTCTGAGGCGCTCGTGCGCCGAGGGTTGACGGGCGCGGCCGGCCTCACACCGCCCGCCCCGGGCGCCCGTGCGCCTGTCCGCGCAACATCGGGCTCCAGCGCTCGGGCTCGCGCTCGGCCTGTTCGTGCGCCCAGCGGAAGTGGTGGATTGCGGAGCGGCGCAGCGGCTCGCCGAGCAGCAGGCCCGCGAACGCCCAGCGCCGCGCATGGCGCGGGGTCTCCAGCGCGAGCGCCAGCGTACCCGCAAGCACCCACAGCCGCAGGACCCGGTTGTAGGCGGGCAGCTGCTCGGGCGTCATCCCCTCGGCCTCGACGAGCTGGGGGACGCCGCCGCGCAGCTCCCACGGCCACTCGACGAAGTGCACGATCCCGCCCGCCAACCCGGCGCCGTTGTTGAGTGCCAGCCACTTCTCGATCGCCTCGCCTTCGCCCAGCCACGCCGCGGCCGCCCACGCGGGCAGCCCCGTGGCCCACAGCGCCACCGCGCCGCGCCGGCCGATGAACGGCTCGAATACGAGCCCCACGCCGGCGCGCACCTCGAAGGTGTGATGCGCGGCGGTGCCGAGTGCGTTCATGACCGTGAACGGGCGGCGCGGTTGGTGGGCTCGACGTGGCATCGTCTTGCTCCCGCTCCTTTTTTACTCCGATGGCGCCATCCAGGTGGCGTCGTCGAGCTGTGGTGGGTGGTGAAAGTCGTTGGCGTGTGTGAGCATCCAAGCGGCGGCCTCGTCCATGCGCGGGGTGGCGAGCAGGCCCACGGCGGTGAGGTTGGCTGCCTCCGCGAGCACGGCATCCAGCGCCGCCCAGCCGGACTCGCCGGTGAAGGCGACCGCGAAGGGATGGAACAGCAGGGTTAGATGGCCGTTGCGCCGCGTGTGCGCGCGCAGCGCGGCGATCAGCTCCTCGCCCAACTGCTCCGGCCCGTACGGCTCGGGATCGCCGCGGTAGCGCTCGCGCAGCCCAGCGAACTGCGGTAGGAACGCGTAGGCGTCGAGGAGTCGCCAGCGGAACGGCAGCACGGCGAGACCGTCGAGCCTACCCTCGCGCTCGCCGGCGGGTGAGACGTAGGTGTAGCCGCGCTCGGCGAGCAGCGAGAGCGTGCGCGTCGTCAGCCCGCCGCCGGGGGGACGAAAGCCGCGCGGCTCCACCCCGATCGAGCGCATGGCCTCCGTGGCGCGGTCGAGCAGCGCCGCCTCGGTGGCGGCGTCAAGCGCCCCCCACTCCTCGTGACGCCAGGCGTGCACGGCGACCTCGTGCCCCGCCCGCGCCAGATCGCGCAGCGCGCCGGGGTACATCTCGGCGTTGAGGCCCTCGACGAAGAAGGTCGCCCGCACGCTTCGGGCGGCGAGCAGCTCCAGCAGCCGAGGGAGCACATCGCGCACCGTGAAGTGCTCCCCCTGGGGCACGTCCTCGGGCCACATGCCCAGCTCCAGCTGGGCGGCCTCGCCGAGATTGTCGAACGTCACCGACACGGCGGCGTCGGCGACGCTCGCTCCCCACGCGCTCATCGGTCGAGAATAGTCCAGGCACGCCCACGCGATCTCCGCTCAGCGGGCGAAGTAGTAGAGCGTGGCGCCCGATCCGGAGGTGCTCTGTCCGGGCACGTTTACCACGGTGCCGTGGTTTTCGATCCACCGGTCGCGGGTCTCAACCGTGGCGTTGCTCGCCCCGACACCGCCGGGTCCGCCGACTCCCCGGGTGGTGGCTGCGTTGCCGCCGAACCCGCTGCCGGAGCGGCTCGTGGTTGCATTGCCGCCGAGCTCTGCACTCGAGCCGCCGGGGACTCCACTGCCGCCTGGCCCGCCGCCGGAGCCGCCGAGCAGGATGTAGTGCAGCTGGCCGGTGTCGATCAGGTGCTCGATCTGCGGGAGGGTGGGTGCGGGATCGGCTCCCATGAAGCCGCCCATGTCGATCACGTTGCGGGCGCTCTGCAGCGCGATCGCGCCCGCGGTGTTGGAGCCGACCGCCGCGACCATGTACTTGGCACTGCCTTGGTGGGTCTCCAGGTACTTGATCACCGCGCCGCTGACGTTCGCGCCCCCGGCGCCGGCGAGACCGCCACTCCCTGCCGCGCCTCCCGCGAGACCGCCACTCCTCGCCGCGCCTGCGGCGAAGGCGGCTGGAGGTCGACCACTGGCATGGGCACCCGCGGGAGCAGCTCCGCCAGGACCGCCGCCGGGGAAACCGACGCCTGTCGGCGGCCCCTGCGCGACGCCTGCCGGCGGCCCCTGCGGTGCCCCGCCGCTCGGCCTGCTCCCACCGAACCCGTCACCGGGCGCCCCGGCGAGGCCCGTGTTCGCGCTCGCGGGCCCGGCGAGCGGATTGCCGCCGGTGAGCGTGTCGCCCACGGTGGCGATCGCGTAGGAGGCGGGACCGGCGAGCACGCCCACCAGCCCGGCGACGGCCGCGAAGGGGAGCAGCACGCGCAGGCTTGGGGCGTGTGGGCGCCGCACCGATTCGACCCGCGCCAGCAGCAGCGCGCCGCCGGCGAGCGCGGCGAGCACGATCGCGGTGGGCGCCAGCCATGGCACGAATCCGCTGGCGCGGGCGAGCAGCACGGCCGCCCACACGGCGGTCCCGATCGCGACGACGCCAAGTGTGGCGGCCCACGCGATCGAGCGCCGTGCACGGTCCCACATCTCGATCAGGCCGCCGGCGGCGAGCACCGCCACCGCGGGGGCGAGCGCGGTGGTGTAGTAGGGATGGAAGATGCCTTCTGAGAAGCTGAAGATCGCCCACGAGACCACGCCCCAGCCGCCCCACAGGATGTAGGCGGAACGGGCGGCGTCGGTGCGGGGCGCGCGCCGACGCGCCCACAGGCCGAGCAGCAGGCCGAGCAGCGCCAGTGGCAGCAGCCATGAGACCTGGCCGCCGACGATCGGGTTGAAGAGCCGTGTGAAACCGGGGGCGCCGCCGAAGGTTCCCGCGCCGGTGGGGCCGCCGCCACCGCCGCCGGAGACTCGGCTCAGCCCATTGGCCCCGAAGATCAGCGAGAACCAGGAGTTGTCGGTTGTGTCGCCGACGAACGGCCGGTGTGCGGCGGGGACCAACATCATCGCGCCATACCAGGCGAAGCTGACCGCGAGCATCGCACCACCGCCGGCCGCGAGCTGTGCGACACGCCGGCGCACGCTGCCCTTGCCCGCGATCACAAACGCGAGCGCGAGGCCGGGCACGATCAGGTAGGCGGCGAGCATCTTGACGTTGAAGGCGAGCCCGATGAACAGGCCGCACAACAGCAGGTGGCGCGTGCGCCCGGACTCGAGCGCCTGCACGAGCGCCCAGGCGGCGGCGATCTCGCACAGCACGAGCAGCGGATCGGGGTTGTTGAAGCGGCTCATCGCCACGAAGATCGGCGTGAGCGCAAGCATCGACGCGGCGAGCAGCGCGGCGCGATGCCCGAGCGTGCGCCGTACGATGTTGTGCAACAGCAGCACCGAGGCGATCCCGCAGAGCGCCTCCGGCAGCAGCATCGAGAAGCTCGAGAACCCGAACAGCCGTCCGGAGAGCCCCATCAGCATGTTGGACAGTGGCCCCTTGTCGAGGCTCTCCAGGCCCGAGGTGTCCACCGAGTTGCTCAGCCACGCCCACCAGTTGCGGCTCGCCGCCTGGGCAGCCTCGGCGTAGTAGGTGTTGGCGTACCCGTTGTGGGTCAGCCCCCACAGGGTGAGCGCCCCGGCGAGCAACCCCACCAACCACAGCAGCGGCCGGCACCATGCGGGGTCGGCCTCGCGCCCCCGCACCAGGCGGCGCAGGGCCGTGTGGATGCGCTCCCGGAGCGAGCGGGCAGGGAGCGTGCGGCGGTGCTCGGGTCCTGCGGGTCGATCGTCGATCGGCGGGGCGGTGATCGATGGGGCTGACATGCCTGGTCCTTTCCGTCGCGTCGCGAGTCGCTGCTTGCCGTACTCTCGGCGCCACGGGTAGGGGGAACATGCGTGGTCCGTAAGAAATACGTCGGAAGCAAATACATCGAAGCGGACCGGCGCGGGGGCGATTACAGGCCCGGAGACACAAGCGGGGCCGAGACGTCGACCGCCGTCGCCAGCGGCGTCCCGAAGCTGACCTCGATCCGCGCGCCGCCGCCGGGAGCGTTGGCGGCCCGCACGTACCCGTGGTGGGTTTCGGCGGCCTGGCGCACGATCGCCAGGCCCAGGCCGGAGCCGGTCAGCCCGCGGGCGGAGTCGGCGCGGTAGAAGCGCTCGAAGACGTGGGGAAGGTCGGCCGCTTGGAAGCCGGGGCCGTGATCGCGGACGGCGAGAATGCCGTCGCGCAACCGCACCTCGACGAGGCCACCGGGAGGGCTCCACTTGCGTGCGTTGTCGAGCAGGTTGGCGACGGCGCGGTTGATGCGCTCGCCCGCGCCGCGCACGAGCGTGGGCTGCAGCGTGACCTCGAAGCGCAGATCGCAGCGTCGGCGGGTGCGTTCGACGGCGTCGGTGACGATCTGGTCGAGGCGCAAATCGTCGGTGGCCAGCTCGCCGCGAGTACCGCGCGCGAGCTCGACGACGTCGCTGACCAGCGCCGTGAGCTCGTCGAGCTCGTCGATGATGTCTTGCCGCAACGCCTCGCGATCCTCGGGGGTCAGGCGGCCTGCCTCTTGGAGTACCTGGATGTTGGCGCGCAGCGAGGCGATCGGTGTGCGCAGCTCGTGGCCGGCGTCGGCGATCAGGTGGCGCTGGGCGGCGACGGAGCGCTCGAGCTGCTCGAGCGTGGCGTTGAAGGAGGCGGCCAGGCGCGCGAGCTCGTCGCGGCCGCTCACCTCCAGGCGGCGGCTGAGATCGGGGTCGCCTGTGAGCTGTTCGGTGCGCCGCGCGAAGCGGGCTATCGGGGTGAGCGCGGTGCGCGCCACGAGCGCCCCCAGCAGCGCGGCGAGCGCGATGCCGGCGACGCCGACCAGCAGCAGGATCAAGAGGATGTGGCTGAGCTCGTGGTCGACTGTGGTGAGCGGCAGCGCAACCAGCACGGCGCCGCGGGGGCCGGCGCCGAGCGTGAGCACGCGCAAGTGGGTGCCGCGCACGGTGCGATCGGCGAGCAGCTCGCCGTGCCCGCGCGCGGCGAGCGTCCGCTCGGCGCGGTTGGGGGCGATCGTGGGTGAGGAGCCCTGGCCGCTGGGGACATCGACCGTGCCGGTGGGATCGATGAACTGCACGTACCCCGAGGGCCCGCCGAAGCGCGCCGGCGCGACGCTGCTCGGCAGCTGTGGAGGTGCGCCGCCCGAGCCGTCGCCGGGACCGCCGGGCGTGGGGACCCGGGCGGTGCCACCCTCAGCCGGCCCACCCGCACCACCGCCGCCGGTGGATCCACCGCCGCCCGCTTCCGCTCGACGCGCCACGCCGCCGCCGGTGGATCTGCTGCTGCCCGCTCCCGCTCCGCGCCCCACGCCGCCGCCGGTGGATCCGCTGCTGCCCGCCGCGGCGGCCCCCGGCGTACCGGGCGCCCCGGGAGGCGGCGCGACGAGCCCGGCGGCGCGCTGGCGCAGAGAGGAGTCGACCTGGCCGCGCAGGTCGGAGCGGACCGCGACATACACCACCACCGCGGCAAGCACCACCGCGATTGCGACTGCGAGGCCGGCCACCGCGGCGATGCGGGTGCGCAGGGTCACGAGGGGGCCTCGCGATCGATGCCGCCGACCATGGTGTGGGCGCGAACGGCGATGCGGGTGCCCAGGCTCACGGCTCGCGCAGGACGTAGCCGACGCCGCGGACGGTGTGGATCAGCGGACGGGCGCCGATCTCCTCCAGCTTGCGGCGCAGGTAGCCGATGTACACGCGCAGCGCGTTGGAGGCGGGGCCGAAGTCGTACCCCCACACACGGTCGTAGATGACGCTGCGCGAGAGCACGCGGCGGGGATTGCGCATCAGCAGCTCCAGCAGCTGGTACTCGGTGCGGGTGAGCTCGGCGAAGCGTTCGCCCACGACGGCGCCGTGGCGGCCGCCGTCGAGGCGGATCTCGGCGAAGCAGAGCGCGTCAGGGTCGCCCTCGGAGCTTTCGGAGCCCTCGGGACCGGTGCGGCGCAGCAGCGCGCGCAGCCGCGCCTGCAGCTCGCCGACGTCAAACGGCTTCACGAGGTAGTCGTCGGCGCCGGCGTCGAGGCCGTCGATGCGGTCGGCGATGGCGTCGCGCGCGGTGAGCATCAGGATCGGCACGCGGTTGCCCAAGCGGCGCAGCCGGCGGCACACCTCCAGGCCGTCGATGCCGGGCAGGCCGATGTCGAGCACGACAGCGTCAGGCAGCGCCTGGGCCACCAGCTCGATCGCCTGCGCGCCGTCCTCGGCGAGCTGCACCTCGTACTCGGCGAGCGTCAAGTGCACGCCGCAGCGCTTCGCGCACCGCGCGATCGTCGTCGACGATCAGGATTCTCACGGCTCGATTGTGACGTGTGCGCGAGCGGGGGCAAGGGCACTCATACTTTGCGCTTACACACCATGGCCCATACAACCTTCTACTTCGATCTTGGCTCGCCGTATGCGTATCTGACGGCCGAGCGCCTGGGCGAGGCGATGGGCGGCGAGGCCGTCGTCTGGCAGCCGATTTCGCTGGGCGGGCTGTTCAAGGCCAACGGGCGCTCCTCATGGGCGCTGCGCGATCCTGATACCCGCGAAGAGGGAATCGAGGAGGTGGAGCGGCGCGCGCGGGCGTACGGGCTGCCCGCACCGCGCTGGCCGGAGCCGTGGCCGAGCAACTACCTGTTCGCGATGCGCGTCGCCACCTACGCCTTCCAGGTGGGCCGCGGTGAGGCGTTTACGCTGCGAGCCTTTCGCGACGCCTTCCAGCATGGGCGAGACCTCGGTATCCCAGAACACGTGCTCGACGCCGCCGAGCAGGCAGGCCTCGACCGGCAGAGGGCGCATGCAGCAACGGAGGACGCGCAAATCAAGCAGACGTTGCGCGCGGCCACCGAGGCCGCCCACACACGAGGGGTGATCGGCGTGCCGACGCTCGCGATCGGCGAGGAGCTGTTCTGGGGCGACGATCGCCTCGTGGATGCCGCGGCGGCCGTTGCTCGAGCGAGCGCCCGATAACGTCGGCACCCCAGCCGCGGCGATCTACAGCCGCCGCCCGGCGAGGCCCTCGGCGGCCTCGATCATCGCGGCGTAGTCCTCCTCGCCGTGGCCGCGCCCGACGGTGGCGGCGAGCAGGTCGCGGGCGTGGGCGGCGGTCGGGAACGGCATCCCCGCGGCCTGGGCTTCCTCGAGGCAGAGGCGCACGTCCTTGAGCATGTGGGCCGTCTTGAACAGAGCTGGGGTGTAGTCGTGCGCGCGCATCGCGCCCGCCTTCAGGTCGAGCTGGGCGGAGGCGCCCGAGCCGCTGGCGAGCACCTGCGCGAAGGCGTCGAGGTCGAGACCGGTGGCACGCGCCAGCAACAGCCCCTCGGCGAGCGCGGCGGCGTTGGCGGCGCCCACGGAGTTGTTGATCAGCTTCAGCATCTCGCCCTGCCCGAGCGCGCCGACGTGCACGATCACCTTGCCCATCGCCTCCAGCAGTGGCCGCGCGCGAGCGAAGTCCTCTGCCTCGCCGCCCGCCATGATCGTCAGCGTGCCCGCCTCGGCGCGCGGGGCGCTGCCGGTGACGGGCGCGTCCAGCATCCGCACCCCGCGCTCGGCCAGCGCCGTGCCGATGCGGCGGGTGTCGAGCGGGGCGATCGTGGACATGTCCACGCACAGCAGCCCTTCGTGCGCACCGTCGACCACGGCCTCCCCGCCCTGGCCCGGGTCCACCCCATCCGGCCGTGCGCCGCTCGCGCCGACCGCCGCGCCCTCCTCGCCGAGCAGCACCGAGGCGACCTGCTCGCCGTCGACGACCATGCTCACGACGATCTCGCTCGCGTGCGCGACCTCGGCGGGGGTGTCGACGGCCACCGCGTCGTGCTCGGCGGCCCACCGCGCGGCCTTGCCGGGGGTGTGCGTCCAGACGGTCAGCGGGAAGCCGGCGCGCCGCACGTTGGCGGCCATCCGCGAGCCCATGATGCCAAGGCCAAGAAATCCGATCCGCTCGGGCATGTCTGCATCCTCCTACAACGGAAGCCTCGATGCGAGGTACCGGGCTCGTGCGCGGCCTGTCAGAGCACGCCCGGGAGCGCCACCCCGAGCGCGGTGCCGAGGCAGCGGGTGGTGTTGAGGATCCCGCTGAGCATCCCCACACGCGAGCGGGGGGCGGCGCGCATGACGGTGGCGTTGTTGACGGGGATGAACGCCCCGAGCCCGGCGCCGACGAGCGCGAGGCCGATCGGCAGGGCGGCGCTGCTGTTCACGCCCACGAGCAGCACGCAGAGGCCGAGCGCCGCGACCAGCAGCCCCCCGATGGTGAGCACGCGCGCATCGAGGTGCTCGGCGAGGCGGCCGGCGAGCGGCGCGCAGATCCCGAGCGCGACCGGCAGGCCGGCTAGCTCCAAACCAGCTAGCGCGGTGGGCAGGTGCAGCGCGGCGAGGTGATAGGAGACGGTGTAGAGCGTTCCGAACATGACGGCGTAGGCAACCATCGCACCCCCCAGCCCCACGGCGAGGGCGCGCAGGTCGAAGCGCCCACCCGGGGTGGCAGGGCGGTGCGCCTCACCGGGGACGGTGCCCCGGGCGACCCCACGTGGAGCACGGCGAGACTCCCCGCGCCCGGCATCGCGGAGCTCTCCGTCGGCGGTGCGGCTGCGCGGGAGCAGCACCCACGCCAGCGCGATCCCGAGCAGCCCGGCGGGGAGGTTGACGAGAAAGATCAGCCGCCACCCGCCGAGCGCGAGCAGGAGACCGCCGATCGCGGGACCGAGCGCGAGGCCGACGGCCTGCGCGGCACCCTGCACCCCGAGGCCGCGGGGGAGCAGCCGGGGGGGCAGGCTCTCGACGATCAGCGCGACGGAGTTGGCCTGCAGCATCGCCGCCCCGAGCCCCTGCAGGACACGCGCGGCGATCAGCCAGCCGAGCGTGGGCGCCAGCCCGCAGAGCACCGAGCCGAGCGTGAAGACGGCGAAGCCGTAGGTGTAGAGCAGCTTGCGCCCGAAGCGGTCGGCGAGCAGCCCGACGGGGACGAGCGTACAGGCGAGCACCAGCATGTAGACGAGCGACACCCACCGCACAGCGGCCTCGCCGAGGCCGGCGCCGATGCGGGGCAGGGCGAGCGTCACGATCGAGGCGTCGAGCTGACCCATGAAGGCCCCGATGCACACCGTTCCGACGACGAAGGCGCAGGCGCGGGGGCTCTCGCGCAAGCGCGCGGGACGCGCGGGCTCGCGCAGCAGCCACGGCCGCGTCGAGAGGGGTGTGCTGAGAAGCGCGTCCATAACAAGATTGAAGCGCTCTTTGTCTCATAGGTCAAAGACATTTTTATATATATTAGGATAGGATATGTTTATGAGTGAGAGGGACCCGTGGTGCTTCCTGGCGGTGCCCGGTCATGAGAAACGCCTGCGGTACTTCCTGGCGGTGCCCGATGGATGAGAAACGCCTGCGGTACTTCCTGGCGGTGGTGGAAGACGGCGGCGTGACGAGGGCGGCGAGCCGGCTGCACGTGGCACAGCCCTCGCTGTCGCAGACCCTGCGCGCGCTGGAGGGGGAGCTGGGGGTGGAGCTGTTCCACCGCGTGGGCCGTGGCCTGCGACTG
Organism: uncultured Solirubrobacterales bacterium; assembly: GCA_963751195.1. Taxonomy (GTDB): domain Bacteria; phylum Actinomycetota; class Thermoleophilia; order Solirubrobacterales; family Solirubrobacteraceae; genus Palsa-744. Next base: position 247,912 of record CAVVTQ010000004.1, read on the forward strand.
TCGGCGGCCGGCAACGCGCTGGTGGGCCCGGCGCGCGAGGTGCTGAGCGCAATCGACGCCGCCCGCGGCGCAGTGAGCGAGGTGGCGGAGGTGCTGGCGGGGACGCTCGAGATCGCGGCGCTCGCCACGCTCGCGGTGGACCCGCTGGCGGCTCTGATCGGCCGCTTCCGCCGCGAGTACCCGGGAGTGGCGGTGAGGGTGCAGGAACCCCCCAGCACCGCGGGCGTCGGCGCGATGGTGCGCGAGGGAACCTGCGAGCTCGGCTTCGCGCGCCTGCCGCTGCCCCGCAACGACCTGCACACGCGCGCGCTGGGCAACCAAGAGCTGCTGTTCGTGCTGCCGCCTGATACCTCCCTGCCGGGCGAGGGCGCACTGGCGGCGGGCACGCTGCGCGACATCCCCCTCGTCGTGAGCCCGCCCGGGACCTCGACGCGGATGCTGCTGGAGCAGGCGCTGGAGGCTGTCGGTGTGACGCCGCGGATCGCTGTACAGACCGACGCGCGCGAGGCGATCGTCGCGCTGGTGCTGGCGGGCGCGGGCGCCGCGCTGCTGCCGGCGCCCCTCGCGCACGAGGCCGGTCGCAGGGGCGCGATGGTGCGCGCCGCGCGCCCGCGGATCGTGCGGCGCATCGGGCTGGTGCACCGCGACGGGCGGCTCTCCCCCGCGGCACGCGCGTTCGTGGCGCTCACCGCCGGCTGATGCCTATGACTCTCCCTCACCGCCCGTGGGGACGGCGCCGGCCGGAGACCGGGCACCGTGCGTTCGCAGCTCTCACCGGCGGCTGACTCTCCCATCCCCGGCGGGGCCTATCGTGCAGGGTTCATGTCTCCCCCTTTTCACGCGACCCTCGAACAGGGCGAGGCGGTGCTGCGCTTCCCCTACGACGAGCGGCTGCGCACGCTGCTGCGCGCGATCCCGGGGCGGCGCTGGGATCCGCAGGAGCGAGCGTGGTGCGTGCCGCTGGAGCCCGAGCCCGCGGAGGCGCTCGCGCGGCTGCTGGCCGAGCTGCCGCGGCCCGAGGTGAGCGCGGCGCTCGCGCAGGCGATCGAGCGCCGCCGGCGCAAGCGCCGTCGCGGGGAGTGCGTGGTCGAGCGGGTGCGGCCCGACGCGGGTTGGTGGCTGGGATTTGCGACCGACGGCGATGCGGAGCTGCTCGAGGCGCTGATGGAACACCCCGACGCCTACGGCCTGCCCGTGATCGGGCGCGCGCAGATCCCACTCGACGAGCTCGCGGTGCGGATGGTGGGGGAGCTGAACACCCGCTTCCCGAGCCTGCGCCTCAGCGAGGATGCGCGACTGGCGCTGGTGGCGCTGCGCGAGCAGGCCCGCCGAGAAGCCGCGGGATCGCGGGGCGCCGGTGGCGTCGACGCGCAAGGCCACGAGGCGGTGGGCAGTTGGTCGGAAAGCCACAGATCTGGGGACAGCGGATCCGAGGACGGAGGATCGGAGGACGAGCGGCGGCGGGCACAGGCGATGGCATCTCGCCTCGACGCGATGGACGAGGTCGCGCTGTGTCGCGACCGCCGCGGCCGGCAGTGGATTCTGCTCGCCGCCCGGCACACCCCGCTGGCGCGCGTGCTCGCCGAGCGGGCAGACCTGCGCGGGGGCGACGGCCCCGCGGGGACGTATGCGCTCGCGGCAGTGGCGCACGACGCGCCGCAGATCGCCGAGTTGCTCGAGCAGCTGGAGGCGGGGAGCGTCGACGCACGCGTGAGCGCGTGGCTGGAGCGCGCCACCGAGTGGCGCGGCAACATCGAGGTGGGAGGTTCGGGCGAGGAGCCGGTGTTCCTGCTGCTGGGTGACCCCGACCGCCTGCCCGGAGCCCTGCGCGAGCGCGCTGCCACGGTGCCGGGCGGCGCCAGCGTGCCGCTCACGCTGGAGTCGTGGCGGCTGATGGATGGGCGGTTGCGCGGCTGGATCAGCTCGGCCGCGTCGCGTTGCGCGGCGGCGCTGCGCGAGGGTCGCCCGGCGCCGCCGGCGGTGTTGGAGCGCTCCACGATCCACGACGACCCCACGTTCGTGCTCGCGCCCGGTCACGATCCCGCGCAGCTGGAGGCGTTTGCGGGCCTGGGGGGAGCGCTGCCGGTGAAGCCGCGGCGCGGTGCCGGCGCCGGGCACGAGCACGCGCAGCTGCCCGCGATCCGCGCCGACCCGTTCTGCGTGCCGGAGCTCGACGCTTTCCTCGCCGAGCACGGGACGTGGGTGGATCCGGCAGCGCTCGAGCTGCTGCAGGAGGTCCGCGAGGAGCACGCACGCGCGGCCGGCCTCGTCGCGCTCTCGGCGGCGACCGACGCGCCGCTCGAGGTCGCGGGGCTGGGAGGCGAGCTGAAGCCCTTCCAGCGCGCCGGGGTCAGCTACCTGCTCACCCAGCGGCGCGCCTTCCTCGCCGACGAGCAGGGGCTCGGCAAGACGATCGAGGCGCTCGCGGCGATCGAGGCGGACGGCGCCTACCCGGCGGTCGTCGTGTGCCCGGCCAGCCTCAAGCTCAACTGGCTGCGCGAGATCGAGCGCTGGCTGCCGGGGCGCGGCGTGCGTGTGCTGATGGGCACCGGCCGCAGCTCCTTACCGCTCGCGGAGATCACCGTCGTCAACTACGACATCCTCGCGGCGCGGCTGGAGGAGCTGCGCGCGCTGGAGCCCCGCGCGCTGGTTCTGGACGAGTCGCACTACTGCAAGAACGCCGCCGCCAAGCGCACCCAGGCGGTGCAGCGACTCGCCGCCGCGGTACCGCTCGACGGTCTCGTGCTGGCGCTGACCGGCACCCCGGTGATGAACCGCCCCCCGGAGCTGATCGCGCAGCTGCGGATCATCGGGCGCCTGCGGGACTTCGGCTCCGGCGCCCAGTTCGGACGGCGCTTCCGCGGACCCGATGCGCACCTGCGCCTGCACTGGCACCTGCGCTCCCGCTGCTTTGTGCGCCGCCTGAAGTCCGAGGTGCTGCCGCAGCTGCCCGCCAAGACGCGTGCCGTGGTGCCGGTGGAGCTGACCAACGAGGCCGAGTACCGCCTCGCCGAGCGCGACGTCGTGGCGTGGCTGCAGAGTCAGCCGCTCGACCTGCGCACGCTCGACGCGAAGGTCGCGGCCGCGCTGCGCGCGGAGCGACTGGTGCGGCTGAACGCGCTGAAGCTGCTGGCCGCGCGCGGCAAGCTGCACGGAGCGCTGGCGTGGATCCACGACTTCCTCTCCTCCGGCGAGCGCCTGGTGGTGTTCGCCCACCACCGCGAGATCCAGCGCGCCCTGCGCGAGCGCTTCCCGGGCGCGCTGCACATCCTCGGCCAGGACAGCCCGAGCGCGCGCGAGGCGGCGCTGCGCGACTTCCAGGAGCCCGACGGGGAGAGCAACCAGCTGATCGTCTGCTCGATCGACGTCGCCGGACAGGGATTGACGCTGACGCGCGCCTCCAACGTCGTGTTCCTGGAGCTCGACTGGACTCCCGCCAAGCACGACCAGGCCGAGGACCGCTGCCACCGCATCGGTCAGCAGGACGCGGTCAACGCCACCTACCTGCTCGCGGCAGACACGATCGACGAGACGATCGCCGAGCTGCTGGAGCGTAAGCGCGCGGTGATCGGCGCCGTCACCGATGGCCGCGCGGAGAACGAGGAGGGCGTGGTGGACGCGCTCGTGCGCTCGCTGCGCGGCGAGCCCTACCGCCACCTGCGCGCGGTGGCGTGAGCAAGCGGACGCCCCGCACGGGGGCGCCCACGGTTCGATGGGACCTATGCTCAGGGTGGAGTGATTACTGCGATCCGCACGATCGTGCTGCATGCCTGGGCGATGGTGGGGCTCGGGCTGGCCGCATTGTTCGGTGTCGTCCACACCGTCGAAGCTGGCACGGTCAGCGCCTCCGCACGGGGCGTGACGGCGACGCTGCGCGCCCCTACTCACAGCCCGCGCGTGGATGTCGGCTGGCCGATCCACTTCACGGTCTCGCGCGCGGGAGCTCCGGTACGCGCGAGCGTCGGCTATGAGTACCTGCTCGGCACGCAGGTGGTGGCCCACCGCTCCCACTACACCTTCACAGGGCGCTTCTCCGACGTGTTCGACTGGCCCGCGGCGGCGGTCGGCTACCCGCTGACGTTCCGGGCCGTGATCGTCTCCGGAGGTGTGACGCTCGACCTCGACTACCCCGTGCAGGTCGTGAGATGAAGTGGAATCGGCCCACCGTCGATGGGAGCGGGAAGGGCACCGCGACGAGCACGGGCGCGGGGGGAGGCACGGGGTGAGCGCCCCCGCCGGCGCCGGGGTGATGGTCGAAGGGGTCGCGAAGAGCTTTGGCGGAGTCAACGCGCTGCGCGACGTCTCGCTGCACGTGCACGGCGGCGAGGCCGTCGCGATCACCGGCCGCTCGGGCTCGGGTAAGAGCACTTTACTGGCGCTGATCGGCGGCCTGGAGCGGCCCGACCGTGGGCGCGTGCTGATCGACGGGCGCGCGATCTGGGAGCAGGCCGACGTGGCGCGCGCGCGGCGCGAGCTGGTCGGCTTCGTCTTCCAGCGCCATCTGCTGCTGGAGGCGCTGAGCGCGCGCGCAAACGTGGAGGTCCCGTTGATCGGCGCCGGCGTGCGCCGCGCGGAGCGCCGCCGCCGAGCGCTCGAGCTGCTGAGCGAGGTGGGTCTCGCGAAGCGCGCCGAGCACCTCCCCTCCGAGCTTTCCGGCGGCGAGCGCCAGCGCGTCGCCGTGGCGCGCGCGCTGGTCAACCAGCCGCGCCTGTTGCTCGCCGACGAGCCCACAGGGGCGCTCGACTCGCACACCTCCGAGCGCATGCTCGACCTGCTCTTCCGCCTGCGCGACCAGCACGGCACGACGATGATCGTGGTCAGCTACGACGCCGCCGTGGGGGCGCGCGCCGATCGCACGATCACGCTGCTCGACGGCACCCTCGCGGCCACCGACCCGCTGTCCGCGCTCCGCCCCGCCGCGGGCTCCCGCTCCGATGCGCACCCCACCGGCGAGGCCGACGGTGCTCCCCCCGGCACGTCCTCGACGGCCGCAAGCGCTGGCGAGGAATCCCCCGCCGACACGCCCTCCACCGCGGGCCGCTGAGGAGGATCGTGCTCTCGATCATCACCACGAACCTGCTGCGACGGCGCACCCGCACGCTGTTCACCGCCGCCGGCATCGCGGTGGGAATCGCCACGATCGTCGCGCTGCTCTCCTTCACCCAGGGGCTGAAGGAAACTGCCGCCGGGCTCGCCCATCTCGGCGGCTCGGGGCTCGGGGTGTTCCAGTCGAACGTTTCCGATCCCACCGCCTCGATCCTGCCCGCGTCGCTTGTCGGCAGGCTCGCGGCGGAGCCGTATGTCGCGCGCGCGACACCGTTGGTGCTGCTCGTCGAAGGCATCAAGGGCGAACCGGGCGCCGTCACCTTCGGGGCCGACCCGCGCGGCTTCTTCGCCCGGAGCCTCGTGATCGTCGCCGGCGCGCGGCAGGTCGCGCCCGAATCCGAAGCGCTCGTCGGCGACCGCCTCGCCGCGCGGCGCCACCTCGCCCCCGGCGACATCCTCACCGTCTCCGGGCACACCTATCGCGTGGCGGGTATCTACCACTCGGGGATCCTGTTCGAGGACTCCGGTGCGGTGCTCTCGCTCGCGCAGTCCCGTCTGCTCGCCGCGCGCCCGGAGGAGGAGACCGACGTGGTCGTCGACCTCTCCTCGCGCACGCATGCGGGTGCGGCGGCGAAGGCGATCGAACACGGCTTTCCCGGCACGCAGGTGATCAGCGACCCCCAACAGGCGCTGCGCGCGGGCGCCAACGGCACGCTGATCTCCAAGGCGATCCTCGTGATCGTGGTGATGGCGCTGATCGTCGGCGCGATCGGCGTGGCCAACACGATGGCGATGTCGATCCTGGAGCGCCAGGGCGAGCTCGGCCTGCTCAGCACGGTCGGCTGGTCGCCGCGGCGGGTGGCAACGCTGGTCCTCGGAGAAGGGGTCGCGGTCAGCATGCTCGGCGCGATGGCGGGGCTGCTGTTCGGGGTGATCGGCGGCGATCTACTGGTGCGCGCGCTGGGCGTGAGCGCCTACGTCTCCCCCGCGGTCACCGCCTGGGGGCTCGGCCGAGGGCTGCTCGTCGGCTTCGCGATCGGGGTGCTCGGCGGCATCTACCCCGCGTGGCGGGTGACGCACATGCAGCCGCTGAAGGTGCTCGCGGGGACGTAGGTCGCTGCGCGAGGCCCGCCGCCAACTCTCCCCGTTCCCGGGCGGCGGGCGCGCGCACCTCTTGGCCCCCGCGCGCTCGCGTGGTCACGAGCCGGCGTTAATCGGCTATCCGCACCGGCGCTCTCGCCGCAGCGGGCCTATCCCTCCTACAGCGGCCAGTAGTGGCCGATCTGTGCGGCCGCGCGCGCAGTCAGCAGCGCCTCCGGCGCGGCGGCGATCGCCTCGCCCTCGCCGGCAAGCGCGCTCAGCGTCGCCTGCACGCACTCGCCCAGCGCGCGCGGTTCGTACCCTCCCTCCAGCACCGGTCCCAGCGGGGCGCCCATCCTCGCGGCGGCATCGCGCACGTGGCAGGCGATCCGTGCGAAGGACTCCGTCCGCAAACGGCATCCCGCCAGCGGGTCGGCCAGATGCGCATCGAACCCCGCTGAGACCAGCACCAGCTGGGGCTCGAACGCCGCCGCCGCCGGCAGGATCACGTGCTCGAGCAGCGACAGCCACAGCTCCTCTCCGGAGCCGGCCGGCACCGGTAGGTTGATCGTGTAGCCCTCGCCCTCCCCCGAGCCCACATCCTCGAGCGGGCCAGTGCCGGGGAAGATGCCAGCCTGGTGGATGCTTGCGAACAGCACGTCGTTGCGGCGGCGGAAGATCTCCGCGGTGCCGTTGCCGTGGTGGACGTCCCAGTCGAGTACGAACACCCGCTTCACCCCGTGCTCGCGGATCGTCAGTTCGGCGGCGAGCGCCACGTTGTCGAACAGGCAGAAACCCATCGCGCGGTCCCGTTCGGCGTGGTGGCCGGCGGGGCGCACCCCGCAGAACCCCACCGCGGCCTCGCCGGCGAGCAGCGCGCGCACCATCGCGCACGCCCCACCCGCGGCGTGCAGCGCCGCGCGGTAGGAGGCCTCGCCCACGTACGTGTCGGCGTCGATTTCACCGCCGCCCGCCTCACACAGCTCGCGAATCGCGCGCACGTGGCGCGCGCTGTGCACCAACTCCAGCTGCTCCTCGCTGGCCGCCGGCGCCGCGCGGCGCTCCCACCCCAGCCAGTCCTGTTGCCCTGCAGGTGAGCTTCCAGCGCCACTAACCGCTCCGGGGTGTCGGGGTGGCCGGGCATCTGCGCGCGCGGGTCGTGTTCCAAGCACGCGGGGTGGTGGAAGTAGAGGTTGGCGCTCATCCGCTCACCTGCGCAACCTCCGTCCGCGAACAGCGGCGGGCGGCGATCCTGCCAGCCCTCGGTCCTGCTCCAACTGCGCCGCCAGCGAGATCAGGCGCGACTCGCTGTTGGCCGGTCCCAGCAGTGAGGCGCCGAGCGGCAGGCCCTCCTCGGTGAGGCCCGCCGGCACGTTCACGCCGGGCCAGCCCAGCACGTTCCACGGCCATGCGTAGGGGCAGGCGCCCACGACGACCTTGTCGGTGTCCCAGTGGCCGAGGCCGTCGATCGCCCCGATCCGCTCCGGGGGCTTCGCGGTCGTCGGCGCGAGCACCACGTCCACGCGCTTGAAGATTCTCCCCACCTGGCGGTGCAACGGGCGCTCCAGCGCCTTCGCCAACGCCAGCACCGGCCCCCCGAAGAAGCGCCCCATGCGCGCGTTGTTCAGCGTGCGCTCGTCCAGCAGCGAAGGGTCCGGCACGCGCCCCGTCCACTCCCTCAGGCCGGCCATCGAACGTGGCATGAACGTCACCCCGATCAGCCGGTAGGGCGGGTCATCGCGCACCACCTCGTGGCCTAGTCCGCGCAACACCTCCGCCAGACGCTCCACCGCCGCGCGCACGCGCGCGTCGAGCTTGGCGGGCGCGAAGCTGAACGGGATCCGCAACGACAGTCCGATGCGCAGGCGCCCCGGCGCACGCGTCGCCGCCATCGCGTACGGCTCTGCCGGCGGTGGCGGGCGATGACGGTCGCCCGGATGGCTGCCGCTCAACACGTCCAGCATCAACGCCGCGTCTCCCACCGTGCGCGTCAGCGGTCCCAGGCACGTCAGGCCGTGGAACGCCTCCGCGTCCGGCCACGTCGAGATCCGTCCGCGCTGCGGCTTGATCCCGACGAGGCTCGTCCACGCCGCCGGGATCCGCACCGAGCCGGCTCCGTCCGAGCCGACGGCGGCGCTCACCAACCCAGCAGCCACCGCCGCCGCGGCGCCGCCGGAGGAGCCCCCGGGGGTGTGCTCGAGGCTCCACGGGTTGCGCGTCGCCCCGTGCGCCGTGCTCTCGGTAAACGGCCACTGGCCGAGCTCGGGCGTGTTGGTCTTGCCGACGATGACGGCGCCCGCCTGCTTGAGGCGGCGCACCGACTCGCAGTCCGGCCGCGCGCGGCGCGAAGCTGCCGGGACAGCCGAAGCGGCTCTCCTCGCCCGCGAGGTCCACGTCGTCCTTGATCGCCACGGGCACGCCCTACAGCGGTGCTCGCTCGCCCTTCGCGCGGCGGCGGTCGGCCTCCCGCGCGTCGGCGCGTGCGCCCTCCGTGCGCACGCAGCGAAACGCGTTGAGCGTCTCCTCCGACGCTTCGACGCGCCGCAGCGACGCCTCCACCAACTCCTCCGCCGACACCTCGCCCGCCGCGAGCATCCGCGCGTGCTCCGCCGCCCCGGCAAACGCCAGCTCCGCGGACGGGGCGGGCGCGCGGTCGCTCACGAGCCCGGCGGTCGCCTACGTGAAGAGAAGTGTTCCTGGTTTTGCTGGCGCTCGCCCCTGATTTGGATCGCCATGTACACGACGATCACGTTGACGACGACCCCGATCCCGATGAACGTGATGATCAGGCCTACGTCCTTGCTGAAAGCTGGGCTTGCCGCGAGAAGCATTTGTCGGTGGGTCTCCGTAGGGAGTGTGATGGACGCTTGGGAGCCTACCATCCGCTTCGCGTCCCAGGCGCCCGACCCACGTCGGGCGCATCCCCCAGCGACCGCCCCATGCCCCGCTGCCGGCGCCGGTCGACGCGCCCGCTCCAGCCGTGGTGTCTGTAGCCTGTAGACACCGCAGCATCACACGATGGTGGAGAGGTGCCGGAGCGGTTGAACGGGCGCGACTGGAAATCGCGTAACGGGGGTTGACCTCGTTCGAGGGTTCGAATCCCTCCCTCTCCGTACTTGTCCCGAGACATCAGTCCACTATCAGCTGCAACCACTCAATCCCTCTCCGTCCGCCCCCTGGTGGCTCCCAGTGGCGGTATCGTGTGCCCATGCCCGAGCAGCTTGATCTGACGATCGTCTATGAGCCTGGTGAGGAAGGCTGGATCATCGCGTCGATTCCGGAGGTAGCTGGCGTATTCAGCCAGGGTCGCACGCGAGAGGAGGCACGCACGAGCGTCATCGATGCTCTGCGGCTGATGCTCTCACCGGAGCCCAGCAACGCCGGTGACCGGCGTGAGCGCGAGGCGCTGCACCTGACGATCGCTGCATGAAGCGACGCGATCTGGAGCGCCATCTCCAGGCCCACGGCTGCCGACAAGTGGACGAGGGCGGAAACCATACTCGGTGGGTTGGTCCTAAGGGCGCACGCTCGGTCCTGCCGCGCCATCGGGAGATCGACTACGGACTAGCGCGCAAAATCTGCCGGCAGCTGGCTGTGCCACCGCCGGCAGGTTCTCGCTGAGGACGGTATCTAGGGATAGATTCCTCGGGATTGCGAGGCTCAACTGAGTGCTTTGCCCGCAGCTCGACCGAGGTCCACGGCATGATGCGCGCGTGGAGGCGATTGTCGGCTTAGGCACGTTGGGCCTCGCTGTTGCCACCTTTGTGCTGGCAGGGGTTGCATGGCGCACGCTGGATGTAACGCGGTTCAGTATCCAGCAGTCATATCGTCCCGTCATCGTGTCTGACACGACCTCGCGGCAGGTGGTATTTCGCGGCGGCATCATTTCCGACGCTGCGGCAGGCCCCGCCTTGCACAAGGGGCAACTGATCGTGCCAATACAGAACACCGGCGCTGGGCCAGCGCTAAACATACGCGGTGGCGCAGAGACGAGAGACAACGGGGCAGTGCGCGGTAGCGGGTGGACCACATATCCCATCGAGGGCCTGAGTGCGGGCCACTCGAACGCGATCGTACTGGAGCCGCTGACAGACGATCTTAGGCCGCGGAGCGAACTCGTTGTCCGCTTGCTGTACGAAGACATTGCCGGGCTGAGCGATGCAACCGATCTGTACTACAAGGGTCCACGGGTGGTTCGTAGCAAGTTCAGAAAACCACCAATCGATCGGTCAAGTTCGCCTCTTGTTTCGGATGAGGTCAACGCCCAGCTCGTTCTGTGATGTGCTCCCACATCGGTGGGCGTCATCTCTGTCGGCAGGGAGACATCGCAGATCGTCCCGCCGATGCGACTTGGTGTCTCATGACGCCGCATCGAAGCGCTTCGCGGCTCCAACTCGAAGCGGTTCATCGTCAGGCAACGTCGTGCTGGCTTGGACCGAAGCGTTTGGCGTGCAGCTCACTAATGCGTTTCCACGCAAGGTTCGGGTTCGATCTTCGTCATCCCTCTCCGTACAGCACTGTTGGTGCCCCGCCTGGTGCCCCCGGCATTTGTGATCGGCAACGTTCTGGGGTCGTTCGATGCGGCGCTAACGCGCCAAGCCAGACTACAGATCGCTTCTTCGAAATCTTCTCAAGGCGGCGGCCAAGCCGAGAAGCTTGAGCCCCCAGTCTGGCGCCTTCCACAATGCTCGAAGACCAGCGAATGTTGCGACCTCGGGGAATGTCAGGTGCGGCCACATGTTTGGCTGGCGGCGTGCCTTATTCGTGCTCACCGAGCACGTCCCGATCCGTCGGGGGCTCAGGGGCTCCATGTGGCCGGCGCTCAAAGGCAAGCGCGAACCGGGGATGGAGCCTGTAGACACCACGATCAACGCGCTGGTCGCGTCTCATGAGCCGGGGGATTTGAAGTTGCGGGCGTAGCCTCCGCTTTGTCCTGACAAGACCAAGCGATGGAGGTACGCCCGCATGGAGAAGGTAGCCCCGAGCGAGAGGTTTCGCCAAGAGCTGGATGAGGTCCTGGCCGGTGTCGGCGAGGAGCAAGACCCGATTGAGACGGTTGGGCGGCTGGGAGCGCGGCTGATCCTGCAGCAGGCGCTCGAGGACGAGGTGACTGAGTTTCTCGGCCGTCGGCGGTATGAGCGTGCTGAGGAGACGGTCAGTCACCGCAATGGACATGAATCACGGACGGTCAAGACGACGAGTGGATCGGTGGCGTTGGAGCGTCCGCGGGTGCGCAACGCGACCAAGCTGGGGTTCGAGAGCAGGGTGCTCGGCAAGGGCGTCACGCGAACACACGCGCTGGAGTCACTCGTGATCAGCTCGTTCTTGCGGGGACTGTCGACCCGTGACGTGGAGGCCGCGCTGGAGGAAGTCTTCGAGGAGCCGATCGCGTCGAAGGCGACTGTTTCCCGGATCTGTGAGGACACCCGGGAGCGATACCACCAATGGTGCCGGCGGCGCCTGGGGCAGCACGACATCGTCTACTGCTTCTTGGATGCGATCTATCTGAAGCTGCACCCCGACGACACGCCGGCGGAGGGCGTCCTGGTGTGCTGGGGCGTCACGCTGGAGGGCCGCAAGGTCCTCCTCGGATTGGCTCTGGGAAGCCGTGAGAGCTATGACAGCTGGCTCGCCTTCGGCCGGGACATGATCGCCCGCGGCCTGCGCGCGCCGGCGCTCGTGATCGCTGACGGGGCACCCGGGATCTGGAAGGCGACACGGGAGCTCTGGCCCGGGGCGCTGGAGCAGCGCTGCACCGTTCACGCGCTTCGGAACGTCACCGGAAAGCTGCCCGAGCGCCACCACGAGGAGGAGGTCAAGGCGCGCTGGTGGAAAGCATTCGACGAGGCGCGCTCCCCGGGCGAGGCCAGCCGCGAGCTGCAGGGCATCATCGCCGACTACAAGACGGCTTACCCCTCGGCGATGGCCGTCATCGACACGGATCTGCCCGCGCTCGTCACCCATCTGCAGTTCCCGTCTGGGCACCGCAAGCGGATCCGCACGACGAATCTCCTCGAGCGAACGTTCGTGGAGGTTCGCCGGCGCACCAAGGTCATCGGCCGGTTCCCCGGCGAGACTTCCGCCCTCTCACTGATCTGGGCGGTGCTGGAGCTCTCCTCCCGCGGCTGGCGCGGCGTGAAGATGAACCCCAAGACCGTCGCCGAGATCGAGCGGCTACGCCGCCAACTACCCGACACCACGGCCGCTCCACCAGCCACAAGGAACACCGAGGAGGTGATCGCCGCATAACATCTCCCTCAAGCGGAGCTACCCCGAACAAATTCACCCGGGAAATGAGACGCGACCAACGCGCTGGAGCTGTTCGTCTCCATGCATAACTCCGGCGAGGTCGGACACTCGCTTCTGTGCACCATCCTCCGGCAACCATCCTCGCCGGACGAGCGCTTGTGCGAGCTCCGCGACCGTCAAGCCGGCCGTGGGCGTCTCGCTGAGGTGCGCCATGATCGCCTGACGTAGCGTGGGGCGCACCCCGGTTTCATCGAAGTACCTGACGGGCGGAAAAAGATCGTCGGGAACGTTGTTCTCGTCGTCCTCGTCAGAGAGCGTTGCGATCCCCGCGAGCTTGGCTCCCTGTAGCCACCAAGAAAGCTCTGCGACGCCGCCTCGTATTCAGCAAGTGCCTGGGCCTTGCGGAATCCCGACGGAGGTGGAGCTGGGCATGAGGACGACATGCCCCGCGAGTGCGTCTTGAACGCCGATCACACCGACACGGTTGCCATGGGATACCTGATCGAGCGAATCACGATGTTCTCGCCGGAGAAGATCGCTGTCGTCTGTGCTGCGCTGAGCGCCGCGATAAGCTGCGGCTGAAGGGTCTGGTCAGTCAGCTTCGCAGAAGCGCTTGGTGTGCAGCTCGCTAATGCGCTTCCACACAAGGTCCGGATTCGATCTTCGTCCCTCCCTCTCCGTCCCTTGCTCTACCTTGGGCTGCTTCCGTCGGCGCGGGCCCACAGCGCGTCTTCCGCGGACAGCTCGGGGCCCCTGGCCGCCGAGACGACTAAACTGAGCGCTCTGCGCCAGTAGCTCAGCTGGATAGAGCGTCGGTCTACGGAACCGAAGGTCGGGAGTTCGAATCTCTCCTGGCGCGTAGTGGCCTTTGTGGGCTGATTGTCTGCGGTGGTGCGGGGTTGCAGGGCTTCGGCCTTGGCTGGAGAACCATGCTGGATGGGCAACAGCGTTGGCAACAGGGCAACAGACCCGGTGTTGCTCAAGCGCACCGCCCACCCTGGGGTCTACCGGCGTGGCGCACAGTATGTGGCGGTGTATCGCCGCGGTGGGAGTCAGCGCAAGGAGTCTGCCGCCACATTCGCCGAGGCCCGCGCGATCAAGCTCGCACGCGACGCCGAAGCCAACGAAGAGCGACGCGGGCCGACCCTGCACGCCTACGCGCTCGCCTGGGTCGCCTGCCATGCCGGCAGCGGACACGACGCGGTGCGCGAGCAGACTCGCGAGGAGTACCGCCGGCTACTTGCCACATTCGCCTTGGCCTACTTCCCGGCGAGCCTGCGGCTCGCTGATATCGATCGCCGTGCATTGCAGGGCTTCATCGGCTGGCTCACAGACCGGCCTGGGCGTCGCGGGCGGCTCTCTGACCGCTCGATCCGCAACGTGCTGACCCCGCTACGCCTATGCCTGGAAGCTGGCGCCCGGGAGGGGCTCCTGGATAGCGACCTTGTGCGGTCGCTGGTGCTGCCCTCACGTCGGGGTGGACGGCGCTGGGAGGTCAGCGAGCGACGCTTTCTAACGCGCCAGCAGCTCGGACGGCTGCTCGCCGAGATTCCAAAGGCCCATGAACCGCTGTTCATGCTGCTTGCCTCGACCGGGTTGCGGATCTCGGAGGCGATCGCATTGCGCTGGTCGGATCTCGATCTCGATAGGAGTCCACCGAGATTGCGAGTTCGAAGGGCGATCGTCAAAGGCACCGTCGGTGCGCCGAAGTCACGCCACGGTGCCCGCACGGTCCCCCTAGCTGACGTGCCTGGGGACGTTCCGAACGTGAGGGTGTAGGTCCGGGCCTGCCGAGAGGCTGTGGGTGTCGAAGCTCACTTCCTCAAGGAGGCCCGGAGTGTCGCACCCTAACTCGCGTCACACAGCGCTTGGTCGCTGGCAGTTCGTTCGCATGGTTGTTCGGGATGGATCTACGTGCGCGCGATCATGGTTTTCTCCCCGGCTCTGATCACAAGAAGTCCCCACCCTGGCTGGTGAGTTGGCGCGCTGGGGAGTGACGGAGGGGAGGCCCGGAGGGCCGAGCCGTAGTTGCTCCCCGGCGCGTGCGTGTCGTTCTGTCGGGGGTCCCCCTCACCGTCAGTGGTTCTTGGAGCCATGACTGATGAGGAGGACCGTTGGGGATGCTCACACAGGAGGACGACGTGGAGATACATGCATTGGCGGCGCGCGGCTGGAGCAAGTCGGCGATCGCGAGGCACACGGGCAGGGATCGCAAGACGGTCGCGGAGTACCTGGCCCGGCCGGCTGGCCGGGTGCGGAAGCGCCAGCCGAGCTGCCTTGAGCCGTTTCGTGACTATCTGGAGGCACGGTTCGTGGAGGACCCGCACGTTGACGCGACGGTGCTTTATCGCGAGCTGCTCGACGCTGGGTTCGATCGCAGCTATCCGACGCTGGTCCGGGAGATCCGGCGCCTTGCGCTGCGGCCGGTGTGTCTGGTCTGTGAGCACCGTCGCGGCGATGCGGTCACGGTAGAGATCGAGCACCCGGCGGGGGAGGAGATCCAATGGGACTGGCTTGAGCTTCACCAGACCCCGTGGGGTGAGCCGGCCTACGTGTTGATAGGTGCCCTGTCGCACTCGGGGCGGTTTCGGGCTGTGTTCTGTGAGGGGATGACCTTCGGTCATCTCGCGGAGGCCGCCCACCGGGTGATGGTTGGGCTGGGTGGCACCGCACGGGTGTGGCGGACCGACCGGATGGCCACGATCGTGGTGAGCGGCACGGATCGTTTGACGGTCGACGCGGCGAATATCGCCAAGCACTACGGTGTGCAGATCGCGGTGTGCCCGCCCCGGCGCGCGCAGCGCAAGGGTGTCGTCGAGGCGGCCGTGAAGTACACGACCCGCTCGTGGTGGCGGACCGCCAACGTTCTCACGATGGCGCAGGCGCAGTCCTCGCTGGATGGCTGGCTTGCCGGGGTCGCGGATGAGCGCCAGCGCCCCGGGGGCACTGTCGGGTCTGTCGGCTGCGGCGAGTCGCTTGCCGCGTTGCCGGCGCTGGCGTACCCCGCGATCATCAGCGCGCAGCGGAAGGTGTCACGCAGGGCGCTCGTAGCGTTCGAGGCCAACCACTACAGCGTTGCGCCCGTCCACGCCGGGCGGACGGTGAGCGTCCAGGCCCGCGTCGGGGAGCAGACGCTACGGGTCGTGTCCGCTGCCGGCGAGATGCTCGCGGAGCACCATCGTGCCTCGGCCGGCGCCGGGCAGACGGTTCCCAGCAGCGAGCACGCCCGGCTGTTGGAGAAGGCGGTGCTCGCCGCATTCACAACCGACCATGCGTGTCGGCGCAAGATCAACCGGCCGCCCGGCCCGCAGGCGCTCGCCGCGCTCGCGCGGCTCAACGGCGCAGGGGATCAGCCCGCCACCGTGATCAGCCTGTCCGACTACCAACAGCTCCCCCAGGCCGCTGAGGCGGTGGCGTCCAGGTGAGCGGCCAGGACACGATCTACCAGCAGGTTCGCGAGCACCTCCACACGTTGGGGCTGTCCGCCGCGGCGGACCGGCTCGCCCCCGCTCTGGAGGCCGCCGAGCGGGACAAGCCCGCCTACAGCGAGTTCCTCGCCGACATACTCGCCCACGAGGTCACAGCACTCACGCAGCGCCGACTCCAAGGCCGCCTACGGTTCGCGAAGCTACCAGCACGCAAGACGATCGAGCAGTTCGACTTCACCGCCCAACCCGGGCTCGACCGACGGCTCATCGACGAACTCGCCACCCTGCGGTTCATCGAGGAGCACGCCAACGCGCTGCTGATCGGACCGCCCGGTGTCGGCAAGACGATGCTCGCCACAGCACTCGGCTACCGCGCCGTTGAGGCCGGCTACCGCGTCTACTACACCACCGCCGCCGACCTCGTCGCCCGCACCACCAAGACAGCGATCGAGGGACGATGGGAGACGACCATGCGGTTCTGGAACGGGCCGCAGCTGCTGATCATCGACGAGCTCGGCTACCTCCCGATGCCCGCCGAAGCAGCCTCACACCCATTCCAAGTCGTGACCCGCCGCTACGAACACGACTCAATCATCCTGACCACCAACCGGCACATCGCTGACTGGGGTCAGATCTTCGACGACACCACCGTCGCGATCGCGATCCTCGACCGGCTCCTACACCACGCGACCGTCGCCTCAATCAACGGCGACAGCTACCGGATGCGCGCCCACCGCGACGCCATCACAGCACTCCGACCCGCAATCACAGGTGGGGAAAAACCATGATCACACCTGAGGAAATCTCGTGATCCTTGACAGAGTGCACGTACTCCCAGCCGGGACGGCGAGAGCGGCGAGAGCGATCTCCTGTCGTCTTGTGCCCCGGCTCGGTGAAACGAGCGAACTTCTTGACGTCCATGTGCAGCAACTGTCCGGGACAGGGCCACTCGTAGCGCACGATCGCCTCGCGCTCAGCGACTGGACGTCTTGAGCACCCGGCGCGCTGCAGCACCCGGTGAACCGTCGAATGGGGACGGCCAGCTTGCTCGGCTAGCAGTCTTGGACCCCAGCCTGTGCGCTGGCGCAGCTCACAGATCCGTTGCTCCTCATCCTCGGGCACCCGTGTCGGGCTGCGCCGAGGGCGACTGGAGCGATCCATCAAACACGCCATCGAGGCACGCTCAGACTCACTGGCGGCACGCCAGCGGCGCACCCACTCCCACACCGTGGAGCGCGCGACATTCGAGCACGCCGCGGCGTCCGCGAACGTAGATCCATCCCGAACAACCATGCGAACGAACTGCCAGCGACCAAGCGCTGTGTGACGCGAGTTAGGGTGCGACACTCCGGGCCTCCTTGAGGAAGTGAGCTTCGACACCCACAGCCTCTCGGCAGGCCCGGACCTACACCCTCACGTTCGGAACGTCCCCAGGCACGTCAGCTAGCCAACGTTTGACACATCCAGCCTATCCACCAGACAACCAAGCTGTGGTCGTGAAGGAAGCTGCGAAGCTGGTGACCGAAGCGGCTCTCACCCGCGCTGAGATCGCCTCCGCTCGGCCCAGGCAGTGAACTCATCGACCGTCATCGCAAGCTGATGCACGACAAGTCGCGCCGTGAGTGCTGCGTAGCCGATGATCGCCAGCACACCTGCGGCGAGCTGGAAAAACTCCGGAAGCGCCGCCACATGCCCTGTTGCGGCTGCGACGCCAAGGAAAAGCGGGTGCGCCGGCCTACCGCGCCAGGCTCCGTGATCCGGCGACGAAGAAGGGTGCTGCCGCTGATGCTGCAATCCTGTACTGCGCATGATGGGACCAGAAAATCATGTGACAAGCGCGAATGGGCTATCTCCGCAAGATCTGCGCCGGAACTTTCGCAGACTGCTAAAGATTGGGCGGACTACGAAAACGACAAGCCGGCTGGTTGGCTGCGCGAGCAGTGGGAGTCCCGCATCGACCCGACGATCCTGGACGCTGCGGTCGTTGCGTTTGACGACGCCCGCGGCGATGAGGGCCGCGCAAGGGCGCGACGAGCACTCGAGCCGATCATCGCGCGTGGGCTCGTGCGCCGACACGGCCGGTTTCTTGCGCCACCAGCGATCGCTGAGCCCACACTACTCAAGGACTGGGCGATCTGGATAGCCCTTCGCCTTGCCTACGACCGTCTGGGTGGCGACGTCGCCGAAGTGCAATGCGAGCACTGGGGCGAATGTTTTCAGCTAATCGTGTGCGACTCCTGCTCGGCGGTTTTCCGCCCAGCGCGCCGTGCTCGACAAGCGTCGCGTTGCCGTCTCTGCCGCCACCGACCCGCCGCTGCCGCCCTCGGATCACCCGAGACCCTCAAGGCCCTCGCGGCGGGCGAGCCCGTCACGATCCGCGTACCTGAGAGCGTCGGAAACGTAGTGATTTCCTGGAAGCTCAAGACGCTGATCCGTTGTCCGGAGTGCCGCGAACCAGCCTTCGTCCGGCATGGGGCGACAACATGTGGCAAGCCAGCATGCAGAAGCCGTTGGAGGCGCCGCCAGCTACCAACATCCGACGACGCCAGCAGCGCCAGCGGCCCGTCCCCAACGCCGCCGGTATGAGTTGCGCATATATCCGTATATTAAGGCGAATTTTTGCAAAAAGATACTGCTCATTTGGGGTGATGTGTGACCAAAACCGCAAACTAAGCGGCTTAGCGCTAGAGTCATCCCATGCCAGTTCGCCCCCGCGACCTGCCCGATCATCTCCTGTCGCTCGGCCGCTACGAGTTCACGCTGGATGACGCCGCGGCGATTCTCGGCTCTGACCGGGGAGCGGCCGCGGATGCGCTTGGCAGGCTACAGCGGCGCAAGCAGGTCTTCTCGCCGGCCCGGGGCCTCTATGTCGCTGTGCCGCCGGAGTACCGCAGCTGGGGGGTGCTGCCGGGCGACTGGTTCATCGACGCGATGATGGCCCATCTGCATCGTGCCTACTACGTCGCGCTGCTGAGCGCGGCGCGTATCTACGGCGCATCCCACCAGGCGCCCCAGGTCTTTCAGGTGATGAGCGCGGATGCTGCACCGAGGGATCGCGACCTTGGCCGGGTCCGCCTGCGCTTCTATACGAGCAAGCACATCCACGAGGACAAGACGCAGCGGATCGCTGTTCCCACCGGATACCTGACGGTCTCGGCTAGAGAGACCACGGTCGTCGACCTGATCGCTCACCACCGCGCCAGCGGCGGCTACAGCAACGTCGCGACGATTCTTGGTGAGATCGGAGAGCTCGGGGGATCGGAACTGGCGCGCGTCGCCAGCCGCCGGGGTCGCGCAGTCGTGCGCCGCACGGGCTGGTTCGTAGAGCGCTACGGTCACTGCGAGGACTTGGAGGCGCTGCGCCAAGCCGCGCGCCTGGATCTCGGTGAGTCCGCGCTGCTGGACCCGGCTGCGGGCAAGCGCGGCAAGGCCGATCCCGATTGGCAGGTGCGCCTCAACACGCAGGTGGAACCCGACCTGTGATCCCCGCCGCGTTCATCACCGAGTGGCGCGCACGCGTCCCGTGGCCCGAGTCCTACCAGGTGGAGCAGGATCTCATCCTCTCACGGTTGATGGTCGAGATCGCCGGCAACGAGCTCCTCAGCGGCGAGCTGGTGATGCGCGGCGGCACCTGCCTGCACAAGCTCCACCTCCCCAGGCCCTACCGCTATAGCGAGGACCTCGACTATGTCAGGCGCACCGCCGGTCCGATTGGACCGTATCTCGACCAGCTGCGCGAGGTCGCCGACGATGTGGGCCTGAGTGTCTCTCAAGTCCAGGGCGCCAGGCAGATGGTGCACATGATCTTGGACGCCGAGGCAACCGATCCGCACGGGCAGATCCGCATCAAGATCGAGACCAACATCGCCGAGACCACACCGTTCAAGACCCCTACCACGATCCACCACGCGGTCGCATCGCGATGGTGGAACGGCGCCGCGCCGATCCCGACGTTCGTCCTCGACGAGATGATGGCCACCAAGCTCCGCGCTCTCTACCAGCGCCGCAAGGGGCGCGACCTGTTCGACCTCTGGCTGGTTTTGACAGGCGGCGAAGCGACACCGGCTGAGATCGTCGGCGGCCTCGAGCACTATATGCAGGAGAACGTCTTCACCTACCCGCAGCTCAGACTGAACCTGCTTGGGAAGCTGACTGACGCGGACTTCCGCGCCGATCTTGCAAGCCTGGTTGTCGAGTACCCAGAGAGCTATGACATCGACGTCGCCGCCGACACGCTTATGAAGCGAATCGGCGTTCTGCTCCGCAACGCGCCGCCACTCGAGCACATAGTCGACGGCGGGTGGCGAGAGCGCCGCTGACGCCCTGCCGTCCGCGGAGCGGGCGCAGCGCCCGCTGCTCGTCTGCCTCGTGTTCGGAGTGCGCCATCCCTCGCGGAGTTCGCAGCCCAGCGTCTACGAAGTCGCCGGCCGCCGCTTGCATCACAAGCGAGAGGTGATTTGGCCGACTTAATCGTGATTTGGTCGTGATCTGTGGGACCCAATCCCGCTTAGTTGCAAAGGATTCTTGTCAGGACCGCGATTCTACGGAACCGAAGGTCGGGAGTTCGAATCTCTCCTGGCGCGTAGTAGAAAGCCCAGTATCGCGGTGGGTCCGTCGGGTCACCGCGAGTAACGTGTCAATGCGTCGTTTGCGGCAAGTCAGTGCGCTGCCAAGCGCGGCGAAGGTCGTGTAAGCAGGCGTGTGCCGCTGTTAGCCGACGCGATCGAGCATCGTCCCGAGCGGCCGTAAGCGCAGCTCTGGTTGGGACGCTCGCTCGGATATGCAGATCATGAGCCGCGCGAGCGGGTAGCGGTGCCCGTGCAGACGCCACAGTTCCTCGTCACTGTCCGGTCTGATTTCCGCCAGACGCCGCTGCGCAGCCCTGTCACACTGCGCGCCACGTTCGCGACCGATTGGAGCTTCGGATGCAGACCCAGACCACTGGCACATTGGACGCGATGCGACGCCAGGAGCTCGACTTCCCTTCGCGCGGCGCGCGTTGCGCAGCATGGTTCTATCCCGCCCAGGGGGTCGGCGAGCCGGCTCCGATCGTCGTCATGGCGCACGGCCTGTCAGGCACTCGCCGGGACGGACTCGGCCCATTTGCCCAACGGTTTGCGGAAGCAGGTATTGCCGCGCTTGTCTTCGACCACCGCGGCTTCGGCGACAGCGCGGGTGAGCCTGACCTCTTCCACCCACGCCGTCAGCTCGAGGACTGGGCGGCGGCGATCGCCTTCGCGCGCTCCCTTGCGGGCATCGACCCCGGTAGGGTCGCGACCTTCGGGTCCTCGATGGGCGCAGGGAACGCCCTCGCTGCGGCTGCTGTCGACAAGGGTATTGCCGCGGCGGTCAGCCAGGTCCCCTTCCTCGACATGGTGACCCAGGCCCACCGCTCCTCGCTGAGCGTCAGTCTGCGGATGCTCAGCGCAGCCGTCAGAGGCCAGCACATGCGTGCCATCGGCCAGCCGAACGAGCCTGCCTTCATCAACGCACCCGGCGGCGAAGACGGGTGGCTGCATGTGGTGTCAATCGGCGAGGACAGCCGCTGGCGCGATCGCGTGTCGTCGCGCTGGCTGCTCGGCCGACCATACCGTCCGATCCGCCACGCCCGCGGGCTGCACTGCCCCTGGCTCGTCTGCGTCGGAGAGGAGGACCGGGTGGCCCGTCCGGGACCAGCGATCCGCGCTGCGAGGACCGCCCCGCACGGCGAACTGCGCACGTATCCCGGCGTGGATCATTTCGACATCTACGACGGGCCCGAGCACGAGCTGGTGGTCGCCGACGAGGTGGAGTTCCTGCGAAGAGTCCTCGGTCTAACCGTGTCCGCCGCTTAACGGCCCAGATCGCGATGCGCACTGTCAATGCGTGCAACCTTAACCGTGCCGAGCCAGAGCCGAATTACCAGAGGCTCTCCGGACGGTCCCGCGGAGGCTAGCACGAGCGCCCCGCGCCGTTTCTTGACAGACCTGTCCACCGCTGCGCGCATGTGCTCGCGATGCTTGAAGCGGCTGCCGTTGACTGGGCGGTCAAATCCGGTCTGTTGGACAACCTAGTAAGGCAGCTGAGCGAGAAAGCAGGAGATCGCACGCTCACCGCAGGAGACCTCCGTCGCGTGCTCAAGGAGCACACGGCTCAGCTGGTCGCACGTCTCGACGAGGATCGGCTGCGTGAACGCAAGACTTTGCTCATCCCCTCGTTGCCAGGTCCGAATGATCGCTCGCCGCGTGGCACGCGCCAAGAACACACTTCACCACGCCGACACGAGCACTGACGCGCAGGGACGCGAACACTGCCGCATTGCCCCGCATAAGCAGGTGGGAATCGACCGAGAGACGCCGTGATCGTCGGCGCTCGCTGCGCCGGATCGACCCTCGCCCTGGCTGGGACGTGATCGTCCTTCGTGGCCGCGATGCGGTCATCGGGCGGTAGGGTGAAACGATGCAAAGGCAGGCAGGCGTCGTGCTTTACGTGCTCGCACTAGTAGCCGTCGTGGTCGCCATGGACGTCTTGTTCTTCAGGCATAGGCCCTGGGAGCGTCTGATGGTCAACGTCGGGATTGTCCTGGTGTTCGCGGCGTTCTATTTGAGGTTCCTGAAGCGAGCATGAGCGGGACGCCCCAATGAAGGCAGCCAACGAAAACGCCGCTCCAAAAGGTTTTTGCGGATGGTGGGCATCTCCCCCGCGATCCGGCATGCAACGCCTGATCAATCCATGGGAGTACCGCCACCTCCACGCCTTTGGGATCACGCATATTGCCGGTGGCCTTATCGCGACCGCCGCGGGCATCATTTGCCTTTCCTACGCCGCCTACGGATGGGCGGTCTTTTTCCTGGTTGTTGGGGTGCTGAATCTCGCGAGTGGCTGCTGGTACGTCACTATCGCTCGCTCCGCGCCTCCCCGAGCCTGAGACCGCGCGCGGCGACATCGCCGCGATTGATCCTCCCGACGAAGCATCACCCACACCTCCGGCAACCGTTTTGCGAGCGCCCAGGCAACAATCGATACGCCGACCCATGCCCAGCAGAACCTCAACGACCACCTCCCGGCCAGCGTCATAGATCGCCTTTATCTCGACGCAGTCCACACATACGAGCTCTGCGAAGAGCTGTTCGGCGCGCGCATCAGCTCGGGCACGGTCGACGCGATCCTTACCAGGGCAGTGCAGGCACTGGCCGAGCCTCAGACGATCTGCTCGAGACCCTTCGAGGCTCTGGCGCCCTGAACATGGGCAAGACCGGCTGGCGCACCACCGGTTAGCGCCGCGCGCTGTGAGGTATCTCCGACCCCGAGCACACCTACTTCTCCGTGCGGCCCGACCGCCATGAGGATCACGCCAAACAGCTGCTCGCCGACACCAAGGCGATCGTCACCTCTGACCGCTGGTGGGCTTACGCGCACCTGCCGCTCGTACGGCGCCAGCGAGCCGACCAAAACAACCACGCCGAGCCAATCCAAAGACGGAGAGCAGCGCGTCGCACGGCTACTCTCCGCGCACACCACCTGAATCCGCCCTATTCGCCTACCTCACTGTGATTGGCCCCAGACCCAACTTCGGCTGGTTCAGGCTCATTTCGGCTGAATTTAGGCCCATGGCTCCGCTCATGGGTCTAAACTTTTGGGCCCGTCAGGAGACCGTGCTCGTGATCGTGGGGGTGCTCATGGCGGTGGTGGTGTTCGTGCGGCCCGGTATGCGGGTGGGCGTGGCGCACTCGCCGTGACGGTGCCGATCGCCCTTGACGAGTTCATAGGCGGCGGAGGGCACGGTCAGGTCTCCGTCGAGCGCGTGTGCATCGTCGTCTTCGATCGGTAGCGCTGCAACGCGATCACGGCCCAAATCGCCTCGACCACGCCGAAGGGCCAGGTGCCCGCGAGGAAGCCGTAGACGCTCGACAAGGCACAGCCGCAAGCGAAGGCGAGGATGAAGCCTCGGCCGCGTCGTTCCAGCGCGTACATCAGGACCATAAACGTGACGGCGCAGGCACCAAAGAGAGTGAGCACACCCAGGAGTTTGCCAGCGCGATCGTCTTGCTCTGGTCTTGAGGGCACGGCGGGCGGGGAGTAGCCTTTGGTGGGTGCCTGGCTGACGTTGACCACTCCCGTATGCGGCCTATCCTCGTCCGCCTCCCTGACGGCGCATTATCCGCTGCCCCGTCTAATGACCGACGCGATCGGAGAGGATCACCATATGAGCGAGAGCAATGACGTAGAGCTGCTGCACCGGGCCTGGGAGGCGATGAGTGGCGTCGGGGACCTGAGCGTCTTGGAAGGGGCGCTTGACACGGAGGCCCAGTGGCTCGGCGTCGAGGACGGGCAGATTTGCGAGAACCGCAAGATGATTCTCGAGGTCATGGAGCGCAATCTGCCCAGCGGGTTCGCCGGGCGAATCGAGGAGACAGTCGAGGTTGGCGGACGGATCGTCATGGCGTTCCGTCCCGACCAGCCCCGAAACAACGACCGGCCGCTGGATCACGGCATCGCCTACGTCGTCGTCACGATGCGCGACGGGCTCGTGATCGAGCTGAAGGGCTGCGCCGACCGGGTTGCCGCCATGACCTTCGCACAGACCGGCACGGTGCAGAGCTAGCGACCCTTGACCTGGCCGTCTAGCGTGGGATTGGAGCGCCGAGCAGCGCGGCGACGGCGCCTGCCATGCCAGCGGTGAGCAGCGTCAGAACGATGCTGCGACGCAGCGCAGTAGGACGATGGCAGCGGCAGCGAGCACGACGTACTGCCACGTCTCGCTCAACGCACCGGCGAGCGGGATCGCCGAGCCCATGATCGCCCCCGCCGCCGCGGGAGCCGCCCCGGCGAGGACAGCGACACGCCAGCTCGCGGCGGCACGGCGGCTCGTGGACCGCTCACTTCAGGGTACGCCTTGCTCAACTGGCGGAGAGCCCGCGCGCTATTACGTTAGGGCTGCTCGGGGTGGACATGCAGACTGACCTCGCCGTGGCCCGCATCGTATTCGAAGAGCTCGACGTAGCGTCCCCCAGTCGATGGCCGTGTCGAGCTGTGTGCGGGCCTCGTCGCGGCTGTGGTGGCGATAGCAGGTCGATGAAGAATCCCTCACGCAGTGCGCCGTCGCTCGAGTGTTCGAGCTCGCGTCGGATGGACCGTACCGGCGGTACTCGCTGTCGCTGGAGTTGGAGGACGAGCGCAAGCAGGCCTTGACCTGTACCCTGACTCCGGGTTGGGCAACCCACCCACGAACCTCCTTCGTCAAGGATGCGCCCGTGAATCATGACCGTTCCCACGCGTTGGACCACGTCGTCCTCGTCCTGTTCGAGAACAGGTCGCTCGACAATCTTCTAGGTCACCTGTACGGCCCAGAGGATGGCAAGACGTTCGAGGGAGTGATCGGCAAGGACCTGCGCAACCCGATTCCCACGTGGGCTGAGCATGGCGCCGAGCGAAAGACGGTCTCCTTCACCGTCACCGATGACATGGATGCGCCGAACCCGGACTCGGGTGAGGAGTACTGCC
This sequence comes from uncultured Solirubrobacterales bacterium, assembly GCA_963751195.1. GTDB lineage: Bacteria > Actinomycetota > Thermoleophilia > Solirubrobacterales > Solirubrobacteraceae > Palsa-744. The sequence continues at coordinate 273,198 of CAVVTQ010000004.1, forward strand.
ACACCAACACCCAGCTGTACAACACCCTGGACGAGCACAACCGCTTCAAGATCGGCGAGGCCGTCACCGCACCGTGGAACGTCCCGCCACCGGGTACCGAGCCGAACATGGAAGGGTTCGTCACCGACTACATCAGCACCTACACCGGCGAGGTGGGCCGTCAGCCCTCCTATGAGGAGTACGCGCAGATCATGACCGGCTATACGCCCGAGCAGGTGCCGGTGCTCAACGGGATAGCCAAGGCCTTCGGTGTGTTCGACCACTGGTTCTGCGAGGTTCCCTCGCAGACGTTCATGAACCGCTCGTTCTGGACCGCCGGGACCTCCTCGGGCTTCGTGACCAACAAACCGGCCATGAAGTGGACCACGGATAACACCGCTGAGACGCTGTTCGATCGGCTGGAGGCGCATGGGCGCACCTGGAAGGTGTACGTGCTTGAGCCGGCCCGGGTCTCGTTCACGGGGTGGATCCACATGGCACGCCTGAAGGACCGCCTGGCGACGCACTTCGTGCCGTTCTCGGAGTTCGAGCGCGACGCGGCCAACGGCACCCTTCCGGACTTCTGCCTGATCGAGCCGCATCTCATAGCCGGGCACGGCGACTACCACCCGGCGGAGGGGAGATCGCTGATCGGCGAGAACGTCAACCTCGCGTTCGATCCGCCGTCCTCGATCCTGGCCGGCGAGAACTTCCTGAATCGCATCTACCGCACGATCAAGACCGCCGACTCCGCCGATGGCTCAAACGCCTACAACACCACGTTCTTCATCGGCTGGGATGAGCCCGGCGGCACCTACGACCACGTCCCGCCCGGACCCGTGCCACCGCCCGATCCCAGCGCGCCCGCTGGGGAGTGCGAGTTCAAATTCGACCGCTCCGGCTACCGCGTTCCGGCCATCATCGTCTCCCCGTGGGTGGACGAGGGCATCGTGATCAACGACAAGTACCGCCACACCTCGCTGCTCTCCACGCTGCGGAAGATCTGGGACCTCGGCGATCCCTTCACTGACCGCGACGCCGCCGCGCGCACATTCGAGCACCTGCTCTCCCGCGAGAGCCCTCGCGACCCCGCCACGTGGCCCGACTTCCAGCCGCGGCCAGTGCCGCAGTGGCAGCTGACCCAGGTCGAACTCGGCGCAGTGCTGAGCAACCTCGGCAAGGCTATCGGCCCCGGGTTCCTCGAACACGCCAAGCAATCCGGACTCCCGATTCCCGCCGAGCTCACCGATCCCAACACACCACCGACACCGCAGCAGCTCGTCGACTTCGTCTTCGGGATCGCCGCAAAGTACTTCCCGCGCCTGGTCCCAGACGAGACCAAGGGACCACAGAGCTACTGAGCGCGACGCGGACCGGGGCGTGAGGTCATCGAGCGCCCAGAAAGCCTGATCCGATTCGCACAAGAGAACGATCTCCCCGAGCGCGATGTCGAGATGCTCGCCTCGATCCAGTTCCGTGGCGACCAGCCGCAGACCGTGAAGCGTTGGGAGTTCATCTATGAGGCCATCAGGAGCTCCAAGAGGATGGACGCCAAAAGCTGACGAGCGGCGGTATCTCGACCCATGGTGGAGCAACGTACCGATGCGGGTTGTCACTGACGAGCACCCGGCGTGGGCGCTACTGACCAGCGACCCTATCGCCAGCGGTCACCGCGCATAGCAACCTTCCGCGAACCACGCGAACACCCCATTGCCTTGTTTCCCCAGCACAGGAGCCAAATCCCTAGAAGGGATTTTTAGGCCCCTGAACGGCCCCATGGGCCTAAACTCGGCGCCTGATCTGCGGACAATACGCCTACATAAACTACTCATTTGCAGGCATTTTCTGAATGGGCACGGGTGGTTTCGAACCACCGACCTCTCGCGTGTGAAGCGGCCCGGAAAAGGCCCGAGGAAGCGCCAGAAACGGCTCTAACTGTAGGTACCGGGAAGGTTGGTGCGCTCGTTGAGGCGAGTGATCGGGGGCTTGTGGCTGAGGGCTGAGTGTTTTCGGTGATGGTTGTAGTAGAAGAGCCATCCGTCAAGGGCTGCGGTGCGCTCGGTGCTGTTGCGGTAGATCGCGCCGTAGGCCCAGCTGCCGAGCATGGTGCGGATGAATCTCTCTGCCTTGCCGTTTGTTTGGGGCCTGTATGGGCGTGTGCGCAGGTGGCGGATCCCGAGCATGCGGCAGGCGATCGCGTGCACGCTTGAGCGGTAGGCGCCGCCGTTGTCGGTGAGTAGCTGCTCCACGTTCATGCCGTGGCGCTTGAAGAACGCGACTGCGCGGTGAAGGAACGCGACGACGGTGCTGGCCTTCTCGTTGGAGAGAACCTCGGCGTAGGCCATGCGGGTGCAGTCATCGATCGCGATGTGCACGAACTCCCAGCCAACCATCTTGCGGCGGGTTCCAGAGCGATCTGAGCGCTCCCAGTTGTGGCGCGGCTTGCCCGTGACGCGCTTGCCAGCACCGCCCTGGATGCGTCCGAGCTTCTTGACGTCGATATGGATCAGCTCGCCTGGCCGCTCGCGCTCGTAGCGGACTGCTGGCTCGAGTCCGATCCGGCCGAGCTTGCCCATCCCGACGCTCAACAGGATCCCCGAGACGGTCGAGAGCGCCATCCCGAGCGTCTCAGCGATCTCGGGGCCCGTGAACCGCAACCGTCTAAGGGCAGCGATCGCCTGCACCCGCTCCTCGCTCGTGCGATGCGGGATCCGGTGTGGAGCAGAAGACCGATCGAACAGCCCGGTCTCGCCCTCTGCTCGATAGCGACCCACCCACTTCCTGGCGCACCGGACGCTGACTTCGGCAGCCTCGGCCGCCTTCGTCACCGTCCACGTCTCATCAACAACTCGCTCACAAAGCAGCCGGCGCCTATTCAGGCTGAGCGCCGCGTTAGCGTGCAGATTCATCCGGTTCTCCTTGGACTGGGGTGCTTGGCAGCTCCCAGCCTCCAAGGGGACCCGGATGAACCAACCTACTCAGGAACTACAGCTAACAAGCCAAATGCGGTTCGCGTCCTTTCCGCCTCGATCCCCGCAGATACCGGGTTTTCCCGGTGGATTTGGCCCACCAAACGGCCCCGGTGGGCCAAAGTCGAGTGGCGCTGATGTGGAGCCCATCTTGCCCGCTCTGTGACTGGCTCGTTGGCATGACCACGCGACACCAACGACTTCGGTCATGTGCATGGACTACCGGCAGGACCCTCGTAGAAGCGGGGACGCCATGCGCGCGCCAACGCAACATACTGTATGATCCGTTGGATGCTGCAGGGACGGCCCCTATACGACAACCCAGCCGACGCGAAATACTACGTCTTGCCGCCCGAGTGGGACGCGGTCGTTCGCGCGCTGGAGCGCGACAACAACACCATGATCTGTGGGGAGCGGGGTGCCGGCAAGACCTCGCTGCTACGGCAGGTGCAGCTGAGGCTGCGCAACCGCGACGAGCGTGTCGTCTATGTCGACGCGACTGCGGTCGCAGAGCCGCTTGAGCTCGTCTTTCGCGTTCGCGACGCGGTGAAGGGCCGGCCGGGGATCGCGCAGACTGGAGCAGGCACGGTCTCCCGGACCCTCGCGCAGATGGCGGGTGACCAGTCCCCTCCGCCCGGAGGGGCGTCGCGGCTGCTCTACGACACGCTCCTCGGCGTCGGCGAGGAGGTCGAGCCAATGATCGTGCTGCTCGACGCCACGGCCGCGGCGCAAGCGGTCTACGGGGTCTTCGGTCGTATGCGCGACATGATCTGGCAGCTCCCCCACCGCTGGCTGGTGGCAATCGACAACGACGATCGTGCCACGGCGCTCAGGCCTCCAGCGGACACGTTCTTCGACACCGTGATCGAGCTCAGGCCGCTCTCGATCGAGCGACTGACGATGATCTTGCTCAACCGCACCGACGAGCTGCCGCAGAAACTGCTTTCACAGATCGCCGCTGACGCGCGCGGCAACCCGCGCGCGGCGATCCGCGCGGCGAACAACGCACTCGTGCACGGAGCCGACCCAGCCGACGAGCTCTCCAGCCGCGCACGGCTGCTCCACGCGGCCGCGCAGCTCGGGCGTCCACAGGGAATGCTGATGGCGGAGCTCCTGGACCTCGGCCAGGCCAGCCCATCGGATGAGGCGCTGCTCGACCGCCTGGGCCTGACACGGGCACGCGTGAGCACGCTGCTGCAGCAGCTCTCGGCGGCAGACCTCGTAGAGTCAACCGCCGAGCGATCGGACGGCCCCGGTCGCCCGCGGACCGTGTACCGGCCGGCACTCCGAGGTTGAACTTGAGCGTCGAACAAGTAGCACGCATCGCCGATCGAGCCGCGTTTCGGCCCCGCAGTCGCCTGTGGGAGCTGCATGAGCTGCACGTACCATTGGATGAGCTCACGGGCAGCAACGCCTACGAGCAGCGCGCAATCACCCGTATCGCCGATGGATCGTGCGTGGCCGTCGTCGGGCCGAGCGGCGCCGGAAAGTCGAGCGTAATCGCCTGGGTGTGCTACCAACTGCCGGCAAACCACTTCGCACTTCGAATCCCAATCACCGGGGTCGAGGACCCGGGCAGCGTAGGGGAGATCGCACGCCTCGCTCTCTCGATCACCCTCGACGAGGTCGTGCTCGACGCCACCGCCCAAGGGGAGCTGGAGCGGACTCGCGCCACATCACAAACCACCGTTCACACACCGTCCGGGATAGCGAGCGCAAAGCTCGGGGGAGGGATGATCCCCGCCGAAGTGAACCTCAACGTCGCATCCCTTCGCGAAGAGTTCACCCAGGACCGACTCGGCAGCGACCACCTGCTGGCCCTCACCGGACGCCTCGTCCCCACTCTCGCCGACGCGGGAACCACGCCCGTGTTCGTGTTCGAGGACACCGAGGCCACAGTCGGAGGAGCAGACGACCGACAACGCGCAGAGGCATTCTTCGCTGGACCCCTTAGCGCGTTCGTCGACCAAGTCGACGCGCCGACGATCGTCGCGGTGCAGACACACCTCATCGATGGATCACGTGCCTTCGGTCGGCTCGCGCCGGTGCTTGAGCGGGTCGCCATCCCGCTCCTGAGCGACCTCGCCCGCAACGCCATCGAGGCGATCCTCGCAAGGCGCACCGAGCTTGCACTGACAAACGTACAAATCGCGGACATCATCGACGCCGCGGCACTCGACGCTCTCACGGAGTTCTACACAAACTCAGGCGGCGACCTACGCCGTGTGCTCGCCGCGGCGCACGAAGCCGCCGAGCACGCCGCCGCTGACCAGGCCGAGCAGATCGGCCTCTCGCACGCCCGCTTCGGAATCGCCCAGTGGCAGTGACCCTGCGGCCTGGCAACGGTGCCGATTCCACCCAAAGCACGTAGTATGCGGTGCACATGCCCGATTATTCACGATATGCGGACCTCAACGGCCTCTGGGTATCGCCTGCGCGAGGGCTACGAGCACGTGTCGGGCTGGTTGCGCTGGTCACGCTCGCGGTTGTCCTACCTGGCGCCGCGCTCGGCGCGCAGCGTTCGCCCTGGTCGTTCGGGAAGTTTGCGGGCTACGTGTGGCGTGGCCACGTGGAATCGGTGCGCGCCTCCTGGTCGATACCCGGTGTCCGCCCGGGATCGGTCGGGCGGGCAGGCAGCTGGATCGGAGCGCAGGCCCCCGGTGCTCCCGGACCGTTTATTCAGATTGGCACCAACGAGGAGAGCTTTCATCCGTTCCCGCTGATGCCGAGCATCCTGGCCTACTACGCGTTCTGGAGTGACACCACCAATCACTTTCACCCACGATTCCTCTTTAGCGTCAAACCGGGGGATGACATGTCCGCGAGCCTCGCTCTGGTGAGTGGACGGTGGAGGTTGGCGATCGTTGACAAGACTTCCGGTGCGACGGCACGCTTCTCCACGGAAGAGGAAGCTCACGCGTCATTCAACCTTGCTGAGTGGTTGCAGGAGGATGTCACGGATGCGGCGACCGGTAAGCCGTTTCCCTATCCGCGGCTGACCGACCTCCGGTTCCGCCGACTGGCGGTTAACTTGGCGACGCCCGCGTACGCCGACCTGTACTCGCAGTGGATGTCTGCAAGCGGGGCTAACTGGGCGCCGAGCCCACTCCACCGCGACTCCTTCGCCCTGCACCGCGCAACGGTCAGCGCGATCGGTGCCAAGTACCTGCAGATCGCCGCGGGGGAGGATATGGCCACCACGGTCTTCGTCCCTCAAATGGTCGGGTGGACGGCGACGACGCCCGGCTCACAGATCGCAGCAGCGTGCTCGACTTTTGCCGCCGCGCTCCGCAGGAGCCTTCACGCCTTGGCCAGTACGCGATGGCCGCCGCGAGTACGACGGCAGATCCACTCACTGATCCGCAGCACACATGTACTTCTGACACTCTCGCAATCCCCTCCATCTGCGTCCCGGGCAGACCTACGGGCGTGGGCATCGACATGGGCGCGCGATTCAACCGCATTGAGCCGTGCGGCTCACCTGATCCGACGCGCCCTGAAGATCCCGGAGATCACACCTACGCAGTAGACACAAGGCGTCTCGCGGCTGGCGATTATCTGCCGTGGGTGTCGCGCAGGAGGTGGTTGATTGCCTTTTCGAGGGGGCGCAGTTCGCCATCGGCCAATACGAGGTGCCCGCCGCGGCGCCCAAGCCGCATGTAGGGGACTCCCGGGATGCCATCTACTTCACCCTGCTGCAAGTCGGCAGCAAGCTCGTGCGTGACCGTGGGCGAGTTGGCGGCGGCCATCGCGGTGGTGACGTCGAAGCCGGGGATCGAGGTGCCAATCTGTTCGAACAGAGAGGCGGTCAGCCAACCCGAGTTCTCTTCGCCTTGATTGGCCTCGATGTCATCGAGTACGTCCCACAGATGGTCCTGCAGTCCCGCGGCGGCGACGAACCGCTCCCCCGTGACCGAATCCGGTCCGATCACCGCGAACCCATGCCACTGGATCTGCAGCCTGCCGGTCCTGACGTACTTGCGCACGAGCACGGGCAACACCTGCCGGTGCCATTCAAGGCAGACCGGGCACTGCGGATCATCGAAGTACAGCATCTTCACCGGCGCCCGAACGCTGCCCAGCGTTTCATTGTGCTGAGGAATGCCTGCCAACGAGAGCTTCGAAAGCTTGACCGACGGCGCGGTCGGAGTGGACGCCGTCTGGGCCGAGGCTGCGGTCGCGAGCGCCATCACGCATGTGGCCGAGAGGATCGCGATATGGCGAAGTCGATTCGAGATGCGTGCAAGCGTATCCGGGTCGGCGGCCTGCTTGCCACAAGCGCCCGGGCGCCGATCCTCACCGTCCATTCTTGAGTCGATCATCCGTTGCCTTCTCCGCTACTTGATCTATTGCGCATACTACAGAGCGATGGCTCGGGTTCCATCTTTCAACACAAACCTGCCAGCCTTCTTACGCGGTCAAGTGTGCTGCTGCGGGTCCGCGCGTTCGCCGTAGCGGTTGGGCTGGAGCGGCGAAGGTCACGGGAGTCTCTCAAGCTCGAGCAGTTCGATGTGTCGACGATCGGACGGGAGCCCCCAACTCGATTGAGCGATCTCTCGTTGCCGGGACAAGAACTCGCCCGTTCGAAACTGCTGGCCGGTTGACCGGAGCACATGGCTACCATAGGGTGCCGAAGCCTAGCGCTGGAGCCAAAAATTGAGCGGGCGTCAGTCCCTTCCGTGTCCCCCGCGATGGACGGGTATTGGCGGTGGGGTCCCCGCGAACCACGTCTCCGTTCTAAAGAACGCAATTTGCGGTGACCAAAGACGGACTTTAGCCCACCGTTTAGCCCACCGGCCGACTTTGGCCCTCTCGTAAGTCGTTGAGCAGTCGGCCAAAATTGGCTTGGATACAGTGGAAACGACCGATGGGCACGGGTGGTTTCGAACCACCGACCTCTCGCGTGTGAAGCGAGCGCTCTCCCACTGAGCTACGTGCCCGGAGAGCCTGATTCTATTGGGCCTTGGATGCTAACGCGGCTTTGCTCGATGGCCTCCAAAGGGTTTCGGCAGGCTCGTCTGCGATATCTGCCGTTTTTGGGCACCCTCGATGACCGTCCGGAACTGCGCCTTCTCGTCCTCGACGCGACCCATCGACGGCCGGCAGACGACCGCACGCGTAGCGGGGCCGGCGCGCGGGCGCGGCTCGCTATGCGTGCGCCAGCTCGCGCATCTGGCGCACGGGATGGCGACCCAGCCGGCTCTCGGTCGCGTAGGGCGCGATGTGCTCTTCGGGTGCGTGGGCGTTGTCGAAGGTCCGCACCGTATGCCACGTCCCGTTGCGCTCTACCAAGAGGACGATCGCGTACTCGATCGGACGATCGCTTGAGCGACGCCACCACGACGAGCACGTCGGGGGCGAGGAGCAGTTCTCGTATCCCGTCCTTGGGCACGGCCGGATGATCCCAGGACGCGAGGCGGCGCCAGAAGGCAGCACTCAGGGGATACGCGAGTCGGTGGTCGAGGGCGCGCGAGGACCCTGGGCACCCCGACCGGAGGGAGTTCTGGCGGCCGGGTGGCCGCGGTTACGTGCACCGGAGGCGTCGGCTTCGCCTCCGTGTCCGCGCTGGCTGGCGCGTGGGACCGCGATGACGCTTTATGCCCTTGATCAGCCTCCGACTCTTTGGCAGTGCGGCCAGCCAGCGCGCCTTCGTACGTCCACCTCATGGGCGAGGGTATGCGAGTGCTGACCTTCTTGATGGTGTCGTCGGGAGCATCCCCGATGTCCAAAGCTCCTGGCCTGACCCCCTGAGTTCGGTCCGGCCCTTGTGAGAGTTTCTTGCGCCCCGCGATGATGGGCGAGAAAGGAACTCTGATGAAGCGACGCAGGCACACGCCGGAGCAGATCATCCGCAAGCTGCGGGAGGCCGAGCGGATGCTCGGCGAGGGCAAGACGATCCCGGAGGCGGCGAAGGAGCTTCAGGTCAGCGAGCAGACCTATCACCGCTGGCGCAACCAGTATGGCGGGATGAAGGCTGATGACGTCAAGCGTCTGAAGGAGCTGGAGCGTGAGAACGCGACGCTGAAGCGGATCGTGGCGGACAAGGAGCTGGAGGTCGTGGCGCTGAAGGAGATCGCTCGGGGAAATTGGTAGGCCCAGCCCGCAGGCGCCGGGCGGTCGCGATGCTGCGCGACCGTCTCGGTGTCAGCGAGCGCTGGGCGTGCCGGGTAGTCGGCCAGCACCGCTCCACAGAGCGCTACGAGCCTGCGCGCGCCGAGGACGATGCCGCGTTGCGCGCCGAACTGCGCAAGTTCTCGGCGGAGCGCCCGCGATGGGGATACCGCCGCGCGCACCATCGACTGCGCCAGCAGGGCTGGGAGATCAACCGCAAGCGGGTGCAGCGCCTGTGGCGGGAGGAGGGGCTGCGCGTGCCCCAGCGGACTCGCAAGCGCCGCCGCCTCGGGGAGTCGACGGTCCCCGCCCAGCGACTGCGGGCGCAACGCCCCAATCAGGTGTGGGCGTTCGATTTTCAGTTCGACCAGACCGCCGACGGCAGGACGCTGAAGCTGCTGAACGTGGTCGACGAGTTCACCCGCGAGGCGCTCGAGATGCTGGTCGAGCGCAACATCGACGCTGACCGGACCGTCGGCGTGCTGGAGCGACTCACTGGTGAGCGCGGGGCACCCGAGTATCTGCGATGCGACAACGGGCCGGAGATGACCGCGCACACCCTCAAAGACTGGTGTGAGCGCTCCAATACGAGGACCGCGTTCATCGAGCCGGGCTCACCGTGGCAGAACCCCTACGTCGAGAGCTTCCACTCCCGTGTCCGCGACGAGCTACTTGATATCGAGGAGCTCTCCTGCCTGGCCGAGGCCAAGGTCGTGATCAACGACTGGCACGAGGACTACAACCAGCGCCGGCCACACTCCGCGCTCGGTATGCAGACCCCGGCCACGTTCGCCGAAGCGCACCCACCAGCTCCTGCCCGTGGACATGACGCGCTGTGGACAGCAAGCTGACCACAGCGCTTGGACAACCCCTGCGGGGTTGCCCACATGCCCACCGGCACGACCACAACCACCCCACCGACCGCCACGCCCGCTACCCTCCCAGCGTCACCATCCACCCACTCTCACACACGGTGGACCGACAAACGGGGTCCGGCCACTCCGGTCCAGGTGGGCGACCCGCTGGCGTTCTATAGCGTCTCCGCGACGGTTCTGCCGGTGTTCTTCCTAGCACTGGTTTATCAGGCCAATATCATCGATAAGGCTCCTTTCAAAATGCCTTCGGCACCCCATCGATTGAAGCGATTTGAGCGAGTAATAGCGCTCGCTCCACCGCTTATTTCAGCGGGAGTCCTGTTCTATGCTGTCTTTGGTGAGTTTTTCGCACTTCACATACTCGCCACGAGAACACCTCGCGAGATCGACAAGACCTACATTGGCTTGGGCCTCTACGCGAGCGGTATTACGCTAGCGTTTCAGCGCTTGGTATTGGTAGTGGAGAACAGGGAGACCAAACGCGGGCTCTCTGAGCCGGGGATGATGCTTCGGCTCGTCGAGTTGGCGTTCCTATTGATGCTCGTACTCGGGCTCGTGCTGTTCATGATCAATCTCGTGAAAGGATTGGGGTAACAGAGCATCGACAAAGGCCGAGCGTGCATGTCGCACAAGCCACGCGGCGCCTCAATCTTTGGACAGCGGCCCTCTATTGGGCCCCGAGCCGTCCGCCTCCACGAAGATGCTCCGGGAGTCCACGATCGCGCCCGAGGCGCCTCTGCTACCGGCCAGCGGCGCGCCTACGCCACCACGCTGGGCGCTGGATGCGGCTCCAGGAGCGCGCCGGGGATCGAGTAGGCACGCGCCAGCGCTTCGACCTGGCTCGGGGTCAGTGAGGCACCGAACGCGGGGGGGCCTCCGAGCTTGCGGTAGGCGCTCTGCAGCACCTTGCCGATCAGCGACAGGTCGTAGTGGCCGTCGTACACGCAGTAGATGTAGAGCGCCGCGTTGGCGCGCAGGAACCGCGCGGCCGCTGTGCTCACCCCGTTGTTCCCTGCGCCCGCCGCACTGCTCCTGGCAGCCGGGGCGGGCGCGACGCCCCCCACGACACCCCGAGCCGACTGGCGGAGGTGGGTTGCCTCATGCGTAGGAGAGGTGGCCGACCCCGCGCCGAGCGCCGTCGCGAGGTACTGCCACCCGCGCTGGGCGAGGCGCACGTAGGACTTGAGCATGCCGGCGAGCTCCGCGGCGGGCCCCGTGACGCTGCCTTCGGTGGTCACTTCCGAGGGGAGCGTGAGCGCCGCGGCGTGGTGCTCTGCGGTGGCCACCTCCACGCGCAGCGCGGGGGCGGCGACGCGGGGTAGTCCGCCGGCAAGCGAGGGCCACGGCACGCGCGCGGCGGCCACCTCGGCGGCGGTGGGACGCCGCAGTCGCAGCATGGTGTGTGCAAGCTGCACGAGATCGGTGCGCTCCACACGCAACGCGGCCGGCCTGGGGTGCGCTCCCCCGCAGCCCGCCGCCGCCGCGACGGCGACGCTGGCGAGCGCCGCCGCGGCGAGGCGCACGTACCGGGGGGACGTCGTCGCTCCGGTGTTTATGCGGACAGCAGATCGACGATGAAGATCAGGGGCGAGTTCGGCGGGATCTTGGGTGGCGACCCTTTCGCGCCGTAGGCCAGTTCGGCCGGGATGATCAGCTCGCGCCGACCCCCCACGCGCATGCCGACGACGCCCTGGTCCCAGCCCTTGATGACCTGACCCTCGCCCAGCGTGAAGGTGAAGGGTTCTTTTGTTTCCCACGAGGCGTTGAACACCTTCCCGCTGCTGTACAGCGCACCGACGTAGTTGACCGTGACCGACTCCCCGGCCTTCGCTTCGGCGCCAGTGCCCGGGATGATTTCCTTGATCACGAGCTTCGTCGGAGCCGGGCCCTTGGGGGGCGTGATCGTCGGCTCGGTGGCCAGCGGTCCGCTGGTGGGTGTCGTGCCGGTGGTGGGTTCCTTGGTCTTTTCGACGACGGCGTTCGCCGCGGTGGACTCGTTGCCGACCCCAATCGTGCTGGAGCCGCTCGAGCCGCAGCCGGCGATCAGCGCTGCCGCGCCAAGCGTCGCCGTGGCGATCCCGAGGCGCGGGGACAAGTCGAGGCGTATACGGCGGGCACGGCCGAAGCCGCCGCGGGGGAGAATGGGTTTGGAAAGGTTCATCACGGTTGCGCAGCCTAACGGAACGCGACACATTTGTGGTGCACCACTCTTCCGCGGGCGCGCCCATGCCCGCGGGCGCCCATGCGTACTGGCGCCGGTGCACCGCGCCGAGAGCGTTCGAGGGCAGGCGGAACTCGCCGCGTTGGCTGGCGCGCTAGGATCCGCAGTGGACCGTGCTAGGCGGGGAGGTAGCGGTGCCCTGCACCCGCAATCCGCTCTAGCGGGGCTGAATTCCCCCCTGAGGGGCGTTCGCTCCGGTCGCTCCGTCGTGCGGGGCGTCGATGGCTCGGATCCCGCGCGGTGTCGGCTTGTGAACCAGGTCAGGTCCGGAAGGAAGCAGCCTTAAGCGATCCCCGGCAGGCGCAGCGGGTGTTCCCGATCCGGAGTCGCGCGCGGCGATCGGCGATCGGCTGTGGAGCTTCGACGGGGGGTGCACGGTCCGCTTCGCCGGTGAGCACGGAGGTCGAGCCAAGCGCCCGGCAGCCGCGCTCGCCCGCGAACGACGGCCGCGCTCGCCGCGCGAACGACCTCTCCTTATCCACCCGTACCTGCTGCGCAGCGTCGAAGGATCCGCCACGAGCGGTTGGCGTGGGTCACCGTGAAGCCTTCTGGCACCGCCACCGGCTGGTGGGGGTCGTTGCGGTCGAGGATGTAGTGGGTCTGGACTTCCTTGTCCGCGGGATCCACGAAGGTGCCGCGCGCGATCTTCTGCACCTGGAGGTTGGCGATCTCGCTCGGGGGGGTTTCCAGCCACAGCGCCAGCAGCGGCAGCGGCGCGTGGTTGGTCACGCCGATCGGCTCGCAGCGGGTGGTGATCGCGCCCGCGCCTACGAGCGCGGTCAGTTCGCTCTGGATGCGCTGCTGGCGAGCCAGTTCGCTCAGTTCGTGGTGGTTGGTGCGGTACTGCGAGGGGATCGACGCCGCCAGCGTCACCACCGAGACGGCCGCCGCCGCCATCCACCAGCGCCGGTGGGGGTCGCCGCGGGGCAGCTCCATCCAGCCACACACGGCCGCGCCGGCGAAGACGCACAGGATCGCCGCGGCGAGAAACGCGTAGCGGGTGTCGATCGGTAGCCCGACGCTGGCGAAGGCTGCGAACACCACCACCGCCACGACGCCCGCGAGCGCGCCGGGGAGCGCGCGGACGCGCAGCCACGTCAGCGCCAGCACTCCCCCGAGCGCGGCTGCCACGAGCGCGAAGGGGCCGAGGATCTCGCCGATCCGCCGCGGGATGTACTCCGGCACCTTGCCGATCCCCGTCTCGCGGTGCAGCGTTTCGGCGGTGTGTCTGGTGTTGGTCAGCGACCACAGCGGGTTCCCGGTCACCAGCCAATCGCTCACGACCCACACCAATGGCGCCACTGCGGCGAGCAGCGCCAGCCACGCCAGCTGGTGGGGCGTTTGCGGTGCATGTCCATCGTCAGGCCTCCCACCGGACCCAGCGCCGCCGTGCCCATCGTGGCGAGGGCGACCGTCGGCACGAACATCTCCATGCCCTCCCTCTTGCCGCCCTCCCGGTGGGATACCCATGCGCATACGCATGGTCGGCAGCGCGAGGTACAGCCAGTACAGCCCCGAGAACGCCCACGCCTCCGGCCGCAGCAGCCCGGCGAGCGCCAGCAGCACAAGCACCGGCGCTCCCGCCCGGCGGCGGCGGGTCTCGACGATCAACGCGCACAACACCAGCAGCAGGTAGGGGATGTCCACATACGCGCGTACCCCATAGGAGAGGGTCTGCCCGCGCGTGAGCAGGATCACGGCCGCGACGGCGCCGGCGGGACGGTTGAACCACAGCGCACCCAACCTGTATACGGCCCAGCCGCAGGCCGCGAGGGCGAGGAAGCCGAGGGCGACGGCGATCTGTTCGCCGGCGTGAGCTCCGATTGGAGCAGCCACCACGCCGAGCGCCTCCACCAGCGGGTGCGGCGTCGGCGCGATCGGGATCCCGTACTGGGGGGTTTCCCCGCGCGTCAGCTGCTGCCCCCACACGAGCGCGTACAGCGTGTCGTAGTTGGCGAACCCGACACCGCTTGCGAGCCGCAGCAGCACCGCCCCCGCGACGATTGCCAGGGGCACAGCGAGGCGAGCGGGCAACGAGCCGGCGTCCGGGCGAGGGCCCTTCGTATCGCCTCCGGCGGCTCGACGAGGAGTGCCGGCGGTGGCTTGCGGAGTGGCTGGGGAGCCCTTTGAAAGCTTTTCGGCGGAGGACGCCACAAGTGCGCACGCTAGCCGCTGAGAGCCGAGGGCAGCCGGATAGACTCAGCGCCAGGTGCCGGAGAGCGATAATCAGCAACAGCAGCAGTCCCTCTACCGCCGCAACCGCCCGCGCACATTCGCCGACGTAGTCGGTCAGGAGCCGGTGGTGCGCACGCTGCGCGGCGCGGTGGAACGCGGAAGGGTGCACCACGCCTACCTGTTCGTGGGCTCGCGCGGCACCGGCAAGACCTCGATGGCGAAGATCCTCGCGGCGTGCCTCAACTGCGAGCACGGGCCGACCACCGAGCCGTGCGGGGAGTGCGAGTCCTGCCGCGCGATCGCCGCCGCTCGCTCGCTCGACGTGATCGAGATGGACGCCGCCTCCAACAACTCGGTCGAGGACATTCGCGAGCTGCGCGAGAGCGTCGCGTTCGCCCCGGTCAGCGGACGCTCCAAGGTGTACATCCTCGACGAGGCCCACATGCTCTCGCAGGCGGCGTGGAACGCGTTCCTGAAGACGCTCGAGGAGCCGCCGCCCGACACCGTGTTCGTGCTGGCCACCACGGAGGCGCAAAAGGTGCCGGCGACGGTCGTGGACCGCTGCCACCGCTTCGACTTCCAGCGCCCCACGGTCGAGCAGATCGTGGGCGTGGTGCGCCGTGCCGCGCAGGCCGAGGCGATCGAGATCCCACCCGCGGCGGCGGCGGCCGTGGCGCGCGCGGCCACCGGCAGCTTCCGCGACGCGCTGGGGACGCTCGAGCAGCTGCTCACCTACAGCGGCCCCGCGATCGTGCTGGAGGACGTGCTGGCGGTGCTGGGGGTGACGGACTCCCAGCTCCTGGAAGAGACGATCGACGCGGTGGCCCGGGGGAGCGCCAGGGAGGCGCTGCTGGCCGTGGCGCGCTGCGCGGAGGGCGGCCGGGATGCGGGCGCCTTCACGTCCGATCTGGAGGGTCGCGCGCGCGAGCTGCTGGTGGTGCACACGCTCGGCGAAGTGCCCGCCGAGCTGTCGCTGACGGCCGAGGCGGACGCGCGCCTGTGGGCGCAGGCGCAGCGGGTACCGCAGGCGACGGCCGTCCGCCTGCTGGAGCAGCTGGGCGGGGCGCTCGAGGCGGTGAAGGCCGGCGGCGAGCCTCGCACGCAGCTGGAGCTGGCGCTGGTAAAGGCGGCGCGCCCGGAGACCGACGGCTCGCCGAAGGCGCTGCTGGCCCGTATCGAGCGTCTGGAAAGGCAGTTGGGAGGAGAGGATGGGGATGGGTGGAAGCCAGCGGCGCCGCACCCCGCCGACGATCTGCTGACGGTCGCCGCGGCAGAGCAGTCCGGGGCCCAGAGCACCCCCTCACCGCCGCCGGCACCCCCACCGCGCGAGGAGCCCGTGCGAGTCGACGATCTGAAGCAATCGGCGGTGTCAAAGTCGGGGGATGTCGGCCCAGAGGAGGAGACACCGAGGCCTCCAGCTTCCGGCTCGGAGTCGCCCGAAGCATCTGTTGCGACGCACGACCTTGGCGATCTCGACGAGTTGTGGCCGGCCGTGGTCGAGCTGGTGGGAATCGAGAACAAGCTGTTGAGCGCGGTGCTGAAGGATGCGCGCGCGGTGGCGTTGAGCGACGAGGAGTTGACCGTGGCGTTCGCCGCGACGGCGTCGTTCCTAAAGAAGAAAGCCGATGACAACGCCCATCGGGCGACGGTGACCGAGGCGCTGCGCCAGCTCACCGGTCAGCGGCGGCTGCGGGTCGTGTACGAGCTGCGTGAGGAGCTGCCCCCGACAGATGAAGCGGCCGAGGAGACGCCACGCAGCGAAGATGAGTGGGTGGCACGCTTCAAGGAGGAGCTCGACGCGGAGGAGCTCGTGAGCGCTAACGAGGGAGTTGACTAGGCATGCCCCAGCAGAAGCGACCAAACATGCAGCAGATGCTCCAGCAGGTGCAGAAGATGCAGCACGACATGGAGCAGGCCCAGGAGGCGCTCAAGCACGAGACCGTGGAGGCGGCGGCGGGCGGTGGCGTTGTGAAGGTGCAGGTGTCGGGCGATCTGCAGGTGAAGTCGGTGACGATCGCCCCCGAGGCGGCCGATCCCGAGGACGTGGAGATGCTCGGGGATCTGGTGCTGGCGGCGGTCAACGAGGCGCTGCGCGCCGCCCAAGAGCTGGCGGCCGAGCGGATGGGCGGGGCGACGGGGGGCCTGGACCTGGGCGCGCTCGGCGGGCTCGGGCTGCGCGGGCCTGCGTGAGCACCTTCGCGCCCCCCGTTCAGAAGCTGGTCACCGAGCTCTCGAAGCTGCCCAGTATCGGCAACCGTACCGCGCAGCGGCTGGCCTTCCACATCCTGCGCGCCTCCGGCGAGGACGCCACGGCGCTCGCGCAGGCGATCCTCGACGTCAAGGAGCGGATCGGGTTGTGCGAGGTGTGCTTCAACCTCACCGACGAGCCGCGCTGTCGCATCTGCCGCGATCCGCGTCGCGACCACGGCGTGATCTGCGTGGTGGAGGAGCCCTCCGATGTGATCCCGATGGAGCGAACACACGAATTCGAGGGCGTCTACCACGTGCTCGGCGGCGCGCTCTCGCCGATCGACGGGGTCGATCCGGAGGACCTGAAGATCGCCGAGCTCTATGCGCGCGTGGCGGACGCGCCGATGCGTGAGATCGTGCTCGCCACCAACCCGACCACCACCGGGGAGGCGACCGCGCTGCACATCGCGCAGGGCCTGCACGAGCGCACCCCCGAGCTGCGGGTGACCCGCCTGGCGAGCGGCCTGCCCGTGGGGTCCGACCTCGAGTATGCCGACGAGGTCACCCTCGGTAAGGCGCTCTCAGGGCGCCGCGCCCTGTAGCGCTCCGTCGGCGCCCCCCAGCGCTCCGTCGGCGCCCCCCAGCGCTCCGTCGGCGACCCCCAGCGCCCCTTCTCCGTCGTCCGTCGCATCCACCAGCACCGGCGGGACGGGATCGTCGGTGACTTCCTCGAGCGGGGGCATCTCTCCATCCGAGACCGTCCGCGCGGCGGCCTCGGACCCTCGCCCGGCAGGGCTCGATTGACGCAGCTTGGAGACGATCGCGTCGAGCTCGAACGAGGCCCAGCAGGCCCGTGCGAGCTCGTGTCCGTGGTTGGCCCAGGTGGCGTTGATCACCTTGAAGCCACGCGACTGCAGCCATTCGACGGCGGGCAGGTAGTCGGTGTCGCTGGAGACGAGGATCGCCGCGTCGAACGCACCCTCGCCCGCCAGCGAGAGCAGCCCTGTGACGATCGCCGTGTCGACGCCTTTCTCGGTCGACCAGCGCAGCGTCTCCTGGCAGTTGGGGCATTTCTCGATCGAGTGCGCGCACGCTCTGCAGTACACCGATCTCGGTTTGGAGCGGCGCACGCGGGTGGTGACGCGAAAGCGGGGCTGCTTGTCGAGGAACGCGTCCAGCCAGCCCTTCAGCTTCTTGCCGGAATCGTCTTCGTCGTAGGAGGCGTACACCAAAGCCTCCTCGAGGTGCAGCGTGTCGCCGGCACCCGCGAGCTGCAGTTGCCGTTCGCTCTCGCCAAGCAGTTGCGCGGGGACCTTCCGCCAATCGATCAGATCGCCGTGGGCACGGTTTCTCCATTGCAGAGAGAAGTTCCAGAAGTCGATGAAGATGCTTGTGCGGTAGGCCACGCCCTAAACCCCCGATCGAGTGGTTGTGCTCATTGACACTGTCCCCCAGGATAGGCATTCGCGCCTCCCCGTTCGCCACCCCGAACGGGAGAGGTCCTATCCTGCGTGCGTGTCCAACATCGTCGTGATGAAGTTCGGTGGCACCTCCGTCGCCAACGCCGAACGGATCAAGCGCGCCTCGCGGCGCATCGTCGAGCGCCGCGAAGGCGGCGCGCGCGTGGTGGCGGTGCTCTCCGCGCGCGGCAAGACCACCGATGAGCTGATCGCGATGGCGGATGAGGTCTCCTCCGCGCCCGACGCGCGCGAGATGGACATGCTGCTGTCCACCGGCGAGCGCATCTCGTGCGCGCTGTGTGCGATGGCGATCAAGGACCTCGGCCACCATGCGATCTCGCTGACGGGCTCGCAGGCGGGGATCGTCACCGACGCCTCGCACACCCGCGCGCGCATCCTCGACGTGCGTGCCGATCGCATCAAGGCGGCGCTGGAGGAGGACCACATCGTGCTGGTGGCGGGCTTCCAGGGCGTGTCGACCGCCACCCAGGACGTGACCACGCTGGGGCGTGGCGGCTCGGACACGACCGCGGTCGCCGTGGCGGCCGCGCTGGGCGCGGAGGTGTGCGAAATCTACACCGACGTGGCGGGCGTGTTCAGCGCCGACCCGCGCGTGGTGCCCGATGCGCGCAAGCTCGCCACCGTCACCTTCGAGGAGATGCTCGAGATGGCGGCCTCGGGTGCGGGCGTGCTGCAGCTGCGCTCGGTCGAGTACGCACGCAACCACGGGGTGCGCATCCACTGCCGCTCCTCATTCGACGACACCCCCGGTACCGTGGTGGTGGGGGAAGGAGAGAACATGGACCACGCCGAGCGACCCCTCATCACCGCCGTCACCCACTCGACCTCGGAAGCGATGATCACGCTGCTTGGGGTTCGCCACCAGCCGGGTGTGGCGGCGAGCATCTTCGAGGCGCTCGCGGAAGCGGGCGTCGACGTGGACATGATCGACCAGAACCGGCCCACGGGTGGCGAGCTGGCCGAGATCTCCTTCACGGTTCCGCGCGAGCATCTGCGCGAGGCGCGTGCGGCGCTTGCGCCCCTCACCGGCGAGCTGTTCTCGGAGCTGCTCGCCTACGAGGAGATCGGCAAGGTGTCGATCGTCGGCGCCGGCATGCGTTCGCATCCGGGTGTGGCCGCGAAGGTGTTCAAGGTGCTGGCCGCCGAGGGCCTCAACATCGACATGATCTCCACCTCGCCGATCAAGATCTCGTGCGTGATCCCGCGCGAGCGCGTGGAGTCGGTCGTGCGGGCTCTGCACAGCGCGTTCGAGCTCTCCGGGCCGGACACGATCCGCGAGGAGGAGCCGGTGCGAGCGAGCCAGGCACAGTAGATGGCAGATTGCAGCCCCAACGTGCGCTGGCAACGCTCGGCGCTGAGCCGCGAGCGGCGTTGGGAGTCGTTGGGGTGCGCGGGGGCGACGGTGTGGTTCACCGGACTGCCGGCGGCGGGCAAGTCGACGCTGGCGAGCGCGGTCGAGGAGTGGCTGGTGCAGGCCGGGAGACCGGCGTTTCTGCTCGACGGCGACAACTTGCGCCACGGGCTCAACGGCGACCTCGGCTTCGACGAGCAGGCGCGCCGCGAGAACGTGCGGCGTACCGCCCACGTCGCAAAGCTGCTCGCGGAATCCGGCTCGATCGCGCTGGTGAGCCTGGTCAGCCCCTACATGGCCGACCGCGAGGCGGCGGCGGTGCTGCACGCAGAAGCGGGGTTGCAGTTCGTCGAGGTGTTCGTGAACGCTCCCCTCGAGCTCTGTCAAGAGCGCGATCCCAAGGGTCTGTACGCGCGGGCCCGCACAGGCGAGCTGTGCGGCTTGACCGGAGTGGGAGCTCCGTACGAGGCGCCCGAACACCCCGATCTGGTGGTGCGCTCGGGCGAGGAAACGGTGGAGGAGGCGGTCGAGCGGGTTATGCGCTTACTGGAGACTCGCTCACTGCATCCAGCGGCCCGCAACGGCCACAATGGCGCCCACCCGGCCTGAGCGCCGGGTCACCGGCGTCAGGCGGCGGGGGTCTCGGCGGCGAGCGGCCCCAAACGGGGCTGGTGGCCGTAGAGCTCGAACGCTCTGAAGCCGGCGAAGGTCTTGTGCTCGGAGCCGTGGAAGTCGGAGGAGCCGGTTGTGAGCATGTCGAGCTCGGCGGCGACCTCGCACAGGAGCCCCACCTGCGCGGCGGTGTGGGAGGGGTAGAAGGCCTCCACGCCATCGACCCTGAGCGACGCGAAGCGCTCCAGCATCGCCCGCACCGTCTCAGGCTCCTGCACATCCCAGAAAGGGTGCGCCCACACCGCGACGCCACCGGCTGAGTGGATCAGCTCGATCGCCTCCGCCACGGTGGGGCGCGTGCGCGCAACATAGGTGGGCACCCCGGGCACCAGATAGCGGGGAAACAGCTCCTTCAGGCTGCCGATCCCCTCAGCGGCGATCCTGGCGGCGTTGTCGGGGTGGTCGAGCAGCGCGTGGGCGAGATGGGGGCGCCCGAGCGGGTCGCCGGCGGCCTGGCGGCGGCGCAGCTCGGTGTCCTCGAGCGCGAAGCCCTCCACGCGCAGCAGGTCGGCCATCGCCAGCACACGTCGCTCGCGATCGCCGCGCAGGTCCTCGAGCGTGGCGGCGAAGGCGGCGTCGCGGTGGTCCACGAGGTAGCCGAGGATGTGCAGCTCCTCGTAAGCCTCGTCGACGGAGGAGAGCTCGGTGGCGGGGACGATGCGCACGCCTGCACGCGGGCCCTCCTCCAATGCCTCCTGCACGCCCGCGACCGAGTCGTGGTCGGTGAGCGCGAGCAGCTCGACGCCCGCGGCGGCGGCGGCGCGCACCACCTCGGCGGGCGGAAATTCGCCGTCGGAGTGCAGCGAGTGGGATTGCAGGTCGAAGGTTGGGCGCATGGAGCCGCGTACCGTACAGGTCAGCCGTCAAGCGAGCGCTGCAACTGCTCCAGCACGCGCACCACGCGCAAACCCGAGTGCCCGTCCGAGCGCGGGGTGGCACCGGTGCGGATGCACTCCAAAAAATGCTCGCACTCCACGCGCAGCGGCTCGACGGGAGGGATCTGCGGCGAGAAGATCGACCCCGAGCGCGCGATGTACTCCCCCCACGAGCGCGTGTCCTCATCGAAGCCCTTGTCGTAGAGCGTGAGCTTGCCCTCCAGCTGCATGTCGTCGAAGGTGGCCATCCGCCGCGCGCCGACGACCGTGAGACGCCGCTCCTTGTGGGGGTCGAGCCAGGAGAGGTGCAGGTGCGCCACGATCCCGGAGGGGAAGCGCAGGTAACAGAAGACGACGTCCTCGACGCCCGCGCGCACATAGGAGCGCCCGTGCGCGACGCACTCGGAGGGCTCTTCGCCGATCAGCGACAGGATCACAGAGACGTCGTGCGCGCCGAGGCTCCACAGCGCGTTCTCGTCGGCGCGCAGCTTGCCGAGGTTCAACCGATTCCCGTACACGTAGTACAACTCCCCCAACTCTCCCTCCTCGAGCAGCTCCCGCAGGCGATCGACGGCGGGGTGGTACTCGAGCAGGTGCCCCACCATCAGCACCCGCCCCGCGCGCTCGGCCGCGGCGACGGCCGCTTCGGCGTCGGCGGCGGTGGTGGCGAGCGGCTTCTCCACGAAGCAGTGCTTGCCGGCCCCCACCACGCGGACGGCAAGCTCGGCGTGCGAGGGCACGGGCGTGGCGAGCACCACGGCGTCGAGCTCGGGGTCGTCGAGCAGCTCCTGCAGCTCCCCCGTGACGCGCGCGCCGGGAAACTGCTGCGCGACCCGCACACGCGCCTGCTCGGAGGGATCGCACAGCCAGCGCAGCTCGCAGCCGGAGATCGCAGCGAGGTTGCGCGCGAGGTTGGGGCCCCAGTAGCCGAGGCCGGCGACACCAACCTGAATGGGAGCCCCGCTCGCCCCTGTGGAGTCGCGGTCATTCATTTGGGGGATCGTCCGCGTGCGCGACTTGGGCACCGACCGCGTGGGCGGTGGGCCTCCATGCCCACCGACGGTCGGCAGTGGGGCAGTTCGAGCAGGTCATCGCGAGGCGAGGGTATCGATCGCCCGCACGCAGCGCTCGGCCGCGTGCCCGTCCCCGTAAAGCTCCGGTCGCTCGCTGGGGGGCTCACGCTCGAGCGCGGCGAGCGCGGCGGTGGGATCGAGGTCCACGAGCGTGTTCCACCCGGCCTCCACGGTCTCAACCCACTCGGTGGTGGAGCGCAGGGTGATGCAGGGCACCGCCGCCAGGTATGCCTCCTTCTGGAGGCCGCCGGAGTCGGTGAGCACCGCGCGGGCGTTGCACAGCAGCGCGGCCAGCTCGCAGTAGCCGAGCGGCTCGGTGACGTGCATCCCCTCGATCCCCGTCACCTGCTCCAGCAACCCCGCATCGCACAGGCGCGCGCGTGTGCGTGGGTGCAACGGGAACATCACCGGCTGCGGCAACGCCCGCATCAGCTCCACCAGTGCGCGCAGGCGCGCGGGCGGATCGACGTTGCCGGCGCGGTGGGCGGTGAGCAGCAGGTACTCGCCCGCGCGCACCCCGTGTGCCTCCAACACGCTTGTGTCGGCGCGCGCGGCGGGCTGCAGGTGCAGCGCGAGGTCCACCATCACGTCCCCCACCACCTCGACGCGCCCGGCGATCGACTCCGCGCGCAGGTTCTCGGCGGCGGCGTCCGAAGCGCACAGCAGCAGCTCGGAGAGGTGATCGGTGAGCACACGGTTGCGCTCCTCGGGCATCGTGCGATCGAACGAGCGCATCCCGGCCTCCACATGCACGACGGGCACGCCCGTATCGGCCGCGGCGAGCGCACCGGCGAGCGTGGAGTTGGTGTCGCCGTACACCAGCACCGCGTCGGGTCGACTCCTGCACGAGCAGCGGCTCCAGCGCTCCCAGCATCCGGGCGAGCTGGGAGGTGTTGGACCCCCCGGCGATCCCCAACTCGCGCTCCGGCCGCGTAAGCCCCAGCTCGCGGAAGAAGACCGCCGAGAGCGAGTCGTCGTGGTGCTGTCCGGTGTGCACCAATACCTCTTCGTGGCGCTCGCGCAGCAGTCCCGAGACCGCGGCGGCCTTGATGAACTGCGGGCGGTTGCCTACTACCGTGAGGATTCGCACCCGGCGCAGACTACGCGGCTGCACCGACGACTGTGAGGATTCGCACCTGGCGCAGACTACGCAGTTGCACCTAC
>CAVVTQ010000005.1:0-98903 GCA_963751195.1 uncultured Solirubrobacterales bacterium
CGAGCGGTCCGCCACAACCGGAGGGCCGCAAAGTGAGCCATCGCGAGAGCAGCAAGGAGACCACACCGATGAACCTCAGCCCGATCACCGCTCCCGCACCGAGGTCGCTTCGCCTGCGCGGCGTCAGCACGATGTTTTTCGTTGCGTGCGTCCTGGTGGCGTCGCTCGCGCTCGCTGTCGCGCCGGCCGGCGCCAAGGTCATCCACCAGTTTGAAGGCAGCTTCGACGGTTCCGCTCGCCCCATTTTCGGGACTTTCGAAGACTTCCTTCCGAGTGCCGCTGCCGATCTGTCGAGCGGCGACGTCTGGGTCACCGAATCGGAGCGCCTCGACACTAAGGGCAAGGCGGAGGTGGTCGACAAGTTCAACGCGGAAGGCGAGGACGCCGGTGTTCAGATCACCGGTGCAGGCACGCCGCATGGTACATTCTCGTTCGGTCTCGGCTATTTCTCGGGGATCGCCGTCGACAACACGGCTTCGGGCCCGCACAAGGGCGACCTGTACGTCTCTGACACCGGCAATGGCGTCGTCGACCGGTTCAGCAGCGCGGGCGCCTTTGAATGTCAGATCACCGGCAAAACGCCGGTTTCCGGCGAAGAAATGGCGCACGAGTGCAATGGTGCCGGCGGCAGTCTGACCCTCGACGGCTCGATCGAACCGACCGGCCTTGCCGTCGACTCCGCGGGCGACGTGTACGTCGGCGACCAGGCCCACCAGGCGATCGACATCTTCGGTCCCTCCGGCGAATACAAGAGGCAGATCAAGGATCCGCATCTCGGTACGATCGCCACCATCGCGCTTGATTCGGCCGGCAACCTCTACGTCGCCAACTTCGCCGAAAACGTGGTCAAGTTCGATTCGAGCGGTAACTTCGTCTCGGTCCTCGACGAAGGCAACACACCGGGGGGCGTAGCGGTCGACCCCGCGAACAACAATGTCGACGTCGGTATCCTCATCAATGAAGAAAGCGAACGCGCGATCGCCGAGTATGAACCATCCGGCGCCTTGTTCGACGTCTTCGCTCCGTCGTCGACCAATAGCTTTGGGATCGGCTATTTTGGCCTAGCCGTCGGTCCAGGGGGCAAAGTCTACGCCGCGGAACTCCACTACGAAGGCGGGGCCGTCGGTAACGTTCGCATCTACGGCCCCGCTGTCGTGGTCCCCAACGTCACGACGCAGCGCGCTACAGACGTTGAAGCGACGAGTGGCGCGCTTCACGGTCGGCTCGAACCGGAGTTGCGCACGCGGGCGGCGAAGTGACCAGCTGTCGGTTTGAATATGGGCTTACGAGCGCCTATGGGAAAACTGCGCCCTGTTCGCCCGCGCCACCCTATTCGAGTCCTGAGGATGTCAGCGCAGATCTCACCGGCCTGCAGTCCGCTGGTATCTATCATTACCGCCTCGAGGCGGCCGACGCCAACGGGATCCCAAGCACGGGTGAGGACGAGACTCTGACGACAGCGGGGGCGCCTACCGTCGATCACGAGGCCGTGCAAGGCGCAAATACCTCGGCTACCTTCCGGGCAAGAATAAATCCCTGGGGTTATGATACGACCTGCCAGGTACAGTACGTCACTGAAGCGAACTTCCAGCAGTCGCAGTGGGCAGATGCTACGGCTCAGGCCTGCCGGCCCGAAACCCTGGGCTCAGGGTTTGGGGACGTCACAGTTTTCTTCAAAGTCGGCGGCTTGACTCCTCAAACTATCTATCATTATCGTATCCTTGCGAGCAATCAGGCGGGTGTCTTCCCCGACACCGGTGGTACGTTCGAAACGTACGGCGTCAACCTGTACTCGTTGGAAGAGTTCAAAAGCTCCCGCATCGCGAATAATGGCGAATGGATTCCGGGTGAACCTGAAAACCTCCAGGCGGGCTCGCACCCCTACGAAGTGGTCTCGACCGTCGAATTGAGCAAAACCACCCTTTTGGGCCTTCCCTTCGGCGAAGAAACAGAATGGACGAATTCTGTTGCCGTGGATACCAAGGATATCCATGCGGAACTTCCACCGGGCCTGATCGGCAACCCGAACGCGACGCCGAAGTGCAATCGCTATCTCGTGAACGCCGAAGAATGCCCTGGTGACACGATGATTGGAAGAATCGAACTGTGGCTGGATCCAAGCGCCACGAACGTTGGAAGTGGGGAATCCGAAAGAAACGTGACGAGGCCTTATTATGTCGTGCCTCTCTATAACCTCGAACCCTCCGGTCGCTACCCAGCCGAATTCGGGGCTTTCATCGAGGGTCAGACCGGCGCATGGATCGCCTTTCATGTCCGGACGGGCGGTGACTACGGTATCACCGCCGACTCGATCAACATAACCGCGCTGAACGCGCTTATCAAGGCACGCGTCCGCGTGTGGGGCGTCCCCGCCGACCCGGCTCACGACGTGGAACGAGCGTGCGTAAACGGTAAGGGCGGCAGGACCGAGGGTTGTTCCAGCGATCAGCCACTCAAGCCGTTGATCACGAATCCGACGTCGTGTGACGGGCCGCATACTTTGACGGCTACGGCCGATAGCTGGGAAGACCCGGACGAGTATGTGAAAGCGACCACCGAAATGCCGGGCTTTACCGGCTGTAACCAGCTGCAGTTCAGCCCGACCCTGGAAGCGTTGCCGACGACGAACGTCGCCGATTCGCCGTCTGGTCTGCACGTGGATCTGCACGTCCCGCAGGATCTGAACAGTGAAGGCTTTGAAGATCCCAAGGGTCTCGGGACTTCCGATCTGAAGGCCACCAAGGTAACGCTGCCTCCTGGCCTGATCGTCAACCCGGCCTCGGCAAGCGGCCTTGCTGCCTGCTCGCTGGCGCAGATCGAATTGCACGGCCCTGAACCAGCGCAGTGCCCCGACGCCGCAAAGATCGGTCGGGTCGAAGTCGACACGCCGCTCGTCGATCATCCCCTGCCAGGCGCGGTCTATGTCGCGACGCCCTACGACAACCCGTTCAATTCGCTGCTGGCGATCTATGTCGCGATCGACGACCCCGAAACGGGAGTCGTCGTCAAGCTCGCCGGCCACATCGAAGCGAACCCGCAAACCGGTCAGCTGACGACGACCTTTGAAGAAACGCCGCAGCTGCCTTTCGAAGACTTCAAGCTCGAATTCTTCGGCGGGCCACGCGCGGTGCTGCGTACCGCGCCGACCTGTGGTACGTACGAAAGCACTTCGGTGATGACGCCGTGGTCGGCGCCTGAATCGGGCCCCCCGGCCACGTGGTCGGATCCGTTCCAGATCACCTCTGCTCCGGGCGGTGCCCCGTGTCCCGCGAAGGCAGCCGAAGAGCCCGCCAGTCCAAGCTTCAGCGGAGGCACGGAAACCCCGGTCGCCGGCTCGTACTCGCCGTTCGTCCTTCATTTGAGTCGTGGTGATGACTCGCAGGAACTGAATGGCATCAATACGGTCTTGCCGCCCGGTCTCACCGCGAAGCTGACGGGGGTCGCGGAGTGTTCGGATGCAGCGATCGAAGCGGCTAGAGGCGAGACTGGCAGGCAGGAGCAGGAAGGCCCGTCGTGTCCGACCGGCTCTGAAGTCGGGACGGTCACTGTGGGCGCCGGTGCTGGTCCTGCGCCGTTTTTCGCCGGGGGTCGTGTCTATCTCGCGGGTCCGTATAAGGGCGCTCCATTCTCGCTTGCGATCATCACGCCCGCGGTGGCGGGACCGTACGATCTCGGCACCGTCGTCGTGCGGGCGGCGCTGTTCGTAAACCCCGAAACCGCCCAGGTGACGGTGAAGAGCGATCCGATCCCGACGATCCTCGATGGCATCCCGCTGGATGTGAGGACGATCGAAGTGAAGGTCGGGCGGCCCGACTTCACGCTGAACCCGACCAGCTGTGAAAAGATGTCGGTGGGTGGCGAAGCGCTCACGGTCCTCGGAGGGGTAGCGGCGCTCAGCGACCCCTTCCAGGTGGGGGGCTGCGAAGCGCTAGATTTCAAACCGCAGTTCAGTGGCTCCACATCCGGCAAGACCTCGCGTGTAGATGGAGCCAGCTTGCACGTGATGTTGATCTATCCAAATGCTCCACAGGGCACGCAGGCGAATATCAAGAGCGTTCATGTTGAACTGCCAAAGGCCCTTCCTTCTCGTCTGTCCACTTTGAAGCACGCTTGTGTGGATTCTGTATTCGAACAGAATCCTGCTGCTTGCCCCTCTTTGTCGCAGGTTGGGTATGGGCGAGCTTTGACTCCGGTGCTTCCTGTCCCTCTGGAAGGGCCAGCTTATTTTGTGAGTCACGGAAATCAAAAGTACCCAGAACTGATCGTCGTGCTGCAGGGCGACGGCATCACGATCGACCTGCACGGCGAAACGTTCATAAGCTCCGCCGGCGTGACGAGCTCAACGTTCCCCGCGGTCCCCGACCAGCCGATCACGAGCTTCGAACTGACGCTGCCGCAGGGACCGGACTCGGTGTTTGCCGCCAACGGAGACTTCTGCGCAGCCACGAACACGGTCCTCGTCAAGCGCAGGGTGACCGTCCGCGTCAAGGGCCGCAAGAAGACGGTCGCGCGCAACGTCAAGACCACGGTCACCGCGCCGCTGGTCATGCCGACCGACTTCATCGCGCAGAATGGCGCTGTGCTGACACAGAACACGAAGATAAGCGTCGTGGGTTGCCCTGAAGCGAAGAAGTTGAAGTCGAAGTCAAAGGGCTCTCGGCACCGTAAGTCAGGCAAGCACCATCACTAGGGCCGAACTGATGAGTTTCAGTGCATAGCTCACAGCCGCAACATCGCGATCGTCTTAACGGCGTTGCGGGTCTCCTCGCGCTCACATTGAGCGTGTTGGCGCTCGGGCCGGGGGCCTCGATTGCTTGGGCGACGGTCAAACCGGAAATCGCGGCCGTCTGGTCGAGCGAAGTGGTCGCGACCTCCGCCCGTTTGCGTGCCGAAATCAACCCGGTGAGCTCGACCAC
Organism: uncultured Solirubrobacterales bacterium; assembly: GCA_963751195.1. Classification (GTDB taxonomy): domain Bacteria; phylum Actinomycetota; class Thermoleophilia; order Solirubrobacterales; family Solirubrobacteraceae; genus Palsa-744. The sequence goes on from CAVVTQ010000005.1 coordinate 4,917, forward strand.
CAGCTACCACTTCGACTACATCACCCAGATCGCCTATGAAGCCAACGTGGCGGCCGGCCGCGAAGGCTTCGCCGGCGCCGCCAGGGCGCCCGCGGGGGAGGATGCCTCGATCGGGGAAGGCGCCGCCAAGGTCGCCGTGTTCCAGGCGATCGAGGGCCTCTCGCCCGAAACGGCTTACCGCTACCGCGTCCAGGCCACCGACAGCGCGGGCAGCGAAGCGAGCGCCCCCTACTCCTTCACGACTCAGGGTCTCGGCTCGGGGCAGCTGCTCGCCGACGATCGCGGATGGGAGATGGTAACCCCGATCGAAAAGAACGGCGGCCAGATCCAACTCCCCGGTGAAATCGATGGCGGTGGGGTGCTGCAGGTGGCACCCGACGGCGAAGCCGTGACGTACTCCTCCAATGCGTCCTTCGGCGCGGATGCCCAGGGCGCCCCGGCCGCAAGCCAGTACATATCGCGCCGCACCCTCGGCGGCTGGTTGACCGAAAACATCACGACGCCGATGGTTTCCGGCTCTTACGGCGAAGATCCCAACGGCGTCCCCTACCAGCTCTTCTCCAGCGATTTGGCGCTTGGCATCGTGCTCAACGGCGAGCACTGCCGCGAGCAGGAGCCGACCAGCTGCCCCGTGGCGAACCCGCCGTTGGCGGGGAGCGAAGCCCCCCCCGGCTACCAGGACTACTACCTGCGCGACGAAACCGGTGCCTTCACCGCGCTTGTGACGCAGGCGAACAGTCCCTCGCTCACCGAGAGCCCTGACTGGTTTGACCTTGCTCTGACGGGCGCCTCCCCCGACCTGAGCCACGTGATCCTCTCGACCTGTGCCAAGCTCACCAGTGAAGCGAGCGAAACGCCCGGTCCCGAAGGCTGCGAAGCGGGCGGGGCCAACCTGTATGAGTGGAGCGGGGGTCAGTTGCACCTCGTCAACGTGCTGCCGGGCAAAACCACGGGAACCCCGGGCGCGAAGCTCGCCGCGCAGGGCGGCGCCGTATCCGAAGACGGCTCCCGCGTGTACTTCACCGACCAGGGCAACCTCTATCTGCGCGAAGCGGGGACGACATACCGGCCCGACGAAGCCCAGGGCGGCGGCGGCGAATTCCAGACCGCAGTCGCCGATGACTCGCTCGCCTTCTTCACCAAGGCCGGCCACCTCTACCGCTACGACGCCGCCATCCATGCCGCCACCGACCTCACCCCCGTCGGCGGCGTGGTCGGTGTTCTCGGCGCCTCCGAAGACGGCTCCACCGTCTATTTCCAAGACGCGGCGGGCCTCGAGCAGTGGCGCGAAGGCACCACCACCCAGGTCGTCCCCGGCGCCGACACTGTGCAGGAAAGCGACTGGCCGCCCAGCACGGGGACGGCGCGGGTGAGCGCCGACGGCACACAGCTCGTGTTCCTCTCGCAGGCTCGCCTCACCGGGTATGACAACACACCGTCCGAACCAGCCGACTGCGGACAGGTGACCGCTGGGGTGTTCAAGACCGAACCCTGCCAGGAGGTCTTCCTGTATGACGCCGGCTCCCGTGAACTGGTGTGCGTGTCGTGCAACCCGACGGACGAGCGCCCGTCGGGTCCCTCGACGATCCCCGGCGCGATCCCCAACGGCGGGCAGAGCGCCGCCCTCCCGGGCCAGATCGTGACCGACGCCTATAAGCCGCGTGTCCTCTCGGCGAACGGGCGGCGCCTGTTCTTCGACTCCGGCGACGCGCTCGTATTGCAGGACACCGACAACGCCCCCGACGTCTATGAGTGGGAGGTCCAGGGGGAAGGGTCCTGTCAGCAGCCGGGTGGTTGCCTGAGCCTCGTCTCCAGTGGCCGCTCCGCGGGCGGCGCCGTGTTTGTCGATGCCTCCGCCGACGGCTCGGACGCTTTCTTTCTCACCGCAGGCTCCCTCGTGCCCTCCGACCCCGGCTCCGTCGACCTCTACGACGCCCGCGAAGGCGGCGGTTTCCCCGAACCGCCGAGTGAGATCCCCTGTCAGGCCGACGCCTGCCAGACGCTTCCCTCCGAACCCGAAGACCCCGAACCCGGAACGCTGCGCCAAGGCCCCGGCAACGCCCCGTCGCCGTCACCGCCCAGCTCGCCCGGCGTGACCAAATGCGCCAAGGGCCGCGTCCTCACGAAAGGCCGCTGTGTTCTCAAGCCCCGCCGCAAGACCAAGCCCGGCCACAAGAAGCGTCCCAGCAAGCGTTCGCGCCGGCGCTCCGCCCGCAAGCACAGGAGCGCCCGGTGATCGGCGTGCGCCGCGCCGCGGGCGTCAGCGTCGCCGCGATCGTGATGGTTGTGGCGGTCTGGTTGCCCGCCAGCGCCCAGGCCGGCCTCGGGTTCAGCGGCTTCTCGGTCGCTCCGCTCGTCGAAGGCGGCGCGCCGGACACCGCCGCCGGCGGGCACCCCTATGCGCTTGAGATGAAGGTCGCCTTCAATCTGGCCGGCGAAGAACCGACCCAGCCCGGCGTCTTCACCGCAGGCGACCTGCGCGATCTGCGGATCGAACTGCCCCGCGGCTTGATCGAAAACCCCGACATCCTGCCCAAGTGCAGCGCCGCGCAGTTCTCGGCCCCGCGCGTCTCGCCTTACGAACAGAGCACTTCGGGTGAGAGCTGTCCCGAACAGTCCCAGATCGGCGTCGTCACCCTGCACACCTCCTACGACGGCGGCCAGACCCGCACTTTCGGCGTGTTCAACCTGACGCCTCCACCGGGCATCGCCGCCGCCTTTGGCTTCGCGCCCTATGGGGTGCCGGTCACCTTCACCTCCCGATTGCTTCCCGGCGCCAGCGGCGAATATACCATCACCTGGGAAGCGCAGAACCTCTACCAGTCGCTCGACCTGTACTCGCTTGAAATGACGATCTGGGGTGTCCCGTGGGCTACCGGCCACGACGGTGAACGCGGCAACTGCCTGAACGAGACTGACCCCCCGGCCCCGTGGGCGCAATGCCAGCTCAGCCAGCAGAAGGGCGAAAAAAGTGAAGAAAAGTGCAAAACCAAAGCAGAATGCGAAAGAGTCTATGTCCCGCCACCGCCCTACCTCAGCCTGCCTACCTCTTGCGGTGCGCCGTTGCTCTCCACGGCTTATGCGGACTCTTGGCAAGACCCCGTCGGCGTCTCTTCGACCTATGAAGCCACCGCCCTGCAAGCCTGCGAAACGGTTCCCTTCGATCCCCAGGCGGTAGGTGCCCTGACCGATCCGCGCGCGTCCTCGCCGACCGGTTTCGAATACATCCTCACCAACAACAACGAAGGGCTCCTGGGCTCCATCGTGCGCGCCCCCTCGCAGACGAAGACCGCCGTGGTGTCGTTGCCCGAAGGCGTCACGGTCAATCCCTCGCTCGGCGCCGGTCTCGGCGTCTGCACGCCTGCGCAATATGCCTCTGAGACGGCGTTCTCTCCGCAGGGCGCGGGTTGCCCGAACAGCTCGAAGATCGGTGAATTCACCGTTGAAAGCCCGCTCTATGAAGGAGAGATCGGTGGTGCCCTATACCTTGCCGAGCCCGACAGCTCCGCGACGAGCGCTGTCGGCGCCGATAACCCCTTCAATACGCTGCTCGCCGTCTATCTCGTCGCGAAGGAGCCGCAGCGCGGGATCCTCCTCAAGCTGGCGGGCGAGCTCGTCCCGAACCTTCAGAGCGGCCAGCTCACCGCTACATTCGAAGACCTCCCTCAGTTTCCCTATACCAACCTGAAGATCCATTTCCGCGAAGGCCAGCACGCTCCGCTGGTGACACCGTCTGCCTGCGGCACCTACTACACGTACTCCTCGCTCACGCCGTGGCTCGGCGCGCTTGGCGAATTCCACCGCAAAGCCTTCTCGACGATCGAAACGGGGGTCGGCGGCGGTCCCTGTCCCGAAGGGCCCGTTCCCTTCCGGCCGACCGCGGCTGGCGGTACGCTCAACTCCGTCGCCGGCGCCTACTCGCCGTTCTATCTGCACCTCTCGCGCAGCGACTCCGAACAGGAGATCACCTCCTACTCGGCGGTGCTGCCCCCTGGCCTGATCGCGAACCTGTCGGGGGTAGCGTTCTGTCCTGAGGCGGCGATCGAAGCGGCAAGGCAGGAGAGCGGGACCGAAGAGCTGGAACATCCGAGCTGCCCCGCGACAAGCGAAATCGGCCACACGAGCACTGGTTACGGTGTCGGCTCGGCGCTCGCCTACGCATCCGGCAAGCTGTATCTCGCGGGCCCTTATCACGGCGCCTCGTTTTCGATCGTCGCGATCGACCCCGCCGTGGTCGGCCCGTTTGACCTCGGCGTCGTCATCGTCCGCTCGGCGTTGCGCATCGACCCCTATACCGCCGATGCCTCGATCGACTCGGCGGGCTCTGACCCGATCCCCCACATCATCGATGGCATCCCGCTCCACCTGCGTGACATTCGCGTCTACATCAACCGTCCCCAGTTCACGCTGAACCCCACGAGCTGTGAACCGCTCGCCCTCGCCTCGGTGATGACCGGCTCAACCGCCCCCTTCACCAACCCGGCTGATATCACCGCGAGCGTCTCAGATCCCTTCCAGGTCACCAACTGCCAGGCGCTCGCGTTCAAACCCACCTTCAAGGTCTCAACCTCGGGAGAAACATCGCGGACCCAGGGCGCGAACCTATCGGTGAAGCTCACCTACCCGACCGGCGCGGTCGGCAGGGACGCGAACATCAAGTCGGTCAAGGTGGAACTCCCCGAGCAGCTTCCGGCCCGGTTGACCACCCTGCAACGGGCGTGCACCGACGCGCAATTCGAAGCAAACCCAGCAGGATGCCCGCCCCCGTCGATCATCGGGCACGCCAAGGCGATCACGCCGATCCTGCCCGTCCCCCTGGAAGGCCCCGCCTACTTCGTCAGCCACGGAGGTCAGCAGTTCCCTGAATTGATCGTGGTTCTCCAGGGGTATGGGGTAACAGTCTATTTGAAGGGAGAAACCTTTATCAGCAAGGGTGGGATAACGTCCTCGACATTCGGTTCGGTTCCTGATGTTCCAGTGGGAAGTTTTGAACTGACGCTTCCTCGAGGTCCCTATAGCGCCTTGGCTGCCAACGGTAGTTTTTGCTCTCGCACGGTGACTGTTCGTAGGCGTGTGCATGGCAAGACGCGGATTCTGCACAAGAATGTTGCTGCAAAGCTAGTAATGCCCACGAGTTTCATAGCGCAGAATGGTGCCGTTCTCCGCCGGTCGACGATTATCTCGGTGTCAGGGTGTAAACCAAGCAACCACAAGAAAATCCGAAAGCGTCGTTCGTAAAGCCGAGGCGAAGAAGTGAGGGAACGACAACCCGGTCGCACGCGAATGGGGCTCTACTCCTGCTTGGGTGTGTCCTCTGCCGCTCGCTCCGCCGTGTTCTGTCGAGGTTTGGGCTTCCCAACGATCTCCTGAGTCCAAGCGATGGCTGCGGCGACCCACCGCAGCGCTTGGCCGCGGTCGAGACTGAGCGGGGTTTCGGCTCCGTAGCGCTCGTCGGAGGCGAATGGGGTCAGGGCCTCCATGCCGTCGAGCGTCGTGGGCAGTTCGACCACGGATTCCTTGGCGAAGTCTCTGAGTTGTTCGAGATTGTGGGTGAAGGGGAATTCGGTCCCCTTGGCCGCGAGGACGGCCTTGATCGCCTTCTCGACGGCCTGTTGAGCGAGCATGCCGACTCCGGCGTCGGTCACCCCTGGCACGGGCAATACGGACTTCGCCATCAACTCGTCGTTTTCGGCGGCAGCGAGGAGCCGGCGGGCGAGGTCGCCGTTTGTGGCCATTACGCTGCGAGCTCCCTGCCTTCGCGCAGGGCGGAGTTGATCACGGTGCCGTATACGTCGCGCCACTCGCGCACGCTCTCCTCGCTCCTGACGATGACGTCGGCGTACACGCCTCGTTGCAGCGCGCGGTGCAGCCGTACGGACTCTTGGACTACGTCCTCGACCTCGGGCTCGATCACCAGGAAATCCAGGTCGCTGTGCTCGCCGGCCTCCCCGCGGGCGTGGGAGCCGAACAGGATCACCCGGCTTCCCGGCGGCGCGGTCTCCAATAGCCGCCGACCTGCCTCCCTGTATCACGGCGTCATCGAACATCCTTCGATTCTACGGAGACCCGTGAGCTGCCCCGCCTTCGCCGAGCCGCTCCGGTGTCCGCGAGGCCCCGCGGACGCCCCGCCGCCCACACCGTCGAACTGCCGCTGCCTGGCACTTGGACGAACACACGTTCCGTATGTTACAAAGTCCCGTAGGCCAAAGCTAGTTTTTACGCCACCTTCACAACATGCTACGCTTCTCGTGTAACGATCTCGGGAAAGCAGGGTACAAACACATGTTCGTTGCCGACCGGTGTGGCCGGGCGCATAGAACGGACGTACCCACCGATTCCTCCCCTGAGGGGAACATGACCGACAGGAGACCCCTCCAACATGCCTGACACGACCCCCACTGCCTCATCCGAAGTCCCCGCCTCAGCCAAAGCCGCCCCTAAGCGCGCTTCCGCGGGCGCCTCCAAAGCCCGCGCGGCTCGCACCACCGGGGTGCGCACACGTGGCGCATCGAAAAGCAAGCCCGCTGGCGCTCGCGCCTCGGCCGGTGGCGGCGCCGCGCGCCGTGGCTCGGCCGCTCGCGCCAGCTCCACCCGCAGCACCACCGACCTCGTCGGCGACTACGCCGAACGGGCCGTTCTGATCCCCGTCGGAGCCGCCCTGCTCGCCCGCGAGCGGGTGGTGTCGAGTGTGACCGACGCGATCTCCACTTACTCGAGCCCGACCAAGGCGCAGAGCCAGCTGCGCAAATTCGAGCATCGTGGCAGCGCTGCCCGCACGCGTATGGAGCGCGAGGTCCGCAAAACCCGCACCCGCGTCGAGCGCGAACTGCGCGAGCGCCGGCGCGAGCTCGACAAGCGGCGCGCGCGGCTCACCAAAGAGGTGACCTCCAGGGTCGAGCAGACCCAGTCGCAGATCGAGAAGACCCAGGCCCAGATCGAAGACGCGGTGCGTACGCGCTTGGAGGAGGGCGCCGACTTCGCCAGCCGCGTGCAGGAGCGCGTGCTCAACCTCGTCTGAGCCACCGCAAGCTTCCCCCGCCTCGGGTCGAGGAGACCACGGGCGCGGGAGAGTCTGCCGGCCTCATACCTCGCCGGCAGGAGTAGGACCCTCTCCTCCCTCAGTCGGCGGGGCGGCCCACCAGCCGCCCCGCCGACCCTTTAAGGCCCCACGGCGAGCTGCGAGTGCTCGCCGATACTCGAGACTCTGGGGGACGTCGGTCGAGCTCAGGCGCGATCGAGCTCTTACGCGTCCCGGTCGGGATCTTACGTCGGAGGCTTCTGATCCCCCTGCTGGCGCAGGAAGCGCTGGAACTCGCTCGCCAGCCGCTCTCCCGAGGGCAGGTCATCGGCGGAGAGCGGCCCCCACTCGGCTCCCCAACGCCCGCTCTCCTCCTCGTCTTCCTCCCCATCGCCTTCGGCGTCCTGTTCGAGGCGTTCCACGAACGCCTGCACCTCCGGGTTGCTGGACACCGCCAGGCCCACCTGGCGCTCGTAGTTGGCGGCCGCGTCCTCCAGCTCGCTCAGGTCCACCGACAGGCCCACCAACTCCTCCAGGCGTCGCACCAGCGCCAGCGCCGCCTTCGGGCAGGGGGCAGCGGCGACGTAGTGAGGGACGCTCGCCCACAGGCTCATCGAGGGCAGGCCCGCATCGCCGGCGGCGCTGTGCAGGACGCCCACGATCCCGGTGGGCCCCTCGTACCGGCTGGTGGAGTTGCCGGTGGCCCCGAGGCGCTCCATCAACGCCGGGTCCGACGCGAAGCCGGTCATCGTCACCGGCAGCGTGTGGGGCACGTCCGCCAGCAGCGCCCCAACGGTGATCACCATCCCCACGCCCAACGCCTCCGCGAGCTCGACGATCAGGGCGCTGAACGTGCGCCACCGCAGCGAGGGCTCGACCCCCTGCACCAGCACCAGATCGCGCGGGGCGCCGGGGACGCTCGCTCCGGAGATCTCCACTGACGGCCACTCGATCTCGCGGCGGGCGGGGGAGGCACCATCCTCCGCCGAGAGGCGGATGCGGGGGCGGTTGGTCTGGAAGTCGTAGAACTCCTCCGTGTCCACGTGCGCGAAGCGCTCCGCCTCCAGCGCGCGGCTGAGATAGGCGATCGCCGAGGAGGCCGCGTCTCCGGCGTCGTTCCAGCCCTCGAACGCGCACACCATCGCCGGAGCCCGCAGGCCCGTCGGGCGGCGATCCCAGATCAGCGGCTGCATCCGCTTCACCGTACATCATGCGGTGATGGTTTCCTCAGAGGAAGAGGTCCCGACGGTCGCCACGCTGCGCGAGGGACAGGAGGTCGCAGGGGTGTTCGCGTGCTCGCGCAAGGAGCGCCAGCTCTCGCGCGCCGGCACCCCCTACCTGACCGTCGAGCTGCGCGACCGCACAGGCGCGATCCTCGCGCGCGCCTTCCGCGACGCCGATCTGCTCGCCGGGCGCTTCGAGCGGGGGGATCTGGTGCGCGTGGAGGGCTGCGTCGAGCGCTTCCGCGACCAGCTGCAGATCGGCCTGCGCACGATCGTCCGCGCCGAGGGAGTCGAGGCCGATCCGGCCGGTTTCCTGCCTGCCACCTTCCGCAATCTTGACGAGCTGGAGGGCTTTTTCGAGCACCTCGCGCGCGAGCTCTACGAACCGGGGCTGCGGGTGTTGCTGGAGCGGGTGCTCGGCGACGCCGAGCTGCGCCGCGAGCTGCGCCGGGCGCCCTGCTCGCTGCCCGCGGTCACCCGCCCCGGCGGCGGGGGGCGAGCCGGGGCGGCCAGCCACCATGCTTACCTCGGCGGTCTGTTGGAGCACACCGTCGCGGTCGCTACGCTGGTGCTCGAGCTGTGCACGCTGCACCCGCGCCTGGACCGTGACCTGTTGCTGGCGGCGGCGCTCCTGCACGACATCGGCAAGACCCGCGAGTTCACCTACGGTGCCGAGATCGCCCGCGGTGAAGAGGGGCGGCTGCTGGGGCATGTCGAGCTCGGCCTGCGTCTGCTCGCGCCGCGCTACCCCGCCTCGCTGCCGGCGCCGCGCCGCTTGGCGCTCGAGCACTGCATCCTCGCCCACCACGGCCCCGAGGCGCTGCCCGGCCAGCGCTTCGCCTCCGCCGAGGCGATTGCTCTCTACCGCTGCAATGCGCTCGACGCCCACCTCAAGAGCGCGTTTGAGCACGGGCCGTAGTCGGCCGCGGTCTGGGCTGGCGTCTTCAGGCTGCTCCGAAACAGGCGGGTGCCAGTTGCACGTCCGCCCCAGCACGGTCAAGCGACGTCGCGCTGATGCCGATTAGGTAACGATGAGCTGGTTTCGACGCCGACGCGGGGCGCCGGACGCCGAGACGCCGAGTCCCACGCCGGAGCCCCCCGTTCCCTCACCTGCTGCCCCGGAGCCCGGGGCGGCCGAGCTCTCCGTGCTCGAGTCCGCGGTCGCGGTCTCGGCTCCTCCGGTGGCACCCGAATCGCCGGCAATGCCCTCTGCCCCCGCTACCGCCGCGGCCACCGCGGTGCTCGAGCGCCCCACCGCGACAGCGCTCCTGGAGCCCCCGCCCGGCAACGGGCTCCACGCGCAGGAGCAGGAGCAGAGCGGCGAGGTGCTCCCACCAGAGCGGCCCCTCGGCAACGGGCTCGACCTGCCTGCGCCCGAGCAGGCATCCACGAATGGGCTCGACCTGCTGGCGCCCGGGCAGCCACCCGCCAATGGGCTGAGCTCCCCCGCCCGCCCGGGCCGCTCGGTCAGGCGCATCGGCGAGGTGGTCGTCGATCTCGGCTTCGCCGATCGGGAGGCCGTCGAGCAGGCCGTCGCGGCGGCCCGCTCGCAGCGCAAGCCCACCGGTCAGGTGCTGGTGGAGCAGGGCGTTCTCCGCCAAGACCAGCTCGCCCGCGTGGTGGCCGAACGCTTCGGCCTCGACTACATCGACCTGTCTGTGTACGAGCCCGACATGGGCGCCGTCAACCTGCTGAGCGGCGAGGCGATCAAGCGCTACCAGGCGGTGCCGGTGCGCTTCATGGAGGACGGCGCGCTGCTGCTGGCGATGGCCGACCCGACCAACATCCTCAGCATCGACGACATCGCGATGATCACCAGCCGCCGCGTCAGGGTGGCGGCGACCTCCGCGGAGGACGTCAAGCTGCTCGCCTCACGCCTCGGACGGCTGGAGGGCGCGATCCAGGAGATCGGGGAGGGCTCGGCGGAGGGGGGAAGAGGGCCCCGATGCGCTCTCCACGTCGCTCTCCGAGGAGGCCGACCAGGACGCCCCGGTGATCAAGCTCGTGCACTCGATCATCGCCCAGGCGGTGCAGCAGGGGGCCTCCGACATCCACATCAACCCCGAAGAAGCCGACACGCACGTGCTACTGCGCGTCGACGGGATGCTCTACCCGGCGGCCACCGTGCGCCGCCGGATGGCCGCCGGAATGGTGTCGCGTATCAAGATCATGGCCGACCTCGACATCTCCGAGCGGCGTGCCCCCCAGGACGGACGCCTCGCGCTGAACGTCGAGGGCCGGCGCGTGGACATCCGCGTCGTAACGCTCCCGCTCGTTCACGGCGAGGGGGCGGTGATGCGGATCCTCGACAAAGGCGCGGTCGTCAGCGATCTCGAGTCGCTTGGGATGCTGCCGGAGGAGCAGGAGCGCTTCGCACATGCTGTGCGCCGGCCCCACGGGGCGGTGCTCGTCACCGGGCCGACCGGGTCGGGGAAGTCCACGACGCTGTACGCCGCGCTCGGAGTGCTCAACGACGGCGCCCGCTCGATCCTCACGATCGAGGACCCGGTCGAGTCGCGGATCGCCGGGATCAAGCAGATGCAGGTCGCCCCCAAGGCGGGCGTGACCTTCGACACCGGCCTGCGCTCGATGCTGCGCGCCGATCCCGACGTGATCATGGTCGGCGAGATCCGCGACCGCGAGACCGCCCATATCGCGGTCGAGGCGGCGCTCACCGGCCACATGGTGCTCTCCACCCTGCACACCCGCGACGCCCCCTCCGCGCTCGGGCGGCTGATCGACATGGGCATCGAGCCCTTCCTGATCTCCTCGGCGGTCGACTGCGTGGTCGCACAGCGGCTGGTGCGCAAGCTCTGTCCCCACTGCAAGCGCCTGGCGACGCTGCCGGAGTCGGTGCTCGAGGAGTACGGGCTGAGCGAGCAGCCCTACGCCCCGGCCGGGTGCTCGCGCTGCTCGGGCTCGGGCTACCGCGGCCGCGTCGGGCTCTACGAGGTGATGACGATCAGCGAAGAGATCCGCGGCCAGGTGCTGCAGCACGGCTCGGTCGATGAGATCGCCGCCACCGCCGCCCGCGAGGGGATGCACCGCCTGCGCGACGACGGCATCGAGAAGGTCCGCGCTGGTCTCACCTCGATCGAGGAAGTCGAGCGCATGACCAACAGCCTCGTTTAGGGCCCGCCCCCCGACCCCTGACCGCCCGCCGGCGGCCGATGAGCTTGAAGGTCGTACCCATCCACCCCCTGGCCGCCTGCCGGCGGGCGACGAGTGAGGGTGCTCAGCCCACCGCGAACAGCAGCGAGATGCGCAGCGGGCCGGAGGGGAAGGCTTCTGCCATGAACGAGTAGGCCTGGTAGGGCACGCCGCGATACGCCACCCTCCCGTGGCCCGGAATCGTGGCGGGGCCCGGGCTCAGCGAGCCCATCACCTGGCGGGTTCCCTCGCGCATCGCCACCTGCGCGCCGGTGAAGGCGTGCGCGAGGATCTGAAAGCCGAGGTCGTCCTGGATCGCCATCAGGAAGTGGGCTGCCACCCGGCCCCGGGCGTTGCGGATCACCCCGGGGATCGGCGCCAGCACGTGGGGGCCGCCCACGTCCAGCAGCAGTTTGCCTGCGCGAATCACGCGCACGCGCACGATGTGCAGGTGGCTGCGGAAGAAGCCGATGATCGCCGCGCGCGTCGCCTTCGCGTTGCCTGCCAGCACCGCTTCGCGGAACGGTCGCGAGTGCTCGGCGTAGTGCAGCAGCAGTTCCGCTTTGCTGCCTTCGTGCTCGGCGTAGTAAACCCGTTCGGCGACCAGCCCGTACGTGTCCGCCTGCGCCTGCGCCGGGGTGGCGCCCGGCTTGTCGCACACTGCCGTGACGGAGGCGCTGGGCGCCAGCAGCGTGATGCTCGCTGGCCGCTCGGGGAATGCGTTTGCGGCAAATGTGTCCACGCGATAGCTGCCCCCCAGGTAGCTGAGCTCGCGCTCGCCTGGCGCCAGCTTGGGCGCTGGATGCAGCGTGGCGGTCAGCTGCCGCCCGTCGCTGCGCACGAGCACCTGCGCGTGCAGCAGGCCGCTGACCGTCTGGGCGTACCCGTTGGCCCCCTGCACCGACACCGTGACTTCGCCGACCGTCTGGCCCACGGCGTTGACGAGCGGCTCGCTGCGCGGCGCGATCCCCGCTGCCCGTTCGATCTTCGCCAGCGCGCGCCGGCCGTGTGTCACGCGCACGCTGACGATCTGGTTGAGCAGCAGCCCCTCCAGGGCTCGGTGCGCCGCCGCTCGATCGTCGCCTTCGGCGGCCCGCACAAGTGCGCTCGAGCTCCTCAGGCGCTGCAGCGCCTCGGCGACGATCCGCCCGTTCGCGGACTCCTCGTAGACGCGCTGGGCGACGTCCTCGACCGCTTCCAGCGCCGCGGCCGGGCAGCTGCTGGCGATTGGCGACACCGCCGCCGTGTCGGTGATCGTCGAGAGCGCTCCCGAGCCGCTCGATCCACAGCCCGGGAGTGCCACCGCGAATGCGAGCAGGAGGGCGCCGAGGATTGCGGGTCTCGCCATGGGCGGCGAAGCCTAGCTTCTCGGCGAGGCCCGCCTCCCCGCTTGCCCGTATCGGGTGTGGCTACGCCCCGCAACGGTGCCACGGTGCCGTTGCGGGGCGGCGCTCCCTCGCTACTTCTTGGCTGCTCCCTTTTTGCCCTTGGTGGCTCCGGTTGTCGTGCCGGAGCCCTTGCCCTTCTTGCCCTTGCCCTTCTTGCCCTTCTGCTTGTCTTTCTCGCTCTTTTTCTTCGGTTCCGGGCCCTGGAAGGCAGTCAACCGCGTCCTACCCGTCGACTTGGTTATCGGGCAGCCCGCCGGGCGGCCGAGGTCGAACGGCCCGGCGATCGCCTGCGTGATCACGCTCTTTTCCAGATACGCGTAGGTGACCGTCAGTAGCGCGTCCACGCGCGGTTCGGTGCACAGCTTCCAGCCGATTTCGAACTGGCCGGTGATCCGCTCATACGCTTCTTTGGTGGTGGCGCCCACGCAGTTCACGGCGTACCCCGGGAACGCGCCGCTGCACGAGAACGCTTCCGACAGCGGCTGTTCGAGATAGTTGGTGATGAGCGGCTGGCCTTCGATGCCCGTGATCGGCACCTGTGTCTGCACTTGGTAGCCGGTGATCTGCCCGTCGCATTTGAACTTGTACTGCACCGGCGTTCCTTCGCTGCCTTCGCCTTCGGCCTTGCCCGCCGCGAGCTGTCCCTGGCATTCGTAGTCGTTCGGGTTGGAGCTCGTGGGCGCGGCCGCCGCCGGTGCCGTTTCGGCCGCGGCGCTCAGGGCTGGAGCCGCGAGCGACAGCGCGATCGCCCCCATCAGCGCGGTCAACCACCAAGTGGTACGGCGGTTGGACTTCAGGGCGCTTCGATAAATCGACTTCAGTGAGTGCATGCAGCCTCCTTCGGTGGGGGTGGATTGACTTGGGGGTGGTGGTGCGTCGTTGGGGCCGAAGCTCAGCTCGGAGCTTTGGCCCGGAAGAGTGCTTCCAGGCTTTCGCGGGGAGCCAGCGGGTTGAAGGCGCTCGCGCTTCGTCCGCCCACGTGGCTGAGGAAGGGTGAGAGCAGCAGCGCTCCCGCGGGTACGCCCGCGGCGGTGAGCGTGTTCGTGATCGAGCCCGCCGGGTAGGCGACGCCTTCGCTCGCGCTCGCGGGGGGGCTCGTCGTGGCGCCCGACGATGCTTCCTGCTGGCCTGCCGTTCCGAACGTGACCACGATCAGGCCGTGTTCCTTGTAGGCGGCGCTCGCCTCGATCTTTGGCACCACTTCCTGCAGGAACGCGTCTGCGCTCTGCACGCCAGCCGGTTCTCCCGAGGGGCAGGGAGTGGCGGCGGCCGGCTGGCTGGGGGCCGAAGTGCCCGCTGCCGGGCTGGACGTCGTTCCCGGCGCGGCTCCCGCCGCCGCGCTGGACGTCGTTCCCGGCGCGGCTCCCGCCGCCGCGCTCGCGCCGCATGGGGGTGGGGCAACTGTGGTCACGCTTGCGCCGACCTGACCCGAGAGCAATGTGGCGGCTCCGGCGAGCTGTGCCGCCGCCAGCGAGGAGTAATTGCTCAGCGCCGTGCCTTCGCTCTTCAGCTGCCCGTCCAGATAGGGCGCTGCCGCGCTCTGCTTCAGCGCGTTTTCGAGGCTCGCGCCGTAAGGCAACTCGATCACCCACGCGTCGGCGATCGGTGGTAGCGGCTTCGTTTTGGACGTCTTTTCGCTTGCTTCTTCCCCGCCCGCGGCGGGCGTGGTCGAGGAGGTGGGAGACGTTGCGCGGGAGGAGGGGGAGGAGGTCGAGGAGTGGGATGGGGTCGGGGAGGCGCTCCCCGTTTCACTGCTTGCTCCCCCACCTCCCGCGGTGGCTTCGCTGGTGGTCGATGGCGTCGGCTGGGGGGCACTCGCCGGCGGAGTGGCTGCCCCGGAGGAGAGCGCGAGATTGCCGCCCGAGCTCGTACCCGAGCCCAACGCCAGCAGCGCCAGCACGCGGCCTATTGCCGCCGCTCGCGAGTTACTGGCCAGCGAATCCGACGGACCGGGGCCGATCAGCGCCCCCAGTGCGATCCCCACGGCGAGCATCGCGGTTGCGAGGATCGCGCCGACCTTGCGTGAGGGCAGCTTGGGGGCGTGGGGGGGAAGAGGAGTGGTCATGGTGGATGGAGGGCGTGGCGGTCGGTGGCAGGAAACAGGCCAGGCGGTTGGGCGTGTGGGGGAAGAGGGGGATCGTCGGGGTGGCTGGAGATGGTGGGCGGGGGTGGGCGGAGAAGAAGCTGGTTCTCAGGGCAACTTGGGCGGCCGAGGTGGGTTGTGGCCGGGGGCGACAATCCCGACCTTCTCGATCTTATCGACAAAATAGCTAATGTTGATCTTGTTTATGAAGAATATGGTAGGCTGATCGTCGCCAACTTGTCAACACATCCAATCGGAGGCCCACCCTCATGCATCGAATCCGCCGTATCGCCGCTTCGTTTGCGGCTGTGACCCTCATCGGGGCCGCGGTGCCCGCGATCGCCTCGGCTACGAGCGTGATCACGATCAGCGGAGCCACTGCCTCCTTCCCACTCGTCCAGCTGCTCGCCCACAAGTACTCAAAGCTCGAGCACAACAAAGTCTCGTTCAGGATCTCCCAGGGCGGTACCACGATCGGCATCAACGACGTGGACGCCGGTCGCGTCTCGATCGCCGACGTCTCCCGCGATCCGCTGCCGACAGACCCCACCGGCCTGGATTTCTACCCGATCGCCGAATACGGGATCTGCATCGTCACCAACAACTCCAACCCCGTCTCCAGTCTCAACGAAGCCCAGGTCCAGGCGATCTTCGAGGGCAAGGACAAGGAATGGAGCTCGTCTCTCGGTGCCTCCGTCTCCGGGCCGATCGACCTGATCAGCCGCACCTCCACCGCCGGCGTGCTCACCAACTTCAAGACGCTGTTCCTGGCCAACAAGAGCGTTGCCAGCACCGCCGCCGAAGAGTCCTCCGAGGGTCTGCTCGAGCAGCAGGTCGCCAGCACCACCAACGGGGTGGGCTTCCTCTCCAACTACCGCGCCGACCAGGGCACGGTCCATCCGGTCGCGTACAACGGCGTTGCCTGCACGCGCGCCAACGTCGCCTCCGGGCAGTACACCGCCACCGCGCGTTTCTACGAGGTGACCAAAGGCCCTGCCACCGGCGCCGCCGGCAACTTCATCTCGTGGATCCGCACCAGCAAGGCCGCCCGCAAGATCATCTCGACGCAGTGGGTTCCGATCAAAGCCAGCTGACGTCGTGAGCTTGCCCGCTTCGATCAACACGGAGGGAGGTCGGGAGGGGGGCCGGCCCCCCTCCCGACCTCCCTTGCTCAGCCGTCTGCGCAACCCCTGGACCGACCACCGCGCCGAGCGTACGCTCGGCGCGGTGTCGCTCCTCGTGTGCCTGTGCGTGCTCTTCATGATCGCGTTCGTCGCCGTGCGCGCGTGGCCCACCTTCGAGCACAACGGCCTCAGCTGGCTGGGGCCCGGCGGCAGCATGAAGGTGCAGTTCGAAAACATGCTGAACGCCCCCGCGCACACTCCCGCCTCCGCCTACCACCTGCGCGCCTGGCCGATCATCTACGGCACGCTGCTGATCACCTCGCTGGCGGTGCTGCTGGCGTTGCCGCTCGCGGTGCTCTGCGCGGTCTTCATCGTCGAGCTCGCCCCGACCCGTGTGCGCCGCACGATGATCCGCGTCGTGCGCCTGCTCGCCTCCGTGCCCTCGGTGATCTGGGGCCTGCTCGGGATCCTCGTGCTGGTCCCGTTCGTCGGCAACCACCTCATCACAGTCTCCGAGCGGACCTCGCTCGAGGGCACCGTTCAGCTCACCGGCGCTGGTCTGGCGGTGGCCGTGGTGCTGCTCACCCTGATGATCTCCCCGATCATGATCGCGCTGATCAGCGACGCCCTCGGTACGGTGCCCGGAGCCTGGCGTGAGGGCGCCGCCGCACTCGGCGTCAACCGTCTGCGCGCGATCCGCGCCGTCACCCTACGCGCCGTGCGCCCCGCGATCGTCGCCGCCACCGTGCTCGCCACCGCCCGCGCGCTGGGCGAGGCGATCATGATCTCGATGGTCTCCGGCTCCAACTTCTTCGCCCCCCGGCCGGGCGACGGAGTGGCCTTCGTCTTCGAGCCGATGCGCACGCTCGCCTCCACGATCGTCGACTTCCGCGAAGGGCTCGGCGGTGCCCCGGCGCTGAACTCCACCCTGTACGCGTGCGCTCTGCTGCTGTTGTTCTCGGTGTGCGTCCTGTCGGTGGCTGCTTACCTCGTCAAGCTGCCGCTGAGGAAGTACCAGGTGCGCGGATGAGCACGTTTGTCTCCGACCCCCGCGCCGGGGGGATCCCATCCAAGCCGCGGCGCGGGCGGGGCTCATCGATGCGCACCTGGCGCTGGAGCGACCGCCTCGTGTGGGCCGCCGCGTGGGGCGCCGGCCTCTCGCTGTGCGCGATCGCCGCCGCGATCGTCTTTTATATGGGCTACCGCGGCATCCAATACCTGCGGCCGGAGCTGATCTTCAGCCGTCCCCAGGCGAGCTTGAATCAGTCCGGCTCGGGCGGCTTCCTCGATCCCCTGCTCGGCACCATGCTGTTGACCGCGATCGGTATCGCGATCGCCGCGCCGCTGGCGATCTGCTGCGCGCTGTGGATCGTCGAGTACGGACGTCCGCGCTGGTTGACCCGGGTCGTGGAATCCAGCATCGAGATCGTCGCCGGCACCCCCGACATCCTGATCGCCGTCTTCGGCCTGGCGGTCTTCCAGCTGCACTTCCTCGCGTTTGCCTCCTCCACCACCAACGGGCTCGCCACGGGCACGTCCTTCCTCACCGCCGGCGCGATGATGTCGCTGATCGCGCTGCCACCGCTGTTCGTCGCCACCCGCGACGGCCTGCAGGGGGTGCCCGCTCACATGCGCGAGGCCGCGTTCGCCCTCGGCAAGACCCGCATCGCCACGATCCGCCGCGTGCTGTTGCCAAGCGTCCGCCCCAACATCGCCACCGGTGTCACGCTTGGCGTCAGCCGGATCATCGCCGACACCGCGATCGTGATCGTGATGTTGGGTGATGAGTTGCGCATCACGCCCGAAGGCGGGATTCCCGGTGTGAATGTGCTGCGCGGCGCCGGCTCCAGCCTCACCAGCTACATCTACGACAACTCCCCCGCGGGCGAAGGGCTGGCTCAGCAGAAGGCTTACGCCGCCGCCGTCCTGCTGCTGCTGTTCGTGCTGTTGCTCAACCTCGCGGTGGAACGGTTCTCCCATCGCTCCCTCGCCCGTACCGGGGCGATCACCGCTGTCGAGGGGATCGTCTAAATGCCCCCACAACACCATTTCAGTCTTTATAGTGTGGAAGGTGAGGAACCGATGAGTTCTACGATGACCGAGTTCGAGCAGGCATTCGACCAGCCGAGTCGCGAGCAGGTGCCTCCCGTGCGCACGATCGTGCTCGACCGGCCCCCCGAGCCCGTGCGCCCGCCCGAGCAGCGCGAGGCGCTGCGTCCGGTTGCCAGCGTCGCCGGCCCCGAGCGGCTGCGGCTGGAGGACGTCAGCGTCTCCTATGGCGCCACCGGCTCCCTGGGCCGGCGTGGCGCCAACGCCGTGCGCTCGGTCTCCCTCTCGATCCACCAGGGCGAGGTGCTGGCGCTGATCGGGCCCTCCGGCTGCGGCAAGACGACCCTGCTGCGCACCTTGAACCGCCTCACCGAGCTGACCCCGGGCGCCCGTCGCGGCGGGCGGATCCTGCTCGACGGCGAGGACATCCACGACCTCGAAGACACCGCCCTGCGCGCCCGCGTGGCGATGGTCTTCCAGCAGCCCAACCCCTTCCCGATGTCGATCTTCGACAACGTCGCCTTCGCGCTGCGCGAGCAGTCCCGCCGCCGTCCCCGCCGGTCCGAGCTCGAGCCGCTGGTGATCGACGCGCTGCGGCGCGCCGGCCTCCACGACGAGGTCGCCGACGATCTCCACCGTCCCGCGCTGCGTCTCTCCGGCGGCCAGCAGCAGCGGCTGTGCATCGCCCGTGCGATCGCGCCGCGGCCGGAGGTGCTGCTGATGGACGAGCCCTGCTCGGCGCTCGACCCGATCTCGACCGGCGTGATCGAGGAGCTGATCCACGAGTTGCGGCGCGATCTCGCCGTGGTGATCGTCACTCACAACCTCGCCCAGGCCCGCCGCGTCGGCGACAAGGTCGCCTTCATGTACCTCGGCGACCTCGTCGAGTACGGCACCGCCGATCAGGTCTTCGAGGAGCCCCGCGCTCCTCGCACCCGCGACTACGTCCGGGGGGCGTTCGGATGAGATTCGCGGTCTCACACGGGCCGGTGGTCGCGCTGAGCGAGGAATGCGTCGGACCCTGCTCGATTGATCGTCGGTGACGGAGTTCTCATGGACGTGATCCCGCTTCCCACATCCACCGACGGCATTCCCAGCGCGCCGCCCGCCGCTTGCGCCGGGTGCGGCGCCCCGCTCGCCCCTGACCAGCGCTACTGCCTTGCCTGCGGGCGTCCCGCCTCGCCCGTGCGCCTTGCCTTCCTCGACGTGCTCCAGACCGAGCCGGGGACGGCCGCGACGGCAATCCTCGGCGCGCCCTCGGCCGCCGGCTATCAGCCGCCCCCCGATCCTCCCGGCACGCTCGGTTCGCTGCGTCGCTACTCCGGTCTCTTCGGCCTGCTCGGGGTGCTGCTCGCATCGCTGCTGATCGGGTTGCTCGTCGGGCACTGGCTCACCGGGAGCGCTCCCACCGGCAAGCAGGTCTATGAAGTGAAGTTGAACACCCCGCTCGCCGCTGCCGCTGCCGCGGCCCCCTCCGGCAGCGCGGGGACATCCACCGGTTCCGACTCAAGCTCCTCCTCCGGCCACCACTCCTCCGCCAGCTCCTCGCAGTCGCACGGCGCCGCCAAGAGCGAAGGCGGGGTGTCGGAAACCAGCAGCGAAGAAACCCAAGCGGCCAAGGAAGTGAAGAGCGCCAAGGCGCTGCCCGCGGCCCACAAGACCTCCTCCGCCACGCTGCAGAAACTCGAACACACCACCGGCAAGCAGCACGCCAAAGAAGTCAAGGCGGCGCTCGGCGACGGGCCGATCGAAACTCACTGAGCCTTGATGGCGATCGCGGGCTCCAACGGACAGCCTCACCCCGGCGACGGCGGCCCGCCCCGCGAGGAGCGCGTCGCGCTCACCTCGGGCGTCGGGTTCGCCTCCGCGCCGCCCGTGGAGACGCCGTCCCCCACGGTCTCGAGCGGCTCCGCCGCCGAGCTGCGCCGTGAGCGCGTGCGGCTGGCCGAGCGCGTGGCCGCGCTCACCTGGGACCTCGGCGGGCTGGCGTACGAGATGGCGATTCGCGACCACTACCGCCTCGACGTGCTGGCCCGCCGCGCCGCCGAGCTGCAGCAGGCCGACGCCCAACTCGGCGAGGTCGAGCGTTTGCTGTCAGCCGCGGAGGATGGCGTGGGTGGCAACTGTCGCGCCTGCGGAGCCGTGCACAGCCGCGGCGCTGCCTACTGCTGGCGCTGTGGCTCGCCGCTGCTGCTCGAGGGGCGACCCTCGGTGCTGGGCGAGCCCGCCCGCGAGGGCTGACGGCCTTCAGGAACCGGGGCGCGCGCTGGCGCCTCGGGCACGCTGGCGGCTACCGGCCGAAGGTGCTTTCGTCCACCGGCTCCGCGGGGGTCGCGGGGGCGGCAACGGGTGGAGGGGTCGCGGCCGGCTGCGCCACTGGTGGTTGCGGCTGCTGGACAGGCGGCTGTTGAACGGTTGCACTCAGCGCCGGTTTGGTCTCGCCGCTGATCGAGTCCTTGAACTCGCGCATACCGCTGCCCAGGGAGCGACCGATTTCCGGGAGCCGCCTGGCGCCGAACACCAGCAGCAGGATCACCACCAGGAACGCGATGTGGATTGGGTTGTCGAGTCCCATGAACTCAGTCTAGACCCCTTTTCCCTCCTCCACGTCCCTGTGCCCTAGGTTCCTGCGCACCAGCTGCGCAGCCACGAACAGCATGAACAGCGCGAAGCTGACCTGCAGCACCTTTCCGGAGAGCGCGTTCGCCAGCGCCACCCCCCCCGCGGCGCCGGCCACCGAGAGCAGCCCCACCAGCAGCGCGTCGCCGCGGCGGACGTTGCCGTAGCGGTCCTGCACGACCGCGCCCACCAGCGCGACGGGGACGATCGCCAGCAGCGAGGTAGCCTCCGCCTGGTGCTGGGTGAGGCCGATGAAGAGCACGAGGCCCGGCACGAACAGCACGCCGCCGCCGACGCCCAGCAGGCCCGCGATCACCCCCGCCGCCAGCCCGATCGCGATCGCGCCGATCATCGCGCTTGTAGCCCCACCGCGCTTGCGCTACGCCGCGGCCCAGCCATAGCCGTGCCGATCATTGGATCAGCAGCTCCACGGCGCTCGCGACCAGCACCGCCGCGAACAGCAGCGCGATCGTGCGACTGCGCAGTCGTTGCTGTAGCCATGTCCCCACCAGCACTCCGCCGACCGCGGGGATTCCCACCAGCAGGCCGTCCACCACGCGCACGTTGCCATACCCCGCCTGCACCGCCGCCGCGAAGCCGGCAATGAACACGATCCCCGCCAGCGAGGTGCCGGTCGCCTCGCGCTCGCCGTATCCCAGCCACAGCACCAGCAACGGCACGATCACCGTGCCGCCCCCCACGCCGAAGATCCCGCTGAACAGGCCCGCCGCGGTGCCGATCGCCATCAGCTTGAAGACGTCGCCGGGGGATCTACGCGCCGCCATGCCGGGCATACTAAGGATGTGTCCCCCGTCGCCCCTCGCTTGGTGGAGGCACTGGAGCCGCTGCGCTCCGATCCCTCCAGCTCCGCCGTGCTGCTCGACATCGATGGCACGCTCGCGCCGATCGTGCGTCATGCCGCCGATGCCCATGTCCCCGAGGCGACCCGCGCGCTGCTGATCGAGATCGCCAAGCGCTACCGCCTGGTCGGCTGCGTCAGCGGCCGCCGCGCCGCGACCGCCCGCCAGATCGTCGCGATTGGGACGATCGCCTACGTCGGCAATCACGGCGGCGAACTGCTGCGCCCCGGTGCCACGCGCCCCGAGCTCGATCCCGGACTCGCCGCGTGGGGCGGACGCGTACGCGACTTCGCCGCCCGGATCTTCACTGCCGAGCATCAGCGTTTGCGCGTGCGCGCCGAGGACAAGGAGGCGATCGCCGCTTTCCACTGGCGTGGCGCGCCAGACGAGGCCGCGGCCGAGGCGGCCGTGCGGGCGATCGCGGCGCGTGCCGAGGCAGAGGGCTTCGCTGTGCACTGGGGCCGCAAGGTGCTCGAGGTGCGCCCTCCGGTCGCGCTGGACAAGGGACTTGGTGTCACGGCGCTGCTGGACGGCCGCGCGCCCGACTCCCCCGGCCCGCGGGTCCTCGCCGAAGCGCGTGCGGGGTCCACTGGGGAGGAGCGCGAGGCGAGCGGGGTCGATGGAGCGGGTGGGGCTGTGAGCACCGCGCTGTACGTCGGGGACGACACGACCGATCTCGACGCCTTCCGCGGGCTGCGCTCGCTCGTGCAGGCCGGGAAGCTCACGCGTGCGGTGTGCGTCGCGGTGCGCTCCGAGGAAGCGCCGCGGGAGCTGGTGCAGGAGGCGGACCTGACGATCGACGGCCCCGACGGCGTACGTCGGCTGCTCGAGGCTCTGCTGTAGTGGCGCCTCGCGTGAACCCGTTGCACAATGGGTCACCTGTGACACCCACCCGTTAGCCGTATCCGTGCGCTTCGCCGACTTCCTCAAGAACACCGTCCTGCTCAGTGCAGGCGTCGCCACCGTGCTCGCGCTGATCACCGTGCTATCGATCCTCACCGCCACGTCGGGGTCGCTGGCGGCAGTGTTGTCGATCGCCTGGTGGGCGCTCGCCGCGCTGATCGGGCTCGCGCTCGGCCGGCGCGCCGACGCCAGCCCACCGATCGCGCGGCTGCTGGCGGGGGCCCGTTCCACCAACATGCTGCCCGAGCACCGCCCGGCCGCGATCCTGCTCAACCGGCTGTGGCCGCTGCTGGCGGTCACCGTGCTCGCCGGCGGCCTCGCCTTCCTCGCCCCACAGATCCCCGGGATCGGGGCCGGTTTCGCGATCATCTGGGCGCTCGCCTGGCGCCACCAGCACTCCGCGGTGAGCGCGATCGAGGAGCGCGACGGGGTGCGCTTCTACATACTGCACACCTCCCCGGTACAGCCGATCGCCCTGCAACGCACGCCCGGCTTCAAGGCTATGCGGCCTGAGGGCCTCGTTTGAGCGTGAGGTCGGTGGGGGTCGGGGACACGGTTGATTTGCCGGCGGGCGAGACGGTCGATGTACTGCTGGTGCAGCTCGGCTCGACCGAGGGGTTGCGCGTGGCCGACGATGAGTTGGCGAGCTCGCTGCGGCGGGCCGGCGCGCGTGTGGTCGTTGCGTCCGCCGTGCATCCAAGCGAGATTCGCACGCTGATGCTCACCGACTTTCGCTGGGCTCGCGCCGTACGGCAGGCTGCCGTGGAGACGCTTGCACAACTGCGGGGGAAGTCGCCCCGGTCGGTGATCTACTCCACCACCACCGCTTCGCTGCTGTGGCCGCTGCCGGGGGCGATCCGCTTCGACTCCGTCTCAGCCGCCAACCGCCCCGGTCGCCACGGGCTGTGGCAGCGCCCGCTGGAGCGCCGCCGGCTGCGACAGGCGCCGCTGCTGCTGCCCTCCAGCGCGGGCGCGCTCGCGGAGGCCGCAGCGGCGGTGGGCGGGACGCTCAACCCCGAGCGCGCTCTCATGGTGCCCTCGCCGATCGCCGCCAGCCCACCGGGGGAGGGTGCAGACGCGCCCGCGGAACGCGACATCGCTGCTGTCACCTACGCCGCCAACCCCCGCAAGAAGGGGCTTGACCGCGTGCTTGCCGCCTGGCGGAGCGTGCGCGGGCCCGGCGAGCGGCTGGCGATCGCGGGCATCGACCGGGCGGGGCTGCGCGCGAACGGGATCGAGGCGCACGACGAGCAGATCGACGTCGTTGGAACGCTCGCCCAGCGTGACTACCGCGCACTGCTGCGCCGCGCGCGCGTGTTCGTGTGCGCCCCTCGCCGCGAGGAGTACGGGTTGGCTCAGCTGGAGGCGCTCGCCGAGGGGTGCCGCCTGGTCACCACGCCCGCTCCCGGCGGCTATGTCGCGCTGCCGATCGCCCGCGAGCTCGACGCCCGTCTTGTGGGCGAAGACCTCGGTGCTGCACTGCGCTGCGCGCTCGACGCGTTCGACGGCGAGGACTACCAGGCGCGCGCCGCCGGGCTGGTGGCACCCTTCACCACCGCCGCAGTCGATCGTACAGTGGCCGAGCAGCTGCTGCCCCGTCTCTTGGGGAGGTAGCCCTCACGTCCCTCCGCGTGCCCGTTTACGCATCCCTGCCAGCTCCGCCCAGGGCCGTGTGTTCACCACATCCCCCTTGGTGAGCCAGCCACGCCGCGCGGTGAGGATGCCCCAGCGCATGTTTTGCAGCGTCGCCGGGCGGTGGGCGTCGGAGTCGATCACGATCGGCACATCCGCGCGCACGGCGGCGCGGGCGTGTGTCTCGGAGAGATCGCGGCGGTCGGGGTTGGCGTTGATCTCGAGCATCGTGCCCGTGCGCGCCGCCGCCTCGAAGACCGCCTCCAGGTCGAGGGCGTAGGGTTCGCGGCGCTCGATCAGCCGGCCGGTCGGGTGCCCGATCGCGTCCACTAGCGGGTGCTCGATCGCGGCGATCATCCGCTCGGTGAGCGCCTGTTCGCTCATCCCGAAGGCGGTGTGGATGCTCGCGACCACCCAATCGAGCCGCGCCAGCAGCGCGTCTTCGTAGTCGAGCGTGCCGTCGGGCAGGATGTTGACCTCGCTGCCCGCCAGCAGGGTGAGCCCCTCGAGCCCCCGCGCCACCTCCCCGACTCGCTCGATCTGTTCGCCCAGCTGCGCTGGGGAGACGTCGTTGCCGAAGCCGTGGGAGGCGGAGTGGTCGGTGATCGCCAGATACTCATACCCAAGGGCCTGCGCCGCCTGCGCCATCTCCTCGATCGTGGCCTTGCCGTCGGAGGCCACGGTGTGGCAGTGCAGGTCGCCGCGGATGTCGCCCAGCTCGATCAGATCCGGCAGCCCCGGCGCGGTCGCCACACCGTCCGCCCGCGCCGCGCCGCGCCGGCCGATCTTCGATCGGTCATCCGGCCCGCCGGCGCTGGCGGGGCGGGCCCATCCATCCCCCTCCCCGAGTGCGTCCTGGAGCTCGCCGCGGTTCTCGCGCAACTCCGGCGGGATGAGAGGGAGGCCGAGCAGCTCGTAGACTTCGGTCTCGGTCGTGCACGTCCGCGTGGTGCCGGTCGCGTCGTCCAGCACGCCGTACTCGGATACGTGCAGCCCTTTGCGCACCGCGTACTCGCGCAGCGCGGCGTTGTGCGCGGCGGAGCCGGTGAAGTGCTGCAGCAGGTTGCCGAGCTGCGCCGGGGCGGCGATCCGCAGGTCGACGCTCAGCCCGGAGTGGGTGCGCCCGCGGGCGCCGGCAGGGCCAGTGGAGCCGACGCGCTCGATCTGCTCCAGGGACCCGAGCGCCTGCGCGAGCCGCTCGGGCTCGGCGGTCACCGCCACGAGGTCGATGTCCTTCACGCTGTCCGTCCCGCGGCGCGCGGAGCCGGCGAGCTGCACGTGCGCGTCGGGCGGGCCGTGCTCGCGCAGCCCGGCGGCGAGCGCCTCCCCGAGCTCGATCGCCGCCGGTAGCAGCGCCCGCCGTGGCCGCGGCGGCATTCCATCGATCGGCAGCCCCTCGGCGGCCAGCTGTTCGAGCGAGGCGAGCACTTTCTCCTCGAACTTCGCCCCCAGCCCTTTCACGCCGCGCAGCCGCTGCGCCTGTGCCGCCTCGCGCAGCGCCTGCGGTGAGTCGATGCCGAGCTGCTCGTGCAGCAGCCGCGCGCGCTTGGGGCCGAGACCGGGGATCCGGGTGATCGCGATCAGCCCTGGCGGAAACTTGGCCCGCAGCCGCTGCGTCGCGGGGATCGCGCCGGTGTCGAGCAGCGCCACGATCTTCTCCTGCAACGTATCCCCGACGCCCGGCAGCTCCGTGGCGCGGCCGGCCCGCGCGAGCGCCGCCACCGAGGTGGAGGACTCGCGCACCGTCTCGGCCGCGCGACGGTAGGCGAGCACGCGGTGGACGATCGCCCCGTCGAGCTCGTACAGGTCGCCCAGTTCCTCGAGGGCGTCGGCGATCGCGGTGTTGGGAAGGTCGGGCATGTGCGTAAGAGTGCCCTACCCGCTCCACGCGTGCGGTCGCGGCTGTTCGTCGTAGGCAGCACGCCGTCGCGGCTGGCTGGTGGAGCCGATCTGCGCCTCGACGCACTAGGGTACGTGCCCTCAGTGGACGGCACCGCCTGGCTCATACTGCCCACCTACAACGAGGCCGAGAACATCGAGGCGATCGTGACCGCCGCGGGAGAGGCGCTCGCGGGCGCACCGTGTGCGGAGTACCGCGTGCTGATCGTCGACGACGGCTCGCCAGACGGCACAGGTGAGATAGCCGACCGGCTGGCGGCGGAGCACGCTTGGGTGAAGGCGCTCCACCGCACGACCAAGGAAGGCATCGGCCCCGCCTATCTCGCCGGCTTCGCGTACGCACTGGAGCACGGGGCGGCGTACGTAATGGAGATGGACAGCGACTTCTCCCACGACCCCGCCGACCTGCGCCGCCTGCTGGGGGCGATCGCCGATGGCGCCGACCTCGCGCTCGGCTCGCGCTATGTCCCCGGCGGGGGGGTGCGTGATTGGGGCCTGTTGCGCCGCGTGGTCAGCGAGGGCGGCTCCACCTACGCACGGCTGGTGCTCAACCTGCGTGTGCGCGACCTGACCGGCGGCTTCAAGTGCTTCCGCCGCGAGGTGTTGGAAGCGATCCACTTCGACGGGGTGCGCTCGCACGGGTATGCCTTTCAGGTGGAGCTCACCTACCGCGCGGTGCGCGCCGGCTTCCACGTCGTGGAGGTGCCGATCGTCTTCCGCGACCGTCAGCGTGGCACGAGCAAGATGTCCTGGCAGATCGCCGCCGAGGCGATGTGGCTGGTGCCGCGGTTGCGTTACGGCCGCCAACCGCCCACCGGGTATGCGCCCGCGGCGGAGCGTGGCGCGCACGCGCTGCGGTAGGGGCGCTCCCCCCGGAATGCGCTGCCCGCCCGCTGCTGGAGCAATCAATTTTTCGGGCCCCGACCCTTTACAAAATGAAGGGTTGGGGCGCTGAAAATAAAGATCAAACCCCACGGCCCCACTGTCACGGATCCCTTACTACACTTTGTATAGTATTAGGAGCACATCGAGCAGCAGAGCAAAGGAGGCCCCATGGCGGGCAGTTTGAGCGAAGTCACCGACAACAACTTCCAGGCCGAGGTCATCGAATCCCAGACCCCGGTGCTGGTCGACTTCTGGGCGCCGTGGTGCGGACCCTGCCGCGTGGTGGGCCCCGTGCTCGAGGAGATCGCATCCGAGCGCCCCGACCTGCGCATCGTGAAGCTCAACGTCGACGAGAACCAGCAGACGGCGGCCACCTTCCAGGTGCTGTCGATCCCGACGATGATCCTTTTCAAGGCAGGCCAGCCGGTCAAGACGGTGGTCGGCGCCTACCCGAAGAAGAAGATCGAGTCCGAGCTGGAGCCGGCGCTGGCCGCGTAGCCGGTTTTAGGATTGGCTCCGCCCCCAAGGGGGCTGCGCCGGGAGGGGCTCGCGGCTCGTTGACCGTCGCGGTGGCGCAGCTGAGGCGGTCGAGCCCGGCGAAAGTGGCTCAGCCGAGGTCAGGCTCGGCGCAGCGCGATCTCGAGCTCCAGGCCGTCGATCTCGCTCTGCTCGGTGTAGTCCATCGCGGCGGGTGCTGCCATCTCGGCCGGTAGCGGCCCGTCGCCTAGGTGGAGCGCCACCGCGAGCGTCTCGCCCACCAGGTAACCGCGGTGGGCGGTGGCGGCGTCGAGCAGCGCGGGGTCGCCGGATAGAGCAAGCTCGATCCTGTCCTCGACCGCGAGGCCGGCGCTCTTGCGCGCGGACTGCACGGCGTGCACGATCTCCCGCGAGCGGCCCTCGCGGCGCAGGTCGTCGTCGATCGCCAGCTCCAGCGCGACCGCGTGGGCGCCCTCGCGCTCGACGCTGTAGCCCTCGGGGGCCAGCATCGTGAGGATCAGGTCCTCGGCGGTGAGCGTGTGCTCGCGGCCGCCGACCGAGATGCCGAGTCCCGTCTTGCCGTTGGTGCCACCGGCCGAAGCCGGGCGACGCGTGCCTTCGGCGCTGGCCGTTTCGGGGATGCGAGCGGAGCGAGTGTCT
This sequence comes from uncultured Solirubrobacterales bacterium, assembly GCA_963751195.1. GTDB lineage: Bacteria > Actinomycetota > Thermoleophilia > Solirubrobacterales > Solirubrobacteraceae > Palsa-744. Next base: position 32,887 of record CAVVTQ010000005.1, read on the forward strand.
CCCGAATCGGTCCCCGTTTCGGCCATCACCGCCGCCGCGACCTGCGCCGGGTCGAGCGCCGCGATCGCCTCGGCGACGAGCGGCATCTCCTTGCCGAACAGCGGGCCGAGGCGGCGGTAGTTGGCCTTCACCTCGTACCGTCCCAGCTCCTCGGCGCCGGCGACGAAGCGCACGCGGCGCACGTTGAGCTCTTCGCGCACCACGTCGGCGAGGCGCTCGATCGCCGCGCGCTCGCGGCCGGCGGCGACCACCACGGCCTCGGCGAGCGGTTGGCGCACCTTGATCTTCGCCTGTCCGCGCGCGCCGAGGCCGAGGCGCACGGTTTCGCGCGCGATCGCCATCGCCTCCTCCAGATCGCGGTCGCGGGCGGGCAGCGCATCGCCGACGGGGAAGTCGCAGAGGTGCACGCTCGCGAGCGTGCCGTCGAGGTTGTCATAGATCTCGTCGGCGACGAACGGGCAGAAGGGCGCCAACAACTTGGCGATCGTGAGCAGGCAGCTGCGCAGCGTGCTGAACGCGGCGGGGTCGCCGTCCCAGAAGCGCCTGCGGGAGCGGCGCACGTACCAGTTGGAGAGCTCGTCCACCAGCTCGGCGATCGCCCGCCCCGCGGCGGTCGTGTCGTAGGCGTCGAGGCGCTCGCCCACGCGCTCGGCGGTGGCGGCGGTGCGCGACAGCGCCCAGCGGTCGAGGTCATCCTCCGCGCCTCCCGCTGGAGCGCCAGACTCTTCAGCCGGCCGATCCCCAGCACTCGATTCAGTCGGCCGATCCCCAGCGCTCGGCTCTCCTGTGGGGTACTCAGCGGGGAGTCCGCTCAGCGCCTCCTCGTTGGCGTGCGCGTAGAGCGTGTAGAAGAAGTAGGTGCTCCACAGCTGCTTGAGGAACAGGCGCACACCCTCGCCGATCGCCTCTTCGGAGAAGCGGTAGCCGTCCCACGGCTGCTTGGCGGTGAAGAAGTACCAGCGGAAGGCGTCAGCCCCGTACTTGTCGAGCACCTGCCCGGGCTCCACAGTGTTGCCGCGCGACTTGGACATCTTCTGACCCTCGCCGTCGAGGATCAGCCCGAGGCACACCACGTTGCGGTAGGGGGCGGTGTCGAACAGCAGCGTGGAGACGGCGAGCAGCGAGTAGAACCACCCCCGCGTCTGGTCGAGCGCCTCGCAGATGAAGTCCGCGGGGAAGCGCGCGGGATCGGCGGTGAAGCGCTCGGCCTGCGCCACCAGGCTCTGGGCGCCACCATCCTCCCCCTCCTCCTTCCCCCTTCTCTTCCCTGGCCTATCGTTGGAGAACGGGACGTGGTGCTGGGCGAACGGCATAGCTCCGGAGTCGAACCACACGTCGATCACCTCGGGGACACGTCGCATCTGCTCGCCACACAGCGAACCACCGCCAGTTGCATGGGGGCAGGGGAACTCGATCTCATCCACGTACGGGCGGTGATGGTCGGGGAGTGGGGTGCCCGAGAGCTCCTCCAGTTCCGCGAACGAGCCGATCACGTGGATGTGCCCGGCGCCGCAGCGCCATACCGGCAGCGGTGTGCCCCAATAGCGCTCGCGGGAGAGCGCCCAGTCGACGTTGTTGGAGAGCCAGTCGCCGAAGCGGCCGTGCTTGATGTGCGGCGGGTGCCATGCGACGGTCTCGTTGGCGGCCAGCATCCGCTCGCGCACTCGCGATGTCGCGATGTACCACGACGGTTTGGCGTAGTACAGCAACGGTGTTCCGCAGCGCCAACAGTGGGGATAGGAGTGCTCGTACTCCTCACGCTTGAACAACAACTCGCGCGCGTCGAGGTCTGCGATCAACTCCTCCGTGAGTGCCGGGTCCTTGACCAAGCGGCCCTCGTAGGAGCTGCCGTCGTGACTGCGTACGCGCTGGTCGTAGGTGCCGTCGGGTTTGACCGGATTGAAGAGGCTTTTGTTGGGGTCGCGGGGGTCGAACGGCACCTCGGGGGCTGCCGCGGCAGCGTTGAAGTCGTCCTCGCCAAACGCAGGTGCGATGTGCACGAGCCCTGTGCCGTCATCGGTCGTGACGAAGTCCCCAGCGATGATCGGAAAGCCGCTCGATCCTGTGGTAGCGCCGTAGGGCCCTTCGGGAAAGATCGGCCCCTCGTACCGCCGGCCGACGAGCTTGCTACCCGGGAACCGATCGAGGATCTTCACGTCCTCCCCGAGTACCCGCTCGACCAGTGGTTTCGCGAGGATCAGCGTTTCGCCATTGTGTTCCGCTCGCACGTATGTCTCCTCGGGCGCGACCGCGATCGCCACGTTGCCTGGCAACGTCCACGGTGTCGTCGTCCAGATCAGCAGCGCGTCACCCTGCTTCAAAGGGGAATCCGGATCGGGAGCTTGGGTGGGCATCATCCAGGTGGGCCCCCCGGGCTGTTGCGCCAGGCCACCGGACTGCTCCTGCGTGGGGAAGTGCACCGGCAGCCGCACATACACCGACCGGTCCACCACATCCTGATACCCCAGCGCCACCTCGTGTGAGGAGAGCGCCGTCCCGCAGCGGTAGCAGTAGGGCACCACCTTGTGCCCCTCGTACAAAAGCCCCCGCCGGTGGATCTCCGCGAGCGCCCACCATACCGACTCGATGTAGGTCTCGTCGAGCGTGCGGTAGGCGTGGTCGAGATCGATCCAGAAGCCGATCCGTTCGGTGAGGCGGTTCCACTCCTCCAGGTACTCGAACACCGACTCGCGGCACTGGCGGTTGAACTCCTCGATTCCGACCTCGTTCTCGATCTCGTGCTTGCTGTTGATCCCCAGCTTCTGCTCGACCGCGATCTCCACCGGCAGGCCGTGGCAGTCCCAGCCGCCCTTGCGCTCCACGCGGTGGCCGCGCATCGTCTTGTAGCGCGGGTAGATGTCCTTGAACACGCGCGACAGCACGTGGTGGGCGCCCGGGCGGCCGTTGGCGGTGGGGGGTCCCTCGTAGAAGACCCACGGCTCCGCGCCCTCGCGCATCCGCAGCGACTGCGCGAACACTTCGCGCTCGCGCCAGCGCGCCAGCACCTGGAGCTCCATCGCCGGAAACGCCTGGTGGGGGTCCACTTTGCGCGGTGGTAGGAGTGGGTGTCGGGGAGCAGCCATCGCGGGCGGCCCATTGTATGGCCGCGCAGGAGGATCTCACCACCGGTGAGACGGTCCACGCCGCGCAGGAGTGGTCCACGCCGCCGGTGAGACGGTCCACGCCGCAGAGGAGTGGTCCACGCCGCCGGTGAGACGGTCCACGCCGCGGAGGAGTGGTCCACGCCGCCGAGGAGCGGTCCACTCCGCTGGCCAGGCACGCCCGTGGTGTTACTTGGGCGCTACCGCCTCCAGGCGTGGGTCACGAGACGGCTCTGCGTGAAGGCGCTTTTGGCGAGATCCCTCGCCATCCGCATGCGCGAGCCGCTCGGAGGCGCGACCGTCCACTTCGCGCCGGTCCGCGCACGCTCCGGGATGCCCGCCAACCGCGCCCTGGCGAACCGCTTTTCGGGATACGAGGCGACTTGCTCGAAGCCGACGCTGCGCAGCATGCCCACGACCGCGGCGCGGTTGGGACCCCACCAATTCGACTCCTCCCCGCACAGCGCCCACGGATAGAACGCCGCCGCCGGAGCCCGCATGAACGTCAGGTCCACCAGCGTCTCCATCACGAGCAGATCCTTCGTGACGTCAGCGACTCGTTCGAGCGCCAGCAGCGGGTGGCGCATGTGGTAGAGGATGCCGAGGAACAGCACCACGTCGAACTCGCCCACGGTCTCCGGCGAGAGGTCGAGCACCTCGACGTCGACGTCCTCCACGCGGGAGCCCAGCGCTTTGCGGGCGTACTCGAAACCGTCTTTGCCATGCGGAGGACGCCATGCCCAGGAGGAGGAGTCCGCGGCGAGCACCCGCGACGCGCCCAGCCGCTCCGCGGCGAAGGAGAAGTAGCCGTTGTTGGCCCCCACATCCAGAACCGTCTTGCCCGTCAAGTCAGGCAGTCGCAGCGCGGCGAGCTTCGCGGCGGACCGATCGGGGCCCGGGGTGACATAGCCACCGGGCAGCTCGATCTGGTGCCACCATTCGATGTCGGCGGGTGAGAGCGGGAGTGTGTCGGCATTGGCAGCCATCGCTTCGATCCTAGGCGGAGTGGACCAGCAATGTCAAGTAGTCGGAAACAGATCAGTAAATGACAGGCACTGAGAAACATTCTTGAAAGATCGGCAAGCACCGCCGTCCACCGCTGAGGCCTACGGAGATGGGCCCTGAGCGTCGCTGGTACGCGTCGCTGCGCGACGGTCTGCAGGTGCTGCTGGCGTTTGCGGTGCGCGGAGTCGCTTCTCGCCTGCCCTGGCTGGGGTAGACTGCGCGCCGCCCTCGAGGCCCGAGCGGGATTCGGGCTGAGGGCCGATCCCCATGCGCGTTCTCGTCAGCGGCCACCACGGTTACATCGGGTCCGTCCTGGTCCCGCTGTTTGTCGTGGCCGGACACGAGGTGGTTGGCCTCGACACCTACATGTACGAGGGCTGCTACTTCGGCGAGGAGCACGCGCCGGCGGTGCCCGCGATCCGTAAGGACGTCCGCGACGTGACGCCATCGGACCTCGACGGCTTCGACGCGGTCGTCCACCTCGCCGCCCTCTCCAACGACCCGGTGGGCGATCTCAACCCCGACTGCACCTTCGCGATCAACCACCGCGCCTCGGTGTCGTTGGCGCAGGCCGCCAAGCAGGCGGGCGTGGAGCGTTTCCTCTTCGCCTCCTCCTGCAGTCTCTACGGGGCCGCCGGGCAGGATTGGATCGACGAGACCGCAGAGTTCAATCCCGTGACCCCCTACGGCGAGTCGAAGGTGCTCGCCGAGCGCGACATCGGGATGCTCGCCGACGACTCGTTCAGCCCGACGTTCCTGCGCAATGCGACCGCTCACGGCCTCTCCCCACGTCACCGGGGCGATCTCGTCGTCAACAACCTCACCGCCTTCGCGTTCGCCACCGGCGAGGTGCTGATGCAGAGCGACGGCACGCCGTGGCGGCCGCTGGTGCACATCGAGGACATCTCCCGCGCCTTCCTCGGCCTGATGCAGGCGCCGCGGGAGCAGGTGCACGGCGAGGCCTTCAACGTGGGCGCCGACGAGGAGAACTACCGGATCCGCGACATCGCCCAGATCGTCGAGCAGGCAGTGCCCGGCTCGCGGATCGCCTTCGCCGACGGCGCCGGCCCGGACAAGCGCAGCTATCGCGTCAGTTTCGCCAAGCTGCTGCAGGCGTTTCCCGAGTTGCACCCGCGCTGGACGGTGCGCGCGAGCGTCGAGCAGATGCTCGCGGCCTACCGCGACAACGGCCTGGACATCGCCGACTTCAAGGGGTCGCGGTTCATGCGGATCGCGCGCATCAAGGAGTTGATGGCGGAAGGGCGCCTCGACGAGACGCTGCGCTGGAAGGACCGCGACCTGCTCGCCGTGCCCTGATTGCCCGCGACCGCCTCGCTGCTCCCACGGTCTGCCGGTCTTGCGGACAGCGCCTGCTCAGGGCTCGCGTGCCCTTCAGCCGTCGGCGCGAGCGAGCGCCGGGATCCGCGGCAGCTCCTGCTCATACCACCTGTACGTCGCCTCCAGACCTCGTGCGAGATCCCACGCGGGCGTCCACCCGAGCTGCTCGGCGATCGCGCTCGAGTCGAGCCACTGGCGCGTGAGCTCCCCGTGCGGGGTGCCCTCCCCGCGCACGTCCGGCTCGACTCCCGCGCCGGCGATCTCGGCGAGCCGCCTGACGACCTCGAGCACGGTCACCGGGTTGCCGATGCTCGCGTTCCAGGCACGGCCGTGCAGCTCAGGGCGATCGAGTGAGCCGGCGACCGCCAGGTAGGCGTTGGCCGCGTCCTCGGCATAGAGGAAGTCGCGCTCCATCAGCCCACCCGAGCGAATCACGGGCCGCTCGCCCGCCAGCAGCGCCTTCACCGTCCCCGGGATCAGCCGCGAGAAGTTGAAGTCCCCGCCGCCGAACACGTTGCCGAAGCGTGTGACCGCGACCGGCAGGCCAAACGTGTGGGCGTATGAGCGCGCGATCAACTCGGCGCACGCCTTCGAGACGTCATAGGGATAGCGCGGTTGCAGCGCGTGGCTCTCGCGGTAGGGGAGATCCTCGTGTGTCCCGTAGGCCTTGTCGGTGGAGGCGACGACCACCCGTTGCGGCGGGGTGTCGGCGACGCGGCAGGCCTCGAGCAGGTTCCAGGTGCCGCGCACGTTGACCTCGTAGGTGCTGAGGGGGGATTTCGTCGCCGACCCCACGATCGCGGTCGCCGCGAGGTGGAACACCGCCTCGATGCCGTGCTCATCGATCGCGCGTCGCAGCGACGCCGGGTCCAGGAGGTCGGCTGACACCGGCGTGCAGCGATCGTGCAGCCCGCGCAGACGAAAGCGCGAGAGCTCGGCCGGTGGCCGGTCGAGGACGAACACCTCGGCCTCCCCGTCGAGCAGCCGCTCGGCGACCCACGAGCCGATGAAGCCCTGGGCGCCCGTGAAAAGTACGCGAGTGCCCGCCCATGTGCTCGCCATCAGAAACACGATACAGGCACCTGCCCGCGGCAGGCAGGGAGCTTGCGCGGAGGCGCTCGACCGCTCGGGAGCGTCCTGTTAGCTTGACCCGCCATGTCGGAGCTCGAGACTCGAGGGGGGTGCGTGTGCGACCCCTGCCGCACCAGATGAAGGCGGTGATCCTGGCCGGCGGGTTTGGCTCGCGGCTCAGCGAGGAGACGGCCGTGCGACCCAAGCCGATGGTCGAGATCGGCGGCAAGCCGATCCTCTGGCACATCATGAAGATCTACGCGGCCCACGGCGTCGAGGAGTTCGTGATCTGCCTCGGCTACAAGGGCTACGTCATCAAGGAGTTCTTCGCCAACTACCACCTGCACACGTGCCAGGACCTCTCCTTCGATCTTTGCCGCGGCGACGTGGAGATCCACCGCTCCAGCACCGAGCCCTGGAGGGTGACGCTCCTGGACACCGGCGAGGAGACGATGACGGGGGGGCGCCTGAAGCGGGCGCTTGCATATGTGGACGATGAGGACTTCTGCTTCACCTACGGCGACGGCTTGGCCGACGTCGACATCACCGCGCTGATCGCCTACCACCGCGAGCAGGGTGCGCTCGCGACGATCACCGCGGTGCAGCCGCCCGGGCGCTTCGGCGCTGTCGAGATCAACGGCACCCACGTGCGCAGCTTTCAGGAGAAGCCGCGCGGGGACGGAGCGTGGCTGAACGGCGGCTTCTTCGTGCTCTCGCCCAAGGTCGGGCGCTATCTCGATGGCGACACGACCACCTGGGAGGACGGGCCGCTGCGCGCCCTGGCCAGCGAGGGGCGGCTCGCCTCCTTCCGCCACCGCGGGTTCTGGCAGCCGATGGACACGCTGCGCGACCGCCACCAGCTCGAGGAGCTGTGGGAAGGTGGCAACGCTCCCTGGAGGGTGTGGCCGTGACCTGGAGGAGCCGGCCATGATCTTCAAGGCAACCGAGCTCCCCGGGTTGGTGGTCGTGGAGCTGGAGTCGTTTGTCGACGAGCGCGGCTCGTTCACGCGGACCTTCGACGCCGACCTGTTCGCCGCTCAGGGACTGAGCCCGCGGGTGGTGCAGTGCAGCCATTCCTCCAACTCGCGCGCGGGAACGCTGCGCGGCCTGCACTACCAGCAGGCGCCCCACGCCGAGTGCAAGTTCATCCGCTGCACCAGGGGGCGCATCTTCGACGTCGCCGTCGACCTGCGGCCCGACTCGCCCACCTTCCGGCGCTGGGCGGGAGTCGAGCTGAGCGATCGCAACTTGCTCTGCGTGCTGATCCCTGAGGGTTTCGCGCACGGCTTCCAAACGCTGGAGGACAACAGCGAGATCCAGTACCAAACCACCTCCGCCTACGCCCCGCACGCCGACTGCGGCGTGCGCTGGGACGACCCGGCGTTCGGCATCCGCTGGCCCGAGGCGCCGCTGGGCAAACGCATTCTCTCCGCGCGCGACCGCGCTTTCCCGGACTACGCGCCGTGAGCCGGGTGCTGGTCACCGGGGCCGGGGGCTTCATCGGCCGGCACACGCTTGTTCCGCTGCTGGCCGCCGGCCACGAGGTGCACGCCGTCACCTCGCGCCCGCTGGCGGACGGGGTGCCCGCCGCCGCCGCCGGACCCGACGACGCTCTGCGCGCAACCGCGCCCGAGGTGCGCTGGCACCACGCCGACCTGCTCGCCCCCGGCTCCGCCGCGGCGCTGATGGGGGAGGTCAGGCCAAGCCACCTCCTGCACCTCGCTTGGTACACGCAGCCCCGGGCCTACTGGACGGCGCTTCAGAACCTCGACTGGGTGGAGGCCAGCCTGCGGCTGCTGCGCGCCTTCGGCGAGGTGCAGGGTCGTCGGGCGGTGGTCGCCGGCACCTGCGCCGAGTATGCGTGGACGCGCAATACGCACTGCGTGGAGGCGCCCCCGCCTGCGGGCGAGCGCGCCGCGGAGAGCGCGGCCGCTGCCCCTCCTGCCGAGGGGACCGCCACGGCTGGCCACGCGGGGACCGCCGCCCCGCCTGCCTCGGCCAGCGCCACGGCTGGCCACGCGGGGATCGCCGCCACGCCTGCCTCGGCCAGTGCCACGGTCGGCCCCGCAAGGGCCGATGAACCCACTCGCACCTGCCCCGCCACGCTCTACGGCGCCGCCAAGCACGGCCTGCACGCGGTGGCGCAGCGGTGGGCGCCCGAGGCCGGCGTGGCGCTTGCCTGGGGGCGCATCTTCTACGCGTACGGTCCTTACGAGCATCCCGCCAGGCTGGTGAGCGCGGTCGCGCTGGCACTGCTGCGCGGTGAAGAGGTGCCGTGCACGCACGGCATGCAGGTGTGCGACTACCTCTACACGCCGGAGTTGGGGAACGCGCTCGTGGCGCTGCTCGACTCCGAGGTCGCCGGGCCGGTGAACGTCGCCTCGGGGGAGCCCGTTCGGGTGGCCGACGTGGTGGCGGCGATCGGCGCCAGCACCGGCAGGCCCGAGCTCGTGCGGATGGGCGCGCTGCCACAGCGCCAGGGCGAGCCGGAACGGTTGACCGCTGACGTCCGGCGTCTGCGCGAGGAGGTCGGTTGGAGCCCGTCGATCGACCTGCGCGAGAGCATCGCGCGCACGGTCGATTGGTTGAAGGCGGTCGCCTGAGATGTCGCCCGAGGGTCTCGACATGACCGTGACGTCGTACGCCGCGCCTGGCCGCGTCGAGCATCGGGCGTCCTGCCGGTTCTGCGGAGCGCCGATCGAAGCCATCTTCGCGGATCTGGGCTCCTCGCCGCTGGCCAACTCCTACCTGTTCGCTGAGCTGGTGGGCGCGATGGAGCCCTTCTACCCGCTGCGCGCGCTCGTCTGCGAGCGCTGCTTTCTTGTGCAGCTGGAGGAGTTCGAGTCGCCCGCGCGGATCTTCTCCGACTACGCCTACTTCTCCTCCTACTCGACCAGCTGGCTGGAGCACTGCCGGCGGTATGCCGAGCGGACGATCGAGTCGCTGGGGCTCGGCGAGCACAGCCGCGTCGTAGAGATCGCCTCCAACGACGGCTATTTGCTGCAGTACTTCCACGAGCGCGGGATCCCCGTGCTGGGCGTCGAGCCCGCGGCCAACGTCGCGGCAGCGGCGGTCGAGCGCGGGATCCCGACCGTGGTGAAGTTCTTCGGGCGCGAGACGGCGACCTCGCTGGCGGCCGACTTCAGCGCCGATCTGCTGGTTGGCAACAACGTCCTCGCCCACGTCCCCGACCTCAACGACTTCGTCGCCGGCTTGAAGATCCTGCTCGCGCCGGGTGGAACGATCACGATGGAGTTCCCGCACCTGCTGCGGCTGGTGGAGGGGCGCCAGTGGGACACGATCTACCACGAGCACTTCTCCTACTTCTCGTTCCTCACAGCCACGCGCGTGTTCGCCGCGCACGGCCTGCGTCTGTTCGACGTCGAGGAGCTGCCCACGCACGGCGGCTCGCTGCGCGTGTACGGGGCGCACGAGGACGACGAGCGCAAGCCCGACACCGCACGCGCGCTGCGGCTGCGCGAGCACGAGCGCGCGGCCGGGTATGAGCGAGTGGAGACCTACACCGCCTACGGCGCCCACGTCGAGGCCGACAAGCGCCGGATCCTCGAGTTCCTGATCGGCCTCAAGGACGCGGGCCGGCACGTGGTCGGTTATGGCGCGCCGGCGAAGGGTAACACGCTGCTGAACTACTGCGGCGTGCGCCGCGACTTCCTCGACTACACGGTGGACCTCAACCCGCACAAGCAGGGCCGTTTCCTGCCCGGCAGCCACATCCCGATTCGAGCCCCGCGGGCGATCCTCGAAGACCGCCCCGACGTGGTCGTGATCCTGCCCTGGAACCTCCGCGAGGAGATCGCCGCGCAGCTCGACTACATCGGCGAGTGGGGAGGACGCCTGGCGACGCGCACCCCGGAGCTGTTGCTGCTCCCATGATGGGGCGGTCCACCCGTGAGGACCGAGCGGTGCGATGGTGAGCGCCACCACGTCCCCCGGCGAGCGGGCTCCAGCCGGCGCGAATGTGCTGTCCACCCCCGCCGCCGGCCCCGCTGCCGCGCGGGGCGCGACGCTGCGGATGGGCTCGTTCGTCGCCGGCTCGTTCTTCAGCGTGGCCGCCGCCGCGCTGCTGTTCCGCCACCTTGGCGTGTACGACACCGGCCGCTACACGATCGCGGTGTCGCTGGCCGCGCTGGTGTCGGGCCTGACGGATCTCGGCCTCACTGGGGTCGCGCTGCGCGAACTCTCGGTACTGCGCGGCGAGCGGCGGGCCGCCTTCACCCGTGATCTGCTGGGCATGCGTCTGACGTTCGCGCTGCTCGGAGCGCTGCTCGTCACGCTGTTCGCGTTCCTCGCCTACGGGCCGCTGCTGGGGGTCGGGGTGCTGATCGCCTGCGGCGGCGTGCTGCTCCAGAACACGCAGGGGATCCTGGGGGTCTCGCTGGCCGTCCGCCTACGGCTCGGCTGGCTCTCGACGCTCGAACTCGCGCGCCTGCTGCTCGCCGCGCTCGCGATCGCACTGCTCGTGCTGCTCGATGCTCACCTGCTCGCCTTCCTGGCCGTGACGGCGATCGCCTCGGCGCTGGTGCTGCCGGCGACGATCGCGCTGGTGCATCGCGACATCCCGCTGAGGCCGTCCTTCGCGGTGCGCCGCTGGCGGGCGCTCGTGACTCCGATGCTCACCTACTCGGCGGCGGTGATCACGGCGACCCTGTACCTGCGCGTGGCGGTGGTGCTCGTGTCGCTGCTGAGCAGTGGCCGCCAACTCGGCTACTTCAGCGTCTCCTATCGGATCGTCGAGAACCTGTTCACCCTGCCCGGGCTGCTCGTCGGCGCCGCCTTCCCGATCTTCGCGCACACCGCGCAGGCGGAACCCGCACGCTTCGCGCACGCGGTTTCGCGCGTGCTCGACGCCTCATTGATCGTGGGGGTGTGGGTCTCACTCTCGCTGATCGTGGGGGCACACCTGGCGATCGAGGTCGTGGGCGGGGCCAAATTCCTACCGGCCACATCTGTCCTGGCGGTGCAGGGCCTGGCGGTTGCGGCGGTGTTCGTCAGCACGGTGTGGGGTTGTGCGCTGTTGAGTCTGCACCTGCACCGCACGATCCTGGTTTTGAACCTCACGCTGCTGGCGCTGGCGGCGATCGCGGTGGCGGTCCTGGCGCCGCTGTACGGGGCCCAGGGCGCCGCGGCCGCCACCGCCGCGGTCGAGATCCTCGCGGCGGTCGCCGGTGGGGTGGTGCTGGTGCGTGGTCGCCCGCATCTGCGCCCGAGCCTGCGGGTGCTGCCCAAGGTTGCGTTGGCCGCCGCGGTTGGGGCCACGCCGATGCTGCTCACCGGCGTCCCGATCCTCGGCCGGGTGGCCCTCTCCAGCGGTCTGTACGCGGTTGTCCTGCTGTGGCGGGGGGCGGTGCCCTCCGATGCGATCGAGTTGCTCGGTTGGCGTCGGGGCCCGATGCGCCGCCGACCACAGGCCTTCAGGCAGGGCTGATGCTGTCCCGGGTCGCGAATGCGACGGCGTCTCCCGACTCGGGACACGGGATGCGACACCGGATGCGTGCTCCGTGGGATTGGTCGCGCACGCCGCTGACGTTGCCCAACGCTCTGCGCGACGATCCCGCCGGCCCACCCTGCGTGGTGCATCTGGTGCGTGCCGTCAACGGGATCGACTCGCTGCGTGAGTTTGCCGCGGCGCTGCGTGCCCATCCCCCCGGCATCGAGCACGAGTTGGTGTTGGCGATGAAGGGGTTTGTGTCCAGCGCCGAGGCTGCGCCTTACATCGCGGAGGTCGCCGACCTCGAGCCCACGATCGAGTTCTTCCCCGACGTCGGGCTCGATCTCGGCCTGTTCTTCGCCGCCGCCGCGCGGCTGCGGCGCAACCGCTACTGCTTCATCAACTCTCACACCCGTCCGGTGGTCGCGGGCTGGCTGGCCAAGCTGGACGCCGCGCTCGCGCCGCCCGACGTCGGGCTCGTCGGCGCCAGCGGCTCGTGGTTGAGCTCGCACTCGTGGCTGACCTACTCGATTGGCCTGCCCAGCTTCTATCGGAGCGTGCTGCCCCCGATCCGCGAGGCGCGCAGCCTGTTGCTGGAGATCGACCTCGAACAGCTGCGCATCGAGCGGCGCTCCAAGCTCGACTCGCTGCGGACGCGGCTGCGGCTGCTCGCGCAGCTGCCCGAGGAACTGCTGGCCTTCGAGCCGTTCCCCGATCCGCATCTGCGCAACACCATGCTGATGGTCTCGCACGAGCTGCTCACGGCGTTGCGGCTGTTCGTGGTGCGCAGCAAGCACGACACCTACGTACTCGAGAGCGGGTCGCTCAACCTCGTGGGCCAGACGATGCGGATGGGTCTGCGCGCGCTCGTGGTGGACAGCACGGGCACCGCCTATGAGCCCGGCGAGTGGTATCGCAGCGGCACGTACTGGCAGGGCGAGCAGCAGCGGCTGCTCGGCATCGACAATCGCACGCGCTCCTACCAGCGGGGCAGCGGCGAGCGCCGCCGCCTGCTCGCTGGCCTGGCGTGGGGCCTGCATGCCGACCCCGGCTCACCAGCCGGCTGCGACTGCGCTGGCTAGCTGTCGTGCCTGGGGAGGTTGTGAGCGGGTGGGGCCTGCCGCGCCGATCCCGGCTCGCTGGCCGGCTGCGACTGCGCTGACGAGCGCAGAGCGAGTCGCGGCGGATCGAACGGCAGCAAGTCGCGGCGGATTCAATCAGGCCGCGCGTCGCTCGTACGCCCCGCGCCGCAGGGCGAGTGAGTCGCGAAAGCCGATCTGCCGGTCGATTGCCGCCGCCGGCGGGCGGAGGTGGTGGGGACGGCCTTGGCCGGCCTTCCATCCCCGTAGGCGCCCCTGCAGCGCGGCGAGGTCGTGGGAGATGACCAGATCGCCGAGCACCACCACCGCCTCGGTGGCCAGCGCGCGCGCCGTCGCCGCCCCCGGCGGCAGCCCGTAGCGACGCAGCAGGTAACCGCGTCCGAAGCCCCCGTTGCGGCGCTGCCAGGCGGAGCGATGTCCGTGCGTGGCCGAGCCCAGATGGACGCCCACCGCGTCGGGGGCTGCCACCGACTCCCACCCGGCGCTGCGCAGGCGCAGAGCCAGGTCGAAATCCTCCATGTAGGTGAAGATCGTCTCGTCGAGGCCGCCGACCTGCTCCCACGCCACGCGCCGGTAGGCCGCGGCGGTGCCCGCCGGACCGGCCAGCACCGGGCAGGGGTCGCTCGCGCACGTCGCCGCCAGCCCGTGCAATCGCGGGAAGCCGGCCAACGTCACGTCGGCGGTCAGCCCTACGCTGTCGATCCGCTCCTCGCCCGGCTGCAGCATCAGCGAGGCGACGGAGCCAACCGCGGGGTCCCGCAGCGGCGCGACTAGCTGCGCGAGGAAGCTCGCCCGGCACTTGACATCGTTGTTGAGCAGCACCACGATCTCCCCGGCACTGGCGGCAACGCCACGGTTGCAGCCCACCGCGAACCCGAGGTTGCGGTCCAGCGGCACGAGCTGCACGTCGGGCCAATCGGTACGCAGGCGCGCCGGAGTGCTGTCGGTCGAGCCGTTGTCCACCACGAACACCTGGTGCTCGATCGTCTGCGTGCGCAGGTGGCGCAGGCAGCTGTCGGTGAGCTCGTAGCGGTTGTGGGTGACGATCACGACATCCACTGCATTGGGCATGCGGGCACCGTAGGCGCGTGCTCGCCGTCTGCCAAACCACCTCGGGCACCGCCGCTCCAGCGCTGGGAAAACGGGCGCCGAGCCGGGCCCGAGTGTCTCTAATAGGGGTGGGCTCCAAGGGCTGTGACCGCGCGGGTCTGGTGCCGCAAAAGCGACTGCCGGCGAACGGCGACCGCACGCGCGATTCACCATCCGGCGGCTGATAGAAACACGCAGCGCATCCCTGTGGCCGGCCTGCGGGAGACCGGAGGAAGGCGCTCGATCGTAGGTGGGCGCCCTGTTACCTTCACCCACCTCATGCCAGGGTCGCATTCCCCCGGGGGCAGAAGCTGATGCGTTGGCCGTGGGACTGGCGGCACATACCGCTCGAACTGCCCGCCACGCCGCCCGAGGCGGGAGGCGCCGATCCCCCCTGTCTTGTCCACCTCGTTCGTGAGGTGAATGGTCCGGGCTCGTTCCGCGCCTTCGCCGAGGCGCTGCGTGCGCACCCTCCCGGCATCGACTGCGAGTTGGTGCTCGCGATGAAGGGATTCGCCTCGCGGGCCCAGGCGGCGCCGTATATCGAGGAGGCCGCCGACCTCGCTCCCAAAGTCCTGTTCTTCCCCGATCGCGGGTTCGATCTCGGCGTGTACCTCGCGCTAGCCGCGCGACTGCGCCGCGACCGTTACTGCTTCGTCAACTCCCACAGCCGTCCGTTGGTGGGTGGCTGGCTGGCAAAGCTCGACGCCGCGCTCGCTCAGCCAGACGTGGGGCAGGTCGGTGCGACGGGGTCGTGGGCGAGCACATACTCGTGGGTGACGAGTCTGCTCGGGCTGCCCAGCGCCTACAGGGGACTGTTCCCCGCGCGGCAGGTCGTCCGCGAGCTGGCGATGGAGATCCAGCGCGAGGCGGCTTCCACCTGGGGCGGCACGCTGGCAGGCGGACCCCGCACGATGGTCTCCGCGACGCGGCTGCGCCTGCGGTCGGTGCCTCGGGTACCGCGGGAACTCGTCGAGTTCGAGCCCTTTCCGGCACGTCATCTGCGCACCAACGTGTTCATGCTCACCCACGCCGCGCTACGCGAGCTGAGCCTGCCCGTCGTGCGCACCAAGATGGACTCTCACGTGATGGAGAGCGGCCGCGAGAGCATCACCGCTCAACTGGAGCGGGCCGGCCTCGCCTCGCTCGTGGTGGACCGCGCCGGGGAGGCCTTCCGCGCCGATCGCTGGGATCGCAGCCGCACGCTGTGGCAGGGCGAGCAGGAGGGGCTGCTGGTTGCCGACAACCAGACACTCTGTTACACGCTCGGCACATTCGCCCGTCGCAGCCTGCTCTCGACTCTGGCCTGGGGTGTGTGCGCCGATCCGAGTCTGCCGTGGGAGGGCGAGCCGAGCGGCTCCGCGCTGCTGGCGGGAGTGAGATGAGACCGGTGCGGAGGGAGAGCTGATGCGCCATCCGTGGGCATGGCGGCGTATGCCGCTGGCGCTCCCCCCGGTGGCTCCCGGAGTGGGGGGTGCCGATCCTCTGTGTGTCGTGCATCTGGTGCGCGAGGTGAATGGTGTGGAGACCCTGCGCGGGTTCGCCGAGGCGTTCCGTGCCCATCCCCCGGGTGTCGATTGCGAGCTGGTGCTGGCGATGAAGGGCTTCACCTCATCCGCGCGGGCCGAGCCGTATCTGGACGAGGTCGCCGATCTCGCGCCCAAGACCCTGTTCTTCGACGATCGCGGGTTTGACGTGGGCGTGTACCTAGCTGCCGCCACTCGCCTGCGCCGTGACCGCTACTGCTTCGTGAACTCCTTCAGCCGGCCGCTCGTGGATGGTTGGCTGCAGAAGCTCGACGCCGCGCTCGCCCTACCGGGGGTGGGGCAGGTCGGCGCCACCGGCGCATGGGCGAGCGGCCATTCGTGGACGACCTACTCGATGGGGCTGCCCAGCGCCTATCGCGGGCTGATGCCTTCGGCGTCGGTCGCCCGAGCGCTGTCGCGGGGCCCCAATCTCGAGCTTAAAGGCAGGCAGCGCCGCTCGATGGCGGAGACCGTACGCGCGCGTGTGAGCACGCTGTGGGGACTACCCGAGACGCTCTTCTACTACGAGCCCTTTCCCGCGCACAAGCTGCGCACCAACACCTTCATGATCGCCCACGAAACCCTCAGGGAGCTGCAGCTGTTCGTCGTGCGCAACAAGCAGGACGCCTACTCGTTGGAGGGCAGCCGCGAGTGCCTCACGCGCCGCTTGGAAGCGATCGGCCTGAGCTCGCTGGTGGTGGACCGCGCCGGAGATGTATTCCGCTCCGAGGAGTGGGATCGCAGCCGGACGCTGTGGCAGGGTGAGCAGGAGGGGCTGCTGGTGGCCGACAACCAGACGCTCCACTACACGCACGGCGACTTCGAGCTGCGCCATCTGCTCTCGACGCTCGCGTGGGGGATCCGCGCCGATCCCGAGCCCCCGCGCTACTGACGCTCCTACGATGCAGTGGTGCTCTGCCACCGCGACGGTACCCGCGTGTGAGGCTGCGCCTCTACCACCACCCCGACGGCGCTCGGGTGGCCTACCGCGAGCTCGGCGCCGGCCCGTCGCTGGCGCTGCTGCACTCCGCGATGCTCTCGCACATGGAGTGGGAGCCGGTGGCGCGGCGGCTGTCTGAGCGCTTCCGCGTGGTGCTCCCCGATCTGCCGCTGCACGGCGACTCCGAGGACCGCCCGCGTCACCCTTACACGATCGACTGGTACGCCGAGGTGCTGTGCGGCTTCGCCGCCGACGTGCTCGGCCCGCGGCCGCTGATCGCAGGGCACGACATCGGCGCTGAGATCATGCTGCGCGCCGTCGAAAGTGGGGGGCTGTGCCCCGCGCGCGTGGTGCTGATGCCCAACCGCCTGCACCGCGCCGAAGAGCACGCCCGGCTGCGCGCCGCCTGGCGGGTCGCCGCTCGCGTGGGCTCGCTCCCCGGCGCCGACCGCGTGCTCACCCACGCCGCGCCGCTCGTGCTCTCCCCGTCGTTGGGGCCGCGGCTCTCAGCGCGTGGCGAGCCGGCCGCGCGCGATCTCGTGCGCCACGCGTTCGCCGATGTCCCCGGCAACCCCAGCCTCGCGCGCTCCTGGGCCAAGTTTGCGCGCCGCTGGCCGCGCGGGCCCCAGACACAACTGCTCGAGCTCTACCCCCGCCTCGAGATGCCGGTGCTGCTGTTGTGGGCCGACAGCGACCGTTTGTACCCGCTCGCCGGGGCCGAAGAGACGTTGAAGCTGCTCCCCAACGCCCAGCTGCGGGTGCTGCCCGGTACCGGGTTCCTGATCGCCTACGACGACCCGGTGGGCCTCGCACGGGAGTTGGTGGCGTTTTGCGGATAGGGTCGGCGCAGCCGGTCCATGGCCGGCTGGCCGAAACGGGGGGCCGATTGGGCGACACTCGCCCCGCTCGCGTCCCCAAATCGGCCAGCGCCGGAGGCGCGTGTCTCCCGGCTGCGGCCGGACCCTTCTTCTGCGGCTTCTGCCGGACCCTGGCTTCGGCCGGACCCTTCTTCTGCGGCTTCTGCCGGACCCTGGCTTCGGCCGGACCCTTCTTCTGCGGCTTCTGCCGGACCCTGGCTTCGGCCGGACCCCTCTTCCGTGGCTTCCGCCGGGCCTCTCTTCTTGCGGCTTCGGCCAGGCCCCTCTTCTTGCGGATAAGGTCCCGGAAAGAGCGTCGATTCAAGGAGACCCAATGGCAGACGAACAGTTGTGGGGCGGGGAGACCGCCAAGGCCGTCGAGAACTTCCCGATCTCGGGGGAGACCGTGCCGGTTGCGGTGGTGCACTGGCTGGCGCGGATCAAGAGCGCTGCTGCCGCGGTCAACGGCGAGCTGGGGCTGCTGCCCAAGCGCACGGCGACGCGGATCGAGAAGGCCGCGGCGGAGATCGCGGCCGGCAAGCACGACGCACAGTTTCCGATCGATGTCTTTCAGACGGGCTCCGGCACATCCACGAATACGAACGCCAACGAGGTGATCGCGCGCCTCGCGGGCGAGCCCACGCACCCCAACGACCACGTGAACATGGGCCAGTCCTCCAATGACGTGTTTCCCTCGGCGGTGCATCTGGCGGCGCTGGACGTCGCCCAGAACGAGCTGCTTCCGGCGCTCAAACAGCTGGAGCGCTCATTTGCGAAAAAGGCAAAAAGCTTCGAGAACGTGGTCAAGGCCGGCCGCACGCACCTGATGGACGCCGTTCCCGTCACGCTCGGGCAGGAGTTCGCCGGGTACGCCGCGCAGATGCGCCTCGGCCAGGAGCGCGTGCAGACGGCGCTCGTGCATGTCGGGCAGATCCCACTCGGCGGCACCGCCACCGGCACCGGCCTGAACACGCACGCGCGCTTCGCTGAGAAGGTGCGCGCGCGCCTGAAGAAGGACTCCGGCCTCAAGCAGATCGCCCCGCCGGCCGACCCGTTCGAGGCGCAGGCCAACCGCGACGCGCTGGTCGAGCTGTCGGGAGCGCTCAAGGTCATCGCGGTGTCCTTGACCAAGATCGCCGGCGACCTCGCGCTGATGGGCTCCGGCCCCCGCGCCGGTATCGGCGAGATCTTCCTGCCGGAGTTGCAGAAGGGCTCCTCGATCATGCCCGGCAAGGTCAACCCGGTGCTCCCCGAGGTGGTGCTGCAGGTTGCAGCCCAGGTGATCGGCAACGACACCGCCATCACAGTCGGCGGCATGCAGGGCCAGTTCGAGCTCAACGTGCGCATCCCGCTGATCGCGCGCAACCTGCTGCAGTCGCTGCGCCTGCTGTCCTCGACCTCGCGCGCGTTCGCCGAGAAGTGCGTCGACGGCATCCAGGCCAACAAGGCCGGTACCGCCGCGTCCGCCGGCAACACGCTCGCCGTCGCCACAGCGCTGAATGGGGCGATCGGCTACGACAAGGCGACGGTGATCGTCAAAAAGGCCACTGCCTCCGGGCGTCCGCTACGCGAGGTCGCGCTCGAGGAGGGGGTCGACGCCAAGCTCTACGACGCCACGATCGACCTGCGTAAGATCGCGCGGGGGAATCGGTAGGGCGCGCGACTCGCATGCGGCTAACGTAGGGCTCGCTCAGCCCTCCCGACACCACTGCCAAAGGAGATCATATGTCCCGCTTCGCCACCGTCAACCTGTTGGATATCGAGAACTCCATAGGTGATCGGGCCCCGGGGATCGACGGTCGCTTTGCACGCAAACACCTGGACTCGCGTGACCTCGGCGTCAGCCTCTTCCGCTATGCGGCAGACATGCGCAGCCCGATAGCTCACAGTCACCGCGAGCAAGAGGAGGCATACATAGTCGTCGCCGGGTCCGGGCGGGTGCTGCTCGACAGCGACACCCAGGAGCTGCGCCAGTGGGACGTCCTGCGTGTGGCGCCCGACGTGGTGCGTGCTTTCGAGGCTGGCTCCGACGGGCTCGACATCCTCGCCGTCGGCGGCCCCAGGCCCGAGGATGGAGACGGCGTCATGGGCGCCGCGAATTGGCCTGACGCTGAGTAGCCAGCTTGACGCGCCGCTTTGGCCCCCGCGGGAGGCAGGTCGCGGCGAAAGTCAGCCTGCCGCGGCGGGCGACTTCGCCGGGTGCTTCCGCGCCCAGCGCACAATGGCCCCTGAGCCGGTCACGACCTCGCCGCCGTCGAGCACCAGAATCGGTACCGCGCGCTGGCCGCTGAGCCGCTCGACCTCGGCGCGGTCGCGGGCCCGGGACGGCCAGGTCCAGAACTTCGCGCTGCCGCCCTTGACCTGCTCCACCTCGTAGGTGTGCCCTGCGTCATTGAGCGCCTTCGCCGCCCGGCCGCAGGGATGCGCGATCGGTCCCGGCAGGCCGCCGAAGGATGTGCCGGAGGGGCAGACGTGGAGAACCATGATCGAACCCTACCGGAGTGGACTGTCAAAGGCTCGATCACCGTGGGCTTTGCGGACTAAGGGCGGACCCTAAAGGGATAGGCGCTAAGTGAGGACGACACGGCCTACGATCTCGTCCGCCGCGCCGATGTCGATCGACTGGCCGTCGCGGACGGGTAACCGATAACGCCGATCTTTGGGCTTTTCATAACCTCGGGACTCATCCGTTCCACGGATGGTATAGGATGCCTGCACAATTCTACTGAACGGGCACTGCGGACAGCGCTGGAGTCCAATGACGAAGGGGGCCGAATGAAGGTCTTGGGAGTGGCAACACATCCTTCAATGGGCGCGACCGCGCCGCGAGCCAGGGCAAGTGTCCCTCGTGCCGTGGCGGTGGGTGCGCTGTGCGCGCTGGCGTGTGTACTGACCATCGCTGTAGCGCGAGCACAGGCGACCACCCAGACCTTCACCTACACCGGTGGGGAGCAGACCTTTACCGTGCCCGCTGGCGTTACCAGTGTGGAAGTCCTCGCCGTCGGCGGGCACGGGGGTAGCGCAGCAGCCAGCGGAGGCGTCGCGGCGCAGGTGACAGGGACGCTGAGCGTGACCGCGGGCGAGACCCTCTACGTCGAGGTCGGTGGCAATGGCCAGGATGGGAGCCCCGATGGTCATGACACTAGTGGCGGAGGTTTCAACGGCGGCAGCGAAGGCGGTGCCGGTGGCGGGGGCGCATCCGACGTGCGCACCTCTCCGATCGCGGACGGCCTGTCGCCCGACTCCAGGCTGCTCGTGGCTGGCGGCGGTGGTGGTAGTGGGCAAAGCGGTAGCTGTACCGGAGGAGCGGGCGGCGCCGCTGGTCAGGCTGGAGAAGAGGGTAGTTGCGACAATGGTGGCGGTGGTGCCGGAACGCAGAGCAGCGGCGGCGCAGGCGGCATCGATGGATGCGGCCATGGCCAGGAAGGCCAGCTCGGAATCGGCGGCGTAGGTGGAGGAAACGGCTTTGAAGGCGTATTCTGCGATCTCGACACCGGTGGGGGCGGTGGGGGCGGCTATTACGGCGGCGGGGGCGGTTGCGGTGCATCCTCAGACAGCAGCGGAGGCGGTGGAGGCGGTTCGTCGCTGGTGCCGGCTGGTGGCAGCGAAGAGCTCGCCTCTCCCAAAGCTGAACCGCAGATGCAGATCACCTACATGCCGCCCGTCAATCCCCCGACGGTCGTGACCAATGCGGCGTCCGGGGTCAAATCGACCTCGGCTACCCTGAATGCGACCGTGAATCCCGAAGGTAGCGAAGTGACCGTGTGCTTCTTTGAATACGGCACCACACCCGTCCTACGGTTCGAGCGCGCCGTGCTCCTCGCTGCCCGGCTCGGGCATGAGCCCAGTTGCGGTGTCGGCCGCGGTCACAGGCCTCGCTCCGCACACGAGCTATGACTTCAGGATCGTGGCCACGAATGCGCACGGGACCAGCTACGGCGGCGAACGAACGCTCACGACGCCGCCGAATGCTCCGACGGTCGTGACGGGCGTGGCGTCGGAAGTCATGTCGAAGTCCGCGACCCTGAACGCGACCGTGAATCCCGAAGGTAGCGAAGTGACCGTGTGCTTCTTTGAATACGGCACCACACCGTCCTACGGTTCGAGCGCGCCGTGCTCCTCGCTGCCCGGCTCGGGCACGAGCCCGGTTGCGGTGTCGGCTGGGATCTCGGGTCTCGGCACCAGCATGACCTATCACTTCCGGATCGTGGCATCCAATGGGGGCGGCGTCAGCTCCGGCTCCGATCAGAGCTTGACCACTGCGCCCCCAGAGGAAGAACTGCCTGAAATCGGCAGGTGCGTGAAACTGAAAAAACCGACCGGTAAGTACCAGGGCGCGAGTTGCACCACCAAGAGCGTCGGCGAAGACAGCGGCTCCTACGAATGGAGCTTCGAACCGGGCACCGCGCGAAGCTTCACGTTCAAAAATGGCTCCGCGACGCTTGAAACGGTCGGCAAAGCGCAGATCAAGTGCGCGGAAAACACGTACAGCGGCGAATATACCGGATCGAAAAAAGCGACCGTGCAGTTGAAACTGAACGGCTGCGAACCCACCAACCGCTTCGGTATCAAATGCGAGAGCGCGGGAGCGGCGTCGGGGGAAGTCAACCTGAACACCCTCGAAGGGAATCTCGGGTTCATCAACGCCAGTGAACCCACGGTTGGGATGGCGTTGACCCCCACGGCCCTGGAGCAGCCCTATGTGGCTCAGTTCCACTGCGGCGAAGTGCCCGTCTCGATCACGGGCGGCGTGATCGCCTCCTACGCCTCTGTGAACAAAATGGTGGCCTCGTTCACCGTAACGTTCAAAGCCACCTCTGGTAAACAGGCGCCGGAAGCGTTCGAAGGCGGTAAAACGCAGCTCCTAAGCATGGCGATCGGAGAAGCCGCGCCCGAACAGACCGGCCTCAAAGCGGCAGACAAAGCCACGAATCAGGAAAGTCTGGAGATCAAAGCGAGCGTGTGAGGGGACCTGAGAGCGTCTTTCAAATAGGCGTGCCGGTCTTTGAAAATACGCTCGACTATCAAACCGCCGGCAGCGCTTTGAATAGCGTGGCCACCGCGTGCTCAGCAGGCTTGGGCTGGCCGGCGTAGTCGAACAGGCCCTTGCCGAGGATCCCTTCGATCAGCTTGATGTGGGGGTCCTCGGCGAGGACCGAGCCGCCGTAGTAGGTGGGGGTGAGCGCGAAGTCGCGCAGCACCCACACCAGCATCCCGCTGAGCGCGGGGTCGGCCTCGTAAAGGCGGATGTGCTGGGTGAGCAGGTGTGTCTGGAAGGCGTAGCTGCCGGGGCGTCCGGGGCGGTCGAGCGCGTTGCCTTCGGCGCCGAACTCGCTGATGAGCTGAACTTTGCCTGCGAACGTGGCGTTCATCGCGGCGAGGCGGCTCTCGATCAGCCGGCGCAGCCGTGCGGGCTTGTCGTGCAGACCCTCGTACCACCCGGAGTAGTCGGTCTCGGAGACCGCGTCGACGTCGCTGTATAGGTGGCCGGCGCCGTGGCGGGGGGGATGCTGGCCCCAGACGTCGACCGCGACCATCCGTCCCGGGTCGTAAGCGTGCAGCCACGCGGACATCGCTTCGACGTACTGCGCCTCCCCCCCGGGATGGCCGTTGCCGGCCATCTCATTGGTGAGGTTCCAGGCGATGATCGAGGGGTGCAGCGCGTCGGCCTGCACGGTGGTGCGCACATCCTCGCGCGCCCGTTCGGCCAGCTGCGGCGTGATGCCCGTCCAGTCGCCGGAGGGGTCGACCGGGCCGACGCCCTGCCACACCAGGATCCCGGCGGCGTCGAGGCGTTCGAGCATGGAGGCGGGCAGCGGGTGCTGGGTACGGGCGGCGTTGGCGCCGATCGCCTGCAGCTCTCGGATGAGCGTGTCCTCTTCGACGGGGCCAAGCGCGTCGCCGTGACCGGGCGCTTCGAACTGAATCGAGGCGCCGTGCAGCTCCAAAGGCTGCCCGTTGAGATACATCTTCCCCCCGCCCCACGTGAGCTGGCGCAGCCCGACGTGCGCGGCGTAACTGCTCTCGCCCGGGATGTCGAGCGTCAGTTCGTAGAGGTTGGGACTCCCTGGTGCCCACATCGCCGGAGTGGGGACGGTGACGGTGGCGGTCATCGTCACCGTCTGTTCGGCGCCGACGAACTGCGGGGTGAAGGTCACGGGGAGCGTCTGCCCGGGACGGCTGAGCGTGCCTTCGGGCGCAAGCGTGCGCGCCGGCCCGTTGTTGCGCACGGCCACGCCCAGCTGAACGGTCGCCTGCGGTGGACTCGAATCCTGCCCGCCCACGCCGGGCGTCAGCGTCGTCTGGATCGTGGGATCGGAGAGTTCGCTGGCGGCGATCTCGCGCATGCTGACCGCGCCGTTGAGACCGCCGAAGTTGAACCACGCGCGGTTGAAGCCTTCGTGGGTCTGCAGTCGCGGGTCGCGCCAATCCACGCGCACCACCAGCGTGTGCGTGCCCGCGGCCAGCGCGTCGCGGAATTCGAAGGGGAGGTAGAAGCCCACGTGGGAGCCCAGCGGGTGGCCGTCGATCCACGCTTCGACGAGGTAGTTGGCGGACTGGAATTCCAGCGCGTAGGTGCCCGTGGTGGGTGCGGTCAGCGTTGTCCGGTACCACGCGACCGAGCCTTCGAAGTCGGGGACTGCCCGCCGGCCTTTGATCGGGGCGGGGTTGGCGACGTTGGGGACGCTCACCTCGGTGCCCGTGAAGCCGCCGGTCTGCCACCCTCGCAGTTGACCGAGGTCGTGCGGGTCGACGGCGAGCGTCCAGTCCGACAGCGCCACGCGCCCGCCCGGCCCTTCGCCGAGTTCGACCTGGCTGGCCTGGGCTCGCGGGTCGAGGCCGGCGCGGCCATGCGGACCGCCGAGACCCGCGCCGCCATGCGGACCGCCGAGACCCGCGCCGCCATGCGGACCGCCGAGACCCGCGCCGCTGGTAGGCGAGGCGATCGTCAGCGCCAGCAGCGCGGCGAGACCTACGATCGCTCTCTTGCCGGGGACGCCTTTGGACACGGGTTGTCTATTGTGACGAAGCGCGCCTGCGCGATTCGCAGGCTACGTTGCGGCCCGCGCCTGCAGCATCCACTCCAGCAGGAGTCGCGCTCCGCCCTTGGCGAGCGGTTCGTTGAGGTTGCCGCACTTGGGCGACTGCACGCACGAGGGGCAGCCCGCGCGGCAGGGGCACTCGGAGATCAGGCGGTGGGCGTCGCGACAGAGCTCCTCGAAGCGCAGAAAGGCGGCGCGGGTGAGCCCGACCCCGCCGGGGTGGCCGTCGTAGATGAAGATCGTCGGCAGCCCCGTCTGGGGGTGGAGATTGGTGGATAGCCCACCGATGTCCCAGCGGTCGCACATCGCGATCAGCGGCAGCACCGCGATCTGGGCGTGCTCGGCGGCGTGCAGGGCGCCGAGCACCGTCTCCTGTGTCGCCTCGTCGTCGATGCCCGTAGTCGCCTCTGCGGGGGAAGCGCCAGGATGCTCCGCCGCCCGGACCCCGTCCTCGGCGCGCGCGCCGCGCTCGGGCACGCTGGCAGCGAGCACATCGGGGTCGAGCTCGAACCAGAGCGCCTGCGTGGAGAAGGAGGTTTCGGGCAGGTCGAGCGCGACGAGGTCGATGATCTGGTGCCCCGCCCCGGAGAGGCGGCGGCGCTGGTAGGCGAGCACCGTGTCGGTGACCGCGACCTCCCCGAAGGAGAGCGAGACACCGAGCGTTTCGCGGCGGTCGAGCACGCGCTCGATGGTCGTGTCGGTGGCGCGCTTGGGCTGCGTGTACCAGTCGCCATCGAACGGTGCCACCAGCGCGCGGCGGCGTTCCAGATCGAGCTCCTGGACTTCGTAGGAGCGCCCGAGATGCAGGTAGATCGCGCCCTGGTGAACAGTGGAGAACGCGCGCGCCGCCTCGGTGGTGCCGAGCAGCTCCCCGGAAGAGAGGTCGACGATCGCGAAGCTGTCGAGCGAGGCGGAGCGCAGCGAGACGGCCGCGGCGGGGTAGTCCGCGGGGTTGCGGGGTACGTAGGCGGGCGGTTGGGCCGCAGGTCTTCGGCGCAGCTGCCCGCGGTGGAGCAGCATCTCCGCGTAGGCCTCCCAGCGGGGCCCGAGGATCTCGGCGTCGGCGCCTGAGAGGGGGCCCTCGAAGGCCGCACACAGCAGGTGGGCGAGATATATCTGGGGGTTCTCGTGGTCGAGGATCGCGGACTCGACGGGCCGCTCCAGGAACTCGTCGGGGTGGCGGCAGAAGAACTGATCCAACGCGTCATCGCCCGCGATGTACACCGCCAGACCCCGCCCGCGGCGCCCGGCGCGCCCCCACATCTGGCGCAGCGAGGCGACAGTGCCGGGGAAGGTGACGACCACGGCCGCATCGAGCTCGCCGATGTCGATCCCCAGCTCCAATGCGTCGGTCGTGATCACCGCGCGCAGCTCTCCCCGCATCAGGCGGCCCTCCAAATCGCGCCGCTGCTGGGGGGTGTAGCCGGCACGGTAGGGGACCACGAGGTCGGCGAGGTCCTCCTCGAGCTCCTCCCGTGTGAGGCCCCCCTCGAGCTCCTCCCGTGCGAGGCCCTCCTCGAGCTCCTCACGCACAAGTCGGGAAAGCAGCTCAACGCCCTTGCGCGACTTCATGAAGCAGATCGCGCGCGCGCCGTCGCGCACCAGCCGCGCAAGCAACTCTGCGGCCTCGCCGAGCGAGGAGCGGCGCGCGCCGAGCGCGGCGTCGGTGAGCGGAGGATTCCAGATCGCAATCTGCCGCCGCGGCGCGGGGGCTCCATCCTCGTCGATCAGGCCGATCCCCTCCAGGCCGGTGAGCCGCTCGGCGAGCTCGCGCGGGTTGGCGACGGTCGCCGAGGCGAGCAGGAAGCGTGGCGAGGTGCCGTACGCGGCGGCGATGCGCCGCAGGCGGCGCAGCACGTTGGCGACGTGGGAGCCGAACACGCCGCGGTACACGTGGGCCTCGTCGATCACGACGACGGCAAGGTTGGCGAAGAAGTTGGCCCACGATTCGTGGTGAGGGAGGATTCCGAGGTGGAGCATGTCGGGATTGGTGAGCACGATCCCCGCGCGGCGGCGGATTTGAGTGCGGGCCTCGCGGGGGGTGTCGCCGTCGTAGATCGCCGGCCGCAGGCGATCGCCGAGGCCGAAGCGGGCGAGCGCGCGCGCCTGATCTTGCGCGAGCGCCTTGGTCGGATAGAGGTAGAGCGCGCGCGCGTGGGCGTCGCGGCAGAGGATCTCCAGCGTGGGGAGGTTGAAGCACAGCGACTTGCCGGAGGCGGTGCCTGTGGTGACGATCAACGGCCCCTCCCAGGCAGCCTCGAGCGCCTGCGCCTGGTGGGAGTAGAGCCGCTCTACGCCCGCGCGCTGCAGCGCCGCCAGCACGTCGGGGTGCAGGTCTGCCGGTGGGTTCGCCAAAGTGGCGGCAGTCGGCCCTTCGGAGGCACCCCGGACGAGCCGCCCGTCGGCGCGCCCGTCCTCCAAAAGGGCGCTCCAAGGCTCGATCGTGCGCTCTATCGCCACCGGTTGCGATAGTAGAGGCGGTGAGCGATCCAGCTGACGCGTGCCGCGGGGACGGCCGCAACGACCGAGATTTGCCGGCGAGCCCCGAGCGTCCAGCGTCCGACGACGCCTCTTTGCCGCCCGCCGCCCGCCGGTGGGCGCGGGAGCGCACCTACCACCACTCGCGCTACTCGGCGAAGCGGATCGCGCGCGAGCGCAGCGAGAGCGTGTCGGTGTGCGTGCCGGCGAAGGAGTGCGCGGGTACGGTGGGCAGAGTGGTGGGGGAGCTGATGAAGCTGCGCGACGCGGGGGCGATCGACGAGGTGATCGTGGTGGATGCGGCCTCGACGGACGGCACCGCGGCGGTCGCGGAGCGGGCGGGAGCGACCGTGCTCCAGGAGGCGGAGTTGATGCCGCGCTTCGGGCAGGTGTTGGGCAAGGGCGACGCGATGTGGAGAGCGCTGGGAGCGACGGAGGGTGAGATCGTGTGCTACCTGGACGCGGACAGCGAGGACTTCTCGGCGCACTTCGCGACCGGACTCCTAGGCCCGCTCGTGTGCGAGCGGGGAGTGGAGTTCGTGAAGGCGTTCTACCGGCGTCCGTTCGAGCATGGCGGAGTCGCGCTGCCGGAGGGTGGGGGCCGCGTCAACCATCTCACCGCACGTCCGGCGCTGGCGCTGTTCTACCCGCAGCTGGCGGCGGTGCGTCAACCGCTCGCGGGGGAGGTGGCGGCGCGCCGGGGCCTGTTGGAGCGGCTGCCGTTCGCGACCGGCTACGGGGTAGAGATCGGGATGTTGATCGACGCGTGGCGGGCAGTCGGGCTGGAGGCGATCGCACAGGTGGATCTGGAGGTGCACCGCAATCGCCACCAGACGCTGCAGGAGCTGACACCGATGGCGACGACGGTGCTGGCGACGATCGCACGGCGGTTGCAGCGCGAAGGGCGGTTGACAGAGCTCGAGGGCGAGCTGACCGGCCCCAACCCTGGCGGCCTCGACCCTGCCGGCTCCGACCCCGCCAGCTCCGACCCCGCCGGCCCCAACCCTGCCAGCTCCGACCCCGCCGGCCCCAACCCTGCCAGCCTCGACCCTGCCGGCTCCGACCCCGCCGGCCCCGCGGGGTCGAGTGCCGCCCTGCCGGAGCGCCCGCCGCTCGCCAGCGTGAGAATCGCTCACCATGCTTCACAAAATGAAGGGTTGGGGTCCAAAAAGAACACATACAACACCGCCCTCACCCACCTCGACCCCGGGCGGCGATGAGCGCGCGCTGCCTGTACCTCGACCTCGATGGCACGCTGCTGGGGAAAGGCGCCTCGCTGCTGCACGACGGCGAGGGAGCGGTGGCGATCGACGGCGTCAGGGCGGTGCAGGCGTGTTTGCGCGCGGGCGTGGAGGTGGTGTTGATGTCGGGCCGGCGCAAGGTGCAGCTGGCGGAGGATGCGCGGTTGCTGGGAGGGAGCTCCTACATCTATGAGGCGGGGGCGTGTGTGGTGCTCGACGGGGAGGAGCACTGGTTGACCGGCAGTATGCAGCCCGGCGAGGAGACGATCGCCCAGCAGATCGAGCGCTCAGGGGCGCCGGCGCTGCTGCTGGAGCACTACGGGGAGCGTCTGGAGCACCACGACCCGTGGCACACCGAACGCGAAGTGTCACATCTCTTCCGTGGCTTGGTGGACGCAGGTGAGGCCGACCGGGTGCTGGCGGAGCACGGGTATGAGGGGCTGCGGCTGGTGGACAACGGCGCGGTGAGCACGCGCTCCCCGAGGCAGGCGGGCCTCGAGCAGGTACGGGGTTACCACCTCGTGCCGGCGGGCGCGTCGAAGGCAGGGGCGGTGGCGTTCCACCAGCGCATGCGTGGGTATGCACGCGAGGAGACCTTCGCGGTGGGGGACTCGCGCGAGGATATGGCGTGCGCAGGGCATGTGCAGACGTTCTGGCTGGTGGCGAACGCGCACCTGCGCGACCCGACGATTGGGGAGGCGGTCGGGCAGTACGCGAACCTGCGCGTGTGCGAGGCGGCGAACGGAGCGGGCGTCTACGAGGCGGTGGTGAGCACGCTCATGAGTCGATGATCCCCGCCCGCTTCTCCTCCTCGTAGAGTCGTTCGAGGACGAATGCCTTCAGCAGTGTCTGATAGCCGGTGTTGTGGAGCGTGGCGAGCGTCTTCAGCCGCCGCAGCGTGAACTGGTCGAAGCGGATTGCGACGGGTATGGTCCGGCCAGGACGGATGGCATCCTGCATTTTGATGATCTTTTCGCGGCGAAGCTCCTGCTCGTGGAACTCGTCCGGATCGAATCTCAGGCCAAATGGGGGCTCGCCCGCGCCTCTCTTCTCCGTCGCCCCGGGTTTGTCTGTTGGTGGCATGAGCGGTGCGTCTCCTTCGTGAAGTCAGGGGACATGTAGTGATGATCGTATATGCGACGGGGCGCCGCTAAAGGTTCTCTTTTTAAAGAGTGTGCGCCATTGTCTACTCTAATACCATAGCACACACCACCACTTAGGAGGGGTTGACATACTTATCTCACCCAACATTAGCTAAGATCCCTGGCATCGATCAGCGCCTCATCGGAGAGGCGCGGCGGCGCTATAAGAAGGGCGATATGCCGCTCGGGGACTACATGATGGGGAGCGCCGTTGTTCTCGTCGGAGATGTCTACGACGAGAAGACGATCGCCTACAAGCGTGGCCCGATCGGGACGGGCTTCTTCGTCCGCGCGCAGAGCGAGAGCGATGACGAGACGTTCTACGGCTACCTGATGACCTGCAATACCGAACGCATGTAGGCGACGTGCGTTCCTATGGCGGCTTTAGTGGCTCCCCGTGCTTTATCGAGTATCCCTTGCCAGTCCTCACGCCGAGGGAGAATCCGTTTCCGCAGCAGATCGAGGATCGTTCCCCGGTAGGGCGGATTGGCTATGTCCACCTGCTCTGCGGAATGTTCACCGGGCACCTCGAACCCAACCGGCGCGGCGTAGGCGGCGATCTAGCGAGCCGCCACGGGGTTGGCTTCATCCTGTCCAGTGACGAGATCTTGGATGTGCTTATGTCTGACGAGATGAGTCAGGAACGGCGCGAAAAAGACGAAGCAGGTGCGCCTGAAGATGTCCGAACCAGCACAAGCATCAGCGGTGGCAATGATGAGTTCGAGAACTTTGAGGCCGCGATGAAGAAGCTCGTCAGGACACCGAAGCGCGGCACTGAGGATGGCTGACACCGACATTGAGCGCCGCTTGCGGGAGGCGGGCAGCGAGTTCATCGACTCGCATCGGCGGGCCGAGACCGCGATCCGGGAGGCCGTAAGCGTCGGGATGCCACCTGAGGCCATCTCGCACGTCAGCGGACTTTCGCGACCAACGGTCGATGCCTTCGTGGGGCAGCTCGTCCAGACGCCGAAGCCGGCGAAAGACCAGAAGCCCGAGTAACTTCGCCGCCGCCGCCTTCGCCGCCTCTACATATTCAGGGCGGTGGGCAGGTCGGGCACAGGGATGTAGGCGTGTTTGCGTCCCATCTTGCGTCGTTCGAGCAGTCCGCGCTCACGGAGCGAGAAAAGGTCCGTACGTGCCGTCTCCTGCGTGACCCGGTGACTCGCCGCATGGGAGCGATAGGTGTACACGTTGGCGGGATGCCGGATCGCGTCAGTAAGCAATGCGAGTTGACGATGGTTCAGGCCGTCCTCGTTCTGAATCAGCTCTCGCATGTCCTGAACTTCCTTGACCTTGCGTCCGAGGTAGTCGTGCAGGGTCTCGACCGCGCGCCGGATTATGTTGAGGTGGTACAGCAGGAAGTAGGTTGTATCCCCGTCGTCAGTCTCGGTGAATAGGAACGCCTTCGCGTACTTGGACGGGCCTTCATGGATGATCTTCGACACCGACAGGTACTCAATCAGCCAATAGCCGCGTCTCCGCATATACCAGTAGAAGAGCGCACGTGCCGTCCTGCCGTTCCCGTCGAGAAACGGGTGGTCGTAAGCGAGCCAAAAGTGCAGCAGGATCGCTCGAACTACCGGATGTATAAAGCGCCCTCGTTCGTCGTCAGCCTGATTGGCAAAGTCGCACATTGCCTGGAGCCGCATGGGCAGCTGATCGGCGGGCGGCGGGACATGGAGCAGACGGTTTTCGGTCCTGTCCCACACTGCTACCCGATCCTCGTCGGGCGTTTGTAGTCGCCCGGCTGCGGTCGGGTCGTCAAGAGTGTCCTCGGTAAGGATTCGCTGCAGAGTTATGACGAGGTCGGGCGTGAGCTTCTGACGGCCACTCTCCCGCATGAACTCCAGGGCGCGGTAGTTGTTTAGGATCATGCGCTCGCTGCGATCGCTGGGGGGCCGACCAGTGCGGAGCAGTTCCTTGGCAACCTGCCGCGACGTCGTCGCGCCCTCAAGCTGGCTTGAGCGGATCGCCTCCTCCATGAGGGAGTTGACGAGGTAGTGATGACGTGCCTGCTCGTCGCTGGTCACCACCTCTGCCATGGCAATCTCACCGCTGCAGTGCTGATCGACAAAGTGCAGCAGACGTAGGACGCTGGACGGAGTGCCGTACTTGAAGGGCGTGCCCGCCGCGTCCTCGAGCGGGAGGGGTATCAGGCCGCGGTTTAGCTTGATCGCGAACCACCACTGTTCCGGCGTTATATCCACCGGTGGCTTCAGGAAGCGAACCTTGTCCCAGTGGGGATAGTCGGGACGAGGGTTAGCGCCTACACTTCGGATGACCTCGAAGACCCGCTCTGGGGGCGTTTGGTCGAAGATTTGGCTGGTATCAGGTGGTTTGGCGACTCGCATTGCTAACTCCAAATTGCTCCAAATTGCCCCAAGGACTTGGAGTTTAGCACCGAACTCCAAATTTTGGAGTTGCTTGGAGTTTATTTGGAGTTAGGCCCTAGCGGTCGCTGCGGGCTGCGGCCGCCCTCCCAATCAAGCCGACCCCTTTAGCCTGGATCCACCGTGTCTGTCCGGTGGTGCCAGGCCTATGGCTATAAGAAGGAGGGCGTTGGTTTCGGATACACCAAGCAGCGTGGCTACCATCCGCTGCTCGCTTCCAGGGCCGCGACGGGTGAGGTCCTGCACGTTCGTTTGCGCAAGGGTCAGGCGAACACCCAGCGCGGTGTCGTGCGCTTCGCTGAGGAGCTAATCGCCCGCGTGACACGGGCAGGCGCGAGCGGCGAGAAACTTCTGCGAGCGGACTCGGGGTTCTGGAACCGGAACAGGTGGAACGGCTCCACGCTGACGTAGGTGCCGTTCAGGCCCCGCTTGACGAGTGACCAGAAGTTCTCGATGGTGTTGGTGTGGACGCGGCATCCATGTAGCGTTCGGCGTGATCGATGGTCTCGTGCGAGAACGCGATTGGGCCAAGTCCGTTGTACGAGGGGAGCGCGTCGGTGTAGACCGACGATCCGATCTCGACGGCATCCTTTACGCGAGGTTCGAGCGTCCGGCCCTTGACGTCCGGCACGACCTCGGCCTTGACCCTCCCACCGCGCTCGATCATGCCAAGGACTGCGGTCTTGCCCGAGCCGGTCGTGCCACCACCGCCGATGCCTCTGCGCTCACGGTCGCTTGTGCATGTTGCGGGCCTTCCCGCCGATGAAGGTCTCATCGACCGCGCCTCGCCCGACAGCCGCGACAGGCTTTCCTGCTGCATGGCGAGCCGGATGCGGTGGAGCATGAACCACGCCGACTTCTGCGTGATGCCGAGCGCGCGGCCCAGCTCGTGCGAGCTGATGCCGTTCTTCGAGTTCGCGGCCAGCCACACTGCAGGAAGCCACTTGTCGAGGCCGAGTCGTGATTCCTCGAAGTTCGTCCCGACCTTGACGCTGTACTGCTTCTTGCAGGCTTTGCACTTCCAGACGCGGCGGGTCGTGAGATAGCTGTACTCGGTGCAGCCGCAGGCCGGGCAGAACGGCCCATTGGGCCACCGGAGCTTGGCTACGTAGTCGGTGCAAACGTCGAGGTCGCTGAAGTAGCGGATTGCCTCGATGAGGCTTGTGGGCTGGCCTTTCTTGCTCATTGGGTGGGCGTACTACATCAGGCTAGGTGAGTCAAGTATGTTACCCCCACTTAGGAGAGATATAGTCCCAGCTCCTGCCCGCCCTCTCGCTTGCCCGAGCAGCGGGGACAGGATGGGGTCAGGTCCTCGTCATTTGCCCCCACAGCCGCCGCCAAAACCCGGGCTGTGGCCGGCGGCGCCACAAGGCTGGCGGGGGGACTGTGGCGCGCACCAGCGCGACCCAGTCCTGGAGTGGTAGCTCGCCCGCGATCAAGCGGCCGAGGGCGCTTGTGATCGGTGCTCGCCCACCCCGGGCTCGCCCACCCAAAGCCCCCCTCCCGCCCTCTGGCGTCCGCCCATCCTCGGCCTGCCCGCTACGGGCCCGCTCAGCCGCAGTCTCTCCGCCCGCGCGTTCCAACGCAAGCGCCAGCAGCGGCACCGACTCGAGCGCCTCCACCGCCTGCCCGATGCGGGCGGGGATCTCCGCCGCCGGCACACCCGCCGCGAGCAGCTCCCCCGCGCGGCGGTTGCGGCTCTCGGGGGCGAGCGCTGTGGCCACGAGGTCGCCGGTGCCCGCCAGGCCGATCATCGACTCCGGCCGCGCCCCCAGGGTCTCCGCGTAGCGCCACACCTCCGCGAAGATGTGTCCCGCCGCTGCCCCGGCGGCGTTGAGGCCCTGCGCTTCGGTGGCCCCCGCGGCGAGCGCCGCGGCGTTCTTGGCCGCCCCCGCGAGCTCGACCCCGAGTGGGTCGTTGGAGCGCTCGCACACCACCCCCGCGCGCGTGAAGACCTGCGCGAGCTGGTGGGCGAGCTCCTCGTCGTGCGCAGCCGCCACCAACCCCGCGCCGGCGTGCACCATCTCCTGTGCGTGTGCCGGGCCTCCCAAGCACGCCACGCGCTCGGCGCCGAACGCCGCCTCGAGAACACTGGTCGGCGGCGCGCCGTCCGGCGGGACGAGGCCCTTGGCAACCGACACCACGGCCGTGCGCCGCCCCAGACCGGCCTCGCGCAGTCCCGCCACGACCGGCCCGAGCTCCTGCGAGGGCACCGCCAGAAACACGTAGTCGGCGCGCGCGACGCCTGCCGAGGAGGGCTCGATACGCAGCTGTGCGGGCAACTCCACGCCTGCCAGGTAGACGCGGTTCTCGTGCTGCTCATCCAGCGTCCGTGCCTGCTCGGCGGTGCGTGTCTGCAGCGTCGTGCGCAGCCCGCCGCGAGCCAGAAGCACCGCGAGCGCGGTGCCGAACGAGCCGGCCCCGATCACCGTCGCTCGCTTTGCCCCCGGAGTCGGCAGCGAGCGTGCGCGGGGAGAGCGTGCGCCTGCAACCTCCGTCCCTGGCACCGGCCCCGGCGTGGAGGTAGGCTCACTCATCGGTGAGCGAGCCTAGTGCAAGCGCTGGCAATGGGAGTCGAGCATACGGCGACTGCCGCTGCGTCCTGGTGTGGGGCGGCCGGGTCGGGCAGTGGAGTCGAGCATGACGGCGACGGTCGCCGGCGCGCCCGAGTGGCGCAACTGGGCCGGCGACGAGCGCTGCACCCCCGCAGCGATCGAGCTGCCCAGCTCGATCTCTGAGATCGTCGCCGCGCTGGAGCGGGCCGCCGCGCACGGCCAGCGCGTGCGGGTCGCCGGCGCGGGGCACTCCTTCAGCGACATCGCGCTCACCGACGGGCGACTACTGAGGCTCGACCGCATGAACCGCCTGCTGGACGTCGATCGCTCGAGCGGGCTGGTGCGCGTGCAGGGGGGCATCACGATCCACGCGCTCAACGCGCGCCTCGCGGCGATCGGGCTGGCGCTAGAGAACCTCGGCGACATCGACGTGCAGAGCATCGCCGGCGCGATCTCTACCGCCACGCACGGCACCGGCGCGCG
The DNA here is from genome assembly GCA_963751195.1 of uncultured Solirubrobacterales bacterium. GTDB lineage: Bacteria > Actinomycetota > Thermoleophilia > Solirubrobacterales > Solirubrobacteraceae > Palsa-744. The sequence goes on from CAVVTQ010000005.1 coordinate 67,695, forward strand.
CCTGCGCAACATCCCCTCGCAAGTGGCGGCGCTCACGCTGGTGCTCGCCGACGGCTCCACGCTGCACTGCTCCGAGCAGGACGATCCCGAGCTGCTGCGCGCCGCGCGCGTGGGGCTGGGCGTGCTTGGCGTGGTCACGGAGGTGACGTTGCGCTGCGTGCCAGCCTTCCGCCTGCGCGGCCTCGACGCCCCCGTTCCCCTGGAGCAGACGCTCGAGCGCTTCGAGGAACTGGCGCTCGCCAACGACCACTTCGAGTTTTTCGTCTTCCCCCACGCCCGGACGGCGCTGACGCGCACCAACAACCGCACCGAGGAGCCCGCACGACGACGCAGTCGCGCGAGCGCCTACGCCAATGACGTGCTGCTCACCAACCATGCCTTCGGTCTCTTCTGCCGCCTCGACCGACGGCTGCCCGCCCAGATTCCCCGCATCAACCGGCTCGTCACGCGCCTTGCGGGCGTCAGCCACCGCGTGGACCGCTCCGACCGGATCTTCGCGAGCCCCCGGCTGGTGCGCTTCACCGAGATGGAGTACGCGCTCCCGCGCGAGCGCACCGTGGAGGCGGTGCGCCGCGTGCTCGAACTGGTGGAGGGAGGGCCGCTTGAGGGGAGACCGCCGAAGGGGGGGCTGCTGGAGGGGGGGCTGCTGGAGGGCGAGCTGCTGGAGGGGGGACAGCTGGAGGGGTGGTCGGGTGGCCGCGGGTCGCGCAAGGGCGGGCCACGGCCGGCCGGCGGGGGCTGGCGGGGCGGGCGACGGACCCCCTTCGCCGTGCCCTTCCCGATCGAGGTGCGCACCGTCGCCGCCGACGACGCGCTGCTCTCGACCGCCACCGGGCGCGACAGCGGGTTCGTCGCGGTGCACATGTTCGAGGGGATGGCGTGGGAGCCCTACTTCCGCGCCGTCGAGGCGATCATGGACGAGCTCGGGGGCCGGCCCCACTGGGGCAAGCGCCACTTCCAGACCGCCGCCACCCTGAGCGAGCGCTACCCCGAGTGGGAGCGCTTCCAGGCGGTGCGCCGGCGGCTCGATCCCGAGGGGCGCTTCGCCAACGACTACACCGACCGCGTGCTCGGACCCATTTCCCAGCCCGCGACGACGGTGGCGGGGTAGGGAAGCCCCGCCCCCATGCGCCTGTTTGCAAACCCACCGATCGGCGATCGACGGGATCACCGATCGGCCAGCGCGGATGCGCCCCACATGACCCCGATCTCGGATGCCGCCGCGCTCGAACGGCTCGAACGGGCCACCGCTGCGCTCGAGCCCCCGTTTGCGGTCGTCGATCTCGATTCCTTCTGGGCCAACGCCGCCGACATGGAACGCCGCGCCGCGCCCAAGCCGATCCGCCTGGCCAGCAAGTCGGTGCGCTGCCGCGCGCTGCAGCAGCGCGTGCTCGCGCGGCCTGGCTTTCGTGGGACGCTTGCCTACACCCTCCCCGAGGCGCTGTGGCTTGCCGCGCACGGGTTCGAGGACATCCTTGTCGCTTACCCGACCGCCGACCGCCGCGCGCTGCGCGAGCTCGCGCAGCTCACCGCCGAGCGGCCCGAGACGCGCATCTCGATCATGGTCGATTCGCTTGCGCAGCTCGACCTGCTCGACGCCGCGCTTGCCGCTGCCCCTGCCTCCTCCCCGTCCTCCGGTATGTCCCGCTCCTCCACTGGCAGACTGTCCCGCTCCTCCGCTGGCGGACCTGCCGAGCACCCCGTGCGCGTCTGCCTGGAGCTCGACGCGGGGCTGTGGATGCTGGGCGGGCGCGTGCGTGTCGGTGCCAAACGCTCCCCCGTGCACACCGCCGCGCAGGCCGTCGCGCTCGCACGGGCGATCGTCGCCCGCGAGGGTATCGAGCTGGTCGGGATGATGGCCTACGAGGCCCAGATCGCCGGGCTCGGCGACGCGCCGAGCGGCCCGGGCCTCGCGCTCCAGCTCCGGGCCGGCGCCGTGCGTCTCCTGCAGGCCCTCTCCGCTCGCGAGCTCGCTGCGCGCCGTGGTGCCGCGGTGGCGGCCGTGCGCGCCGTCGCCCCGCTGGAGCTCGTCAACGGCGGCGGCACCGGCAGCCTCGAGGGCACCACACGCGAGGACGCCGTTACCGAGTTGGCCGCGGGCTCGGGGCTGTACGGGCCGGGGCTGTTCGACGCTTACCGCGCCTTCACCCCTCGTCCCGCCGCGCTGTTCGCGCTGCCTGTGGTGCGCCGCCCAGGTCCCGGCGTGGCCACCGCACTCGGTGGCGGCTACCCCGCCTCCGGCCCTGCCGACCGGGCGCGCCTGCCCCGACCCCACCTGCCTGCCGGCCTACGCCTCGATCGCCAGGAGGGGGCGGGGGAGGTGCAGACCCCGCTGCTCGGCGCCCCCGCCGACGCGCTCGCGGTCGGCGATCGCATATGGATGCGTCACGCCAAGGCCGGCGAGCTGTGCGAGCGCTTCCCGTGCCTGCACCTGATCGAGGGCGATCGCATCGTCGAGGAGGTCCCCACCTACAGGGGTGAGGGGCAGTGCTTTCTGTGAGAGGCTCACACCAATCCCGCCAGCTTCTCCCCCGCCCTGCGCAGCGCCCGCGTGCTGCGCGCCTCCAGGATGACCTGCAGGTCTAGGATCCGCGCGTCGAAGAGGCTCAACGCGTTCTCGCCGGTCACCGCGTACGCCGGTACTCCGGCCTGACGGGCGCGAGTGGCGATCTCGAACACCGCGCTTCCCAGCAGCGTACGCTCGTCAAGGCGCTCCGCGCCCACTACAACCGCCCTTGACGCGCGCATCCGGGCGTCGAAGTCCATAGCCTGCAACAGTCCGCTCACTTCCACAGTCGCGCTCGATGCAGCTGGCCGGTCTCCCCGCGTGACCCGCCCGTGTGCCTGCGCAACTTGCTCGATCGGGCACAGATCGACCCCCAGCGAGGAGTCTCCCGCCCGCAACCCCCGCCCGATCGCCGCCCCCGCACGCTCTGCGGTCAATCCGTCGCAGAAGGGCTCGGTCGCGATGAGCAGGGTGCGCGGGATCATAGTCCGGCATCCTTACAGGCAATGGCTGAGGAGAAGGAGTACGTCACGATCGAGGCGGCCGGCCTGCAGCTGCGGGTCTCGAGTCCCTCCAAGCTCTACTTCCCCGAGCCCGGCTTCACCAAGCTCGACCTGATCGGCTACTACGTCGAGTGCGCCGAGGCGGTGCTCGTGCACCTGCGCGAGCGCCCCACCGTGATGAAGCGCTGGGTGGATGGGGTTGCCGGAAAGCCCTTCTTCCAGAAGCGCGTCCCCGACCATGCCCCCGAGTGGCTGCAGACCACGGTCGTCGAGTTCCCCAGCGGACGCACCGCCCGCGAGCTCGTGGTCAACGACGCCGCCCACCTCGTGTGGGGGGCCAACCTCGGCGTGATCGACTGGAACCCGTGGCCGGTGCGCCGCGCCGACCCCGACCACCCCGACGAGCTGCGCATCGACCTCGACCCGCAGCCCGACATCCCCTTCGCGCAGGTGCGCGAGGTGGCGTTGGCGGTACGCGAGGTGCTCGAGGAGCACCGGCTACGTGGCTTCCCCAAGACCTCCGGTTCGCGCGGGATACACGTGTTCGTGCGGATCCCGCCCGAGCGCGACTTCCACGAGGTGCGCCGCGCCGCGCTCGCGCTCGCTCGCGAGGTCGAGCGGCGCCTGCCCGGCCGCGCCACCTCCCGCTGGTGGAAGGAGCAGCGGGAGGGCGTCTTCATCGACTACAACCAGAACGCCCGCGACCGCACCGTCGCCTCCGCATACTCGGTGCGCGCCGTCGCCGACGCGCGTGTCTCCTGCCCGCTGGAGTGGGCGGAGGTCGCCGACGTCGAGCCCGCCGAGCTGCGTCTCGACACCGTCCCTGCCCGCCTGCGCGAGCGCGGCGACCCCGCCGCGGAGATCGACCGCCATCCCGGCTCGCTCGACTCGCTGCTGGAGCTCGCCGATCGCGACGAGCGCGAGGGGCTCGGCGACGCGCCGTGGCCGCCGCACTTCCGCAAGCAGCGCGGCGAGCCACGGCGGGTGCAGCCTTCGCGGGCGCGCGATACGCAATGACCCTCCCTCTCAAACCACCGCTGCAGCCGCAGCTCGCGCTCTCCCGCAAGGCGCTCCCCGAGGGCGAGATCTATGTCTACGAGATCAAGCTCGACGGCTTCCGCTGCCTCGCGTTTGTGGACGGGGAGGATGTCTTCCTGCAGTCGCGCAACGGCCGCCCGCTCGGGCGCTATTTCCCCGAGCTGCGCTTCCCCGCCGGGCACTACGTGCTCGACGGCGAGATCGTGCTCCGCGGCGCCGACGGGCGCGAGGACTTCGACGCGCTCGGTCAGCGCATCCATCCGGCCACCTCGCGCATCGAGCTGCTCTCGCGCGAGACCCCCGCGGTGTACGTCGCCTTCGACATGCTCGCTCGCGACGACGACTCCCTACTGACGCGGCCGCTCAGCGCGCGCCGCACAGCCCTCGAAGCGCTGCTCGCCGAACCTCGCTTCGAGGGCGCCCCGGTCGAGCTGATGCCCACCGCCGACACCGCCGCCGAGGCCGAGCGCTGGCTGCGGGATGCCGAGGGGGCGATCGCCAAGGAGCGCGCCGCCCTCTACCGCCCGGGGGAGCGGCGGGGGATGTTCAAGGTCAAGCGCACCCGCACCGCCGACGCCGTCGTGGCGGGGTGGCGCCCGGGCAAGGAGCCCGATACGGTGGGCGCGCTGATCCTCGCGCTCTACGACGGCGATGCCCTGCGTGTCGTCGGCCACTGCTCCGGCCTAACCGCCGCCGAGAAGCGCCGCCTCGTCGGCTTTCTCGGCCCGTACGAGACGGGCGAGCGCGGTACCGCCGACCCCAGTCGTTGGAGTGCGGGGCGCAACCTCGAATGGGTCTCGCTGCGCCCCGAGCTGGTCGTCGAGGTCGACTTCGACCACATCTCCGCGGGCCGCATCCGCCACGGCGCCAAGCTGCGACGCTGGCGCGAGGACAAGGACCCGCGCCAGTGCACGTTCGATCAGCTTCAGTAGAGGAGCGAAGATCGAGTGAGCCCGGGCGGGAGCCCGAGGCAGGCGTTGGGATAGAAGCAGGCGTTGGGATAGAAGCAGGCGTTGGGATAGAAGCAGGCGTTGGGAATAGAGGCAGGTGTTGGGGAGAGGGAGGCAGGCGTTGGCGGCGGCCGTCCCAGGGGAATGGATCAGAGGCCGGTCCGCTAGTAGCATCGTCTCTGGGATGAGCACCGAGAGCGCGACAGTTGGGGAGGAGGAGTATCTGCAGATCCTCTTCTGGCTGCAGGAGGCCGGGCTGCCGATGACCGGCGCCAACGTTGCGCGCGCGATGCAGCTCTCCGCGCCGACGGTCCACGAGATGGTGGGGCGCCTGGAACGCGACGGCTACATCACCCGTGGGCAGAGCCGTACGATCGCCTTCACCGACGATGGCGCCGCGCAGGCCGAGAGCATCGTGCGCCGCCACCGCCTGATCGAGCGCTTCCTGACCGACGTTCTCGGGATCCCCTGGGACGAGGTTCACGAGGAGGCCGAGCGCCTCGAGCACGCGATGTCCCCGGTGCTCGAACAGCGGATGCTCGCCGCGATCGGCGACGCCACCACCTGTCCTCACGGCCACCCGATCGTCGCCGGTGCCCGTGAGACCGGCGTGCCCCTTGCCGACGTGCAGGTCGGGGCCGCTGTACGCGTGCTGCGCTTCGAGAACGAGGCGGAGGACCTGCTGCGCTACCTCAAGGGCTCGGGCTTGGCGCCTGGTCTGCGGGGCACGCTCGCCGCCCACGACCGCCGCGAGGTGGTTGTGGAGACAGCGGACGGCCGCCGCTGCGCCGTCACCCCCTCAGTCGCCGAGACCGTCTCGGTGGTCGCCGACCCCTCGCCGCCACCGCGCACCGCGCTGCCCGAGCAACTTGTGTTGGGCCAGCAGCGGTATGGCAGGTAACGGCTACGCCGCCGCGGGCCGCAGCGAGCGGTAGGCCGCGGCCAGGCGGGCGACGCCCTCTTCGATCTGCTCCGGCGTGACGCCCGAGTAGGCGAGGCGCAGCGTGTTCTCGCCGCCCTCCATGAGGAAGTCGGTGCCCTTCACGAACACGACCCCCAGCTCCCCCGCGGCCTTGTGTAGGGCCGCCACGTCGGTGCCCTCAGGCAGCGTCACCCACATGAAGTAGCCGCCCTCCGGCGTGACGAACTCGGCCTCCGGCAGTTCCTCGTGCAGCGCCACCTCGAGCGTACGCACCCGCTTGGCCAGCGCCGTCCTGACGGTCTCGATCGAGCGCTCCAGCGCACCCGAGGCGCAGAACTCGTACACGATCGACTGCGCCACCATGTTGGGCGAGATGTACGTATTGGTCGCTAGCCGCGCGATCGCCGCGATCATGTCCGGCGGCCCCACCAAGTAGCCGACGCGGATGCCCGGGCACACGGTCTTGGAGAACGACGAGGCATACACCACGCGCTCGGGGTCCAGCGAGAGCATCGTCGGCCGTCCCTCGCCGCTGAAGCGCAGATCGACGTAGGGGTCGTCCTCGAACACGGTGAACTCGTGCTCTGCCGCCAGCTTCAGCAGTGCGTGACGCTTCTCCACGGAGAGCGTGTAGCCGGCGGGGTTTTGGAAGTTCGGGATGATGTGCGCGAGCTTTGGGCGCAGTCTGCCTCCGCGCCTGCCTCCTTTGAGGAACGTTCCGCTCTCCACTTCGGTTGGTGGGCCCCGCAGCAACTTCGCCAGCGCGTCGATATCGATGCCGTCCGTCAGCAGCTCCACCTGCTCCACGCGCGCGCCACGCTCGCGCAGCGAGAGCAGCGTGCGGTCGTAGGTGGGGCGCTCGACGATCACGTCGTCGCCGGCTTCCACCAGGTGGTCGAACAGAAACGCGTCCGCCTGCATCGAGCCGTTGGTGACCAGCACGCGCTCCGGCGCCACCCCGTGGCGCTCGGCGATCCAGGCCCGCAGCCGCGGATAGCCGATCGAGGTCCCGTACGCGGTTGTCCCCGCGGCGTCGTTCGTAAACGCGCGCGTCGCCGCCTCGCGCAGACCCTCGACGTCGACGATGTCGAGCGAGGGGGCGCCGCGGGCGAAGGAGATCGAGGAGTCAGCCATGACCGGGAAGCTTACGCGAACCACGCCTCGGCCCGAGACCACGGGACGGAGGCTGGCAGCTGGTAGGTGAGGTTCGGGAGCGGCTCAGTCTGGGTCCACCGATCAGGGGCTGAACAATTCGGTGCCGGCGCGACCCCAGGATCGGTGGATCCAGGCTCAGGATTCGTCGAACGTCAGCAGCACGCGACCGTCCGCGACCTCGCGGACGCTGAAGTCGCTCTCGACCGTGCGGCGCAGCTCGCGCACCAGCGCCACCGGCGCCGCCAGCCGCACGTCCACCACGGCGTGACTCGCCTCGAAGCGGCGCACCGACGCCTCGACCACGTAGGGCAGACTCGCCAGCCCCCGCTCGAACGCACTCAGCGAAACGATGTCGTAAAACGGTCCCACCCCCAGCTCCACACGGCCCTCGAACAGCACATCCTCAGGCGATTCGGGTGCCGCCACGGTCTCCTCTGCCGTGGGCTGAGCCGCCACCGGGCCTGTCGGCCGAACCGCCACGGGGCCCGCAGGCTGAGCCGCCGCCGGACGATCTCCGATGGGCGTGGGGCCTGCCGCGGACGTCGACGCGAGGGGACTCGATGCGGTGGGGGCGGGCGTGCCCGCACTCGTCGGGGGGGAAGGCGAGGTGAGCCCCGACATCACCCGGCCCAGCAGCGCGTCGTACTCGGCTGCCAGATCTCGCGCAAAGCGCTCCAGGCGATCGCGGAAACGTCGCAGCTCCGCCAGACTCGCCAGTTGCGCCTCGCTGGGCCGCGGACGCTCCTGCTGAGTGGATGCCCACTGCGGTTCGCGCTCCCCGTCCGGCTCGCTCCCCGCGCGCGGATCGCTGTGGCCGGCTGGCTCCCGCGACGCGTGCGGCCGTGCGGGCTCAGACGGTCTCATGAACTTGACCGGCTGCCGGGGTCCGGTGGGCGCGGCTACGAGGGCCGGCGCGGGAGGGACGGGCGCAGGCGGGCTCGGCGCTTGCGGCGCAATTGGGGTCGAGGGTGGAACCGGTGCCGGTGTCGCAACGGGCGTCGGGGGCGCGAGCGGAGTGACCGGCATCGGCGCGGGTGGCTCGAGTGCCTCGTCCACCAACCTCTCGCCCGCCCCCGTGGGCGATGTCTCGATCGACGAGTCCGTGGGAGTGGCATCGTCGGCGAGCTCGCGGCGCCTGCCGATCGAGCTCAGCTCGCTCTCCAGCTCGCGCAGCTTGCGCTCCAGCTCTGCGAGTGTGCCCGTCACGTCACCCGTCTGCGGGGCCGCGCTGGGTGCGCCACCGCTCGGTGTACGGGGTCCATTGGCGAAAGTGTCGGTCATCGGTCTCGAGGAAGGTCTACCGTTCATCCTACTCGGGTGTGATCGGCCCTTACCCAAGTCGTGGGCCGCATGTTGCGGCATTCGACGAAGTCAGGTCGCTGGGCGGACGAAGCCCTGCCGGCGGGAGCGAGCCGCGCGCGGCGAGCGGACCAGGCGCCGGGAGCGACCAGGCGCCGGGAGCGGACGGCGCGCAAAGAGCGGACGAGGCGCGGGGAGCGAATGCCGGGGAGCGAACCAGGCGAGGAGAGCGGACCGCGGCGGGCATCTGCGCGGGATCAGCCGCGCAGGATCTGCACTGCCAGCTCCGCGACCTCGGTGGGGGTGCGTCCCACGCGCACTCCCCGCTCCTCCAGCGCCTGCGCCTTGGCGGCCGCGGTGCCGGAGCTGCCCGACACGATCGCGCCCGCGTGGCCCATCTGCTTGCCCGCCGGCGCCGTGAAGCCGGCGATGTAGGCGAGCACCGGCTTGGTCACCCGCTCGGCGATGTAGTCCGCGGCCTCCTCCTCGGCGGAGCCGCCGATCTCGCCGGCCAGCACGATCAACTCGGTCTGCGCGTCGGCCTCAAAGAGCTCGATGATGTCGACGAACGACGACCCCGGCACCGGATCGCCGCCGATGCCCACGATCGAGCTGTTACCGAAGCCGGCCTGTGCGATCTCGTTGCCGATCTGGTAGGTCAGCGTGCCCGAGCGCGACACCACGCCGACATTGCCCTCCTTGAAGAACGACGCCGGGATGATGCCGACGTTGGCCTTGCCCGGTGAGAGGATGCCGGGACAGTTCGGGCCGATCAGGCGCGTGCCCGGAAAGTCGCGCTTCAGCGTGTTGTAGACGCGCAGCTCGTCGTGTGCAGGGATGCCCTCGGTGATCGCGATCACCACTGCCACGCCCGCCGCCGCCGCCTCGAGGATCGCGTCTGCCGCAAAGCGCGGTGGCACGAAGATCATCGCCGTGTTCGGCTGCGTCTCGCGCGCCGCGTCCGCCCAGCTGTCGAACACCGGGATCCCCTCCACGTCCTGGCCGCCCTTGCCGGGCGTCACCCCGCCCACCACGTTCGTGCCGTAGCGGCGGTTGTTGAGCGTGTGGAAGGAGCCCTCCCTGCCGGTGATCCCGGCGACCGCCAGACGGGTGCTCTTGTCGACCAGCACCGACATCAGCTCTGCCCTTTCGCCAGGGCCACGACCTTCTCCGCGGCCTCGTTCATCGTGGCGGCGGTGTGCACGTTTGGCAGCGCCGCATCGCTCAGCAGCTCGCGCCCGGCGACGTCGTTGGTGCCGTCCAGGCGCACGACGAACGGCACGGACGGCTTCAGGTCCTCGAACGCCGCGATCAAACCTTTCGCCACCTCGTCACAGCGCGTGATCCCGCCGAAGATGTTGAACAGCACCGCCTTCACGCGATCGTTGGAGAGGATCAGCCCAACCGCCTGGTTGACCTTCCCCGCGTCCGAGCCGCCGCCGGCATCGAGGAAGTTCGCGGGGTGACCGCCCGCCTGCGCGACCACGTCGAGCGTCGACATCACAAGCCCCGCGCCGTTGCCGAGGATGCCGATGTCGCCGTCGAGCGCCACGTATTGCACACCCTGTTCCTTTGCGCGCCGTTCGATCGGATCTTCGTTCTCGGCGTCTGAGAGGTCCTGGTTATCGGGGTGGCGGTAGAGCGCGTTGCCGTCGAGGGAGACCTTCGCGTCGAGTGCCTTGACCGTGCGATCCGGGGTGACGATCAGCGGGTTGATCTCCGCGAGGGTCGCGTCCTCCTGTAGCCAAACCTCATACAGCGCCACCAGCGCGTCGGCGACGCCCGCGACCACGTCGGCGTCGGCGTGCCCGTCGGTGGCGATCTTCAGCGCCTCCTCGCGCGAGAGGCCCTCCAGCGGGTCCACGTGGTGGCGCACCAGCTTCTCCGGCGTCTTCTCCGCGACCTCTTCGATGTCCACGCCACCCTCGGTGCTGAACATCACGAGCGGCTGCTTGGCTGAGCGGTCGAGCAGCACCGAAGCGTAGTACTCGCTCGCGATGTCGCTCGCGTGCTCGATCCACAGTTTGCGCACGGTGTGCCCGTGGATGTCCAAGCCGAGGATGTTGCCCGCGTGCTCGCGCACCTCGGACTCGTCGGCCGCGAGCTTCACGCCGCCGGCCTTGCCGCGCCCGCCGATCAGCACCTGAGCCTTGACCACCACGGGATATCCCACCTCAGAGGCCGCTGCCGCGGCGTCCTCGACGGTCGCGACCACCCGCCCGGGGGAGACGGCCAATCCGTGGCGAGCAAACAACTGCTTGCCCTGGTACTCGAGCAGGTCCATAGCGGCGCAGGACTCTAACTGAAAAAACGAAGGGCCGGCACGGCGGCCTTTTCTCGGCCTTTTCTTTGAGCGTAAGCGCGGAATACAGGCCCGAAAAGGGAGGGGGGAGGGGGTGCGAGGGGGAGGGGGGAGGGCCGGCCCTCCCCCTCCCCCTCTGAGGCGTGACCGCGCGGCGAACCCCTGGCGCGGCATAATGCCGGCGCGATGCCTCTGCCCAAGAACGTCACCTTTGTCACATTCGATGTGTACGGAACGCTGATCGATTGGGAGACCGGCGTCTACGAGGCCTTCGCGAAAGAGGCCGAGCGCGACGGCATTGCGCTCGATCGAGCCGAGCTGCTCGCGCTCTTCCACGAGATCTCCCGCGAAATCGAGGCCGGCTCCTACGAGCTCTACGCCGAGGTCCTGCGGCGGACCGCCCTGGAGATCGCCAAACGTCTCGACTGGCCGCTCGAAACCTCGCGCTCGGGCTTTCTGCCCGACTCGGTGCAGCGCTGGAAGCCGTTCAAGGAAACCCCCATCCAGCTGCAGAAGCTCGCCAAGAAGTACAAGCTCGGGCTGCTCTCCAACATCGACGACAAGCTGCTCGGCCAGACCCGCCGGCACATCCCGATCGACTTCGACCTCGTCGTCACCGCGCAGCAGGTGCGCTCCTATAAGCCCGACCTCGCCCACTTCACCGAGTGCGCCCGTCGGATCGGCGGCAAGAAGGGGTGGGTGCACATCGCCTCCAGCCACCACCACGACGTCGAACCCTGCCTCAAGCAGCGTGTCCCGGTGATATGGGTCAATCGCAACAAGGAGACGCTCGACCCCTCCCAGAAAAAGCCCACCGCGGAGGTCCCCAACCTGCGCGAGGCCGCGAAGCTGCTCGACGTCGCCTGAGCGCGGGCGTGCGGGTGCTCGCCCTGCACCCGGACGTGCTGGTGGCGACCAGCGCGATTTGGCAGACCAACTGCGTTGTGGTGCGCGGCCAGACGGGTTCACCCGACGGCGGGGTGCTGGGCGGCGAGGCGACTGTGCGTGGAGAGGGCGAGGAGGCTCGAAGCTCGGAGGGACGAGGCTATGAGACCTTCGTCGTCGACTCCCCCGTTCTTCCCGATGAGCTCGATGCGTTGCCGACACTGCTCGAACAGGCGCAGTTTCCAGCCCCCAGTGGACTGCTAGCGACTCACGGCGACTGGGACCACCTGCTGGGCCCGCTCGCGTTCGCGGGAGTGGCGCTGGGTTGTGCGCAGAGCACCGCCGAGCGGCTGCGCACAACCCCCGGAGCTGTCCAGCGCGAGCTGCGTGCGTTTGACGAGCAGTATCTGATCGAGCGTCCCCGGCCCCTCGCGCTGGGCGCCGTTCAAGCGCTGCCCGTCCCGGGGCGCTGCGGGTTGGGCGAGCGCGAGCTCGAGCTGCACCCGGCCGAGGGGCACGCTGAGGACGGGATGGTGCTGTGGGTTCCGTGGGCGCGGGTGCTGCTCGCTGGCGACTACCTGTCGAGTGTTGAGATCCCCACCCTGGGCGACGTTTCAGCGATGCGCCCCCGCGGCGGTCACCCGCTGGATGCCTATCGTGCCACGTTGGAACGGCTGCGGCCTTTGGTGAAAGGCGCCGAGTATGTGGTTCCGGGCCATGGGCCGGTGCTCGATTCCGCGGGCGCGCTGGCGGTGCTGGGGGAGGACCTCGCCTATCTCCGCGGCCTTGCCGAGCATGGTGCCAAGGCCGAGCTCCCTCCTGGGCGGCGCACTGCGTTCCAGCGAGGTCTGCACAGAGAGAACGCGGCCTGCGTGGTGAGCTGAGGCGGTCGCGCCCCCACCGATTTCGCACTGGGGAGAGGGCCTTGCTTCTAACCGATTTGGGGAGCGGCCCTTGCTCCCAACCGATTTGGGGAGCGCTCTTGCTCCCTATGGTCCCTTGCGAAAGAGGATGACCGCGCTGTCGTGGCTCATCCGCCCGAGCCCCGCGAGGAAGCGGGTGTGCCACTCGGTGATCCCGGCTTGCGCGAGCAGGCGGCCGAGACGGTTGAGCGAGTAGTGGTTCATCTGCATGTGTGGGTACGACCACGCCCTTCCTCGCGCCACGTTGACGAGGTTGTAGGCAAGCGGCACCGTCTTCACCGTCCAGTGAAACGCTCCCGCGGCCGGACGGGTGGGGCGCAGCGCCACCTGGATCGATCCCACCCCGCCGGGGCGCAGCCCGCGCACCAGCTTGGCGAAGATCCGCTCACCCTTGCGCGCGGGGATGTGCTGGAAGACCAGATACGAGTGCACGAGGTCGTAGGCGCCGCTCAGCTCGTCGAGCCGCTCGGCGGGCGCCCACTCGATGTTGGTCAGCCCCATACGCCTGGCGTTGCGCGCAGCCTCGTGCAGCATTGAGGGCGACACGTCGATGCCGTAGACGCGCTCGCAGCGCTCCGCCAGGGGCAGCGTCAGGCGCCCGACGCCGCAGCCGAAGTCGAGTGCTGCCCGCCACTCTAAGTCCGATCCCCAAAGGGATTCGATCGCCGCCAGCGACTCGGTGATGTGGCGGCGGCCGGTCTGAAAGAAGCGCTCTCGCGCTGCCTCGTCGAGGCGAGAGCGGTGGAAGTAGGGTTCGGACAGCACCCCGTAGTAGGGATCGAGCGCTCCGTAGCGCTCCCACTGTCTCGCGGGGTTATAGACCATCGCTAGCTCTACTCCCGACCCCGCCGGAGCCCGTCGCCCGACGGGCGAGCCTGCGCTGGGAATGGGTGGCTGGCGTGACGATCCTCTGGGGACATGGTCAGCCGTAGTAGCGCGAGATCACGAGCAGCTGGCTGAAGAGGTCGTGCGCAAGCACCAGGCTGACGATCGCCACGCCGGCGATCGGCCCCCAGCGTCGACCAGCGCCGCGCGCCGCCAGTGCCAGCGCGGCGCCCCACAGCGCGAGCATCGGCAGCAGATAACGGGGCTCGGCGTACTCGCCGGGGGTCCTGTGAGAGTATTCGTCAGCGCCGATCAGGATCAGCAGCCCGAGTCCCATAGCCGCATAGACGGCGAGCTCCAGCGCCCGGCTCGAGAGCGCCCCGCGATACACGACGAGCGCCCGTGTCAGCAACAGCGCCAACAGCCCTGCGGGAATCAGCGCGACCGTGTACACCCAGCTCGGGAACGTGGTGTCCAGCCAGCCGTACAGCCCCACCAGCCCGTTGAACCAGAACAGGCGTGTGGTGAGGAAGCCGTGGAAGTCGGCGCTCATGCCAGGCAGCCGCGGGAGGTAGAGCTGCCAGATGTAGCTGATCTCGCCGGGGATCGATCCGCCTTTGCCACTGTAGTCGAGGAACGAGGCAAGTGAGCCGTCGAGTGGCTTGCCCGAGAACGCGTTGACGATGCCGTACAACACGATCGGGCTCACGCCGATGCCGAGCGCCAGCGCGAGGCAGCGGCGGGCGTTCCGCCTCGAGGAGCGCAGCTCGATCGCACACAGCGCAAGCACCCCCAGGAGCGCACCGGGCAGCAGGCCGAGGAAGTTGAGCTTGGTGGTCACCCCCACCGCGAGCACCGCGCCGATCGCGGCCGCCAGCCGCGGTGTGATCCCACGCCGGAATCCACGCGCCAGGCAGTAGAAGAGCGTTGCCGAGACCGCGAACAGCATCGCGTCGGGGTTGACCGCACCCGACATCATGCCGAGCAGCGGCGTGAGCGCGACGCCGAGGCCGCCGACTGTCCAAGCCCACCGCGCTCCGGGGAGTGCCTCGCGCACGAACAGGAAGGCGAACAGCGCCGTCACGCCACCCAGCAGCGCGGAGAACAGCCGCATCAGCGCGTCCTGGTCGAGCAGGTTGCCCACCGACGCGAGGGCATACGGGATCGTCTCGATCGCGTAGTACAGCGGCGGCTGGGATGCGGACACGCCGGTCGATCCTTCGCCTACGGTGGGAAGCGGCTTGGCGAGGTCGCTTTCCAGCGTGCGCTGCGCGGCCAGCGATGCGATCGTGCCGTGTTCGGAGTGGTAGCGCACCTGCGAGTAGTGCAGGTCGGCCAGGATCGTGTACTCGCCCAGCGGGAAGGTTTCGGCGCTCGAGGTGGGCAGTTTCCCGGTTTCCGCCAGACGCTGCACGTAGGCGAAGTGGGAGGGTTCGTCGGGGATCTCGAACGGAGGCGAGATCACCGACCAGCAGGCAGCGTTCAGGAACGCCACCAGCGCGCACACCCACGCCGCGCGCGGCACTCGGCGCAGTTGGCTCAGCAGTATCTCCCCGAGCGCTCGCGGCTCGCCGGGGCCCCGTTTGCGTGTGGCGCGGCGACGGGCATTACGCGCGCCGCGCGAGAACGACCTCGCTCCGACGGCCGGTGTGGTGGATGGCTCGTTGCGTGGCGATCTGGTCTTCACGGGTGCGGATGCCCCTGTGGGGGCGACCTTCCTCCGTGGCGCGGACGTCTTCGCCGAGGTGGACGTCTTCGCCGGCGCGGAGGTCCTCGAAGCGGAGCGCCTGCTCATTGCAACTCCTGCACGACCAGCCACGAGGAGAGCGCGATGCAAGCCACCACCAGCGCCATCACGAGCAGTGCGGTCCAAGTGCCGCCCGCTGCGCGGCCGAGACCGAGGCGCCGCGCGACCGAGGTCGCCTGCGACCACCACGTACTCCCGCTCGGATGTAGGTATTCGATGCCCATCCGACCCGGCAGGCGCTGGCGCCCAGATGTCGCCGCCAATGCGTGGGTGGTCGGCGATCCCCGCATCGAGACGTTCCCGTTCATCAGCGCCATCGCAAAGCACACCTTCACCGGAGCCAGCGTGCGCGACAGCGGTTGTACGGGAACAGTCACCGAGGCGTTCGACCAGCCGGGTGGAGCTGTGCCGCGCGTGACCACGCGCGAGCCGGACAGCACCTTCACCGTCACTCGCGGGCCGAGCGCCGCGGTCAGGCTCAGGCGCAGTGCGGTCGTGTCGTGTGGCAGCGTTTCGCCCCCCTGGCAGGCCGGTGCCGGCCTGCCGGTGTTCACCAGCGTGTGTTCGGTGGCCACCCCCCGGCGTGCCACCGAGAGCGGCGCGTGCGCGAGCGTCAGTACGAAGGCGAGCGCGATCAACGCCAACCCCACCGCTAGCGCCACCTTGACCCGCATCAGCGGCGCCGCAGCCCGATGATGCTGAGTAGGAACGAGGCGAAGATAACCTGGATGCCGAGCACCAGCAGTGTCGCCGCGAGGATCGCGAGGCGCTCCTCGGAGAGGCTGCCGAAGCCGTGCCGCACCCACTCGAGCACGATGCCGGCGAGGATCGCGAGGCCCGCGGTGGCGATCGCGCTGCCGAGCAGCAGGCCGTGCTCGAGCCGGTAGCGCGCCCACATGCGCTCAAACCAGGGGTCGCGCTCGCCCATGAAGCAGATTCCGTAGGTGCGGGCGCACAGCCCAAGCGTGACGACCTGCGTGCCGACGATCAGCAACAGCGAGCCGCCGATCAACGTGTGCACTTCCCAGCGGCGACCGAACACGTCGGCGTGCGCCAGCACCATCGCGCAGATCGCGGCCCCGAGCGCCGCCATGGCCGTGCCGGGGAAGAGGAAGAGGTGCCTGGGCGAGTGCATCATCAGATAGCGCAGGTGGCGCCAGCCGTCGCGGAAGCTCGACAGCTTCGACTCGCCCCCGCGCGGGCGGTATTCGATCGGCAGCTGATCGATCGCCAATCCCGCCTTCGCCGCGCGTACGACCATCTCGGAGGCAAACTCCATGCCGCTGGTGCGCAGATCCAGGCGCTCGAGGTGCTCACGGCGGAACGCGCGCATCCCGCAGTGGGCGTCGTTGACGCCGGTGTGAAAGAGCAGGTTGAGCAGGCGCGAGAGCAGCGGATTGCCGATGTAGCGGTGGTGCCACGGCATTGCCCCGGGCTGGATGTTCCGCATCCGATCCCCGATCACCATGTCCGCCCCGGCTTCCAGTGCCGCGAGGAAGCGCGGGATCTCGTTGAAGTCGTACGTGAGGTCGGCGTCAGCCATCAGGATGTACGCGCCGCGCGCGGCGGCGAATCCCGCCAGGTAGGCGCTGCCGTAGCCGCGCACAGGCTGGTGGATCACCCTCGCGCCCGCCAGCTCCGCCAGCGCCGCGCTGCCGTCTAGCGACCCGTTGTCGGCGACCACCACCTCGCCGGCGATCCCTGCCGCCGTCATCGCGGCGCGCGCGGTGGAGACGCACTGCTCGATGTTCTCTGCCTCATTCAGGCAGGGGATCACCACCGACACCAGGCAAGCCGGCTCGCCGTGGCTCTCGGTGAGGGGTGCGTCTGTGGTGGTGGTGCTCATCTCGGCATGGCGGATCGGTCCGCGCGGGCGGACGGTTTGGGTGCGTCGGAATGCTGGAACCGACCGGCCGAACGTTGGTCGATCGCCGAGGGAGCGTCAAACTCCGGTTGCGATGCTCTGTATAGGTGGGGCCTGGTCGGCCCGCGGTGTCTCCGATCGGCGCCGGCCGGGCGCTACAGGGCCACGGCGCTCTTGATCGTGGCGATCGGGGCGCCCGCGGCGATCGGGGCCCCTTCGGTGATCGGCAGCTCGGCGATCACGCCGCTCTTGTGGGCGGTGATCTCGTTCTCCATCTTCATCGCCTCGATGATGCACAGCAGCTGGCCCTCGGTGACGGTGTCCCCCTGTTTGACCAGCACCTTCCACATGTTGCCCTGCAGGGGGGAGGGCAGGGTGTCCGGACCCCCGGCTGCCGCCGACTTGCGCTCCCCGCGGCGGGGGGACGGCGCCCGCCGGCCGCCGCCGACCCGTTCAGCGCTCCATCGCCGGCGAGGCCGTGCGAGCCGGAGGGGGGGCCGACCACCTTCACGTCGAAGCGCCTGCCCGACACCTCCACCGTATATGACTGCTCGACCTTCTCTAGCTCCTGCTCCCCGGAGTCGGCCGCGGAATCACTCGGCGGCTTCTCGAACGCCAGTGTCTTCAGCCAGGCGCGATCCTCCAGCAGATCCCGGCAGGTCTCCCCGCGCGCCCACTGCTCGGTCGCCAGCAGCGCCTGGTGGAACGGGATCAGCGTGCGCAGGCCCTCGATCTCGTATTCGCCGAGCGCCCGCAGCATCCGCCGGGTGGCCTGCTCGCGGTCGGCGTCCCACACGATCAGCTTCGCCACCATCGGGTCGTACATCGGCGACACCTCGCCACCCTCGCCGACGCCCGAGTCCACGCGCACGCCTGGGCCCGTGGGCTCTCTGTAGCTGCCGATCCGCCCCGGCGCCGGGGCGAAGTTCTTGGAGGCGTCCTCGGCGTTGATGCGGCACTCGATCGCATGGCCGCGCATTCGCACGTCCTCCTGCGCGTAGGCGAGCGGCTCGCCGGCGGCGGCACGGATGCCCTCCTTGACGATGTCGATGCCGGTGGTCATCTCCGTCACGCAGTGCTCCACCTGCACGCGCGTGTTCATCTCCAGGAAGAAGTACTCCGGCTCGGAGCCGTCGGGGCGCGCGGAGAGCAGCCCCTCGATCGTGCCGGCGCCCACGTAGTCCACGGCGCGCGCCGCCTCCACCCCGATCTTGCCGATCCGCTCGCGCATCTCGGCGTCCACCACCCACGCGGGCGCCGGGGACTCCTCGATCACCTTCTGGTGGCGGCGCTGGATCGAGCAGTCGCGCTCGCCGAGGTGGATCACGTTGCCGTGCCGGTCTGCCAGCACCTGCACCTCGACGTGGCGGGGGTCGGGCAGGTAGCGCTCCAGGTAGACCGTCGGGTCGGAGAAGAACTTCTCGCCCTCGCGGCTGGCGCCCTCGAAGGCGCCCTCGAGCTCCTCCTCGGCGAGCGCCACGCGGAAGCCCTTGCCGCCGCCGCCGCCCGCCGCCTTGACCGCCACCGGGAAGCCGATCTCGCGCTTGGCGATCTCCAGCGCCTCGGGGACCGTGGCGACCGGCTTGGTGGTGCCCGGCACGATCGGCACGCCCGCGGCCTGCATCAGCTCGCGCGCCCGCGTCTTCGAGCCCATCGCCTCGATCGCGCTCGGCGGCGGGCCGATGAAGACGACCCCCGCGTCGTCGCACGCCTGCGCGAACGGGGCGTTCTCCGCGAGGAACCCGTAGCCCGGGTGGATCGCCTCCGCGCCGGAGCGCGCCGCCGCGTCGAGGATCTTCTCGACGTTCAGGTAGTTATCCGCCGCGGGCCCCCCGCCGAGGTTGTAGGCCTCCCCGGCGCGCCCCACGTGCAGGGCGTCGCGGTCGTGCTCGGAGTAGACCGCCACGGAGGCGATACCGAGCTCCTCGAGCGCCCGCACGATGCGCACGGCGATCTCGCCCCGATTGGCTACAAGCACCTTCGTAAACATGGAAGGCCGGCAGATTACCACTGCCTCGGACGGGGCCCTTGGCAGGCGCCCGCGCCCGGGGTAAGCGCTCCACAGACCCCGGGCGCGGGCTGCGGCACCGCCCTGGCGCGCTCTCGCGCTCGGTGCCTCTCTGCCGGCGACGGCTGTCGAGCCGCCGCCGCCCTCCTCCATCGGCGGCGGCGTCCCGAGTGCTCTACTGATTCAAGCAGCGTAGAACTTGCGCCTACGTGTGAGTGCCGGCGTATGGCCGGATGTTCGAATCGTGGTTCGGGGGGTTGGGGTGTGGCGCCGCGGCTCCCAGGGGTCTGGGTAGTGAGCCTCAGGGCTGGGTGCGGCCCCGCGGGTTCGAGGTACCCTCATGCTGCCCCGACCATCCCCGCGCCGACCGTCTCGTTGGTGGCCTCGTCGATCAGGATGAAGCTGCCCGTGCGGCGGTTGGCACGTAGGGGTCGAACGCGAGCGGAGTGCTGGTGCGCAGGCGCACCCGGCCGATGTCGTTGAGCGCCAGCTGCTCGGGAGCGCTGGTGCGCTCCAGCGTGTGCACGTCGACGATGTCCTCGAACTCGTCCGACGATCGCCGTCGCGCCGCGCGTGGTGTGCTTGATCACATAGCGTCCACCGGCGCGCAGCGGGCTGCTCGGTCATCCAGCAGACGTCCGCCTGTAGCTCGCTGCCACCGTGGGTGCCTCCTCCGCGCGGCAGATCAGCTCGCCGCGCGAGACGTCCAGCTCGTCCTCTAGGCGCAGCGTCAGCGACATCGGCGCCATGCGCCTCCTCGAGCTCGCCCTCGAAGGTGTCGATCGCGGCGATCCGCGTGCGCAGCCCGCTGGGCAGCACCATCACCTCCTCGCCCGACGCGCAGCGCTCCGCTCGCCAGCTGTCCGGCGTAGCCGCGGTAGTCGCTGCCTCGCTCGGACGGGTGGCGCCATTCGCCGGGCGGATCACCCACTGCACCGGGAAGCGCGCCGGCTTGTCGTAGGGGTGGTCGTATGCCACCTCGACCTCCTCGAGCAGCTCCAGCAGCGTCGGGCCCTCATACCAATCCATCCGCGTGAGCGCTCGACGACGTTGTCGCCGTTAAGCGCCGAGATCGGGATGTAGACGATCTCGTGCGCCAGCCGGTCCTGCGCCGTCGCGGAGCTTGCGGCGCGAACGCCTCGAACTCCGCCGACGAGCTCCTCGAAGCGCTCCTGGCGAGTAGCTCGACCAGGTCCATCTTGTTGATCGCCACGACGAGCTGCGGGATGCCCAGCAGCGCGCTGATGAACGCGTGGCGCTTGGACTGCTCGAGCACGCCCTTGCGCGCGTCGAGCAGGACCACCGCCAGGTCGGCTGTGGAGGCGCCCGTGACCATGTTGCGCGTGTACTGCTGGTGGCCGGGGCAGTCGGCGATGATGAAGCGCCGCTGGGCGGTGGCGAAGTAGCGGTAGGCGACGTCGATCGTGATGCCCTGCTCACGCTCGGCGCGCAGCCCGTCGGTCAGCAGCGCCAGGTCGAGCGCGCCCTCCCGCCGCGGCGCTCGCTCGCCTGCGCGACGTGCTCGAGCTGGTCCTCGAAGACCTGCTTGGTGTCGTACAGCAGCCGCCCGATCAGCGTGCTCTTGCCGTCGTCGACCGAGCCGGCGGTCGTGAAGCGCAGCAGGTCGAGGTCATGCGTCTCACGGCGTCGATCGCCGCGGCGAGCCACTGGGTCAGAAGTACCCGGCCTTCTTGCGGTCCTCCATCGCGGCCTCCGAGACGCGGTCATCCGCGCGCGTCTCGCCGCGCTCGGTGATCCGCGTGGCGGCGATCTCGGCGACCACTTCCTCGAGCGTGGCGGCCTGCGAGCGCACGCCGCCGGTGCAGCTCATGTCGCCGACGGTGCGGTAGCGCACGCGTCTCCGAGAAGACCTGCTCGCCGTCGATCAGCTCGGCGCCCTCGCGCCACGCGTACAGCATCCCGTCGCGGCTGAAGACCTCGCGCTCGTGGGCGAAGTAGATCGAGGGCACCTCCAGCTGCTCGTGGTCGATGTACTCCCACACGTCGAGCTCGGTCCAGTTCGACAGCGGGAAGACGCGCACGTTCTCGCCCTTGCGGATGCGCCCGTTGTAGAGGTTCCACAGCTCCGGGCGCTGGTTCTTGGGGTCCCACTGGCCGAAGTCGTCGCGGAAGGAGAAGATGCGCTCCTTCGCCCGCGCCCGCTCCTCGTCGCGCCGCGCGCCGCCGAAGGCCGCGTCGAAGCCGTGCTCGGCGATCGCGTCCAGCAGCGTCACCGTCTGCAGGCGGTTGCGCGAAGCCCGCGGGCCCGTCTCCTCGACCGCGCGGCCCGTTGTCGATCGACTCCTGCACGCTGGCGACGATCAGCCGCTCGCCCAGTTCGGCCACCCGCCGGTCGCGGAACTCGATCACCTCGGGGAAGTTGTGGCCGGTGTCCACGTGCATCAGCGGGAACGGGAACGGGGCTGGGCGGAACGCCTTCTCGGCCAGGCGCAGCAGCACGATCGAGTCCTTGCCGCCGCTGAACAGCAGCACCGGTCGCTCGAATTCGGCGGCCACCTCGCGCATCACGTGGATCGCCTCGCTCTCGAGCGCGCGCAGGTGACTCAGCTGGGGGCGCGCGGCGACGCTCATCGGTCACTCTGCCCGACCCGCCGTACATGCGTCGTCCTCGCTACATCGACGGTCTCGACGTGCAGGCCGCACTCGGTCTTGTCGGTGCCCGCCCAGCGACCCTCGCGGCCGCTGCCCGGCTGGGTGCAGGGCGCGCAGCCGATCGACGCGTAGCCATGGTCGTGCAGCGGGTTGTAGGGCAGGTCGCGCTCGTGGATACGCCGCCACAGGTCCTTCTCGGTCCAGTGCGCCAGCGGGTTGTACTTCCACAGCCCGCGCTGCTCGTCGCGTTCGATCAGCTCGCGCTGCGCGCGCGTCGGGCCCTGCTCGCGGCGGATGCCGGTGATCCAGCCCTCGGCGCCGTGCCAGCGCGCTGCTCGAGCGCCGCCACCTTCGCGACCGAGCAGCAGTGCTCGGGTCCGCTCCACGGCTCGCCTGGGCTGCTGGCGTCCTGCACCTCGATCTGTACGCCGAAGCGCTCCTCGAAGGCCCGCCACGTCTGCAGCGTCTCCTCGAACAGCACGCCGGTGTCGATCGTCACGATCCGCACCGCCGTGCCGGTGCCGCCGGTCCGATGCGCAGCAGCTCGTCGATCAGCACCGACTCCTCCTTCTGGAAGGAGCACAGCAGCACCGACCCGCTCGCCGTGGCGGGCGCGCCTCGCGCAGCGTGTGCGTCAGGCTGAGCGCCGGGTCGAGCTGGGCGCTTGCGCCGGCGCGAATGTCGCTTTGCAATGGCGTGCATCTGATCTGGTCGGCTCGTGTCGCCGGGCGGTCTTGAGGCTCGTCGCGCTAGACCGCGCACTCGCCCTCGCCACGGATCACCTCGAAGGGCACATTGCGGTTCCAGTCGATGAACTGGTTCATGGTCTCCAGACCGAAGTCGACCGGCATCGAGAGATCCTTGACCAGCGCCTCGAGCTCGGCGTGCCGACGCGCTCGCACGAAGGCGCTCCACTCCTCGCCCTCGCTGCGGTTGGCCTCGTAGTGGCGCGATCCAGCGCTCGATCGCGTCCGGCACCCGCTTGGCGGGCAGGCGCAGCTTCAGACGCTGGCCGAATCACCTCGCCGCCTTCGAAGACGCCGCCGACGTGGGGGATGTAGGCGGGGATCGTGTGCTCGCCGACCTTGATCGAGGCGCCCGTGAAGCCGATGCTGCCGACGTGGTGCTGGCCGCAGCCGTTGGGGCAGCCGCTGATCTTGATGTGGATCTGCGCGCGTCAGCGGGTCGGTGATGTCCATCGCTTCGATCCGCTCCTGCACGGCCTGGTTGAGTCCCATCGAGCTCGTGATCCCGAGCTTGCAGGAGTCGGTTCCCGGGCAGGAGACGACGTCTGTGATCTCGCGCGAGCCGGCGTCGCCCAGGCCGAGCTCGCACAGCGCGCGCCAGACGTCATAGACGCACTCCTCGCGCACCCAGCGCAGCACGAGGTTCTGCTGCACCGTCGTGCGCGCGTAGCCGCCGGAGTAGTCGCGCATGATCGTGGCGAGGCCGCGGAACTGCTCGGGCGTGAGGTCGCCGCGCGTGATCTTCGCCTCGACCGTGACGAAGCCCTCCTGCTTCTGCTCGCGCACGTTGGCCGCGCGGAAGCGCTCGAACTCGGAGAGGTCGCCGTTGGGGGAGCCGTAGCTCGCCGGCGGCGCCGGCGCGGACTCGCGCTCGTCGTCGAGGAACAGGCGGTGCTCGATCGAGAAGTCGCGTTCGGCGACCCAGTCGCCCTTCAGCTCCTCCTCGACCTGGTTGCGCAGCTCGTCGATGCCGTACTTGTCGACGAACACCTTGATGCGAGCCCGGGCGCGGTTCACGCGCAGCCACTCCTGGCGGTCGAAGATCCGCAAGACGGCCTCGGTGACCTTCAGGTAGTCGCCGTTGTCGAGCTCGACGAAGTCGTAGAGCACGGGCGCGATGCGCGGCATGATCGAGGTGCCGCCGCCGACCAGCATCTCCACGCCGCGCACCTCGCCGGCTGGCCGTCGATCTCGATGCGCACGCGGGCGCGGAAGGCGACGTCGTGGATGCCGCTGATCGCGCGGCCGCGGTCGCTGCCGTCGAAGGCGGTCTTGATCTTGCGCGGCATCACCTGTGTCGTCGGGTGGCGCACGAAGTAGCGCACGTAAGCGCCCGCGTAGGGGGTCAGGTCGAACAGCTCGTCCTTGGCCACGCCGGCCCACGGGTCGCCGGTGACGTTGCGCATCGTGTTGCCGCAGCCCTCGCGGCTCGAGAGCCCCGCCTCGCCGAGCTCGCGGATCGCCTTCTCGGCATCGGGCAGCGGTACGTGGTGCATCTGGATGTTCTGGCGGGTCGTGACGTGGCCCTTGCGCAGCGGCACGTACTTCTCGACCACGTCGGCGAAGGTCTCCATCTGCTCGGGCGTGACCCCGCCGAACGGCAGCTTCACGCGGATCATCTGCACGTCCGCCTGGCGCTGCCCGTAGACGCCCTGCTTGAGGCGGAACTTGATGAACTCGTCTTCGGGCGGTCTGCCCCTCGAGGAATTTCGTGGCCTCGGTCTTGAAGTCGTCGTACTCCCGCTGCAGGATCGGGATCACGTGCCCAGGGACGTTCTGCAGCACCTCGGGATCCTCGAGCGTGCCGCGTGGGGCGGTGGGTAGGGCAATTGGCTCCATCTACGAGACCTCCTGATCCGGGCCTCCGGGTCGTGGGCTGCGCGGCTGCTATTGGACGATGCTCAGGCACCGGTGGAAGCTAATTGGCTCTAAAGCCTAGCGGCTTTCAGGTATTTATCTAGAGCGAGTGCGCTGCTGAAGGATCGCGTACTCAAGGCCGGCCCCGACGCTGGCCGGGATATCCACGCTCAGTGCCAGGGATGTAGGCCGCCCCAGTCGGACGGCGACTCTCCTCGCGATCGACACCCTCGAGGATCGCCACCCGCATCCAGGGATCCCGCCGGGCGGCCACGGCGCCAGCCCGGGCGCCGTGGCGCGCATGAAGCGCTCGAGCGCCGCCACGACCGCCGCCGCCTCCTCGGGCGAGGCCGAGGGGCGATCAACTCCAGCTGCGGGCGGCGGTTGACCATCTCGGCACATGGATGGGTCTCCTGACGCGGCGACTGCCCATCGGCTCGCTACAGCGGGATGTTGCCGTGCTTGCGCTTGGGCCCGGTTCGCGCTTGGTCTGCAGCGTGTGCAGCGCGGCGATCAGCCGCGGGCGTGTCTCGTGGGGGACGATGACATCGTCGATGTAGCCGCGTTCGGCGGCGGTGTAGGGGTTGGCGAAGCGCGCCTTGTAGTCCTCCATCAGCTTCTCGCGGCGCTCCTGCGGGCGTGGGGCTGCCGGCGATGTCGCGCCGGTAGATGATGTTGACCGCGCCCTCGGGCCCCATCACCGCCACCTCGGAGGTCGGCCAGGCGAAGTTGAAGTCGGCGCCAGGTGCTTGGAGGACATCACGTCGTAGGCGCCGCCGTAGGCCTTGCGCGTGATCACCGTGATCTTCGGCACCGTCGCCTCGGTGAACGCATACAGGAGCTTGGCGCCGTGGCGGATGATCCCGCCCCACTCCTGCGCCGTTCCGGGCAGGAAGCCGGGCACGTCGCAGAACGTCAGCAGCGGGATGTTGAAGGCGTCGCAGGTGCGCACGAAGCGCGCCGCCTTGGCCGAGGCGTCGATGTCGAGCACGCCGGCGAGCTGGCTGGGCTGGTTGCCGACGATGCCGACCGCGAAGCCGTCCAGGCGCGAGAAGCCGCAGATGATGTTCTTGGCGTAGTGCTCGTGCACCTCGAAGAACTCGCCGTCGTCGACGATCAGGCGTACGACGTCGCGCATGTCATAGGGCTTGTTGGGGTTGTCGGGCACGACCTCGTCGAGCTCCGGATCCATGCGCAGCGGGTCATCGGTGGGCTGCACCCGCGGGAGCGTCTGCAGGTTGTTCTGTGGCAGGAAGCTCAGCAGATAACGGCAGTCCTCCAGGCAGGCGTCCTCGTCCTCGGAGGCGAAGTGCGCGACGCCCGGACTTGGTGTTGTGGGACATCGCCCCGCCCAGCTCCTCGAAGCCGACCTCCTCGCCCGTGACCGTCTTGATCACGTCGGGGCCGGTGATGAACATGTGCGAGGTCTCCTTGACCATGAAGATGAAGTCGGTGATCGCCGGCGAGTAGACGGCGCCGCCGGCGCACGGGCCCATGATCAGGCTGATCTGCGGGATCACGCCCGAGCAGCGGACGTTGCGCACGAATACGTCGCCGTAGGCGCCGAGCGAGACGACGCCCTCCTGGATGCGCGCGCCGCCGGAGTCGTTGATGCCGATCACCGGGCAGCCGATCTTGGCGGCCAGGTCCATGATCTTGCACATCTTCTCGCCCATCACCTCGCCGAGCGAGCCGCCGAAGACGGTGAAGTCCTGGCTGAAGACGCACACCGTGCGCCCGTCGATCGTGCCGTGGCCGGTCACCACCGCGTCGCCCCAGGGGCGGTTCTTCTGCATGTCGAAGTCGTACGTGCGGTGGCGCACGAATGTGTCGAGCTCCTGGAAGGAGCCGGGGTCGAGCAGCTTCTCCACCCGCTCCCGCGCGGTGTACTTGCCGCGCGCGTGCTGCTTCTCCTCGGCCTCCGGCGCCGAGTGCAGCGGCCGCCTCGCGCAGCTCCTGCAGCTGGGCGAGCTTCTCCTCGTAGGTCTCGGGTGCCTGCTGGCGCATATGGGCGCGGGATGTTATCCGCGCGCCAAGGGCTGCTGCGGCCGAGTGGTCTACGGCGCTGAGAACGCGTGCTCTCCGGTCGGCGCCGGATGCTCCGCGCTCGGCCGGACGGCCGGCGGCGCTCACCGCGCGAGAACGGCCGGTGGTGGGCTGCGCCCAGGCGGTCCAGCACCGCGCTCAGCAGCGTCGGCGTCCTGCTCGGCCTCGTGCGCTTCCACCGGCTGCCGTGCTCGGCCGCGAGTTCGGCGGCGAGGTCGGTGGGCGGCTCCTGGAGCCCGGGTCTCGGGCGGCTCCGCGAGGTCTCGGCTCCGGCGCGGCTCGGGCTCTCGACGGCCAGGTGACTGCTCAAGCTCGCTCGCGGCTGCGCCTTGCGGCTCCGGACGAAGCGCAGGCGGGCGAAGAACCGGGCGGTAGACGGCTTGCTCCGGCTGCGGCGCTCGGTCGGACTCCTCCGGCGGCGCGGCCAGCGTCCGAGCTGCGGCGAGCCGGCTGCGTGCTCGGGGCTCGCTTCGGGCTCGGCTGGCCGTGCTCGGTCTGCTCGTCTACGGCTCGGCGGCGCTCGGCGATCGGCTCGGGCTCCGGCTCGCCTGCATCTCCCAGCGCCTCGGGAGTCTCGCGGGCACGGTGAGGGTGACCTTGGTGCCCCAGCCGGACGGCTTGAGCTCGGACCGAGCCGCTGGCGTCTCGGCCTCCCACTCGACGCGCTTCTCGGCCTCGGTGCGGGTGATGCGGATCTCGCCGAAGTCGCCGAGATACCGCGCCAGGGACTCAGGGTCGCTCAGCTCGGCCCACAGCTCCGGCGGGGACTTGACCAGGGTGCGCTGACCTCGAGGAGATCATCGCCCCACGAGTTCGAGCGCGACGCCGGGACTCCTTCCTAGGCTGCAACGCGAGCTGGCGCGCGCTGCGCCGGCACAGGCCCCGCTCGTGCAGCAGCTCCGCGATCTGCACGGCGTTGGTGGCGGCGCCCTTGCGCAGGTTGTCGGCCACGATCCACAGGTCCAGCGCGCGCTCGTGGCCGGGGTCGCGGCGGATACGCCCCACGAACACGCCGTCGCGGCCGGCGGCGTCGATCGCCAGCGGGTAGGCGCGGCGGCCGGGTCGTCGAGCACCGTGACGCCGGGCGCGGCGGCGAGCAGCTCGCGGGCGCGTTCGGGCGAGAGGCTCGCGTGTCTGCACGTTGACCGCCTCGGAGTGGCCGTTCACGACCGGCACGCGCACGCAGGTGGCGCTGACCCGGATCGAGGGGTCGTCGAGGATCTTGCGCGTCTCGTTGACGAGCTTGAGCTCCTCGTCGGTGTGGTCGTCGCCGGGCGCGAAGGAGCCGGCGTGCGGGAGGGCGTTGAACGCGATCTGGTGGGCGTAGGCGCCGGGCGGATCGATCGCGCGCTCGTGCAACAGCGCGTGGGACTGATCGAGCAGCTCGTCGACCGCCGCCTGCCGGTGCCCGAGACCGCCTGATAGGTGGAGATCATGAGCCGCTCGATGCCGGCGGCGTCGTGCAGCGGCTTGAGCGCGAGGACCATCTGCATCGTCGAGCAATTGGGGTTGGCGATGATGCCGCGGTGGCCGGCGAGCGCCTGCGGGTTGACCTCGCCACGACCAGCGGCACGTCGTCGTGCATGCGCCAGCGCGAGGAGTTGTCCACCACGACGGCGCCCGCCGCGGCGAAGCGCGGCGCCCACTCGCCCGAGGTCGAGCCCCCGGCCGAGAACAGCGCGAGGTCAAAGCCCTGGATCGAGTCCTCGTTGAGGCCTGCACGGTGAGGGCGCCGCCGTCGCCGCGTCCGCGAGCACCCGCCCGACCGAGCGCTCCGAGGCGAACGGGACGATCTCGCGGGCCGGGAAGGCACGCTCGCGCAGCAGCGCGAGCATCAGCGTGCCGACCTGGCCGGTCGCGCCGACGACCGCTATGCGGTATCCCTGGCTCATGAAGCTCCAGGGTACAGCGGCCAAGGGCTGTCTCGAAGGACGCCCCTCGGAGCCTTGGGGACCCAACGGTAAAAATAAAAAAAAAAAAAAAAAAAAAAAATACGCGGAGAGGGGGGTGGGAGCGAGCGGACGGAAGCGGTGGGGCTTGCGCCAAGAGCGCGCGATACCGTCCGCCGCGGATGCCCGCCGAGAGCGCCACCGCGTCGATCGGGACGCCCCGCAGGCCCGGGCCGGACGGAGCGCCGCCGCGCGAACGGGGATCGCGGCGCTTACGCTGGGGGCGCTCGGCGTGGTCTTCGGCGACATCGGGACGAGCCCGCTGTACGCGCTGCAGGCGGTCTTCACGAGCGATCACCACGCCGTGCACGCCACGCAGGCGGAGGTCTACGGCGTGATCTCGCTGGTCTTCTGGACGATCACGCTGGTGGTGGCGGTCAAGTACGTGAGCATCATCATGCGCGCCGATGACCGCGGCCAGGGCGGCATCATGGCGCTGACGGCGCTGCTGCAGGCTGCGAGGCGCAGCCGCAGCGCGGTCGTGCCGATGGCGCTGATCATCCTCGGGATCGTCGGCGCATCGCTGTTCTACGGCGACGGCGCGATCACGCCGGCGATATCGGTGCTCTCGGCGGTCGAAGGCCTCAAGGTCGCGGTGCCGAGCCTGGGCTCGCTCGTGCTGCCGATCGCGGTCGCGGTCCTCTGCGTGCTGTTCGCGGTCCAGCGCTTCGGCACGGGAGTGGTCGGCAATCTGTTCGGCCCGGTGATGGTGGTGTGGTTCACCGTCCTGGGCGTGGTCGGCGCCGTCGAGGTCGCGCATCACCCCGGCATCCTGCGCGCCCTCTCGCCGAGCTACGGGGTCCAGTTCTTCGCCGAACACGGAGGCGTGGCGTTCATCGCGCTCGCGTCGGTCGTGCTCGCGGTCACGGGCGCCGAGGCGCTGTACGCGGACATGGGTCACTTCGGTCGCCCGCCGATTCGCCGCGCGTGGTTCCTGTTCGTCTTCCCCGCGCTGACGCTCAACTACCTCGGCCAGGGCGCGCTGATCCTGCGCCCGCCGAGGCGTCGTCCGAATCCGTTCTACCTGCTGATCCCGGGCTGGGCGCGGATCCCGATGGTCTTCCTGGCGACCGCGGCGACGATCATCGCCTCGCAGGCGGTGATCTCGGGCGCCTTCAGCGTGACCCAGCAGGCGGTGCAGCTCGGCTTTCTGCCCCGGCTTTCGATCCGCCACACCTCCGAGCACCAGATCGGGCAGATCTACGCGCCCGCGATCAACGGCGCGCTGTTCGCGACGGTGCTCGCGATCGCGATCGGCTTCGGCTCGGCGACCGCGCTCGCGTCGGCCTACGGCGTGGCGGTCACCGGCACCTTCATTCTCGACACGATCCTGTTCCTCGCGGTGGTGCGGCTGCTGTGGCACAAGCCGTGGCGACGGGTCGCGCTCGGCGCCGCGTCTTCCTCACCGTCGACCTGGCGTTCTTCGCGCCAACCTGACCAAGGTCGCGCACGGAGGGTGGCTGCCGCTTGACGATCGCGCTCTTCATCTTCGCGCTCGTGATCACGTGGTACCAGGGTCGCGAGACGGTGAACGCCAACCGCGTGCAGGCCGAAGGGCTGCTCGCGGACTTCATCGAGGAGCTCGGCGGGCAGCCCGCCCGTGCGCCAGATCCCCGGCGTCGCGGTCTTCCTCAGCCCGAACCTGCGAGGGCACGCCGCTCGCGTTGCTGGCCAACGTCGAGCACAACCAGGTCCTGCACGACCACGTGATCATCGTCGCGGTCGAGACCGAGCGCATGCCGCGCGTCTCGGACTCGGAACGGGTCGTGCCCGGGCGGAAGATGCATCTACAGCGGCGCTACCGGCGACCCACTCGGGCCCGCTGGCGGAGAGCATCACCCCGCTGACCTTGCGTTTCGGCTTCCTCGAGGAGCAGGACGTGCCCGCCGCACTGCGCCTGGCCGCCGAGCAGGGCTCTGTTCGAAGGCGAGCCCGACGTCGCGCATGCCACCTACTTCGTCTCGAAGATCGCGATCGCGCCGACCGACGCCCCGGGCATGGCCCCGTGGCGCAAGAAGCTCTACGTCGCCATGGCCCGCAACGCCGCCGATCCGGCCGACTACTTCAGGCTGCCGGAGGACCAGACGGTCACGACCAGCGGGCGAATCCCGCTCTGACGCACGGTCGGTCTCTAAGCCCCCGTGTGGGCGACCATGAAGTAGATGGTGAGGACCACCAGCAGGTCCATCAGCGCCCCGACCGCGCCGATGCGACGCACAAGCGAATCGTGCTCGGCGCTGAACGTCACCGTGCCGTCGCTGGCCGAAACGGGGATGCCGGCCGAAGGCCGTGTCCCCCGGCTTCGGTCGCGGCAGACACGTCCCGGTCGGCCACCTCGATCAGGCGCCGCTCGCGCGGCCCCAGGTAGGCGCCCTCGACGGCGCCGATCACGATCGCGACGCCGAGGCCCCACTGCACGAAGAACGAGCTCCACAGTTCGAGGCGGGAGGCGAGGTAGATGCCGAAGACTATGACGGCCGCGAGTCCCGGCATGATCACCCGCTGGCTGATCGCGTGCAGCGCGCGGTAGAGGGCGGGCAGCGCGCGCGGGTCGGCTCTGGCGACGGCGCCGAGCAGTACGGGGTAGGCAAAGGTCGCGCCGAAGGCAAACACGACGGCGATGATGTGCAGCGCGAGGACGACTTCCCAGAAGGCGACGGCGAGGAGCACGGGCGGATCCTATTGAGTCGGTCGGCGCGCGTGCCACGGTCTCGGGGCGCCGGGGTAGATGTCTTTCAAATTGGCCTAGAACCACTTCACAAAATGAAGGGTTAGGGCCCGGAAAAAACACATTTGCGCCAGCTTGAGGCTCCGGTCGGCGCATGCGCCGACCGGCGAGGTCGCATATATGCGACCTCGGGAACGGCCATATATGGCCGTTCCAGGCAGGGTCGCATGCGACCCTGCCGCCCATGCCGCATGCGGCATGGGCCCGCAAAAGAGAACGGCAGGAGGAATGGGGGTTGTATGTTCTCTTTCGGCACCCCAACCACTTCACAAAATGAAGGGTTGGGGTCCCAAAAGTAAGCACGACCATCCCCCCAGGGCGTCCGCCGAAGGCGGGCCGAACG
>CAVVTQ010000006.1:0-289550 GCA_963751195.1 uncultured Solirubrobacterales bacterium
CGGTAGCTTGGGGGCGAGACTTGCAGCTCCGCTAGGAGGATCACAAAGTGCTCACAAATAGCCTGGGGCCGGAGCAGCGCTGGACGCGCGCGGCGTCGGCTCGGTCAGGCTGCGACCCGCCGGTCGCGAACAGCCAAGGGCACACTGCCCACGAGCACCGCCAGCTGGCGCTTGTTGGCCTCAGCGCCGCGGACGGGATCGAGATCGACATTCTGCCACGAAAGCCTTTCGTTAGGCCCTGGATCGCGCGTGGCGCCGAGCGGAGCGGCGAGGGCCAGCCGGGCTGCTGAGACCGGCAGCATCACCTGGTTGGACGCCAGGAGCGCTACGAACTTCGTCCACCCACCTAGACAACAGACGTTCATCCATTATATGGATTGTGCTTATCAAAACCTTGCCAGCCAGCCACGCCAAGGATCCACACCCTGAAGCGTCGCCACGGAGGCCAGATGTCTGGGTCCAGCTCCAGATGGATGCCGGCACGAAAATGAGGAGGGGACATGAGCGAAGTCACCAGCGTGAACACCAAAACTGGTGCGGGTGCTGAAAGCAGCCGACGTCGAAGCGGTTGCCACGTCGGAGGTCGGCCAGCCGAGCGGCGTAGCATCACTCAACGGCAGCGGCAAGCTTCCCGAAGCACAGCTGCCGAATTCGGTGGTAAGCATTAGTGCCGTTGGGTTTCCCCCAAGCGTCATCTGGCTCGACACGACCCCGAGGTATTACGGTGCCAAAGGCGACGGCGTGACAAACGACACAGCGGCTTTCCAGGCGTGCGCGGAAGCGATCAAGGGCCTCGGTGGCGGCACGATGCGCCTCTCGGCCAAGACGTACATCGTGGACGGCTACGAATGGCTGCGCGCGATCAGCCATGAGGGGCGGGGCGCGAACAAGACGGTACTCAAGGCCGCATCGGGGTCCGCCAACGAAGCGCAGGTCACGATCGCCCCAGGGGTCGTCGAAGGCCACTGGAAGGGCGTCTTCTTTCAGCCGCACGGCAACGCCAATCAGGGGTGCTTCCTCGGGCACGCCGTCGAACACGAAGGCGCCGCAGGGATCTGGTACTCCAGTTTCGAGGATTGCAGCTTCGGCCTCAGCGGAGCGACGGGCTATACGCTTTCATGGGGGGGCTTCGGCGCGATGTGGCTACGTGGTGGCACTGCCAACTACAAATGCCCGCATCAGTACATTAGCTTTCGCAACTGCACATGGTCCCGGAAAACACGGTAAAACGCCACTACCACGCGCGACCTCCTTGTCACAGGTCAGGTTGAAAAGCTCAGCTTTGACGCCGACTGCCTATTCAATGCCGCTAAATCCGAACGTGTGGGCACATCTATCGAGCTTAGCCGCGAGTTCCTAGCCCTAACCACTCTCACGGCTGAAGCCAAAGCGGGCGAAACCGAAATTACGGTTGGCTCGACGACCGGCATCGAAGCCGCAGCATAATCATGCTCGGTGAGGGAGCCTTTAGCGAACGGGTGACAGTCAACGGAGTGATCTCGGGCACTGTCCGAAACTCTCCGCCGCGCTGGCATTCACCCATGCAGGGGTGGGCGCGAGCTATGCGGCAGGTACTCGCGTGAAGCTGCTCAGCAGCGGAGAAGGCACGAATCCAGCGTTTATCCAGTTCGATGGCAGCACGATCCAGAACTCCGACCTGCATGTGCTCGCCGAAAAGGCGGTGCTCGTGGACTTTTACGCCGTGGACTTCGAGGTCGGCCACCGCACGCTGCGCGCCCTGGAAAGCAGCTACTCGGTCAACATGCGCGGCGCGCGCAACCTTGAATCAGCGTCCGAAGGCACGGCGAACGGCACCGGCACCGCGACCGTCGGGTCTAACACGATCACTGGAGCCACGGGCGCATGGGCGGGCGGCAACACGATCGTCGGTCCCGGCATCGGCGCCGGTGTGACGGTCACGAATGTCTCGGGCACGACGATCGAAATCTCCTCGATCGTCGCCGCAAACGGCACGGAAGGCGCCCAGCCGTTCATCCCCTTGATAAAGGGCGGCGAAGGGAAGGGTGACTTCGCCAAATACGAGTCCAACTCGACGGGTAAGTGCCGCTACTTCACAGTCGGCCCCGTCGATCAGGGGGTCGTGAACAGCGGCGGCGCATCGGTGCAGGTCGAAATGATCGACCGGGGCGCGGCGATCCAGGTTACCCAGACCACGGGCGTCTCGCTGGCCTCCGGCACAGCCGTCACACTCAACATCTATAGCGCCCTGGAAGTGGTGCTCACTGACGCGGCGCACACGATCAAGACGCTCCAGGGGCTGCACGGGACTGGGGAAACGGTGCGCTTTCGCGCGACGATCGCAAACACGATGCTGGAAACCGGCGGCAACTTGAGCATCCCCGAAGGCAAACTGACGCTCGCCGCCGGCGACATCGCCACCTTCGCCCGCACCGACTACGGCACCCTGAACATGGGTGCTCGTGGGCGTTCAACGCGCTGCGGAAGCCATCGCCGGCGTATGGACCGCCGCGGAATCGCTCGCGGCGGTCGTGGAAGAAAACGCCAGCTACCAAACGGTCCGCGTCCGCACAGAGGGACGCGGGACTACCGTGCGGCTCCGAGGCGTCATCACGGTCAAAACGGGCGACGAACTCAAAGCTGGGGAAACTTTCATGACGCTCCCCGCGGGCCTGCGACCCCCCGTCAAGGTTCATATTCAGCAGAGCAGCAACCGGGAAATCGCCATTGAAACCAACGGCCACGTCAGCAACTCCGCAGCCATCACGGCGGGCAACTCGGTCTTCCTCGACGGCCTCACGTTCAATCTGACGTAGCACTGCCGCTATGCGTGAAAAGAGGCCGACGCCATAGGCAGACACCAGACGTCAACATCGAGAAGCGCATCGAACCTGCTTGGCGTCAGCCGTGGTGCTTCTTGCCCCGGCGGTGGAGCTTGATCTTCCCCGAGCCTTTGGTGCAGCTCTTGTAGGTGCTGCTCCCGGTCAAGTGCTGCTTGAGAATCGTGGTCGCCACCACGCTGACCTTGTAGGTTCCGCTGGTCGGCAGGCTCGTAAGCGTCACGCCCTTTTTGATGCGCTTGACGCCCTTGACGTCGGCGACCTTCTTGCCGTTGAGCTTGACGAGCACCTCGACAAGTGAGTCGTACTTGGGATCGTGCAGCTTGATCGTGAGGGATTTCTGGAGCGTGCACTGGCTGCTCGGCGGCAGCGTGACCGTCTTGGAGAAGGTGATCCCGCCCGATGAGCCACTGCCGGAGCCCGACCCGGAGACCGTGGGCAGAGGTGAGATCAGAGCCGATTCCACGCAACCGAAGGTGTCTTCGCTCACCGTGCCGTCGGGAGCGATCTTCGGCTGGGAGGTTTCCGGATGGCTGAAGCAGACCTTCAAGTAGTGGGCGCCACTCGGTTCGCTGAGCACCCGCCAGGCGGTCGGCCCGAGATGCGGGTCCTGCTTGCATTCCCCGCCGGGGCCTTCGCGGACGAACCACGCGTCGTACCCCCAGAAGGAGCCGTCGGGCTGCTGCTTCATATCCGTCCACGCCACCTGGCCAGCCGGGTGGGGACATTCGGCGAACGTCGTTTCAGTATCGACGACGCCTTGGAAACTGCCGTCGGGCAGTGGCGAGATCGCGATGGAACCGCCTTTGAACGACCACACCCCTTCGATCGTGTTGGATTCCGCGGCGGTGGCGCTCGCACCGCAGACCAGGGCGGCGAGGAGCACAGCGGGGGAAAGCTTGAGCGACCGGCGAATGGTTGAGTGAAGGCGTATGGACGAGAACATAGTGCACCAACGGGCCGGGGGTTACAGTCCTTCCATGCAGCCAACCAGACGCGCGATCGGCCAGTCGACCGTCGCTCCCTACACCCCGACCGCACCGCAAGCGTGACGCGGGTGACCAAGGACGGGAGCTCCCAAACGGACGCCGCACCGAGGCGCTCGGGCCTGCGCGCCTTCGGCCTCAGTCTGCTCGCCGACATGCCGCCCCCCGGCGCATGGGTTTCGGCCGCGCCACCGGCCGAGCCGATCCTGCGCCTGCGAACAACCTCGGCGACGGAGATCGCCGAGCACTGGTCAGGACTGGCCGCGATCGGCTGGGAGGGGACGATCGACGGTGCTCCATTCGTCGTCGAGCGGGGGCTGGCGGGAGACCACCGCTTCGTGCATGGCGAGCTCTCCGCCCAGGGAGGCATCCCCTCCGCGGAGACCCGCGCGATCCACCACCTCTCGGCCGACGCCAGTGTCCTGCGATGCGCGCCGGCGGACCCGGCCGAGCAGTCGTGGTGGCGGGTGGTGCTCGACTCGGCGCTGTTCACGGTCGCGCTGCTGCGTGGCTACGAGGCCCTGCACGCCGGCGCTATCGCCACGCCGGGTGGCGCAATCGCGATCGCAGCGACGACTGGCGGTGGCAAGAGCACGCTGCTGAACGAGCTGCTGAGCGATCGGTGGGCGCTGATGACAGACGACGTGCTCGTGCTCGAGTCCCGCGGCAAGGGCACCCCGCTCGCCCACCCGGGCGCGCCGCTGATGACCGTGCCGGCGAGCGTCTCACCGTTGCCGGGA
Organism: uncultured Solirubrobacterales bacterium; assembly: GCA_963751195.1. Lineage (GTDB taxonomy): Bacteria > Actinomycetota > Thermoleophilia > Solirubrobacterales > Solirubrobacteraceae > Palsa-744. The sequence continues at coordinate 4,546 of CAVVTQ010000006.1, forward strand.
GAGTCGATCGCGTCCGTCGGCGAGGAGCGCTGGGTCGCCGTTCCGGCACACCGGGACGCGATCCCGCTGGGCGCGCTGGTCGTGTTGAACCGTGACTCGGGCTTGGCCACGTCGCTGCACCCGGTTCGCGACCCACTCGCCGTACTGATCGGCTCGCTGCTGCGCTTCCCGCGCGTACCTGAGCGCGAGCGCGCCCGCTTCGAAATGGCGGGCGCGCTCGCCGCGCACGTCCCGATCTGGGAGCTGAGCGCCGATCCGAGCGTCACGCCGGGCACGCTAGCCGGCATGCTGCGGGCGGAGCTGATCGGGGTTCCAGGGGTACCGTGAGAGAGCCCAGCGACCATCGCCTGCGGATCGTACGTATGCGGCACGTTCAGCCGTTGTTAGGGTCACTCCAACACGCGCGCCGCCCGCGCGCTCGCGCGCCAATCTGCCCATGAGCTCCACCTCCGCAGCCCCAACCGCACCCAGTGAGGCACATGCCCACGTGCCGGGGGCGCCGCTGCTCGAGCTCGAGCACCTACACCACCGCTGGAAGGGCCCGAAGCCACCGGTGCTGGAGGACGTCAGCCTGACGTTGCGCGCAGGCGAGGTGACTTGGATCGGGGGCCGTAACGGCGTGGGCAAGACGACGCTGCTGCGCTTGGGCGCGGGCATCCTGTTGCCGCAACGAGGCAGCGTGCGCATGGGCGAGCTCACGCCCAGCTCGAAGGGGCGCCGCTACCGGCGGCAGATCGGCTTCCTCTCGGCGGGCGACCGCGGCGTGCAGGCGCGCATGCGGGTGCGCCAGCAGCTCGACTACTGGGCTCGCCTCGCGTACGTCCCGCGCGCGCGGCGGCCCGAGTTGGTCGCACTCAACCTGCATCGGTTCGGTCTCGAGGAGTTCGCCGAGCGGCGCGTCGACCGGATGTCGATGGGCCAGCGCCAGCGCATCCGCCTGGCGATGGCGTTCCTGCACGAGCCACGCGTGCTGCTGCTGGATGAGCCGCGCAACTCGCTCGACGACGAGGGCTACGAGTTGCTCAACGCGCAGATCCAGCGGGCGGCCGGCGATGGCGCCACCGTGCTGTGGTGCTCTCCGCGGGGAGAGGACCGGGTGATCGCGTGCGACGCCAGCTATACGCTGCTGGACGGCCGCTTGGAGCCTGCCGAATGAGGCCGTGGCTGGAAGCGATGCAGGGGATCATGCGCCGCGACGCGATCCTGTTCATCAGCTACCGCACGCAGCTGGTGTCGCAGTTCCTCGGGCCGCTGTTCACGATCGCGGTCTTCTATTACATCTCCCGCCTGCTCACCGCCAAGACCTTCACCTCGCCGGGCGGCTACTTCGGCTTCGTGATCGTCGGTTTGGTGATCGTCCAGATACTTACGCTCTCGCTGGGGCTGATGCCCGGCAACGTGCGCCAGGAATTGATCTCGGGCACGATCGAGCGCTTCCTGGTGAGCGCCCACGGCCCGGTCAGCGGCATCATCGGCACGATGCTATTCCCGATGTGCAACGCCTTCGTCAGCGGCATCCTCACACTGGCGATGGCAAGCCTCTTCTTTGGGCTGCCGCTCGCCGGCACGGCGTACCTGGCGGTCCCCGTGGCGCTGCTCGGCGTGATCGCGTTCATGCCGTTCGCGCTGTTCCTGGTCGCGCTCGTGATGGCCTTCAAGCAGGCCGCCAGCGCGACCCAGTTCATCGTCGCGGGCATCGCGATCGTGGGTGGGCTGTACTTCCCCGTCAAGGTGCTACCCGAATCGATCCGATGGATGTCCGAAGTGCAGCCGTTCACCCCCGCCACCGATCTGCTGCGCCACCTGCTGGTGGATGCGCCGCTGGCGCATCCCGCGGCGGTGGAGCTGCTCAAGCTCGTGGTCTTCTCGATCGTGCTGCTGCCGGCCGGCTTGGTACTCCTGCGAGCCGCGATCCGATACGGTCAGCGCACCGGGACCGTTGCCGAGTACTGAAAATCGTCCATCCACTCATACCCATGGCCTCCCTCTCCACCAGCGAACTCCTCACCGCCCGTGTGCGCATGCCCCAGCACGTGGTGCACCGCAGCTTCGTGGCGGAGACCGTCGTGCTCAACCTGAACACGGGTCAGTACCACGGGCTGAACCCGACCGCGGGCAGGATGCTCGAAGCGATCGACGCGTCACCGACGGCAGGCGCCGTCGTGCCTGAGCTGGCGCTGGAGTACGGGATCGAGGAGGAACAGGTCCAAAGCGATCTGATCGCACTCTGCCAGGGCCTGCTCGATCGCGGTCTGATCGAGATTGTGGATGCCGACTCCGCCTGAGGCGCCCGCCGGCTCGGTGGTAGAGCGAACATTGCACGGCGCCGCATTCGGCCTGCGGCTGGAGATCGATCCCGGCATCGAGATTCCCGGCATCCCAGGCATCGCAGAGATCCCCGGCGGCTCGGCCCTCGACGCCGCCAACGCAAGCCCCAACGATGTCGACGCCGCGACCACAGCCCCGCCCCCCTCCTCCCCCCTCCTCCCCTCAACGCGGGTGCGACTCGACCCGCCGGAGCTCGAGCGGCGCTGGGAGCCGGCCGCCCCCACCGCCGAGGTGGTGCGCGAGCTGCGCGACGGGGACGCTGTGCTGCTCACGGCCGAGCTCGCCCGCCCCGCCGGCTATCTGCTGCGCGCGCCGGGTGTCGGGCGCATCCTGGTGGCGCCGGACGGAGGGGAGCTGCTGTGCGATCCCGCGCCGGGAAGCGTGGAGTGGGCCACGCTGATCCCCGCCCAGGCGCTGCCGCTGGCGGCGACCCTGCGCGGGCTGGAGGTGCTGCACGCCTCGGGCGTGGTGGTGGGAGGCAAGGCGGTGCTGTTCGCGGGCGCGCCCGGTGCGGGCAAGTCCTCGCTGGCGGCCGCCCTGCTGCACCGAGGCGCCACGCTGCTGAGCGACGACACGGTCGCGCTTGAGTCGCGCGAGGGCACGCTGATCGCCCATCCCGGCGCGGCCATGCTGTACCTGCAGGCGGCCGAGCACGATCGCCTATCCGAGCGGGAGCGCGCGGTGCTCGGCCCCCCCGCCGCGTTTCGCCACAAGCCGCGCTACCACCCGCGCGTGAGCGCCTCCCCGGCGCCGTTCGGTGGACTGTTCCTGCTGGAGCGCTCAGTGCACGGCCCCCCCGTCGAGCGCCTCGCGGCGGTCGACCCGTTTGCGCTGCTCGCCAGCACCTTCAACCTCTCCGTGCGCACCCCCGAGCGGCTGGTGCGCCACCTCGACCTGGCCGCCGCGCTGGCGGCGACGGGCTGCGTCCACCGCCTGCGCATCCAACCCGGCGTGAACGCCACGCAGCTCGCCGACGCCGTGAGCCAGCAGCTGCCGGAGCTCTGAGCGCACCGTGTTCGCGGCGGGGTGGGGAGAGCGGGCGGTCGAGCTGATGGAGCGTGCCGCCGCGCGTGGCGGCACGGGGATCGAGCGCGCGGGGTCGCTGGCGGTGATCGGCGCGGAGAGTGCCAGCGACGGAGACCAGCAGTGCTGGATCTCGGGGCGCCTCACCAACGCGCGCGAGCTGTGCGAGCGTTTTGGGCTGCCCCCCGACCATGACCCGCCGGCGCTGGTCGCGCGCGCCTACGCGAGTGTCGGATGCGACGCCTGCCGCCTGCTGCGCGGAACGTTCGTGGTGGTGGCGTTCGACCGCGAGCGCTCCACCGCGACGATCGTCCGCGACCACCTCGGCGGGCGCCCGCTGGTCTACGTCCGGGTGGGCGACGGGGCATTGTTCGCCGAACACGAGCGCGCGCTGGTGGATTTGTTGCCTGGCATCCCCTCGCCGGACCGGCTGGCACTCGCACGGTGGATCGAGCGCGGCACCACGCCCCCGGGGCGCACCCTGTTCGAGGGCATCCGCCGCATCCCGCCGGGGCACCGAGTCGAGCTCTCCGCCGGCGCCGTCGCGATCGAGCCCTACTGGCGGCCACGCTACGAAAACCTCGCCACCGGCTCGCGGGAGGCGCTCGCCGGGCGCTTGCGCGATGCGGCATTCGCGGCAGTGGCGCGCGCCGCCGAGGGCGCGGGGCGGCCCGCGGTGCGGCTCAGCGGGGGGCTCGACTCGGCCTGCGTGGCGGCGGGGCTGGCGGCGCGGGGGGCACCCCAAGGCGGGGCGGTGGCGTTCGCGGCGGTCTTTCCCAACCACCCCGCCACCGACGAGCGCGAGCTGATCGAGGCGACCGCGCACTACACCGGCCTTCCCGTCGAGCTGATCGCCTTCGACGACCGCGCCTCGATCCTCTCGCCGGCACTCGGGCACATCGAGCGCTGGAGCCTGCCGCCGGTCACCCCCAACATGTTTGTGTGGCAGCCGCTGATGGCGAGCGCCCGCGCGCTCGGCGTGGATGTGATGCTGGACGGGGAGGGGGGCGACGAGCTGTTCGGCTGGGCGCCCTACCTGTTCGCCGACCGGCTTCGCCGCGGGCGGCTGCTCGCGGCCTGGAGGCTCACCCGGCGCATCCCCGAAGTGGGGGCCGACGCCGACGCGCGCCTGCGCCTGCGCGCGATCCGCAAATATGGCGTCCTCCCGTTGCTCCCCGCCGCGGTTACGCGCCGGCGCCGGCGCGGGCGAGACACGGACGCCCCGGGGTCGCTGCTGGCGGCGACCGACGCCGCGGCGCTTGCAGAGGAGGGGGAGGGGCTCGCGCGGCTCGACGGTCCGCTGTGGTGGCGGTCGCTGGCGGGTGCGCTGCTGGATCATGGTGAGACGCTCGGCGTGTCCAGCCAGCTGCGCCGCGAGTCAAGCGACGAGCGGATCGACCGCCGCCATCCCTTCCTGTTCGACCTCGACCTGTTGCAGACGGTGCTCAGCGACCCGCCCGAGCTGCAGTTCGACCCGGCCCGCGACCGTGCGCTGCTGCGCGACGGGCTGCTCGGCCACATTCCCGAGGCGGTGCGCACCCGCCACGCCAAGAGCTTCTTCACCGACCTGCTCCCGGCCGGGCTCGCCGCCGACGGGGCTCTGCTCGCTGAGGGTCCCGCCCGCGCCGACGCGCCGGTGCGGGCGTTCGTGCGCAGCCGGCCGCTGGAGGAGCTCCTGCAGGGCGATGCCAACCTGCGCCGAGGCCGCGCCGCGAGCCGGCTGTGGCATGCCGGCCTGGCCGACGTGTGGTTGCGGTCACTGGAGCGACCGGGGTACCCGCTGGAGCTGCTCGAGCGGGTAACGGCCCCGCGCGCCATGTGAGAAGAAAAAAGGCGATGTGTGCGCAGACAAACCAAAAACGGGCTAGCTGAGGGGCCAGTTTTGGGGTCGCTTGGAGCGCAGATACACGGGCGAAGGCTGACCTATCAACAAGCTGGTTAGTCGTCGGGCACGAACATCTGGCGAAGCCCCGCCTGGGTGACCGCATAGATATATGGTCCAGCGTTCTGGGAGGCGGTCTGTGCGATGCCCTCCCAACGCTGGACCAGCAGAACCAGCGTTTGCCAGCGATTGTAGTTCCCGGCACTCGTCATGCAGAACGCTCGCACGCCGCTCGCCAACAGCGCCTTCCGCTCGCGGGGGCGTTTCCTGATCCTCTTGTCTCGATGAACGACCCAATCGGCCGCACCTGCTATGGGCAGCCAAACGTCGTCGTCGGTCGTCTCAGCCGGTGCGCCGGGGCCACCGGCGTAAAGCACGTCGTTGCGCACCGACGCGATAGCCACACGCACCGCGAGGGGCACGCTCGCGTCGATGTAGAAAGTGTCTACGCCGCCTTCTGGCGATGCTCCCATTCAAGCGCCGCAGCGATGTCACTGGGAGCGAGCCCCCAGGACCGTGCAGCCTCATCATTGGATTCGCCTGCGTCGATGGACTCAACGACAGACTCCGTACGAATGCCACGAATCTGGGGCATCCCGAACGCAACATCTGGATCAATGGCGACGGGCGATTCCTTACCTGCGGGCCAGTATCGCTGTGCGGCGCCGCCCGAATCGAAGTCCACGCGATCGAGGAACTGCATCGCAACTGGAGCAAGCTGCATCTGACCACCCTCGAACTCAACCAGATACATCGAGGACGGCAAATCCACTTCGTGCTGGATTTCGTAGACCAGCTTGCGCGCCGCATGATCGATAAGGGGCCGACAATGCGCGAGCGGGTACGGCATCCCCGTGCGCTCCCGCATCTCGGCGATGAAGGGCCGCATGCGCTGCAATGGGACGTTCTTCTGTCGATAGCCGCGCAGGAGTCCCGCCTCGACGAACTCGCCCCACGTCACGTCGGCGCCAGTTCGTTCCTGTCGAATCACCGGCGGGTAGTCCACATCACCGCGCCGCGCACCCTCAAGCCACCAGCGCAACGTGGCGGCGGGCAGGTCAAGCAAGCGCGCAGCTTCTGCGTTCGAGTACATCTGACGGTTGAGGGTCGAGACCTTGGCCATCGCTCCAATCCTATTCTGTCCGCAAGCGGCAAGCGGCGAACTTTGCAGGGGTTTTCTAGTTTGATCGCATCTGTCCTGCGAGGCGCTACGCTGGCTCTAATGGCAGAGCCGGTCTCCCGCGATCAACGATCGGGATGCCGCCGACAGAGCTTGGGCATCCTGGCGAGCGGAGTATGGCGAGCCAACAGGCCAGACGACCACCCAAATCAGGCCACTCTAGCGACCCCAAACTGGCCCCTCAGCCCGTTTTTGGTTTGTTTGCGCACACGTCGCCAGAAAAAAAAGGGCTCACGCCCGGACCGGTACTTTTTTCGTACCGGTACTTTTTCTAGTCTTGTGGACCGCGCCGGTGTTCGTATCCTTCCCTTCACCACCGTCCTCCCTACGAAAGGAAATCATGGAGAAGGACACCAAGGAGTACGAGGCCCCCCGGATCGAGGATCACGGGGACCTCGCGACACTTACAGCGGGTCAGGCGAACGGCGCATCGACCGATGCGTCCTTCCCGGTCCACACGCCCAAAGAAGATCTGACCTTCTCCACTCCGTAACCCACGGAGTGGAAGGTCATGTGGCTATATGCCGGTCTCCCCTCTGGAGACCGGCATATAGTGCCGTTTGTATCGCTCTCTGTCAGTAGTCCTCTCCGAATTCGGTGGCCAGCGTGAGCCCTTTGCCGCCGAGGATCGACGAATACTTCCCGGTCGCGGTGTTTTTCTCACCGCCGCTCACTGAGGAGAGTTCGCCGTGCGCGGTGTTCGTCTCGCCGCCACTCACCGAGGCTCCAAAGCCACTGGCCGTATTGAGGAAGCCGCCACTCACCGTGGCGAAGTCTTCGCTCGCGATGTTTTCAGCGCCGCCGCTCACCCAGCTGGTTGTGCCGGAGGCATCGTTGTAGAGGCCGCCGCTCACTGTGCCTGCGAGGCCGCTGGCTTTGTTGAGCTGGCCGCCACTCACCGCAGCCTGCTTGTTGCTGGCCGTGTTGCCATAGCCACCACTCACCGACGAGCTCACCCCGCTGGCGGTGTCGTATTCGCCGCCGCCCACCGAGGCAGCGCTGGCGCTGGCCACGTTGTGTTCGCCGCCGTCCGCCGAGGCATCGACGCCGCTCACGGTGTTGCGCGCACCGGCCAGCAGCCCGCCGTAGCTCGTAAACGACTGCTTGAACGTCCCCACCACGAGGTTATTGGAGCCGGACTGCGTACCTGCTTCTTCGTCCTTGCCGACCACGAGGTTGCCGAGGCCGTCGATTTCGCTCTCTTTGGCGGCGCCCGAGACGACCTGCACGTTGGCGCCGGAGAACTGGATCGTCGGCTTTTTGTCGATGCCTTCCTTGACGTATTTAACATAGGGAAGCACCGCCAGCAGCGTTTCCTTCTCGGCCGTAGTAAGGCCGGCGAACGTCCCTTCTTTACCTTCTTTGCCTTCCGCACCGAGTTCGGTCAACTTGTATTTCGCCGGGCAGGCGCCTTTCGTGGGCGTCACCGTCGCTGCATTTTCCGCTTCCGGTATACAGAGACTCACCCCGCCGGCGGCAAATGCGCCGCCGGCGCTCACAAGCAAACAACCGGCGGCCGCACCGACCGCCAACGCCACCCTCCAAAGGGCCATGAACGACTTCATCCAGCCACCTCCCCTGCGCTAGAGATGTGAGCAAGCGAGCGCAAGCGTCGCTCGCGATTGGCGAGCATGGTGGCACGCTCGCCGAATGCGTGTCGGCTCCTACCGCCCGCGTGGAAGAACCCCCACACCACCGGAGTTGATAGGGGCATGTACGGGGATCCCCTCGACCAGCACCGCGGGCGACCGCCGGGAACGGGCCGCGAAGCCCCATAATGTCTGCCAGCACAATGCCCAACATCTCCCACGCCACAGAGTCCGGCGTCCCGCTGCGGCCGACATCGAGGATCACGGTCCCCGATCACGTGGCCTACCGCAGCCTCCCCTCGGAGACCGTGGTGCTAAACCTCCAGACTGGGCGCTATCACGGGCTTAACCCCACCGCCGGCAGCATGCTCGAGGCGCTGGAGCGGGCCGCCTGCGTGGGCGACGCGGCGGCCGCGGTGGCCGAGGAGTACGGGCAGGCACCGGCACTCGTCGAGCGGGACATGTGCGAGCTCTGCGACGCCCTGCTCGCACGCGGCTTGATCAGGCTCGATGGCGAGCCCTCACACTGAACGACATCCCCGCGTGACGCACACAGCGCCGAGGCCCGCGGCTTGACGCCCAGGCGCCCGAGGAGCCCGCGGGAGCGTGCGCGTCTCGTCTGGGAGATCGTCGCGGCCTACCGGCAGGCGCGTAGGGAGCTGCGGCGCGCTCCGATCGCCTCGGTGCTCGAGGCGCTGCGCGCGGAGTCCCCACCCCAGCGGACAGCGCCGGCACAGGCGGCAGCCCAGCTGGAAGAGGCTCGCCGGCTGGGATGGATCGTCACGCGCACCCTGAAGCTGATGCCAGGCGACACGCGCTGCCTGGCGCGCTCACTTGTCCTCACGCGGCTTCTGGCGCGGCGGGGGATCCCCTCAAAGCTCGTGATCGGCGCACGGGCCACCCCGGAGTTCCTCGCCCACGCCTGGGTCGAGTGCGACGGTCAGCCCGTCCTCTCGCCCGGCGATGGGTCGCTCGGCCGGTTGGTCGAGCTCTGAGGCACCTCGTCGCGCCCTGGGTCAGGCCTGTTGGCCCCGAGGACGGCCTGCCCTCGTCCCCTGAAGACGGCCACCCTGACCCTGAGGACGGCCGCCCTCGCCCTGAGGCCAGCTGGCCAAATGCCAACCTCGCTGGTCGAACTCTGGCAAGCGGCCAGACGCCGTAAGTCCTGCCCCATTGGCACCGTTACTCTGCCATGTCCGGGTCCCGCGTCTCCAGAGAATCGATGGGAGCGCCGGCGACCGACAGCCATCCGCTCGACGCCGGTGCCGCGGTCGCTCTGATCGCGGGGGAGGGGCCGCGCGAGCGCATCGGCGCGGTGCTCGAGGAGCAGGGCTGGCAGCTCACAGCCTTCCAGGACGTGGAGGACCTGATCGAGCACGACGACGAGCGCGATAGCAGGCTGGTTGCGGTGTGGGTCGATGACGCGAGCGCCAACGCGGCACGGCAAGTGGAGCAGGTGCAGCACGGCCTGGAGCATGCCCTGGTGGTGCTGATCTGCCCGGAGATACAGCGCTGGGAGGTTCGCGCGGTACTGAGCGCCGGTGCGGCCGGCGTGGTGCTCGAGCGAGAGATGGCGGGTACTCTCGGCCCCTGCCTGCACGCCGTGCGCGTGGGTCAGATCTGCGTGCCCCGACAGCAATGGCGCCAGATCGCTCCGCCGGCGCTCTCCGCGCGGGAGAAGCAGATTTTGGGCCTGGTGGTGATGGGCTACATGAACAGCCAGATCGCCGAGCGCCTGTTCCTGGCGGAGAGCACTGTCAAGAGCCATCTCTCCTCGGCATTTGGGAAGCTGGGGGTGCGCTCGCGCAACGAGGCGGTCAACCTGATTCTTGACTCTGAGCGGGGATTCGGCATGGGAATCCTCGCGCTGGGAGGACAACCGCTAGAGGCAGAGACCGGCTAGCAGCAGGACAACGAGAGCGCCAGGGAGGCGACTTGATTATGAGCGGGGGCGTCGGCAGCGAGGCAGAGATGACATTTCCAGAGGCAATACCAAGTGCGCAGGCGCCTCCCGATCCGGCTGGCTTCACCGCGCTCGATCGCAGACGCATACGCATCACCGGCGCCCGCGACCCCCGGCCCGCCGAGGAGCGGGGGCTACTCGAGAACCTCTCGCGCGAATCGCTGTTCCGCCGCGCGCTGCTGGCCGCGGACGTGGTGGCGATCGTCGGCGCCTTCGTGGTGCTGGCGGCAATCTCCGGAAAGGCTCTGCAGCTCACTTGGGTGAGCGTATGCGGGCTGTTGACGCTGCTGCTGGGCGCCAAGGTGATGGGGCTGTACGACCGCGACGACGTGCTGCTGCACAAGACCACGCTCGACGAGGCGCCGAAGCTCTTCCAAGTGGCCACACTCGGCGCCCTTGTGGCCTGGCTGGCCGGGGGCTTCGTGATCAACGGCGACCTGCTCAGCCGCCGCGAGGCGCTACTGCTGTGGCTGGTGCTGATCCTGCTGCTGGTGCTCGCCCGGGCGAGCGCCCGCACTCTCGCCTTGCGGGCGTTGCCGGCCGAACGGTGCCTGTTCATCGGCGACCAGGCCGCGGCGCGGACGATCCGCTCGAAGCTCGTGGGGCACGGCGGCGTCAAGGCCGAATTGGTCGGGCACCTCGACCTCGACGAGGTGGGGACGTGGTCGACGAACACCTTCTCGGTGCAGCGGCTCTCGGAGATCCGCGATCTGGCGCGCACGCTGAACGTGCACCGCGCGATCGTCGCGCCCACCAGCGCTGATGGGGGCGAGATGCTCGATCTGGTGCGCACGCTGAAGGCGGTGGGCGTGCGGGTCAGCGTGCTGCCGCGCCTGCTGGAGGTGGTGGGCTCCTCGGTCGAGTTCGACGACCTCCACGGCGTCACGCTGATGGGCGTCAGACGCTTCGAGATGTCGCGTTCCTCGGGGGTCGTCAAGCGCGCCTTCGACCTCCTCGGCGCCTCGCTGGGGCTGCTGGCGGTGGCGCCGCTGTTCGTCGTGATCGCCGTCGCGATCAAGCTCGACAGCCGTGGCCCGGTGTTCTTCCGTCAGCAGCGCGTCGGGCGCCACGGCAAGCATTTCGACCTGTTGAAGTTCCGCACGATGATCGTGGGCGCCGACGAGATGAAGGACTCGCTTCGCGACCGCAACGAGGCGCAGGCGGGGCTCTTCAAGATCGCCGACGACCCCCGCGTGACGCGTGTGGGCAAGCTGCTGCGCAAGAGCGCCCTCGACGAGCTGCCGCAGCTGCTGAACATCATCCGCGGCGAGATGAGCCTCGTCGGCCCGCGTCCGCTGGTGATCGACGAGGACCGTCACGTGGAGGGCTGGTATCGCAGGCGGCTGGAGCTGATGCCGGGGATGACCGGCCCCTGGCAGATCCTCGGCCCGGCGCGCGTGCCGCTCAACGAGATGGGGGCGATGGACTACCTGTACGTCGCCAACTGGTCGCTGTGGGGCGACATCAAGATCCTGCTGCGCACCGTCCCCCACGTGCTCGGCCGGCGGGGACTCTGAACCTCGTCCCCGAGTTCGCCGTCGCTGCGGGCGGCCATCCGGCAGGCGGCCACCACCACGACGCTCACTGAGAGCCACACGAGCGCCAGCAGGATTAGGAAGAGCATCAGCATTGGGATCAGGTGAGGTGGAGGTCCATGCCCTTTACGACACTTCTACCCCCCAGTTCAGCTCACCTATCGGACGAACGTTGGATTCGCTTTACGCTCGCCCCGCCGGGAGGACATATGGGGTTCCCGCACGGGCAGCCGCTTGCTTTATTGACTGTCGTCAATAAAGTGCGATACAGCAGATCCCCGCGAGTGGTCTTGGGTCGCTCGGAGGTATCGAGCCAATAAATGCCGGATAGGGCTCGCTGAGCGAATGCGGTCCACCCGTCTTAGGCAGAAACGCCAAATCTGGCGTATGATGCGCCGAGATGGGCGCATATAATGGAGGAGTGGCAAGGCAACGCAGCAGCGACCTCTTCCCCACCGACCAGCCGATCCCGGCCAGCCAGATGATCGGGCGGGAGCTCGACGTGCGCGAGATCGCCACCACCCTGGCCGGCGGCGCAAGCGTCGTGCTCGCGGGACCGCGGCGAACCGGCAAGACCAGCGTGTGCGATGCCGTCCTCGGCCAGCTCTCGCAACAGGGCCTCTACACCGTCGCCGTCGATCTCTTCCGGATCGCCACCGCGGCCGAGCTCGCCGAGGCGCTGGTCACCGCCACGATCGCCAATCGCTCGCCGCTGCGGCGGGTGCTGCACCAGACCCGCCGCGCGGGTCGGCTGGTGGCCGACGCGCTGCACACATCCGCGGTGCTGAAGTCGAAGGCCCAGCTCGGGGAGGAGCTCGAGATCGCCTTTGCCCCGGGCCTGGCAGCACGCGATCCCGACCGCTACCTCGACTACGCCCTCGCCCTCCCCGGCCGGATCGCGACGGCCGACGGGAAGGAGGTGGTGGTGTTCTTCGACGAGTTCCAGGAGGTTGCGGGGCCCCAGAGCCCCTACGGCGACCCGGACCGTCTCACCAAGCGCATGCGCGCCATCTTCCAGCGGGCCGGCGGCGTCAGCTACCTGTTTGCGGGCAGCCTCGAGCACATGATGCGCGACCTCTTCACCCCCACCCACCGGGCGCTGCACCAGTTCGGCGGCTTCTACGACCTGCGCCCGATCGACCGCAGCGCATGGTTGGAGGGCCTGGCCGAGCGCTTCGCGGCCGACGCGTGCGCGGTCGGCCCCGAGGCGTTGGGGCGGATCATCGAGTACGGCGAGGGGCACCCCCGCACGACCATGCTGATCGCCCAGAAGAGCCACCTCACCACGGTCGAACTGGACGTCCGCGAGGTGGACCTGACGATCGTCGAGCAGGGCCTGCTCGCCGCGTTGCGGGCCGAGCGGGCCAGCCACGAACAGACGGTCGAGCGGATCCGCAGGCTGCACAAGCTCGGCCTCGTCGTCGCCGAGCGCGTGGCGCGCGGTGAGCCCGTCTACCCCCAGCTCCCCCGCGGCGCGGTGCGCCGGGCGCTGGAGGCGCTGCGCGACGCCGCCATCATCGAGAGCCGCGAACGCGCCGACTGGCGCTTCACCAGCCCCCTGCTGCGCCGCTACATCGCGGGCGTCGGGCCCTACGACTGAGACGATGGTGTCACAGGCGGCGTGCCACCAATGCTATGCGCCAAAAATGGCGCATGATGCGCCAAGAAGGGCGCATCGGGAGGGTAGGTGATATGACTGGACCCCCGCTCATCGGGCCGGCCTCCCACAACTTGCGGACAATCTGCTCCGGCGTATGACGTCGCCTCTTCATGTACTCGCTCCTCTGACCCATTCAACAAGGTCCTCGAAGCTCTCACAGACCCGACCCATCTCACGGGGTCGGGTCAGCTCCTCTATGCCTTTTATCGACTTTCGTTAAATAATGTGCGATACAGCGCGTCACCGGGAGTGGGTCGCCGGAGGTATTGAGCGAAACGGGGGACGGCGAAGTCGATCAGGCCTCGCCGTGCTCCAGATCGGCTCGTTGCGGATCAGCTCTTCACAGACCAACCGAGGCTCCGCCCATGTTGCTGTAACCGGCTGAGACCGTGCCGCATCGCGGTCTTGTGCGGGCCGTCACCGGGTCCGAGATCGCGACCAGATAGCGCCGCTCGGCGTCCGTGGCGAGCTCGTTGCGGGGATTCAGCGGTGTGGCTTTCTGCGCGCCTCGAGCACGCACGAGGCATGACAAGCACGATCCGTCGACATCGAGTCGAGCGAGATTCAGGCCCTCGCAGTGGGAACGCGATCGGACGGGCCGGCACCGTTGGTCGATACGACCGCGGGGGGCGCCTTGTCGTTCCTGGAGTAGATATAGGAGTCGGGGGCGGCCAACTTCGAGCCGTTGGCGACGACCCCCAGCAACGGCGCACCGCTGCTGGCGAGGACTTGGTGGAGTCGCTCAGCGGCATCACGTCGGCTGTGCCCGACCCAGCCTACAATCACGACGCCGTCGACCTTGGTCAGCAGCGGGAACGCATCCGAGACAACGGCGAGCGGTGGTGTATCAATCACAATGAAGTCGTATGTCGACTTCGCCCGCTCCAGCACCGCCTCCAACGCGCGGCTCTCAAGCAACTCGCCCGGGTTGGGAGGCAGCACAGCACCGGCTGCCAGCACGTCCAGGGTCCGCCCCGTGATCCCCTCGCCGGGCGGCGCCTCCAAGCTGAGTGACTGAATCGCACCATCCATCGAGACGGAGTCGATCAACAAATCGGCAAGACCTGGTCCTGGCTGGATGTCGAGCTGCTGAGTTAGTGTCGGATGGCGCAGATCCGCCTCTAGGAGCAGTACCCGCGAACCTTGTCTCGCCGCCGCCTCGGCCAGATGGCGAGCGATCGTGGTCTTGCCGTCGCCCGGAGCGGCCGATGCGACGATGATCGTGCGCAGGTCGCGATCGACATTGAAGAAGCGCAGATGGGCGCGAATCAGGCTGAACGCCTCGGCCTCGGCGGGCGGCAGGATCGCCCGCTTGCTCGCATCGCGCCGCCTGGATCCCGAAAGCGCGCTGCTCTCGGGAACGACGCCGAGCATGGGCAGGTGATAGATCTCCTCGATATCCTCCGGTCCCTTGATCCGGCGGTCGAGTCGCTCGAGCACAAAGGCGAGACCGAGGCCTATGAACAAGCCCAGCGTCCCACCAAGAAGCGTGTTCCTCGACGTCTTCGGGGAGGACGGGCTGGCAGGCGGCAACGCTTCTTGAGTGACCTGAACACTGTCGTAATTCAGCCCCGCGAGGAGGGCCAGCGTCTGGGCACGGTCCTGGAGCTCTACTCCGTCCGCACCGAGCCTCTGCGCCTGGGAGAGTTCCGCCAGCTGCTTGTGCACAAGCGCCAGCGCAGACCTGAAGTACCGACGATTAGCGCGCTGCTGCCCCTTCACGAACTGCCGGACATACGTGTTCGCAATGCTCGCCGCCAGCGTCGGGGAGGTCGTGGTGGCCGAGACATCAACGATGCTCGATTCTCCTACCCCCGCTACGCCCAGGCTGCTAGCGACCTTTACATCGGTCAGACCACCACCGAGCAGATTCGCGGTCTTCGCCGCAGTGTCCCCCCCCCTGACGAGTTCGATGTTGCTGGCCTGCTGAACCAGCAAGTTGTTGCTGCTGCCGGGCGATAGCCCAGCAATCTGCTGGCTTAGCGAGTTATTGTTGAAGGCAAGCGACGCGGTCGCCGTGTACTTCTTAGTCTCGCGTCTGGAGAAGCCATAGGCCGCTCCCGCGGCGAGAACGAAGCAAAGCAGGATCAAAGGCGCACGCCGACGCAGGGCGCCGAGAGATCGCTCAAAATTTAATCCTTCGGAATCCTGTTGCACGTAGACCTATTTTCTCAGATCGCGACCGGTCTGCTCCTACAAACTGCCCATGCGCCTGGAAACTTTCGGGGCACTGCATAAGAAGTCTACGGCACAAAAGCGCTGTACACTATCCGACCTTGTCTACTCATGAGCAGACTCCCACCGTCGATCGGCTGGCCCCGTACGAGGCCAGCACTCATGTTGGCCGCAGGGAGGACTACAAGCTGGCCGTCGCCGGACTACCGCGAGTCCAGCCATGCACTCGACGGGGCCTCTCGGCAAGTACCGTAACGCACAAGTCGAGGTCCCCCCTTGGCATGGACTCGCTTCCAGGCTCGCGGATTTCCTGATCGCTCGCACGCAAACTCGATGCACTCAGATACATATATGAGGCTCAGGAGTTTTATATCGACCGACTCCCTGCTCCTAGCATGTGCAGCCGCAGCTTCTGTAGCTATCGGTGCGATTGTTACGAAATCGCCCACCGACGCCGTCGCATTACTGGTCGTTTGTACCGGCATGGCTATCGCGCTGACTAGACCAGCGCTTCTATTTGCTACAGGACTAGTTCTTCTCGCTATCGAACCTGCAAAAGTCTTTGGGGATACCTCCGTGTTTGTAACTAACCCGGAAGCGTATAAGCTAATCCTCTACGCTTGCTTTCTCCCTCTTCTATTTAAACGTGGGGTTGCTCCTAGGAAGTGTGCGCCGCTTGTCGCATACGCGGTGGTCACGATACTCTCCGAGGCCTTTGGCAGCCGCTTGCCTGGTCTGACTACCTCGCAAACAGTGGCTAGCCTGGCGTCGTTGGCCCTTGGATGGCTTGTATTTGCAATAGATTGGGAATGGTGTCGCGATCATCCCCTGCTCAAGATATTGGTCTGGGTGCCGATCGTTAGCGTACTTATGGGTCTCGTCCTTCAGACCATGGGGCTTTTCCCATTATTTAAGAACACGTCACCACCACGCCTTGAGGGTGCCACGATTGTCGCTTGGCTTGGTACCTTTAGTGTCTGTGCGGTTATTGCATGCTTGGCCCTATACCGTCGAGAGCAGTGGAGATGGGCTAGATGGCTTGGATTTGCCAATGTGGTTATCCTTGGTGCCACTCTCACCCGTGGTGCATTTATTGCACTAGGCATCGTGGCACTGCCTTCATTAGCCAGGTTTGGACGACGCCAGTTGTCGACAAAAAGCACAGCTGGGATGGCCAAGTTAGGGATGGCTGGCGCAGTTGCCATTGTTGGTGCTGCCCTCTTTGTACCCGGACTACAGGAACGCGACGAAAAAGCGGTCGCATATGATGCGGCGCAAGGCGTCGTCAAGCACGAAGTCGCCTCTGGACGTTTCCAATCGTGGGCCTTTACATATGAACAAGCAAAGGTAAGCCTCGCGTTTGGTCGTGGCATCGGGGCAGGACCCATTGTTGGCAATATCCCCGGGAGCCCTCCGGGTTTTACGGCACAGCACAACGAGTACCTCCGCATGCTGCTTGAGGTGGGGATCATCGGGGGTCTCATCTTACTGATGACCATTACAACGACAATAGTCTCACAGATCCGACGATCCCCGCTGGTAGTCCGAGCCGACCTTGCGGCAGCTGGAGTGGCTTTCGCACTGTACTCTATCACTGAAAATACACTCTCGGCGACACCTCTCGCCGTGGCATTCCTCCTTGTGTTTGGCATCGCAGGCAGCCGTATGAACCCGTCATCTCATACTCCCAGAGCGATATGAAGCGTTTCGCGGTAGGCCGTTCCTTTGGGCCGATCTCCTTGACCTGGATACTTACCATATGATGACGCTGCTAGGCAAGATCGGCAGTACGCCGCGTAACGAGTCGACAGGTAACATGCCGGTGCTGTTCATTGCATGCGCAGGTCGAAGTGGCAGTACGCTTCTGGATCGTATGATAGGCATGCACGATGGCTTCTTCTCTGCGGGCGAGTTGCGTTACATATGGGAGCGATCGTTTGGGGAGAATCAATTATGCGGCTGCGGAACACCTTTTAAGGAGTGTGCCTTCTGGAGAGAGGTATCGCGTGGGGTCTTTGGTACCGAAGCAGCCCGAGTCGACACGACGACCGCAATTCGCCTCCAGAGATCTCTCGATGAAATCCGGTATGCGCCTTGGCTGGTTCAATCACACAATCCGGCGTCCCATCAGGTGGCGCTATTGATCTACAGGCAGCTACTTGAGCGCCTATACCGGAGAATATTGCAGGTATCGCACGATCGGGTGATAGTCGACTCAAGTGGAGATCCCGCACATGGACTGATACTATCGCAAATACCTAGTATCGAACTCCATGTCGTACATCTCATTCGCGATCCAAGAGCAGTAGCATTCTCATGGACACGAGCACGCAGACGTCCCGAGATTCACTGGACCCCAGAGAACATGCCGATAGCACAGGTTAGGAAGAGTGCGACGCAATGGACAATGCATAACACTATCGCGGAGTTCCTTGCGAAATCAGCCACCAGCTATCGCCGCTTGCGCTATGAGGACTTCGTAGCGAACCCCGATGCCGCCTTGTCGAGGATCCTAGCGCCTTACGACTGGATTGGCGGTAGGCCAAAGGGCTTCGTAGGGAGGGAAGTCGTGCTAGATCGTACACATACCGTGTCCGGCAACCCTATGCGATTCAAGCATGGCCCGCTCAAGATTGAACTTGACGACGAGTGGCGCGATGCAATGCCTCTACGTGATCGCCGGTCGGTTACTGCGATCACATGGCCGCTGTTAGCCAGGTATGGCTACCCCATTCGAAGCAGTGCTTGAGGCCGCACCTAACAAAGCCGCATCACTTACGGAGCTTGAGCCTCGCGTACTTGACGAGTCGAGCTTAAGTCGGCAATTCTTGGTGCGTCTGGCACGTGGAGCGGTGTTTGCTCTCGTTATTCAGAGTCTCGGTGCTGGCCTTGGGTATCTATCGCAGGTGGCCTTTGCGCGCTGGATGGGACTTTCACAGTTCGGTACCTATGCATACCTGATCGCGTGGTCAACTATTTTTGCGCTCCTTGCTGGTCTTGGATTTCCGATGTCTGTTCTGAGATTTATTCCCGAATATCTTACATTTGGTGATAATGATCGCTTGCGTGGGTTGGTGCATCTGAGCCGGCGCGTAACGCTTGGGACTAGTCTTGCTGTTGCAGTTATCGGGACAATCATAGCGCTCGCGTTGACTCCAAGTAAAACTACCACCGCCGTGGTGTTTGCGGTCTGGCTTGTTCCAGTTGGAGCACTGATTAACCTTGATGTAGCGATCATACGAGCGGGAGGAAGAGTCATAGGGGCATTTGCACCTTCTCTCGTCATACGTCCCCTCCTCACGATCCTCGCTGCAGGAGCTGTCTGGCTTGCGTCAAGGCAGCTAACTGCAAGCACGGGCCTCTCGATAACCCTCGGGGCATTCGTGCTAGTGGCGCTTCTACAATCGAGGCTTGTCCAAGAGGTCGTTAGACGCGGCGATAGGCCACACTCTGCGGTCTATGAGACACGCAATTGGTTGCGAGTATCAGCGCCACTTTTTTTGGTGGCCGGCTTTCAGATCGTACTAGGCCAAACGGATATTCTCCTCGTAGGTTCCGTTCGTGGAGTACGATATGCTGGCCTATACTCGGCGGCCTCAAAAACCGCCGCACTGGTCGGTTATCTGCTTGTTGCATTTGGTGCAGTCGCGGCACCGCTATTCTCTCAACTTTGGGCGAAGGGGAACCAAGAGGGATTGCAACGACTCGCGACTGTGTCTGCCCAGTGGGTATTCTGGCCGACGCTGATAGTCGCCGTGGTGCTCGCCTTGCTTGCGCCTTATGTGCTAAGCCTGTTTGGACCCGATTTCATCCTCGCACAGGGTGCTCTCCTGATTTTGCTGGTTGGGCAGTTGGTAAATGCTGGGTGTGGTGCCGTCGGCTATCTGTTAAGCATGACAGGACACCAGAACGATATGGCGAGGGTGTATGGCATAGTCGCAGTGTTTAACGTCGCCGTTTGTTATGCGGGAGTACAGGCTTTTGGGCTCGATGGTGCCGCATGCGCTACGACTATCAGCCTAATTGTTTGGAACGTGTGGCTACATCAATTGACTGTCAAGCGCATCGGGGTGCGCGCATCGATCCTTTCGTCGCTGGCGCTAACGAGGGCAGATCGTCCAAGGAGCGATTGACGGTCTCTGTGATGGGTCCGAATCCTGCCGTAGTGTAGCCCCTTTATCGGACCACTCGTCTGCGGTGTACTCGTGGTGCCATCGGTCATTTGGGAGGACTAATACACAAAGCCGTGAACGAGTCATTTATCTTCCGCCTCCAGCTCTTTCAGCTTGAGGCCGATGATCATCTCGTACCAACCCATGAGAAACGCATAGATAACTCCGTTAGATCCGTCACGGAAGGATCGCTTCCCGATCAGCCAGATGCAGATACGCAATACCGGCCGGGCCGGCAGCCGGACCCATACTCGCCGGAGCATTCTATTTCGGGCCACCGGATCTTTTAGTGAGTCAGGCCGAAAGTCGACTGCCTGCCCGCGCCACCGTCGATAGAGATGAGCCTCCCAGGTCGCGTATTTGTTGTGCCGTTCGATCCAGTGTCCGATACCCCGATAATCATTGTGCAGCAGCGGGTCCTTCAAAAAGCCAGAACCTCCGTCGAGGAGGAAGTGCTCATGGATCTCATTGTCTCCAGTGCCTGCGAGCCCATAAAGGCCAAGATCCTCTATCGAGGCCCGCAAATGCCGAAACAGTCGTAGATTCCAATCCGGGCGGTAGCAGCTGAGCTTGCGTCCACGAAAGAACATCTCGCGATCAAGGTAATAGCCATCATGGCGAGGATCTCGCAGGACCTGTTCGATTTCGGCCTGGAGCGATGGGGTCACTCGCTCGTCACCGTCGAGAAAGAGGACCCATTCGTGTCGGAAGTCGACGTTTCTCAGGGTCCAGCCCTTCTTCTTCGGCCCATCGGGACGATAGTCGAACTCCACAACGCGAGCTCCTGCTTGTGCGGCAATAGCGCATGTATCGTCGGTGGAGCCCGAATCCACAACGATCACCTCATCTGCCCACGCAACGCTGGCGAGCGACGCTGGAAGGTTCTCCTCCTCGTTGAGGACCGGGAAGATCACGGTGACGGGTACACGTGACCTCGTCTCGGCCTTGTTTGGATCCTCAGTTGTTGGACTGCCTGTCATCGCTATGTCATCCCTTGCCTTATGCGCCAACCTCTGGGCCTTCCCAGCTCGCTAGGTTCTACCACACGCCGACCCGCACGAAGTAAGTCATCTGTATTATTTACACGGTGGAAAGAACAGCCTTGCGGATACAGCTCTGGAGCTACAACTACGACCCTGAGCCAACCGGCATTGGACCCGTGAGCAGGGCTTGGGCAGCGGGGTTGCGCGATCGTGGCCACCAGGTCGAAGTCATAGCGGCGCACCCTCACTATCCGGAGCCGATATGGGGATCTAGGGTGCTCCCGTATCGGGAGACGCGCGACGGAATCCCCGTGCTGCGCCTCCCGCTCTGGATCGGCCGTAACACGGCGGTCGAGCGCTACAGACAGGAGCTTTCGTTCATGAGCGCGCAGTTCGCCGCTCTTCCAGCACTGCGTCGTCCCGACGTTCTTGTCTCCGCGTCGCCATCGTTTCCGGCACTTTTGCCGGCTATCGTCAACGCCCGTGTGCGTCGTACGCCGTGGGTTCTTTGGCTGCACGATATCCTTCCCGACGGGGCGGCATCGAGCGGGATCGTCGACGAGAGCAGCCTCGTTATCCGTGCGTCCAGACGGTTGGAGTCGGCTGCTTACCATCATGCCGATCGCATCGTCGTGCTCTCGCAGGCATTCACGCTCAACTTGACCGAGAAGGGTGTACCCGAGGCCAAGATCCAATTGATCTACGACCCCGCAACGCGGACCCCGCAACGCGAGCCTTCTTTCGAGCCTCACGCCGAGCCTCCTCGGCTGTTGAGCATGGGCAACATCGGCTATTCCCAGGGTCTGACGCCGCTTGTGGCGGCTTTCGAGAGCTCCGATGCGCTCGCCGATACGCCAATCCGATTCGTGATCACTGGCAACGGCATGGCGGCAGAGGACACGCGCTCTGAGATCCGCTCCGATCGGGTTGAGATGCCTGGCGTCGTGGACGACGATCGCTTGGAGGAGGAGCTTCAGGGCGCCACGATCGCCTTTGTCAGCCAACAGCACGAGGGCGCCGAGTTCAATATTCCCTCGAAGATCATGAACTTTATGGCCTATGGTTTGCCGATCCTTGCGGCCGTCAACCCGAGCGGAGAGGTTGCGCGGATCGTGAAGCAGGCCGACGCGGGTTGGGTGGTCGACAGCGCCGATCCCGACTCCTTCCCGCGTAAGCTGGCGGAGATCCTGCAATCGCCAGCAGAGATCACAGCACGAGGACGCGCTGCTTATCAGTACGCTCAGAGACACTTCACTCAGGCAGGCTTCGCCGAGCGGTTCGACGACTCGCTCATCGAGGTGTTCGATCGTCACCGTGCCGCAAGCTCCAAGGCTGCATGAGCAGGCGCTAACTATCTCGACGGACTCAGCGCGGAGGAGGCCTGATCGAAGATCCAGGCGTAGGTCTTCTCGAGTCCCTCGCGTAGCGCGATACTCGGCTCCCAGCCCAGCCTTTCCTGGATCATAGTGTTGTCGCTGTTACGACCCCGAACCCCCTTTGGCGCAGAGAGGTCGTAATTGCGCTCCAGCTTGACCCCGGCGATGTCCTCGACGATGTCCACGAGTTGGTTGATGCTTACCATCTCGCTGGAGCCGAGATTGATCGGTTCGAGGATATCCGAGTCGAGGATCGTCTTCGTTCCGTAGACGCAGTCATCGATGTACATGAAGCTGCGGGTCTGCTCTCCATCTCCCCAAATCTCGATCTGGTTGCTGCCCGAGAGCTTTGCTTCGGCGACCTTGCGCGAGATCGCGGCCGGCGCCTTCTCCCGCCCTCCGTTCCACGTGCCCTCGGGGCCGTAGACATTGTGGTATCGAGCCGTGCGCGTGTAGAGCCCGAAATCCTCGCGAAAGTGACGACACATCCGCTCACTAAAGAGCTTCTCCCAGCCGTAGCCGTCCTCCGGCAGAGCGGGGTAGGCGTCGCTCTCCTTCAGGCCCGGGTTGTCCGCTTCGGTCTGCTTGTCGGCCGCGTAGACGCATGCCGAGGACGAGTAGAAGAACCGCTGCACATCGTGCGCTTGTGCGGCTTGCAGCATGTGCGTGTTGATCAAGACCGAGAGCATGCACAGCGCCTTGTTGTTCTCGATGAAGCCCATCCCGCCCATGTCCGCAGCTAGGTTGTAGACATCGTCGGTCCCGGCAAGTACTTTCGTGCATGCCTCCTTCAGACGGAGATCCGCGACCACGTTCTCCGCGCCCTCATGGACCTGGTACCACTCGTCGAGCGGCTTGAGATCCACCGATCGGACTCGGTGGCCCTCGTTCAGCAGGTTGGCGACAAGATGACCCCCGATAAAGCCTCCACCGCCTGCGATTAAGACCACACCACTACTCATTGGACCCCCATGCCTAGACGCTTGATAGCACTGCGAATGGGCTACAAACGGATCGACGACCGCGTTCTTTTCATGGAATGCGAGATCTTGCGAGGATGGTCTCCGTGTTCTCGGGGCCTCAGCGGTTATACAGCTGTCTGAGGCGGGCGCCAACCGCTTCTGGGCTCATCCTATTCCGGCAGAGGGCCCGCCCAGCGGATCCGAGCGCCTGGGCACGTTCAGGATCAGTGAGCAGGGCGATCAAGGCATCTGCGAGCGCCCCGTGATCTTCGACGGGAACGATGAGACCGCCGTCGGACAGAGAGGCGATGCCGCCGGTCGGAGTGCTCACAAACGGCCTCCCTGCTGCCATCGCCTCCGTCAGGATCATGGGCAGCGCCTCGCCGCGGGAGGGAAGCGCGATCACACGGGCTTCTCGGATGAGTTGCTTGACTTGGCTCAAATCAACCGGGCCGCGAACCTCAAATCGCTCCGTGTCTGGAAGGCGAAGCTCGGTGGCCGGCCCCACGACGATGCACTTGGCAACCGGGCGATGATAGGCAACCACCTCCCACGCCTGCTGCAACACATCAGCCCCCTTCCGTAGGCCCACTTCGCCGGCGAAGAGGACCACCTCGGAGGTATCTGCGACTGGATCTGCGAGCGAGTCGAGCGGCATAGGGTTCGGGAGGATCTCCACATGGGCACTTGGAGCCACGCGTCGGACTGCGGCGAGATCCAAGTCGCTGAGAACCGTGATCGCACTGGCCATGCGCAGCACGGCTCCAACTAAATGTGGTCGGCGCTTACTGAACTCGGCGAAGCCGGGGCCGTGGATCGTGACGACGAGCGGCAGGCGCCGACACTTCGCGGCTGCCAGGATCACGGCCTCGCGCACGAATGACCCCCCCTCCGACATGTGCACGTGGACGGCGGTGCGACGAGGAAGGCGGAGCACAAGGGCCACGGCCCGCGCGGCAAGCAAACCGGATCTGACGTGCGATCCAGGTACCCACGTGGACACCCCAATGACCCTCTCGGCACCAATCTGCTGCGTGACCAGCATCGCGATGACGGAGGCCATTCCTCCGACGTAATCGATACTCGGCCCAAAATG
Source organism: uncultured Solirubrobacterales bacterium (assembly GCA_963751195.1). Classification (GTDB taxonomy): domain Bacteria; phylum Actinomycetota; class Thermoleophilia; order Solirubrobacterales; family Solirubrobacteraceae; genus Palsa-744. The sequence goes on from CAVVTQ010000006.1 coordinate 28,470, forward strand.
ATACGCGGATGTCGTCGGCGCGTGGCTCTTCATCGTCCCATAGCCTAGGGCAGCATTTCGGGAGTACGTACCAGACGAGCCGCTGCCAGCCCATACCGGCCCAGCATGCCGGCGCCGCGACCCAGCGACGACCTCGCCCGGCGCTTTGGCGCCCGTCGGTCGAGCTCGTCCAAGACCTCCGGCGGGAGTATCACCTGGCGTCTTATAAACGCCCTGAGTCCCCCTCGGGGCATCAGCAGTCCGTCGATCAACCCTATCTCCGCATAGAGCTGCGACTGACTGGCATGCGGGTTTGGGTTGGCGAGTCGCACAGCCATGCGCGCGCGAAGATCGAGCTTGGGCATGTGTCCGATGATTTGCGCCGCCGGCAAGCCCACCGTATTCTCGGCTGCCTCGACCGCAGCCGGAATGACACGCGCGAGCGCAGGATAGACGCTCAGCAGCTCATTGAGCGCACCGGGGGGCAAGCCGGCGCCAAAGATGTCCCACCAGGCGCTCAAGTCGCTGGCGAGGCGCAGGTCGACAAAGCCATCTCTGGCATAGAACAGCAGGAGAGCGGCAAGCTCGTCGACGAGCGCCGGGCGCCACCCATCCCGCTGGTCACAAGTAGGCGGCAGGAGCCGCTCGCACGCAAAGTCCCGCTCATACCAGTGGACGCGCCAGTGGAGCTCGACGGGCGGCAGCTCGCGCTGCTCGTGGACAAGCGTGAAGTGCAGCAGGGGCAGTCCGGAGTCTTGAACGTAATCGGTCGGGGCCGCGTAACCCAGCTGTCGCACCACGTCCGCTGCCGCGCGCAGCTGCTCCGTCGCCACGAGCAGATCGATGTCGCTGGAGAGACGCCGGCCGGGATCGCCGTAGATTGCCTCGCCGAGCAACGGGCCCTTCAATGCAGCAGAGCGAATCCCCGCGTCGGCGAGCGCAGCCATCGCTCGTTGGGATACGAGCTGTAGGAAGGCTCCGTGCCGGCGCCCGACCGTTATCGCCTGCTCTACCGCTGCGGCAAAATCGTCACTCTCGCGTCCCTCCGCTAGCTCGAGGATACGCGGACCCAAAGCAGGCAGCAGCCTGCGCAAACGCAGCGTCTCGGCGAGCAGCGACCAGTCCACCTCTCCCAGCAGCCGCCCGGCCTCCTCGCGCATGCCCTGTCGGTATGCGGCGGTGCCGGCGCTGAGCAGAATCAGCCGCCGTTCGGCTTGGGAGCTGGACATCGAGTTCAGCGCGGCATGGTAGTCGATCGACCGGCTTCTGACACCGCGCACACGCTCTCAGGGGGTGCTGTGCAGTTCCATCCTGAGCAGCTGCAGATGGCTCCACGGGAAGGATGCGAGGAGCGGCCCCGGGGTCATTCCTTCGAAGTAGCCGCCTGGGCCGGTGTATGGTTCTGTGCCGGTTGTGATCGGGTCCTGAGCGTAGAACGCCACGTTCCCGGTTCCATCCCTGACAAAGATTCCGTAGCGCTGCGCCGCTTCGGCGATCATCAACGTCAACGGTGGAAGATGCAGCGCCGCAAGATCGAGACCGGGTTCCAGCCGTAGATGAGCACCCTCCGGCAACGACAACGGGTTGGTTGAAGTCCCGTCGGTCCGATGGGCGGGCGAGGCATAGACCCCGGCACGCACATCGGGAATCCCGATCGCGAGAGCGTGGTTGATCTGACCCCGTTCGAGATCTTCCAACGTGATCAGCCCACCCGCGATCGACAACGAGGAGGCCGAGGCGCCCCAATAAGGACTAGCGCTCGGCCACGCTTTCCGCCCATAAACACCGAGGTTGGTCGCAACGTTCCTCATCGCGCCTCCCCACGCCGCCTGCCAGCCGGTGGGCGCCTGTTCCAATCGCCAGAACTCCCACAGCCGATCCGTGCTCGGCTGCCACACCACGAGGTGTTTATCGGTGCCAGCAGCCGGCTGGGCATCCGCGGGCAACGGAACCGCATCCCACGCCGACTGAAGCACATGCGACGGTGAGACGCTCTCAAGCGTGACCTTGACCGTCGGCTGATCAGCGGGCACCGTGTAGATCGGCACAGACCATGCAGTGGTGAGGATAGTTGGGCCTTTTTTGACTTCCGTCGTCGTGGCGATTTCTTTATCAAAGACACCAATGATCGCGGCCGATCGGCGATCTATACGTGCATGGGTCGGAATCGGCCTGTTCCAGAAGCTCTTGGGTGAGAAGAAACGGAACGGGCCCTTGCCAGCGGACAACCCGGCGCCATCCGCCGCGCTCCCAGGCTTGGCATTGGCTGCGAGCGCCAGGGACCGAGCATCGCCGCAGCCTGCCGCCGTGCCACAAACAAGCAACAGCGCGATCAGGAGCGCGAATCGAGAGACGGAGACCCACATCTTGAAGAATCTACCGCGCCGATCGCGCCCGTAGACCCGCTTGGCCCCGTGAGTCCAGTTGGCCCTTCGGGTCCCGGCAGCGCCGGGTAGAACAGTTCGGCGCTGCGCAGGTAGCTGCTCCCGTCATAGCCACCAGCGATCAGCACCGCTCCGTCGGGCAAGCTCGCCGCCACAAGGGCGGCGTGGATGCCGTGCAGCTCCGTCGGGTCCACTTCGGGAGCAGAGGAGGAGCTCGCCAAAGGATTCGACCAGTTCCGCGCTGGGTAAGTCGCTGCCGTTGTAGCCGCCGGCGATCAGCACGAGCCCGCCGGGCAGCGGAGCGACCACGGCCCCGTCGCGAGCGGCATGGAGCTCGGTGACACCCGCTTCGGGCAGCGCGGTGAAGGCTTGCATGCCGGGATCGAGCAGCTCCGAGCTCTGCAGGGGTTCGCCCGTGTTCTGGCCGACGGCGATCAGCACGTGCACGTCGGACAGGGGCGCCGCGCAGCGATCAGCACCTGACCGGTGGGCAGCGGGGCCGCGACAGCGCCATCGCAGGCGTTCTGCTCGGTTTCGCCGGCTTCGGCCAAAGTCGGGCACCGGCGCCGCGACGGCGTCGAAGCGGGCCGTCTGCAGCTCAGTGGCGCCGCTTCGGGCGGCCCCATGAAGTACGGCGAATACGTGATCGCCGAGGCTGGGCTCACCCGCTCAGCGCAGCAACTAGAATCACCGCGCCGAGCGAGGCCATAGAACAAGATGCGGGAGATGATCACCGTTCGGGATCATCTCATGTGGGGGGGTCGACCGTCGCGCCCCGCCCCGCAGGGTCTGTGACAGGCGCACACAGATGCTGCGCTTACGAGGTGCTGTGTAGTTCCGCCTTGAGTAGCTGCAGGTGACTCCAAGGGAAGGAGGCAAGGAGCTGGTCAGGGGTCAGCCCTTCAAAGTAGCCGTGCGGGCCGGTGTACGGTTCAGTCCCAGTGGGGATCGGGTCCTGCGCATAGAAAGATACGTTCCCGGTTACGTCCCTGACAAAGATCCCATAGCGCTTCGCCGCTTCAGCGATCATCAACGTCAACCGCGGGAGATGCAGTGCCGCTAGGTTGAGGCTTGGGTCAAGCCTCAAATGCGCCCCCTCAGGCAACGAAAGCGGGTTAGTTGAAGTGCCGTCAGTCCGCTGGGCGGGCGAAGCGTAGACCCCGGCACGCACATCTGGAATCCCGATCGCCAGAGCATGGTTGATCTGACCTCGTTCGATATCTTCCAACGTGATCAACCCACCCGCGATCGACAACGAAGACGCGCTCGCTCCCCACCACTGTGTGGCACCAGGCCAGGCTTCGGGACCGTAGGCACCTGAATTGGACGACGCTTTTTCGATTGCACCCCCCCACCCCGCTCGCCAGCCTTCTTCGGTTTTTTCTAGATGCCAGAACTCCCACAGTTTATCGGTGCTCGGCTGCCACACGATGAGGTGTTTATCAGTACCGGCAGCCGGCTGGGCATCCGCCGGCAACGGAACCGCGCCCCACGCCGCCTGAAGCGCGGATGTCTGCGAAGTATCTTCAAGCGTAACCTTGACCGTCGGCTGATCAGCGGGCACTGTGTAGATCGGAACAGACCACGTGGTCGTGAGAATCCCAGGCGTCTCTTTATCCTGCTCCTCCGTCGCCTCGACTTCTTCATCGAAAGCACCAACCATCACAGCCGAGTTCGAGTCCAGCGGCGCATCGACGGGCAGCGCTTCATTCCAGAAGCTCAACGGCGAAAAGAAGCGGAACGGACCCGTAGGCTCAGCCGGCGGTTCAACAATCTGTGTAAACACAGACGAGACCGAGGGCAGATAGCTGCTGTCCCCGCTGTAAGCAGCGGTAATCTTATACGAGGACCAGCTGGGGTAGCCCGCGACGGTACACGTCGCGGTGCCGGAGCCGACTGGCTGCGTAGTACAACCCGCGATCGGCGTACCGGCTTCATCGAATTCAACTGTCCCCGTCGCCGCGGCGGAGCTCACCATCGCCCTAATAGTCACAGCTTCGCCGACCGTCGAAGGATCCAACGAAGACGACAGGATCGTCGTAGTGGCTTTCTTCTCGATCGTCTGGGTAAAGCCAGGAGATGTCGAGGTAATGTAGTTGCTATTGCCGGAGTAAACGGCCGTAATCCAGTGGCCGCCAACGCCGAGATTGGTAGCGGTGCATGTCGCGGTGCCGGAGCTGACGGGCTGCGCGGAGCATCCAGCGATCACCACCCCAGACTGCTGGAATTCAACAGTCCCCGTTGCCACCGAACTACTAATCGTCGCCGTATAAGTCACGGACTGCCCAACCGTCGAGGGATCCAACGAAGACGACACCGTCGTCGTGCTTACTTTCTTGCTAACCGTCTGAGTCAAACCAGGCGACGTCGAGGCAGCATAACTGCTATCGCCGGAGTAAACGGCGGTGATCCAAGGCCAGCCGACACCGAGATCGGCCACGGTGCACCTCGCGGTGCCGGAGCTGACGGGCTGCGCGGAGCACCCAGCAATCACCACGCCAGCTTGCCGGAATTCAACAGTCCCCGTCGCCGCCGTAGTATTGAGTGTAGCCGTATAAGTCACCGCTTCGCCCACCACCGAAGGATCCAACGAAGACGACAGGATCGTCGTAGTGGCTTTCTTCTCGATCGCCTGGGTAAAGCCAGGAGATGTCGAGGTAATGTAGTTGCTATTGCCGGAGTAAACGGCCGTAATCCAGTGGCCGCCAACGCCGAGATTGGTAGCGGTGCATGTCGCGGTGCCGGAGCTGACGGGCTGCGCGGAGCATCCAGCGATCACCACCCCAGACTGCCGGAATTCAACAGTCCCCGTCGCCACCGAACTACTAATCGTCGCCGTATAAGTCACGGACTGCCCAACCGTCGAGGGATCCAACGAAGACGACACCGTCGTCGTGCTTACTTTCTTGCTAACCGTCTGAGTCAAACCAGGCGACGTCGAGGCAGCATAACTGCTATCGCCGGAGTAAACGGCGGTGATCCAAGGCCAGCCGACGCCGAGATCGGCCACGGTGCACCTCGCGGTGCCGGAGCTGACGGGCTGCGCGGAGCACCCAGCAATCACCACCCCGGCCTGCCGGAATTTAACAGTCCCCGTCGCCACCGCAGAGCTCACCGTCGCCGTAAAAGTCACAGACTGCCCAACCGTCGAGGGGTTTGTGGAGGAAGCAAGCGTCGTCTGAGTCGACGACTTACCAGCCGAAGACGTTTCAACGAGAGGAGCTTCGACGGGGGACCCAGCCAGAGGGTTTTCATCGGGGAACGTTTCGACGGGAGGCCCAACCAGAGGCGTTTCAACCGGAGGCGTTTCAACCGGAGGCGTTTCAACCGGCGAGGTTTCGACCGGAGGCGTTTCAACCGACGGGGTTTCGACCGGAGGCGTTTCGATTGGAGGCGTTTCAACCGGCGTTTCAACCGGAGACAAGCCCGAGCCCCCCGGCGGCTTTGGGGCGGAGCCACTGCCTTCTGGGGCGGTCGGTTCTGGGGCCTCTGCGGGCGAGGCTTCTCCGTTGACCCGTTCCTGAACCGGTTCCTGGACGCTGGGGGATGTCAAGGCCGGCGACAGAGACGGCTCGAACGGCGCCGCCGATACGGTCGGCTTCTTTGCCTTCGCCTTCGCCTTCGAGACTGCGCAAGCCTTGCGAGCTTTCTCCGTGCGCGCCGCGGCGGCGCACTCGCGCCGCCGCGCGGACGGAGACTTCCGGCGACTCCGCTTCGGCCTGGAGGCCGACTGAATGACTGGTACGGGCAAACCTGTGGTGGGCCGCGAAGCGGCGGTGGCCCCCGACGGGTCAACGCTCGCGGCGAGCGCAAGCACGATCGCGCTCGAGAGCACTGCGGCGAGGAACAGCAGGCAGAGTCGAACGGCCGGCAGGCGGTGGGCACGCAGCGTCAAGACAGGCCGATCGGGCCGCGAGCTGGGGAGGCCGGCAAAGCCGGCTGGCAACTGGCGCGCGAGGATCTGCGTCGCCACGGCGGCTGCAAGTCTTCTTGCGGACGTCATGCTGGTGCTTCATCGGACGATCACCCGGAGCTTCGAGGCTGAGGTCCCCGGGTTGGACTCATGTCGGCCGGGGGCCTCGACACGTGTTGGGCGGCTCCCGGTCGCAAACGGCCCTCGTGCGGAGCACGGATGCTCCGCCCAGGCGCTCGATTCCGCGTCGCGCCGCGCGGATGCGACCCCAAATGGCTGTCTTCTTCATGGCCCGTATAAATTCAGGCGTCGCTGCGTGATAGGGCTAAGATTCTATGCGTCAGAGCGGGAAGGGTCGGCTTACTGCCCGGACGACTCCTGGTCCTCCTGCGCGAAGCCTCGCTTGATCCACTCGCCGTAGGCGTTGTAGAAGGTTGGGAAGTCGGCGACGATGATCCGGGCTGACTCGTGGATCTGCTCGGCTGTGGCGGTGGCGTATTCGTGCACCAGCAGCCGTCGCAGTTCGCGTAGCCGCTGCAGGCGGGTGGTGAGCTCGGCGGAGATGACACGATTGCGCCGGAGTGCCTCCAGGTCACGCCGGGCGTTGGTCTGGTCGGTACGCTTGCGAAGCTGGGCCAGCTCCAAGCCGAAGGCGCTCAGCTCGGCGATGTAGTTGTAGAGCTGGTCCACGCCCCGCTCGACGGCCTTCACCTGGTTGAGCTCACGCGGGTCCTCCGAGGCGTAGGCAGCGCGAAAGCGCTCGAGGTCGAAGTCCTCCCCGAATTCGGCCATCGCTGTGCGCAGAGCCAGCAGGTGACGGCGTACGTCGCCGACGCGGTCGCGGATCTTCGCCTTGAGCAAGCGGGCGCGATCGGGATCCTCCCCCTCCAGAGGAGCGGGAGGAGACGTCGGCTGGGTCATGCAGGCACTTGCCCGTCTGCGCCGAGATCCTCGAGCGCATCCTCCAGCGGCCGCTCCGCCGCGTGGGCGCGGCGCTGCCACTTCGACAGCTGTGCGCGTTCGAGCACCCAGCGTTCGTCTCGGTCGATGAGCACCCGTCCATCGCGCAGAATGGCGAGCATCAATACCGGCGTGTGCTGGGCGTCGGATAGACGGACCAGCTGCACCTCGCGGCCGACTCGGCCTATGAGACGTCCGGCAATGTCAGCCAGCCGCCCGACCGCGGGATCGTCGAGGTCCACGAGCACATCGACATCGGAGCCTCTGTGCTCCCTGCCTGTCGCGGTCGAACCGAAGAGGACGGCAAGCCTCACGTTGGGCTCCGTGCGCAGCGCCGCGCGCAGGCTCTGGAGCAGCCCCCAATGGTCGCGTAGATAGAGCTCCTCGCGCGCCGATACGCGGAAACGGCGTGGACTCGGGCGCTCTCCATGCAGCAGACCGTCAGCGGCGGCCCGGCGGAGTGTGCGCTCGGGTATGGCGAGCGCTGTCGCGAGGCTGCTCAGAGATTCCACGGTATGGCCGATGATATCGCTTTGTAAGGCCGATCGATATTAACTGGTCCACCCCTGTCGACGTCGACCAATCATCGCCCGCGGGTTGGGAATCGCCATCGCAGCTGCTGGATGGCGCCCCGCCGCCGCCCCGCCTCGAGCGCTTGCTCCACCGCCTCGGCCAAGCCGCCACTCGCCGACCTGCCGGCCAGCTCCAGGATGCGCGTGGGCTGATAATCCTCGCCCGCCCACGCGCTGCCCGCGCCAAGACTCAGGCGGGTACCGCCCACCGCAACCACGTGCGGCGAGGAGGCGGGGAAGCCGACATCGCCCCTTTCGCTAGATCTTCGATGTGCGACTCCTTCCTTCGCTTCTCCCCATGCCGGTTTATCCCGGCGCTTTCCATGGATGCTCCGCCCCGGGGCGCTCGATCTCGCATCACGACAAGCACGACCTCGCCCTCATAGCCCCAAGCTCTCGGAGAAGACACCCTCAGCCGTTGCAAGCCCTGATGGCCGTGCCCCGACCGTCGCCGGGTCGGGGCCGAAGTGATCAACGGTCAATCGATTGCTTGTGCTGACATCGTTATGGGCCGAGCAGCGCCGCCGGCACGATGGCGATCCCGTCTGGCCTGCGGTAGGCGTACGGTCCGGCCGTGATCACGACGGCGTCGAGGAGGTCGGCACCGATCTGCTGGGCGAGCCAATGCAGATGGCGGACATCGCGATCGTCGGGCACCGCCGCAAGCTTGGTCTCGATCGCAAGGATGCGGCCGTCGCGGCGCTCGACGATCAGGTCCACCTCGTGGTCGCCGTTGCGCGTTCTCAGGTGGCCGACCCGCGCTCGTGCAGCCTGGGCGTAGACCCGTACCGAGAGCGTCACCAGCGACTCGAACAGTGAGCCCAGCAGCGGACCGTCGCGCAACGACGGTGGCCCCGCGGGTTCGGCGGACAGCAGCGCGTCAGCGCCTACGCCGAGCAGGCTGGCGGCGAGGGCAGGGTCTGCGAGATGGTGCTTCGGTGGCATCCCAAGGCGCGAGATTCGGTTGCGCGTAGGCGCCCACGCGGGCAACTCGTCGACGATGAACAGTCGTTGCAGAATCTCCCGGTAGGGCTGGGTCGTGGTCTTCGCGGGCTTCTGGCCTTCGCCGCCTGTGGCAGCGTCGCGGATCGCCTCGAATGAGGCGGTCGAGGCCGTCGCCGCGGCGTAGGCGTTCATCCATCGCAACAGGGTTGCGGGACGGCGAATGGTTCGGCCCAGCTCCTCGAACTCGCGCTCCACGATGCGCTGCAGGTAGCTGTGGAGAAAGTCGCCCCGTGCAGTCTCAGACAGGCTGCGTACGGCGGGAAACCCAGAGCCGGCGATCTCACGCGCGTAGTCCGCCAGCCCGATGTTCGTCTGGCCCTCGATGACCGGGCGCTCGCCTCCAAGCAGGTGGCGCAGACCGATCGTAGGCGCCGCAACACCACGCTCTGAGAGTGTCAAAGGGCGCATTCGCAACGTGAGGATGCGACCCGCACCGCTGTGAGCCCCATGCTCGCTGGCCGAGCCTGCGAGCAGATAGTTGCCCGGGGGCGCGCCGTCGTCGACCGCCCGCCGGATAACGTCCCATGTGGCGGGAACGCGCTGCCACTCGTCGATCAGGATCGGAGGGTCGCCGATGAGTATGATCTGCGGGTTGTCTGCCGCGAGTTGGCCGGCGGGGCCATCCATCCTGTAGGTCGTGTGCGCTCGCCGCTGTGCGGTCTCTGTCTTACCGACCGCCTTGGGCCCCTCGATCGAGATGGCAGGGAATTCGGCCGCCTGCTCGTCGAGCTCGTCGTCGAGCACGCGGTGCAGATACGGATGACTACGGACTTGTTCAGGCGATGTCAATCTCGCGTCCACGATCCTTATGCTACCGATCGCAAGTGCTCTACGCTACCGATAGCAGTATACTCGCGCTACCATTTTGCAAGAGGCCAGCCCCCACGCGCCTCGACCTTGGGGGATCCAGGGTTTCGTCCGGGTGAGCTGCACGGGGCGTACAGCGAGGCGTGGACGGAGTAGAGCACGAGCGACTCGGCCACGAGGTCGATCTCGCGACGGCTTCCTCATCCAGCAGGCAAGCGACTTATGACGAGAGCCTCATCGCGGTCTCACTAATAGGTGAAGTCGTCACCGGGGTTGGAGAGGCTGGTTCCCCCCGAGTCGACGACGAACAGGCTCCAGGCACCAGGTTTGGCGGGGCCGCCAGTGACAGCAGTGATTTCAGTCGACGACACCACAACCACTTTGGACGCGGGAATCGCCGGCGGCCCGGCCCCGTTGCCCTGTCCGATCTCCACAGTCGCGCCAGGAACGAAACCGGTGCCCTTGATCGTGATCGGGGTCCCCCCGCTCACCGCCCCCGACGCCGGGCTAACCGAGGAGACCGTGGGGCGGGCGAAATAGGTGAAGTCGTCACCGGAGTTGGGGAGGCTGGTTCCCCCCGCGTCGATGACGAACAGGCTCCAGGCACCTGGTTTGGCGGGGCCGCCAGTGACAGCAGTGATTTCAGTCGACGACACCACAACCACTTTGGACGCGGGAATCGCCGGCGGCCCGGCCCCGTTGCCCTGTCCGATCTCCACAGTCGCGCCGGGAACGAAACCGGTGCCCTTGATCGTGATCGGAGTCCCCCCGCTCACCGTCCCCGACGCCGGGCTCACCGAGGTCACGGCCGCCGGCAGATTCGGTGGTGGCTTGAACGCGTTGACCCCATCGGGCGTCCCGACCCCGCTGGGACCGTCGTAACCCGTCCCCGCCAGGCAGATCGCCTTGGCGGCGCAGCTCGCGGCCTCTTCGACGGGCGTGCAGGCCGATAGGCCATCTTCAAGGAAGGGTTCCGCGCATTCCCCGTTGGAGCCGGCGGTGACATCGTGCAGCGACCCCGGGGACTTCAGCTCGTTTGCGTAGAGCGTCTCGGCGGGGTACGCGACTCCGTTGGCGCCCCCGGCGAGCGCGAACACCGAGGCAATCAGCGGGGTGGCGACGCTCGTGCCGCCGATCGTGCACCAGTAGGCGACGTGTTTGACGCCCGCTTCGTTGTAGCGGTATTCGCATTCCGGACTGGTGTCGTGGACGGCTACCCCGGTGTAGGGATCAGCGTCGGCAGCGACGTCGGCGACGGCACGTTTGCTGGCACAGCCCACCCCCGACCAGTCCGAGACGGACTGCTGCCAGGGCTGCGCGGTGAACACCACGCTGCAGCCGCCGCCGGTGGCGCCATCGCCGTTCCACACCGTCTCGCCCGCCCACGCGCTGCTCGTGCCAAGGCTCAGGCGGGTACCGCCCACCGCAACCACGTGCGGCGAGGAGGCGGGGAAGCCGACATCGCCCCTTTCCGCGCCGCTTTCCGCATCCCAGTTCAGATAGCCGTCGTCGCCGGCGGCCGCCGCGATCACGATACCGGGATGGTCGAACGGGCCGGCGCTCTCCAGTTCGGGGGTCTCGCCTTCCTCGGAGCCCGCCCACGAGTTCGAGATCTCCCCGGCGCCGAGGTTGGCCGCGCTCCGCTCGGCCGTTTCGAGGTCTTCATAGCTCGGCCCGTTGGCCTCCACTAGCACGATGTCGCAGCTTTGGCACGTGGCGTGCGCGACCTCGATGTCGAGCGAGATCTCGAGCGCCCATCCGGTCGCTTCCGCGGCCTCTTCGCGTTTCGCCATCGAGCCTCTGCGCGCCGTTTCCAGTTCTTTGGTCGTCTTCGGAAACGGTAGGCTCCCGGCTTCGCCGTTCTGGTTGACCTGCCGGAAGCAACCATCGGCGGCCGTGCATTCGGGCAAAGCAAATTCTTCGTCGTACGCCTTCAAGTCCGCTTCCGCGGTGGGATCGTTGTAGGCGTCGACCAGCGCGACCGTCTGCGTGCCGGGCGCGCCGGTCGGCAGCGCATAGGCGGCGTGCAGATCCTGTGGCCTCAGACCAAAGGCGCCCGCGTTCGGCGAGGGCGCGGTCAACGGGGCGCCGCGAGTCATCCCGAGCGGGTGGCGGCGGGCGCGAGCTTCGGCCGTCCGCGGCACGAGCTGCACCGCCAGGCACCCGGCATGCCCGCGAGCGGGTGCGCCACACACCGAGCGGACGGCGTAATCCGAGCGGGGCAGCGGCGCGACGGTGCCCGCGGCCGCGCTCTGCGCGCAGCACAGCCCAAGCCCCACCGCGATAGCCATCGAGCGAAGCGCTGCTGTGCGGTGCCTGGGTATCGTCGTCAACTCCATCCTCCTCAACCCTGGTGGGCCCGGGGCGCGATTGGCGCTGGCGCGGCAAGACATGCGGGCGCCGCGCCGTACCTGACCCCCGCCCGTGCGAAGGCGCGTAGTGTAGCGGACCCTTGCGCATTTGGGCCTATCTGATTCGACGCCGCCCGATGAGAGCTTCGCTCTCTGGGAGATCTCATGGCCCCAGCCCGTCAGCCGCGGCGTGCTCGCGGAGGTGGTCGCGAAGGTGACCGCGACTGTCGCAGATTGCCGGCGCCGCTCACCCCGATCGGTAATCCGCCTCGGCAAGGAGGCCGCGACCGCTGCTCGATCCTGACAGCGGAAGGCGATACCGTCCCAGCGCTCGGCGCAGGTTGAGCACAAGCATCGACGGCGCCCCCAGCGTTCCGGTTGCGCGCAACACGTGGCGGCTGGCCGACCGTGCGTGCGGCTGGGCAGACTCGTGCGTTGAGAGGTACAGGCTGGTCATCCCGGCGAGCAGGACGAGGTGGTGGCTGCTGTTGGGCAGCGTCTGGGCCTGCTGGCGACACTCATCGGCGATCCAGCTCAGGCCCGCGGCGATCGCCGCGGGCTGCCCGTAGGGCTCGATCACGTTGTACTGCTCGACGGCGACGTCCCGTGTGTAGTCGACGAGGCTGTCGAGCATCGTGTGCAACGCGTTGACCCACGGGAAGTACACACGGTCGATCGCCTCCGCGTCCGTTGGGGTGAGGGTCGGATCGGCAGCCGCGGCGATGAGCGCGAGCACACGTAGCGAGGAGGCGCTCGCGGCGCACGTCTCCCACCAGCGCATACCGCTGCCGGGCGGCGTGGAAGCGTCGCCCCACTGAGCCAGCGCTTCGCGGGCATCGGGCGCGTGATTGAGGCTCTGGTAGACGCGGATGCGCTCGGCACCGCTGTGAGCTAAAGACGCGACGATCGAGTGCGCCGGGAGAGCGCCGAACGCACTGCGCACGGTGTCCACCAGGTCGCGCAGGTAGCCGTTCTCCTCGCGGCGGTGGTAGTGGGCGAAGTAGTCGTCGTGGGGCGTGCCGGGCCGCAACGCCGCCAGCAGCGCGGCGTGCAGCTGGAGGGTGTTGATTCGCGGGTCGACGCTCGACTGCTCGGAAACGACGTCCGCGTAGTCGTACACCGCCTGGAAGGCGACCAGCGCGCGGACCGTGACGGCGCGCTGGTCGGGCGCCACGAATGTGGCGAACGCCGCGGCACCCTCCAAGTTGCCGTGACTGTCATGGAGGGCGTGCAGCGCCAGCCGGCGCAGCACCGGGTCGGGAATCTCCGCCGCGCGGGCCCGCCACGGACGCAGCTCACGCCGCACGATCGGGTGCACGCCAGCCCAGTAAGTTCGCGCCGCCCGCGCAAACGCACCGGCCAGCTTGGCACTATCTGCCCGTACCCTCATGCGGCGACTCCTCGCGCACCTCGGACCGGCACGATCACTCCTGAAACCCGACGTGGACGGGCACCTGTGCGGCACTGAACCCGGGGATCGCCACAACCAGGAGCGCGATCCCCGAGACGATCACGAGCGTGAGAGCCACATGCGGCAGGTCAAGCGCGAAGGGGGCGGGGTACCCCGTGGTGAGCCTCAGCCAGCGACTGGCGACGGCGTGTCCGTAGAGGCCCACAACCAGCCCGTCAACGCATCCGATTCCGAGGACGAGCGCGCTTTCAAGGAGCAGCGAGCGCCACAGCTGAAGCTCGTCGTAGCCCGAGATCTTCAGCGCGGCAAACCGTCCCCGGCGCTGCCACAGTGCGGACCCGAGCGCCGAAGCGACCGCGAGCGCAGCGGCGACGAGCAGCAGCGTTGCGATCTCGCCGAGACTCCTCAACCCCTGGCTGACGGTGCTCTCGACTTCCGTGATTCGTTCGTGTGATGTCTGCACCCGCAAGCCATGCGGGTAGCCAAGTGCCCGCTCGACAGCCGCTTTCCCGTTGTGGAGCGTGACGCCGGACTCGAGGTCGATCGCGATCGTCGTCGGAGCGTTCGTTTCCCAGTAGCGGCTGTAATCGTTGGTGTTGATCGTGATCGCTCCCGACGGCCATCCGAGATTGGTTGTGATCGCCGCCACGCCGAACCGCGCCGAGCCAGATGGAGTTGGAAGGGTGAAGTATCCGCCGATCCGAAGATGGCGCTGGGAGGCGAAGGCGCTCGAGACCGTGGCCCACCCGCCGCGGCGCAGGAGCGCCGTCGCGCGCGCCAAGTCGCCTTTCAACAGCTGACTGGAAAGGATCATCGCGGGGTTCTCGGGCGGATAGGCGCGTATCCACAGGCGGTTGCCGCCAACGTCGAGGAAACCCGCTTGATGGGTGCGTACCGACGCGATGCCGGGCGCTCGCGCGATCGATGCGGATGTCTCGGTGTGAAAGCTGTCAACGTCGAAGATATTGCCGTCGGGCGTGACCCACAGTTGGGCTGTGCTCCAGTTCTGGACGATCGCCTGATCGAGGCCGTGGAGGAGGTCGTTTTGGGCTCCTCCCACGGCGATGCTGCCGTAGACGGCCAGGGCGGCCACGCCCGCCAATGCAATCGAGCGCGTGGCTCCCGCACGCAATTCGACCACCGCCAGGCCAAGCATGCTGCCCCGCAAGCGCTCGCTCACGGGCGTAATCGCTCGGCGCGCCAACGCAAAGACATAGGGAACCAAGCACACCACTGCCAGCGCAAGGATCACTCCCCCGAGGACCGTCAGGCTCGGGACGATCAGCACGATCACCGTGACGGCGACGACAAGCGCCACGCCCAGCGCTCCGAGCCGCAGCGTCGCCGCCTGGGCGAGGCGCCCCCCGGCTTCGCCGGGTTCGCGCAACACGGAGTCCAACGGGCGCGACGGCCGCATGTCGAGCGCCGGCGGCAGTGACGCGATCAGCGCGGCGAAAATGCCACACCCCAGGGCGATCAGCACGGTGCCAACGCGCACAGCCTGCTGTGATCCAACCGGATACGCAAACGTGATGAAGTTCGGCACTTGGTGAAAGAGGGTGTGCGAGAGCAGGTAGCCCCCGGCGATGCCAGCCACCGACGCGAACAGGCCGAGCGCGAGAGCCTGGGTGAGCAGCACGGCAATCACCTGGGGTGGGTCGAACCCATTCAGACGTAGTTCGGCGACGAATCGACGACGCTCGGGGATGGTCAACAGCATCGCGTTCACGGCGAGCAGGAACCCCACCAATGCACTGATCGCCGCGAACAGCGTCGTGGACTGGTCAGTGGGGGCAGCCGTGACCGCAAGCAGACGCAGTTCGTTATCCGCGGGCACAACGTCCAGGCGTCCCCCCGCCAGCCGATTCAGCTCGGCTTTCACCCTCCGTTCGGCACCGGGCGCCGGCTCGATGAGGACGCTCGTGACGCGCCCGCGCCTGCCGGTGAGCCGCTGCGCGACGGACAGCGGCGCAATCGCGATCGAGCTGCTCGCGAGAGCCCCGACTGTCTGGGAGTCGAGTGCGACCTGAAGTTGAACCCTGTGCGCTTCACCGTTGGCGAGCAGCCCGACCCACCCGGCACCGCGCGCGTCGATCGCGTTCGCCGGCGCTTCGGCGAGCCCGATCCCGCGGACGAGCGGCGAGGCGCCCACACCAAGGTTCCGGGCGGCGCTTCCACCCATCGCGGCGATGCTCGGGGTCAAGCCGAGGAGCTGCACAAGCTGACGTCCCCGCGGGCCGACGATCGTCACCGACTCTCGCAGCACGGGGGACGCGACCCGCACTCCGGGCAGGCCCACCGCCTCCTCGGCGATACGCTCATCGAATCCGGCAGAGGAACGTGCGACGAGTTGCAGCCGCGCGGAGCCGAGCAGCTGCCGGTCGAATTCCCCAGCGGAGTTGTTGATCGCGGTGTTCGCCAACAGCACACCAAAGGTCAGCGCGACACCGACCCCGATACCGGAGGCCGCAAGCAGCTCCTGCACCCCGTGATTGCGCAGGCGCCAGCGGTAGAAGTCGATCAGCGTGCCGATGCGCAAGCCGAGGATCCGGGGGCGCACCCGGCCACGCGGACGCATCAGCTCGAGATCGCGCCGGGCTCGACGTCGATGCCTTCGCTGAGGTGCCCGTCGCGCAGGGTGCAAACGCGGTCCACAAACGCTCTCGCCTGCGGGTCGTGAGTCACGAGCAGGCCAGGGATCTCGCGCTCGCGGCAGACCTCCCGGAGCAGCCCGAGGATCTCGCGGCTGCGGCTGGAGTCGAGGTTCCCCGTCGGCTCATCGGCTAGCAACAGCCGCGGCTCGTTGACAAGCGCTCGGGCGATCGCCACGCGTTGGCGCTCCCCCATCGAGAGCTTCTCCGAGCGATGCTGCTCGCGCCCGGCGACCCCCACCCGCTCCAGCCACGGTCGCGCCAGCCGCTTGGCTTCGATGACGCTGTACCCGTCGGCGAGCAGCTTCACCGCGGCGTTCTCGATCGCCGTGGCGCCCGGGATCAGGTGGAAGGACTGAAACACGAACCCGATCTCGTGGCGCCTGAAGAGCGAGCTCTCCCTGACCGTCATACCAGTCAGATCGCACCCGTCGAAGATCACGCTCCCCGCGTCAGGGGCGAGCAGGCCGGCGGCGAGCAGCAGCAGCGTCGTCTTCCCCGAGCCGCTGGGGCCGTACAGCGCCACGAACTCGCCGGCCTGGATGGTGAGCGATACGCCATCCACGGCGCGCACGAGCTCCTCGCCCGCCCGGTAGTGCTTGACCAGCCCGCGCAGCTCCAGATCCGGCCTGCTCACGGACGCCGAAGCGGCTCCCCCAAGCGCCGCTCGAGACAGCCCGTCAGCTCGTGAGCGTGGCTCGGCGGCCGAGTCACCGGCCCAGGCGCGGCTCTCTTCAGTATTGTCAGGCCGTGCTTCCACTGCGGCCGCACACCCGTCGCACAGTACCCCCAGGTTCTCCCCATTGAATCAATGGCGCGGACGATATCCCAAAGACCTCGACCCTGGCATCGTCGGCTAGACGATAAGACCGGTCAGTATTTACAACAAGGGCCACTCGTTTCCCCCGACCAGCGGACGCCGTCCGGCCAGAACATCGCCACTCAGGTCGCGCATGCCGCACCCGCCATCGGAGGGAAGACGCGGGCACATACCGCGGAGCGTCTACCGAAGCCTCTGCACACCCCGACTAGCTTGCAGACACTGCGCTATGTGCTCGACCCCGAGGGGTTCTTCGCCTCGGGCCATCGCCGGCATGGGGACACCTTCACGCTGAAGCTGCTCGGGCAGCGCTGGGTCATCCTCGCCAACCCCGAGCACATCGGCGAGCTCTTCACCCTGCCCCCTGGGGGCATGGATGCCGGCGAGGCCAGCCAGGCGCTCCGACCGCTGATCGGCATCAGCAACATGTTGATGCTCGACGGGGAGGAGTACCTGCACCGTAGGCGGATCGTGCTCCCCGCTTTCCACGGCGAGCGGATGCGCTCGTATGAAGCCACCATCCGCCAAACCACCGTCGAGGAGCTATCGAAATGGCCGCTCGGGCAGCCACTCTCGCTGCTCCCGCGCCTCTCCGAGCTCGTTTTCCGCGTGATCCTGCGCTGCGTCTACGGCGTCAGCGAAGCCGAGCAGGTCGGGCCGCTCGCCGACGCGCTGCTGCGGATGCTCAGCTGGATCACCGACGTGCGCCGCGTGCTGTGGTTCTTCCTGCTCGGCCCCGAGCGTCTGATGAGCCTCCCCAGCTACCGGGCGATGATCACCACGCTCGACCGCCACGCGTTCGCCGAGATCGCGTTGCGTCGCAAGGCACAGGATCTGCACGAGCGCGAGGACATCCTCTCGATGCTGATCTGCGCTCGCGACGAGCATGGCAACGGCCTCACCGACCGCGAGCTGCGCGACGAACTCATCACGCTTCTCTTCGCCGGCCACGAGAACACCGCCTCGCTGCTCGCCTGGGCGCTGCACGAACTGGCGCGCGACCCGTTGAGCCAGGAACGGCTTCTCGCCGAGGGCAGCGCCTATGCCGACGCCATCGTCGCCGAGACCCTGCGCCTACGACCGCCCGTCCCACTGCTCGCACGGCGCCTACGCGAACCGCTGCGGGTCGCCGGCCACGACCTGCCGGCCGGCGTCAACCTCTGCCCCTGCACCGTGCTCGCACACCGTGACCCCCACACCTATCCCGAACCGTGGGCCTTCCAGCCTCAGCGATTCCTCGAGGAGCGGCCCGCCCCCGGCGCATGGTTTCCATTCGGCGCCGGGGTTCGCCGCTGCGTCGGCGCGGCCTTCGCGCAGTTCGAGGCGCGCATCACCATCGAAGAGATCACCCGTCGCTTGCGCCTCACAGCCGACGCCCAGCCCGAGCGAACGCGCACCCGCGGGGTGGTCCTGGTCCCGGCCGACGGTGCCCGGATCACCCTCGCCCCACGGCGAGTCGCATAACGCGCACTCGGTCGAGCCCGCCTGTTATTCTCAAGCCCGCCTGTTATTCTAGAACGGCAAATTGCTCATACTTTCGGCATGAGGAGATCGCCTGTAGACGATCCGCCTCACGCTTGACGTCTTGGCTGGGCCATGGATGACGTTCGCCGTGAGCCCCGCCGAGGAGAACCAGCCTTTTTCGGTACCTGATGGGAGCTTGTGTGCGGCAAGTCTGGGCGTCGCCTGACGTTGGAGCAGAGTGCAGTGCGAACCGACCTCGACGGTGATCCCCCTGTGCGCTGAGCCCAGTCCCCACGGCTCCAGTGAGCCGGGTGCGCGCTCACCGCGCGAGCTGAAGCTCGACCTCGACGCCTTCGCGCGTGAGGCGCTCGAGGCGGAGGCCACGCGGCTCGGAGTCTCAGTCGAGGAGCTCGCCCGCTTCGCGGTGATCTACTACCTCGCCGATAGCGACAGCGGGCGCATCTCCCGGCGACCGCCGCCAGCGCCGCCACTCGACCAGCCGCACCCGCTCGGCGAGCTGCTGGACCACTGAGACCGAGCGCTTCGGAGCGCGGCCGCCCCTTGCGACCGAGCGGTTCGACGCGGCGGTCTCGGCTCCTCACGCTGCCGCCGAGGGCCAACGGCTTCGGCGGGCCGCGGCGGCCACCGGCTCGATGGCTCCTCTCAGCCGCGCGCGCGGCCGGCGGCCATCGTCGTCGGTGCCATGCCGCGACTGGCGAGCTCAGCGGCGAGCGTGCGGCGCCCGCGGTGGTGCAGTCCGTGGATCGACCCCTCGCTCTTGCCGGTCAGTTTGGCGATCTCCAGAGGCGAGAGTCCCGCCACGTGGCGCAGGATCAGCACCTCGCGCTGGGCGCAGGGCAGGGTGTCGAGCGCCTCGCGCAGCTCGTCCGTCGCCCCACCCGTCGCCGGATCGGACTCCTCGCGGCCGGCGGCGTGGACTTCCTCGACCGGCACCAGGCGCTCGCTGCGGATGTGATCCATCGTGACGTTGCGCGCCACCCGCAGCGCCCACGCGAAGAAGGGGACGTCGCGCTCCTCGTATTTGCCGATGACCCGCATCAGCTTGGTGAAGACGTGCTGGGTGATGTCCTCGGCTTCGTGGTGGTCGCGGACGATGCTGCGCACGTAGCCGTAGACGTTCTCGGCGTAGCGCGCGTAGAGGAACCCCAGCGCGTCGCGGTCGCCCGCCTGAGCTCGCCGGATCGCCTGCGACACCAGCGGCGAGTTTTTCTCCTCGTTGCGCAACAGCCCGCCCACGGGCCCCATCGCTGCGGCACCGCGTAGCAACGACGCGGCCGCCATGCGCTCATCGATCCCTGCTACCGCCACTACCCCTGTGTCGTTCATCCTGCCCCACATCTCTCCCGGCGCCCGAGACGGACGGCCCAGGAGGCTAGTTCTGCCGTATGTGTCCGCTGAAGGTACTCATCCCTGACCAGAGCGACGTTAAGAAGCTGTACAAAATACGAGTCTCACGCCTGTGACGATTGCCGGAGCACCACTCCCGTGTGGTCCTCGCGACAGGAAGACCTGCCAACCACTGCCGCTGCCGTCACATAGGGCCTGAGAACTAAAGCCAAGCACCACACTCATGCGCAGATGCGCTTGCAGTACCCCTCCTTGCCTTCCAGCCCGCCCCATCAGAGCTGATTCCGCAATTTGCGGGCTGCTTAAGGGGGCACCCTACCACATCGACATTTGTTTGACAACGAGCCCTGGTCGGTGCGAGCGAGCTTGCAGCAAGGAATCCTCACTAAAAAGGTAAGCTTTTCGGGAAGACCTCTGGCTGGAGTTTCTCACTAAAACACCCAGCTTTATCATCAATCAAAGGATCGGGACGTCGTCCCGATGACCCGACAGGCGCGTCGTCCCTTCGAGCAGACACCGCCGTAATCCCGATCTACTGATTTTAATGAATCACGTGGTTTAAGCGTCTAGAGCGTCCACGGATGGGTAAAGGGCAGTGCACCAACCGGTCGAGCCGATCGGGCACCAGCGTTCCGCCAGCGCACACCCACACCCCGCCAGGAGGGTTTCGATGCTCAAGCTTCTCACGCGCAGCACTCTTACACTCACCGCCCTGCTGCTTCTGTTCGGCATTTCCTCGGCGCTGGGCGTGCGCGACTTGCGCAATGGGACAAAGCATGCATCCCATCGCCGTGCCCGCCATCCGGGCGGGGCCACGGGCGGCGGCTCCGCCGTCGTGAGCGAGACGGTCACGGCAAGCCCCGTGGTGCTGCTCGGCGACGAAGCGGTCGAATCCAACAGAGACAGCCTCGGCGGAGGGCAGGCCAGAGCGTTCCCCTTCCATGCTCGCGTGTCGGGAGCCACGGGCGCCGCGCACGTCTACGTCGACTCCGCCAACACCGCCACCACACTGCTCGTCGGTCTCTACGCCAACCGCTGGCACCGCCCTGGCTCCCTGCTTAGCACGGGCTCGCTCTCCTCCCCCCTACCCGGCGCGTGGAACACGGTCCCGCTGGCGTCCGCCCAGCTCGTGCCGGGCACCACCTACTGGCTGGCCGTGCTCGGCACCGGCGGGACGCTGCGCTTCCGCGACCACACGCATGGACCCTGCGCGTCCCTCGCCAGCGCCCAAACCGACCTCGAGACGCCTGCCACAACCTGGAGCACAGGCGGCTTCGATGGGACATGCCCCGCCTCCGCCTACGTGACGGCCGCCACCCCCTTCCCAGTGGAACCGCCAGCTCCGGTGGAACTCGTTCCTCCCCCCGCGCCCCCCGGCAAATCCACGCCGCCGCCGGTCGAAACCACACCCCCGCCCGTCGAAACCACCCCACCGCCGGTCGAAACGACGCCGCCGCCCGTCAAAACGACACCGCCGCCGGTCGAAACCACACCCCCGCCCGTCGAAACCACCCCACCGCCGGTCGAAACCACCCCTCCGCCGGTCGAAACGACGCCGCCGCCCGTCGAAACCACACCGCCGCCACCACCACCGGCCGCCCCGGCGAACAGCGCGCTGCCAACGATTTCGGGCACCGTCGAAGAAGGCCAGCTCCTGAGCGCCACCACCGGCACCTGGAGCGCCAACCCCACCTCTTACACCTACCAGTGGGAGACCTGCAACACCGCCGGCGAAGCCTGCGCCAACATCGGCGCCGCGACCAACTCCACCTACAAGCCGACCGCCGGGGACGTAGGCCACACACTGCGCGTCGCCGTGACCGCGACCAACGCCGGCGGCTCCACCAAGTCCTCCTCGGCCGCGACGGCATTGGTCGCCGCCGACCCGCCACCCCCTCCGCCGCCGCCCACCGCAAGCTTCACCTACTCACCCGCCTCGCCGGAAACCGGTCAGGCAGTTACCTTCAACGGCACCAGCTCCACATGCTCCGACGGTCCGTGCACGTATGAATGGTCCGACGATGGCGGCACGACGAGGCCGATCCCCGCGCTGTGGCCGCTTGGCGGCGGACAGACTCTGTCGTTCACGTTCTCTGGCGTCGGCACCAAGTACGTGCGCCTGGTGGTAACCGACGCGATCGGCCGGTCGGCCACGGTCGAGCACAACGTCGTGGTCGAGGAAGCTTCGCCGCCGCCACCCGTCGCGCCGAGCAACACCGGCCTGCCGGCCGTAAGCGGCACACCCGAAGTTGGGAAGACGCTCACAGCGAGCAGCGGAACGTGGAACGGCAGCGCGCCAATCGGCTATGCCTATCAGTGGGAGGACTGTAACTCCTCGGGCGAGTCGTGCTCGATCATCAGTGGAGCGACCACCAGCGCGTATATCCTGGCATCGAGCGACACGGGGCATACCCTCCGAGTCGTGGTAAAGGCAACCAACGCGGGTGGAGCTGGTGAAGCCACCTCGACCGCAACGGCCCCGGTGACGGTGACGGCCAAAGGCGTCACGCCGACGGACTGCTTCGAGAACCCGCAAACGGAAGGCACGGAACGGTTTGAAACGTGCGGCTACCCCGGCCCGAAAAACACGGGAGTCCTAGAAACCACCGGAAAAACCGAATGCTCGGCACTCCCCGAATACACCGGCCCCAAAACACTCTCTACTGAAAAATCGACGATCGAAGGCAAAGAGTTCAAGATCACGCTCAGCCAAGCCTATGGCGAAGGCGGCATCACCGTCGACGCCAAAGAAGTCACGCTGAACGATGACTGCTTTCTCGTCAAAGGTGGCGGCAACGAAGGTCCGGTGATCCATCTTGAAGGTGGAGCCTCCAAATTCCTACTCGACAACTCCACCGTGCGCGGGGAAAACGACACCACGCAGTCCTATGAACATGCAATCAACGACTTCGGCGGTAGTCGAGGCGAAGGCGCCACCAGTGGCGTGGTGCTGAAAAAAGACCGCTTCGAAGACTGCGGCGAGTGCTTGAGCGGCACCTTTGAAACGGTCGAAAGCTACCTGCTCGCCGACGAGAGCTTCAGCTTCTCCGAAAAAATCTCTGACGAATCGCTGCATCGGGAGACGTGGTACGCCAACGAAGAAACGGTCGTGGCCAAGGACGACACCTTCCTGGTGCCGGAATGGGAGGTGGCGATCATCTTCGACAACACCAACAACGGCAACGGCGGCGTGCCCTGCGGCACTCACGTGACAGTCGAAAACAGTCTTCTCGCGGGATCGGGGCAGATGTTCCAGACCTGCGGCCACTCCTCCAACGCCGGCACCGGCACGCTCCTACTCAAGAACAACCGTGTCGCCCGCTGCCTCACCATGCCCATGAAATGGGAGCCCAACGAGACCGATGGGTGCTCGGGCTCCGCCTTCGTCGGCGCCGACTCGCACGGCTACTTCCCCTACGGCGGCTCGCAGAACATCGTTCCCTCTGGCACACCCGAGCCGTGGACGTGGGAAGGCAACTATTGGGATGACAACCTAAAGACAATCTCAAAGGCGGAAGCCGAGGAATGATCTACCGACAGGTCGTCGTTGAGCCGGCCCCCCAATGAGCAGTAGTTTGCCGCACTCTCTGCAGCCCCGAGCAGCGGATCTTGCCGCACCTTCCGCAGCCCCGAGCCGCCAACGACCATTGACTGCCCACACGTCTGCAGAAGTATGTAGAATGCCGCCGGAAGTGGGCGCGAAAGGAGTTCCAACCCGCTAACCCTGACAGACGACACCACGGGGAGAGGGGCGTTCGATGCCCAGGCTTGTGAGGAGCAATCGTCCGATGGCGGGCACCCTGTTCGCGCGCTTTGCGCTGTTCGCGGTCCTCGCCACGCTGCTCGCGATCCTCGCCGTCGCCTCGCTCTCCAGCTCGGCGCTCGGCGCCAGCCCTTCGACGATGCTGCTCGGCAATCGGCAAGTGGGCTCGCACGAGAGTCACCTGAAACCGGGGCAGGCGGAAGCATTCCGATTCCGGACACGCGCATCCGGCGTCGCGGGGGTCGTGGACGTGTACATAGACCAGGGGAGCACCGCTCGCGCCCTCACCGTCGGCATCTACAGCGACGCCGGGGGTCATCCCGGCTCACTGTTGAGCGAGGGCTCCCGATTGGCGCCGCCGGTGCACACATGGAACACGGTGTCGATGACACCCTCGTCGCTGACATCCGGAAAGACCTACTGGCTCGCCGTGCTCAGCGACGACGGAACCCTTCGCTACCGCAGCCCCCAACGTCGGTCGTGCCTGAGCAACACGAGTCTCCGTGCCCACCTTCACCGGCTGCCGGAGCTGTGGCGCCGAGGCCCGGCCCGCGCTCGCACGCGCTGTCCGATCTCCGCATATCTGCTCGCCGCCAGCAGCTCACTCTCTTTGAGCCCACTCGTATCCGGCTCGCCCCCTCCCCCGTTGGCCCCGTCGCCTCCACCGATTCTCCCGCCCCAGGGCGAAACTCCGGCGGCGGGAGCTCCAGCCTCGACATTGCCTCCCGCAAATACCCAGCCGTCCGAAGAAACCCCGCCCCCGCCTTTCGAAGAAACGCCGCCCCCGCCTTCTGAAGAAACTCCACCCCCACCTCCGCCAGCGGCTCCCGCGAACACCGTGCCCCCCGCGATCAGCGGGTCGCCCGTTGAGGACGAAACGCTGAAAGCGAGCACCGGGACGTGGACGGGGAGCCCCACCTCCTATGCGTACATGTGGAAGATCTGCAAGCCAAAGGGCGTGGAGTGCTCGAACCTGAGCGGGGCGACATCCTCCAGTTACAAGCTGATATCGAGCGACGTTCGGCACGACCTGCGCGTCGCGGTGACGGCGAGCAACGCCAGTGGACACAGCGAAGCCAATTCGCCCGCCACAGCGGAAGTCACCGCGGAAACTCCCCCTCCACCCCCGCCACAGGCCCCGACCAACACCGTGCCCCCCACGATCAGCGGGTCGCCCGTTGAGGACGAAACGCTGAAAGCGAGCACCGGGACGTGGACCGGGAGTCCCACCTCCTACACCTACCAGTGGCAGGACTGCTATGCCCTGGGCATGGGCTGTCTGAGCATCAGTGGGGCCAACGCCTCGAGCTACAAGCTCACCGCGAGCGATGTCGAAAGCACGATCCGCGTGGTGGTGACGGCGAGCAATGCGGCCGGACACGACGAAGCCACCTCGGCGGCGACCGGAACGGTTGAGCCGCCGGCCCCGAAGAACACCGCGGCGCCGGCGATCAGCGGGTCGGCCGCCGAAGGCGAAACGCTGCAGGCGAGCACCGGAACGTGGTCGGGAAATCCCACCTCCTATACGTATCAGTGGGAGTCCTGCAAAGCCTCGGGCGCCAAGAGCTGCACGGCAATCGGCGGCGCGACGACCGGCACGCGCGCGCTGACTTCGAGCGATGTGGGGCACACGCTCCGGGTCGTGGTGAAGGCGACCAACGCCGGGGGCTCAGGCGAAGCCACCTCGGAAGCGACGAGCGTCGTGACGGCGCAATCGGGCACGCCCACGGGCTGCTTCGAGGATCCCGAATCGGAAGGCACATCGCGCTTTGAAGCGTGCGGCTATCCCGGCCCCAAAAACACCGGCGTGGCAGAAACGAGCGGGAAAACCGAATGCTCCTCGCTGCCCGAATGGAACGCCAGCACCGAACCCCTGGCCGAAGGCGCGACGATCGAAGGCAAAGAGCTCAAGCTCAACATCGCCGAGCGCAACGGCGGCGGCATCTCGACCAACGCGAGCAAACTCACGCTGAACAAAGACTGCTTCCTGATAAAGGGCGAATGTGGGTGCCTGCAGGAAGGGCCCGCGCTCAAATTGGAAGCCGGCGCCACCCTGACGGTCGAGAACTCGACCTTCCGCTCCCCCAGCCCCACCGAATCGGTCGAAAAGGATATTTGGTTCAACTCGTCCGGTTCGGACATCGTCGCCAAGAACGATCGCTTCGAAGATTGCGGGGAGTGCTTGAACGGCCTGGGGAAGGTTGAAATCACCGACAGCTACATGGACGCCAGTCAGTGGGAGGGCAAAGAACCGGAGAGCAGCGAACTCCATCGAGAGAACATCTACATGATGCAGGGCACCGCGATCGTGAAGGGGAGCACGATGTTCGTGCCCGACGACGAGACCGCGGAGATCTTCGACGAAGACAACGGGATCGCGTGCGATACCCACGTGACCTTCGAAGACGACTTCCTGTCGGGGTCCGGGCAGATGTTCCAGCTGTGCGGGCACTCCAACGGCCAGGTCGGCACGGGCTCGACGATCATCAATCACAACCGCTTCGCTCGCTGCCTCACCACGCCGATCGTGCAGCCGGTTGACGGGATCCCCATCTGCTCGGGGCCCTACGTCGAAGGCGCCGACTCACACGGCTTCATGCCCTCCGGTGGATCGAGCCAGATCTTGGGGAACGGGGAGACCAATCCCTATGGGGCGCAGAAAGAATTCATGGGCAACTACTGGGACGACAACCTGACAGCCATCTCGATCGAAGAAGCCGAAGAATGAGCTGATCACGCAACCGCGACGGAGGCAAGCTCCTGCGGCCGCGGGACTCCAGCCATCTCCCGGTACCACAGCTCGAGTATCAACAGCGTCCAGATACCACGCCCATGGTCATGTGTGCCGGCGGCGTGCTCATCCAGCAGCCTGCACACCTCGCCCTGCTGGCACCAGCCCCGCGACGTGGCGCCGGGATCGAGCAGCACCTCGCGCGCGTATCCGCGCAGGTCCTCGCGCAGCCAGCGCGCCACCGGCAGCCGGAAGCCCCGCTTGGGGCCGTCGAGGATCTCGTCCGGGATCCAGCCCCGCAGGGCGGAGCGCAGAATGCGCTTGCGCTGTCCGCGCGCGGCCTTCAGCTCCGGAGGCAGCGAGGCCGCAAGCTCCATCAGCTCGTGGTCGAGCAGCGGCGAGCGGCCCTCCAGGGAGTAAGCCATCGTCGCGATGTCGATCTTCGCCAGCAGATCGTCGGGCAGGTAGCTGTTCACATCGACGTCGAGGAACTGATCCAGAAGATCGGAGGCCGTCGAGGAGCGCCAGGGCTCGAGCAGCGGCTCGGCGGCGCGCGAAACACCGAGCATGGCGGCGTACTCGGGTGTGTACAGCCGAGCGCGCTCGGCGGCGGTGAACATCGACCGCGCCGCGACATAGCGGCTCTCCCGGTCCAGCCCGCCGGCGATCGCGAACCGCCCAAGCCTGCTGCGCAGCCGGCGTTGATCGCCGCCGAGCGGCGCCCTGCGCGCGGCGGCGGCGGCGGCCTGCCGCAGCGCAAGCGGCAGCCGGTCGAGCTCCGCGAGCGCGAGGTTGGTCGTGTAGCGCTCGTAGCCCGCGAAGCTCTCGTCGCCGCCGTCTCCGTTGAGCGCCACCGTCACGTGCTCGCGCGCGAAACGCGACAGATAGAACGCGGGCATCGCCGAGTGGTCGGCAAACGGCTCACCGTATTGGCGAACCACCTTCGGCAACAGCTCCACCGCGTCGGGGCGTACGACCAGCTCGTGGTGGTCGGTGGCGAACTTCCGGGCGATCAGCCTTGCCTGAGGCAGCTCGTTGAAGCGCTCGTCCTCGAATCCGATCGAGAACGTCTTGATCGGCTCCGAGGAACTCTCGGCCATCGCCGCCACCACCGCCGAGGAGTCGATGCCGCCCGAGAGGAACGCCCCCATCGGCACGTCGGCCACCATCCGGCTTCGCACCGCCCGGCGTATCGACGCACGAATCTCCTCCTCCACCTCTCGCGCCGGAGCGTGAGCCCGCTTGCGGGCGTAGTCGAGACGCCAGTAGCGCTCGATCCGCGCCGCTCCGTCGCGATAGATGAGGGTGCTGGCCGGCATCAGCTTGCGCACCCCCGCGAACGCGCTCATCGGTGCCGGCACACAGCCGTAGGCCAGGTACGCGTCGAGCGCCTGGTGGTCGATCTCGCGCGGGACCTCCGGATCCTGCATCAAAGCCCGCAGCTCCGAAGCGAAGCTGAGTGCGCCCGGACGCTCGCAATAGAACAGCGGCTTCTTACCAACCCGGTCGCGCGCCAGCAGCAGCTGGCGCCTGCGGCTGTCCCACAGGGCGAACGCGAACATCCCGTGCAGCTCGCGCACGCACGCCGGGCCGAGCTCCTCATAGAGGTGGACGATCACCTCGGTGTCGCCCTCGGTGGCGAGCGTGTGCCCACTCCCGCTCAACCGGCGGCGCAGCTCGCGGAAGTTGTAGATCTCGCCGTTCAGCACCACGGTCACCGTGCGATCCTCGTTGTGGACCGGCTGGTCGCCGGTGACGAGGTCGATCACGCGCAGGCGCTGGATGCCCAGCCCGATCCCGTCGTCGCAGTGCAGGCCACGGGCGTCCGGCCCGCGGTGCGCCTGCGCCTCACACATCCGCTCGAGCGTCTCGCGCTCCACGGGAGCACCCGAGGCCCGCGCAATACCGGCGATCCCGCACATGACCGTCCTCAGCGCCCGCTGCCGGGGGCGGGGACGAAGCCTCGGCCCCGACGCGCGCGCGCCGAGAGCTCACGCCGCGCGCGCTCACGCAGCTCGCGTCGGACGAAGCCGCGGAACTCCCGGTCCTCCACCCGCGGGACGCGGCGGACGGCGGAGCGCACGTAGCCGCAGAGGAACGCCGCACCCGACAGCCCGCGCGGTCGTTCACGCGCCACCTTGAACGCCCGCAGCGTCACCCACGGCAGCGTGAAATGGACGATGTAAGCGCACTGGCCATGCCGCGCGCGACCCCTGAGGGTGCCGTCGGCGCTGCCCCATGGACGGTGGTGGCGGGCAACCAACTCGGGGAACGAGCGTGTGCGAAATCCCCGCATCCGCGCATACGTCTGATCGATCGTGTCCCACCCGAGCCGCTCCGGGATCCCGCCGATCGCCTGAAAGCACGCCAGCGAGTAGCACTTCAGAGATCCCATCACGTGATGCTCGACGGGAATCGGCTGCACTCTCCAGCCGTCGCCCTCGCCGTCACCCTCGCCGTGCCGAACGGGCTCAGCCCATACCCCCCCCGCCATGCCCAGCTCAGGATCGCGCTCGAACTCGGCCAGCAGGCGCTCGAAGTAGTGCGGCGGCAGCTCGATGTCGCCGTCGAGCTTGGCGATGTGCGTGAAGGAGCGCCACTCCACGCTTTCCAGTCCGACGTTGAACGTCCGCGGCGCGGCGGCTGTGGCCAGCCGGTCCTTCACGCGGCCGAGCGGCTGCTCGGCGACATCGACGATCTTCAAGAAACCGATCCGCTCGGCCAGTCTCGAGAGGACCTCGGGTGTGCCGTCGGTGGAGCCGTCATCCACGAGCACCCACTGATCCGGGGGTCGCGTCTGGCGCGCCACGGCGTCGGCCACCAACTCGAGGTGAGCGGCCTCGTTGCGGACCGGTGAGATCACGAGCAGCCGCTGCGTCATCGCCTCAATCAACGCCCCCCGCCAACCCCAACTTGTGTCGTCGAATCCGACCCTCCGGGGCCTGCCGGCCGCTGCCGGCTAGCGCAGTCTCCGGGCCTGCCTACACACCGTTCTGAACGTCCTGTCTAGCTGTGGTGCCCGAGGAGGTTCCGAACGCGGGTGAGGGGTGGCTGGTTGCCGATGGTTGAGTGGTGGCGTCGCTCGTTGTAGTGGTTGAGCCAGTGTGGCAGGGCTTCGCGTCGGGCTGTGCTTGAGGCGTATTGCATGGCGTAGGCCCACTCGCGAGCGAGGGTTTGTTGGAAGCGCTCCACCTTGCCGTTGGTGCGGGGCGTGTAGGGACGGGTCCGGATGTGTTGGATCTGACGAGAGGTAAGTAGCCGAGCGAAGCTGCGGCTGCAGCGATAACTCATGTGATTGTCGGTCATCAGTCGCTCGGCGAGGATCCCATGCGAGAGGTAGAAGTCCAGGGCGCGTTCGGTGAACGCCCTCACGGTCTCGGCGCGCTCGTCTTCGCAGATCTCTGAGTAGGCCAGGCGTGAGTAGTCGTCGATGATCGAGTGCACGTACTCCCAGCCGGGACGGCGAGAGCGGCGAGCGCGATCTCCTGTCGTCTTGTGCCCCGGCTCGGTGAAACGAGCGAACTTCTTGACGTCCATGTGCAGCAACTGTCCGGGACAGGGCCACTCGTAGCGCACGATCGCCTCGCGCTCAGCGACTGGACGTCTTGAGCACCCGGCGCGCTGCAGCACCCGGTGAACCGTCGAATGGGGACGGCCAGCTTGCTCGGCTAGCAGTCTTGGACCCCAGCCTGTGCGCTGGCGCAGCTCACAGATCCGTTGCTCCTCATCCTCGGGCACCCGTGTCGGGCTGCGCCGAGGGCGACTGGAGCGATCCATCAAACACGCCATCGAGGCACGCTCAGACTCACTGGCGGCACGCCAGCGGCGCACCCACTCCCACACCGTGGAGCGCGCGACATTCGAGCACGCCGCGGCGTCCGCGAACGTAGATCCATCCCGAACAACCATGCGAACGAACTGCCAGCGACCAAGCGCTGTGTGACGCGAGTTAGGGTGCGACACTCCGGGCCTCCTTGAGGAAGTGAGCTTCGACACCCACAGCCTCTCGGCAGGCCCGGACCTACACCCTCACGTTCGGAACGTCCCCAGGCACGTCATCTAGCGCAGCGCCTCCACGCGATCCTGCCCCTCCGCCAGGGCACGCCGGATCCATGGCCACAGCCTGGCGCCGGGGGCGGGGACCTCCGCTGGCCTCAGCGGCCGATCGGCCGCCAACGTCAGGTCGATCCGGGTCGGCCCATCGATCGCCAGCGGTTCGGAAGCTCCCACACCGTCCCTAAAGGCGACATCCACCGATCCGCCGGCGTGTGTCAGCCGATGCCCGGCGGCTCCGCCGACCGGTTCCTGAAGTAGGACCCGCAGCGTGCGCACACCGGCGGGCACCTCTACCGCGATCCGGCGCGCGTGCATCCTCACCAGCAGTGTTTCCCCCAACCGCCGCGTGGCGTAGCTGCCGCGGGCGATCCCGCCAAGAGGACCCCACCGAACATCCCCGAGACCATCGATCTCGCTCGCGGCCCGCGCAAGGAGGTCGAGACCATCCGCGAAGTCCTCGTGGTGCCCGTAGAGGATCAGAGGCTGGCCGAGCATTGCCCGCAGGGCGAGTTCCTCCCTGGAAGCGTCGAGCGGGTGGCGTGGGAGCACTGCCAGGCCGCCCGCCACCAGTTCCGCGGGGTGCCAGCCGGCGAGCGGCGTAGAAGCGGGCATGCCCGCATGCCGCGGGAAGATGGGGGCGACGGACACCGCCTCGATCCCCAATCTGAACATCGCCCGCAGCGCGGCCTCCGAGCAGGCGCCGTGCGGCGGCGTCATCACACGGTCGACCGGCACCCCGGAGCGGCGCTCCAGCGCGGCGACCCGCCGCAGCGCCTGCGCGATCACCGGCTGAGCCTGCGCGTCGGTGCTCAGGCGGGCCAACTCGCTCGCGACGTGGTCGTTGCCGTGTATCACCAGCGAGAGCGCAGATGGGTTGCCCGCCAGCAGCGACGCGGCCCGCCGATCCGCGCGCCAGCCATCGATCGGGACCGTCGCAAGCGCCACGTGATAGCCGTGTCGCGTGGCGTGCGCAACCAGCTCTCCGTACTTCAGAAACCCGTATGACGGCCAGTGGAGGTTGGGGTCATCGATCACGAACGCCGCTCGCAGCGGCGGCGCTCGCCAACCCTCGGCTCCGAGCACCAATCCGAGGAAGTGAACCAACGGCAGCAGCCCCATGAAGCTGCCCACCCGCAGGTGGTCGCGCAGCGCCTCTCCCTCATGCAGCTCGGCGAGCGGGTAGGCGCTCACACTCAATGCCGCGGTGGCGTCCCCGAGCTGCCACCAGACGGGCCGGCCGTCCACGCGGGCCAGCACGCCGCCCCCAGCGTGGGCGAGTGGAGGATCCTCCGCGACAGCGCTCTCGGGAATGGCCCTTCCACGCAGGGGCCGGGCGAGAACGGACTCGCCGGCCAAGGCGACCGGGGTGGTCTCGCCGGAGGCGATTGCGGAGCCATCCCATTGCCCGCGGAACCCGCAACCACGGGGCAACACCAGCCGCGGGAGGGTCTCGCGCGTATCGGGCAGCGACGCCGAGCCGAGGACGAGGAGGCCATCCACGCCATCCGTATCGACCACCCGATCCACGTCATCCGGATCGACTGCGCCCACCCGCTCGAAATCGACCGGAAAGGCGCGCTCGAGCGCCGCGAGCAACCGCTCCTGGTCGGGATGCAGCCGCGCGATCACGCCAACCCGCTTGCGTGGCGCGTCGAGGTCGTGCTCTGCGGGGTCGATCGTCATCGGGTGTTGCGCTGCCAAATCTATGGTCATCGGGAGCTCACGTCACGGAAATGTCGCGCCCGCGAGTCGGCAGGCGTTCAACGGCAGGGTGTCAATAGAACGGCCGCGGGCGCGACGACTTGCAGACTGCGACGCCTTGCAGACTCGTACAAGGAGGCGTGCCGCAAGATCGCCGTGAGCGTGCCCGTTGAATGAGGAGCAGTGGGCGCCCGAATCCTTCACAGCTTTCCTCACAAGATCGGCGCCGACCGGATTTGCATGACCGCCTGGTGGGAGGCCGCCGGCGTGGCGGACGCCGGCGGCGATCTGACGGTCTACGCAGGGGCCGTCCACCGGCCCCTGCCGGCGAGCATCCAAACGCGGACGACCTTGGCGCGAGGTCGGTGGCGCATCCCCTACCGGGCGCTCGGCACCCTCCGAGCGCTGACGCTTCACGACCGTATTGTGGCGCGTGCGCTGCCCAAGCTCAGCGGGAGCATCGACGTCGTGCACACGTGGCCGCTGGCGGGTCTCGAGACGCTGCGGACAGCCAAGCGCCTCGGTATCGCGACGGTCGTCGAGCGGCCCAACGCGCACACCCGATTCGCCATGGAAGCTGTCGCCCAGGAGTGCGAGCGCCTCGGCGTGGTGTTGCCGGCGGACCAGGAGCACGCCTACAACTCGGGCAAGCTGGCCAAGGAGGAAGAGGAATACCGCCTGGCCGACTACCTGCTCTGCCCCTCCGACTTCGTCGTGCGCACCTTCCGCGACGAAGGTTTCGAGCCCGACCGCCTGGTGCGCCACATCTACGGGTACGACCAGGGGCTCTACTTTCCGGCACTCGGCAATCGCGATGAGAGAGCCGCGCGCGATACCCCGGCGGGGGATCGCCAGCGAAGCACGGGGTCCAATACCCCAGGCGGTGACCGCGACGAGAGCAGTGGGCTCAACGCCCTGTTCGTCGGGGTGTGCGCGGTGCGCAAGGGCGTGCACTACGCGCTCGAAGCCTGGCTGCGCTCCCCCGCCAGTCAGACCGGGACGTTCCGCATTGCCGGGGAGTTCCTGCCCGCGTACGAAGAGCGTCTCGCCGAGATGCTGGCTCATCCCAGCGTCCACGTGCTCGGCCACCGCGACGACGTGCCCGAGCTGATGCGCGACAGCGACATCCTGCTGCTTCCCAGCATCGAGGAGGGCTTTGGCCTCGTGTGCACGGAGGCGATCGGCAGCGGGTGCGTGCCGCTTGTCTCCGACGCCTGCACCGAGCTCTGCGTGCACGAACGTGACTCGCTCGTCCACGCCGTCGGTGACGTCGACGCCCTCACACGGCATCTGACCCTGCTTCACGAGGACCGTACCCGGCTCGCCGAAATGCGCGCCGCCTGCCTGGCCGCTGCGCCTACGCTCACCTGGGCGGCGGCCGGACGTCAGCTGCTCGACGTCTACGAGCAGGTCGCGTCAGCAAAGTAAGCCGAAAGCAGATAGTTTCGCAGTAGGTAGCGCGCCCAGGCCCGCACGCCGCTCGCTAGCATTGATCCACTGCCACAAGCGACCTTCGTCTGCTTGCCCGGATCACCGTCGCCGAGCCGCTGGATGGCTTCCGGCTGCGGCTGACGTTCACCGACGGTCTGGTCCGCGAGGTCGATCTCTCGGGCGATCTCTGGGGGGCCGATGGCTGAGCCGCTGCAAGACCCGGCCTACTTCCGCCAAGTGAGCGTTGATCCCGAACTTGGCACCGTCGTATGGCCGAACGGCTACGACCTCGATCCCGAAGTGCTCCACGGCGACCATGAGCCCGTCGATCGGCCTGCCGCGCAGGCATCGCGATAGTGCGCGGCACACCCCTTCTCGAAAAATGCACCTGCTTGGGATCTATTCGAACCAAGACTTACAGGGGTCGTTGAGCCGTCTGGCCAAGAAACCTGGCTGCCGTGCGGGGCAGCGGCGGGCCTCGACGGCAGCCGGTGAGTTGCCGGCAGCGGCCTCGGCGGCCGGGCTGGGTGCTCAAAGCCATGGTCCAGGTGCTGGCCAATCGGGGCAAGTCGATACAGGTCAAGGACATGCATGCGACCGCCGCACCGTTGACTTACGAGCGGCTACGGCGCGGCCCCGCGGCCCTCCACGGGGCTGTTCCAGGGAGAGTGCATTGTATGCTGGGCCGGTGAAGCATGGGCGCACCGACTGATGTCGAGCAGATGACGTCACGCAGCCAGCGGGGGCAGGTGACGCCTTGATCGGGCCTTCAGGTCCATCGAGTAGAAGTACGCAAGCCCAAGGTTGTTCGATAGAACGGGTCACGCGCTGAATGGCCTCCCCTCACGACCTCATCGTTGACTTCGAGAACCCGCCCGTCGCGGAGGTGGGCCTAAGCGTCCAGCTGCGGGGCGCGACCCTCGACACCTCCCGAGCGATCAGCGCATTCTTCCCGACCGTCCAGCAGCACTACCCCAAAATCGTGCCTCAGCCGCCCGTGCTGCCGATCGAGGAAAGCTTCGAGATCCCGACACAGGCGACGATCGCGTTCCAGTTG
The DNA here is from genome assembly GCA_963751195.1 of uncultured Solirubrobacterales bacterium. Taxonomy (GTDB): domain Bacteria; phylum Actinomycetota; class Thermoleophilia; order Solirubrobacterales; family Solirubrobacteraceae; genus Palsa-744. The sequence continues at coordinate 62,894 of CAVVTQ010000006.1, forward strand.
CTCGGCGGCCCCGAGTCGCAGCGTTGGGCGTTCGTGAGCGAGGACGAGTTGGAGACGCTGCAGGTGCAGTCCAACCGCTTCACATACGCCTGGGCCAAAGAGGAGACGGACGCGCGCTACCCCCACTACGGGGCGATCCGCGACAGCTTCGAGGGCGCATATCGGTGCTACCTCGACGCTGCCGAGGGTGACGTCGAGGCCACATGGTGTGAGATCTTCTACGCCAACCCGATCATGCAGCCCGAAGGTGAGCCGCGCCCGGACCTATCCACACTGGTGAGGCGCGTTATGCCGCAGGAGCTGCCGGGGTTGCCGCAGCCATTCAACGCTGGACTGGAGGAACGCTTCCAGCTGGAGCGCGATGGCACGCCGTACGCCCGCTTCTTCGTCCAGGTCCAATCCACGGTCGGGCGACCCCGCCAGGTCGGCTACACGATTGCCCTCACGATGCGCGGGCAACCCGAGTCTCCGGACCCCGACGGCGTCCTGGCATTCTTCGATGAGGGAAGAGAGCGAATCGTGACCACCTTTCGCGACATCACGACACCTGAGCGCCACGCAGAATGGGGTCTGCAGTGAGTCCCCTCGCACTCCCGGTTCCGCCGCCTGAAGCGCAGCCCGTGCGGTCGGCACGGATCGAAGCGCCGCAGCGCCCTGCGGCCGGGGATCGTGCCGAAGGTCCAGACGTCTGGACCGTTCTGGCTCCTGACGCGTCGCCTTGGTATCGCGCGGCGCTAGACCGGATCAGCGGTCTCACGGCGCTTGCCGTCGGCTGGAACGGCTACGACGCGCGCGAAGTAAAAGCCGACATGGCGATTGACGCCGCCAAGTTCCTCACGAAGGTGGCGTTCCCGAGGATTGCCGCGCCGTCGATCGTGCCGCTGTCGGATGGCGGTGTGCAGGTCGAGTGGCACCGCGGCGGCGTCGACATCGAGGTAGCGTTCTCCGACGAGGAGCCTGGCGTCTACGTCGTGGACCGCGAGGGGGGCGAGGTCGAGTCGCCGCTGACAGAGGCCGTACCGACCATCGCCAAGTACTGGCGGCGCCTTCAAGACTCGTGATCCCCGACGACGCGCCGGTCCCCGAGGACATGAGCCTATATCGTCGGGTGCACCCGTCGGAGATCGTGTGGAACGACAACGACGGGTGCCTGAAGCCTGGCAGCGGGGTCTTCAAGGATCACGAGATGTCGGTCCACTTGGACGACGTGCTGCGAGACGAGGGGCGAGAGCCCGAGTCCGTACTGGACGGCAAACCGCAGCATTCGCTTGTGTCGCTCACAGTCGGTTTCGTCAAAGGTGAGGAGCAGACCGTTCGCCGCACTCCGAAACCCGACGACGCGTCGCACGGTGACGTCTGTGGCAACAAGAGTCGGGGTCGTCGGAAAAAGTTTGCGCGATCGGCGCAGTTCGTTGTGCTCCGCGAGGACGCCTTGAATCCCGACGAGCTTGCAAAGATGCGCGCGGCGACCGAAGGATAGCTGACCGAAAGTTGACCTTCGCTTGTTCGACTAGCGACGACGAATACCCCCGCCAGGAGTCGAACTTGGATCCACCGTTTAGGGATGGGCTGTCTCCGAGTGCTCCCGACAGTTGGGGGCTCTAAAGGTCTTTGAGGTTGAGGTCGGACGGGTCCCCGTTTGGGAACCCGTCCGTGCCTCGGCTCAGGCTGCCTCCTTCACCGCCAAGTGAAGAGAGAGGTTGAGCCTGATGACCAAGGATGACGTGCTGTTCGGCTATCGCCAGCAGCTTTTCGCGGAGGCAGCGAAGACGAACGTGTCAGCGGCGTGTCGGACGTTTGGGGTGCACCGCTCCACCTACTACGCGTGTAAGCGACAGGTCGATCGGCATGGCCTGGAGATGTGCGTCCCCGTGAGCGCCGCCGGCCGCAGATGCCCAACGCGCTGCCGAAGATAATCGAGGAGCGGATCGTGTCCTTCTCGATCGCCCATCCAGGACTCGGACCGCGGCGTGTCTCCTCGGAGCTTGCCCGGGAGAAGTGGGGTGGGATCATGGTCTCGCCGAACGGCGTGTGGAAGGTGCTCTGCCGTCACGGGCTGAACACTCGCGCTAAGCGCCTCGGCCTGATCGCGGGCTACGCAGCTCCCTACGAGCCGCCCAGAAATCCCGCTCCAGAACAGCACATCGACGTGCAGCGGCCTGGGGAGCTGGTCGGGATCGATTGCTTCTACGTCGGCCGGTTGAGAGGGACTGAGGGCGCGATCTGGCAGCTCACCGCGATCGATATCGCCTTCTCCTACGCGTGGGCCGAGCTCGTGATCTGCAAGCAAGGCAACCCCACCGCCCAACAGACCAGCAAGCTCGCCAAGCGTGTCGCACGGGAGCTGAAGAGCGCCGGCTGGCAACTGGAGCGCTTCCTCTCGGACAACGGCAACGAGTTCAAGGGAGACTTCAACAAGGCCGTCGCTGCCCTAAAAGTTCGTCACACCCGCATCCACCCCGGCAGGCCACAAACCAACGGGCACGTCGAGGCGCTGCACAAGACGATTCTCGACGAGTGCTGGCGACCAGCGTTCGCTCGCTACCTCTACCCCCGCTAAAGCGGCCTACGACGCAAGCTCGACACCTACTATCGTCTACCGTGCCCAAAAGATGGGGGCAAGATAAGCCACACCTATCGGCACATCTCGGAGGCCGCCCAGTTTAGGAGCCCGCCTATGCCCAGTCAAGCAGACGGCGCAGTGGATCCAGACTGCGCCCCCTTGGACGGCTCGATCGCGGTCGCCGGCGGAGGGCCGAAGGGAGGTTCGATACGCCCCGTCAACGTAAGCAGAGCACGCCGCGCGCCCTCGCGACGGGCGGTCCTTTCGGCCCCGCCACCACGACCGGCGGAGCGCACCAGATGGCGCAAGCCGCGCGCCGCGAGGTACAGGTCGCCGTAAGCCCTGCTGAAGTGCTTGCGCGCGTACTGCTTGCGTGCGTAGGTGTCCTGGGCGACCATCCGCGGTTGCACCCCGGCCTTCTCGGAGTGGTGAACGATGGTCATCTGGGGGAGGTAGCGGACCTGCCACCCAGCGCGTTTCACGCGCAGGCAGAGGTCGGGCTCCTCGCACTGCAGGAAGAAGCGCTCGTCGAGCAGCCCAACGCTCAGGAGGGCCTCGCGGCGCACGAGAATGAAGGAGCCGGTCGGCCAATCGCATTCGCACTCGTGCTTATAAGCGTCCGGGTTGAGCTCACGCTCGCCCGCCCACGCCGGATGGACCGGCCAGCGCTCGGAGACCAATGCCTCGCCGAGCGCACGGGTCAGAGTGGGAAAGCGGTGGATCGATCGACACAGCGTCCCATCCCCCTTGACCTGACACACGCCTGCCACACCTACCTCAGGCCGCGCGTCGAGCAACTGGATCAGCTCGCCGAACGTCCCCTCGATCACTTCGGTGTCGGGGTTGAGCAGCAGCGAGTAGCGCGCGCGCGCTCGTTCCAAGCCACGGTTGTTGCCGTGAGCGAAGCCCCGGTTGGGAGAGCTCACCACCCGCGCCTGGGGAAAGCGCGACTCCACGAACTCACGTGTGCCGTCGGTCGAGGCGTTGTCGACGACGATCACGTCAAGCGAGGCGCCGCCCGCGTGTTCGAACACGGTCGACAGACAACGCTCCAGCCAGTGGGACTCGTTGGTGGAGACGATCACTATCGCGAGGTCCGCGAGGGCCTCGGACCCACTGTGATCCCGCGTCGCACGGCTCTCAAGGGTGGAAAGCGGCACTCTGGCCAATCAACGACGCGGGCCGCGCCTTCTTTTGCCGGACGGAGGAGGCTGCTGACCGACATTTGCGTCACAGTCAAGTCATTGTCGCCATTTTTATGGCTATGCTCCCGTCGTGTTTCGATACTCAAGACGAGTGGGTGACGACCCCCTCGGGCGCACGGCATGACGGAGCCGGAGCGCGCCGATGCCCGTCAGGCGCCGCCGGCCACCGGCAACACCACACTCGTACCGCGGCTGGAGCGCAGACTGAACAAACCGTACTTCGTGCTGCGCCCAACACAGATCGTGCGACGGGCGCTGCTGCCCCTTCATCAGCGGCGATTGTCAGGCGAGTATGACGAGATCACGCTCCCCTGGGGGCACCCGCTCCGCTTCCGCACCAACGAGAAGACCGGGCTCTGCTGGGCACGGCGTGGCGTCTTCGACCTGCCGGTGTGTGAGGCGCTCTGGCGACTCGTCGACCGGGGCGAGCTGGCGCTGGATGTGGGAGCCAACATCGGGCAGATGACGAGCGTCCTGTCCGCGGCCTTGGGGAGCGCCGGGCGTGTGATCGCCTTCGAGCCCCACCCCGAGGTCTTCCGGCTGCTGTCCGAGAATGCGTCTCGCTGGAGCGCCGCGGAAGACACCGCCGTCATCGAGCTGCGCAATCAGGGCGCATCTTCGAGCGCGGGGGTAGCGGATCTGGCGATGAACGAGGTGTTCACGTCGAACTCCGGGACCGCGTCGATGGCCGGAGGCACCCAGGGCTATGCGGTCGTCGAGTCGATCATGGTTCCCGTGCTCACGCTGGACGAGGCGGTCGCGGACCTGCGCATCGGCGTCATGAAGCTCGACGTCGAGGGCTACGAGCTCGAGGTGCTCCGCGGCGCGACCCGGCTGCTGGAGGAGCGGCGTATCCGCGACATCGTCTTCGAGGAGTTCGACGAGCCGCCCACGCCAGTGACGGCGATGCTGGAGGGCTTCGGTTATGCGATCTACAGCCTCGATCAGGCACTGCTCGGTCCAGTCGCGGCACCCGCGAGCCAACGCTGGGAGCGAAGGTCAACGGAAGACCCGAGTTACCTGGCGACCACTGAGCCCGAGCGCGCGCTGGAGCGGATGCGCGCCCGCGGTTGGGGCGTGCTCGGCGTCGGTCCGCACGGCCGCCGGCGGCAGCGCAAGACCAAAAGCTGAGCCTCGATCCCGCATCCCGGGCCTCGGGTGGGCTGGCCTCGGGCGCATCGGCAGAGCCAGCCGCCTCGCCGAGCCAACCGCCTCGTCCCGAAGCTCTGCATCCCGCGGCCTGATGCCCGGGCGCAAGAAGGCCACTTTCCGATTCGTTTTGTCCGGCGATGACAAACAACGGATCACATTCCACACACAACCGGTCGGACTCGACGACGAGCAACGGCGCCAACCACGTCGAGCGGCCCACGGGCGAGCGCTGCAACGGACTCGCACACGAGGCCCCACGCCCCGACCAAACGATCCTCGTGGCGGGCGGCGCCGGCTACATCGGCAGCGTGCTCGTGCCGAAGCTGCTCGACCGCGGGTACCGAGTGCGTGTGCTCGACCGGCTGTTCTTCGGCGATGACTCGCTGGCGGACGTGCGCGACCGTATCGACCTCCTGGTCGCAGACGTGCGGGACGTCCCCGCGGAGGCGCTGGAGGGAGTCGACGGCGTGATCAACCTGTCCGGCTTGAGCAACGATCCGACTGCCGAGTTCAACCCCGAGGCCAACTGGCAGATGAACGCGATCGCGACCGAGACGCTGGCACAGGCCTGCCTGGAGCGCGGCATCGAGCGCTATGTGTTCGCCTCCTCCTGCTCGCTCTACGACGGTTTGCCGCCGGGGATGCACGCGGAGGACGCCGCCATCCAGCCACGCGCCGCCTACGCGACCTCCAAGCGCTACGGCGAGGAGAAGCTGATCGCGCTTGGCGCCGAGGGCCTCTGCCCCGTGATCCTGCGCAACGGCACCGTCTACGGTTGGAGCCCGCGCATGAGGTTCGACCTGGTGGTCAACACCTTCGTGAAGGACGCGCTGCTGTCGGGGTCGCTGAAGCTGCACGGCGGCGGCTGGATGTGGCGCCCGCTGGTGGACATCCGCGACTGCGCAGACGCGATGATCGCCGCCTACGAGGCACCCGCCGAGAAGGTGCATGGCGAGATCTTCAACGTCGTGCACTCCAACTACCAGATCCGCGAGCTCGCGATGATCGTCGCCGGCTCGGTGCAGCTCACAGGGCGCCCGGTGGAGCTCGAGGAGTTCCCCGCGCCCAAGCTGACGCGCGACTACGAGTGCGCCAACGCCAAGCTCTCGACGACGCTCGGCTTCATCCCCCGACGGTCGGTGCTCGAGGCAGTCAGCGACCTGCTCGCGCGGATCGAGGGCGATGACCTCGCGGGCCTCACCGATCCGCGCTGCTACAACATCCGCTGGCTGGAGCTGCTGCACGCCGTCAAGCCTGTGCTGGACGCCTTCGCCGAGGTCCTTTGAAAGCGCTGATCACCGGGGGTGGGGGCCAGCTCGCCAGCGATCTGAAGTCGCTGCTGGGCGACTCGGCGCGCGCGTACTCGCACGCCGAGCTCGACATCACCGACGACTCGGCGGTGGGACGCGCCTTTGAGGAGACCCAGCCCGAGATCGTGTTCAACTGCGCGGCGTTCCACAACGTCGATACGTGCGAGCGCGAGCCGGACGCCGCCTGGGCGGCCAACGTGAAGGCGGTTCGGGAGCTGGCGAGCCACGGTGCGCGCCTCGTTCACCTCTCGACCAACTACGTCTTCGATGGCCGGCGCGAGGAGCCCTACGCCGAGCACGACAGCCCATCGCCGCGCTCGATCTACGCGTTGACGAAGCTCGGCGGCGAGTACGCGGCACTCGCCTACGCCAGCGACGCCCTGGTCGTACGCAGCGCCGGCCTCTACGGCCTGCACGGCAGCGCCAGCAAGGGCGGCAACTTCGTCCAGCGCATGCTTGCTCGCGCGCGTGGATCAGGTGCCCACCCACCCTCAACCCACCCACCCTCGTTGAGCGTCGTCGCCGATCAACACCTGCAGCCGACCTTCACCGCCGACCTCGCCCAGGCGATCCTCGACGCCGTGAACGCCGGCGCCGCCGGAGTGCTGCACCTCACCGCGACAGGCGCCTGTTCGTGGCACGAGTTCACGACCGCGATCATGCAGGAGGCCGGCATTGACGTGCCAATCCAGGCGAGCACCACGGAAATTCCCCCTGGCGGCGTCGATCGCCCATTGAACGGGGTGCTCGCGCGCTCGCGCGCCGACTCGCTGGGGCTCGCTCCACTGCGCCCTTGGCGCGAGGCGCTGGCCGACTACATGGTTCGGGCAGGCCTGACGATGGCTGCTCAGTCTCCAGGGCTGACGAGGTCATAGCCATCCCGGATGCAAGGCCGTAGCTTCCCGTCCTGATGAGGTCATAGCTTCCCGAACGGCACGGCCATGGCTACCCGTGCGACCGAGGTCACAGCCTTCCCGGGCCCGGCAAAGCCATAGCCTTTCGGCCTGGCAGGCCATAGCCTTCACACCTCACTGTCTGTCTCCCACCCAAATCGACCGGAGGAACACGCCCATGCAACGTCTCGCCACTCGTCTGGACGGCCCGATCCTGATAGCCCCGAAGGTCTTGGGCGACGAGCGCGGCTTCTTCGTGGAGACCTACCGCCGCACGCTCTTCGCCGAGCTGGGCATCGCCGAGGAGATGGTGCAGGACAATCACTCGCGTTCACGGCACGGCATCGTCCGTGGCATGCACTTCCAAATCGGCCAGGGAGCCGCCAAGCTCGTGCGGGCCGGCCGCGGCGCGATCTACGACGTGCTGGTCGACGTGCGCGCGGGCTCGCCCACCTTCAGCCAGTGGGAGGGCTTCGAACTAACTGAGGAGAACATGCACATCCTCTACTGCCCGATCGGATTTGCCCACGGCTTCTGCGTGCTCAGCGAGGTCGCCGACGTGATGTACAAGCAGAGCAACTACTACGCCGACGAGACCGAGCGCGGGATCGCCTACAACGACCCCGAGGTCGCAATCGAGTGGCCGCTTCCGACGGCGGAGCTGATTCCCTCCGAGCGCGACGCCTCCGCCCCTCGCCTCAGCGAGATCGCCTCCACGCTGCCGTTCCGCTACGCGAAGTGAGTGCATTGGCGGGCGGCAACGATCTGGTAGCCGAGCTCGAGTCAGATGGGACGCCCCGGCCAAAAGGCCGAGATTAAAATGTTCATAGCGAAGTCGCGATCGAAGCGTGCGCGTGTCAAGATGAAGGTGTGGTCGAGTTGCCAGCTCCACGCCATCCGTCGACCGCGGAGGGTTGGGACCCCCGCACCTACCCCGCCTTCACGGCGGCGATCGGCCCGCTCTACGAGGAATTGCACAACGCGGTCGTAAACGCCACCCGCGACCGTCACGTCGCGCGTATTCTCGACCTCGGGACCGGAACCGGAGAGACGGCCCGCCGGCTGCTGTCTGTGCATGGGGACGCAAGCGTCGTTGGGATCGACGCGAATCAGGCGATGTTGGACGCGGCCGCGAACTCGCTTCCGCACGAGCAGACGACGCTTGTGCGCAGCCGCCTGGAGGATCCCCTTCCACCCGGCCCGTTTGATCTGGTCGTCTCCGTACTTGCGGTCCACCATCTCAACAGCTCCCGCAAGGCGGACCTCTTCGCGAGGATCCGCGATGTTCTCGCCCCGGCCGGCCGTTTCGTGCTCGGAGACTCTGTCAGCGATCCCGCCGCGCCCGGGCCAAAGTCGATGACGGGACGGTTGGGCCGCTCGCTGCTCGACGACGGCGTCACAGGCACGGCGCGGAAGATCGTCCGGCGCGTGGGGCACAAGCTGTCCGGTGGCGACGTCGGCTACGACGAACCCGACCTCGTCGTCGACCAGCTCGCCTGGTTGGCAAGGGCTGGACTGCGCACTGAAGTCGTCTGGGAGAAGCACCTGTGCGCCGTGGTCACCGCCGACAAGGCTTCCTGACCGTTCGTCCTGGGCACCTTCCCGATCACCCGATCGGTGCCCCATCGCTCGCCCGACGCCCCATCGCTCGCCGACGCCCCATCGCTCGCCCGACGCCCCCCGACTCTCGGCCCAGGTCACCAGCCCCTGGCCACTCGCCGCTGCCCCCCGGGGTCAGCTCTCATCGAGCTCGCGGTAGGCCGCGAGGAGCTTCTCGGCCTGCGTGGGCCAGAGCAGCTCCATGCCGCGTGCCCTCGCCCGGTCGGCGCTCGCGCGCCAGACGTCGGGCGAGCCCAGCAGCTCGATCAGCGGGGCGAGGAACGCCTCGGCCGAATCCTCCTCCACCATGACCACCGCACCCCCGCCCGTCACGCGTGTCTCGCGTAGAGCGGTCGCCACGACCGGGAGCCCGACGACCAGATACTCGCGGATCTTCACCATCGTCGAGCCATTGTTGACGTCGGTCGCGGGCGCCGTATCGAGGCCCACGTGCGCCGACGCCAGCAGTGCCGGAACCTGCTCGTAGGGGACCCATCCGGTGATCGTGACGCGGTCGGCGACATCGAGTTGCTCGGCGCGTTCTTCCACCGCACGGCGCCGTGGCCCGTCGCCGACGATCAGCAGCTCCACATCGACTCCGTCAGCCACGAGTCGCGCGAGGATCTCGACCGTCCGCTCCACACGATCCTGTGCCCCGATCTCGCCGAGGAACACGAGCCTCGCGCGACCGCGGGGGGCAGCCGAGCGATGGTCGGCAAACCACGCGGGAGGACAATTGCGCACCACGACCACGCGGCGAGCGTCGACGTCGACGAGCTCGCGCTGGGTGTCGTTGGTTGTGATCGTCAGATCGGCCGCCCGCGCCGACCGCCGGCGCGTCCACGCCAGAATCGACTCGGCGGGGGTTGCCCGCCCAAGCTTGTCGCGCAGCATCCCGGCCGCGTCGTCATGGTGGTCGAAGACGCTCGACCAGCCGCGCCGGCGCGCGAGCCCAAGCAGGGGGAAGAAGAGATCGGGCGGGTTGTGCACATGCAGGATCCCGCGGCGTTTGCGTGCCAACCGCGGCACCACCGCCGCGGTGATCGTGCAGCACGCGGCGAGATACTCGATCGCCGTGCCCAGCAGCTTGCCCTGACCATCGATCCTGGCAAAGCGCGTCACGCGCACGCCGCGGATGACCTCGCGCTTGGGACGGTCGGACTGACGCGGGGCCAGGACCTCCACCGACAGACCGGCCTCGACGAGGCTCTCGGCCTCCAACCGGACGCGGGCGTCGCCCGGGTAGGTGTTGTTCTCGAGCACCATCAGCACATCTGGAGAAGCTCGGCCTGGGATGCTCATGGTCTACTCAAAGTCGTCGCGCTGACGGCGCACATCTGGAGGCGCCCGTGTTCCGACAAAACGATGTCGTGGCGCTCCAGCTTCCGGTCGATCCTCGGGCGAGTGCGGTGCCCAGCCGACGGAACAGAGCCACACAAGGAGACGAGACCACATGACGGGGTCAGGGCCACACGAGGAGACGAGACCACACGACGGGGTCAGCGCCACACAAGGAGACGAGACCACACGACAGGGTGGGGCCACACGAGGGAACGGGGCCACACGACGGGGTGGGGCCGCACAAAAAACGCCTGCCCGAGGCCGTTGATAGAGCGAGAAAGCCCTGCGCCCGCATGGACGCACGTTGGGGCTTTGCCCGATCTGCCATACACGGCCGGAGAAAGGAATTCTAAATGGAGCTCGCACGCGCCATACGCGCACTTGCCAAGCGCCCCCGGCTGATGGCCGTAGGGGTGCTGATCGCGGCAGCCGCCGCGCTGTTCAGCACCTACACACTGAGTGGCGGCAAACTGAGGGCACGGTCACTGCAGTACTCCGCCGCTAGCACCCAGGTGATCGTGGACGCGGAAAGGTCGGTGCTGGGCAGCGTCACGCAGTCCTTCGAACCGCTCTCACAACGTGCCTGGGTTTACGCGAACTTCATGACAAGCCCGACGTTCCTGGACGACGTCGGCCAGCACGTGGGCCTGTCCGGCGCTCAGCTCTACGCAGCCGGTCCGCTCACCATCAACGAGCCGCGCATCGAACAGGAGCCCACGGAACTCAAGCGCAACGTCGAGATCACCGGAGAGACCAAGCCCTACCGGTTGAGCTACGAAGCTCAGACGGGGCTGCCGACGATCACGATCAACTCACAGGCGCCAACGACCGACCAGGCCGTGGCGCTCGCCAACTCCGCCGCCGCCGGCCTACAGAACTACGTCGCGCACTCGGAGTTGACGGACGGCATCCCAAGAAACTCGCGGGTGGTGATTCGCCAGCTCGGTCCGGCGAGTGGTGCCGTGGTCGATGGCGGCATCAGTAAGGCACTGGCATTCTTGGTGTTCGTCGGAGTGTTCCTGCTGTGGTGCGCGCTCGTGCTCTACGGGGGCAGGTTCCGCCAGGTTTGGCGCGAGAGCGCCGCCGCGGAGGTGGAGTTGGACGACGAGTGGAGCGAAGTGGCCGACAGGCGCGAGACCGCCGCGCCCGCGCCCGCTCCACACGGCACCTATGCGCTGCATCCCGAGAGCCGTCGGTTCGACGCCATCCCCAGAAGCGACGACGACAGTGCCGCCGCCGCGGTCCCAGCGCAGAGAATCAGGTGGTGAGCACTCTGTGCGCGGCATCGAAACTAGAACGGCTTGCCAAAAGACCGGCACGCCTATTTTGAAAGACGTTCCTAGGTCATGAGCGCAGCAGCCGTCGCGGATCGGCCCGCCGCGCGCTCGCTCGCGCCGCGTCCCAAGGCCACCACGCCACGGGACGCGGCGTCCGGCAAGCGCGACGCCTTCCCCCATACCAAGCGCCCACTGCCATGGGTCCTCGCGGGCTTCCTGGCGATGGTGTTCTTCATCCCGATCGACTCGACCGAACTGAAGGTCAGCCTCGGGGTCGATTCCCACCCCGATCGCCTTGCCGTGCTGGTGCTGGTGCTGGCATGGCTGTGGTTTGGCGGCGATCAGCGCGCCTTCCTGCGCACACGGCGCTCCAAGCTGTTCGTGACCGCGGCCTGCATTTACCTGACGCTCGCCGTGGCAAGCCTCATATTCGACGCGCCGCGGATCATCAACCTTGGCGACTTCCAGCTCGCCGAGAAGCGCTTCGCCCTGTTGGGGTCGTTCCTGGTCCTCGGGTGGTTCGCACTCACCGCGCTGCGCTTCGAGGACCTGCGCGGCTTCGCCAGCTACCTGATCGGATTGGGCGTGGTGATGTCGATCGGGCTGCTCGTCGAGCGCCACACGGGCTACAACGTCTTCTACGAATGGAGTCGCTCCATTCTCCAGCCGATCGCGAGCGTCGCGCCGTCGCCGACGGACATCCACCCCTCACCCAACATCGAAGAAGGCCGCATCATCGTCGTCGGCCCGACCAAACACGGGCTCGCCGCCACAGCCATGCTCGTGATGGTGATGTCGTTCGCGCTGGTGCGCATCCTGTATGCGACCTCGCGCAGGGCGTGGTGGCTGAACGCAACCGCATTTGCGCTGATGGCGGGTGGGGCCGTGGCGACCGATCGCAAGACCGCGCTGCTGGTTCCGGTCGCGCTGGCGATCTACATGGCGTGCTACCGCCCCCGCCGGATGCTGCGCTTGGCGCCACTCGGGCTGGTGGCCCTCATCGGCGTGGCGCACTTCGCCTCGCCGGGAACGCTGGGGCAGTTTGCGAGCGTCAGCGCGGACGCGCACAGCGGCTCGACCGTCCACCGCGTGGGCGCTTTCAGCGACCTCAAGCCCGACGTGTTCGCACATCCGGCGCTCGGCCGCGGCTACGGCTCGATCGACCCAGACCAGCCGCAGCAGTTCCGGATCAACGACGACCAGTACCTTGACGAACTGTGGCAGGTCGGGTTCCTCGGATTGATCGCCTTCATGTGGATGATTCTCGCGCCGGTCGTCCTCGCCCGGTCCGCGATCCGCACGCGCGGGCCAACGGTCGCCTCGCTCGCGCTCGCCGCCTCCGGCGGATGTGTCGCCTTCTTCGTCGTCAGTGCCCTATTCGATTCGATGGGCTACCCACAGGGGTGCTACATGTTCTTCCTGGTGGCAGCAATGACGGTGATCGCCGCCGCCGGACCGGAGGGGAACGTGGTTCCCTCCCGCGAACGGGTGCGTCAGCTCCTCAGCAGGAAACCGCGAGCGGTGGCCGCTGCGTGACTTTGGTCGGGACGATGCTGGGCCGGACCGTAGTGATCCAGCGCCGTACGTCGAAGCCCACCCGCCAGCACCCGGGCGTGCCGGTCTTTTGAAAGCCGTTCCAAAGAAGCTCACCCATGGCACCCCCGTTGTTTTGTCATGGCATCTCACGCGGTTGAACAGCGCGGCTCCTCACCCAGCACTGACGTCGATTCGACAGCGACCGACGCGCCCCGGACATTCGCATCGACCGCGACGGACATCCCGCGCAGTGGCTGGCTGATCGACGCCAGCTGCCGGGCGCTCGACATCGTCGGCTCGGCGGTGCTGCTCACCCTGATGGCGCCGCTGCTCGGCGCGATCGTCGTGGCAATCCGGCTCGATTCCCCCGGCCCCGCCGTCTTTCGCCAGCAGCGCATCGGACGCAACCGCAAGCCCTTCACCGTCAATAAGTTTCGCTCGATGTATGACGGCTCCGCACACGATCGACACCGCGAGTTCGTACTCAGACTGATCAAGGGGGAGCCACCCCATCACGACACCCCCGACCGCGAAACCACGGCTCAGGGTACGCCCGGCCAGGCGCCGCGCCCCTACTACAAGATGATCGCCGATCCGCGCATTACGCGCGTGGGCCGGCTCCTCAGGCGCTCGAGCCTCGACGAGCTGCCCCAGCTGTGGAACGTCCTGCGCGGCGACATGTCGCTCGTCGGACCGCGACCGCCGATTCCCTATGAGGTGGAGCACTACCCGCCCGCGTGGCTGTACCGCTTCGCGGTCAAGCCGGGGATCACGGGCCTGTGGCAGGTGAACGGCCGCTCCAGTGTCACACTCGAGGAGATGGTGCGCCTCGATGTCGAATACGCACGCCGGCGGACGCTATGGCTCAACCTGTGGATCCTGATCCGCACGGCGCCCGCGGTGCTGAGCACCAAAGGGGCGTGGTGAGCGGCTGAGCATGGCCGCTCACCGCTAGCGCAACCCCGGAGGTGAGAGGTATGACGGGCGACGTGCCGTCGAGGGAGGAGCTCCGCACGGGAGAAGAGTCCCAGTCGCCGTGTGAGCTCCAGCCCGAGGAGAAACCCCAGTCGGGGGATGAGCTCCTGTCGAGGGAGGAGCTCCGCACGGGGGAAGCGCCCCGTTCGCCATGTGAGCTCCAACCCGACGATAAGCCCCAGCCGGGGGACGGGTTCCCGTCGAGGGAGGAGCTCCGCACGGCGGCCGCCAACGGCATCCGCTGGTCGGCCATCTCCCGCCCCACGATCGAGATCGTCCAGCTGGGCGGGATCGTCCTTTTGGCGCGTCTGATCGCGCCCGCCGAATTCGGCCGCTACGCGGTGGCCGCCGTCGTGGCGGAAGTCGCAAGCCTGCTCGTCGCGGGAGGGCTGGGGGCCGCGCTCGTCCAGCGCAAGCTGCTGGACCGCGAACACCTGCAGGCTGGAGTGGCGATCGGGCTGCTCGGGGGTATCGCGCTGACCGCGCTGATCCTGGCCGCGGCGGGACTGATCGTCGCCCCGATCTTCGGTGCGCGCACCGCCCTGTTCGTGCGGCTGCTGGCGCCACTGTGCTTTCTCGAAGTGCTGGGCTCCGTGCCGGTGGCGATCCTGCGGCGGCGATTGGCCTTTCGGCGCCTGAGCGTCCTCGAAGTGCTCAACAACGTCGTACGCGTGGTCGTGTGCGTCGGCCTGGCGCTCGCCGGGCTGAGCGGTGAGGCGCTGGTGCTCGGCCTGGTTGCCGGCTCGTTGGCGGGGGTGATCGGGGCCTGGATCAGCGCCCCGATCCCGCTGCCGCGCCTGCGGCTCACGGCCACGCGCGAGCTGCTGCGCGTCGCCGGGCCGATCTCGCTGGCCACGGTCAGCTGGGTCGGTTTTTACAACGTCGATTACGCGATCGTCGGGGCGCGCCTGGGCCCGTTGGCGACCGGCTATTACTACCGCGCCTACACGCTGGCCGTCGAATACCAGAGCAAGATCAGCCTGCTGATGGGCCAGATCGGCTTTCCGGTGTTGGCGCGCACGCGCGGCAGCGACGAACTCGCCCAGCTGTACCGCCAGATGATCCGCCTGCTGACGATCGTGCTGTTTCCGCTGCTGGTGCTGCTGACGATCGCCGCGCCCGTGGCTGTCCCCTTCATCTTCGGTCCACACTGGGACGCGGCGGTGGTGCCCACGCAGATCCTCGCGCTCGGCGGGGCATCGACGATCATCTTCAGCGCCGTCAAAACCGTGTTCATGGCGAGCGGACGCGTCAGGGTGCTCGTCGGCTTCGGGTGGACGCAATTTCTCGTGTACGGGCTCAGCGTGTTCCTGGTCGCACCGCTGGGTATCACCGCCGTCGCCATCGATGCCGCGTTGGTGCACGCGCTGTTCGCGATCGTCGCCTACGTCCTGATGCTGCGGGGGTCGACCGAACACCCGCTGCAACGGCTGTGGAGCGACATCGCGCCGGCCGCCGTCTCATGCGTGGGGCTCGTCGCGGTCGCTCTGCCGGCGAGCATGGCCCTGACGGCCGCGCACCTGCCGGCAGTCCTGTGGCTGGCCGCGCTTGGACTCGTCGCGCTGCCGCCCTACCTGCTGACGCTGCGCATCTGCTTCCCGGCAACGTGGCGCTCTCAGTGTGCGGCGCTGGAGCTCGTCCTGCCCGGGAATCCGCGGCTGCTCGGCGTGAAGCGACGCCTGGCGGCGGCGGCCGTTCGCTGAGGGCCGTGGCCGTAGCGCCAACCATCGATTCGAGGGCCTTGAACCAAAACGATATCGAGGGGCCCGCTCCCCGATACGAGCGGGCCGCGAGCCCGGCGCCTCAGGACGGCGCCGGGTCGTACTTCTGCGTGAAGGCCTCGAGATCGTCGCCTGTCAGCTCGTCGATGCGCTCGCGCACGACGGCGTCCTCCCAGTCCCACCAGCGGATTCGCAGCAGGCGCTCGACAATCTCCGCCGGGAAGCGCTGCCGTACCGGCCGCGCCGGAACGCCTGCCACGATCGTGTAA
The DNA here is from genome assembly GCA_963751195.1 of uncultured Solirubrobacterales bacterium. Lineage (GTDB taxonomy): Bacteria > Actinomycetota > Thermoleophilia > Solirubrobacterales > Solirubrobacteraceae > Palsa-744. Next base: position 78,735 of record CAVVTQ010000006.1, read on the forward strand.
GGGGGAACGCTCTTGGTGACGACCGACCACGCCGCCACGACGGCACCGTCGCCGATGGTGACCCCACCGAGGATCTTGGCGCCACGCCCGATCCACACATCGCTTCCGATCTCAACGTCGCCCTTCGACCATGGCTCGCCCACTCGCTCCCGGTCGTCGGGCACCAGCCGCTGGCGCATGTTGTAAGTGGTGACCGTGTCCGTTCGGTGGTTGCCACCGGGCATGATCTCGACGCCGGTGGCCAGCGAGCAGTAGTGACCGATCCTCACTTGCGCGGAGTCACCCGCGAACACGCGCACACAGGCAGATGGGGCGTAGGAGTGACGACCGACGACCAGCATGCCGTGCTGCTTCAGCCACGCCTCCGACCCCGGTTTCGGCGGAATCAGCGCCAGCAGGCGCCGCTTCGTGCGTTCGGCAAGCGCGCGCGGGGTCCGGCTGTTCACCGGCGGTTCCGGCGGGACAGTCACGCGCACTCGAGCACTCCGCCATGGCGGATCAGATCGGCGGCGCGCTCGGCAAGCGCGATCGTCGGCGCGTTGGTGTTCCCACGGGGAACGGCGGGCATCACCGACGCGTCGATCACCCGCAGGTGCTCGCAGCCGTTCACACGCAGCCGCTCGTCGACGACCGCATCCGCGTCCTCGCCCATCCGGCAAGTTCCGACCGGGTGGTAGAAGGCGAACGTGGTGCGCGCTATGTGCGCGCGCAGCGCATCGTCGCTGTCCCCGTCGGGCATCGTGAACGGCTCGGCGCAGAAGGGCCTCAGGGCAGGCTGGGCACAGATGTCGAGCGTCAGCCGCAGGGCCGCGACCATCCGCGGCAGATCGTCGCCCGCCGTGTAGAACGCGTTGTGCACGATCGGCTTGGCGGCTGGATCGCCCGAGGCGAGGCGCACCGAGCCTCGGCTGTGCGGCGTCAGCAGGCAGGGCGACACCCACGCGCCGTGAGCTTCGGGATCGCTGGTGCCCTCGCCGAGGAACTGCACCGCCACGCAGTGCAACTGGATGTCGGGCGCCGGCGCGGCCGCTGCGACACGGGCGAAGCCACCTGCCTCCGCGAGACCTGACGCGAATGCGCCGGTCTGCGTCGCCAGCAGCAGTTTCGTGCTCCGCCAACGCCGCCGGCTGGAGCGACTCTCCGGCTCGGGCGTCGTCCACAGGAGCTCCGTGGCGGCATGGTCTGAGAGGTTCTCGCCCACCGCGGAGCGGTCGAGCAGCACTTCGATCTCGTGCTTGCGCAGCTGCGTGGCCGGCCCGACCCCCGAGAGCATCAGCAGCTGCGGCGAGTTGTAGGCGCCCGCGCACAGGATCACCTCGCGCTCGGCCCTCAGCGCCTGCACCTGACCGAGACGGCTCGCCTGCACGCCGACCGCGCGCATGCCCTCGAACAGCACCCGCTGCACGGGCGTGTTCGTCATCACGGTCAGGTTGGGGCGCCGCGTGGCGGGGTGCAGGTAGGCGACCGCCGCGCTTGCGCGCATCCCGTCGCGCTGGGTCAGCTGAAAGTTGCCCACCCCGTCCTGCGCGGCGCCGTTGAAGTCCTCGTTGCGCGCGAGACCGGCCTGTACTCCGGCGTCTACGAATGCGCGCGACACCGCGTTCACCGAGCGCGGCTCGCTCACCGCGAGCGGCCCCCCCTCACCGTGCCATCGCGAGGCCCCACGCTCGTTGTCCTCGGCCTTGATGAAGTAGGGCAGCAGCTCCGCCCACGACCAGCCGGTGACGCGCCATTCGTCGTAGTCGCGCGGGTTGCCGCGCATGTAGATCATCGCGTTGGTGGAAGACGATCCGCCGAGGACCTTGCCGCGGGGCAGCCGAACCTCCCGGCCGTCGCACTGCTGCTCGGGCGCGGCGTCGTATCCCCAATCGAGCTCCCGCGCCAGCTTCAGATAGCCGAGCGGGATGTGAATGTTCTCGTTCGTATCTGGCGGTCCCGCCTCCAGCAACAGAACCTGAACGTCCGGGTCTTCGCTGAGGCGGTTGGCGAGCACGCAGCCCGCCGATCCCGCGCCCACGATTACGTAGTCATACATGATGCGACGTCTCGGGCGGGCCGTGCGACGCCTCCGGCAGGACACGTGACACCTCGGGCGGGCCGTGCGACGCCTCCGGCAGGACACGTGACACCTCGGGCGGGCCGTGCGACGCCTCCGGCAGGACACGTGACGCTTCGGGCAGGCCGTGCGACGCGCCGGGCAGGCGCGTCAACTCGTCCTCGAGCACCCGGTCGACGAGCGCGTGGACCTGCCGCTGCAGCCACACCGGGGTGAGCGTGTGCGTGTCGGCGGAAGTTCCCCGGATCGCCAGCTCCAGGTTCGACCAGCGATCGATCCGGTCGAGCACGCCGTTCTGGGTCAGCTCTCGGCGCAGCACCTCCTTGCCCGTGAACAGCAACAGGCCGCGCTGGCCGCGCTCGCGCAACGTATCGAACAGCTCCTCGATCGGCTCGCGCGCCGGCGCTGGCGCGGCCCGCCCGCCGCGCAGGGGTGCGGCGATCCGTTCGCGCGCGCGCGACGGTGCGCTCGCCGCTCGCCCGACAAGCGTGCGTCCCGTTTCCAGATGCTTGGCGACCTTGATCTCGCCACGGAGCACCTTGCGCCATGTGGAAGCGCGAAGGGCCTTTTCTCTGAGCTGACGCGTGCGCCTGGCAGTATGCCGCCACTCGTCGAAAACCAGCGTGCGCGGGTTGAGCATGATCACGGCCGCCACCCGCTCGTCGGCGAGCGCGGTCTGCACCGACCAGTAGGCCCCGGCGCACAGGCCAACCATCGCAAAGCGCGGCGGCAGCCCGCGCTCGACGAGCGCCTCGAGCGCGGCGTGGGCCTGCTGGGCGTACGTCGGCCTGTAGAACTCCGCGACCCGCGCGAGCATGGTGGCATCGCCATCGGAGTCGCCGATCCCGACCGCGTCCAGCCTCAGTGTCGGCACGCCGACGGCGGCCCAGCGACGGGCGATTTCCACCCACATCCGGTTGGGTCCGATCCGGCGCTGAGGCCCCGCGTTCAGCAGCAGTGCAGTCAGCTCCTTGCGGGCGCCGAGCGGCTCGGCGAGCATCCCGAACAGCGGCCCGTCGGGCCCGTCGAGGAACACCGGGCGTTCTCGCAGCGCGACGCCGGCATGGTGAATCACGATCTCGTCGTGGTCGGTCACCTCGCTCCTTGCCGCCGGGTGCGCGACTGGCTGTACCCGCTCATCCTCGGGCTCCGCTTCCGAGCTGAAGACCTCACCACGCGGCTCTCCCTCCTCCAGCCACGAGCTCACGTGCTCGATCACCTCGATCGGTGTGCGGGCGTCCTGCGGCTCGACCATCATCGCGCCATAGCCCGGTCCGTCGGCGACGGTCACCTCGGCGCCAACGCTCGCGAGAGCTTCCGGCAGGGCCTCGGCGACCTTCATCCCATCGCGCCCCAGCAGCAGCGCTCGACGCACCCTCGTCGCCGAGGGCTTCACCTGGGCGAGGTCGAGACCCCGCAGCGCCAGCACCGTTTCAGCGCTCATCAGGTAGCCGTTGGTCGCCAACGTCCCATCGTCGGCGGACTCACCGCCCGGTGCGCGCTCACCGGGCTCACCGCCGCTGGTGGCACCTTCGCGCCGAGCATCCCTGTCCGTAGCTCTCTCGCCAGGTGCACCTTGGCCCGAAGCCCCGTCCTCCACCTCGGCTGCGTTCGCCACCTCAAACGCGGAGAACGCACGCAGCTCGCGCAGGAACGTGCGACCACGAGCGGGGACCGACCACAGCACCAGCTCATCGATCGGGGCACCTTGCAGCGCGGCACGGCACGCCACCAACCCACCGAGGCTGATGCCGATGGCCGCCACCTGCCTGGCGTGTGCAGCCTGGCGCAGCCACTGCGCCGCTCCGTCCACGGCCCGGGTCCAGGCCTCCAGCTGACCAGGGTCGGTAGGAGAGCCCCCGCTGTCGCCACTGCCTGGGAGATCGATGCGCAGCGTCGTGTGCCCGGCTCGGGCGAGGTGTTCGGCCCATTCGCGACGAATGCGGTAGCAGCACATGTCCTCCCAGCCGAACGGCGGGCAGATCAGCACGGCGGTATGGCTCCGGGGGTGGACGCTCTCGTGCAGGACGGCGAATACGGGCGGCGCCCCGGGGCTCTGCAGGTACATCGGTCGCGGCGACTCCGGCGCACTCGTGGCGGGAGAGCTCGCGGGGGGGCCTCCCAGATCGATCTTCACACTCACGACGCTGAGACCGCCATCCGCGGATGCGCTGCCTGCGATGTGGATCCACCGGCGAGCTCGAGATCGAGACAACCGTACATGTTCAGCGCCGTGAGCCTGCCATCGTCCAATGAGCTCTGCGCGTTAGTCACTCGCAGGATCACCTCGCGCTCGCCCCCCGGCTCGATGAAGAAGCCGTCGTCGCTCGGCAGAAATCCGGGCACATCGATGCGTACGCCGTAAGCCAGCCGCCGGCTGCGCAGCGCCAGCCGGACGTTGCCATCGGGGAGCGTCGTCGTCTCGACGGCGAGGCCCAACCGCTCGGGCGACTCACGCTCGAGCGGGCGCGCCGCGGGGAAGCGAACCGCCTGGCAGAGCGTCCGCGAGGCCGCCTCGGAACCGCCGTCGCACTCGAGGCTGACGACGATCGCGTCCTGCGCAGGCGGGCCGAAACGGTAGGCCCACGCGGCGTCGACGAAGTGGCCGAGCACGGTCTCGACGTTCCACTCGCCCTGGCCGTGCGCCTGGAGCTCGACCGGCGTCACCGCCTGCTCGATGCGCAGCTCGCCCTCGCGATAGAGCGCCACTCGCAGCGACGCCGACAAAGGCTCGGGGCCGTCGTTGGCCACGTGGGCGACCACGCCGCCCAGACCCTCATCGACCGTCCACACAGCCACCGGGGCAAGCGCCCGCTTGAGGTGGTGGAACGCCAGCTTCGGGATGCCGCGGTGGTCGATCACACCCCAGCCGGCGCCGGGCAGCAGGTCGCGCAGCCACAGCACCAGCCCGCCGCCGCAGGGCGAGGCGGCGCGCCGCCACTCGCCGAACACCTCCGCCATCACCTCGCCGGTGGTGGCGCGCGCGAGCTCGAGGTAGCGCTCGGAGTCGGCCGCCCGCAGTGCGTTCGGGTCGAGGTCGAACAGCACCCCGAGGTAGTGGTCGCGGACGTCCGCGAAGTCCCAGTCCGCGCCGACGTCGCGGGGGACGCCAGTCCTCAACACCTGATTCCTCTCGGCCTGTTCCGCGGTCGGCTCGGGCATCGACTCCCCGACACTCACCTCGGCGAGGACCCTCTCACCAAGCTCCTCGGCGCACGCCCCCTTCCCGATGCTCGCCTCGGCGGGCGTCCCGGAGGGCACGTTGGAGAAGGCCAGGCACTCGGCAGCGAAGCGCACCCCCGCGCGGCGGGCGTCCTCGAGCGGACGGCGGTAGCCGCCCACGCCATAGTAGTTGGCGATCCCGCGATTGGGCCGGAACGGCAGCTCGCCGCCGCAGGGGGCCGAAGGTACGTAGACGGCGTCCACGCTCTCCCGCACGAGGCGCGGCAGCAGCTCGCCGAACAGCTCGCCACGCCCCAGCGCGGGATCCTGCCCGAGCATCGCCACCTGCTGCTCGACTTCGCTGTTGCCGCACACCACCGCGAGGCTCGGACGCCCGCACAGGGCGCTCAGCACCGCGGTGGCCTCGCGGGTGACGGAGGCGCGAAACGGCTCGTGCGCGATCGGGTAGTCGAAGTTGGCGAACATGAAGTCCTGCCATACGAGGATCCCCAGCTCGTCGCAGAGATCGTGGAACGTGCTCGTCTCATACGCGCCGGTGCCGGGCACGCGCAGCATGTTCATCCCCGCCTCGCGCACGTGCGCGAGCGCCGCGCGCAGATCGTGCTCGGTGGGCGCCATGCCGACCGGGTCGATCGGCGTCCACACCGCCCCGCGCGCGAACACCCGCACGCCGTTGACGTGCAGGTCGAGGCCATCGCGTTCGACCTCGTGGGCCGGCGTCGCCCCGAAGGCGAGCTCGCGAAAGCCGATACGGCCCGCGTCGATCGCGATCCGCCGCTGTCCGGGGCCACTCTGCGCCGTGCCGGTGGGGTCGGCGTGGGCGCGGGCGGCGCCAGTCTGGTTGGTGCCGGCGCGCACAGCGCCGTCGGCGTCGGCGTCGGCGTCGGCGTCGGCGTCGGCGTCGGCGGACCCAACTAGCAGACGCACCTCGTGCAGGACAGGCTCGCCGTGGGTGTGCGGCCACCACCGCGCGACCGCGGGCACAACCAGCTCGCCACGCGCGGTGGGCCCCTCCGCGGGGCCGCTCAGCTCGAGCTCGGCCCGGTGTGTTCCCGACGGGCCATCCAACTCGACCTCGACCGAGCCCAGCCGCGCCCCATCCAGCGGGCGCAAGCGCACCGCTACCGACAGCACGCCGCGCTCGCCGTCGAGCCGTGGGCGCAGCGTCAGCTCTTCGACCGCCACCCGCCGGCGGCGCTCCACGCGCACCGCCCGCCAGGGGCCCACGACGGCCGGCCCGGGCGCGAAGCCCGGAGCACGGCCGAGCAGCATCGTGCGGAAGAAGCGCAGGTTGCGCTCGGGCACCAGCCGCGTACGCCAGCGCGCGCGCGGGCGGCGACTCTCCCCGAGCAGCGGCGTTAGCGCGCGGCAGCGGATCGCCAGCTCGTTGCGGGTGGTAGCGCCGCCGGAGGCGGTGCTCAAGTGCTCCCCAAGCGGAAGTGTGTGGGCCGCGAACATCGAGTCGCTCGCGAGCAGGCGCTTGCCATTGAGGTACACCTCGGCGACCGTCGCGACCCCATCCAGGCACAGCACCACCTCTTCGCCCGGCGCGACGGGCTCGGCGTCGAAGCTCGTGCGAAACCACCACTCCTCCTGGTCGAAGTCGCGGGGGTCGCCCAGCCGCCACTCCCCGGCATCGCCCAGCGCCCCGGCCGCGGTGCCGGGGACACGGGCGGGGATCCAGCTCAGGCCACCCAGATCCTCCACCGCGCAGTCCCGATCCGCCGGTGCGCATGCGGCCTCCCAGCCCACGGACAGCGCCCGCGACTCGTGGCCATCCACGTGGACGCGCCACCCCGCCGACAGCGCGCGTGCCTGCTCGCCGTCCACGCGCGCCTGCCTACCGTCCCCGCACATCTGCTCGCCGTCCACGCGAGCATCGGAGCTCCCGATCGGTGCGAGCTCCGCCTCAAGCGAGCGCGGCATCGAGCAGCTCCATCGCCTCGTCCCACGCCGCGGCCGGGGCGGACAGCGCCGGCTCTGGCTCGAAGGCGCGACGGCGCGCGAGCTTGAACGAGAGGGCCTTGCAGCCCTCGACAATCCGCATCAGCGCCGCGGACGCCGGGCCGGCGGCGTCCCCCAGCAGCCACTGCGCCTGCGAGGCGGCGACCTCGAACGCGGAGCCGGCCATCCGCACCGTGGCGAACGCGTAGGCGTGGTAGTCGCCGGCGTCACCCTCCAGCAGGCGCGGCAGGTCGCGCTCCAGCTGGGCGGCGAAGCGCACGAACGGGTTGGTGGATGGCCGGTGGGCGAGATGCCGGCGCAGCAGCACGTGCGCGGCCTCACGAAGCTCCTCACCGTGCAGGCGAGGGCCAGCATCGAAGCGCACGAGCTCGGTGTACGGCGGCAGGACGTCCTCCGAGAAGGTCCTCCCGAGGCGCAGAGCGCCACGGTAGTCCTCGCCTGAGAGCTCGTACAGCCCGGTGCCGTGGAAGTAGCGCAGCCGTTCGCCCGCCGGGTCGATGCCCTCGACCACGACCGAGCTCTTGACGTGCTCGGAGCGATAGGTGGTGGCGAGCGTGTCCGGCAGATACCAGGAGTCCAGCTCGACGATCAGCGTGCGGCCCCTGGCGATCTGCTGGGAGGCCTGCTCGGCCAGCGGTCGGTAGGGCTGCATCTCGTGCACGTCGATCCCGAACAGCAGCTCGAGGTCCTCAGGGAACGGCTTGAAGAACGTCCACTGGTCGCCCTCGAGATCCATCCGCAGAGTGCAGCCCAGCGCCGCCAGCGGCTCGAATCCATGAGCGTTGAGCAGCTCGACCAGGATGTCGGTGTAGCAGTTGGTTTCCCCGTACGTGCGGCCCGGCTGGTGCAGCGCGTGGCGGCGATAGGTGGCGGGGTCGAGTCCCAGGAGACTCACGAAGCCCGCGGCGGGGGGCCCGGCGGGTGCAGTCATCAATCCCGCGGCGGGGTGCGTCATCGCTCCCATAGCCGCTCGCCCACCTCGGAGGGCCAGGCGTGAATGTCGTACCCGTGTGTGGCGAGCAGCGCGATCGTGATCCGCTCGAGACCGAAGCCGAGGCAGGCCGTGTGGGCAGGCTCGCCGTCCGCGCATTGCAGGCCGTACACCGAGGCGAAGTGGTCCTGGTGGTAGTTGAACGACGCCACCGCCGTCGGCTCGGGGCCGGCGATCGGCGTGAGCACCTCGAACTTCAGCTCCTGCTGGCGCTGGCTGGCGGTGAGCATCCGGCCGCTGCGGCCGAAGAACGGGTCGGAGGCGAGATCGAGCTGGACCTCGAGACCGAGGCCGCCCAGCAGCTCGAGCGCCCGCTCGCGCCAGGTGTCGCGCCAGGCCTGCACGACGTGCGGCTCGCCGAGGCGCACGATCTCGCGCTGGTGGAACATCTGCAGCCGCGCCGGATCGTCGGAGGGCTCGCGGCGGAAGACGTAGGCGCCCCCGGCGTCGACCGTCACCCCGCCGGCGGCCAGCGCGCCGCGCGCCGCGATCGCGGGATACACGGGGTAGCAGGCGGCGGGGGTCAGCACGAGGTCGGTCATCTCCTGGAACTCGCTCCAGTCCTCGTGGCAGCAGGCGCGCCCGTACTGCTCCGCGGCCTGCGCTTCGGTGCCGTCGAAGGCGAAGATGCTGCCGGCGAGATGGGGAAAGGACTTCAGGTACTCGATCCGCTCCAAGTCGCGGCGTGGCAGGATCGGCGGGAAGCGCAGCTGCTCGGGTTCTTCGGCGTGCGCGGCGCGGGTGACCATCGCGGCGACCCCCTCGCGCACCCGCTCGAAGTCCCCCCCGCGCCCGTACACGCCGGGCACGCCGCTCGAGATCAGCAGACGGCGATCGATCAGCTCCCGCAACAGCTCCGCCTGATCCGGGCTGGCCGGGCGAGTTGCAGTCGGCATCAGACGTCCTTGGCGATCAGCAGCAGGCTGGCGTTGGTCTGGTGGATGCGCTCGTTGGCGATCATCAGGCAGGCCGACATCGTGTCGCGCAGATGGCGCCCCACACTGAATGGCGTGTCATTCTTGAAGCCCACGATCCCGCACACCCCGAGCGCGCTTTGGCACACCCGCGGAGCCTGCTCGGAGGCGGCGATCTTCAGGTTGTTGAAGCGCAGCGCCGAGGCCATCGTGGAGAGGCGCTCGCGTCCGGGCTCGTCGGAGGCCGCGACGAATTCCACCAGAGCCGAGCCGACCTCCGCCCGCAGTAGCGAGAGCTCGCTCATCAGGTGCGACAGCCGCAGCGCGACCGGGGGCGTCTCGCCCGGTGTGCGCTTGGCGGCGGCGCGCACGAACGCGCGTGCACGGTCGAAGGCGTCGGTCGCGATGCCCAGCCACAGGTGCGACCAGAGGATGTGGGTCACGGGCACCAGCGACTCCGCCATCACCCGGGGGAACGGGGTGGGCAGGATCTGCTGCGGGGAGAACGTGGCACGCACCACGTATCCGGGGGAGCAGGTGCCGCGCATGCCCAGCGGATCCCAGGTACCGGTCTGCTCGAGCGCGGTCTGCTCGCTGTGCACGAGCGCCACCACCTGATCGCTCTGCTCGGTGTCCGGGCCGCGGCGCAGGGTCACGAACAGGTCGTCGGCGTAGCTGCCGTAGCTGACCGTCGGCGCCTGCTTCTCGAACGTGCGGCTGCCGTCCTCGGCGGGCGTGACGGCGGCGATCGAGCGACCCATGTCACCACCGGTGCCGATCTCCGAGGTCACCGACGCGATCAGGCGCTGCTCGGCGGCCAGCCGCGCGAGATACTCCTCCAGCCAGGGCGCCTCCTCGAGGTGGCGCACCATCGTCACGGCCTGGATCTGGTGCATCGCGAAGACCATTGCGCTGGAGCCACAGCGGCGCCCCAGCTCAAAGCACGCGGCGGCTATCGTCTCAAAGCGTACGCCGCCACCGCCGAGCTCGGTCGGGACGAAGGCCGACAGCGCCCGCTCGGCGCGCAGCGCGTCGATCGTCTCGACCGGAAAGCGCGCCTGGCGATCGACGTCGTCGGCGTGCGGCGCCGCGTGCTCCTGCGCCACATGCCGGACGGCGTCCAGGAATGCCTGGTCGCGGTCGACGGTGACGCTCACGACTGCCTCGCCACGGGCCGCAGCTCGCTCACGGCGGCCTCGATCGAGGCGATGCTCGCGAACACGCCGGGGGTGAGCATGCTGTCGGGGAACTCGACGTCGAAGTGGTCCTCGAGGGCGAGCATCACGTTGACGCTCGCGTGGGAGCTCAGGCCCGCCTGGTAGAGATCGGCGTCGCTCGCGAGCGAGTCCACGTCGACCGGTAGGTGGCCGTGGTCATTGATGATCTTGCGGATTTCGTCGGTCATATCTGAATCAACGAGACGCGATGGGCGTTTTTTTTACGTCCCGCCGACGGCCACCACGGCAGTGGCGTAGCCCGCCTCGTGGGACATGCTGAGCGCGAAATCGCCCAAGCCCTGGGTGGCCGCCGAGACCGCCGCGCGGCCGCCGAGCTTCAGCTCGACCCACCCGGAGGGATGGCGCACCACCTCGATGTCGCGCCACGGGATCGCCTCCTCCGCGGGGCGGAGCACCTTCAGGGTCGCCTCCTTCGCCGCGAACCGCGCTGCCAGGCGCTCCGGCGTGGGACCCTCGGCACCCCCGCAGTCGTGCAGCTCGGTATCGGTGTAGATGCGCTTCAGATAGCGCTCGCCGTGGTCGCGAATCGATTCCACCACCGTGTCGACGGACACCAGATCGATACCTACTCGTATTGACAAGGTTGTGTCTCTCTCAAAAAATCGTGGGTGTGTGAGTGGGCGCAACCTCGTTCGAGGTCGCCGCGTGCAGGTTGGGGGTTGTCACTCCCACAACGCGTCGGGAAGGCCCGTCAGGCGAACCCCCGGGTAGTGGGCCCCGTGGTGGGCCTTCACGGCGATCAAAAGCGCGGTGAGCGACTCGGTGACCCGCGCCATCTCCAGCGGACCGCAGTCCACACAGCGCAGGCCCTCGATCCGCTCGATCAGACTCGCCGCCTCGCGCTTGTCCTCACGCGAGTCGCCGCACAGCAGCACGTCCTGGTCCAGTCGATGGTCGGGGTCGCACAGCGAGCCGGCGCAGACGGTGTGCAGCGCGGAGACCACGCGCACGCCATCGGGCACCATCTCCAGCGCCTGCTGAGCGGCCGAGCCCTGCCACAGGCCCAGCGTCCGCGTCGGATGCCCGTTCACGACGGCCGCCAGCGGCACGGTCGCATCGATCAGCAGCTGCCCCGGACGCAGCGCCGGCCGCAGCGTGTCCAAGATCTCGGGCTGGCTGTGAAGCGGGACGCTCAGGATCACCGCGCCCGCATCGCGCACGGCGCTGGAGTTCTCGCGACCGCTGAACGAGCCGTGGGGAGCAACCCGGCGCGCGCGCTCCACGGTGTCGGCCGCGCGCACGGGGTCGCGCGAGCCGATCACGACCGGCGTGCCCGCCTGCCCGAGTCGGAGGGCCAGCCCGAACCCGAGGGCCCCCGACGCGCCGATCACGGCAACGGGCCGGGTGCTCGCGGCGACGCCCCCGCCGCCCCCGGCGGCGGTCTTGCCGGCCGGCCGATCCGCGACGGGCGCCGGGGCGAGTTTCATCAGCACAGCGCCACCTCGTCGCCGTCGCCGACCTGCAGCCGCAGCGCGCGCGGGATCGAGAAGTCGCGGAAGACCCGCGCGTGACGGCCGACGATGCTCGCCACGAGTCGCCCGCCGACGTGCAGCACACTGGCGTCGTCGAGCACGATCGAGCGCTCGAGCTCCGCCCCGTCGATGCGCACGCGCTCACCAATCGAGGTGTGCGGGCCGATGTAGGAGTCGGTGATCAGCGTGTCCGCACCAATCATCACCGGCCCCACGATGACGCTCGCGCTCACGCACGCGGTGGGATGAATGGCGATGGCCCCCTCGAAGCGGTTGCCGTCGTAGGCGCCTGGGGTCGTCTCCAAGCCCAGCGACTCCAGCATCGTCCGGTTCATGTCGAGCAGGTCGAGCGCATCCCCGGCGAAGTGCCGCCATCCGCGCACCACCTGCACCTGCGCTCGCCCACCGTCGCGCGCCAGTTGCTGAGCCAGATCCGAGAAGTCCCGCAGCCTTACTGAGCACTCAATACTCGCCAGGCGTGCCAGCGCGCCTGGCCCGAGCAGGCAGACGCCCGCAAAGCCGGGGGTCGCGAGTGTCGCGTCAGCCTCGAAGGGACAAGGCGATGTTGGCGACACCAGCCTGAGTCGCGGGGCGTCGCAGCCGTCGTGCTCGACGAGCAGCAGCGCATCCACGGCCTCCCGACCAAGCAGCTCCACGTATGGGAGCAGCGGCAGCCCCAGCAGTCCGTTGGCACGGTGCATGACACAGGGATGCTCCCCGACGAACTCCGCGGCGGCTCGCAGCGCGGCGTCGCCCTCGCCGAGCCGGTCGGCTACGAGGTTGTGGACGGTGACGCCCGAGGGCCCCTCACGCGAGATGCACTCGGCGATCTCGCTCGTCGCATCACTCGGCGCCACGACCGCGACGTCGACGATGCCAGCCCGCAGCAGCGCGTCGAGCACGTGGCAGACGATCGGCCGGTTGGCCACCCGCTGCAGCGATGGCCTGCGTGTCGCGCTCAGCCATGGCCCAGTCCAGGCGGCGGTTTCGGGAACTACGATGACTCCCTTTACCGCCTTGGTGAGCACGTCGATCAAACGGATGGCGCGGGTCGGTTCTCGCGTAAGAGCTCTACGCAGAGCTCTACGCGGCCGCCGGCTGCAGCCGCGGCTCGAACCCGACGGGCACACCGTTGTCGCGCATCGAGGCTTCCGCCATCTCGACGGCGGCGACGATGTCGATGCCGAGCGCGACATTGGAGCGAGGCTCCTCGCCCGTGCGGATCGCGCGAGCGAAGTCCTCGAGCTCCAGGCGCAGCGGCTCCTGGGGTTGCACACGCGGGATCACGATGTCGCCGGTGCGATAGGTGAGCTGGTGCTCGCCGAAGTTGGCGGCGGGTTGTACGTCCATCCCCCGGTCGTACACACGCACCGGCTCGTCGGAGGCGGTGTCGTCGTACTGCACCATTCGCTTGCTGCCCACCACGATCATCTGGCGTACCTTGCGCGGCGCCAGCCACGAGAGCTGCACGTTGGCGGTCGTGCCGCCCGCAAACGTGAGCGTCAGGAACGCGGTCTCCGGCACCCCGTCGGCGAACACGCTGCTCCCCGACGCCGCCACCTCCACGACGGACTCCCCGAGCCAGTACATGAGGATCGAGAGGTCGTGCGGCGCGAGATCGCAGACAACCCCGTCGCTCTGGTACTTGCCGAGGTTCATCCGCGAGGAGGTGATGAAGTGGATGTCGCCGATGGTCCCGTCACGAACCAGCTCGCGCACGGCGTTGACCGGCGGGCTGTAGATGAAGGTGTGGCCCGGCATCAACACGAGACCCTGCGCCTGCGCCAGATCGGCCAGCTCGTAGGCGTCGGCCAGCGTGGTGGCCAGCGGCTTCTCGACGAGCACGTGCTTGCCAGCCAGCAGCGCCCGCTTGACGAGTGGGTGGTGAGTCCGCGGAGGAGTGGCGACGACCACCGCCTCGACCGCATCGTCGCACAGCACCGCGTCGAGCTCGGACACCGCGCGGGCGTGGATGTGGCGCGCGGCCAGCGCCTGCAGCTGCACGGGGTCGCGGTCGCACAGCGCCTGCAGCCGTAGTGCGGGATGCTCGGCCACGTTGCGGGCCAGGTTGGGGCCCCAGTAGCCGCAGCCCACAACCGCCACGCCGACCGGAGCGGGGCGCCGCACGGCCCCCACCGTGCGGCGCGCTTCCTGCCCGGACGCCCCCCAGTCGCCGGGCATGCTCAGGAACCCATCTCGGTTGTCGACATTTTCCCCATTTACTGCATCAACGAGATTCCGCTGCACGGTCTTTTGAGGAGGGGGCGTCACCGCTGCGGGCCGCGGTCGCGGTGAAGCTCGCAACCGCCTTCGCCACCTGTTGCAGCTCGGCCGCGCTCATCCCCGGAAACATCGGCAGCGAGCAGATCCGCTCCGCCAGCGACTCGCTCACCGGCAGGCTCCCCGGGCCGAAGCCGAGGTCGGCGTAGGCAGCGGTGCGATGGATCGGCACCGGATAGTGAACGCCCGTCGCCACGCCCCGCTCGGCGAGGTGCTGGCGCAGGGCGTCGCGCTGCTCGCAGCGCACCACGAACAGATGGTGGACGTGGTCGGCCCCGAGGAACGGCGGGCGGACCGGATCGACCGCCCCCACCCCTGCCCCCGCACCGGCGACAGGCACATCCGGGTCGGCGACCTGCGCGCCGGCGACGGCCCGACTGCCACGCCCCTCCCAGGCTTCGGTGATCCGCGCCCCCACCGTGGCTCGATGCGCCGCGCCGGCGGCCCGCATCCCCGCGGTCGTAATCCGCGCGCTCAGCTCCGCGGCGAGCCAGCGGCGCTCGTCGTTCCAGCCGTCCAGGCGCGTGAGCTTGCGCCGTAGCACCGCCGCCTGCAGGGCGTCCAAACGCGCGGTGGAGCCGACCAGGCGGTGGTGGTAGCGGGGGCGCTCGCCGTGCGCGCGCAGCAGCCGCACACGGTCGGCGAGCTCCGGGCGCGAGGTCACGACGGCGCCGCCGTCGCCCCACGCGCCGAGGTTCTTGGCGGGGTAGAAGCTGAAGCAGCCGAGCTCCCCGAGCGTGCCGACGCGGCGGCCGCGGTAGCGCGCGCCGTGCGCCTGGCAGGCATCCTCGACCACGTGGATCCCCGCTTCGTGTGCCAGCTCGAGGATCGGGTCCATGTCGACGGCGGCCCCGAACAGGTGCACCGGGATCACGCAGCGCACGCGCGGGCCGAGGCTGGCCGCCACCAGCTCGGCGGTGATCAGGTGGGAGTCGGGGTCGACGTCGACCGGCACCGGCACGGCGCCCACCGCGGAAACCGCCTCGGCTGTGGCGATGAACGAGTTGGCCGGCACCACCACCTCGTCGCCCGGTCCGATCTGGAGCGCCCGCAGTGAGAGTACGAGCGCCTCGGTGCCCGAGGAGACGCCGACGGCGAACTCGCTCTCGCAGTAGGTGGCGAACTCGCGCTCGAACTCCTCCACGTGGTGGCCAAGGGTGAACGCCCCGTGCTCGGCCACTTCGCGCACCGCCCCCAACAGCTCCTCCAGCAGCGCGGGGTCGGCGCAGTCCATGCGCGTGAATGGGACCTGCGCGCAGAGCGCGGGATCGTGGGTCGCTGTCGCACTTGCCATGCCGCGACCTCAGTTCGCCGCGAGGGCCGTCGCGGGAGCGCAGTCGAGCCGGGTGAGCTCCAGCTGCAGTGCACGGCGACCGCGGTGGTGCAGGCCATGGATCGAGCTCTCCGAGCGGCCCATCCGCTCGGCGATCTCCGGCGGGGTGAGCCCGATCACGTGGCGCATCACCACCACGTCGCGCTGCTCGTCGGGCAGCGAGTCGAGCGCCGTGCGCAGCGTGCGCGCGCGGTCGAGCGTCGTCTCGTCGGCGTGCGCGTCCGCGCCGTACACCTCCTCCGCCGGGGTGGCGCGGCGCCGACGCAGGTGGTCGAGCGCGACGTTGCGCGCCATCCGCAGCAGCCAGCCCGAAAACGGGATGCCGCGGTCGTCGTACTTGCAGATCACGGTGATCAGCTTCAGGAAGACGTGCTGGGTGAGGTCTTCGGCCTCCTTCTCATCCCGCACGATCGAGCGCACGTAGCCGTACACGTTGTCGGAGTAGCGCACGTACAGCAACCGCAGCGCCTCGCGGTCGCCCTCCTTCGCCCTCGCAATCGCGAGGCGCACCTGGCGCATCGCCTCGGGCGACTCGTCGAGTGTCGTGCGAGCGCGTAGGCCGATTTGGCCGCTCTCGCGAGCGTGCATATCCTTGGTGACCACCTGAGGCACCTCCATCCTTGGTTGGACTTCCCGTTCCCTAGTTCCATTCGGAGCCCGTCTGCTGCCCCCGGGGTCCGGCGTGTATGGCTAGCGATGATGCGCGGCGCCAGGAGCACCCACAATCGCCCATTGGTCGCGACTTGCGTTCAACCGACATGAACGCCGCGATCCGCCATCCTTCGGGTGTCACCTACCTCAAGGAGCCCCGCATGAGCGAGCACCCCCACTCCCGCACGCAGACCGACGAGGAGGACCCCTACGAGTCGCTGATGGCCCGCAAAGGCGCACCGAAGCACCGGTTCCCTGCCCGTGAGAGCGACCCCCGGCTGGCGTACGCGCTGGTGCACGACGAGCTGCTGCTGGACGGCGTGGCGCGTATGAACCTTGCGACCTTCTGCACCACGTGGGCCGAGCCCGAGGTGCTGGCGCTGCTGGCGGAGAGCTTCGACAAGAACATCGTCGACAAGGACGAGTACCCCCAGACCGCGGAGCTGGAGGCCCGCTGCGTGCGGATGCTCGCCGACCTGTGGCGCTCCCCGCACCCGGGCACCACGCTCGGCACCTCCACCACGGGCTCCAGCGAGGCGGCGATGCTGGCGGGCCTGGCTGCGAAGTTCCGCTGGCGCGAGCGCCGCGAGGCCGAAGGCAAGCCGACCGAGCGTCCGAACTTCGTGTGCGGCCCCGTGCAGGTGTGCTGGGAGAAGTTCGCACGCTACTTCGACGTGGAGATCCGCGAGGTGCCGATGGACCAAGGCCGCTACCTGATGGAAAAGGAGCAATGTCTGGAACGGTGCGACGAGAACACGATCATGGTGGTGGCAACCCTCGGCCAGACGTTCACCGGCCTGTTCGAGGACGTCGCCGGGATCGCCGCGGCACTCGACGGGCTGGAGCGGGAGCAGGGCCTCGACATCCCACTGCACGTGGACGGCGCCAGCGGCGCAATGCTGGCCCCGTTCACCGCCCCCGATCTGGAGTGGGACTTCCGCATCGAGCGCGTGAAGTCGATCAACGCCTCCGGGCACAAGACCGGCCTCGCGCCGCTGGGCTGCGGATGGGCAGTGTGGCGCGAAAAGCAGGACATGCCGGAGCGGATGATCTTCAACGTCAACTACCTCGGCGGGGAGATGCCGACGTTCAACCTCAACTTCTCCCGCCCCGGCGGCCAGGTCGTGACCCAGTACTACGACTTCATCCGCCTCGGCCGCGAGGGGTACGCCCGCGTGCACGGCGCCACGTACGAGACCTGTGCCTACCTGGCGCACGAGATCGCCAAGTGCGGCCCGTTCGAGCTGGTCCACGCCGGCGACCCCGACAAAGGCATCGCCGCGGTGTCGTGGAAGCTCACCGACGGGGTGGAGCACAGCTTCAACCTGTTCGACGTGGCCGACCGCCTGCGCGCCCACGGGTGGCTGGTGCCGGCCTACACGCTGCCGCCCCACCTCGAGAATCTGGCGATCCAGCGGATCCTCGTACGCCACGGCTTCAGCCGCGACATGGCCGACCTGCTGCTGGCCGACATCCACCGCAGCCTCGCGACGCTCGCGGAGCACCCGCCGAGCAGCTCGCTCTCAGAGCGCGAGGTGGGCTCGTTCAACCACAACGCCACGGCGGCCGTGGCCTAAGCCCTCGGCTACTGGTCACCGCTTGGCGGGCTTGCGGGTCTTGGTCTTCTTGGCCCCTTTGGTCGTGTGCTTGGCGCTCTTGGCCTGCACGGCCTTCTTCGGGCACCCGGTGACGGTGATTGGCGTGTCCTGGTGGATTTCGGCACCGTTCTGGGCGACGAGTTCGGTCGGCATCTCAAGCGTCGCCGGCTCGGTCTTCTTGACCTTGCGGGCGATGGTCTTCTCGCGGCCGTGGACCTTGACCGTGACCTTCTTCTTGACCGTGACGGTGTTCGTGGCCGTGCAGAGGTTGCCTTCGGTCGTCAGCGCGCTGTAGGGGCCCTCGGGGAGCGTCAGTTCGAAGCTCGTGACGGGCTGGTCGGGGACCGTCTTGAACGTGGTGCTCGTGACCCCGGCTTTGCTGATGAACGTCGTCGCCGTGAGGTCGATCGTGAAGCCGTAGCCCTGCAGGACCACCTCGAGGTCGGGGAACGCTTCGCCGCCGTGACTGACGAAGTACGCGGGGCCTTCGAGGGGGACGGGGAGGATCGGGGTGATCGCCTTGGCGTGCCCGATGATCGAGGCAGGCGGGCACCCGGCGGGGTTCGCTTCGAACTGTGCGGCGGTGCACGCTTTCTGCAGCGTGGTGAGGCGGGAGGGGAGTTGTTTGGGGAGTTCGACCTTGACCTTGCTGATGTTCGCCTGGGTGCCGAGCCCACCGGGAACGGTCAGTTTCGCGGTGAGGCTCGCCCCGTCCGCCCTGCTGGTTTTGGCGCTGGTCGAGACGGTGAGGTCGGGTTTGAAGGAGAGGCTCGAGCAGTCGGCGGCCTCGAACGGCGTGTTGACCGCGACGGGGACCTGGTCTGAGGGGTTGGCGAAGTTCGCGCCAGCGCCGTCGATCGTGTCGGTAATCGACAATGGGCTGCAGTTGGTGGGGTTGATGATGAACTTTTCGCGGTCCATGTACACCCGGATTTCGCGGACGTGCACGACGATGCCCTTGATGATGTGCGGGATCGCCTCCGATTGCGCGCCACTCGTTTCGACCTGCGCCGTGACTGGGTTGATGTTCAGCGCGAAGCGGATCACCACGGTCCCGAGGTCGAACGGGCCGACCTTCGCCGAGGTGATCGAGACGATCGACAGCGGCGCGCCATTGTAAGGGCCCGCGAGGTAGATCTTCCCGGGGTTTTGCGCGAGTACGCTACCGACACCGGCGCCGACGAGAGAATGTCCGATTTCCGACGCTTGGGGGCAAGAGGGGTGTTCTTCCTGTTCCTGGCCTGTGGCGTTGCGGGCTGCTTCGATGCTCGCGTTGGGACAGAACGGTATGCCCGAGAGGTTGCCCGTCAAGCCCGGCGGGAGGGTAGTCGAGAAGCGCGTTATTTCCTGTTCGCCGTCTTCGCGGAGGATCCGCAGATAGAACGGGCTGTAGGTGCTACCTGCGTTGTCATCGGTGCCGGAGATGACCTGCGGCTTGAACGGCGGGACACCACCCGCCGGACATGATCCTTCGTGGGTACCCTGCGTGATCTGGAACGGCTCGCTTGCGGTCACGCGTGGTTCCATGGGCTCAGACCACGGCGTCATTTCGGCGCGGGTGCTGTAGGCGCCACACGCCGGAGGACTGATGAGCGGCGCGGTCGCGCCGGGCCGGAACTTCAGCGTGAAGCGGCTGAACGGCTGCTGCGGAGTGTTTTCGAAGGTCGTCACCAACTGGCCGGTGACGGGGTTCGGTTCGATCTTGCCGGCGACTTTGATCAGAATGCCGCGGGCAGGATCCTTGGCGACAACATACAGCGCCAGCAGCGAGCCACCGGGGTGTTCGGCATCGCCAAATTCCGGCTTGTTGTTGTAGGGCGTGGCGATATAGACAGCACCCTGGATCTTTTCGTCGAGCAGCGGCGTTTCGATTTCGATCGAGCCGACCTTCGATTCGGGCGGACAGCCTTCCCCCGGAAGCGACTCGGCCGTTTCGGCTTCGTACTGCGCGGGCGTGCACGCGCCCAGGCCCTCTGCCAACCCCGGGTTGGCGGTCATCCCTTCGGGCAGCGCGACCGTCGTGTTCTTGAGGTTGGCGGTCGACAGCACGAGCGGGTCTTCCCACGACTGCGGGACGAGCTCGGAGACTTCCAGGCCCGTCGGCGATTCCGCGGAGCGAGTGCTCGGCGCCACCGCGATCGACGGTTCGAACGGGGGGCGGTCGCATTCCCCGATCGCGGGAACTTCAAACGATGCCTGCGACCAGTTCGGGTCGTCCAGATCGGGGGACCCATCAGGTAATACGCCACCTGGCTGCTCCCACGAGTCCGCGGCCATCGTCGCGATATGCGGTTCGCAGCCCGTAGGGTTGGACAGAAATGGCTTGTCGGGGATGCCCGCGGACGGCGCTTCGAGGTCGTTTTCGCAGCCGAAACCGGTTTTGCCGTTCCGTATTTCGTGGGAGCCGGGCTCCGATTTTTCGAATTCACGAATAGTGCATGTCTCGCCGCGTTCGGTGTTGTGTTCGGTAGCCGCGGGATCGCCCCAGATCGTCACCTGCACTTCGTGGACTTCACCGGTCGGAGGGACCAGGGTGGTGGAGGTGAGACCAAGATCCCGGGGGCGCACCACGATCTGCAGGTATCCAGTGAAGATCGCCGTCTTGTAACCCAGCTCGGCGGCCAGGCCGTGGGTCGTGACTTCCATGTTGTAAATCGGCACCACCTCTTCCGACTGTTCGGGTTTGGTGGCACCGCCCAAGTTCAGTACGATGCGCAACTGCCCAACCTGGCTGGCGACTGGACAAGGTGGGACTCCCTCCCCACCAGAGCCGAGCAGTTGCGCCTGGGTGCAAGTGGGAACCGCGGTGTCGCTTGCGTCGAAGCCGGTAGGCAGATTGACGACGATGTCGCGTGCGTCGTTGTAAGTAAAGCCGCCCGCTTCATGCGCGAAGTCGAAGGACGTCACCCAGTTGGCATGCGCGCCGGCGCCTAGGCTCGAAGGAACGAAGTGGAACGACCCAGGTGCGATTTCAAACGGATGTTCGCTGGGCTCGGCCGACGCCGGGCCGGCAAGGGCGAGACACGCGGCGAGAGCCACCAGCGGGGCGAGGATCAGGAGGCGAGTGGTGGCTATAGCTGCGCTACGAGCGTGTGGTGAGTAACGGTCAGCGAGCTTGCTTGCATTGGCTTGTTGTTGTATACGGGTTTTCATGATTTTGACCTCAGGTTGCGGGCGGCTCGCCTTGCCTTGTTCCCTTTCTTCGCCTTTTTCTTACCCTTCTTCTTGTGCTTTTTCTTCGGCTTGGCCTTATGCGTCGGTTTCGCTCCAATTGGTGGTGGTTGTGTGAGGTTGCCGGCTCCGGTGAAGGTCTGACTCGACGGTGTCGCGTCGTTCGGCGGGCTGGGCGGCGTGGAGCACGCGCCGCCTTCGCATTCACCCGGGGGCGGGGTCGGTGGCGCGAGGCCGCCGTCTACACGAGCGTCGTAGATGTCACCGGCGCTGTCGAGATCCTGCGGCACCAGCTTCGAGAGCGTGTACATAAACACATCGCGACCTTCGTCAGCGCTACCGAGAAGTATGTTGTGAAAGCCGGCACGTCCGTCGGTGATCAGCGCGAGGCAACCCTGCCGAGCCACACAGCCGTCGACGCCATCGCTTCGCCACTCGTAGACGTCAGTCGACGGCGATGTACTATTTGCCCCGTCAAAGTATGGTTCGTTAATGCGGCCCCCTTCGGGGTCGACCGGGATTTCACCGTTCACATCTTCCGGGACGAGCGCCGCCGAAGTGCTGAAGAACGCGAACTCCCCATCGGCCGCTGTAAACGTCGGTTCCGGAAAGCCGCCCTCCAAGGACGGCAAGCCCGCACTGTGACCGTTCCCAAGATATGCAGGAAGCTTCGGTTCTGGGTTAACGGAGAGGCGCAGGAGATGCACTCGACGAGTTTTTCGAGGCTGTCGTAGCGCATGATGCCGCTGCCCGGAAGACCTTGCACGGCGCCGCCGAAGAAGGTGTAGTGGGGATGGGCGAAGGCGTTGGCTCCTTCAACCTTCGTCTCAGCGGGAATACCGATCTGGGCGAGTTCGCGGGCATTTTCCAATTCGCCGCTCGACTGTTCTTCGATCGTGGCGCTTTCGGTGTTATAGCCGATCAGTTTCCCTTCTTTTTCCAGTAGGAGCGTTGTCCCCCGGGCGTTAGCGGCGGCGAACTTGTAAGCGCCGATGTCTACGGTGCTTTCGCCGTTTACGCGCATGTACAAGTGTGAAGGCCCTGTGCAGTTGCTCCCGGACGGCGCTTCGAAGAACACGCGCGACCCATCTTCAGAGATGCTGTGGCGACTACTTGGGTGACTGCCCCTAAGCCCGCCCCCGCCGAATTCAAGGTGACCGTCCACCATCTCGGCGCCGCAACTGCCGTTCAGCCGGCTCAAGCCCGCTTCAGCGGTGTATTCGTAGAGCAGACCGCCCTTTTCGAGCACGAGCTTAGAGAAGCTGCCGTTGGCGGCAGCCCACCCCGAGTCGCCGCCCGCTTCTCCACGCGGGACAGTTGCAACCGTGGTGTATGGGCCGCCCACCGGGCCGTACCTGAATTCCACGTCTGGGGATACCTTGGAAAACGAGGTACCATATTGGGAGCTGAACGCGACCTGGGTCGCATCAGCGCTGTACAGTTCCGGGTGATAGGTCGACACCCCCGTTTCCGGCTGCGAGGAGCCGGCAGTCATCAGCCAGGCGCCGCTTTCCTGGCGCGAGAACAGGTACGGACCTTGACCGCTCCCGGGGTAGTTGACGCCGTCGGCTTCGAGCACCGTGTGCTGGCCGTCTTCGCCGACCTCGACGTACGCGGATGCCGTGCCTTGCCCGTAGTGGAAGGGTTCCTGTGCCGCCTGCTTGTCGGTGGGGGTGAGCTGCTCGTATGCGCGACAATCGGGCAGGTGGGCGGAGGGTCCCGTGCGCGCGACTTCGTTGGGGCACGGACCGGGGGAACCCACGGCCACCGGCGGCGCCGGCGCGATCAGCGACTGTTCGTCGCTTTCCAGGGGCGGCGTGCCCGGCGCACCACTCTGCGCGAGCAGCCGGTAGCGATACGTTTCACCAGGAGTAAAACCGGGCAGGTCGTAGCCGACACCCTGCGCGCTGGTGGCTGGCCCAAGATCGGCTTCAGGGCTTTCCTGCGCGCCAGCCCAGCCACGTTCGCTGAAGCTCTGCTGGGTGGTGTATTGAAAATGGTAATGCGCGCCATAACCCCCACTGCCTTCCTGGGTGGTTACGACGCTGACCGTGCCCGGCGGGCTCAACTGCAAGCCGCTGCCATCGATCAACGACTCGGCACGATTGGCGTCGTTATCTATGAACAGAACCGTGTAGGGGCCGCCGGCGGGACCTTCGACCCGAACACCGGGCTTGAAAGGCGGTTCGTCTTCCGCGCCAGCCGCAGCATTCAACGCACGTTCAACGACTTCGGCGCCCGCATCGTAGGGGATGCTCGCCGTCAGAGAGACGTCGCTGGCGCTGGCCGTCGCAGCGGAAGACAATTCGAGCCTTCCGGTTTCAAGCCCCAAATAGCCAAGGCCGGTGATCGTCGTGCCGGGGGAGATACCCGGACCGCCGATCACCTCCCCCACCGTGAACGGCGGCAGCGGCCCATTGGACTTGATTTCCGCTCCTGGTACATCCTTTTCCACCTCCTGCGGGCTCTCCAGTACCAAGGTCGTACCTTCGACGGTAGCGATCTGTGCACCCGGTGCGAGTCCGGGACCGGATATGGAACGGCCAGGAAGGAACTCGCCCATGCTGGCCTTTACATCGGTTATGACGGCTTGGTTTTGTGGCGTCCTTCCCACGTTCCCCGTTCCCGTGACGGCGGGCACCGGGATACTGACCGTCTGGGAGCCGCTGGTGAGCGTCGCGGACGTGGTCGTCACAGTGGTGCTATGACCTTCGAGTTCGAGAGCGAAAGTCCCGCCGGTCGCCGCGCCTTCGAGCGTGACGAGTTGTTCGGCGCTGGTCGGAGAACTGTTCGGGTCGACGGAGCCCAACAGCCGCAGCGATTCGCCGTGCAGCGCATGGATCCCGAACGCGCTCGCGCTCGCCAGACCACCGGTTCCAAAGCTCGAGACTGGACCGGTGCTCGTCCCACACCCGAGTTCGCATTTGTTTTCCGCGACCACCCGGAGGTAAATAGGCAGTCGAGGCCTTCAGGCCCGCGATTCGCCCGCCGAGGCCCGCCACGGACCCGAAATATGGAGTGGCTTCGGCCTGAGCCTGAGAGATCGTGCCTGATATGCCGGGGATCACCGTCCAAGGGCCCGACGGGGATTCCGCCAATTCCAATCGCCAAGCGGTCTGAAAGCCATGAGGTCCGACGTTGAACTTTGCGACCGCGGACGATATGGTGACGTTGCGTACTATCGCTTCGCTCGGGCCCGGCTTTTGGGTCAAGGTGGTAAAGGTGCTGGCTTCTTCATGGACGCGTGCGCCCGCATAGGTGGTTTGGACCAGTTCGCCGGGTACCGCGTTCTTTGCGCGCACGCGCACGTAATACGTCGTTTCCGGAGCGAGGCCCGTCGTTTCCGCGTAAGCCAGCGTAATTGTTTCTGTGCGATATGGAGTAGCGCTAACAGGTACTTCTTTAATGGTTTCTGTGTAAGGACCGACGTATTCTTCCGCTGCCGTGAGGGTACCGCTCCCACCAATCGTGAACTGCTGCCATGAGGCGCTGTTCGTCGCAGGGGCATGGCCGGCTTCAGGCAGCGAATATTCGACGTGATAGGTGGTTTCAGATCCGTTGCTCTTAAGGTCAAACCTAAAGCGTGCCGTGGTCCCGCTCAATGCGCCACCTTTGAATAAGGGCTGTTCATAATATTCCAGGGGAATTTCCGGCTTACCGGGCGAGACAGTAAGCGGGGACACCGGCGAGGCAAAGGAAGGCGAGGCCGCAAGCGTCCCGGAGGCGAAGGAAGGCGTGGCGGCAAGCGCCGATGAGGCGCAGAGCAGCGCGGTTGCCGCGACGGCCACAACGCCCGCAAGGGGAGCGGCGAAGACGCCGGGCCGGATACCCAGTGTCCGCGATAGATACTTTGTTGTGGAAGTCACGTTGGCGCCTTTCTCGATGGGCCGATACATGCGGTGCATTACTCAAGTAATAAGTGTGGTCGAATTAGTCTCGTGGTGGACGCCGGATTCTCCCGGGGCGGCTGGTAAGCCCCCCCGGGAGCCGGGCGCGTGAAGATACGCTCAAACAAAGGGGCTAGTTGGCGGTCACCGCCCAGGTGCCGGAGTACATGATGTAGCCCTTTGCGGCAGAAGCACCGTGGATCTGAAATCCGATCTTAAGCGTTCCGCTCCCCTCCAGGGCAGGAGATGGTTCGCCGGAAACATTAGTTTCGTTTTCTCCAAAAACGCACAGATTGCCTTCTTCAGCGCCCGGTTCATCCACATTGCCCTTGCAGCCGTGGGGTGGAGTTTTATTTGCCTTAATGTAATGCGTTTCAAGTTCGTGCTCGGGCCCACCGTTAGGCACTGGAAGGGCAAAGCTGACGCCGGTCACGGCAAAACCAAACCCCGGTTCCGGCAATTCAGCTTCGCCGTACCCTGAGGCCGCATAGGTACCCGTCAATGTCTTACCCGCGGGGAGAGACTGGCCACCGAACGTGCCTTCTGGGCCTTGTTCGCCAGCGGTGCCTTTGACGCCTTTTTCACCCTGAGGGCCTGTTGCGCCGGTCGCACCGGTAGCTCCAGTCGTACCGGCGCCCGCGGGGCCGGTTGCGCCGGTAGCTCCCGCGGGACCGGTCGCTCCGGTGGCGCCTGTGGCACCCGTCGCGCCGGCGGGGCCGCGGGGGCCGGCCTTGGCCTTCGGCTTGGCCTTGCTCTTGGCGGCCGCAACAACTGGGTTCCCACGCGTCACCGAAGCGGCTGCCGGCGAGCCCGTGCCACCACCATGACCGCTGTCGCTGCTCGCGGCGAACGCGCCACCGGTGATCGCGAAGACGAGGGCCAAGAACGCGATGAACGTGCTCGGGGTCAAATGTTTACGTAGTGCTTGGAACATCGGTTATCTCTCCTCCTCGGAGTGGAAAACGTGCTGGCGCTCGGCGCTGCGCACGCGAATTTCACGAACCGGCCACGACCGCGGGCCGGGTGCTGCAAACCTGCAACAGCGCGAGGTAACACGCGTGCGACGCGATCCCGAGTTGGAGGTCACGCGGCCTCGATTCGATCGAGCGCGAGGACACTGAGACGCCGCGCGACCTCTTCGCCAAGCCGTGTCAGCTTCCACGCATTCGGCTCACCGCTCTGGTGGCCCCCACCGGTGTTCACCGCAAGACTCAACCGCTCCAACCGCCGCAACAGCTTGGAGATCTGCCCCATATCAGCGACCCCGGCGTGCTCCGCGACCGCCCGATTGCTCGCGCCCGGCCGCTCGGCGATGCACTGCAACACCCGCGCCGTGCGATAGGTGAGACGCATCCGAACCTCATCCAGAGGGTCGTTCTCCATGCGCCCGGAAACCCGCCCGCTCCGCGGCGCGGGGCGCGGTGCTGGCGCAGGACGCCGCTGTTCACGCCGCGCCGCCCTCGCGCCCAGGTACTGCAGCGCGATCATCCCCATCAACTCATCCAAAAGCCCCGCCAGCGGCCGGTCGTCTCCGCTACGCAACCGCGCATACACTACGCCGAACGCGCCACCCACCAGACCTTCGGCCGTCACCAAAGTGCACTCCTCGCCGCGCGGACCCTCGCGGCGCCCCTCATCGAGGACGGCCGCCAGACGCGCCAGCAACTGCTCGCGACGCTCCAGCGCCCGCGGCCCACCATGCAGCGCGTGCACCACGCAAATCCGTGCCAGCACCAGCTCGGCATCGAGAAACGAGAGAATCGTCCACAACCCCCCGCGCACCCGTTCACGCCACGCGAGACTCTCCAGGTCCGCCGCCGCGAGCTCCCGCTCGACCCGTTCGGCGACCTCGTCCAGCAACGCGACCAGGCACTCCTCGCGGTTGCCGAACAGCTCGTAGAACGTCCGCCGCGACACCCGTCCCCGCGCGGCGATCCGCGCCACCGAGGTCTGCTCATAACCAAGCTCGTCGATCACCACTGCGGCCGCGCTCAACAGCCGCGAACGCTGTATCTCCTCCACCTGTACCCGCGGCGTGCCCGCCGCCGTCACCGGCCTCCCCGGCCGGCGCCGCGGGCGCCGCTCAGCCGGCAGCGCTCGCTCTCCCGTACGCGAGCGCGCCGCCGTTTTCACACCGCCGCGTGCCGGCGCCGCCATCAGCGACCACCA
The DNA here is from genome assembly GCA_963751195.1 of uncultured Solirubrobacterales bacterium. Classification (GTDB taxonomy): domain Bacteria; phylum Actinomycetota; class Thermoleophilia; order Solirubrobacterales; family Solirubrobacteraceae; genus Palsa-744. The sequence goes on from CAVVTQ010000006.1 coordinate 105,643, forward strand.
CCCGCGCGCGCGGGTAAAACCGCGGCCCCGCTCTGAGGCGACCGCAAGGCTCCGCTCAGAGCCTGCCGGAGCCCAACCCCCGCGGGGACGAGGCGAAAGCGGCGCGCTTGCGCCCGATGAGGAGGCTCTTCGGCTAGACCGCTAGCCGAAGAGAGAGAGAGAGAGAGAGAGATGCGACAGCGCCAAGCTGGCGCATCTAGCATCAGCCTTTCGGCCGAACGCGCACATCCCCATCATGAATCTCCCTCTAGAAACCACGCTCAAACAACTCCCTCATCGATCCGATCCAGACCCTCTCCCATAACTGCCAAAACCCTGCGAGCGCTTTGGACGTCAACCACAAGGCGGTATGACCCCAACCAGATCCTATGTACACCCGGGTTCCCTACAGTGGGACGACCGGCTTGTAAACAGACCGTAACGCTTCGCGGCGCAGATGTCAAGCCTTAGCCGCAACGCTCGCGCCCACCTCGCGCACGGAGATCGCCAAGCTGAAGGTATCCGCCCCGGATCGTCGCTGCCTCGGCCCCAGCGATCTGGCCGTGCGGGTTGACCAGCCGTACGGCGACTTGCGCCTACGCCACCTTAGGCACCGGCACAGCGACGACCTCGAGCCCGTCGATGCCGCTGAAGTCGTCGGGGTTACACGTGTAGAGCGGAAGGTCGTTGGCCACGGCGGTCGCCGCAATCATCGCGTCGTAGGCGCGCGCGGAGGTCTTTCGGCCGGCGCGGCGCAACGAGGCGGCCACCTGCCCGAAGGCGCGGGCAGAGCGGGCGTCGAAGGCGAGCGGGTCGAAGTCCGCCTCGGCCTGCTGAAGGTGAGCCTGGCGCGCGGCCCGCTCGCTGTCGGCTTCGGCCACGAGCGGACCGACCGAAAGCTCGGCGAGCGTCACCGCCGTGATCAGCGGCTCCGCGGGCAGCGCCGTCGCATCTGTGAGGCGCTGCAGGAGGATCACCGTCGAGGTGTCGAGGATCCCCCTGGTCGCAGGCTCCGCGTCGGCGTCCGGCGGGCGCTCGCTCACAGGCTCGAACCCAGCAGGCGATCGACGTCCGCTTGCAGTGCCGCGGGATCCACGGGCGGCAGGTGGCACCGCCGGCGCAGCAGGGTCTCCGCCGCGAGCGGTGCAGACGAGACCGCCCGCAGCTCGGCGACCACCTTGCCCGAGCGGGTGATCGTGATCGGCTCGCCCCGCGCGGCGCGGTCGACCACGTCGCCGCCATGGTTGCGCAGATCGCGGATGGTGACGTTGCCCATCCCCACAATGTATCACGCGTGATCCCGCGCTAAACAACCAACGAGCAGATCGACTGGCCGTAGCTGCCCCTTCCTCAGCGCCGCCCGTTGCGGGGCATGGAGGCCCCGCGCCCCACCGGCTGGGATGCTCATTACGGCGCGCGGACGATCCCCCCCTCTCCCTACAGCGCCTCCTGCGAGAACGCCTCCGCGAGGTCGCCGTGCCAGGTGCGGAAGAAGGCCTCGGCCGTGGCGGCGTCCAGGGGGCGCGCGAACAGGAAGCCCTGGCCGCTGTCGCACTGCTCGTCCTTGAGCAGGGTGAGCTCGTGCTGGCGCTCGATGCCCTCGGCGAGCGTCTCGATCGACATCGCCTTGCCGAGCTGCACGAGCATGCGGATCAGCGTCTCGCCTTCGGGGCTTTGTGTCAGGCGCGCGATGAACGAGCGATCGATCTTCAGCGCGTCCACGGGGAACTGCTGCAGGTGGGAGAGCGAGGAGTAGCCGGTGCCGAAGTCGTCGATCGCGATGCGCACCCCGAGCGCCTTGACGGCGTGCAGCCGTCTAACCGTGTCACCCGTGTCGCGCATCAGCGTCGTCTCGGTGATCTCCAGCGTCAGCGCACCCGGCTCCAGGCCGCTCTCCGCCAGGGCGTCGCGGACGTGCCCGACGAACTCGTCGGTGTCCAGCTGGCGCGCCGAGACGTTCACCGACATCCCGATCGCATGCCCCGCCGCGCGCCATCCCGCGCTCTGGCGACATGCCTCGCGCAGCACCCAGCCGCCGATCTCGGTGATCATGCCGGTCTCCTCCAGCAGCGGCACGAAATCGTCCGGCTGCACCACCCCGCGCCGCGGGCTGTTCCAGCGCAGCAGTGCCTCCACGCCCGTCGGGCTCATGTCCTGCAGGTCGAACGTCGGCTGGTACACGAGGAAGAACTGCTCGTTCTGCAGCGCTTCGCGCAGATCCATCTCCAGCTCCATGCGGCTCTGCACCGCGTCGTGCATCGTGGACTCAAACACCACGTAGCGGTTCTTGCCGTCCCACTTGGCGCGGTACATCGCCACGTCCGCGTCGCGCAGCAGCTCCTCGGCGGAGTCGCGCGGGCCCATCGCGATCCCTACGCTCGCGGTCACCGCCAGGCGCGCGGCCTGCCCGTCGTCGATCCGGAAAGGCGGCACCAGCGCCTCCAGCAGGCGCTCGGCGATCAGCTCGGGGCCCGCGGCCAGAGACATTCCTTCGGCGATCACGACGAACTCGTCGCCGCCGAGGCGCCCGAGCGCGTCGGTCTCGCGGATCGTGTGCCGCAGGCGAGACGCAACCGCCATCAGCAGCCTGTCGCCTGCGCCGTGGCCGAGCGTGTCGTTGATGCTCTTGAAGTTGTCCAGATCCACGAACAGCGCCGCCACCGGCGTCTGGCTGCGGCGCGAGCGCACCAGCATCTGCTCGACGCGGTCGAGGATCAAAGTGCGGTTCGGCAGGCCCGTGAGCGGGTCGTGGGTGGCGAGGAACACGAGCTCGTCCTGGCGGCGGGAGAGCTCCTCGTGAGCCTTGCGGCGCTCCTGCTCGAAGGACTCGCACATCCGCACCAGCGTCACGTCGAGGCTGCGCTGCAGCATGCCCAGCGCCACCGCGCGCACCTGCTCGGAGAGCTCCAGCGCCCCCGCGTGCTCGAGCACCACCTCCTCGGCGGCGTCGCGCCAGCGCAGGCAGCGCTTGGTCACCTCGTTGAGCGGCGCCGCCCGCTGCGCTGCCAGCTGGCCGAAGATCCGCCACGACTCGCGGCCGACCTCGCGCGCCACCTCTTCGCCGTCGCCCGCCATCCAGCGTGCCACGGCGATCGTCGACACCGAGCCGACCCGCGCGAAACTGTCTTCGACGAGCGCGTCGAGCGTCTGCCCCGACTCCGCGGAGCGGCGCTGCAGCCGCGTGACGACCTCGTCGGTATTCCGTTTCAAGGCTTCGCCGAGACGGCGCAGCTCAGCGGCGGCGTACCCGGGCATCGCCGCGGCTGGGGATCCACCCGCAACCCCGGCCCCCGTGGGCGCCGCCCCCAGCGCCTTCCCCTCGCCGCTCCCCGGCATCGGGGAGCCCTGGCTTCCGAGTGGCATGCTTCGACTATCGACGCCGCCGCCGATTCCTTGAGCGCCGCACCCACCGGCTTGCGCGGTACCCGCTCGACACGAGCGGCTGTAAGCGGTAGTTTTTCATGATGTGCTACGTCCGCAACTCCCCCGCCCATCATGGGTTTGACCGTACGACGGACGTAATAGACAGCGCCTTGACGAAAAGCCCAGCGTGTCGGTAGGGTGCTAGGTTCTAGTCTGGGGTCTACACCGAAAAAGTAGTGGAGGAGAGGATCGTGGTAATGAAAAGCCTTGCACGTCGTAGCCTTGCACGTCGTAGCCTTGCACGCCGTAGCCTTGCCGTCGGGGGTGCCCTCGCGGCCGCCGCCGGGACGCTTGCCCTCGCAGTCGGCGTCGCCGGCGCCTCGGGATCGACCGCATACGCGGCCCGCACAGTGTCGCTGAACGACACCGGCAGCCTGCACAAGACCTCCAAACACGGATTCAACCTGTACGAGTCCGGCAGCGCCAACGGCTCGATCTCAGGCACGATCTCCCTGCACCTGGACGTCGTCTCCACGAACAAAGTAACCGCCGAACTGACCGTCAATACCAAGGGCAGCTCGATCACCGGCAAGGCTTCCGGCAGCTACCGCACCAACGGCGGCACCGCGAGCTTCTCGGGCACGCTCTCGATCGACCGCGGCACCGGCAGCTACTCCGGCGCTCACGGCTCGGGGATCAGCTTCAGCGGGACGATCCAGCGCTCCAACGACTCGATGACCGTTCACGTCAACGGCAAGTTCTCGTCCTGACGCGCGGGCGAGGGGGGAGCTCAAATGCGCAACATCAAGACGCTCGCGGCGGCGGGAGCGCTGCTGGCATGCGTGTGCCTGCCGGCGACCGCCGGCGCGATGGCCAGCGAGCAGGCAAAACTCCAGGCATCGTTCAGCCCCGATCGGCTGGGGGCCACCACCACGATCGGCTTCTCGTTCACGGTCGCCACCACCGAAGGGCTCGCGCCCCCGCCGCTGACGAGCATCGACCTGCACATGCCCGCCGGCATGAACTACACCGACACCAACCTCGGCCTGGCGGTGTGCAACCCCGAAAAACTGCAGCTTGAAGGGCTCGCGGGCTGCCCCGTCAATTCGCGCCTGGGGTCGGGCAGCGCCTATGTGGAAGTGCCGTTCGGCGACGGAGCCGGGCAGGAGCTGCCCGAAGTCCAGGCCGTGATGGGCCCCTCCAACAACGGCAATCTGGTTGTGCTGTTCTACGCCAACGGCAAGACGCCCGTATCGGCGCAGCTGGTGTTCAGAGGCGAAGTCCAGCCCGCCTCCGGAATCTTCGGCTCGCAACTGGCGACCGTGGTGCCGGCGATCCCCAGCGTCCCCAACGGTCCCAACGTCTCGATCATCAGCGTCAAGGCGACGATCGGCCCCCAGGGCCTGATCTACACCAAGCACGTCCACGGCAGGCTCGTGCACTTCCGCCCGACCGGCATCGGCGTGCCCGAACACTGCCCCCGTGGCGGCTTCCCGTTCTCGGCCTCGTTCACCTTCGAAGACGGCTCCTCCACGAGCACCACGGCGACGGTACCCTGTCCCCCGCGCAGCGCGCACAGCTCGCACAAGAAGAAATAGCAGCGCCACATCCCTGGTTGCACGCCGGCACCCCTCGGGTCCACCCCGAGGGGTGCCGGCGGCGTTTTGGGCCCGGCTTTCACTCAGGCCGCGCGTCCGCCGGGGACGCCGTCCGACCAGTGCGGTTTGACCCGCGCCGTCCGACCCGGCGCCGTTTGACCGACCAGTGCCGTTTGACCCGCGCCGTCCGACCGGCGCCATCCGACCAACGCCGGTGGCCCTACGCGTCTGCGGTGACCCGTCGCCGACGTTGCACGCGCCGCTCGAAGATCGAGGCGAGCAGCACGCTCACCTCGAACAGGAGGTACAGCGGGACCGTCTCGAGTAGCAGCGTGATCGCGTCACCGGGCAGGAAGGCCGCCACCGCGCCGCACGCCAGGATCGCGTAACGGCGGTTCGCCCGCAGCTGGCGCGGCGTGACGATGCCCGCGCGGGTGGACGCCAGGATCGCAACGGGCACCTGGAAAACCAGCCCCATCGCGAGCAGGACGGTCGCCGCGAAGTGGTAGTACTGGCTGGCCTGCACGAGCACGTTGAATTGGTCGCTGTTGAAGTTCTCGAAGAAGCGCAGGGCGGCGGGCAGCACCACGAAGTAGCCGAACATGACTCCGGTCACGAACAACACGGGCACCGCCAGGATCAGCGGCGAGACGACGCGCTGGTGCTCCGGCCTGAGCGCCGGGAGCATGAAGCTATAGACCTCGTAGAGGATGATCGGGAGCGCGAGGATCAGCGCGAACAGCAACGCGACCCCGAGCGTCGCGGTGAACGGCTCGCCGACCCCGAGCGTCACCGGCTTGTTGCCCTGCGGCGCGGACGACAGCCGCGAAATCGCCCTGTGCAGCCGCGGCCTCACGCTCTGCAGCGTTCGGCGGGTCGTAGCGCTCGCTCCGCTTCCTGGCCGCTCCAGCGCCCGCACCACGCGTTCCAGTTGCACCCCAATCGAGCGGGCGCCCTGCTGCACGGTGTAAGTCGCGCCGAGCGGGCCGCTCCCCGCTCGCACCTGTTTCTGCGTCTGGTGTTCGAGTGGCCGGTTGACGATGCGCAGCAGCGAGTGGTTCTGCCACAAACAGAAGCCAAACGCCACCGCGAGCACGGCCAACGAGACGATCAGGCGCGTGCGCAGCTCGTCGAGGTGATCGACGACGCTGAGTTGCTCCTCATGTCCGATTTTGCCGATTGCGATCGCCATATGCGTAGGTGCGAGTCAGCTCAGGTGCGCAACGATGACGGGGGAAGAGGTCGGCAACCGGGTGCCTCCGGAGGGCTCCTGGGTGACAAGCACCTCGCTTGCTCCGCCGCTGTCGGGCACAGCCACGGTGGCGGTGCCGGAGGAGGTCGGGGCGAAGAGGCTGTCGGTCGGCAGCGGCTCCGCGCGCCCGGGGCGCTTCAGCCACACCTCGTACACGTGCCCCGAGGAGGGCTCGGGCATGTCCGCCACAGTGAGCCACGTGTGCCCGCCGCTCTGGTGTAGCGCCGCGCTGGCGCCGGCCTGCGTGACGTCGGCGCTCACCACTCGCGCGGACGAGTCACCGGCGGGAGTGGACCCGCCACCGAAGGGCGTGGACAGCGCGCCGATCGCGACCCCCGCCGCCAGCATTGCCGTACCGGCCAGCGCCAGCGCGGGGCGCAGGGCAAAGCGCTTGGGGGCCGCGCCACGGACGCGCGAGGATGAGCGCGCGGCCCGCTGAGAGGCCGGCGAAGAGGAGAGCGTCGCTCGCTGGGCGGCCTCGCTACGCACGACCGCCATCACCTGCCGCTTGGCATGTGCCGGCGCCGGCACATGCCTGACCGTGGTGGGAAGGTGCTCGACCGCCGGCGCCAGTGCAGCAAGATCGTCGCTGCACAGCGCGCACGTGCGGGCGTGCTCCACGAACATCCGGCTGTGACGCTCGTCGAGCAGCCCCAACAGGTGGAGAGCGGCATCGCCACAGCCGCCCTCGGCGGAGCTCGGCAAGGCGCGGGAGTCGGAGTCGTTCGAGTCGCTGTTGTGCTGGTCGGAGTCATACGGGTCCGAGTCCTGCGCTTCATTCATCTGGGCATCCCCTCCTCGGCCGCCATCGTCAGACGCAGCTTGGCAAGTCCCAGACGCATCCGACCCTTCACGGTGCCGACGGGCATCTGCAGCATCGAGGCGATCTCGGTGTGGGTGAAGCCGCCGAAGTACGCGAGCTCGAGCACGCGGCTCTGCTCCTTGGGCAGGACACCGAGGGCGCCCATCACCTCCTCCGAGCGCTCTCGGTCCAGGATCTGCTCCTCGATGTCCTCCGAGCCCGCCACCCGCTCGACGGCTCCCTCTTCGTGAAAGGCATGGCGATCGCGCACCCCGCCGCGGCGCAGCGCGTCGACCGCGCGGTTGTGCACGATCCGCAGGATCCAGTTGCGCACGCTCCCACGGGCGTAGTCATACCGCGCGCCGGTGCGCCACAGCGCGAGGAACGCCTCCTGCAAGACGTCCTCGGCGGTCGCCCGCCTGCCGCACATCCTGTAGGCGAGCGAGAAGGCGACGTCGCAATGGCGGTCGTACACGACCTCGAACGCGTCGGCGTCGCCACCCTGCACGAGCGCCATCAGCTCCTCGTCGGCGAGCTTGTCCAGGCCGACGGAGCCACTCGCCGCCGAGCGCAAACCGCGCGGCCGGGGCACCGGAACCTTCATCGGTGCCCCGCGGGCGTACACGTCGGCGAGGAGGTGCTCATCGCGGGCTCTGATCCAGCGCGACCGACGTCGGGGCCTGCTCGGGGACGGGCGTCCCAATCTGCGCCACGGCGGGTGTCGCAGTCTGCGCCACGGCGGGCGTGGCCGCCTGGACCGCGGCCGGCACGGCCGCCTGGGCTGCGGCTGGCACGGCCACCTGGACTGCGGCCGGCACGGCCACCTGGGCAGCGATCGCGGGGGCGATCGAGTCGCCGCTCACCGCGCTCTTGAAGCCTCGCAGCCCCTCGCCCAGCGAGCGGCCCATCTCAGGCAGGCGCTTGGCGCCGAACACCAGCAGCAGGAGCATCAGCAGGAAGGCTACGTGCAGTGGATTGTCGAGTCCCATCGTTCACCTCTCGATGTGAGTGTGTAGGAGATCTGCCTGCGGGCAGTCCCGGGCCGGCGGGGCCCGGGTGTGGCGAGGTTCCTACGCGCCACCCCACCGAGCGGATCACCACCCAGCCGAGTGAGATCCGAGAGGGACTTCAGTCTTGCAGCGCCACGGCGGGCGGCACGCCGGCGGCGATGTAGCCCGGGATCGCGACGATCGCGACGGCCGCGGCGGTGACCAGGGCGAGGCTGGCGAGGGCGACGAGGATGCCGAAGGAGTAGACGACCGGAAAGTTGATCACGTTGGCCAGCGCGCGGTCGAGCAGCTGCTGGCCGTAGAGGCCGAACACGGCGCCGCTGACGCAGCCCACGCCGAGCAGCAACAGGCTCTCCAGCAGGATCGTGCGCCACAGTTCAGCGCGCGGGAAGCCCTCGAGCTTCAGCTTCGCCAGGCGCGGGCGGCGCTGCCACACCATGTTGCCCATCGCCGCCGCCATCGCCAGCACCGCGGCGATCAGGATCAGCGTCGCGATCTGGGTCAGGCGTTCGAGGCCCTGACGCGTGAGCGCGCGCTGCTGGGCAGCGTGTTCTTCTGCGGTCTGCACCGCAAAGCCCGAGCGGGCGGGCGGGCCCAATGCCTGTTCGATCTCGCGCTTGCCCTTGGTTTGGGAGACACCGGGCGAGAGCAGCACGTTGTAGGCGCTCGCGTCGGCCGAGCCCCACGAGCGCGCGTAGTCTTCGGCGTTCACGATGATCGCGCCCGGCGCCCAGCCGATGTTGGTGCTGATCGCCGCCACTTTGTAAACGCTCGGCACGGGGGTGGGCAGCGCGAAGGTGCCGCCCACGTGCAGGTGGTGTTCACTCGCGATCGCCTGCGACACCACCAGCCAATTGCCGCTGCGCACCTCTTCTTCGGCCTGCTTCACGTTCCCTTCGACGATCTGGCTGGCGGGCAGCAGCGGTGTGGATTCGCGCGGCGGGGCAATCACCCACACTCGCCGTTCGCCGATGTCCAGCAGGCCCCCGCGGTACAGGCGCACGGCGCTCACGCCCGGCAGGCTGGCGAGCTTGGCCTGGTCGCTTGGCGTGAACGACGTGGTCCTCAGCAGGTCGTAGGAGCCGGCCGGCGAGACCCACACATTGGTGAAGGCGTTCATGTCGTGCGCCGCGTTTTCGAGGCCGTGCAGCAGATCCCCGTGGGCCGCCTCGATCGCGACGCTGCCGAACACCGCTACGGCGCCGGTCGCGGCGATCGCCACCGCGCGCGCGCGCCCGGCGCGCAGCTCCATCACCGCCACGTGCGGCACCGCGCTCGTGATCCCCGGCGCGATCCGCCGCACCAGTGCGAGCGTGGCGTTCAGCGGGATCGGCAGTAGCAGCAGCAGCGCCCCCACGAGGAACACCATCCCCAGCACCGCCGATTTCGGCGCCGCCAGCAGGATCGCCGTGGCCGCCGCCAAGCACACCACACCGCCCAGCGCCAGCCAGCGCGTGCCGCTGAGCGTGCCGGCGCCATCCTTGTCGGTGATCGCCGCCAGCGGCTGGCGCGAGACGATGTCTTTGAGCGGGCTCAGCACCGCCACCGAGGCGGCCAGCATCCCGCCCGCGATCGCGATCGCGACGCTCTGGGCGCTCACCACGCGCTGCGAGCCCACCGCAAACGCGGAGGAGAGGTAGCCAGGGTTGGCGTGGAAGAGGTGGATCGAGAGCTCCTCGCCGAGCGCCAGCCCGAGTATGCAGGCGAGCACACCGAGCACCAGCGCGTCGAACATCATCACCGCGATGACCGTCCGCGGGGGGTACCCGTCGCGACGCAGGTCGGCGATCAGCCGCCGCCGCTGGGGCACGGTCAAGAGCATCGCGTTGAATGCGAACAGGAAGCCCACGAGCGCGCTGATCACCGCGAACAGCGCCGTGGACTGGTTGGTGGCGGCGGCCGCTTTCGTGAACAGCGTTTCGTCGTAGTCGGCCGGCTCCACGTTCAGCCGCCCTCCCGCCAACCGTTCGAGTCCCGCGCGCACGCTCGCTTCGGCGCCCGGAACGGGCTCGACGAGCACGCGGCTGACACGGCCCTGCAGCCCGCTCATTTCCTGGGCGAATTCGAGCGTCGTCACCGCAATCGGACTGGAGACCAGCGCTCCGATCTGGCTGGAGCGCAGCAGCGCGTACAGCGGCGCCTGTTCGACGTGTCCGTTGATCTTGACGGTCGCTTCCTTGCCGAACTTCACCACCCCGATCTTGCGGCCCAGCGGCGCGGGCAGCACGAGCGCCCCGAAGCCACCGAACCCTTCCACCTTGGTCTTGCGCACCAGCGCCCCACCGAGTTTTGCGAGGCTCGAGTCGGCGCCCACCAGCTCAACCGATTCACTGCCCTTCGGGCCCGAGACCTCGGCGCTCCCTTCAAGCAGCGGCGCCGCCACGCGCACCCCCGGAAGGTGGCGCACCTTCGCGACCATCCCCGCTTCGAAGCCTTGATCGTCGCGCGCGAGCAGCTGTAGCGAGGCGTTTCCGACGATCCCTTTGGAGAGCTGCGCGACCGAGCTAGACAGGCTCGAGCTCGCCACCTGGGAGGCGAACAGCAGCGCCACGCCCGCGGCGATGCCGACGATCGCGAACATCTCCTGCAACAGGCGCGCGCGCAGACGCACGCGGTAGAGGTGCAGGACGTTGAGGGGCTTCACAGCGGGTCCGGTCCTACTGAGCCGCCACCCGCGCGGCCCACTGCTCGGGCTCGTACTCGCCCAGCTTGCCGTCGCGTAGCGCGTACACGCGGTCGGCATATGCCGCCGCCTGCGGGTCGTGGCTGACGAGCACGATCGCCACCTCGTGTTCGCGGCACAGTTCGGTCAACAGTTCCAACACTTCGCGGCCGCGCTGCGTATCGAGGCTGCCGGTCGGCTCGTCCGCCAGCAGGAGGCGCGGTTTGGTGGACAGCGCACGCGCAATCATCACCCGCTGGCGCTCACCCATCGAGAGCGTCTCCGCGCTGTGATCGAGGCGCTGGCCGAGGCCGAGGCGCTCGAGCAACGGTGCGATCTGGCGGTGAGCCTCACGCCAGCGCATGCTCTTCAGCAGCTTCAACACGGCATTGTCGATCGCCGTCACGCCGGGCAGCAGATCGAAGTTCTGGCGGATGAAGCCCAGTTCGGAGAGCCGAAAGTGCGAGGCCTCCTTCTCGCTCAGCGAGGAGACGTCGCGGCCGCCGATCAGCACCGCGCCGCTGGTGGGTTGCAGGAGCGTCGCGACCATCAGCAGCAACGTCGTCTTGCCCGACCCGCTCGGCCCGTACAGCGCCACCATCTCGCCAGGTTGCACTGCAAGCGAGACGCCGTCGACGGCGCGCACCGGCTCGCCGCCGATCTGGGGGTAGTGCTTTACGAGATCACGCAGCTCCAGCACCAGCAGCCTCCCTCATGTCGCGGACCGCAAGGGCTTGCGCGGGCTGGCAACCCAAAGCACGACCCCACGGCTCCCATAGAGCCCGAGTTTGACCCGATCGGACACTGATCTACTTTATGCCACGCGGATCGTGACCGAGGGGGGTGGGCGTCGTGACGATCGCCGAGGCGGCGGGCAGCATCTCCGCCGTCGCCGGGGGCATCACTACCTCCGCCCCGCCACCGCGGCGCGCCGGCGCGCCGGGCGCACTCGGCGCCACGCGCCGCAGCGCCAGACGTGAGCGGAACACCGTCATCGCCATCTGCGCCGGCTCCCCGAGCGCCTGCAGCACGGCGTCGGCGACCGGTGCCGCCTCGGGCGCGCGCGCCTCCGGCGTGCACAAGTAGAAGCTTGCCATCGCCGCCAACACCAGCGTGTGGCGACGGCCGGGCAGCGCCTGCGCCGCCTCGCTGGAGCGCTCCGCCAGCGCCCCCATGCGCGTGGCGGCGTCGCACGGGGAGGCGTAGCAGCCGACGAGGCTGCGCTGACCGGTCGCGTAATCCTCGGCGGCGTCGACCAGATTGTCCAGCAGCGAGTGCAGCGCCCCGATCCAGGGAAAGTAGGAGGACTCGATCGCCGCGATCTCCTCGGGATCCACGCGGGGCTCGGCGGCCGCCGCGATCAGCGCGTAGATGCACAGCGAGCTGCCCCCGGCGGCCGCCGTCTCCCACCAGCGCATGCCTGTCCCGTGCGGCGTGTGCGCCCGCGCCCACCGTTCGAGCGCCAGATAGTCACCCTGCACCTCGCCGGTGTTGCAGCTCTGGAAGGCCACGATCCGCTCCGCCGCACGCAGCGCCGCTGGCGCCACCGCCGCGTAGGAAGGCAGTTGCGCGAGCGCCGCGCGGCAACCATCCACCGTCTCCTTTAGATAGCCGCCGTCCTCGTGCAGATGGTGGTGGGCGTAGTAGTCGAGGTGCTCCGCCTCGGGGTCCAGCGCCACCAGCAGTGCACGGTGCAGGAGCCTGCCGTTGGCTGCCGGGTCGGTGTTCGGCAGCTCGGTAAGCATGTCCAGGTAGTTGTATGCCGCCTGGAAGCACACCATCGCGCGCGCCGCCGCGGCGCGCCGCCTCCGGGGGACAAACGCCGCGAACGCGCTCGCGCCCTCGATGTTGCCCCACTTACGCAGAGCGTCCACCACGACCCGGCGCAGCAACTGGTCGGGGATCTCCTGAGCGCGCGCCTCGCGACGGCGACGCTCGGCGCACACACCGGGAAACACGCCCAGCCAGTAACGCCTCGCCGCTCCCGCGAAGGACCCCGCGAGTACGACACGACCGCCAGCTGTAGAACTCATCGGCACCTCCCCAAGACCCTAGCTCCTCGATCGCGCCGACCCGCGCGCCCCACGATTATAGACGCTCACGCGACTCGCTGTCCAGCGTACTGCTTTCACGTGTAAGAGAGTGTTCCGGATGTGCGTCGTGCTCGGGGTGCGCTCAGTGCTCGTTGCGGGCGCGAATCGCCTGCTCGAGCTCCTCGCCGCGCTGGGTGAGCCGCCACATGTTCGGCTCGCCTCTGACCAGGCTCTCGCCCCCGTTGGCGATCAGTCCGAGACCCTCCAGACGCGCCAGCAGCTTTGACATCTGGCCCTGGTCGGCAACGCCCGCGTCGCGTGCGATCTGGCGGTTGTTGAGGCCCGGCTGCGCCGCCACCGCCGTCAGTACGCGCATCGTGCGGTAGGTGAGGCGCATATCCAGCCGCTTGAGCGGGTCCTCCGGGCTGCGTGCCTGGCGGCGCGTGCGAGGCGGACGGCGGGCCAGTTCGGCGGCCGCCGCCTCGGGGCCGAGGTAGGGCAGTACGATCATGCTCATCAGCTGCCCCCGCAGTGGCAGCAGCGGCTTCATATCGGACCCCACCCGCCCGCGCAGGCGCGTATATAGAACGCCCAACACGGCGCCCACCACGCCCTCCGCAATGACCCGGTTGAGGCCCGTTTGGGTGCCCGCCTCGCGGCGCCCGCGGTCCACCGCGGCCACCAGCGCGTCCACCACGCCCGCACGGCGCTCCAGCGCCTCGGGGCCGGCGGCGAGCGAGTCCACCACGCACAGCGCCGCCGTCGCGGGATCGGCGTCGAAGTATTCGAGCATCGCGGTGAGCGCGGCGCCGATCCGCTGACTCCACCCGCGCTCGTGGCGATACGCTGGCATCACCGCCTCCTCGATCCGCCCCAGCGCCTCGTCCAGCGCCTCTAAAAGACACGCTTCGCGATCCTCGAACAGCTCATAGAAAGTACGGCGCGACACGCCCGCCCGCCCGACGACGTGCGCCACCGTCACCCGCTCGGCGCCCCGCTCTCGGGTCAAATCCACCATTGCGCCCAGCATCCGCGCGCGCTGGATCTCCGCCACGCGCTCGCGCTCGAGGTCGAGCTCGACTCGCCCGCGGGCGGACGACTCGCCAGCGCGCAACTCGCGCCGGTGCCCGCTGCCATCTTCAGTCCCGCGCCTGCTCACAACTTTGCCCATGACTTCCGATCCTCTCACCTCCCTCCCGGCCTGCCCCGGCATGTGGAATATAGGCGACAGGCAGTGATTTTGTCAAGGGATGTCTCTGTTTCTCGAAATGTGCCGTGACCGAGGATTTCCACGGACTGGCACCCCGACCCCGACGACCGCCACCAATGGGAGGATCAGCGCAAATTCGAGCATCTGGTCATATCAGGAGGAAATCTGGGCACTTTCGGTGTATCCTGCAGTGTAGAGCGCAAAGAATCGGGAGCGTGGAATCGGGCTGGGCCGCCAAAGTGGTCGTACCAACACCGTCCACAACGCTCCAGGCCGAGCGTTCGACACCACAACCGGGAAACAACGATGGACCGTGCCGTACGTGGAGTGCTGGACCTAGCCAGGGATGTGCTCGCCGAGCTGGACCTCGACGTGGTGCTCGAACGGGTGCTGGACTCCGCACAGGAACTCACCGGGGCCCGCTACGCCGCACTGGGAGTGCTAGACGAGTCGCGTAACGAGCTCTCGCGGTTCATCACACGGGGGATCGACGACGCCACCCACACGGCGGTCGGAGCGCTGCCCCGTGGACGCGGCGTGCTGGGCGCGCTGATCGAGGATCCCGTGCCGCTGCGCCTGGACGATGTCGGGCGCCACCCCCGCTCATACGGTTTCCCACGCGGGCATCCCCCGATGCGCACCTTCCTCGGAGCGCCGATCCTCGTTCGCGGGCTGCCCTACGGCAACCTCTACCTCACCGAGAAGGCGGGCGGCGCACGGTTCTCCGCCGAGGACGAGCAGGCGCTCACCGTGCTCGCCGAGCTCGCCGGCGTGGCGATCGACCACGCGCGGCGCTATGCGGGAGCCAGCGAGCGCCGCGACGAGCTCGAGCGCACGGTCGCCACGCTCGACGCCACCACCCAGATCGCGCTGGCCGTCGGCGGCGAGACTGACCTCGACGTGATCCTCGAGCTGGTGGCCAAGCGCGGTCGCGCGCTGGTCGGCGCGCGGGTGCTGCTGATCGAGCTGCGCCGCCGCCAGGAGCTCGTCATTGCCGCCGGCGCGGGGGAGCTGCCCGCGGGCGTGATCGGCCAAACCGTCCAGCTGCGCGACTCGCTCGCCGGACAGGCGTTGCGCGCGCGCCGCACGCTGCGCCTCGATGATGAAGTCAACCGCGCCCGCTTCCTCGAGCACGGCACCGGCCGTCTCGGCGTGAGCGCACAGGGCGGGCTGGTGGTGCCGCTGCTGTTCCGCGGGCACGGCTACGGCGCGCTGCTGGCGCTCGACCGACTCGAGGACGGGCCGAGCTTCAGCGCCGAGGACGAGCGGCTGCTGGGGGCGTTCGCGGCGAGTGCCGCCACCGCGGTGGCAACCGCCCAGTCGGTCGCCACCGAGCGCCACCGCCAGCGCCTCGCCGCAGCCGAGGGCGAGCGTCGACGCTGGGCGCGCGAGCTGCACGACGACACCCTCCAGAGCCTTTCGGCGTTGCGGATCGGGCTCTCCACCGCCGCGCGCTCGACCCGCCCCGAGGCGCTGAGGGAAGCCTTTCTGCATGGGATCGAGCAGCTCGAGGAGGGGATCACCAACCTGCGCGCGCTGATCGCTGACCTGCGCCCAGCGGCGCTGGACGAGCTCGGCACCCAGGCGGCGGTCGAAGCGCTCGCCGAACGGGCCGCCCGCCGCGGTATCGAGGTGGATGTCAGCATCGAGCTCGCGCACGAGCAGGGCGGCGGCCGCCTCGAAGGCGACCGGGCGCCTGCCCGCCACACGCCCGAGCTCGAGACCGCGCTCTACCGGATCGTCCAGGAGGCGCTCACCAACGCCACCAAGCACGGCGGCGCGAAGCGCGCGGTCGTCGAGATTCACGAGGACGGCGAGACGGTGCACGTCGAGGTGCGCGACGACGGCGCCGGCTTCGACACCGCTGCCGACACCACCGGCTTCGGCCTGCTCGGGATGCGCGAGCGCGTCGAGCTACTCGACGGCACACTGCGGATCTACTCCTCCCCGGGCGCCGGCGCCACCGTGCGCGCCAGCTTTCCCGTTCAGCGGCGGGCGGGCACCACCCTGACCGCGGTGGGCCAGCGCCCGGCCGGGTGAGTGAGTGCCTCGGCTGGGCCCCAGCGCGCCGAGAGCCCTCCGCGACTCTCTCTGCGCGGCCATCTGGCGGCTACAGACGAGCCCTCAAACGTTCATCAAGCCACGTGCCATCGCGTAGCGCACCAGCTCCGCACGGGAGGTGAGGCTCAGCTTCTGCTGGATGTGGGCGCGGTGGGTCTCCACGGTGCGCACCGACAGGAACAGCTGCTCGGCGATCTCCGCGTTGGTGTGGCCGAGCGCGATCAGGCGCAGCACTTCCACCTCGCGTTCGGAGAGGTCGTCCGCGCGCCCGGTCGCAGGCTCAGACGCCATGCGGGCTCCTAGGCGCGGCGTCAGATACGTCTCGCCCCCGGCCGCCGCGCGTACCGCCTGCACGAGCTCGTCGTCGGCGGAATCCTTGAGCACATAGCCGAGCGCGCCCGCCCCCAGCGCGTGGCGGGCAAAGGCCGGCTCCTCCTGCATCGTCAGCACCACGATCTGGGTGCCCGGCGACTCGGCCCGCAGCGCGGGGATCGCCTCGAGGCTCGATTCGCCCGGCATGTTGAGGTCCAGCACCAGCACCGCGGGACGGTGACCGCGCACATAGCGCCGCGCACTCTCGACCTCGCCCGCCTCCGCCACGACTTCGAAGTCTGCCTCGCTGTCCAGCAGCATGCGCAGGCCGCTGCGCACCACCGTGTGATCGTCGGCGAGCACAATCCGGATCCTCCGACCGGCCGTCGCAGCGCTATCGACCCCGCTCGTGTCGAGCGCCTGGGTCTCCTCTTCTTGCATCATCGCGTAGATATACCGCCCGTGCGCGGCGCCGGGAGCCGTAGTTCCCCGCAGCCGCGCTGTGGAGATTCACGCGATCCGAGTGGAGCGCCATGTATTGATCACAGATGGCGTGAACCCCGTGATTCTCAAGCTATCTGAACCGCCCACGTTCGGGTAGGGACGGATGGTCGATTGACCGGGCCGCCCAAGACCGCTATGGTGCGTGGCCAACAATTGAATATTCGTCTTCCGTGTGGGGGAAGCCGGTCTGAGTCCGGCGCTGACCCGCAACCGTAGGCCATCCTCGTCATCTGACGGGCGGTGGCGAGCCGGAGTGCCTGCACGGGGGATTTGGAGCTCTATCAATCCCGTCGTGGTCTGCGGGCGGAGCCGGATCGAGTCCCGGTCCAGTTTCCGTCCTCGTACATATTGATGTACGGGGACTGTTTCGTTTCAGGACTCTTTCGGACCCTCTGGCTGGCCGTCTCGGCAACACCAGGAGGTAAAACAAACCATGTCAACCCATCCGAAGTGGCTCAAGCGAGCCGGGATGCTGGCCGGCGTGTTGGCGCTCGCGGTCGCGTTCACGGTGCCGGCAGTCGCAAGCGCATCATCCGCGGGCTCTGAAGCGGCGACCTGGCTTGGCAAACAGCTCAAGCCGGAACCGACGAGCAACCCGGCCTACTGCGAAGAGTTCGTCAAAGGCGGGCCTTCAGTCGCGCAGACGCTCGAATGCTCGCTCGCGTTCAAGGCCGCCGCAATGACGAGCAAGAGCAACGCGACATACAAATATGCAATGGAACACTTCAACGAATACATCGGCACCAAATCGTGCAGCGAAGGCGAAGCGATGCGCGCAGGCTCCGTCGCAAAGTTCGCCCTCGTCGCGGAGGCCAAGGAACATAATCCGCAGAGCGTGGGCGGGCGCAATCTAATCGCGGACCTGAAGTGCCTGCAGTTGAGCTCGGGCCGGTTCGACGACAAGGGCGAGACCGAAGACTTCTCGAACACGTTCACGCAGTCGCTGGCGATCATCGCGTTGAGGGGGTGCGAAGCTGGAGACTGCCCCGGCTCACCGAACCTCAAAGCGTGGATCGAACCTGCCGGCAAATATCTGCGCGAACAGCAGTGCGAAAGCACATCGGTATCACTCAACGGAGCGTTCCGCTCGAACCTCGGCCTCAAACCGACTGAATGCAACGCCAACCCACCGTTCACAGAAACAGAACCCGAAAACAAGAACGCGGTGGAAGTGGACTCAACTGGAGTGGCTGTCCAGGCGCTGCTGGCAGAAGGCTCAGCTACCTCCAAAACCACGGCAACAAAGGCACTGACTTGGTTGAAAGAAAACAGTGAACACGCCGCTGGCCCGCCGGCGACACGCCTGTGGAAGAACTACTGCAGCGAAACAGAATTCACCAAACTGCTCCCGAGCGTGAACAGCACGGCGCTGGCGAGCATGGCCTACCTCGAAGCCGGCAAATCGATCGAAGAACCGCAAGCTTGGCTGACGGGGATCGTCGAAAAACAGCCGAAAGGCGAAAAGGGCCTGCCGGCGTGTACGGCGTCAGGCTCGCCCAACGTGTTTGCGAGCGCTCAGGGCATCCTCGGCTTGGAAGGCGTGAGCTATCCGGGTCTGGTCGGCCTGTAGCGAGAGAGCCGTTTGCGAGGGGGGCGGGGCACTGCGCTCCGCTCCCCCCCGCAGGGGGATGGCAAGCCGTGGTGGCGTGTGGTAGCGTCGCGGCGTTCACGAACGCGGGGAACCCGGTGGGAATCCGGGGCTGACGCGCAGCGGTGTGGGTGACGAACGGATCGCAGGTCCACTGAGCCGAGACAAAGAAGGCTTGGGAAGGAGATCCACGAGGTTGATCCCGAGCCCGAAGACCCGGTCGTGAGCAAGCAACCGTCTCGCGAATGGGCGGCAGGCTCACGGATCGTGGTCTTGGTCGTGTGTCGCCGCCCTTGGACAAGGGAGCAGCAAAGATCATGACCAAGCGTGTACTACTGGCGATCCGCGGCAACATCGTCGCCTGGCTCGCGTTGTTCGTCGCCCTCGGCGGCACGAGCCTCGCGGCGCAGCACTACCTCATCACCTCGACCAGCCAGATCAAGCCGAGCGTCCTGAAGAAGCTCGAGCAGCTTGCCGCCCAGGATGTGCGTGGACCCGCCGGGCCACAGGGTACGGCCGGGAGCCAGGGCGCGGCCGGCGCTCAGGGAGCATCCGGCACGCGAGGCACGGACGGCACGCCTGGCGTTCCCGGTGAACCGGGGCCCGAAGGCAAGCAGGGTCCGGAAGGCGTCACGGGGTTGAGCGCCGAAGAGATCGCGACGCTCGAGGAAGTGCTGCCGCACATGAAGTACGTCGCCGCCGGCATCGGTGGCAAGCCGACGATCCAGTTCTCCGACGCCAACCTGCAGATCGTATCCGGCGCCGGCAAAACCAACGCGAACAACGGTGCGGGCAACCTGGTCTTGGGCTACGACGAATCGCCTGGCGAACAGACCGGCTCGGGCAACCTCGTGCTCGGCAGCGGACAGGCCTATACGAGCTACAGCGGGATCCTCGCGGGTGCGCAGAACACGATCAAGGAGCCGTTTGCGGTCGTGTTCGGCGATGAAAACCTCGTCGATTTTGAAGAGTTCGGGACGATCACTGGCGGGCACAAGAACATCGCGACCGGCCTCGGCGCTTCGGTCAGCGGCGGCGCCAACAACACCGCAAGTGGCGCCTGGTCCTCGGTCACCGGCGGCGATACGAACACGGCTGGCCAGGAAGGCTCGACCGTGAGCGGCGGAAACGAAAACACCGCCAGCGGCGACGGATCGGCTGTCAGTGGTGGCAGCGGCAACATCGCCAGCGGCGGGCGGTCTTCTGTCAGCGGCGGAAACGAAAACACCGCCAGCGGAGCGTCGTCGTCGGTCAGCGCCGGCGTGTTGAACACTGCGAGCGGCGAACATGCCTCGGTCAGCGGCGGAACTGAAAACACGGCCAGCGGACCTTTGTCGTCGGTCACCGGTGGAGGCGAAAACACGGCCAAAGGCCATCGCGCCTCGGTGCTTGGCGGCGAAAAAAATACCGCCGGGGGCTGGTACTCGTCGATCGTCGGCGGTGAAGCAAACACCACCCAAGGCGCAGCCCTATGGTCGACGATCCTCGGCGGCCACGACCTGGAAACGACCGAAGAAAACGAATACGGAATCCTGCCCGAATACGAGCCGAAGCCATAGGCGGAAATGATGCGAACCCGCGTCATATCTCCTCTGGTCGTGCTCGCCGCGCTGCTGGGCTGCATGTTGCAGCCTGGTGGCGCGGCGGCCGCCATCGTGGCGAATCCCAACCCAACGTCGATCGCGCGCTGGGAACCCTGCGAACCGGACACCGGCGTGACTGAGATCGTCGACGAGGAGCACATCGGGACCGAAAGGATCTACGTCGGCTGCGCGCTCGGCGAACCAGCCAACGGCGCTGAAACGCTGCTGCGCGCCGGCTTCAACGTGGAAGGCACCAAAGAATACAAATTGGGGTTCATCTGCCGCATCGAAGGAGAGCCAACCTTGGCTGAACAATCCTGCCAGCTGGCTGCTCCGGCGAACGCGTATTGGTCCTACTGGTCCGGCAAGCCTGGTGGGCGCTGGAGCTATGAGCCTGTAGGGGCGCTCTCGCCCCAGAGTAAGCCGGCGATCGGCTCCGTCCAGGGCTGGAGTTTCAGCGGGGACGGCGGCGGCGCGCCGCGGATCGAACCGATGGACGGAGCTGGCCCGCACGCGTTCACGCTGCCTCCCGAGCAGGAATCCTCCGTGATCCCAGCAATGCTGGCGCGGGAATGGCTGACTGGCGCGACGCTCGCAACTGTGCGCGCAATCGAAGCAAACACCGTGCTCGACAACACCAATGAAGTCTTCCTACGGTTGCTCTCGCAGGCGCGGGCGCTCGCACAGGCCGGTGTGTCCTCGAGCACGCTCAAGCCCCTGGCAACCCTACTCGCAGGGAGTTGTGAAGAACACAACGTGGTGATCGAAGGCTGCAAGCTGGGCGAAGTCTATGACCCCAACGAACCCGTCGCTAGACAGGTGGCTGCAGCGGTGCTGGGCCTGCAAGCGCTGGGCGAGAACCCATCGAGCTTCGCCGGACACGACCCGCGTGGCGTGCTCGAAGGCATGGTCGAACCGGACGGCGAGGTTCAGCAGCGCGCGGGCAGAGAACCGACCGAAGAACTCCTATCGCTTGCCCAGACCGTGCTCGCGCTCGCCCGCAGCGGCACGCTTTCAGCCAACGCGCTCGCGACCATCGAACTGCTCCTGGCTCAGCAGAAGACTGGCGGCCAGTTCGGCACAAACATTGCGACTGCTCTGCAGGTCGAAACGATCCAGGCGTTGAGTGCCGCCCTCGAACAAGGCGAAGACGTACTCGGCAAAAACCTTCTGCAAGCCATCGAAGCTGCCCTACCCAAGGCAGGCGGATACCTGGAAAGCATTCAGGAACTGGATGGTGGCGTTCGCCAGGGAGAAGCAAACGAGCCGGGAGCAGATCCGACCGTGGAATCGACCGCACAAGGCGCGCTCGGTCTTGCGTTCGCCGGCCGTCGCGCGGCCGCCGAACGCGCCGCCAAATGGGTCTCCAGCTACCAGGTGACCGCGCAAGACGCGGGGCACGGGGACACCGAAGCCGGTGAACACACCCCCGCCGAAGCGTTGATCGGAGCGTTCACACCAAGCGAAGGAGCGCTCAAGGAAGTGCTCGTATACGGCGAACCGATCGGCGTCACCGGGCCCACCGCCGAAGCCCAGAGGGCGACCTGGCCGGCGCTGCTCGCACTCGTAACTGCTGGCCCGTATGGCCCGTATGACGCGGTGTTCGACCAGGAATCGTTGTTCTTCGAAAGCCGTGCGCTCGGCTCGCCCACCAAGCCACTTGCGGCGATGCTGAACAACCAGGATGTGCGGCCGGTCACGATCACGGCCGTGGAGCTCACGGGCGGGCAGAGCGGGGACTTCCAGATCACGGGCGGTAACTGCGCCGGACGCACACTACAGTCGGGTGAAGTCTGCGAAGTTCAGGTCGCATTCGACCCAAGCGCACTCGGGCTGCGCGAAACACAGCTGCAGGCCACCCTCGCAGGGGTCAGTCAGACGATCGACCTGCCACTCACAGGGACCGGCACGCCGGCTCCCGAACCACTGTCGCAACCCAAAACCGAACCGGGCCCAGAGCCGGTGATAAGTCCCTTCGTGGCCTTGACGCCAGGCCCCGCCCACACGAGCGGCCCGGTTGCCGGCGTGGCGCTCGAGAGCATCAGCCCCGCACGGCTGCTTTTGAAGTTCACCGGGCCTGGTGTGGCTACGGTGAAGATCGCCCGGCTGCGTGGAAAGGGGCACCACCGCCGGTGGCAGACCATAAAGACGATCATGGTCAAAGCCAGCACGGCGGGAGCGCTCGGTGTCGAACTGCCGCGGTTGGCGCCAGGGAGCTACCGGGTGAGCATTGGCCTCGCCGGCGCCAAGACTACGGTTAGAACCCTGACTGTACCTCGCGGAAAACGATGAGCCGGCGTGGAACTCTGCGGTAAGAAGCCGGATCTCGATGGCACGGCGGTCGAACGGTAGGCCGACCGTGGTGGCTCGCGGGACGCTGGCGGCGCTGAGCCTGGCTACCGGCATCCTGCTCATGGGGTGCTGGACGGGCTCGGCGGTCGCGGCGCCGGCGCGCTACCAGGGAAGCCTCGACAGTATGGTGCGCTATCTGCAGAACGACCAGAACCCCAATGGTGGGTTCGGCAGCGAGCCAGGCGCCAGCTCGAACAACGATGTCAGTGCGTGGGTTGCGCTGGCGCTCGCCGCGGCGGGCATCAACCCGCGCGACCAGACCCCCGCCGACCAGCACTACATCGGCGGTCACAGCGTCTACGGCTACCTGACCGAACACGCGGGCACACTGTCCTCGACCACCGACTTCGACCGCGAACTGCTGGTCGTGGATGCCACGGGCACCTCTCCGACCGCCTTCGGCGGCGTCAACCTCCTCGCAACGATCCTGGAGCGCCAGCTGACCCAGCCGGGACTAAACGACGGCGCGTTCGTCCACGAAGCAGGCTCGGGCGAACCGGCGATGAACGACACGATCTTCGCGATCCTCGCGCTCAGCCCAATCCACGAACCGGCTGTCGAAGTCGCCGTGCGAGCAGCGGCGGAATGGGTGGAAAGAGAGCAGGACTGCGACCACGGTTGGCCCTCCACCGCTTACCGGACAGGCGGGGCCTGCCCCACGGGCGGTGGCAGCCTGCCGGGCGAACCACAGAGCGAAGTGGACATGACCGGCGCCGCGATTCAGGCGCTGAACGCGGCCGGACGGCAGGACGCAGCCAAGGAAGTCGAGCAGCACGCATTTTTTGAATACCTCAAGACGGCGCAGGATGCCAACGGTGGTTTTCCGGAGGAGCCCGGTAACCCGGAACCGAATGTCGCCTCGACCGCCTGGGTGGTGCAGGCGATGTGGTCTGCCGGGATCAACCCCGAAACGTGGGTCACGCACTCGGGGTTGGCAAGCGAAGAACCGCTCGGCTACATGGCCTCGCTGCAGCAGGAAGACGGGCACATCAGATGGGAGCAGAGCCAGGAATGGAACGGCGTGTGGATGACCGCCTACGTCGGGGCGGCAATGATAGGCGACGAATACCCGATCCGCTCACCGCTCTTTGACGGACTCCCGCAGGCACCGACTGAAACGCCGGGCAGTGGACAGGGCGGCGAATCCTCCAGGTCCGGCAGCGGTGTGACAGTCGCTGGTGGTGGCAACGGCGCACCGCTGTTCAGCCGCCCCCAACCCGGCAGCAAGGGTCACACACCCGGCGGCGTGAGGCTGTGGAGGAGCGAGCACACCAAGCGCGCAACCGAGCACCGCCGCAAACCAGGCCCTGCCCGCAAAACGCCTGTACCGACAGCCACCATCGGCGGCGTGAGGCCTCCGAGGAGCAGGCACACCAAGCGCGCGACCGAGCACCGCCGCAAACCAAACCTTGCCCACAAGACACCCGTCCCGACAGCCACTACCGCCAGCGTCCACCGCGCCAAGAAACACAGCCAGGCAAGCCACAAAGGCACAGGCGGAGTCACGCTGACCGGCACCGACACCGGTGGCGGCGGAGCACAGAGCAGCGGCCGAGACGTCAAAGGGATCTTGATCGGAGCGCCAACCGGCGCGCTGGCACCCGGGGCTCCAGGCCTGCGTGGCGCCGAGGCGGGAGAAAACCAGACGTCGTGGCTCGCGATCGGTATCGCCGCCGCGGCGCTCGCTCTCGCGCTGGTAGGCGCGCTGGTCGAGCTCAGACGTCCGCAGGTGATCCTATGAGCATGCTCGCCACGACAGACGCCATCGCCGAAGCGCTCGCACGGATCGCCTCTTCGCTACGCGTCCCAGTCCTGATCCTTGCGTTGCTCGTGCTGCTCGTCTGCGCCCTGGAGCTCGGACGCTTCACCATCGAGTTTCTTTCCCGCACACGCGCCGCACGCGGCGCACTGCGGGACCTCGCCCGCCAGGTCGTCGCCAACCCACGCCAGGCCGCAGCCCTCGCGGCCCGCGCACCCAGCTCGTTCTCGAGAGACGCGCTGCTAGAGATAGCCCGCGCAATCCTCGCCGGCGAGCAGGCGGGCATCGAGCACGCGCTCGCCGACTACGAGCTCGCGGTCCAACGACGCCTGGACCACACCCGCATCCTCGTCCGCGCTGGACCAGCGCTCGGGCTGATGGGCACCCTGATCCCACTCGCACCAGGACTCGCCGCCCTCGGCCACGGCGAAGTGAGCACCCTGGCCACTGATCTGCGGACCGCGTTCGCCGCCACGACGGTGGGACTGTTGGTCGGCACCGTCGCGTTCGCGCTGACACTCACACGCACCCGCATGTACACGGAAGACCTCACCGCGTTGGAGCGAGCCACCGACTCAATCCCAGCGAGGACGCCACCGGAGACCGGTAAGCCAGCGAGGACGCCACCGGAGGTCGGTAAGCCAGCGAGGACGCCACCGGAGGTCGGTAAGCCAGCGAGGACGCCACCGGAGGTCGGTAGGTGAATCGCCGCACAGGACTTGGCCGCCGCCACGGCCGCGTCGAAGACGCCACCGGAGACCCACTGGACGGCCTCGTCAACCTGTTCGACATCGGCATCGTGCTCGCGGTCGCATTCCTGATCGCCGGGCTCGGTCTGACGCTCGACCAGCGCACCCACCGCCTGCAAGCACGCACGCCGACCACCCAGCACACCCAGACACTGCCCTCACCGTCCTCCCGCGTACCCGCCGCCAGCGGCCACGGCCAGGCAGTCGGCACCGTCTATCGCCTCAGCGACGGACAGCTCGTCTACGTGCAAAAGCAGCGCTGAGTCCCATGCTCGCGATTGGCACGGGGGGCCAAAGAGCGAGCAACATCGACGCCGAGCCCATGCGCCGGTGGTCTCATGGTCGAGGATCGCCGCAGTCGCAGACGAAGCGTCTGGTCCAGTAGACATACTGCTCATCGGTGCCGGGCAGGTCCGCGAGCTCTGTGTCGTCTCCGTAACCGTATGTGTGCCGGATGTCCGGCTTGTTGGTTTTGGTCGAGTAGTTGACATCCAATACAAGCCGGAATTTCGCGCCGACGTTCCACGCCATCCGATCGACCATGTCGATGAAGCCCTGCAGCCGTTGCCTGCACCCGTCACACGGACCCATGCTTCCCGAGAAGATCACGTTGACATCTCTCCAGAGGGGGAGTTTGGCGGTCCCCACGAACTCGGAGAGCGCATTCAGCGTCGCGGTCTCGCTGTGTGTCTCGGACTCGGTTATCGCGTTCGACTGCCCGTGGCGCACGCGCTCCCCGCCTGCCCGCGCGGGCGCGGTCACGAGCTTCTGCTCCCCATTGACCAGGACCGTCGCCATCGTCCAGACGCCACCGGAGGTGTCGGCGTGGTGGTAGACGGTGCCGATGTCACTCATCTCCGCGCGGCGATAGCGAGCGAACCGCAGGACGATCCGCTCAAACTCCGACGACTGCTCGCGGACCTCCTCCAAGTGGGCGACGAGCTCGGTGAGCTGCGCCACCGTCATGCCCCGTGCGAGGAGGTGGTTCTCGATCGCCTCCCAGTCGCCCCGCCGCGAGGTGTCGAGCTGCGTGCCCGGCACCTCGACGCGTTGCAGCAGAGCCGCCACCGCCCGGTTGCCGCCGGCGCGCTGCAGCCCGAGCGCCATGCAGGCCCTTCCCGCCGACCGCGGCGCGGCAGCCGCGACCGCCATGTTCGAGCGGCCAGGCTTGGCGGGCCTGGAGGTGCGCTGCAAAGCCGGAATCGCACGAGCATACCGAACTGGCGGGCAGTCGCCCGCGTCCGCCTGAGCATGACCACAGAGCGGAACGTTCGCGAGCTTCAACGACAACCCGGCGCTCAGCTGTCGTGGACTGGCCCGAGGCGGTAGGGTGGCTCGACATCGGGCTGGGTATCTCCTCCAGCCTTTTACTTGGAGGATGCGATGAGCAAGCGTATTGTGGTGCTCGGTGCGGGGTTCGGCGGATTGGAGCTCTGCACGGCGATGTCGGAGGCCGTTGGCGACAAGCTCGAAGTGACGCTGATCGACAAGGCCGACAGCTTCGTGTTTGGGTTCTCGAAGCTCGATGTGATGTTTGGGCGGACAACTCCGCAAGCGGCCCGCCTGGCCTACAGCGATATCTCGAAGCCGGGCATCCGATTGCTGCGGGAGACGATCACAGCGATCGACCCGCAGACGCGGTGCGTGACCACTGACGCGAGTGTCCACGAGGCCGACGTGCTGGTCATCGCACTGGGCGCCGACTACGACATGGACGCCACCCCGGGCCTCGCGGAAGGCGGGAACGAGTTCTACTCGGTAGCCGGCGCCGAGCGTCTGGCGGAGATCATTCCGACGTTCTCGCAAGGGCATGTGGTCATCGGTGTGTGCGGCGCTCCGTTCAAGTGCCCGCCAGCACCGAGCGAGTGCGCACTGCTTCTGCATGACGAGCTGACCGCGCGCGGGGTACGCGATGCGTGCCAGATCTCGTTCGTGATGCCATTGAGCAGGCCCGTGCCGCCGTCACCCGAGACCTCGGAGGCCCTTGAAAGGGAGTTCGCCGAGCGCGACATCGCGTTCATCGGGGGCCGCCGCATCAACGGGCTCGATCCGCGGCGCAATGTCGCAAAGCTCGATGACGGCAGCGAGCTGTCGTTCGACTTGTTCCTGGGGGTGCCGAAGCATCGCGCCCCCGATGTCGTGATCGCCAGCGGCATGACCGAGGACGGCTACATACCGGTCGACTCGGCTACGCTCGAGACGCATTTTCCCGGGGTATACGCCGTGGGCGACGTGGCAACCGCGGGCGTGCCCAAGGCCGGCGTGTTCGCCGAGGGCGCGGCACGCGTCGTAGCACAGACGCTGATCGCCGAGCTATACGACGGCGGCTCACCAGAACGCCATCTGGGGCGCGGTACGTGCTACATCGAGTTCGGCCAAGGCCGCATCGGCAGCGTGGACATCGACTTCCTCTCCGGTCCAGAGAAAACCGGTACCTTCAACGCCCCGTCAGCCGAGCAGATGGCGCTCAAGGAGCGCTTCGGCTCCACTCGCCGGTCACGCTGGTTCGGCAGCTGACCGGAGCCTGGTCTGACGAGCCTCTCCGCGTAGCTGATGAAGTGCCTTGGGGGCCCGATAAATAACATTGACGGCGAGATGTCCCGCTCGACTACCGGTAGATCCGCGCCCGACTCGCCCGCCCGCTCGGCGCGGCTGAATCGGCTGATGTTTGGCGTGCGCTACTTGGTGCCCAGCGCCATCGTGCTGGCGGGCGCCATCATCATGGCCCTTGGCAGCGAAGTCGACCTCGAGGGCGGCGCTGACATCGTCAGCGCCGGGCTCGCGGTGTACTTGGCGAACTGGCTCTTTCGGATCTCGACCTACGACAGCCGTGAGCGCGAGGATGAGGAGGCCGCCCGAGCCTACCTTAGAGCTCACGGCCACTGGCCCGATCAGCGGCCGCCGCGGCCAGACAGGCGCGTGCAGCAATAGCGTCAACCCGGTTACTCGTCTCGCGGGCCAGAGGGGACAACTCTCTCGAACAGCTCGAGAGCTCGTACATGGTCCTCAAAAAACGGAGAGGCAGGGACGAAGATCGAACCCCGGCCTGCCTTGGTAGCGCATCAAGGAACTGCACGCCCGCCCTCATCAATCTGGCAGCACCCTTGAGCGCCTGAGACGCACCCGCACTAGCCAGCTCGCTCGGCCAACCATGTGCCCAATCCGTGGGCTCCGCTACGGTGTGATCGTGTCCGCCGAAGAAATCATCGAAGCCGCCGGCCGAACGCTGGCGGCGATCGCGTCCGACCCGGTCAAGATCGTGCTGTTCGGCTCGCGCGCGCGGGGTAACGCTACTCCCGACAGCGACTTCGACGTCTTGGTCGTGGAGCGCGACCCGGCCGATCGCCACGCCGAGATGGTGCGTCTCGGCCGCGCGCTACGCCCCCTCGGAATGCCGTTCGACATCATCGTCGTGAGTGAGCGCTACGCCCAAGACTGGGAAGGCGTGGAGGGCTCGATGGTGCACGCCGCGCTGACCGAGGGTCGAGTGCTGCATGCCGCAGCATGACCGGCTCGATCTGGCGCGCGTGTTGCTCGCCAGGGCGATCGATGACGAGACGCTGGTGCGAAGGTATCCGCGGACACGGAGGTAGCCGACGCGATTGTCGGCTTTCACGCGCAGCAAGCCGCCGAGAAGCTGATCAAGGCGGTGCTCGCCGCCCGTGGCGTGGCGTTCATAAAGAGCCATGCACTGAGCTACCTCGTCGGCTTGGTCGAGGAACACCACATTGATGCTCCGCCGGAGCTTTCGGAAGCAGATGTGCTCTCACCGTGGGCAGTCGAGTTCCGCTACGAGGGCGAGGAGTCGCCCGCTTTCGACCGGCCAGCGGCCCTCGCGCTCGTCGAAAAGCTGCGGACGTGGACCGAAGGTCAGATCGGGACCGTGGGGCAGCCACAAGGCCCCCGGCAACCCGACGCAGACCAACCGGAGCGGAGTAGAGCACGGTCGTAGTACGAAACCGGACCGATCCTTGGGCCGAGACGGGGTTCGAACAACCGTCACGAACCTGGCGAAAACGGGGAGGGAGGGACGAAGATCGAACCCGAACCTTGCGTGGAAACGCATCAGAGAGCCGCACGCCCGGCGTTATGACTGACAGGGATGCGCTGCCCTTGTCATTTGCCGGCTGTACGGACTAGAATTACGGTCATGCCTGAGGTTCTTCCGCTTTCGACTGTCAAGGCGCATCTCTCGGAGGTTGTCGATCGCGTCGAGCTCGAGCAGGAGCGCGTCGTGCTCACCCGTAATGGGAAGGCCGCAGCAGTCCTCATCAGCACCGACGACCTGGAAGGGCTCGAGGAGACGCTCGCGATCCTGTCCGATCCGACGCTTCGCGAGCAGATTCGCGAAGGCGAAGCGGCGGCAGCGGCCGGCGACACCGCCACTCTCGAGGAACTGCAGGCCGGGCCCCTCAGGGCAGCCCGGCGTGCGGTACGTCGACGACGGTCGTGAGCAGCACCGCCTCTCGCGTGTGCGCGCGGTTGGCCTCCAGGAAATCCGGCGCGGCGCAGAGCAGCAGCGTGCACCCGTCCTCGCCGCCGAGTGCGCAGGCGAAGATGCCCAGACCGTCGGGCGTCCGTATCTCCTCGAGGATCTCGCCACCCTGCCCGACGCGGACGCAGCGCGCGCCGATCGCGTCGGCGGCCCAGATGCAGCCCTCGGCATCGAGCGTGCAGCCGTCGGGAGCGAACTTCAGCTGGGGGAATGTCTGCTCGAAGGGCCCCAGCTCGGGCGCGAAGGCCACCTGTGCCCAGACCCTCCGATCGCTCAGCGAGCCGTCGTCCTCGAGTGTGAACGCGGTGAAGCGAGCGCCGGCCGTCTCCCCGACGATCAGCGTGCCGTGGTCGGGTGTGATCACCAAGCCGTTGGGGAACCTCATGTCGTCGTCGAGCACCGTCACCGAGCCATCCGGATCGACCCGCATGAGCTTCCCCGGAGCCGGATCGGCAAAGTTCATCAGGTCGAAGCCGAACTCCCCGACATATGCGCGCCCTCGCCGGTCGACCACCATGTCGTTCAGGTGCCCCGCGCAGTGCGCCGTCAGATCGGCATGCACGGACACCTCGCCGGTGGGGCTGCGGCGCAGCACGCGGTGGTCTCTCATCGACACCACTAGCAACGAGCCGTCAGGCATCCAGCCCAGCCCCGAGGGCTGCTGCTCAACCGTCATCACCGTCGCGGCGGCGCCGTCGGGAGCGACCGTCATCACCACGCGTCCGTAGAAGTCCGACACCCACCAGCGACCTTCGCGCCAGCGAGGCCCCTCGAAGAACGCGCCCCCCTCGAACAGAGTCGTGAACTCTCGCGCCGGCACAGCGAGATACTACCGGGGCGGGTCGGAGGCTGCGTCGGCTCGAATAGCGCTGCAAGGACCACATGACCAGCGTGCCCGAAGCCTTGGACGTGAGCCTCCGGTTCGACGAACTATGCTCAGACTCCCGACCAAAAGATATGGGGCTTGATTTCGTGGAGGCGTTCCGCTTGCGCTTCTGTCGATGCGCCTGGCATTTCGCGGAGGACCCAGAGCGCGGTTGCCAAGCGCTCGAGGTTGCCAACGCCCAGAGCGCCGAGCTTCGCGGCTACGAAGTCGATGGCCTGACCCCCTGAGTTCGGTCCGGCCCTTGTGAGAGTTTCTTGCGCCCCGCGATGATGGGCGAGAAAGGAACTCTGATGAAGCGACGCAGGCACACGCCGGAGCAGATCATCCGCAAGCTGCGGGAGGCCGAGCGGATGCTCGGCGAGGGCAAGACGATCCCGGAGGCGGCGAAGGAGCTTCAGGTCAGCGAGCAGACCTATCACCGCTGGCGCAACCAGTATGGCGGGATGAAGGCTGATGACGTCAAGCGTCTGAAGGAGCTGGAGCGTGAGAACGCGACGCTGAAGCGGATCGTGGCGGACAAGGAGCTGGAGGTCGTGGCGCTGAAGGAGATCGCTCGGGGAAATTGGTAGGCCCAGCCCGCAGGCGCCGGGCGGTCGCGATGCTGCGCGACCGTCTCGGTGTCAGCGAGCGCTGGGCGTGCCGGGTAGTCGGCCAGCACCGCTCCACGGAGCGCTACGAGCCTGCGCGCGCCGAGGACGATGCCGCGTTGCGCGCCGAACTGCGCAAGTTCTCGGCGGAGCGCCCGCGATGGGGATACCGCCGCGCGCACCATCGACTGCGCCAGCAGGGCTGGGAGATCAACCGCAAGCGGGTGCAGCGCCTGTGGCGGGAGGAGGGGCTGCGCGTGCCCCAGCGGACTCGCAAGCGCCGCCGCCTCGGGGAGTCGACGGTCCCCGCCCAGCGACTGCGGGCGCAACGCCCCAATCAGGTGTGGGCGTTCGATTTTCAGTTCGACCAGACCGCCGACGGCAGGACGCTGAAGCTGCTGAACGTGGTCGACGAGTTCACCCGCGAGGCGCTCGAGATGCTGGTCGAGCGCAACATCGACGCTGACCGGACCGTCGGCGTGCTGGAGCGACTCACTGGTGAGCGCGGGGCACCCGAGTATCTGCGATGCGACAACGGGCCGGAGATGACCGCGCACACCCTCAAAGACTGGTGTGAGCGCTCCAATACGAGGACCGCGTTCATCGAGCCGGGCTCACCGTGGCAGAACCCCTACGTCGAGAGCTTCCACTCCCGTGTCCGCGACGAGCTACTTGATATCGAGGAGCTCTCCTGCCTGGCCGAGGCCAAGGTCGTGATCAACGACTGGCACGAGGACTACAACCAGCGCCGGCCACACTCCGCGCTCGGTATGCAGACCCCGGCCACGTTCGCCGAAGCGCACCCACCAGCTCCTGCCCGTGGACATGACGCGCTGTGGACAGCAAGCTGACCACAGCGCTTGGACAACCCCTGCGGGGTTGCCCACATGCCCACCGGCACGACCACAACCACCCCACCGACCGCCACGCCCGCTACCCTCCCAGCGTCACCATCCACCCACTCTCACACACGGTGGACCGACAAACGGGGTCCGGCCATCGACGGCTGCTTCGTGGCGCTTGAGAGTCTTCGGCCAACGTCGGATCAGCTGGTGTTCAGCGATAGGCGTGACGAGCAGACTCGGTCCGTACGGCTGTCGCTATAAGCCCCCAGATTCCGTGCTCGCGTTCCTCGAGAGCCTGGGCTAACGACAATGCAATTCACTTAAGGCTGGAACCGGCTTCTGCTTGTGAAAAGGAGCGGGCCGGGAGGGGACATGTCGCGGGCACCCGCGACTCGCCCGGCAAGGCTCATCGGCGGCGTTTATGGCCGCTCGGTCACAAGCTGAACGCTTTGCTCGTAGTTTGGCTAAATGATCCGCTGGAACGCTCAGTCCGATGCCGAGTTGCTCGCCGCTACGCCCACCGACAAGGGTGCGTTCGCGGCGTTCTATCGCCGCCACGTCAGTACTGTGGTGGCGTTTGTGATGTCGCGCACCGGCCGTCCCGAGCTGGCCGCAGACATCGCCGCGGAGGTATTCGCAGCGGTACTCCAGACCCCGGAGAGCTATGAGGAGAGCAGGGGAGCCGCGCGCTCCTGGCTGTTCTCGATGGCGTCCAGTCGGCTTGTGGACGCGATTCGCCGCGGCGCGGTCGAGGACCGGGCCAGGGTACGTCTCGGCATGCCCGTACTGCAGGTCAGCGACGCTGACCTCGAAAGGATCGAGCAACTCGCCGGTTCTGCGGGCGCCACGTGCGAGCAACTACTCGCCGGGCTCACGGTGGTCGTAGCAGTCGAGCGCGATCTGTCGGTCGCGGTCGGTCAGTCGCGAGCCGAGCGTCGTGAGGTGGGTGGCCGTGATCTTGCCCGGCCGTGTGGCGGTAGTTCGTTCTTGTGTGTTCATATGCGTTCCCGTTCCGGTTGGAGGGCCATTGCAATGAACAAAGGGTCGATCGAGGGTGTTCGCGGTACACGCATCGAACGCTGCTGAAATCGTGAGCCTCCCGGCTGACGCTGGGAAATCATCTGACAACGCACCGTTGTCGGCTGCACGCAAGCACGCGATTTGCAGCGGTTTTCAGTGCGACAGGGTCTCGCCTTAACGGGAGGGCAGATCGGAGGCGATACCCGCGAGCGGAAGGGCGGACGAAACGGCAGTGGGCTGTTGCCGTTGGCGGCGTGACCCACGCTCGTGGTGTATCGAGCCGCACTCAGCTCGGGATGCGTGGCCGCCACGGGCAGCGGGGGCATCGATCAATGCTGCCGCGGGTCGCGATGCCGTTGGCGACGAGCGGCTGCAAGCGCCGTCAGTCGAGGACCGGGCGGTGCCGGCTCCATCAGCGTGTTCGTCCGCTAGGCGCTGACGGAGCACTGACACGCTGCTGACATGGGCACGATCAAGGGCGCGATCCTGAGTTGGGTCGCGCCCTTGTCGTGCTCGCGGAGTCGATTACGAGCAGATCGATTCCCGCGCGCCTCCCGCGCTGCCCGGCTCCTCGTCGGTGTCCATGAACTCGTCGGCGAGCCTGGCAAGCATCTCCGGGCACGCCACCGTAGCTTCGGTCAGGATCGCCACGGCCTCATCGACCAACTGATCCGGTTCGTAGTTGAGCGAGGCGACGGCGCTCCAATAGACACGTTCGATGATCGGCCGAAGCTCACGCGGCGCCATCGTCAACTCGAACTCCTCGGCCTTCGGGTCGCGCTCCCAGCCGAGATCATCGAGCAGCCGCAACTCGCCCTTGAAACGGTGGTGCAACCGCTTCGCCTCGATCACTTCGTCGCCGCGCAGCAGCGTAAAAAGGTCGCTGTGCGCAGTCAGGTCCGTCATCAGGCCCTCGTACAGCGCATCCCGATACCGGCGATTGATCGTCATGCCCATTTGGGACACTTCCTTTCGGTTCGACACCGAAGAAGGCGCCCCGATCCATGCAAGACGAACTAGCCGTAGGAGCTACGGTTGGTCGGCGGCATCGAAGGCGTTTTCTTCGGTGCTGTAAGGCCGGGGCGGGTGCTAGTAACACCCGTCTCGGCCGCTTGGTTTTTGGGTTGCGCCAGAGCAGAGCAGAGGCCACGGCGGAAACTTTTCCGGAAGCACGGCACGAACATATGTTCGTCTGCTGTCTGTGCGACAGTTAGCAGGTGCCGACGACATCAAAGCGAACACATCGAAATGGCCGACCGTAGTCGCATCGAGTGGACTGAGGCCACGTGGAATCCGGTCACCGGCTGCTCCAAGGTCTCGCCTGGCTGTGCGCACTGCTATGCGGAGGCGTTTGCTGAACGCTGGCGGGGTGTGCCGGGGCACCCATACGAGCAGGGCTTCGATCTGAAGCTATGGCCTGAGCGCCTGGACGTGCCGCTGCGCTGGCGACGCCCGCGCGTCGTGTTCGTCAACTCGATGAGCGATCTGTTCCACGAGGACATTCCCGATGAGTTCATCGTGGCCGTCTTTGACGTGATGGTGCGCGCTAAGCAGCACACATTTCAAGTCCTGACCAAGCGCCACCAGCGCCTGGTGGAGTTGGCGCCTGAGCTGCCCTGGCCCCGCAACGTGTGGATGGGTGTCACTATCGAGAACCGTCGTTTCGTTCATCGCGCCGATGCACTCAGGCAGGTGCCGGCCGCCGTGCGGTTCATCTCCGCCGAGCCGTTGCTCGGACCGCTCGAAGGACTCGACCTGGCAGGGATCGACTGGTTGATCGCTGGTGGAGAGTCTGGTCCACGTCATCGGCGCATAGATCCGGATTGGGCGGTCGAACTACGCGACCGCTGTGAGGCGCAAGGGGTCGCGTTCTTCTTCAAGCAGTGGGGTGGGTCCCGCCCCAAGAGCGGCGGGCGGGAACTCGCCGGTAGGCATTGGGATGACATGCCAACGCCAAAGCGGCGTCGACGGTCTCTCGCTACTGCGTGAACCGGAGGGTGGTACCCGTCGGGTAGTCACCCTTCCTTCGCCGTGAGGACTCGACCACCTCGATCGCGCCGACCTGCTCAAGAGGGCGCAGCGCCCAACTCCGCAGGTGCGGCGAGTCCAAGTATCTCGTGCGGCACAGTGTGAAGTCCTCGGCTTCTGCGATCGTGAACGTCCGCTGGCTGAACTCCGCTCGTAGTAGTCCGCCGAGAATGCTCGTATCTGGCGGCACAGCCACCGTGTCATCGCTGAACAACTGGCCCTGGTCAGGCCGCGTCTTGGGTTGCTTGAAGCCCATGCCGCTGTGTCGGTCGACTTGCCACATGCCACGCTTCATCTCGCGCAACCCATCCTTGTGATCGGTGCCGAACAGCAGGTAGTAGTCGTTGTGGCGCTCTGGGTCGACGTTGAAGCTCGTCACCCACGCAAAGTGCTCGCGCAATCGACCTCCGAACAGCCCGGCGAGCCGCTGTCCGACAAGCTGACGTGATTGCTCATCCCTGGCCTCCTCCCACGTCTGTCCGCCATAGGTCTTGGTCAGTGCTTCCGCGGTGATGCCAGTTGCCAGAAACCTCGCCATGAAAGCGGCCGGTAGATACACCATGACCTCGCTCTGATTGGGCAGTCGCTGCTTGAAGCTAGCGATATGCGAGAATGGATTGTCGGCGTAGCCGCGCGGGTCCACGAGCGCGAATGTCGGCACCGGCTGGCGATAGGTGCTCGCCAAGTACTGGATGACCTTGGGAAACTCGTCCTCGTAGCTGCCGTAGATCACGTCCACGATTGCTCCATGCATCGTGGAGTAGCCTTCGACCTCGGCCTTCAGATGCTGGGCGTACTGCTTTTTGCTCTCGATGAAGACGAAGTGCGGCGGGTGCTTGAACCGCGCACGGTCTGCGGCCGAGCGGCCGATGTAGGCGTCGAGCATGATGAGCGGGGAGCCTCGTTGCCCATCGCGGTACCGCCCCGCACTGGCGAACCCGTCGATGAGAGCGATCTGCGCGTACGTGAACCCCAGCTTGGGCAGCCACACGTCCATGTAGCGACGCAGAAGCTCGTGCTTTGCACGGTGATGCGCGTGGTACACCGGCAGCTTCTCAGTCGGCAGCAGTGTCGGCTCAATCTGGGAGGCGAGTTCGGACATGCGAACCTAACCCTACGGCCATAACCGGCTGTCTCCAGGGCTCACGCCGCGTGGCGAGGGTTGCGCCGTCTCGTGCCCAATCAAGGAGTCTTGTGCCTGGGCCGGTGTCCGGTGGTGTGATCGTCGGTGAGATTGCCGACGCTAGCCATGGCGAGGAGCACCTCGGCGAGGTCACGCTTCGCGTCAGGGACGGTGCCGAAACGCTCCTCAAGCCAGACCGTGTATTCGATCTTTTGGAGCTTGCCTTCGAGGGTCGCTACGCTCGCAATGAGTCGATGTTGACCGATTGCCAATAGACGTGGCATAACCGAGTCTCGCGCGACTGCGAGATGCGGGCGCAACGCATCGAGTGCAGCGCCGAGTTCGATGGCGTCGGCTTTTTCGACCGTTCTTGCGAGCGTGGATAGGGCCATCGCAAGATGGCCCTCGCCGGCATCGGACATCGTGAACGGGTCAGCGGCAGGAGGCCTTGGTGCCGGCAGCAGTAGGTACACGTCAAGGCCGGCGCGGATCACCGCGAACCGCAAGGAGGCCACTGTCTCGGCTGAGACGAGATCCCAGCGTCGCGACCTCTCACGCTCCACGAGCACATCGACGATGAATACGGCTACGAGGATGCTCACGAGTAGGCCGACGAGCTCAGCTAGAAGGTGCTCGCCGAAGGTCTTTGCGTCGAGTGCGAAGCCGGCGACAAGCGCTCCGCCAAGAAGAACAATAGCTGCGACGACAAGCGTCTTCGGCGAAATCCGCCTAAGCATCGATGTCATTATGTCCGCCTGTGCCCCAGAACCAGAACGATCTCGATATCCACCCGGAGAAGCGGCACCGGATCACGCCTGTCATGGTTGCGAGTCTTGAGGTCGCGAGCCCGGATATGTCGGCTCAACGCCAGGCCCATGCCATGGCCGTCACCATCGATGTCGATGCAGTCCCCGGCCTTCGTGAGGTCTTCTCGCGGCAGCGCGCAGGAGGGGACTTCGATGTGATCTCACGATGGGGTGCCGCGCTGGACGCCGAAGGCGATGCGACGCCTTTCGCACTTGTGGACTTTTATCTCCCTGAGGTAGACATCGGTGTTGAGATCGCGATCGAAGTCGATCGGTATCCGGACTCCCTGCTTGCAGGCGTCCGCTCTGGGACGGTGTTCATTATCGACACTGAGCTCTCTAGCCTGCTCCAGAAGCGTGACATTGCTTCAACCATTGACGAGTACAAGCCACTTGCCTGAGCTATACCCAGAAGTTGTGGATGCACATGAAGAGGAAGGCGGCGTACCTTCCCGGTTTGATCAAGAACCGATGCCGGTGATGGCCGGCAGGAAGGCACGCCAATGTCAGATGTTCGCAGGCTCCCCGTTGGGGAGGACGATCGGGGTCGGGTCACGCTCGATGATCTCGCGCGGGAGGGCGCGCGTCGGATGATCGCGATGGCGCTCGAGGCCGAGGTTGAGGAGTACGTCGGCTCGTTCGTGGAGGAGGTCGATGAGGGCGGCAAGCGGCTGGTTGTCCGTAATGGTCGCGCGCGGGAGCGCCGCGTAACGGTCGGGTCGGGGACGATCCCGGTCCGCGCACCGCGGGTCAACGACAAGCGCGTCGATGAGGGGGGTGAGCGCAAGCGGTTCAGCTCGCGGATCCTGCCGGCGTACGCCCGGCGGTCGCCGAAGGTGACCGAGGTGTTGCCGATCCTGTATCTGCATGGCCTCTCGACCGGGGACTTCGGGCCAGCGCTGAGGGACCTGCTCGGTGAGGACGCGTCGGGGCTGTCTTCCAGCTCGATCCAGCGGCTTACCGAGCAGTGGCAGGCTGAGCACGCTGCGTTCGCTACCCGGGAGCTGCGGTTTCACCGCTACGCCTACCTGTTCGTTGACGGCGTGAACGTCAGCGTTCGCCTCGGGGAGGACCCGAAGCTGTGTCTGCTGGTCGTGATCGGCGTCCGCGAGGATGGCTGCAAGGAGCTGCTCGCCGTCGAGGACGGCTACCGCGAGAGCGAAGACTCGTGGGCATCCGTGTTCCGCGATCTCCGCCACCGCGGCCTGAACGAGCCGAAGCTCATGACCGGCGATGGCGCGCTCGGCGCGTGGGCCGCGCGGCGAAACGTGTTCCCCGCCACCCGAGAGCAACGCTGCTGGGTGCACAAGACAGCGAACGCACTCGACGCGCTCCCGAAGCGGCTGCAGCCCCGCGCCAAGACGCTGCTGCACGAGATGGCCGAGGCGCCCTCACAAGCGGACGCTCGAAAGGCGCTGGAGCGCTTCCGTGGCGAGTTCGACGCCAAGTACCCGAAGGCCGTCGCGAAGCTCGAGAAGGACTGGGACGCGCTCACCACGTTCTATGACTTCCCCGCCGAGCACTGGCGGCATTTGCGGACGACGAACCCGATCGAGAGCAGCTTCGCGACCGTGAAGCTGCGCACCAAGGTCACCAAGGGCGCCCGGCTCCAAGAAGGCCGCGCTCGCGATGGCCTACAAGCTCTTGGACGCCGCCCAGGAACGCTGGCGACGATTCAACGGCCACGAACTCGTCACCGACGTCCTCGACGGCGCGAAGTTCAAGGACGGCATCAAGGTCACCGAAGACGAAACCACCACAACGGACGAGAAGGTCGCCGCCTGATACTTCACATTCTCATCCACAACTCTTGACAATTGCTCACTTGCCTTGCAATTGCCGGATCCGAAACCCGTGATCGGGGTCCTTCAGCAGCGTTTCGATCTGCCGCGCGAGGCGTATGAACCCGAGCGGCGACCCGTGACGCCAGCTAGCCAGCGAGCGGAGTTCGGAGCGTTCATAGCGAATGCAAACCTCGTTACGACCTACGCGATCCAGTACCGCGATGAGGGGACGCCTACCATCGTGATCGTCGATCCCATCGTCCGTAAGGTCCGTGAGAGGATCGCGGATGATGCGCGTCTTGAAGGACGCTGGGGCTTGCTTGATGGCGACAAGCGCAATCTGCTGCGCTTTGACGGCTTTGCGAACGGTATTGAGTTCGGCCGCTGGATCTTGTCGAATCCCGACGAGAGCCTGATACGGGCGGGTGCTGCGGGTGCGCACTCGGTGACCCTAATATCCGAGCGCCCAAGCGAAGATCAGGAGGAGGCCGAGCGCCAGTGGCAGCAAGGCGTCCACCTCTGGGTTCCCCACGTGGAGGTGTTCCGGGTCCTACTGCTTGGCCTGCAGTCGTGCGACTGATTGTGCAGCTGCTTTAGGGCCTGCGATATCGACCGGAGGCCAGGGTGTCCTCGTGCTTGCGCATGGGCCGGGGATAGACGGTTGCAGTACGCT
Source organism: uncultured Solirubrobacterales bacterium (assembly GCA_963751195.1). GTDB lineage: Bacteria > Actinomycetota > Thermoleophilia > Solirubrobacterales > Solirubrobacteraceae > Palsa-744. Next base: position 144,707 of record CAVVTQ010000006.1, read on the forward strand.
GGCTCTATGACTACACCGCAGGACGCGGACGAGGTGAAGAACGTGCTTGAGCAGGCGTTGATCGTGATTGACGAGCTGGATTTCGAGCGCTCGTTGCGCGATCCTCGTGTGCGTGCTCTCTACGAGAACGGCGCCAAGCTCCACGCCGAATTGGAGGGCGAAGGCGCTGACTACTGCTGAACGAGAGCCACTGTCGGCGTAGCCGGCCGTGCTTGGACTTGGGTTGTTCCGCCGTTAATCCTCCTCCTCACGCCGGGAACCTTGCGTGGGTTAGCGTCAGGCGGTCTCGCCGGGCCGGTCGTCGCTTCGACGGGGCTGGCTCGGCAGTGGAGAGAGAAGGGCGGGCTAATCACTATTCGCTGAGAAGATCTGCGAGATGTCGCGGCGTCCACACCGATACGTCGGTGAGTTCGGCGTCGTGCAGATCTCCGTCGCCACTGACGATTGCATCGGCTTTTGCTGCGCGGGCAAGCGCTATGAGATAGTCGTCCTTCGGGTCGCGGGTTGCGCCCTTGATCGGCGGTTGGTCATCGTGCATCGTCGCATGACGTTCAAGTCGGACGACGAGCTGCTGTGCGCTCGTCTCGTCGAACCAGCGGCGAAACCGGGGTCGCAACAGCACTCGGCGCAGCTCGGCGATCAAATGCGGGCTCGCGACAACCTCGAGCCGGTCATCGATCCAAGCGCTGAAGATCCGATCGGGCGGAGATCCGCGAGAGCCAATCAGAACGGAGACGAAGACCCCGGGATCGACAACGACCCGGATCACGCGCTGCCGCGTCGCTCCTGGCGGGCCGCTGACAGCTCATCGTAAGCCACGCGCTCGGCCTCCTTCTCGCTGAGGCCAGCGGCAAGCTGTGTCGTGTCGACCATACGCCGCAACAGGTAGGCGTTGATCGCCCGCTCGATCACTGCACCATCCCCAAGGCCAGCCACGGGCTCGCCGAGCTGCTCGCGGGCCTGCGCCACGATGGAGGCGTCGAGAGAGACCGTGATCTTGTCCGTGGCAGACATGCCCAAACGGTACCGCGTGGGCCGGGTCGTCGCCGCATGAGCGACACTTTCGACCTCCGCATTCGTTGGGTTGAGCACTTTGGCGAGCAGCCTGAAGTCCTGGGCCGCCTGTTGGATCTCGCTGTCGGTGTGTCGGCGCACTGCTTGGCTGTAGCTGTTGGCCGGGCGCTACTCGCAGCGCGCCGCGTGTAGCACGGTCTTCATTCGATCGCTCACCCTTCGTCCTCCGGCCATGGAGCTGGAACCCATCCCATTGCGCCCAGGGCATCTCGAATGCGTGCGGAAACCACGCCCTCGTTGCCGGAGCAGTAGTAGTCGAGGTGGCGGCCTCCCTTGCAGGCGAGGTGTGAGACGACGCCGCCCGCGTGCCGCCAGCTCATCGAGACAGGATCTCTGCCGGAGTCTCGACGGCGCCAGCGCATGTTGCAAAGCGCGCCGTAGAGATCGTGTGCGAAGGCATCATCCGTCCGCACGCGCTCGGACAGCGTGCGCAGCACTATTTCAAATGCCTCGAACTCATCCCTGGGCGCCGTGTCTGTACTCGGTTCGCCGTTGCTTTGATAGGTCCGCATCGAAACGCAATGTAGCGTGTTGTCTACAATGCCTCGGATGCGAACAGGTGGCTTGCTCGAATGGCTGCGATCGTGCCCGGAGCATGACTGGTTCGTAGAGATCGACTCGGGATCGACCGTGGGGCTCGACGCCGCCTGGCAGGAGACGGCCTATCTGTTCCGCTCTCCAGCGAACGCACGCCGCCTGCTCGATGCCGCCGAGGCGGCGAAGCGCCGCGAGACGGCTGAGCGTCAGCTCGACCGGGAGTGAGGGTCGTCTTTACTGCGCAGGGCTGGGAGGGCTATACCTGCTGGTCAGCGGCCTCGATCGCACATGCGGCTCTGCACGCCGGGAACCTTGCGTGGGTTCGATTCCCACCGTCTCCACTGATTCCTCGTTTCCGCTGCAAATGACGGGTTTTTGGTAGGCGTTCAGTTGGTTGGGGGACATAACTCTGCGTCGTCGAATCTGTAGGCGTGGAGCGCGCTGAGGCTGAGGCGATCTATGACGCGGGGCGTGAGGCTGTGGTCGAAGTGCTGTTGGCGATGGATCGCCGCATTCAGCAGCTTGAGGCGCGGGTCGAGAAGCTAGAGCGCCAGCTGGCCAAGAACTCGGAGAACTCCTCGCGGCCGCCGAGCTCAGATCCGCCGCAGCGCGCCGCCAGGCGCGGCAAGGACCGTTCAGGTCGCAAACCTGGCGGGCAGCCCGGGCATGAGGGTCACGGGCGTCCGCTTCTGCCGGCGTGGGCGGTTGATGAGCTCATCGACCACTGGCCGGCGAGCTGCGATTGCGGCTATGTCTTCAGCGAAACCGACTGGGCATCGCGGGGTGAGCCTGCACGCCACCAAGTCGAAGAGCTGCCCGCGATCGCGGTCCAGGTCACCGAGCATCGCTGCCAGCGTGTGCGTTGCCCTGGGTGCGGAGCCAGGCGCACAGGCCGACTTCCAAGCCAGGTCGCCGTCAGCCATTTTGGGCCCCGGCTGCAAGCAGCGATCACGACGCTCTCGGTTCGCAACCGTGTCTCGCGTCGTGACGCGGTCGAGCTCGTGGAAGAGCTCTTCCAGGCCCGTCTGTCAACTGGCACCGTCGACGGGGTGCTCACCCGGGTCGCCGGTGCGCTCGCCGAACCCCACGAGGATCTACTGCACGCGGTGCGCTCGAGCAGGCATCTGAACATGGATGAGACCGGCTGGCGTCTGCAGGGATCCCAACGCGCACTCTGGGGTGCTTTCACTGGCCAGCACGCCTACTTCCAGATCGCCCCGGATCGCCATGAGGATCACGCCAAAGCGCTGCTCGCGGACACCACGGCGATCGTTACCTCAGATCGCTGGTGGGCCTATAGCCATCTGCCGTTGACGCGCCGGCAGATCTGCTGGGCGCACCTGCGTCGAGATTTCACGGCCCACGCTGAAGGCCTCGCCGTCGAGAAACAGTTCGGCGAGCTTGGGCTCCACGTCTGCGAGCGGCTGTTCTGGGCATGGGAGGTCTTCCAGCACACCCACAATCGGCGAGAGCTCGCCCGTCAAGTCCGGCTGCTTCGCCGTGAGCTAAAGCCCGCCCTGCGGCGCTTCTCGGGCAAATCACCGCGCAACAAGTACTGCCGCGGCATGGCCCGCAACCTGCTGAAGCTCTGGCCCGCACTATGGACGTTCGCAAATGTCCCCGGCGTCCATCCGACAAACAACCACGCCGAGCGATCCCTCCGCGGTGCCGTCATCTACCGCAAGCTCAGCCTCGGCAGCCAATCCGAGCAAGGCGAGCAACGCGTCGCACGCCTGCTCTCCGCCTCCATCACCTGCCGCCTGCAGCACCGCAGCCTGCACGCCTACCTCACCGAGCTGCTCAACGCCAGCGCCCGCGGCGACCCAACCCCACTACTCAGCTAAATCCCACCAAGGACTGAACGCTTACCGCAAGCACGCGATTTGCAGCGGTTTTCAGTGCGACAGGGTCTCGCCTTAACGGGAGGGCAGATCGGAGGCGATACCCGCGAGCGGAAGGGCGGACGAAACGGCAGTGGGCTGTTGCCGTTGGCGGCGTGACCCACGCTCGTGGTGTATCGAGCCGCACTCAGCTCGGGATGCGTGGCCGCCACGGGCAGCGGGGGCATCGATCAATGCTGCCGCGGGTCGCGATGCCGTTGGCGACGAGCGGCTGCAAGCGCCGTCAGTCGAGGACCGGGCGGTGCCGGCTCCATCAGCGTGTTCGTCCGCTAGGCGCTGACGGAGCACTGACACGCTGCTGACATGGGCACGATCAAGGGCGCGATCCTGAGTTGGGTCGCGCCCTTGTCGTGCTCGCGGAGTCGATTACGAGCAGATCGATTCCCGCGCGCCTCCCGCGCTGCCCGGCTCCTCGTCGGTGTCCATGAACTCGTCGGCGAGCCTGGCAAGCATCTCCGGGCACGCCACCGTAGCTTCGGTCAGGATCGCCACGGCCTCATCGACCAACTGATCCGGTTCGTAGTTGAGCGAGGCGACGGCGCTCCAATAGACGCGCTCGATGATCGGCCGAAGCTCACGCGGTGCCATCGTCAACTCGAACTCCTGGGCCTTCGGGTCTCGCTCCCAGCCGAGATCATCGAGCAGCCGAAGCTCGCCCCGGAAGCGATGGTGCAGTCGCTTGGCGTCCGCCGTTTCGTCGTTGCGCAGGTACGTGAATATGTCCCCGTGCGCGGTGAGGTCCGTCATCAGGCCGTCGTACAGCGCGTCCCGATAGGAACGGTTGATCGTCATGCCCATTTGGGAGACTCCTTTCGGTTCTACACCGAGAAGGCGCCCCGATCCACGCAAGGCGAACTAGCCGCAAGAGCTACGGTTAGCCAGCGGCATCGAAGGCGGTTTCTTCGGTGCTGTAAGGCCGGGGCGGGTGCTACCAACACCCGTCTCGGCCGCTTGGTTTTTGGATTCCTCGCGATCAGAGCAGAGCCGGTGGCGGAAACTTTCGCGCGGCTTTTGCGCGCGGTGGGCCATCAAGGTCGGCGTGCAGGCGTCCGTGTCCGGCATCACTGCCGCCCCGATGCCCGTGTTCGGCTTCGTCAGACAGCAGACGTCACGCCCGCTGTGCCCTGGTCCGTGAACCGCTGCCGGGCCGCTTGCCGGGAGACGCCGAGAGCGAGGGCGATGTGGTTCCAGGACCTGCCGTGGGCTCGGGCGACGAGGACGGCCTCTCGCAGACGGGCATCGTCTGCGCGTACCGCCTCGGCTGCGGTTGCGATCGAGCGGAGGTCGTCGGTGTCTTCGACCTTCGCGGTCTCCGGGTCCAGCGAGTCGGCAAGCTGCTCGAAGCGACGGGCGGCTTGCTCGATTTCCTTGTCTGTGTGTCGGGGCATGGTCATCTCATCCGAGGAGCTTGTGGAACTTGTGCCGTAGTGGTTGGGCGTGGATCACGACAGCATCGTCACCATCGATGTCGAGGACGCCGACCTCGATCAGCGCTCCGTCAGTTGCTGGCCCGATCAGCATGGTCAAATCCTCATCCATGAGCACCCTCCTCATAGCGTTGCGAACTGCGTGCCATATGTCTGCGTCGGCGACGCCGTGCTTTCGCGCTGGCTCACCGATCCGCACCAAGACAATATAGCTTGTCTAGCGCGAGATCGCGGTGCCGCCGTCTGGGATGCGGCGTACGGGATTGCGGGGCCTGGTCGCGGCGCAATCACCGAGGAGCACCGGCTCGTCTACCAGGTGCTCGGCGACCCGTGCGTCGCTGGGTCAAATGTGTCGCGATCTGCTCGAAGCGTGAAGCGCCTATAATCGCAGGCCCGATGGACCAACCCTGCGGTCTGTCCGCGTCAGTGAACTACGTGTGGGCGGAGGCCGGCGCGGTTGATGACAGGACATGCGAGTCATCGAGCTATCAAACCATCCGCGGGCCCTGCTGGCCAAGGCAGCCGCTCCACGCCTTGCCGCCGAGGCGCAAGCCAAGCAGGAATGGCAGCGCGCATGCGAGGCCAGGGAGCAGCGCATTGAAGCGCTGCAATGCGAGCGGACCGGAGCGCGTTCGCCTCTGCGCCCAGGTAGATGGCTGCTAGCGAGCCTGAAGCTGGCAGTCATATCGCTATCGAGCGCACCGCCTTCACCACGTCCGATCGCACCCAGCCACGAGGAGCACGCAAAGGCGGCTGGCGTGCAGGGAGAGGACCGTGTCCTCACCGCCCTGTGTGAACGACTCGGCGACGATTGGCGAGCACTGAGCGGCTACAAGAACCGCGGCGGTGAGGTCGACCTGTTGCTGCTTGGCCCGCGCGGCGTGTTTGCGCTGGAGATCAAGAACATCAACGTGACGGTCGTCTGTCACGGTGACTACTGGCACGGTGAGAAATACGACAAATACGGCAACCTCGTCGGTGAACGCGCCGTGACCGATAACGCTGGTCGCTCCCCCAGCCAAGAGCTCAACGAGCCGACCGACCAGCTCACGGCCGTGCTCGCCGCCCGATGGCCACAGCTATGGATCGAACGGATCGTTGTTCTCTGTCACCCACGCGGCTGGGTGGACGTCGATCGAAGTTCGCAGTTCACGGTCGCAGTCGCCAACGATCTCGACTTCGTGCTGAACCTGATCGCTAAGTCTCAAGCGCACTTGGGTGCCGAGGAGATCGCTGAGCTTGAACAAGCGATTGTCACCCACCATCGCCGCCGCGGCCGCCCGCCGGCTGGCTGGCGCTAGCAAGCTCGACCGCAACCTCCACGGGGCCGGGGAAGGCCGCGCAACGCGTTTGATCCGCGTTGCCCACCCCTTGACCTTCCGGTCTCCAGTTGCCGGATACGCCGCTTCGCGGCAGCCCAGCTCCATCTGTCCCTCGGTGCTCAATCGCGGCTGCTCACCACCATCGGAGGCCGAAGGCGCTGAATACGGCTGAACGCGAGCCACTGTCGGCGTAGCCAGCGGTGCCTGGATGGGGAGTTCCGCCGTCAATCCTCCTCACGGCGGGAACGTTGCGTGTGTTCGACTCCCGCCGTCGCCACCATCTTGACGAAGGTCGAACCGGCCCGTGCGGCGGTTGATCGAGGCGCTGATGGCGCGCCGGAGAGACGTCTGGGCCTAACGTCCGCGTTCAGTCTTACTGTCACTTGCGTGCTCGCAGCAGCGATCATCACGGCTGTTGCCACCGTGGCCCTGGCGTGGGTGGCTGTCGCCCAAATCAAAGCCTCGGAGGTCCAGATGCGGGGCGCACGCGCCCATGCCGACGCTGCGATCGCGATTGCCAAAGATCAGGCTGCTGCGGCGCTTGCCGTCGCCCAGGAGACGCGCCAGGCCGCAGAGAGGCAATGGCAGCCGCGTGTCGTTGTCCACGGCCGGGGTCATCCGACGAGGGGCACCAGCGATGATGCCGCTCCGGATGAGATGGCCGTCGCCTACCACCTGAGCAACGAGGGCACTGGGCCAGCCTTCAACATCGAGCATGGCATCGAGGTCGCTGGTCGCCCCTATACCTGGAATGACTGGCAATGGCGCTCTATGCGCGCCGGCGAGTTCATCCCGCAACTCGACCACAACGCGGCACAGCCCGTCCCATCGAGCGCGATCGTGGTCGGCGTGCCCCTCGCCGAGTGGGGCGACGACCTGACCTACTGGTCGCGCTTCGAGAATCTGCTCGGTGAGCGTTTTGAAGTCCGCAACCACGCAGACCCGACGCGACCTTCGGAGTTTCGTCGCCTTTCCTAGCCCAGCTTTCGGAGCGGTCGTCGTATCGTGAGCGCATGGCCGATCGTCCTCGTGTGACCGCCTCGTTTGACGACGAGCAGGATGGTCGGCTTGATCCTCTGTTTCGGGCGATCGGCCGCGTTGTGTTCGCTGCGGGAGGTCTTGAGAAGCAGCTATTGCTCGAACTGGCGCACATTCGTCACGGGCGCGACGGGCAGTTTCCCGATGTCGACGAGCTCACGACGCTCGAGAACATGCCTGCTGGTTATCTGCTCAAGCAACTGCGAAAGCTAGACCTACCGGACGACCTGTGCCAGCGCATCAGCGACGCAATCAACCGGCGGAACGAGCTCGTTCATCATCTGATCGAGGACGCTGACATCGCGCGAGCCATTGCCGGACTCGATGATGTCGCCGTTGCAGTCAATCGCACAGAGCAGCTCGCCATTGATTGCGCTGCGCTAGCAGCAGAACTTCACGTGGTCGCCGAACCAGGCGTTGAATCGGCTATCGGGAAGTCGCCAGTAGAGCTGCTTGAGGCACTTGGGAGCATTGACCCCAGGGAAATCGACGACCGCTCTAGGCGGCAGCTAGAAGCTATGCGGTCCCCCTAGCGATATCGACCTAACATTGCCGTGGCACGCAGATCCCGACTCACCCGAGACTTAGCTTCGTCGCTTACACAGGATGCTTATCGATCGTCAACTTCAGCGCAGCATAGGCTTTACAAATCACGCGCTGGAACGCTTCGCTGAGCGCGCCGGAATTGGTGCGTCGTCGTGGCGGGAAGTTGAGACGATCCTGCGCGATCTTCTCAGCCAAGAGGGTCGTGTTGTTGACGAACGGCCGCATTGGGCTCGCTCCCGAAACACGGCTGATGCCTACATACAAGTTGGAGAGTGGCTCCTCCTCATCTGCCGTCACGATGAACTGCGACGTGGCGCAGTCTCTGTCGTGACGATCGTAAACGGCCCCGAAGGCAACACCTGGCAGCGCGCGCTCGAAATGGGTTACATCGCGACCCCGATGCCGCAGAGGTTGGCTCCACCACAACCACCCCGCGCAAGCCTCTGGGAGAGCGTGCAAATCGCCCGTCGTACCGGCGGTCCTGACCAGCCCGGGTTCGTTTCACGAGTCATCCAGACACATCGCGCCCGCCTTGAGCGAGCACGAGCAGCCCATGAAGAAGCGCTCCGCTTTCATCGCGAGACCGTCTTGGCATACGAGGCTCAACGCCAACGTGCGCGAGAAGCGCACGTCCGACGCTACAGCTCAGCCCACTCGTAAACCGCGTCGCACAAGCGGCGGTGTGCGCTAGCCCTCCGTGGATTTGATTATCTCCCAAGTCATCGCGTCGCGCTGGACTCCGTCCATGGTGATTCTCTCGACGCGGCAGCGCTTATCGGCAGGTATGTCCACTATGGATGTGTCACGCAAGTCGGCATCGGTAACGTGAATGCCAGCAAATTTGCCGCCGTATACGTGTCCGCGAACGTGATCACACTCGCCCGGAGTCTCGCCACAGATGGTGCATTCATACTGTCGAACGATCATGCCGACACTCATAAATGCGATGTGAGGGAAGAGTGCAGTCTCCACCTGAAATGGGGTGGCAGCGAGCCGTCGAAATTGACGTCCGATGGGATGGGCGCGGAGCGCGCCGCTCCAAGCCTGCTGTGCATCAACCGTGCGGTTCCATGCGGTAGCCATGTCGCCTTCCTTGAAGGCGATCCAGAGCCGAAGCGTACTCATCATTGCTCCGGCTGCGCATACACCACATAGCAAGCGGGCCGCCGAGTCCTCATCACCCCGTTCCACCACTTTCTTCTTGAGGCGCGATGCCTCATGCGTCACCTCACGGTAGGCGTCTGCCGCCGCCTTTTGCAACGGTAGGTGTCGCGCGGCTGGCATCGCCGCCGCGTGCTTCTCGTTAGTGGCCTCGAACGTGGCGTCGAACTCAATGAGCTCTGGTACGTCGGAGAGAAGTGAATTACTTGGTGGCTTGTCCATCGCTTCCGATTATGTCGCCAACGGCATCGAGTATTTCGCCTATTTCTGTGGCAGGTCCGTTATACGTCAGTTTGACGCACTTACCGTCATGCTGCTCGATCACCACATGCAGTCTCGCGGTGTGCTTGCCGGGGATTCCTTTGAACAGGTCGGTAACGTAGTTAGCGATCACGCCGAGAGCGATGCTGACAAGCGCTGGCGTTTCGCTGAGAAGCGCGGAGCTGAAAAAAACAGTCGGACCGATCCAGTCCGCGTGATGCTCAGAGAGCCGCGGGAAAGGCTTTTCTGGGGAGTCCGGGCGCCCACACGCTCGCTTGCACCGAGCTCGTGGTCGAGCTGCACGAAGCCGACCAAGCGGGGGAGCTGGAGTGCATCGAGATCCAGAGCGAGCCCGCCTGTTGGCGCGGCTTCCTCGGGCTGGGAGCTGCACGACTTGTACTCAAGCCGGACCTCTTTCTGCGCGTCGGTGCTGGTAATGCCAGCGAGGATCGTTGGTTCATCGAGATAGACCTTGCGACCGAGGCCAGCGGCACGCTGCGCACGAAGGCCGCCCGCTATCTCGCCCACTACCGCTCAGGCAGCGAGCAGGCCGAGCATGGCGTCTACCCCCGCGTGCTGTGGGCGGTCCCGAATGAGCACCGCGCGGGACAGGTCATGGACGCGCCTAGGCATCTGCCGGATGAGGCCACCCGTCTGTTCACCGTCCGACAACTGGATGAGGCGACTTCGTTCCTGGCGGCGGAGGCGCGCTCGTGAGGCCGCGCAATGTCGTCTTGCAGGGGGACGCGCTGGAGGTCTTGCGAACGCTTCCCGATGCCTCCGTGGATTGCGTCGTGACGAGCCCGCCGTACTTCCAGGTCCGCTCCTACCAAGGAGGCACGCAGGAGTTCGGCCAAGAAACCCACATAGACGAGTGGGTAGAGCACCTGCGCGCGGTCGCGGCCGAGATCGCACGGGTGCTGGTTCCCTGTGGTGCGTTCTGGCTGAACATCGGTGACGTGTACGCCTCCCGTCCGAGCGAAGGAGCACCCGCCAAGTCGCTGCTGCTCGGGCCTGAGCGCTTGGCGCAAGTGCTTCTCGCTGATGGCTGGATTGTGCGTAACCGCCTCGCGTGGACGAAGCCCAACCCGTTGCCGTCATCGGCGGCCGACCGTCTCACGCAGTCTTGGGAGTTCGTCTACTTGCTGGTGCGCGAGCGCCGCTACTTCTTCGACCTCGACGCAATCCGCGAACCACTGGCGAAAGAGGCTCCTCCGCCCCGGCCGACGCCGGATCGCCATGCTTGCCACGGGGCGCGTGACCACGGCCATAGCGGTCTTACTCGCCTCGGCCGCGACGGGCTGCGTGGTCATCCGCTCGGCAAGAATCCCGGCGACGTTTGGCGGATCGCAGGCGCTCGCGTTCGGGGTCATGGGGCGAGCTTCCCCGCCGAGCTGATCCGCCGCCCGATCCTTGCCACCTGCCCGGAGAAGGTCTGCACCTGCTGCGGCAAGCCCTGGCAACGTGCCCGCCATCCCGTGCGGTTCGTGGACGGCCAGCCGCAACCCCGCTCTCTTGTGCCGTGTAGCTGCGTGGTGGCGACGCGGCCCGGCCTGGTGCTTGATCCATTCATGGGCAGTGGCACGGTCGCGCTGGTCGCTCGCGAGCATGGCCGGGACTGGCTCGGTATCGAGCTGAATCCTGAGTATGTGCAGCTCACCCGCGACCGCTTGGAGCGCAGCGCATGAGCGCACGGGGTGGATGGCCCACCGGCCGGTGGAAGGGCGCGAGTGCGTCTTTCTGCTGGCCGCTCAAGTCATTCACTTCTAAGGAGGTCAACAGTGACCAAGGCCCAAGAGGTCTACGAGAAGGTCAACGCGCTCATCGAGGGCGGCGCGGAGCGCCCCGACGCCTTCAAGCAGGTGGCAGCCGAGTACGGGCAGCCAGTCAACAGCATCCGTGGCAGCTACTACTCGTATTCGCGCGGAGCCACCGGCAACGGCAAAGGCCGACCCCGCAGGCGCGAGACCACCCCGGAGGACGCACTAGCCGACGCCCGCGCCGCCCTTGAACGATCCATCACAGCGATTGACCGAGAGGTCGAGGTTGCAGGCGAGCGAGCCCGTGAGGCCACAGCCGAGCATGAAGCACTCAAAGCCAGCGCGACCGAGCGCAAGGCCGCGATCACCGAGCGATTGGAGGCATTGAAGTGAGACATGCGGGCCGGTCGGGGTTACACACCTTGACCGGCCTGCGCCACTAACAAACACATTGAACCCCGGAAGGATCAGCGGGAGAATCTTAAAACCAAGTAACAAGAAAGGAGGATCTATGCCCAAAACACCCTTACAGTCTAATCGCCAGTGTCCCGGCTCTGCGCGTAGTCACCGTCTTGATGGCGGGCTGCGTGAGAGGGGTAGAGCACCCAAGCGAGCACGGCGTGCGCGGTGTCTGCGCGTTGATGCTCGGCCCGAGCTACGTGCCGAACCGGATTGGGATCGCTTCGCGTGGGCGCTACTCCAATACGTTCGTGCCCAGCGTGAAGCAACAGAACGGCGGCAATCCCGTGATGAGGGGAAATCTCGATGAGTATTGAAATGCTGACCGACTCCCCCACCCGTTCCAAGCGAGCATTTAGCTACCTGCGGGTTTCCTCACCAAGCCAAGCCAAGACCGACTATCTCAAAGACGGCCTATCCATCGAGGTGCAGCGCGGCGGTGCCGACGACAAGTCTGAGCAACTGGACGCCTCGATCGAGCACGAGTTCGTGGACCCCGGCAAGAGCGCCTTTACCGATCTGCATAAGCGTACGGACTTCTTGGCGATGCTCGAAGAACTCAAGCGCTGCAACGAGAGCGAGGCGACGTTCATTCACTACGTCATCATTTGGAACCTGTCACGGTGGGCGCGCAACGTCGAGGACCATTTCCGCACCCGCGAGATGGTGAGACAGACCGGCGCTCAGTTGGTCTCGATCGTCGAGCCGATGATCGGCGAGGACACGCCGGAGTCCTTCTACATGGAGGGCATGATGGCGGTCAACAACGAGTACGAGTCGCGCAAGACCAGCCGCAACGTCAAGGGCAGCTTGCGTCAGAAGGCCAGCCTCGGCGGCACCTACGGCTGGGCACGACTTGGCTACCTCAACGATGTGGAGCTACTACCCGACGGACGCAAAGCCCCAACCGTTGTTTTGGACCCTGCGCGCAGCAGCTTTATGAGCTATACCCAGAAGTTGTGGATGCACATGAAGAGGAAGGCGGCGTACCTTCCCGGTTTGATCAAGAACCGATGCCGGTGATGGCCGGCAGGAAGGCACGCCAATGTCAGATGTTCGCAGGCTCCCCGTTGGGGAGGACGATCGGGGTCGGGTCACGCTCGATGATCTCGCGCGGGAGGGCGCGCGTCGGATGATCGCGATGGCGCTCGAGGCCGAGGTTGAGGAGTACGTCGGCTCGTTCGTGGAGGAGGTCGATGAGGGCGGCAAGCGGCTGGTTGTCCGTAATGGTCGCGCGCGGGAGCGCCGCGTAACGGTCGGGTCGGGGACGATCCCGGTCCGCGCACCGCGGGTCAACGACAAGCGCGTCGATGAGGGGGGTGAGCGCAAGCGGTTCAGCTCGCGGATCCTGCCGGCGTACGCCCGGCGGTCGCCGAAGGTGACCGAGGTGTTGCCGATCCTGTATCTGCATGGCCTCTCGACCGGGGACTTCGGGCCAGCGCTGAGGGACCTGCTCGGTGAGGACGCGTCGGGGCTGTCTTCCAGCTCGATCCAGCGGCTTACCGAGCAGTGGCAGGCTGAGCACGCTGCGTTCGCTACCCGGGAGCTGCGGTTTCACCGCTACGCCTACCTGTTCGTTGACGGCGTGAACGTCAGCGTTCGCCTCGGGGAGGACCCGAAGCTGTGTCTGCTGGTCGTGATCGGCGTCCGCGAGGATGGCTGCAAGGAGCTGCTCGCCGTCGAGGACGGCTACCGCGAGAGCGAAGACTCGTGGGCATCCGTGTTCCGCGATCTCCGCCACCGCGGCCTGAACGAGCCGAAGCTCATGACCGGCGATGGCGCGCTCGGCGCGTGGGCCGCGCGGCGAAACGTGTTCCCCGCCACCCGAGAGCAACGCTGCTGGGTGCACAAGACAGCGAACGCACTCGACGCGCTCCCGAAGCGGCTGCAGCCCCGCGCCAAGACGCTGCTGCACGAGATGGCCGAGGCGCCCTCACAAGCGGACGCTCGAAAGGCGCTGGAGCGCTTCCGTGGCGAGTTCGACGCCAAGTACCCGAAGGCCGTCGCGAAGCTCGAGAAGGACTGGGACGCGCTCACCACGTTCTATGACTTCCCCGCCGAGCACTGGCGGCATTTGCGGACGACGAACCCGATCGAGAGCAGCTTCGCGACCGTGAAGCTGCGCACCAAGGTCACCAAGGGCGCCGGCTCCAAGAAGGCCGCGCTCGCGATGGCCTACAAGCTCTTGGACGCCGCCCAGGAACGCTGGCGACGATTCAACGGCCACGAACTCGTCACCGACGTCCTCGACGGCGCGAAGTTCAAGGACGGCATCAAGGTCACCGAAGACGAAACCACCACAACGGACGAGAAGGTCGCCGCCTGATACTTCACATTCTCATCCACAACTCTTGACAATTGCTCCAGCTTTATCACCCACGCCTTCAAGCTCTACGACAGCGGGCAGTACTCAATCCCCCAACTGACTGACGAGCTGTACCGTCTCGGGCTTCGCAGCCGACCACGGAAGGACCACCCATCGCAGAAGGTCGGCACGGCCGCACTGCACCGCATCCTCCGCGACGCCTATTTCGCCGGCTGGGTCGTCTACAAGCGCGGCAAGCCGGACCAGCAGACCTTTCGCGGACGCCACAAGCCCTTGATAGATCAGGAGACCTTCGATTCGGTTCAGCGGCGACTGGATGAAAAGCGCGTCGCCGGGAACGACCACGCCGCCGGGAGCACTACCTCCGCGGGTCCGTTTTCTGTGCGGGCTGCGGAAGCCGCCTGACCTACGGAGTCTCGACCGGCGAAAACAAGCGCGGCTACGCCTACTACTTCTGCGCCAGCCGCGTCAACCGCACCCCCTGTTCCGAGCGCGCCAACATCCGCCCCGAGCTAATCGAGGCCGCAATCCAGCGCATGTACCTCAAGCGGCCCATCAAGATCAGCGCGGCGGAGTCAAAACGCCGTCAGGACGCGATCCGGGCGATGGTCGAGGTCAGCCAGGAGTCCCTGCGCTACGTCCGCGATACCAAGAAGCAGTTGATCGCCTCGCTCAAGCTCCAGCAGCAACGGCTGATCCGCCTGTATGCCGAAGAGGGCGAGGACACATCGCCTGACGCGTTCCGCGCCGAGCGCGCCCGAATGAAGCAGGAGATCGCCGCTGCCGAGGCATCGCTCGCGGAGACGGAGGGTCGCCTCGAAATCAACGAGAGCGATCTCTGCCGCGCCCTAGAGCTGGCCGAGAACATCGCGGGTATCTACGAGTTGGCCGACGAGCGCACGAGACGCGGCTACAACCAAACTTTCTTTACGCGCATCAAGATCAGAGCCCGTTGGGACGACCAGGCCGGGCGAACCGCAGTCGAGGTCGCAGGCGTGGAACTGACCGAGCCCTATGCCGTCCTCCTAGCCGAGCAAACGACGAAAGAAGCCCTAGCCTGGGTCGAGGCCATAAAGACCGGAGAACGGCCTCAGAAAGCCGGAAAGCGCCTCCAAGGGCCGACTAAACGGGCCTCAAAAGCGCTTTCCGGTGATGATATTTCGATCTATGAAGTACTGGCGGAGGGGGAGGGATTCGAACCCTCGTCGGAGGAGAAACCCCCGAAATGGTTTTCGAGACCACCGCATTCAACCGCTCTGCCACCCCTCCGGGCGACTGCTCGTCAAGGCTAGTCGATCATGCGCAGCTGGGTCCGCCAGCCGACTGCTCGGCACCGGGGCGCCGCTTGATGTTGCGCCGAACAATCGAACCGACCCGTCCTGCGCAATCGGCCGATGGTGTAACGTGCCGGCCGTGGCGGCGGGCGAGTGCGTGAAGATCCTCTCGATCGACGGCGGGGGCATCCGCGGGATCATCCCGGCCGTCGTGCTCGCGGAGATCGAGCGGCGGACCGGGCACCGCGCGTGCGAGCTGTTCGACCTGATCGCGGGCACCTCGACGGGTGGCATCATCGCGCTGGGTGTCACGGTACCCGACCCGAAAGCGAAGGGGCGCCCGCGATGGAGCGCAGAAGACCTCCTGGGAATGTATGAAGAGGAGGGACCGAAGATCTTCCACCACTCGCTGCTGCGCACGATCGAGACCGTCGAGGGGCTGTGCGGGGCGAAATACGACGCGAGCGGCCTGGAGACGGCGCTCGCGCGGTATATGGGCAAAGCGCGCCTGCCACAGGCGCTCACCAGGGTGCTGATCACCTCCTACGACATCCAGCGCCACGAACCGTTCTTCTTCAAGAGCTTCGCGCCCGACGCCCATCCCGTCACGACCGCGCCGCGCGAGGGCGTCCCGCGCGACACCGGCGTGCCGCCGCAGCCGGCCGACTACCCGATGAGGATGGTCGGCCGCGCGACCTCCGCCGCGCCGACGTACTTCGAGCCGGCGGATGTGCGCGCGGTGGAACCGCCACCCGACGGGCCGCGGGACTACGTGCTCGTCGACGGCGGCACGTTTGCCAACAACCCCGCGATGTGCGCCTACGCCGAGGCCGCCCGCAACCACCCGGGCGCCGAGCAGCTGATCGTCTCGCTCGGCACCGGGCGCTTGACCGAATCGATCTCCTACAAACAGGCTCGGCGGTGGGGGCTGATCCAGTGGGCGCACCCGCTGCTGGACGTGGTGATGGACGGCGCGAGCGCCGCGGTCGACTACCAGCTCGACGAGCTGCTCGGGGCCGACCGGGGTCACTACCGCCTGCAGACCGTGCTCGAAGGCGTCAACGACAGCCTCGACGACGCCAGCCCCGCGAACATCAAAGCGCTGCGCAAGCTCGCTGATGAGTTCCTCGCGCGCAACTCCGCGCGGGTGGAGCAGGTGTGCGAACGTCTCATGGATAACCCCCGACGGCCGCCTGTACAACCAACGACCGGGGATGCCCCCTGAAGCTCCCCCCTCGCGCGCCCACTACCGCCGCGAGGCGAAGAACTCGCTGAGCAGCGCCCCACACTCCCCCGCCAGCAGGCCACCCGCGACCTCGGGGCGGTGGTTGAGGCGCCGCTCGCCGAGCACGTCGAGCACGCTGCCCGCCGCACCGGCCTTCGGGTCGGGCGCGCCGTACACCACGCGCGGCACGCGCGCCAGCACGATCGCGCCCGCACACATCGCGCACGGCTCCAGCGTCACGTAGAGCACCGTGTCCAGCACCCGCCAGCTGCCCACGGCGCGGGCGGCCTCGCGCAGCGCGAGCAGCTCCGCGTGGGCGGTGGGGTCTTGGCGCAGTTCGCGCTCGTTGTGGCCGGCCCCCACGACCTCGCCGGCGTGCACCGCAACCGCGCCGATCGGTACGTCCTCGTGTTCCAATGCATGTTCGGCCTCGCGCAGCGCGAGGCGCATGAAGTACTCATCGCGGGGAAAGAAACGGTCGCTCACCGTTCCCTCCGCGGGGCTCTCCAACCGGAGGTGGGCTCCTGTGGGGACATGGACCATCATCATTACTCAACCCATGCCCCACCGCCTCGCATCGACCTGGCCCGCCGCATCCGCCGAACGGGCCGCCGAGCCCAGCTCGCCCACCGCACAATCGCGCTCCCGGGCCGGGAGGCGCCGCGCGCGCTGGTTGCTCTGCGCAGTTCTTGCGCTCGCCGCCGGAGCGCCACTGGCGCTCATTCCCCGCGCCACGTCGGCCGCCATCCCGGGCCGCCCTCCGGGCGGGCCCTCCATCCCAACCTCATCCTCCCTCTCCGTGCCCGCCGCGGCGGACGCTCCGTATGCGCCCGGCAAGGTGGTCGTCGGCTACGCGCCGTCCGACTCCCCTTCCGCCAACGTCGCGATCGCACACGCCGCCGGGGCGGTCGACCCGATCGAACTGGAATCGCACACGCGCGTGCTGACGCTGGGTGCGCACGCCTCCGTGCCCGGCGCGCTCGCCCGCCTGCGCCACACGCGCGGGGTTGCATGGGCGGTGCCCGACTACATCGCGCACGCGGCTGTGATGCCACGCACGCACCCCGCCGCGAGCGCCGCGGAACTCGATGGCCTCGCGAGCGCCCCCGAGCTTGACGGCCCCGCGAGCGCGGCCAGCGCGTCCGGAGCAGGCGCCGCGGCCGCCGAGCTCACGAGTCCCGTTGCCACGAAGACGGCCGTCGGCGAACCCTTCCCCAACGATCCCGGCCTGGCGAAAACGCCGGGGGGGTGGAGCAAACTGCAGTGGAACTTCGTCGGCGAATTCGGCGTCGAAGCGCCCGGCGCGTGGCAGAACCTGATGGCCGACCACGCCCCCGGCGGGCAGGGGGTGGTCGTCGCGGTGCTCGACACCGGCGTGGCCTACGCCAACCGCAGGCACTTTCGCGTGTCCCCCGACTTCCACCGCTACCAGTTCGTGGCGGGGTGGGACTTCGTCGCCCACAACCGCTTCCCCAACGACCGCAACGGCCACGGCACCGACGTCGCCGGCACGATCGCGGAGGCGACCGACAACGGCAGGGGCCTCACCGGGTTGGCCTACGGGGTGCGGATCATGCCGGTGCGCGTGCTCAACGGCGAAGGCAACGGCGACGCCGCCACGATCGCCAAGGGGGTGCGCTTCGCGGTCAACCACGGCGCGCGCGTCATCAACCTCTCGCTCGAATTCCCCGGCGGGATCACCGCCTCGGACATTCCCGAGCTGATCTCCGCGCTGCGCTACGCCCACCGCCACCGCGTGGTGGTGGTCGCCGCCGCCGGCAACGAGGCCCACTCCTCCGCCGCCTTCCCGGCGCGGGCGCCCAACGTGATCGCGGTGGGCGCCACCACCGAACACGGCTGTCTGGCCTCCTACTCCAACTTCGGCACCGGTGTCACGATCGTCGCCCCCGGCGGCGGGCCCGACGCCAACCTTCCCGGCGACCCCAACTGCAACCCCGACCTGGCCTCCGGGCGCGACGTCTTCCAGGTGACCTTCCTCGGCACCTCCCCCCGGCGCTTCGGGATCCCCGGCGGGTACGAAGGCACCTCGATGGCCACCCCCCACGTGGCCGCCACCGCGGCGCTGATCATCGCCTCGGGCGTGCTCGGCCGTCACCCCACGCCCGCGCAAGTGGAAGCCCGCCTGATCGCCACCGCGCGACCGCTCGGCGGGCCCTCCGACAGCCGCCTCTACGGGGCCGGCCTGCTCGACGCGGCCACCGCCACCGCGCCCGGCGGGCCTGGGGCGGTTACGCACTGAGTGCGAGCGAGTCGCGACCCTCGCGGGCGCGCGCGATCACGGCGGTCATCTCCGCGCGGAAGCGCTCGCGCCCGAAGCGCTCGGCGTTGGCGCGCACGTCGGCCTGCGCGAACGTGAGTCGCTCGAAGCGCTCGATCGCGCTCGCCATGCCCGCGGCGGTCGGCTCGTCGAACAGCACCCCCGTGCGCCCGTCGCTCACGGTCTCGGCGGCGCCGCCGACGCCGTAGGCGATCACCGGCAGCCCCGCTGCCTGGGCCTCCACTGGCACGATGCCGAAGTCCTCCTCGCCTCCGAACAGCAGCGCGCGGGCGCCGCCCAGCAGCTCGTCGCGCTCGCGCTCGCTCACGCGGCCGAGGAACTCGACGCTCGCGCCGGGCGGCGCCGCGGCGCGCGCGGCATCCAGCGCCCGCCCGTCGCCGGCGACCTTCAGCGGGACGCCCAGCCGCGCGCAGGCGGCGACGGCGAGGTCCACACGCTTGTACGGCACCACCCGGCCGAACGCCAGGTAGAAGTCCTCTTGGGCGCGCGGCACGCCGAGGTAGTGCTCCACGTCCACCGGCGGGTTGACGACCTCGGCGGTGCGCCCGTAACAGCGCTCGATGCGCGCGGCCACGTGGCGGGAGTTGGCGATGAGCACGTCCGGCCCGGCCGCCCCGCGCAGGTCCTGGCGGCGCAGGCGCCCGAGCAGCAGCGGCAGCGCCAGCCGCGCGACACGCCCCACCTCCTCGCCCTCGAGGAAGTCCTCCTCCCAGGCGTAGCGCATCGGTGTGTGGCAGTAGCACACGTGCAGCGCGCCCGGGGGAGTGCGCACGTTCTTGGCGAACGCGTGGTTGCTCGAGAGGATCAAGTCGAAGCCGGAGAGGTCGAAGGAGCGGTAGGCGCGGTCCATCAGCGGCAGCAGCCTCCGGTAGTGGGCCTTTGCGCCAGGGATGCGGTTGAGGTAGGAGGCGTGCACCGGGCGCTCGGTGATCGTCGGCGGCCACGGCGCGGGGTCGTAGATCGAGCAGAAGAGCTCCGCTTGGGGGAACATCTCCAGCAGCTCCACCACCACCTGCTCGGAGCCACCGGGGATCGTCAGCCACTCGTGGACGACCGCCACACGGGGGAAGCGCTCGCGCAGCCGCTCTATCGGTGTCTCGCTCAAGCCTGCGAGAGTAGTACCACCAACCGGCACGTAGGGCGTATCGCTCTCAGAGCCTAACCAAATGAGATCAAGTCGTATTTGGTTAGGGCCCGAAAAAAAGAGAATATGGCGCCGCCCGGTGACGGTGGGATCAAGCGATTGGTTGCGGGCCTCTACCAAATGAGACGCGGTCTCCTTCAATGAGACGCGGTCTCCTTCTCATTGGGTTGGGGACTCTTAGCGATCCGGCAACGCGTCCCGCCGGCGCGCGGAGAGCGCCAGCAGCGAGAGGCCCAGCGCGCACGCCAGCCCCAGAGGCACGATCGGCACGCCACTCAGCAGCTTGTCGATCAGATCCCGCTGTGTGTGAGCGCCCGCCGGGGCGGCGGTCAGCGAGGCGGCGACCGCCTGCATCTCCACCACGGTACGTTCGTCGGGGTAGCCGGTGACGGGCAGCCGGTACTTGTGCTGGAAGTAGGAGAGCGCCCCCTTGGTGTGCACGCCGTACGCGCCAACCCGTTCCCCGTCGAGCGGGTAGCCGAGCACGTGGAAGAGCCGCTGCACGGTCACCACCGTCCCACGCGAGGGGCGACGGTGGGCAACCCTAACCACCGTCCCACGCGAGGGTTGAGGGTGGGCAACCCTAACCACCGTCCCACGCGAGGGTTGGGGGTGGGCGACCCTTACCACCGTCCCACGCGAGGGTTGGGGGTGAGCGACCGTAACCACGGCACCCCGCGCAGGTTGAGGGCGGGTCGCCCCCAACGCGGTGGAGCACAGCGCGAGCACGAGCACCATCGAGACGACCGTCGCCGCGAAGCGCAGCGCGCGCCGCAGCACGAGCGGCCCTCGCAGGCTCGGCCGCGAGACGCCGTGCCAGCTGAGGCGCACGAAGCCGAGCAGCAGCAGGCTGTAGAGCACCACCCAGTAGGCGGAGCTGACGTCGAAGCTGTTGAGGAGGCTGTGGTGGGCCAGCGACCAGCCCATCGTGGCGGCGAGGGTGGTGAGCAGCAGCATGTGCGGGAGCGCCAGCCGCCAATGCCAGGCGTGCTGGTTCTCCTTGCGGGTGACGACATAGCGCGGCTTGCCGTTGCGGCCACCTCCGACCGCCAGTACGAAGGCGCGCGCGTAGGTGAAGCTGAGCCCGGCCCACACCAACCGCGCGCGCCACAACTGCTCGAGCGACAGCGGGCGGTGAACCGCCGCCATGTACAGCTCCAGGGCGGCGGCGAACGGCCAGAAGTGCAGCAGGAAAGCGCCGGTGCTGGTCACCACCGGATAGTCGTGCAGCGCGAAGCCCAGCGCCGGGGTGATCAGGAACACGAGCGTGGCGGGACCCTGGAGATAGAACAGCGCGAGCTCGTAGAACTGCAGGCGCTGGCGCAGGCTCAAACCGCCTTTGGGCGCCCACAGCATCAGCCGCATCGTGTCGAGCGCCCAGGTCCCCCGCTGCTTGACGAAGTTGGGCAGATCCTCCGGGGTGTGCTGGGCGTGGGCCCCTACGATCGGCAGGTAGCAGCCGTCCCAGCCGCGGCGCAGAGCCTCGATGCCCGACTGGAGATCCTCGACCAGGTTCCACGTCGGGAAGTCGCCGATGTCGGCGAGCGCGGCGCGGCGCCACACCACCCCCGAGCCACAGGGAAACACCGCGTTGGCGGCGTAGCGCGAGGCCATCGCGCAGGCAAAGAAGTGCGGCTGGAGGTTGTCGAACGGGTCGCCGCCGTGCACCTCGCCGGACTTGACGGTCTGCACGAATGCCAGCCGCTCGTGGGCCATCAGCTGACCCACGGTCTCACGCAGGAACCGCTTGTCGCCGACCAGGTCGTCGGCGTCGCGCGTCTCGATCAGCTCGATCTCCGCGGGGATCCGCGTGAGCGCCGAGTTGAGGTTGCCGGCCTTCGCCTCGCCGTTGCGGCGCGGATCGCCCTTGGCGGGGGGCCGGTTGTAGCGAAGCGTCGCCTGGGGATATTCCAACGCGAGCTTGTTGACCAGTTTGTGCACCCGCGGATCATGTGCGTCGTCGCTGACCAGCACCCACAGGCGCTCCAGCGGCCAATCCTGGTCGAGCACCGAGCGCACGGTGCGCTCCAGCAGCTGCAGCGGCTCGCCGAGCGTAGGGACGATCACCGCGACCCGCGGCTCCGCGCCGGGGGGCACGGGCGAGCTCACCGGCACGGCGCGCTCCCAGCGGTTGCACACCGACACCAGCAGAGCGGCCACCACCACGGCGGTGGCCGCCAGGAAGGGCAGCGACAGCCAGGCGTGCGCGAGGTCCGCGTGAGCCACCAGCCAGGGCAGGAACCAAGCGATGCAGAGAACCAGCAGAACGCCGAGCGCCTGCGCCCAACGGTTGTGGTGAATCGTCCTGCTCATCTCAGATTCCATTCCACTCGTATCGGTCCGTCCACTGCTCACCCGCGTGGCTGGCCCCGCCCCCCGTCCCGCGTGGCCGCGGCGCCTCGTTGACCCCCGTCCCGCGGGGCCCCAACGCCTCGCTGACCCCCGTCCCGCGGGGCCGTGGCGCCTCGTTGCGCCAGATTTCGATCGGTTCGGTGTAGGTGACGAAGCGCAGGTCGCTCCCGAGGTTGGTCAGCGTGGTACGCGCCGTGTAGAGCTCCCGGAAGCTCCCGCAGCGCAGCATCTGTTCGCGCACCGCCGCTGGCCACGCTTCGCCCCCGGGGACGACGACAAACCACTGGAAGGCGCACACGTCCACGGGCTTGGCGAGATGTTTGACGCGGTATGCGTCGTACAGGTCGTAGGGGGTGTCGATCCGGCTGCGGGAGTACAGATAGACGTCCTCGACCCACGCGGAGTTGACGAGCAGCCTTTCTCCGGGGTGCACGTCGGCGCTCAGCACGTTCGCGGAGGCGCGCAGGTCGGGCCAGCTCTCGTCGATGCGCACCACCTGCACGCACCCAAATAGCAACAGTCCGAGTGTGAGCACCGCCGCGGGCAGCAGCCGCCGGCGGTCGGCGAAAGCGCGCTCGAGCGCGATGCCCGCCAGCGGCAGGATGAAGATCAGCCCGAACACCACGTGCTTCTGATCCCCGGAGGGATTACCGGTGCCTAGGTGGTAGATCGGCGCGGCGATCACGCCCGTGAGCAGCGCCACGGCCACCCAGCCCGCCCGCGGGGGCGCGGGGGTCGGGGAGAGCTCGGGTGACCCCGCCGAGACCCGGCGGCGCTTGGACGGCGACAGCGTGACGATGCGCCTGCGCGCCAGCAGGATGGCGCCCGCGAGCGCGAGCAGCAGCGGCACGGCGGTGTAATAGAACTGCGAGTAGGCGAGCTGCGCGGTGCTCACGCCGAAGCTCGGGTTTTCGTGGGTGCGGAAGCTCATGAACCCGATCAGCTGCGCGCGGTCGGCCATGAAGTAGATCAGCAGCACGGCGCCCGCCACCATCGCGAACAGGAACAGGTCGAGCACCGCGCGCCGGCCGCGCGCGGTGAGCATCAGCAACGCCAGCGGCGGAGCGATGAACGCCATCACCGGGTACTTCGACAGCCCCGCCAGCGCGTACAGCAGCGCCGCACCCACCAGCCACGCGCGGTCGTCGCGGCGCAGGAACTCGGTCACCGCCCAGAAGGCCCCGCCGGCGAAGGCGACCGCAGAGGTGTCGTACACCGCGAGGTGCGCGAGCGCGATCACCGGGCCGCTCGTCACCGCCGCCAGCACCGCGAACGCGCGCGTGCGCGCCCCGAAGAGGTTGCCTGCCGCCCCCGCCATCCCCGCCATCCCCGCGGTCACGCACAGCGCCGCCACCGCCCGCGCGCCGGCGAGGCCGGCGAGCTTCCAGCCGAGCGCCGCGATCACCGGCCACAGCAGCGAACCGGAGAACCAGCCGAGGTAGTTGTCGGCGATTCCGTGACCCTGCAGCGTGCGTAGACCCGCGGTCACGTAGATCCCCTCGTCCAGGAACGGGCCGGTCAGCTGCATGAAGCAGATCGCAAGCTCCACCGCCAGGAACGCGCCCAGCAACAGCCACGGCGCGAGACGCACCGCGCGGGAGACCGGGGCGCGCTCGCGCGCTGAGCGGAAGTCCGCGCCGGAGGAGTCGGGGAGCTGGAGGAGCTCGCGCGCTGGGGCCGCGACGGGAGCACCGGATGAGGGGGCGCCGACCGTGGGGGCGCTGGGGGAGTCGGCCGGGGGCGGGAGCTCGCGAGGGAGGAGCTCGCGCCCAGGGGTCGCGACGGGAGCGCCGGATGATGAGTCGGCCGGGGGCAGCAGCTCGCGAGGGAGGAGCTCGCGCTCGGGGAGCGTGGCGGGAGCTCCAGACGAGTCTGGCGAGGGCTGCTCGCCCGGGAGGAGCTCGCGCGGCGGCGCGGGGATGGTGACGCTCATGGCGCGCCCTGCGGTCCGACGTGCACCCACTGGGCTTCCGCGGGAACGCCCTTGGCGTTGACGAGGAACACCATGTAATAGCCGGGCGGCGCGAGGTTGGGGTTGGAGGTGAGGTTGACTTCCAGCGCCTCCTTCTCGCCGTCCGCCCCGACGGCTTCTTTGATCGGCAGCGCCACCTCACGTTGGTTGGGGTCCGATGAGTGCGTGACCGCCGCCGGGCGGATCAACACCGCCGAGGTGATTTCGGAGGACTTGGAGGTGTAGGCGATCGTGTGCTCGCTGCCGTATTCCCACTGCGCGGTCCTGTTCACGTTGCCTTCCAGCTGGTTGTGCTGGCCATCGATGCCTTCGATCACGGGCCGTTCGCCCTTGAACATGTACGGCGGTTCGTAGATCGAGATGGCCGTCTGGAAGCCTTCCGTTCCCAGTCCCACGTTGACCGGGTTGGAGCCGAGCGCGATCACCTCCCCGTTGGGCAGCAGCAGCGCCTCGGAGTGGTAGTCACGGCCGACGGGATCGGCGGCGACCGGCGTGAATGCGTTGGTGACCGGGTTGAAGATCGCGGCCTCGTGCACATCTTTGGTGCGGGGCAGCAGCGAGCCGCCGGTCTCGAGCACCGTGCCGTCGGGGAGGGCCACCGCCGACACGTACATCTTGCCGGCGCCTTCGGGCTCCAATGCGCCGTTGTCCAGCGTGCCCCGTGGGAGGTTGGGCCCCTTCTGCCATGCGGGGTGTTCTTCCTGAAGATCGATCTCGTCGGTGGAGTCGATCGCGTCCGTGCCCGTTTCATAGGTGTTGCCGCCGCCGAGGATCATCACCTTCTGCGCCTGCGCCGGGGGCAGCAGCAGCGAGGCCGACTGGTCGCGCTCGTCGGGATCTTCGAGGCCCGGGGTGTTTTCGACGCGCGGATGCGTGTCGTCTTCGGATGACGGCCCTCCCGCCACCTTCGGCCCCACGACCTTGGCTTCGGGATTGGTGTCGTTCTGTTCCTTTGCTTCTTCCGGCTGCGTTTTGCCGGGCGTGCAGTAGAAGTCGTATACCGCGGTGGCATCCGGCGCCGGGGTCGATTTCGCCGGGGTCGCCTTCGATTCCTCGAGCCCGTTTCCGAACACGTGGCTGCCGTCGTAGAAGAGACGACCGTCGGCGGTGAGGATCATCGATGGGTACAGACCCCAGAACCAGTCGTAGGTCTGCTGCAGTTCGTTGCTGCCGAAGCCGACCCACTGCCCGGGGGGGTCGCCGCCGGCCGTGTTCCCTTCGTTGTAGGGAGCGATGTAGTAATTGGTGGCGGTGGCGCCTTCGCCTTCCTCGTTCAGCCCGCCAAACGAGATCACGTTGCCGTCGCCGAGCTCGGTGGCACTCGGATACCAGGCGCCGTTCAACAGCGGACCCGGTTCCTTGGGCTGATGCGGTTCGAGTTCGTCGTACGGCACCTTTTCGAACCCTTCGGCTTTGATGTTGAAAATCCAGCTGGCGTTCGCGCCCTTGTAGACGGTGCTCGGATATTCGCCCGGCTTGGGGGGTGGCGGGTAGCCCTTGGTGCCGCCGATGAACAGCACGTTGCCATCCGCCAGCTGCACGTGCCCCCCGCAGAAGAGGTCGCTCGGCGTCTGGATTTCCTTCCACGTGTTGGCAACCGGGTTGTAGACGTACGAGCGGAAGCAGCCAGCTTCGAATTCCATGCGCGAGTTGCCCGAGCCCGCCATCAGCAGCAGCTTGCCGTTCTGCAGCAGCACCGCGTGGACCGTGCGCGCATGGTCGGTGCCGGCGTGCACCGTCCATTTCCCGGTCGCCGACAGAGGTTCCGAGGAGGTCGCTTCGGGCAGCGACTGTTCGGACGGAGTTTCTTCGACCGCGAGCCCTTCGCACCGCGAGGGCAGCGGTTCTTCCTTGCCGGGCGCTTCCTTCGGCGGTTCTTCCCGGATTGGCGGTTCTTCTTTCGGCGATGTTTTGGTCGGCGCCGCGGGCGGTTCTGAGCCAGGCGAATCGGTGGGACCCAAGGGCGCCGTCAGGCTGGGCGGCGGGGCGGACGGGCTGAGCACGCTCGCGGACGGCTGCGGGGGGACGCTCGATGCCAGGGGGTGAACCGAAACGTCGATCAACGAGTACCCCGTCGTGCGGACGACGCCCCTACCGCGCAGGAGCACCCCAAACGCAAGGCGGTCCACTCCCGCCTGAAGCGGGCCGATCACCGCGGATGCGGTGGTGAAGGTCGCGCGTCCCCGCAGCCGCTTGGCCACATACGCCGCGCGCCACTCGCCTTTGACGCGCTCCAGCACCTCGAGGCCGAGCGCGGTGCCCGCGCCGCGGTAGCGCAGCGAGGCCGCATAGGAGTGGCCGACCTCGGCCTTGGGCGCGCAGGCGGGCGACTGCGTGACCATCGCCTGCGAGTGACCAGAGCCGGAGCGCAGGACGATCGCGCCGCCGGAGCCCCGCGGCGGGGACGAGAAGCGCACGGTGGAGCCCGAGATGGCCGCCTGCGCGTAACAGGCCGGGATGCCCGCGTGACGGACGGGTACGTCTGCGTTGACGAGCAGGTTGTCGGCGCGCCGCGCCGCCGCCGCGGCCGCCGTCCACCGGTCTGACCGAGAGAGCGGAGCCGCCGGTCCGCTCCGAGCGACGTCGGGCAGCGCGGCGCCCAGGACGAGCATCGAGCCGACCAGCGTGCACACCATCCATGGAGCGAAGCGCTCAAACCTCGGCATATCTGCCGCGACGTCGCCTAAGGTGCTCGATCGGCTGTTCATCCGTCGAAATAAACGGTGGCCGCCTTGGCCGGCTTACGCGTCCGTCCGATCTGTGTCTGATGCCCTCCTCGACTTGCGCCCGCGGCTCGGCAGACGATCGTACGCATTGCCACGCAATCTTCCGCATCGTGCCGGCGCTGATGATCGGGGCGCTGGTGCTAGGCGGATGGCTGGCTGGCGCGCGATTGGCGCAGGCCCGGGGCGACTCCCGACCAAGCACGACGACCCCCGCTGGGCATAGAGACTCTCCGGCCCATCCAACCAGATCGGGACGCCGCCGCGCCAGGAGCAAGGCCCACACGCCGCAGGGTTGGAAGGCGGCCTGCAAGCACGAGCGCCGGTGCGCCAAGCGACACGACCCACCCTCGCAACCCGCCGGCGGCGGCTCGAGTGGCGCTCTCCCATCCGGCGCAGGCTCCTCCTCGCCGCCGGGCGAATCGCTGCCGGAAGCGCTGCCCACGGAAGGATCGCCACTGTTGCGGGCCCCACTCGCCGAAGCGCCCGCGAGGGAAGCCCCCGCGATGGAACCCCCTCGCGGGGAACAACACGCAAAAGAAGAAGACCCCACCACGAAGCCCCCCACCACGGAACCTCCGGTGGAAGCACCCCCAGCGAAAGAACCTCAGGCGAAAGAACCATCGACGGAAGAACCTCCGGCAAAAGAAACCCCAGCCAAAGAACCTCCCGCGAAAGAAACTCAAGCCAAAGAACCTCCGGCAAAAGAAACCCCGACGAAAGAACCACCGGCGAAAGAAACCCTGCAGGAAGCACCGTCCAGCGGCCCCTCCTACGCGCTGCGCTTGTTCTCCGCGCAGAGCTTCTTCAACCAGCCGCTGGCGGCCTCGGCGCCGCAGGCGTCGGACTCGGCGCAGTTGGTGGCGGCATTCAACCATCAGGTGCAGACCTACTACGGGCACGTGGTCATCAACACCACCGAATGGAGCGCACCCGTCTACACCGTCCCGGCGAACGCGCCGACGACGACGGTGGTGGCGCAGAACTCGACCTGCCCGCGCGGCGAAGGCATCTTCCAGCCGTTTGCGCAGGACATGAGCGCGGTGCCGATCCCAGCGGGAGCACAGGCGGCGAAAGGCACCGACGAGGACATGGTCGTGTGGCAGCCCTCCAGCGGGCACGAGTGGGAGCTGTGGCGCGCACAGAAGGAAGGCGGTCAGTGGACGGCGTGCTGGGGGGGCGAGTTCCAGGACGCCTACACCAGCGAAGGCGTGCTCCCCGAACCGCTGGGCGTGTCGGCCGCGGGGCTTTCGATCCTCGCCGGGCAGATCCACCTCGAAGAACTGCAGCACGGCACGATCACGCACGCCCTCGAAGTGACGATGCCGGACACCGCGGCCTCGCGGTTCGTGTGGCCGGCCAACCGCACCGACGGCACCTCCGACGACGCCTACTCGATCCCCGAGGGTACCCGCTTCCGCCTGAAGCCGAGCGTCGAGCTGAGCTCGCTGCATCTCAACCCGGCCGCCCTGGAGATCGCGACCGCGATCCAGCGCTACGGCATGATCGTGGCCGACACCGCGGGCGCGGTGGCGCTGGAGGCGCAGGACCCCACCCCGCTGATGCGCGAAGGCAAGCCCAACCCCTACGGAACGCTGCTGAGCGGCGGTCCCTACGAAACGCTCAACGCGGTCCCCTGGGGCGACCTGGAAGTGGTCAGCCCCAGCTACCACCAGTAACGCGGGGGCACCCTGGCGGGGGTTATTTGGGTCGCATCCGCGCGAGTGATCGCGTAGGCCAGTCGCCATGGGCGCGGGGCATCCCTGCCCCGCGACTGTCGCGTCAGTGCGCGGGCCGCGGGTCGAAGAACATCGGGAAACTCACCCAGCCGGCTTGCGGATCACGACGATCGTCTGGCGAAAGCGCGGGCGCAGCCGTGGTGCATGCGCGGCGAGCCACTCGTCAGCACGATCGCAGACGCGTAGCAGGGCGTTGTCGGGGCGCAGTCGCAGCGATGACGTGACGATCGCGGCAGGGAAGGTGAGGTAGTTGATCGGGTGCAGCTCGATCGACGGGTAGTGCTCGCGCAGCCAACGCAGATCGTCCTCCATGAACGACTGCTCATCGGGCGTGTGCGCGGCCCCAACAAACCGCGCGTAGAGGCGGATCAGCAGACTCTCACCCAGAGGCTCCATGAACAACATCGTCCCACCCGGCGCCAGGTGCTCGGCGTAGAGGCGCGGCAGGGCGCCCTGGTAGTCGATGTGGTGAAGGATCGAGCGGCCGAAGATGCACCCGAACTCGCCCTCCAGCTCGCGCGTGACGTCACCCAGGCAAAACTCCAGCCGCCCCGGCTGCGCGCGGGTCTCGGCGCGAGCGATCGCCGTCTGCGAGATGTCGATGCCGAGCACGTACGCGGCCCCCATGCCGAGCAGCCGCTCCGAGCTGGCGCCCTCGCCGCAACCCATGTCGAGCACGCGCCTGCCGGCGACCGCCGCGCCCGTCAGGGCATCGAAGCGCTCCTCCGCGCGACGCGTGTTGGGACTCTGGAAGACGTGCGGAAAGCGGCCGTGCCAAGCGTACATCGCCTCCTCGACGCCGTGCTCGTCGTATGCCTCACGCTCGCGCCGCGCGCGCTCGAGATCGACGCCGGGCACCGAGTGTGAGGAGCTAGCCTCCGCCACGCCGGCGACTGTAGCAGCGGCATCGCCCCCCGCCACTTTCTCGACGCGCCCGCGCGCGGCGTCAGCGCACAGCGTTGACCTACACGCAACTCCGTCGACACGCACGCGCGCGGCGTCAGCGCAGCGTTGACACACACGTACCCTCCGGACGCGCGCGCGACGTCAGCGCACAGGCGTTCACACACGCAACCTGCGCGAGCAATATCTGGTCGTCCTGTGATCATGGCCGCGATGCCCGACCACCCTCACCTGCGAGGCCGCGAGATCGTGTGTGTCGGGTTTGCCGACTGGGAGACCGACCTGTGGACCAACCAGCAACACCTGATGTCGCGCTTGGCGCGCGAGAACCGTGTGCTGTTCGTGGAGTCGCTCGGCCTGCGCCGCCCGCAGCTGGCGGGGCGCGACCTCGCCCGGATCGTGCGCAGGCTGCGCAGAGGCCTGCGGGCACCGCGTGCGGTGGACGGCCTGCACGTGCTCTCACCGCTGGTGGCGCCGTTGCATGGTAACGCCGCGGTGCGCGCGCTCAACCGCGGGCTGCTGCGCGCGCAGGCGCGCCGCGCGACGCGCCGTCTGCGCATGGGTCGCCCGATCCTGTGGGCCTACGTCCCCCAAGCGGAGGCGCTGATCGAGGCGCTGGACCCCGAACTGATCGTCTACCACTGCGTCGACGACGCCGCCGCGGTGGCGGGTATCGACGCAGAGAGCTTCCGCGCCACCGAGCGGTGCTTCCTCGCGCAGGCCGACCTCGTGCTGGCGAGCGCGCCCGCGCTGGCGAGGCGCATGCGGGAGCTCTCGGGGAACGTGCTGTACGCGCCTAACGTCGCCGACACCGCGATGTTCGCGCGGGCGCTGGAGCCGCTCCCCTCCACACTCGAGGCATCCGACCGGTGCGACACCCAGCCCGACCGGGCCCCGTCGGCCCTCGGAGCGCCCCACCTGAGCCGGACCGAGCCCGACCAGGCCGGCGCGCGGCGGGCGGATCCGCCCCCCGTCGAGCCGGACCCCGTGGTGGCGGCGCTGCCGCAACCGCGAATCGTGTTCACCGGGGCGATCGTCGCTGCCAAGCTCGACCTGCCGCTGCTCACCGTGCTCGCGCGCTCACGGCCGGGGTGGTCGTTCGCGCTCGTCGGGCCGGTTGGGCCAGGCGATCCCCGCACCGACGTCTCCGCTCTGCGGGAGCTGCCCAACGTCCATCTGTTGGGGCCGCGCGCCTACTCGCGGCTGCCCGCGGTGCTGCGGGCGGCCGACGCCGGCCTGATCCCCTATGCCCGCAACCCGATCACCGAAAGCGTCTTCCCGATGAAGGTGTACGAGTACCTCGCCGCCGGGCTGCCCGTCGTTGCCACCCCGCTGCCGGCCCTGACGGACGTCGCCGAGATCGCCACCGCGCCTGACGCAGAGGGCATCGCGCGCCTGCTCGAGGAGGCAATCGCCACCGACAGCCCGGAGCGCCGCGCCGAGCGCTCGCGCGCCGCCGCCGCGCACTCGTGGGAGCGGCGCTTGGAGGAGATCGCCGCCGCGGTTGAGGCGCTGCCGGTCAAAAAGCCGCGGGGGGTGGGTGGGAGTTGAAAGCAATCGGCGCCCCCTCCACCGCACCTCGGGCAGAGGTCGACGATCCACTGTCACCCCTCCCAGTCGGGAGACCCCCGCATGCCACAGTGGAGGTTTGACGATGAAAGACCTACTCGTCACCACCCACACCCCCGTGCTGGGGTCGGGGCGCGCGCTGCGCACTTACGGGGTCGCCCGCGCGCTGGCCGCCCACGGGGGGCTCGACCTGCTCTACGCGCGCTTCGAGGGTGACGCGCCTGACCGCGCGTTCCGCGCGATCCCAGACATCGAGCTGCATGAGGTCGCCCCCTCGCGCGGCGCGCGCCGGCTGCTCGCCTACGCGGCCGCCCGTGTGGGAGGCGTCCCGGAGGAGCTCGCGCGCGGCGTCTCCCCCGAACTGGCCGCAGCGGCAGCACGCCTCGCCCGCGCCCCCGATCGCGGCCTCGGCGGCGACGGCAGTGGCAGGGGCCTCGGTAGCGGCGGCAGTGGCCGGAGCCTTGGTAGCGGCGGCAGCGGCCGGAGCCTCGGCGACGACGGCAGTCCTGGCGACAGCCTCGGCGGCGGCGGACTCGGCGGGGGCGGCCAGGGTCTCGGTAGCGGCAACCTCGGCGGCGGCCGAGTGATCGCCGACGGACCCGTCGCCGCCGCCGCGCTGGCCCGCTTGGCGCACAAGCGCCCCGTGATCTACAACGCCCACAACTTCGAGTCGGGCTTCCGCCACGAGCTCGGCGACGGCCACGCAATGGGCGGCGCCCGCGCACTACGGGCCTTCGAGCGTGGGCTGCTCGAACGGGCCGCGGAGTCGTGGATGGCAAGCGAAGCCGACGTGGCCGCGGCGCGCGAGCTGTGCCCGGCGGCGCAACTGCGGTATGTGCCCAACGTGGTGGACGTGGCGGCGATCGCGCCCGTACAGCCCCGCCCGGAGGGGCGGCGCGCGATCTTCGTCGCCAACTTCGCCTACGAGCCCAACCGCAACGGCCTGCGCTTCCTGCTCGGCGAGGTGCTGCCGCGCGTGTGGGCCGAGCTGCCCGACGCAAAGCTCGCGCTCGTGGGGGCCGGCTTGGAGCGCGCTCTTCGGGAGGCGACGCCAGCCTCCGGGCCGGGCACGCTGGTCGCAGACCCCCGCGTGGAAACGCTCGGCTTCGTCGATGACCTGCGCGCCGCCTACGCCGGCGCAAGCTGCGCGGTCGTTCCCCTGCTGCAGGGTGGAGGCACGCCGCTGAAGCTGATCGAGGCGCTCGCCTATGGCCTGCCCGTGGTCGCCACCCCTCGTGCGGTGGTGGGCCTGGCGGTGCGCGACGGCGAGCACTGCCTGGTCGCCGAGGGCGCCGAAGGGTTCGCGGTGGCGCTCGTACGCGTGCTGCGCGACGGCGCCCCCGAGCTCGCCCATCGCGGGCGGGAGCTGGCCGCCGAGCGCTACTCGATCGAGGCGCTCACCGAGCTGCTGGCGGCGTAGCAAACAGGCAGCGCAGCCTGGGCTCGAGGCAGACAGCGAATCCTGGCTCAACACGGGTTTCAGATCGAGCCGTACCGCCCTGGACCGAAGGATCGCTGCCTCGGCGGGCACCAACCGACATTCGTCCAGGCCCGTCGGAGGGCACTCACGAGCCGGCGCGGCAAGCCCGAAAGATCGCTTGCAGACCTAAAAAGCATGCCCATCCGGCCTCAGAACCGCAGACCGGAGTCGTCATGCGCATCCCGATAACGGCACCCCCGTCGCGAGGCGGGCTCGCAAAGCCAGGGGTCTCTCAGAGGCAGCCCGGCTCCCGAAGGAGAAATCGTGACCACCGCCCAGTCTCATCTTCGACGGGCGAGCCATACGCTACCGGCCCTGCTGATCGCCACCTGCCTGGCAATGGCATCGATCGCTACCGCGGCAACCGCGCAATCCTCCTTTCCACTAAGCATCTCCACCAACTCACAGGTGGCGCATGCGGCCGCCGCCGTCCGCGTAGCCGACCGCGCGCTGGTGTCCCGCACCAGGTCACTCGAGGCGTGTCTCACGAGCCATCCCCGGCACTGCAACCTCGAGCGACGCTCGATGCAGCGCGCCGGGCACCGCCTGGCGGCCCGCGAACAACGCCTGGCAAAGCTCACCCGCAGGAGCCGCATGCAGGCGACTATCGCGTCGGCCACGCCCTCCTCGACGCCCGCAACCCCCACGCCTCCCTCGACGCCCGCAACCATCACGCCCACGATCCCGACCACTCCGACACTCTCCACTTCGCCCAACCTCAGCACTCCCCTCACCACCGCTGCCACCGCCCCGGCGAACGCCACGATGAGCGAATCGCCCAGCGCAACCTCGTCGCCGCCGGAAGCC
The DNA here is from genome assembly GCA_963751195.1 of uncultured Solirubrobacterales bacterium. Lineage (GTDB taxonomy): Bacteria > Actinomycetota > Thermoleophilia > Solirubrobacterales > Solirubrobacteraceae > Palsa-744. The sequence continues at coordinate 178,006 of CAVVTQ010000006.1, forward strand.
CCATCGCCGCCAAAACCCCCATCGCCGCCTGAAGCCCCATCGCCGCCTGAAGCCCCTTCGCCGCCTGAAGCCCCATCGCCGCCGGAAACCCCATCGCCGCCCGTCACCGGCAAGATCGTCGGCACCAACGACGGCGCCGGCTGGGGGCCCGCGGCGGCGCAGACGATCCTCGGCGGCCACATCACCTGGAACCGCGTGGAAATCGGCATGGAATCCAACACGCCGGCCGCCTCGCTCGAAGACGGGTTTCACAATCTCGCGATCGTCGGCAACATCGAAGACGGCACTCCCCTCAGCCAGTTCTCGCCGAGCGGCTGGGCGAGCACGGTCGTCTCACAGCTGCAATCCAACCCCGGCATCTCGATCGCCGAAGCCGGCAACGAGATGTACCTCAAGGGCAACGTCGCCAACCCCACACAGTATGGGCAGATGTATCTCGACGCGGTCAACGCGATGAAGGCCGCCGGCATCCACACGCCGCTGCTGTTCAACATGGTCGGCGACTACCCGACGACCGGCACGTGGTCCTCGTCCACCGGCTACTCCCGGGATTCCCAGGGTGGCGGCTGGCTGCATGACGCCGTCGCGAGCGTCCCGGGTCTGGGGGCCGCGATTCTCGCCAACGGCCTCAGCACCCATCCCTACGGCGCGCTCGGCGAAAACAGCGATGACACCAACGGAGTCGACGCCGTCCCAGCACAGGAAGCGATCGCGCAGCGTGTGCTGGGGGCAGTACCGCCTTTCTATATCACCGAGTTCGGCTACAGCCTCAGCAACTGCGGCGAATCCGACGGAGCCTGCTCCGAACAGGAACAGGCCACCAAGATGCGCGCCGCCTACAAGGTGCTGCTCGCCGATCCGCACGTCGAAGGTATATGGTGGTACCAGTCACACGACGACAGCAGCGGTCGCTTCGGCTATATGAACAGCAACAACACCACCCGCTCGTCGTTCGAAACCCTCTCCTCGATTGCCGTCGAACAGGGGCAGTAGTCACCTTCCGCATCAAACAGCGCCGAGCTCGGCGACTTCCCTGTCAACCGACAGCGCATGGATCACTCCCCACACCAGCGCCAGGAAGAAGATCAGGAAGTCGATCTCGTAAAAGAGGTAGTCGAACAGCCCCTGCGCCATGAAGCCTCCGAGCGCCGCCGCAAACGCCGACGCCCTGACGGCCGACGTGCCACCGCGTCCATATGCCAGTACCTTGACGATCGGCCATCCCCAGAGGATCAGAAAGCCCGCGAGGCCCAGCCACCCCGCATCCAAGCCGATCTGCACCGGCGTCTCATGCGCATGATCGAACGCCATCTGGATATAGGCGCTATGCACATGTTCGCGCAAGTAAAACGGGAAGTTTTCATACCCGATTCCAAAGGGGTGGCCGCCCAATGCCTGCTCCCCCGCTTTCTGCAGCGCAAAGCGCGTCTTGTCCTCGACGTCGGCACCGCTCTGGACGGTGAGACGCTGTTGAATAGTGACAATCGTCGACTGGGGGGTAGCAAGGAAGCCCGCCATGACGAAGATCGCCAGGATCGCGCAAGCCTGAATGAGAATCGTCCCACGACGAAAGTTGAGCACGAGCAGCAACAGCCAGCCGCCCGCCAGTGCCAGCAGCCCACCGCGCGAAGTGGAGATTGCAATACCGATGAGAATTACCACCAGAGCCACCCCATACACTCCGGCCCGGGTCATACGATGCTGATTGACAGCGATCAAGATCTCACCGGTCGCCAGCACCGCCGCGATCGCCGTGTAGCCCGCATACACGGTATATATTCCGAAAAAAGAATTGGGATGTCCACTGAAATAGGGAGGCCCAACCAGAGTATAAACTCCCGCCCTCTGCGCAAAGGCGAACATCACCACCACCAGCGCCGAGCCCGTGAAAAGGTCGATCATGCGACGCGAGGCATCGCGGCGACCGCGAAAGACGCTGATTGCGGCAAACAGAAGGATAATGGCGGCCAACCAGCGCACCGCACCCCACAGTGCGCCGGTCTGATCCTGCGCGCCAATTGCCGCGATGAAACTGCCGAGCGCAAGCGCCAGACCGCCAACCGCGATCCATCCCGGGATCGCGTTGGCCCGAATTCTCCACGCGAGCACGAGCGCCATCGCGACGATCACCACCTCGTTCGTGCCTGTGCCCGAGAAGTGAAACTCGAACGGCATCAGCACCAGCAAGATCGCAAGCCCCACCTGTGGACGCAGCGCCGCAACCACCATCGCGACGGCCGCAACCATGATCAGCAGCGCCTTGAGCTCGCGCTGGGTCGTCCCCAGCCTGACCATCGCGATCCCCACCAGCGCGGATAGCGCCACAGCGACCACAGCCGTAATGAGCGTGGTACGCGTAGAGCGCCATCCAACGGCGAGGCGGGGGCGAGTTGCCATGTGGCGTGAGATTAGCGCCGGCGGCGGGCGCAAGGGCCGGGGGCGCAAGAGGAGACCGCGCGCCCACGCCGAACATCCGGCTACCATTCCTCGTGCGGGTGCACACCGCTGAGCCGCGCGGCGATCAACCAACTCGACCGGCCAATCACGCACCCCTACCAGTTATGCCCACGCCAGCGCACGAAACCTCCACATCGACCGAGACGCCCGGACTTGCGCGCGCGCTGCAGGTGCTGCGCGAGCGCTGGTGGGTGGTGGCGCTCTGCCCAATCGTCGCACTGGTGGTCGCGGTGATCTACGTGGAGCGCCAGCCTGCGCAATACACTGCCACCGCCAAGCTCCAGTTCGTCAGCAACTCGCTCCCCAGCCAGGTCGCGGGCGTCTCGGGCGAACAGGTCGTCGACCCCGAAGGCGTCAAGGCAACCGACGTGCAGCTGGTGACGACGCCGCCGGTCGCCGCGCTCGTCATCAGCCAGTTGAAACTCAAAATGACGCCGAACGAGCTGCTTGAAGAAGTCAGCGCGAGCAACCCGCAGAACGACTACATCGTCGACGTAACCGCAACCATCGGCAACCCTCACGAAGCCGCCGCGATCGCCAACGCGTTCGCGGAACAGTATGTCCTTTACAGCCAGACGCAGAACGTCGAACAACTGGTGAAAGGCGAGCAGCTCATCACCCACAAGATCGAAGAACTGCCGGCGAGCGACACCGTGGATCGCGCCAACCTGCGAGGGCTGTATCAAAAACTGCTGCTGCTCCAGTCGGTGCAGACCGGCAACGCACATGTGGTGAGCACCGCCTCCACGCCCACCTCGCCCAGCTCCCCGAAGAAGAAAACCACAGCCTTGGTCGCGCTTGTCGTCGGGCTGCTGCTCGGCATCGGCATCGCATTCGTGCTCAACCTGCTCGACCGGCGGGTGAAGTCGTGGGAGGAATTCGAAGAGCTGTATGGGGTCCCCGCGCTGGCGGCGATTCCAAAGCAAGCGCGCACTTCGCGCACCGCCCGCGAGCGCGAGCTCGAGCTCGAGCCATTTCGCATCCTGTACAACAGCCTTTCGCTGCTGCCTCACACGCACCCGGTCAAGACCGTCATTGTGACGAGCGCCGTACCGATCGAGGGCAAGACGAGCGTGGCGCTTGGCTTGGCACGAGCAGCGGCGCACTCCGGACGACAGGTGATCCTCGTCGATGCCGACCTGCGGCGCCCGACGCTCGAGCGGCGCCTCGAGCTCCCCAGCAGCCCGCGAGGCCTCGCCTCGGCGCTGCGCGGCGAAGCCGACCCGCTGGAGCTGTTGCAAGCGCCTGACTCCGAGCTGGATCGCGATCTCAAACTGCTTCCCAGCGGCCCGATCCCGCTGAACGTGACCAACCTGCTGAACCCGATCGTGCTGGCCGAGATATTCACGACACTCGCCGCCCAGGTCGACCTCGTCGTGATCGACTCCGCGCCGCTGCTGCCGGTCGCCGATACCCGCGAGCTACTCGACGCGGTAGCCGTGGACGCCTGCCTGATCGTGGCTCGCGCGGGAGTGACGACACGAGATCAGGTGCGCCGTGCACGCCTGGTCTTCGAGCGGCGCAAGCTGCAGGCCGTCGGCCTGGTCGTCAACGCGCTCACCGAGGTGACGAATAAGTATGGCTACTACGACGGCGAGGGATCGGACGCGTCAGAACGCCCGGCAGCCGTGGCCGCCGGAGGTTCCTTGCGTAACACCGAACGCACCTCCGCCACAGTCAGCACACGCAGCATCAGCAGGCAGGGAACGTAGCTGAGCACCGCGATCGCCGCGAGGCCGCCAAGCGGCACGCCGGCGGAGTATGCGCCCCACGTCAGCAGCCCCATCGCCGCCGCCGCGAGGAGCGTGCGTAGCACGCGGCCAGCACGCGGCCGCATGTGCAAATTCCTCAGCACGCCACGCGCCGACAGCGACATCACCATCACCTCGGTCAACAGGGTCACCCATGCGGCGGCCACAAAGCCATAGCGCGGAATCAACACCACGTTCAGCGCGGCATTCAGCAACAAGCCGGCTCCCGCATATAGCGCGAACCGGCGTTGCAGCTCCACAACCACAACCATGTTGCCCACCAGATACCCAAACGAGATCGAAACGAACGCACCCGCGAGAATCGGCAGCGCGGGAGCCGCCGCGGCGAAGTGCGAGCCGAACAGGAAGACCATGATCGGGCGGGCAGCCACGATCGTGAAGGCGAGAATCGGCAGCGACGCCATCGAGAGATACTCGCCGGCGGCCTGCAGCAAATCCTGCATGCGATTGCGGTGGTCGGCATACGCCGCGGCGATCAGCGGAAACAGCGTGGTCATCACCGATATCGGGATGAACTGCACCTGTTCGAGCAGGCGGTAAGCGGCCCCGTAGAGACCCGCCTGGTGGCTGCCGGCAAACTCGAAGACGAGGATCTGGTCGAGTTTCACATACGAGGTCACGAAGATGCCGGCCACCCCGACGCCCACCCCCACGCGCAGCAACGGCCTCCACAGACGCCGCACGCCCCGCAGACGCACCCGTGTGAACCGCAATGCAAACACCACATTCAGGCCCATCGCGATCGCGGTGGTGAGCAGAAAGGCGGCGGCATACGCAACGATCCCGCCCGCGAGCGCGGACACAGCGATTACCGCACCGGCCCAGATAACGCTGTTGATGGTGATGATCGCCATCGAGATGTCGTTACGGATACGCAGCTGAAACACCACGCTCAACACCGCGGGCGCTCCCACCAAGGCCACGAGGGCGATCAGCACGCCCGCCACCGTGGCCTGATGGGAGGGCGCGATCAGCAGCACCGCGATCAGCGACCCCAGCGTGATCGGGATTACGAGCAGCAGCCGCAGCTGCAGTAGCGCTCCCACCCATTCGGACTCGTGCTCGGGATCGGCCGCGGCCCGTCTCACAGCTATCTGGGTGAGTCCCAATTCTCCGATGCTGTTGGCGATCTGCGTCACCGCAAACAGCGTCGACCAGATGCCAAAGCCATTCGTTCCGAGCCCTCGCGCCAGCAGCAAGGTGACAACCACGCCCAACGCGAGGTTGAGCACGCGCGCAACGATCTGCACCATCACATCGATGGTGATGCGCCGCGTCCCGACCTGGATCGACTCGGTCATCGCCTGGCGGCTGTATCGTCATCGCGGCCCACGAGCACGAGCATGCTAGTGGCTCATCCTGTGAGTCCATTGGGGGTGCGGGAGGGGTCACAGTGGCCCACCACGAGCCGACGCCGGGGCCTGACCGCAGCGTCAGCCTACGTCTCCAAGGGTTCTCGGGGTAGGAGTCCCGGGGTGGGGTCCTACACTCTCGCCCCAGTGAGCGCACACGGGCGCAACGACATCTCGCTGGTCGTCCCAACCTACAACCGGGCCGGCGCTCTGCGCGCCAACCTCGACTCGATGCTCGCGATGCACGACATCGCGGAGCTCGTGATCGTCGATGACGGCTGCACCGACGACACCGTGGCCGTGTGCGAGCAGTTCCACGACGAGCGGCTGCGCGTGATCGGCCACCGCTCCAACCGGGGCGTCTCCGCGGCCCGCAACACGGGAATCGAAGCGGCCACCGGCGAGTGGGTGCTGTTCGGCGAGGACGACTGCCGCTTTCCCGCCGACTACGCAACGGTGCTGCGCGCCGAGGCCGAGCGCCACGGTGGCGATGTCGTCGGCGCGCCACTGATCCACACCTCCGCCCCCGAGTCCGAGGTGCCGCGGATCGCGGCCGGCGCGCCCCGTCGGGCGCGGCCCTCCATGGAGGACGTCGACGTCTTCCCCGTGGAGACGATCGAGACCCCGTTCCTGCCCGCGCGGGCGCTGGTACGCCGAACGGTGTTCGCGAGCGCGCGCTTCCACGACTTCCCGGTCAACGGCTACCGTGAGGAGACCGACTTCTTCGTGCAGGCCGCCCGCGCGGGCTTTCGCTGCATTTTCACGCCCGCCACCTACTGCTATCAACTGCAGACCTGGCGCGGTGGTCAACATCACTCCTCGACGCTGCGCTACGAGTACTGGGCGCTTCGCAACAACTGGAGCTTTCTGCGCCGACACGGCGCGTGGCTGACCGAGCACGACCACATTCCCGGGATCGCCAGAGCCCAACTGCGGTTCGCGAGGACGCGGGCCACGGTGGTCGTATCGGGGGCGCTCCACGCACGACTCCACGGAGCGCGCGCAAACTTCGGCACACGACCGAACGACCCGCGCGCGGCGGCCTGAGCCGTGCCTCGCGCCGCGATCGCCTCGCCCGACCCCTCCAACCAGGCCGGCGGCGTGGAGCGGGTGTGCGCGCAGCTCGGGGACGTGCTCGCACGCCAGGGGTGGGAGGTGGAGATCGTCGGACCGACGTACGCGCCGACACGCTGGCAGTCTCGCCTGGGGCTCAACTACCCGATGCTGTCGCGCTCGGCGACCGCCGCCACGCGTGAGCGACGCGATCTCGACCTGATCGTCACCAACGGATTCCTCGGAATCGGCTGCCCGCGAGGGATACCTCGCATCCACCTCTACCACGGCACGATGGTCGGCAACGCCCAAGCCCAGCGCGGCAGCGTGCCGGCACGCGAGCGCCTGCGGCGCACGGTGAGCGCGGGCCTGACCGAGGCACTGTCCGGTCGCGGCGCCACGCGCGTGGCCTGCGTCTCGGAGCTGGTTGCCGAGGAGGTGCTGCGCCGCTACCGCCTGCGCGCCGACGTGGTTATCCCCAATGGCGTCGACACAAACATCTTCGCTCCGCGGGAGATGCACAGCGCGCGGGAGCGACTGGGACTGTCCAGCGATCGGCGCTACGCGCTGTACGTCGGTCGCTTGGAGCACGGCAAGGGCAGCGATCTGGTCGTGGAGGGCGCCGTGCGCGGCGGCTACGAGTTGCTCGTGGCGGGATCCACCGCTGCACCCGACACGCACCATCTGGGCGTGCTCGCGCCCGCCGCGCTCGCCGAGGCGTATAGCGCAGCTGACTGCGTGCTCTTCCCCAGCCGCTACGAGGGTTGCAGCCTGGTGGTGCTGGAGGCGCTCGCCTGCGGGCGCCCGCTGCTTGCCACCCGGGTCGGATGGATGGGGACGCTACTGCGCGCGGTGCCTGGATATGACGCCCTCTGCATCGAGCCCACCGTCGAGGCGATCGCGCTGCGTCTACGCGAGCTGGCGGACTTCGAGAGCGCCGAGCTGTGCGCCACCGCGCGGGCGTTCGTGCTCGCCAACAACAGCCTCGCACGGTGGGCCACGCACTGGGAGCAGCTGATCGAGGAGCTCCCCGGCAGTCATGCTCGCCCCGCTCAAGCAGAACGCGTCTCCTGCCGATGGGCGCGCTAGCATTGCGCTGCTCCCGCGCCACGCGCGATCTGACGGCCCACATGAAGGACTCAGGGGCCAGCGCTGCGAAAGGCACAACACGGAACGATCAAGGAGGAGCGTCGGATGAGCGAGGCCACACTTGTCACTGGCGGCAGCGGCTACATCGGCGCGCTGCTCGTACGGGAGCTGCAGAGCGCCGGACGTGAGGTGCGCGTCCTCGACTCGCTGCTGCACGGCCAGGAGGAGATCGCCGCCGAGCAGGAGCGCGCCGGGGTGGAGGTGATCCGCGCCGACATCCGCGACGCCGAGGCGCGCGGGCGCGCGCTGGCCGGCGTGCACGCGGTCGTGCACCTCGCCGCGATCGTCGGCGATCCCGCGTGCGCGCTCGACCCCGCGGTCGCCGACGAGGTCAACGTGCAGGCCACCCGCGCGCTGGTCGCCGACGCAAACGACGCGGGGGTGGAGCGCCTGGTGTTTGCCTCCACCTGCTCCAACTACGGGCGGATGGCCGATCCCAACGTGCCGATCACCGAGGAGGGCGAGCTGCGGCCCGTGTCGCTGTACGCCGAGCAGAAGGTGGGGATGGAGCAGCTGATCCTGGGCTTGGCGAATGGCGACGCGCGTGCTTCCTCGGACGCCTCGGCAACCAAGCCCACGTGCCTGCGCTTCGCCACCGTCTACGGCGTCGGACGGCGAATGCGCTTCGACCTCACCGTCAACGAGTTCACCCGCGAACTGTGGGCCGAGCGCGAGCTCGAAGTCTTCGGCGAGCAGTTCTGGCGCCCCTACATCCATGTCGGCGACGCCGCCCGCGCCGTGCGCACCGTGCTCGAGGCGCCGGTCGAGCAGGTCGCCGGCGCGGTTTTCAACGCGGGGCGCTCGGGAGAGAACTACCGCAAGCTCGACCTCGTGGAGGAGATCCACAAGCAGATCGACCGCGGCACCGTCTCCTACGTGCGCCGCGACGAGGATCCCCGCGACTACAAGGTGAGCTTCGAGAAGATCCGCGCCGAGCTTGGCTTCGAGACGCTGATGACCGTCCCCGACGGCATCGCCGAGGTGATCGCCGCGCTCGATGCCGGCACCTTCGGCGACCCCTTCGACGCGCGCTACAAGAACATCCCATGAGCGCGTGTTTTGAAAAGATCGGCACGCCCGGACAGCCCTCCGGCGCCCGCCACCGGTGCGCCGGATCGCCCCGCTCGCACCGCCCATCTCGAGACACGCTCTGAACCCCTCGCCGCCACGACCCGAGTTGGCCCCAACCGAAACCTTCCCCGAGCTGCCGCTGTTCGACCTGCAGCTGCAGCCGCAGGATCTGAGCGCGGTCGCGCAGACGCTGCGCTCCGGCTGGCTGACGATGGGCCCCCGCACCGCCGCCCTGGAGCAGGCGTTCGCCGCGCACCTCGGCGCGCGTCACGCGGTCGCCGTGTCGAGTTGCACCGCTGCCCTGCACCTCGCCTACCTCGCCGCCGGCGTCGGCCCCGGCGACGAGGTGATCGTGCCCTCCTTCACGTTCACCGCCACCGCCGCCGCGGCGCTCTACTGCGGTGCCACCCCCGTGTTCGCGGAGATCGTCTCGCGCGAGCGCCCCAGCCTCGACCCCGAAGACGTCGCCGCGCGCATCACGCCCCGCACGAAGGCCGTGTGCGTCGTGCACTACGCCGGCTACGCCGCCGCCGCCGACCACCTGCGCGAGCTCTGCGACGCGCACGACATCGCGTTGATCGAGGATGTCGCGCACGCGCCCAGCGCCACACTCGCCGGGCGCAAACTCGGCACATGGGGCCTGGCGGGCGCCTTCAGCTTCTTCTCCAACAAGGTGCTCTCCGTCGGCGAGGGGGGCCTGCTGTGCACCGACAGCGACGAGGTCGCCGACTTCGCGCGCCTGCGCCGCTCGCACGCGATGACCAGCGGCACCTGGGACCGCCACCGCGGTCGCACCGACACCTACGACGTGGTCGGGCTGGGCTACAACTACCGCATCGACGAGCCCCGCGCGGCGCTGCTGCTCTCGCGCCTGCAGCGGCTGGAGGAGGACATCGCCCGCCGACGGGACCTGGCCCTGCGCTACCGCGGCCTGCTCGCACAGATCGAGGGGATCATCGTGCCCTTCGAGGACGCCGACGTGCCGGGCTCCTCCTGCTACGTGATGCCGATCATGATCGAGCAGGACGGCCGCCAGGCGCAGGTGAGCGCACGGCTGCGCGAGCGGGGAATCCAGACGAGCATCTTCTACCCCTCCATCCACCGCTTCAGCGCCTACCGCGAGCGCTTCCCCGGAGTGTCCCTGCCGATCACCGAGCTGGCCTCGCGCACCGAGCTGACACTGCCGTTCTACCCGCACATGAGCCACGCCGACCAGGACCGGGTGCTCGCCGCCCTGGCGGAGGCGATCGGGCGATGAGGATGGGCAGCAGATCCACCCGCTGGTCGCCGGGCAGGAGGCCCGGCGCCCACCACGCCGTCACCCAACCCGCGCGCGCGGACGCCCCCCCACCCAAACGCCCCCGATCCGATGAGCGACTGGCGCGTCCCGCTCACCGACATCGCGATGCCCGAGCAGGACGTGGAGGCCGTGCTCGAGTGCCTACGCTCGGGCTGGCTGACGATGGGGCCGCGCACGCAGGCGTTCGAGGAGGCGCTCGCCGCCTACACCGGCAGCCCGCACGCGCTCGCCGTCTCCAGCGGCACCGCCGCCCTGCACCTCGCCTGCCTCGCCGCCGGGATCGGCCCCGGCGACGAGGTGATCGTGCCCGCGCTCACCTTCGTCGCAAGCGCCGCCGCCGCGCGCTATGTGGGCGCCGAGCCCGTCCTCTGCGACATCCGCGGCCGCAACGGCGGCGGCCACTACGACCTCAACATCGACGTGCACGACGCCGCCCGGCGGATCACGCCACGCACCCGCGCGATCGTCGCCGTGCACTTCGGGGGCTACCCCGCCGACGCGATCGCGCTGCGCGCGCTCTGCGACGAGCACGGCCTGGCGCTGATCGAGGATTGCGCCGAGGCGATCGGCGCGCGGCTCGATCCGGATGGGCGCCAGGTCGGCACCGTCGGGGAGCTGGGCGCGTTCAGCTTCTTCTCCAAGAAGCAGCTGTGCGTCGGCGAGGGCGGCATGGTGTGCACCGCCGACGGGGATCTCGCCGAGCGCGTGCGGCTGCTGCGCTCGCATGCGCTCAGCAGCTCCACCTGGGATCGCCACCGCGGTCACGATCCCGCCTACGACGTGGTCGACATCGGCTTCAACTACCGCCTCGACGAGCCCCGCGCCGCGTTGGGGCTCAGCCGTCTGCAGCGACTGGACGAGGAGATCGCGATCCGCCGCGCGCTCGTCCGCACCTACCGCGAACAGCTCGCCGACGTGCCCGAGCTCGAGCTCGTATGGGACGAGCACGCCGTCGAGCTCGCCTCCCACTTCTTCTTCCCCGTACTGCTCCCTTCGCGCGACGCGCGCGATCGCTTCCGCGCCGAGCTCGCCGCGTCCGGGGTGCAGACGACGTGGTATCCGGCATTGCACACCTTCACCGACTACCGCCACGCCGGCTCCGCCGAGGATCTCCCCCGAGCCACCGAAGCGGGCGACCGCCACTGTGCGCTGCCGCTCAGCAGCACCATGCACGAGGCCACCCTCAGGATGGTCGTGCAGATGGTGCGCGCAGCGCTCTCCTAGCCCGGACTTCTGGCTCAGCTCTCCGGCGGGATCAGTCGCTCGCGCACGCTCTCAAACTCCTCCTGTGCCTGCTCGTAGTCGTCGTGGCGGCCGATGTCCAGCCAGTAGTCCTCGCTCGGCCACGCGCGCACCACCTCCCCCGCCGCGATCAGTCGCAGCACCAGATCGGGGAAGTCCAGCCGCTCCCCTGGGACGATGTGCGCGAGCGCTCGCGGCGCGAAACAGTAGACGCCCATGCTCGCGGTGTAGTCGATCGCCGGCTTCTCGTCATACCCGGTCAGAAGGGTCGGGTCGCCGTCGTCACCAAAGCGCAGCACGCCGAGTGAGATCTGCACGTGGCGCGTCTTGGTGGCAATCGTCGCCGCGGCATCGCTCGCGCGGTGGCGCTCGAGCAGCCCGCCGTAGTCGATGTCGGTGAGCACGTCCCCGTTCATCACCAGCACGTCGCCGTCCCGCGCGCCATCGATCAGCGCAAGCGCGCCCACCGTCCCGAGCGGCTCCTGCTCGCGGTGGTAGTCGATTGGGATGCCGTACGCCGAGCCGTCGCGAAAGAACGCCTCGATCAACTCCGCCAGGTAACCGGTTGCGATCGTGATCCGCTCAAAGCCGTGCGCCTTCAGCTGACGCACCACGATGTCCAGCACCGGGCGATCCCCAATCGGCATCAGCGGCTTGGGCAGCACGGTGGTGTAGGGACGCAATCGTGTTCCTTTGCCGCCCGCGAGGATCACCGCGCGTTTCATGTGCGCAGCGCCCTTGCTTGCCGCCTCATGCCCGCGACACCTCTCTCAGCCGCCGCCGTGCAGACCCGCGCCGCTCCTGCCACCATGTGCGCCGTCAGCGTGCTCACCCTCGCAGCGCCTCTTCCAGCAGGCGCTCGATCTCCGCCGCCACCACCGGCGCGGCGTAGGTTCGCTCGGCGTGCTCGCGCGCCGCGGCACCCTCGCGCTCCACCCGCTGTGGGTCTCCGATGTAGCGCTCCAACAGCGCCCGCAACGAGGCCGGCTGGTTCTCGGGCGAGGCGATGCCCCCAAACTCCGGGGCGATCATGTCCGCCACCCCCTCCGCACCGGTGGACAGACACGGACGCGATGCCAGCATGCCGAGGATCACCGCCCGTGGGGCGCCCTCCGTGGGGCTCGGGCAGAACACCGACACGTCAAACGCCGACAGCACCTCGGGCACCTCTCTTCCCGGAGTGGGGATGAAGTGCGCCCGCTCCCCGAGCGGCGCCGCCAGCGCGCGCAGCTGCGCCTCTGCCTCCCCGTCGCCGGCGAGAATCAGGTGCACGCGTGGATCATCCAGTTCGCGCACGGCCGCCACCACCACGTCGTTGCGCTTCTTGGGGTGAAAGCGCGAGATGCAGCCCACCACGAACGCGTCCGCGGGGATGCCCAGCTCGCCGCGCACCCGCGCGCGTCCCTGCTCGCTGAAGCGGATCTCCTCGGTGCGCAGCACGTTGGGGACGACCACCAGCTTGGCCGGGTCCACGCCCAGCGAGCGCACCGATTCGAGCGTCCCCTGCGAAACGCACATCACGAGGCGAGCCTGCTTCCCGGCAGCCAGGTAGAGGCGCCCCGGAATGCCGGTGTGCAGCTGGTATGGGACCTTGCCCCACTCCGCCCACACCACCGTGCGCCGCGCATGCGCGGGGAGTGTGAGCGCCAGCAACTGCTCCTTCTTGTAGTGCAGCAGCAACGCGTCATAGGGCTCCTGCGCCGCGAGCGCCCGCCGCAGCCGCCACGCCAAGAGCGGCCACCTCGTCGTCAGGTTCACCCACGAGCGCCTTGAAAGCTTTGGGCCGATGTCGATTGGAAGCACCGGTACGCCGGTGTCGCGCCCCATCCCCGCCATGTCGGTGAGCATCGCCACGTCGTGCCCGCGCTCGCGTAAGGCGTCGAGCATCTCCACCGCCGCGAACTCCGCGCCGCCGCTGGAGTCGGTCGTCATCACGCTCACGATCTTCATCAGCGCCGTATCATCCCCGATCATGGACCGTCGGCGCCGCCTCGCAAGCCGTTGGCCCATCGCGGAGAGATGAGAGATCGGTAGGTATGGAATCCAAGCTGACACTCTCCAAGCTGCGTCCCGCCAAGGTTCGCTCAGGGATCGCACGCCGCTGGTTTGAGTGGCGCATGGAACGCACGCCTGTCAGCGGGCGCGGCCAGCCGGTCTCGTTCGGCTCGGCATACGGGGGCTGGATGGTGCCCACGGCCCTGATCGAACCCGGATGGATCTGCTACTGCGTCGGCGCCGGCAACGACATCTCCTTCGACCTCGAGCTGATCAAACGCTTCGACGTGCGCGTGCAGAGCGTGGAGCCCGTCGAGCAATACGTCGAGGAGGCGCGGGCCACCACCGCCGACGAGCCCCGCTTCGCGATCTACCGGGCAGCGCTGGCCACCCACGACGGGGTCATACGCATGCAGCGCACGCACCACCCCGACGGCCTTGCGCTCTCCAGCGCCAACCTCTTCGAAACCGACCAGTTCATCGAGGTTCCCGCACGCACGCTCGCCAGTCTCACCCGCGAGCTCGGCCACTCGCACATCGACCTGCTCAAGTTCGACCTCGAGGGCGCCGAGTACGAGCTCGTCCCACAGCTCGACCTCGACGCGCTCGGGGTCAAGGCGCTCGCCTTTCAGGTCCACCACAACCGCGGCCCGCGCGAAGCGCGGCGATTGATCCAGCAGTTGGATGCGCGGGGCTTCGAGCTGATCGGGATGCGCCCCACGATCAAGCTCGCCTTCGCGCGACGCGAGTTGCTTGGGACATAGCTCCCCGCGGATGACCCGAACACGCATTTCAGCATGCCTGATCGTCCAGGACGAGCACGAGCGCCTGCCGGCGGCACTTGCCAGCGTTGCCTTCTGCGACGAGGTGATCGTCGTCGACGGCGGCTCCACCGACGACACGGTGAAGTTGGCCCGCGAAACCGGAGCACAGGTGATCGAGAGCCTCTGGCGCGGCTTCGCGATCCAGCGCAATGTGGCAATCGACGCCGCCCGCGGCGAATGGATCCTCGAGGTCGACGCCGACGAGCGTGTCTCGCCGGCGCTACGCACCAGTATCGAGGCGCTGCTCGATCGGCCGCCGGAGGACGTGGGCATCGCTGTCTGCGCGTTGCGCAACCGCTTCCTCGGCGGCCCGCTCGGACCGTCGGCCAAGTACCCCGCCTACCGCTCGCGACTGTTCCGGCGCGGGGCCTACCGACACGACGAGTCACTCACCGTGCACGAGGGCCTGGAGCTCCGTGAGCTGCCCGCGATCCTCGACGGCGATCTCGAACACGAGCTCGCCGCCACGCTGCGCGAGGCGCTGCGCGACACCTGGAGCTATGCCCGGCTGGAAAGCCGGCAGATCCCACGGCCTCACTCCATCCGCCCCTACCTGAAGGGAGTCGTTCTGCGGCCCGCCGCCAAGCTCGGCTACCGCACGGTGGTGGAGGGCGGCTGGCGCGACGGCTGGCGCGGGCTGTTGAAGATCTCACTCGACGTGAGCTCCGACGCGCTGGTGTGGATCTTCGTATTGCTACGCCGCGACAGCGCGCGCGCGCCCGCCAGCAGCGGCGGCGATGGCAGGCGCCCGCCCGCCCGCAGCGGCGGCGGCGATGGCAGTGGGCACTTCGGGCCCCGGCGGGCCGGTCCCGCGCGGATCGTCGCCGTAGCCGACCGCGGCCGCCCCACCGAGAGCGCTGTGCGCTGGTTGAGCGCGCTGCAACCACACGGAGTCGACGTGGCGTTGATCTTCGAGGAACCACCATCCGACCAGACGAGGTCGGATGACGAGGATCCACGCCTGAGGAGCTCTCGGACAGTTGCCAAGCCCGCCGGCGTCCCACGGCGAGGCGTGCGCCAGATCAGCCCCCTGACGGTGATCCGCGCCCTGGAGGTCGAGCGGCAGGTGCGCATCGTCGACGCGGTCGTTCCGTTTGGACGGCGGTCACGTCTACTGCGACACTTACTGCCGCGCACTCTGCGGCCCGAGATCCCCGGACTGGGACCCGACCTGGAGGCAGATCGGGCTGCCGCGTTGATCGAAGGCGCTGTGTCGCGAGGGTGAGGAGAGCCGTCAGGTCGTCCTGATGATCAGCACCGAGCAGGGCGCGTGATGGGAGACCCGGTTGGGCACCGAACCCAGCAGGAAGCGCTTGGCTCCGCTCATACCCTTGTTGCCGACCACGATCAGATCCGCGCCGCGCTCCTCGGCGACGTCGAGGATCGCGTCGGCGGGGTCGCCCTGGCGGGCGTAGACGTTGACCTCGACGCCCGCCTCGCGCACCGGTGCCGCCGCGGCCTCGAGCGCGGCGTCCACGTCCTCGCGGGGGTTGATCGCCCACTGCAGGTCCTCCGGGGCGTCGCGCCGTTCCGAGCGCAGACGTCCAGCCGGCACCGGCTCGTAGGCACTCACGATCTCGAGCGTCGCGCCCAGCGCACGAGCCAGGTCGCCCGCCTGGCGCACTGCCTCACCGGCCGTCTCGGAGCCGTCGGTGCCAACCACGATCGATTTGAACATGACTCCCACTCCTCGCCTGCTTGTGTGTAGTAAAGCTGAACGGCACTGCGGCCGGCTCGATCATATCCGGGGCTGCCTTAAGGTTCACGACACCCCATGATTGACCTGCACTGCCCATGATCGACCTGCACTGCCACGTGCTGCCCGGGATCGACGACGGTCCCACCACGATCGAGGGCTCACTCGCGCTCGCACGCGCCGCCGCGGCCGGTGGGACGCAGGTGCTGGTGGCCACCCCGCACATCAGCTGGCGCTACCGCAACGACGCGGATACGATCGCTCGGCTGGTGGGGGAGCTGAACGCCAGCCTGGCCACCGAGGGGGTGTTGAGCACCGAGGGAGCGCCACTCCAAGTGCGCACCGGCGCCGAGGTCGCGCTGACGCAGATCGCCGAGATCGAGTCGAGGGAATTGGGACGCCTCACACTCGGGGCGGGAGAATGGCTGCTGATGGAGCCGCCCTTCACCCCGGTCGCTCCCCACCTCGACGAGCTCATGCTGAGGCTGGGCCGCGACGGGCGGCGCGTCGTGGTGGCCCATCCCGAGCGCTGCCCCACCTTTCAACGCGACCGGCGCCTGCTCGAGCGGCTGGTGCGAGAGGGGTTCCTCACGTCGGTCACCGCCGGCTCCTTCGGCGGACGCTTCGGTGGCGAGGCACGTCGCTTCGCGCTCGAGCTCGCGCGCGACGGGCTGCTGCACAACGTGGCCTCCGATGCGCACGATCACATCGATCGGCCCCCCGCGATCGCCGCGGAGCTGGAGGCGGTGGGGCTGGCCCCGCTGACACAGTGGCTGACCGAGGCGGTGCCGCGCGCGATCCTCGACGGTGGAGAGATCCCGCCCCGCCCGGAGGTGGTCGTGCGTGACATCGAGACCCAGACCCCACACCCGCGCCGGTGGCTGCACCTGCGGCGGTAAGCCGACTACACCAGGCGGTAAGCCGACTACACCAGGCGGTAAGCCGACTACACCAGCTTGGTGATCGCGATGATCATCCCGATCACCACAAACACCACGATCGCGATCTGCATCCAGATCCATGTGGGGGACATGGCCGACAGCGTACCGGGGGCAACCCTACTGGGGGCAACTATCGTGTAGGGGTGGCAGGATGCCGATAGCAAGCTCATGGCTGGACGCCTACCAAGAAAACTCGCCGCCCTACTACTGCTTTGCCTGTGCGTGGCCGCTTGGCTGGCGCCGAGCGGCGAGGCTGGACGCACAGCGGGGGCGCACACCCCCTTCGCCGCCTCTCTCGGGGGCGTGAACGTCGCGGGCGTTGCCGGCGACCTCCCCCTCGCGATGGCAGGTCGGGAAATCGCACGAGCGCACGCACTGCGAGCGAAGCTCGTGCGCGTCGAAGTCCCGTGGTCCTCACTCGAGCCCAATGCCCCGGGCCAGATCGAACCCAACGCCCTCGCCTACCTCGACCGCCTTGTGGGCGACGCCGCGAAAGACGGCATCCAGGTGATCGCCACCGCCGACAGCGCACCGTGTTGGGCCTCCTCCGCTCCGGCGTCCCTGCTGCATAAGTGTGTGGCTGGTCGGATGACCACGGCCAACGCCTGGCCCCCACGCGAACCCTCCGCGTATGCCGCTTTCGTCGCCTACCTCGCCACGCGCTACGGCACACGCCTGGCGGCGATCGAGATCTGGAACGAGCCCGACCAAGCCAACGAAGCCTACTTCGCGGGGCCGGAAAAACCGCAGCACTACGCCGCCGTGCTGCGTGCCGCCTACCCCGCGATCAAGCAGGCCAACCCCAATGTGAAGGTGCTCGCCGGCTCGCTCGTGGGCTCCAACGGCGTCTTCCTGCGCGCGCTTTACGCGGCTGGCATCAAGGGCTACTACGACGGGCTGGCGGTGCACTTCTACACGCTCACACTCGGCTCGCTGCGGGCGATTCACGAAACCCAGCTCGCGGGTGGCGACAACACGCCGTTGTGGCTGGACGAGTTCGGCTGGAGCAGCTGCTGGCCACAGCAGAAGGTCCAGCAGGAACAGGGGTGCGTCAGCTCGGCGGTGCAGGCCGCCAACATCACCAACCTCTACCGCTCGCTGGCGCGCACCCCCTATGTGGCGGCGGCGGTGCTCTACAAGCTGCAGGACTCCCCCCGCGAAAATTTCGGCGTGCTGAACACCAGGGGCGGGCACAAGCCGGCCTTCGCGGCGCTCTCCCGCGTCCTCGCCAACCCCTTCGGCAGCCCCACTAGGGTGACTCTGCGCCTCAGCCGCCGCCACGGCGGCGTTATCGCCAAGGGCGAAGGCCCCGTCGGCGACTACATGCAGCTCGAAGCCTTCCAGGGCACCGTGCTGCGCTACAAGGCGCTGTTCACGCTCAACCGCTTCAACCGCTACACGGTCCCGCTGCCCCGGGCGCTCGGAACACACGGTTTGACCGTGCGCGTCTACCAGTACTGGCAGGGCAGCGGCACGGACGCGCACCGCAGTATCTGAGGCGCGTCTTCGGGCTTTGATGGTGACGGATGGCGTGCGGTGCCGTCTTGGACACATCGGAACAGGATCCGGACACACCAAATGTGTGTTTTGACATACCAATTGATACTCTGGACGCATGGGATCGATGCTGGCTCGATCGGCGACGGAGGTGGGCTGCAGCGAGCGCACCCTGCGCCGCCACCTCAGCCGCGGCCTGCTGCACGGTCGCCGCATCGTTCGCGGGCAGCTCGAGCTCTCGCACGCGGAAGGTGCCTACCTGCGCGATCACTGGGCGCTGCTCAGCAAGCTGATGACCGCGCTACGCACGGAGCGCGAAGTGCGCCTGGCGGTGCTCTTCGGCTCGACCGCCACCGGCGAGGACACGCCAACGTCGGACGTCGACCTGCTGATCGTCCATCGTCGCCCCGTGTGGACGACCCAGGCGGGCCTGCGCATCCGTCTGCGTCGCGCGTTGGGCACACCGGTGGACGTCGTCCTGTTGGAGCAGGCCGAAGCTCAACCCTCACTGCTCGCCGACGTCCTGCGCGAGGGGCGTGTGCTGATCGACCGCGACGATCTCTGGGGTGGCCTCCAGCAGCGCCGCGATGAGATCCTTGCGGCGGGGGCTCGTGAAGACGAGCTGATCGCCACCCGGGCGCGCGCTGCGGTTGCGGCCGCCAGGGAGCGTTTGACGCAGGCGTGAGCGAACCACACGCATCCAAGAGTCAGCGACGGATCAACACCATCCTCCAGCAGATCCCTGGCGCCCGCGAGCAACTTCTCGCGGCGATCGAGGCGTTCGAGCCGGGCTTTGGGAAGGACCAGTTCCTTGCCGCTGCGTATTCGACGGACGCACATGAGCGCAACAAGGTCGCTGTCGTTGAGCGCCAGTACGAGGTGCTGATCAACTGGCTGCATGAGCTGGCCGCACGCGGGCTTGCCGAGGGGCAACGCCTCGGCGTGGTGGACAAGTCCCCGGGCCACCCTTGGGAACGGCTCGCCGCGCTCGGCATCATTTCGCACGATTCAGCAGAGCAACTACAGGAGGCCAAGGAGATGCGCGATGCCCTCGCTCATGCCTACCCGCCCGCCAACTGGAAGACGGTGCACGAGGGAGTTCTGATGCTCGTGAATGAGCTCGACCGCTACGTCACCGACTTCGCTCGGTGGAGCTACGACGAAGAAATCCTCCCGCCGGCTTGAGGACCCTCGGCGAGTCATGGGTGCGAGGGACGACGGAGTGCTCACTCCGTGTTGTGCAGCAGCGCCCCAAACGTGAGCGCGAGGATCTTCAGGTCGAGCGCCAGCGACCAGTGGGCGATGTAGTAGTTGTCCCACTCCACACGTTCGGCCAGTGAGGTCTGCCCGCGCAGGCCGTGCACCTGAGCCCAGCCGGTGATCCCCGACTTCACGCGGTGGCGGTCGCCGTAGCGAGTCACATCCTGGCGGAACACCTCCACGAACTCCGGACGCTCGGGGCGAGGACCGATCACGCTCATCTCGCCGCGCAGCACGTTGAAGAACTGGGGCAGCTCGTCCAGTGAGGTGCGTCGCAGGAAACGGCCGATGGGGGTGCGACGATCCTGCCCCTCCACCCCACCGGGGGCGATGTCCCCACCAGGCATCAGCAGCGCCCGCTCATCATCCTCGCTCAGCTCGAGCTCGGGGTACCCCACACGCATCGAGCGGAACTTGTAGAGGTCGAACAGCGTGCCATCGCGGCCGACGCGGCGCTGGCGGAAGAGGATCGGGCCGGGCGAGGTGAGACGCACCGCCAGCGCCGTGAGCGCCAGCACCGGGGAAAGCAGCAGCAGCAGCGCGGCCGCGAACACGCGGTCGAAGGCGTGCTTGAGCGCGAACTGCACGCCCTTCGGGTTGACCGTGGTGAAGGAGAGCAACGGCAGTCCACCGACGGTGTCGTAGCCGACGCGGTTGTTGATCGTGTCGAACATGCGCGGCACCACCGACACCTCCACGCCGAGCTCCTGGCAGCGCTGGATCAGGCGGCTGACCTGCGCGTCGGCGACCGAGGAGAAGGCGACAATCAGGTTGCGCGTGTGCGTGTGTCGTACGACTTCGTCGAGATCCTCGGTGCTGCCCAGCACCGGCACGTCACGGCCACCCACTTCCGCAAGCGACCGCGGGTCGTTGTCGAGAAAGCCCGCCGGGTAGAGGCCATACTCGGGATGGTCTTCCAGCCGGCGCGCCACCTGCGCGCCGACCAGGCCGGCGCCGACGATCAGCACCGGCCGGCCCACCAGGCGGCGGCTGCGCGCCCACCGCTGCGCCAGCGCGAGCGCCGCACGGCCGACCGCGAGTGTCGCCAGCGAGAGCAGCCACGCCGCCACCCACTCCGACTGGTCGGGGATCCGCCCGTTGGCGAGCAACCCGATCGCCGCGACCGCCATCCCCGCGACCGACACCGCACTCACGGCGGGCGCCAGCCCGTCAAGCACCAGCGCGCGCAGACGGGTGCGGTAGAGCCCGCGCAGGTAGAGCGCCAGCAGCGTCAGCGGCGGCAGCGCCAGCAGCGGCGCGGCGGTAACCGAGAGATGTAGGGTGGCGTGGACGCCGCCGAGCGCGAGCACCACCGCGAGGCACAGCGTCGCGAGGTCGATCGTCGGCACCAGCACGTTCCAGCCGGGCTCCTCGAGCAGCAGCTGCAGCGGCCCATGGAAGATCCCGCTGTGGGCAGCGCGCGGCCCCGGAGCCGGGCGGGCGGCCGGGTGCCGGGTGAGCGGCAGGCTCGGTGCGGTCGTTTGCTGGGTGAGACGAGGTCCGTTCATGTGCGAGAGGGCATCCTTGGCCGTCGCGATTTGCGTGCGAGTCCCTGCTGTCTACTCATGATGAGCGCCTATACCCGACAAACGCACGGTGGCAGCCGTAACGAGCGCCAACACACCGGCCGCCAGCACCAGTGCCAGCAGGTCGCCGCCGGTGAACCACGAAGCTCCCGCGCTCACCGAGGCGGCCATGGAGGCCACTCCCAGGTGCGACGAGCTCGAGTGTGCGCCAGTGCTCCCAGGGGATGCCCCGCCGTCCCCGGCACCCCTCCCGCTGCCGTGCCGGCGGGAGCGCCCGGCACCCGGACCGCCGAAGGCCCGGCTCGCGTCCTGCCCGTCACGGCCACCGGCTGCAAGGTGGCTTGCACTCGTCGCGGAGGAGGAGGAGAGGGAAGCGGCCGCGCCGAAGGAAGCGGAGCCGCCAGCACTACCGCCCGAACCGCCGCCGGAGCCCCCCCTGGGCCCGTTCAGCAGTGTCCCGCCGATGATCGCCTGGGCACCCGCGCCGGGGCCACCGTAGCCGCTGAGCAGCGGCCCGCCGGCGAGCGCGGCGGGTGCGGGGGCGGCGAGAAGCGCCAGCAGAGCCAGCGGGCCAAGGATTATGCAGTTGCGTCTCATACTTCCCAACCTTGGGGGTCCTTTCGGCGTCGAGTGACGTGGTCACTCTCCTTGCCTCAGCTATCGCCCGCCGTCGCCTGGCCACCTGATGCACGCCGTGCTCGGAGTCCATCGCCGCCACAGCGTGGCGGTCGGCAAATCGGTCGGGTACAGCACACAAACTAGCGAACTTGCAGTTGATGTCGAGCGAAAAGCCGTGTTTCTGGTCCGTAATTTCACTCAACGTTCATTCATATCATGAGAATTGCTGAGCGTTGTGGAGGATTGCGAGGTTCAGTTCTCCGACGTCCACCCGGTTGCCGCCGCGTGCCACCGCGAGCGCGGCGCCCGTGAGCGGATCGCGCGGAGCAAGTCGCACCGCCCGTTCGAGCAGCACGAGCGCTTCGCGGCGATCGCCACGCGCGGAGGCGATCGCCCCCCGCTCGAGCGTCGCGTAGGCGTCGCCCGGGGTGCGCGCGAGCGCCAGCGCAAACTCGTGGTCGGCGCGCACATATTCGCCCAGACGCAGCGCGATGCTGCCGGCGACCACATACGGTTCGTCGCTCAGGGGGTTCAGTCGCGCGGCGTGGTGGAGGCGGGCGTATGCCTGTGCGGGCGAGCGCACCCACACGCGCGCGGCGCTCTCGACCTCGAGGCTGCTCAACCAAGGGGCGGTGAAGGAGACGATCGCCGCGAGCGCGGCAAGGGCGCCCAGCGGGATCGGCCATCGCCGCGGGCGGCCGCGAGTGGGGGCCTGCGAGAGACGGCCCGCGGGCGACGGTGCCTCGGACGGCATCGATTGGCTTGGGTCCGAAAACGAGGGCATAGCCCCTGGGTCTCCACCCTTTGGAGAGTCCTCCGCGACGGTCGACCGCGGCGCGAGCGCACAGGCGAGACCGAGCAGCGCGAAAGCCGGGGCCCCCAGGCCGGCAAACTCCCAGAACCAGTCGAACGAGCCATGCACAGCCCAGTAGGCGAAACCCGCGAGCGCGGCCGCGGCGACCGCCCGTGCGAGCGGGTCGGGGTGGCGCGCGAGCGCCCGCCAGGCCGCCAGCAGCGCCGCACCCAAGCCGACCATCGCCAGCAGCGCTCCCACCAGCCCCGTCTGCACGAGCGTGCGCAGCTCCACGCTGTGCGGGTAGCGCGGAGTCTCGGTGGAGCGCCCGTGGGCGAGGTAGGGCTCGGCGAAGTTGTCGGTCCCGATCCCCACCAGGGGATGCGCGGCGAATTCGTCGAGCGCCACGCGGTAGAAGTCGTAGCGACTTGAGCCCAACCCGCTGGCGAGACGGCTGCCCGTGACGCTGTTGGCGGCGTAGCCCTTGGGGCTCTTGAACGTGTCCCACGCGTGGCGCGCTCTCGCCACCGGGTTGCCCGCCACCGCCCAGCCGCCGGCCAACAGCGCCACCAGCAGGGCCACCGCCGCCGCGGCCACGCCCCGGTGCACCCGCGCGGCCACCGCTGGCGAGAGCGTGCGCCGGCGCTCGAGCGCCGCGCCCACCGCCACCATCGCGGCGACCGCGAGCGCGCTGAGCAGCGTCGCCGCCACGGCGGTGTGGACCGCGGCCGTGGCACTGCGCAGGGCAGCTGGGCCGTGCGGGGCGACCCCGCCGTGCGCGCCTTCCAGCGCGCCGACCCGTTCGCCCACGCGCAGCACCGCCGGCGCGGCGGCCGCGATCCCCGCCGCGACGGGCACCAGCAGCGCGAACGTGCGCACGCGGCCTGGCAGCAGCGCGAACACCAGCACCAGCATCACCGGCTCGGCGTACACCGAGCCGCGGCTCTGGCTGAGCAGCGCAACCTCGGCGAGCAGCACCGCGCCGCCCGCCAGCGCCCCCCGCAGCCACCACGGCAGCCGCCGCTCGCGCGCCAGTAGCAACGCCGGCCAGCACGCCATCAGCCACTGCGCCGCGTCGGCGTTGACGTACCCCGCCGGGTACACCAGTCGGCCCCCCGGGAGCAGCGCGATCAGGTGGGCCGCGCCGGCGGCGGCATGGAGGTGCAGCAGCACGAACAGCCCCACCCCAACCATCGCGAGCGTCCATACGCAAAGCAGCAGCGCCGCCGTTGCGCCGGTCTGCGCCCAGCAGGCGAACAGAGCGAACACCAGCAGGTAGAGCAGCGTGCGGTTGGCTCCTTCCCAGGCGTCGCCGGGCACGCCGGCCCACAGGATCGAGAGGAAGCTGAGCGCGGTATAGGCGGCCAGGCAGGCCACCGCGATCCGCACGGGAATGGGAATCCCCGCCCACCCCGCCCAGCGCGGGCGCACCACCAGCAGCGCGACGGCCAGCAGCGCGAGCACGATCAGCCCACCCGGCGCCCAGTGGGTGAGCGGATAGCCGGCCTGGTCGGAGGCCCACACCACCATCAGCGCAAGCGCGCCGAGGGCGGGCACCGTGGCGGGGGCCGCGCGCAGGGGCGCAATCAGCCTCGACATCATCCAGGGTGAGAGCCTAGTGTCCCAACTCGGGACACAAGCACTTACGGAGACGCCGGGCGCGTGGCGCCCGCCAGCAGCAGCGAGAGCACCCGGCCCATCAGCTCGTCCGGGACGGCATCGGGGTCGGCCATCCGCTGGCGCGCGATCCCGTCGGCGAGCGCGTCGACCGCGATCGCCAGCTGCTCCGCCGGGAGCGTCAACTCCAACTCGAAGTCACGCGCGCCGTTGGCGATCAGACGTGTCAGCGTCGCGCGGGCACGGGCGAAACTGGCGGCCACGTGGTGGCGCACGCCCTCGTCACGGGCGGCATAAGCCCAGAACTCGACGAACAGCAACAACAACTCGGGCTCGCGGTCGATCATCGCCATCCACCGCTCGGCGCCGCCGCGCGCGCGCTCATCCACCGACGTGCGCTCGCGCACCGCCTCCTCGATCTCGCGCGCGTGCGCGTCGATCTCGCGATCCATCATCGCCAGAAAGAGGTCTTCCTTACCGCTGAAGTTGGAGTACAACGCGCCCGTCGAGTAGCCGCCCTCGGCGGCGATCTCCTCGACCGAAGCACCGTGGAAACCACGACGCGCAAACACCGTGCGCGCCGCCAGCAGCAGCCGTTCGCGGGTGAGTGCCTTGCTCTGCTCGCGTGTCAGGCGCGCCGTGGTCATGGCGCAAATCCTACTTGACGGAGCGTTTGCTATTGCGATAACGTTCGTTATTCGTTTGGCCGGCTGCCAGCCCCGCGCGGGTTGCCGCCAGCGCCTGCAGGATGACCAGGCCCCGGCAGCCCCGGGGGACCGCGAGCCGCCACACCAAACCGAGCTCACCAGGGCCCAAACCGAGGAGCAGACCCGATGGCAACAACCGAGCAGGCCACAATCTCCAGCGAGCTGGCCGATCTTCAATCGGTGGGCAGCCTCCCCACCGACGCGATCTCCTACGAAGACCTCTACGCCCGCTGGGAGCGCGGCAACTGGAAGGCGACCGAGCTCGACTTCACCGAGGATGCGCGGCAGTGGCGGGAGGAGTTCTCCGAGTTCGAGCGCACCGCCGCAATCTGGAACTACGCGCTGTTCTTCTGGGGCGAGGACGCGGTCGCCGACAATCTCTCACCCTACATCGACGCCGCCCCGCGCGAGGAGCAGAAGTACTTCCTCACCACCCAGCAGGTCGACGAGGCGCGCCACGCGGTGTTCTTCAAGCGCTTCATGCACGAGGTCGCCGGGATCGGCGACGGCTCGATGGCGAGTGGGCTGAACGCGATCAAGCCGCAGCTCAGCCCCGGCTTTCGCAAGATCTTCGAGCGCCTCGACCGGATGGCCGACGAACTGCGCGCCGACCGCTCCCCCGCCAAACTCGCCGCGGCGGTCACGCTGTACCACATCGTGATCGAGGGCACGCTCGCCCAGCCCGGGCAGCACCTGATCTGCAGCTACCTCGAAGAGCGCGACAAACTGCCCGCCTTCCGCGCGGGGATGGAGAACATCCAGGCCGACGAGCAGCGCCACATCGGCTTCGGCGTCAAGCTGCTGGCCGACCTGCGCCGCGAAGATCCCGTGGGCGTCCCCAAGGCGGTCGCGCACATCCTGCACGACGTCACCCGCTACACCGCCCAGGTGCTGATGCCACCCGGCTGGGACGAGAGCTATCTGACGGTGTTCGGCTACTCCTTCGACCGTATCGGCCCCGAAGGCGTCAACTCGCTGACGACCAAGCTGCGCTCCGCCGGGATGCCGGCCGAGACGCTGCCCGGCCCGCCGCTGTTCCCCCCCGGTCTCACGCCGCTGGAGCTCTCCCAGCGCGGCCGGCGCCTCGCCCAGGCTGGGGTGATCGGCGTGCGCGAGGGCCCCTCGATGCGCGACCCCGAAACGGTGGCGCTGCTGTTCGACACGGTGCGCCGCCAGGTGAACCCCAACCACAGGCTGCGCCGCCCCACGGTCATCCAGTGGGAGTTCACCGATCCCGACATCCCCACCTGGCATCTCACGGTCGAAAATGGCTCCTCGGCCGTCGCCGAGGGGGCGGTGCCAGGCGCCGACGTGCGTCTGCGGATCGCGTGGCAGGACTTCGTCGACATCATCGGCGCCCGTCTCAACCCCCTGCGCGCGCTGGCCACCGGCCGCATGCGCCCCCGCGGCAACCCGCTCGGGCTGAGGCTGCTCACGAAAGTCTTCCCGCAGCCCTGAGGTGCCTATTCAGGCCCGAACTCCCTTTCCGCGCGGCTGGGGGGTGACCCACTCGGCGTAGATGTCGGCGCAGCAGCCGATTCCGAGGTGGATGCCACGGCGCTCGTCGCGCCCGCCCGCTGAACCGAAGCCGCGCGTGCGGCGGCTGGCGCGGACTGCGGCGACGAGCTCGCGGTGGCCGTCGTCGCGGCGGGCCGTTCGAGACCGAACTCCTGCTGGGCGTGCCTGTCCGCCGCGCGCCGCACCGCGGCGGCGCGCGCGATCGGCGAGGGGCGCGGGACGTGCGGAACGACCCTCGTGGAGGAGCGCCCTGAGATCGGCCCACCAAGAGCGGTCGATCCGGCAAAAGTTGGGGACCCCGCCGCAGCGCCCGGGTCGTCCGCCAGAGAGGCACTCGCCAGCCGGCGCGCAGGGCTTCGATGGGATGCTCCCGCATGGTGGGGCGCCACTGTGAGAGCTACACATCCCACGCTCAGCGCCAGCACACAACCCACCGCCAGCTTGGCGCCCACCGAGCCGCCCAGCAGCCAGCCTCCACCGGCGGCACCGCCCGCGCCGGCAGCGCCCGAGGCGGTGATCGCGCCGGCGCCGGTCCCCGCCCCCGCCTTCGCACCCGCCGTGGTGTGGGTGGGTGAGGATGGGGTGTGCGGGGTGGGCGGGCGTCCGAATCCCAACCCCCACGGCAGCGGCAGTGGCGGCAGCACCGCCGCGAGACCGCGCAGGGAGAGGACGTAGGCACGGCAGGCCGGGCACTCGCGCTGGTGCAGACGCGCGAGGCGGTAGCGCTCGCCGCGGGGATCGAGGATGCCGAACGCGAAGCCGCGCATCAGCGAGCCCTGCTGCTCGCACCACTGCCCGCCGCGGATCGCCTCCAGCAGCTCCCCCACCTTGCCCGCCACGCCCGGGCTGCCCGCACCGCGACCCTCCATCAGCTTCGTCATGCGCGCCTCGCTGATCCCCATCTGTTGGGCCGCCTGCGCGCGCGTGAGGCCCTGCAGGTAGCAGAGCGCCGCCGCTTCGCACTCGCGCACGCTCAGGCGGCCGCGCAGCGCCTCGAACAGCTGGCGCAGCCGCGCGCGGTCGTCGAGCTCCGCCGCGAGGTCGGGCTCGGTGCGGATCTGCTCGTCCGACGTCCGCCTGGCCGGCTCGTCCGACGTCCGCCTGGCCGCGGAACGATGCTCGTCGATCGCCCGTCGAAACGTCACCACAGTCAACCAGCCGGCTGGATTGGCAACCTCTTCGCCCGAGGCAATCGTGGCGTAGAGGCCCTGCCAGGCCGTGGCATAGCACGCTTCCAGATCGCCCGCGTCGACGTGGACCCCTCGGGAGCGCAGGCGTCTGCGCACGCTCCGCAGCACCTCCTCGCGCAGCCCCCCGAACTCCTGGCGCAGCAGACGCTCTGCTCGGTAGCGACGCAGCGTCGAGGGACTCATGGCCAGAGATTACGATCTGAGGGAATCCTGCGACACAGTGAAAACGCCACCGCAGTGGCTATCTTCAGCCCATAGCCTCCCCCCCCCTATCGACCATCCCCGCGCCGCCGCCTCGCGCGGAGATCCTCGGCATCCCGCTGGCGGTCTCCGACTACGAGCAGGTGCTCGACTGGATGCAAGCGATGGTCGCCATCGGAGAGCGCGGGTACGTGACGGCCGCCGCCGTCAACCTCGTGATGAGCGCGCGCGAGCAGCCGGCCACGCTGGCCGCCACGCTGGATGCCACGCTCGCCGTGCCCGACGGGATGCCGCTGGTATGGGCGCTGCGCCTGCTCGGCCACCGCGACGCCACGCGCATCTACGGACCCGACCTGATGGCGGCCTTCTGCGCGCGCGCGGCGGGGGACGGAACGCCGATCTACCTCTACGGGGGTCGCACGCCCGAGGCCCTGGAGCTGCTCGAGCGCCGCCTGCGCGAGCGCTTCCCCGGCCTGACGATCGCCGGTGGCTGGTCACCTCCCTTCCGCGAGCTCACCCCGGAGGAGGAGCGGAGCGTGATCGCGGAGATCGACGGCTGCGGTGCGCAGGTCGTGTGGGTGGGCATCGGACAGCCCAAGCAGGAGCAGTGGATGCAGCGAATGCGCCCTCGCCTGCGCGCGCCGCTGCTCGTCGGCGTGGGTGCCGCGTTCGACTTCCACGCGGGCCTCGTCCCGCAGGCGCCGCCGTGGATGCAGCGGCACGGCTTGGAGTGGGCCTACCGCCTCGCGCGCGAGCCGCGCCGGCTGTGGCGGCGCTACGCCCGTTACAACCCCCGCTTCGTGGTGGGCTTTGCGCGACAGTACCTGCGCGAGCGCCACTGAGAGGAGATCCATTACATACACCATGCCCCCCATCGACGATCCACCCGCCCAAGGGCGCTCACTCGGGCGTGGAAGCTAACCTGGGCGCCGTGACCACGCCTGAGCACACCGCGGATGTCTCGGTGATCGGCCTCGGCCGCGTCGGCCTGCCGCTCGCGCTCTCGTTCGCCGACCGCGGACTGCGCGTGATCGGGATCGACAACGACGCCGCACGCCTGGGCGCTCTGCGCGAGGGCGTGATGCCCTTTCAGGAGGCCGGCGCACAGGAGTTGTTGGAGCGCGTCCATTCGATGAAGCTCTCCGAGCGCGTCGCCGATGCCGCCCAGGCGCGGCACATCGTGATCACGCTCGGCACCCCCTCCTTCTCGCACATCGAGATCGACATGCGCGACATCCGCTCCGCGCTGGACGACCTCCTGGGGGTGCTCGCGCCCGGGCACTCACTCGTGCTGCGCTCCACGGTCGCGCCGGGCACGACGGAGTTCGTGGCGGGCTACCTGGAAAAGCACCGCGGCTTTCGCATCGGCGAGGAGGTGTTCGTCGCGCACGCCCCCGAGCGGATCGCGGCCGGGCGCTTCCTGGAGGAGATCGACACGCTGCCCTGCATCGTCGGCGGCGTCGGCGCCCGCTCCGGGGAAGTGGCGGCGGAGCTGTTCGGGGTGTTCGACGCGCCGATCGTGTTCACCACGCCCGTACAGGCCGAGCTGGCGAAGATCTGGGCCAACATCCTGCGCTACACGCACTTCGCGCTGCCCAACCTGCTGATGATGGACTGCGAGCGCCACGGCGCCAACGTGTTCGAGGTGATCGACCTCGTCAACCGCGATTACCCCCGCGGCGGCCTCGCCCAGCCGGGGCTCACCGCCGGGACGTGCCTGCGCAAGGACTTCACCTTCTCCGAGGAGCGCTCCCCCGCGCCGGGGATGCTGCTCGCGGTCTCGCGCGTCAACGAGTCGGTGCCGCTGTTCCTGGTCGAAGGGATGCGCCGTCGCCTCGGCTCGCTCGCCAACCGCAAGGTCGCCGTGCTCGGCCTCGCCTTCAAGGCCGACACCGACGACGAGCGCGACTCGCTCGCGCACAAGCTGATCCGGCTGCTCGAGCGCGAGCTGGCCGACGTTGCCGTGCACGACCCACACGTCGCCACTCCCACGGCGCCGCTGGAGGAGGTGCTCGCGGGTGCCGATGTGGTGGTCGTGACCGCCAACCACTCAGAGTTCCGCGACCACCGCACGCTCGCGGCAATTGCCGCGCTCGCCGCCGAGGAGTGCCTGGTGGTGGACCCGTGGAACTGCTGGGGTGCGGGTCAGGTATTTGCGTATGCCGCCGAGCTCGCCGCGCTGGGAGCGCCCAGCCAGTGAGTCTCGCGCACGTGACCCAAGGGGCCGAGCCAGCCGACACTGCCCCACCAACGACCGTGGCTGGACAGGAGGTCCAGCCCCCGGGCGACCGTGACACCCACGACGCACGCGGACGATCCCCTGACGACACCCCCCTCAGCACGCGCGGACGATCCCCTGACGACACCCCCCTCAGCACGCGCGGACGATCCCCTGGCGATAGGCACCTGAGCATATGAGCCGGGTACTGGTCACAGGGGGTGCCGGCACGATCGGCGCCGCGGTCGTGCGCCGGCTGCTCGCCGACCCCGCGTACGAGGTGCGGGTCTCCGACCAGCGGCCCGCGCCGCAGTGGATGCGCGAGGGGTGCGAGGTGCACACCGGCGACCTGCGCGAGCTCGCGCAGGCGCGGCGGGCCACGGAGGGCTGCTCGCACGTGATCCACCTTGCCGCGATCGTCGGCGGGATCGCCAACTTCCACCGCCTCCCGCACACCCTCACGGAGGTCAACGCCGCGCTCTACAACGCGGTCGTGCGCGCCGCTTTGGACGTGGAGGTCGAGCGTTTCACATACGTCTCCTCCTCGATGGTGTTCGAGCGCGCCACCGAGTACCCGACGACGGAGGCCCACCTGCCCGACTGCCCCGTCCCGCTCTCCGCCTACGGCTTCTCCAAGCTCACCGGCGAGGTGTACTGCCGCGCCGCGCACGAGGAGCATGGGCTGCCGTACACGATCTGCCGCCCCTTCAACGCCTACGGTCCCGGGGAGGTGCCCGACGCCGAGCCCGGCATCGCGCACGCCGTGCCCGACCTGATCCGCAAGGTGCTCTGCGGACAGCGGCCGCTGCAGATCTTCGGCTCCGGGGAGCAGACGCGCACGCTCACGCACATCGACGACATCGCCGACGGGGTCGTGGTGGCGATGAGCTCCCCCGCGGGGCTGTGCGAGGACTTCAACATCTCCGCTTCGCGCGAGCTGTCGGTCGCGGAGATCGCGCGGATCGTGTGGGTAGCGTGCGGCGAGGACCCCGAGGCATTCGAGCTGGAGCACCTCCCCTCGTTCACGGTCGACGTGCCGCGGCGCTGGCCCTCGGTCGAGAAGGCCCACACGCTGCTCGGCTGGGAGGCGCGGATCGGCGTCGAGGAGGGCATCGCCGCCACGGTGCGCTGGCTGCGCGAGCGCGAGGCCACAGCTGACGCTGCCGACCTCGCGCACCACTAGGGTCCGCACGATGGCCGTCCCCCTGTTCGACACCTCCTCCCCGCTCGCCCCGCTGCGCGGCGAGCTGCGCGCCGCGATCGAGCGGGTGCTCGACTCCGAGCGCTACATCCTCGGCCCCGAGGTGTCCGCCTTCGAGCACGAGTTCGCCGCCTACTGCGGGGCCGCCCACGCCGTCGGTGTCGCCAACGGCACCGACGCCCTCACGATTGCGCTGCGCGCGATGGGCGTGGGCCCGGGCGACGAGGTGGTGGTGCCCTCCTTCACCTTCTACGCCTCCGCCGAGGCCATCCCCCCCACGGGCGCCACGCCGGTGTTCTGCGACATCGATCCACTCACCTACTGCGTCACCCCCGACACCGTGCGCGCCGCGCTCACCCCGCACACCAAGGCCGTGATCGCCGTACACCTGTTCGGTAACGTGGCCCCGGTCGCCGAAATCGAGGCGTTGGGCGTGCCCGTGCTCGAGGATGCCGCCCAGTCCGCGGGCTCGCGCGTGCGCGCCGGCGAGGCCACGACCGCTGTCGAGCCGTCCAACGCGGCCACAGCACGCCCCGGGGCGCTCGGCACGGCGGCCACGTTTTCCTTCTTTCCCTCCAAGAACCTCGGGGGCTTCGGCGACGGCGGCGCGATCACCACATCGGATCCCGGCATCGCCGAACGCGCACGCACGCTTCGCTTCCACGGCTCCCACGACAAGGTCACCTACGAGCAGGTGGGCTACAACTCACGCCTCGACGAGCTGCAGGCCGCGATCCTGCGCGTGCAGTTGCCCCTGCTCGACACGTGGGCCGACGGCCGCCGCCGCGCGGGCGCGCTCTACGAGCAGGCCGGTTTCGGCGAGCTGGTCGAGTTGCCGCAGCCCGTCGCGGGCTCCGAGCCAGCCTGGCACCTCTACGTGGTCGGCCACCCCGACCCGCCGGCCCTGGAAGCGGCGCTCGCCGCCGCCGGCATCGGTCACAAGGCCTACTACCGCACCCCCATCCACCGCCAGGTCGCGATGCGCGCGTGGGGCGCCGGCGTGGATCTGCCCGCGACCGACCACGCCGCCCGCACCCACCTGGCGATTCCGATGAGCCCCGTCCTCACCGCCGCGCAGGTCGACGAGGTTGTCGGTGTCGTGCGCGCTGCCTCCTGACGCCCTCACGCGGGCGCAGGTCGAGGAGGTCGCCGCCGCCGGGCGGCGCGCTTGGGCGCAGTAGTCGTTGCCGTTTCGGTCGCCACTCCCGCTTCGGCTTCCACTTCCGCTTCGGGGGCCCGCTCGGCGAGCTGCTCCGCACTTCCGACCCACCCCTCCCGCGGGTGCTCGTCCAACGCGGCCTGCAACGCGGCAAGCCGGCGGATGAGGTGCGTCTGGGTCTGCTCCAGCTCGTCAACGTCCAGCAGCCGCGGGCCGCCCTCTGGCAGTGCCCGTCGCGGTGGCGCCGTTGCGCGTGAGACCGGGACGAGCTCGGGGTGCTCGGCTTCGATCTTCACCAGCAGTTGCTCCAGGGTCGCAATCTGAACGCGCAGCACGCGCCTGCGCTCCGCGGCCCGATCCGCGGGTTCGGGATGGTGCTCGGGCTCGACATACAGCGCGGCCGCGACCTCGCGGGGGTCGATACCCGTCCGGCGGGCCTCCTGTGCGGCGCTCGCCGCGATCGTGCCCGCCACCGAGCGCTCGTGCGCGGTGGCGGTGACGTACGTGCCGCTGCCCTGCTGGCTTTCGATCATGCCCTCGTGCTCCAGGCGCTGGTAGACGGCGCGGACCGTGTTGGCGTTGATCTTCAGCGCCTGCGCCAGATCCCGCAGACCCGGCAGGCGCTGCCCAGTCGCGAGGCGTCCGTCGTCGATGCGGGCGCGCAGCGCCCACGCCAGCTGCACGCCGATCGGCACCTCCGCACGGCGATCGATCGTGAGATCCAGGCCCCCTCCCCCGATGTCAGGCTCGTCGCGAGTCACCCCTTTACGGTAGCGGTCATCGCGCCCCTCTGCCTAGTCTGCTAGTGAACTAGTACACTGTGTCAATGACACCCACGCGGGACCCGGGTGCTAGCAATGCCCACTGAGCCTGGATCGCCTGACCCCAGGGTCGCACCGATCGAAGCCGGGAGGGACGGCCAGTCGGGGCGGGCGCTCGCCAAACGGGCGCTCGCGCACCCCACGAATCTGCTGGAGGAAGTCGGCGAGATGATGCTGCTCGCCGGCAGGACGGTCTCCTCGGCGCTGCAACCTCCCTACCTCTATGGGGGCGAGTTCGTCTCCCAGTTCCTGTTCGTACTTCGCCTCTGCTGGTTCCCACTGATGGTGTCCACCGTCTGCATCAACTACGCCGCGCCCGGCCTGCAGGGCGCCAACCTCCTGACGCTGTTCGGCTCCCTCGACCGGCTCGGCGGGCTGTTCGTGCTCGCCGCGATCCGCGAGATCGGCCCGTTTGTGACCGCGATCGTCATCAGCGGGGTCGCCGGCACGGCGATCACCGCCGACCTCGGCGCGCGCAAGATCCGCGAGGAGCTCGACGCGCTGCAGGTGCTCGGCGTCGACCCTGTCAAGAATCTCGTCGTCCCCCGCTTCCTCGCGCTGATGCTCGCCACCGGCCTGTTCAACATCTACGCGATCCTGTTCGGCCTGTTCGGCGGGGCCCTCGCCGAGATCGTCAACGGCTACCCGCTCGGCCCGTTCTGGAACACGCTGTTCGCCAACGCCGACACCACCGACATGTGGGGCTCGGTGCTGAAGGCCACGCTCTACGGGGCGATGATTTCGATTATCTGCTGCTACAAGGGCCTCTCCGTCTCCGGCGGGGCCGAGGGCGTAGGTCGCGCCGTCAACCAGGCCGTCGTCGCCTCGTTCCTGGCATTCGGCACCTTCGATTACGTCTTCACACAGACGCTACTCGCCACCCACCCGCAGATCTTGGTGATCAAATGAGGTCCAAAACGGGGGGCCCGACCAAAACCGGAGGACACTCGCCTTCGGCGCTGGTCGATTCGGGGAAGCTGGCCGAAATGGGGATGCTCGCAAAAGCGAGCGTCCCCCGGCTTCGGCGGAGCGAGTGTCGCCCCAATCGGACCCGTTTCGGCCAGCCGGCCTCCGGCCGGCTGCACCACCCTCTCAGTCAGCGCCAGCGCTCCAACAGATCCTCGGCGGGGACCTCGCGAACGACGCGGGCGGGGACGCCCATCGCGACGGCGCCGGGGGGACGTCGCGAGTGACGACCGCACCGGCGGCGATGAACGCCTCCGCGCCGATCTCCACGCCCGGGGTCAGCACCGTGCCGCCGCCCACGCGGCAGGCGCGGCGCAGGGTGGCACCGCGCAAGGGGGTCGCGTCGTCGTGGCGGGCCATCGTGTCGTCGTTGGTCGTGGTCGCGCCCGGGCCGACGAACACATCGTCCTCGATCACGGTGAAGGCGGTGAGGTACACGCCCGTCTGCACTTTCACGCGCGCGCCCACCCGCACGTCGTTGTCAACCACGCTGCCCCTGCCGATCACCGAGCTGGGGCCCACCCGGGAGCGCTCGCGCACGAACGACTGATCGCCCAGGATCGCCTCGTTGCCGATCGTGGCCCCCGCGAACACCACTGCGCCCGCGCACACCGTCACCCGCTCGCCCAGCTCCAAGCAACCCACCTCCCCCTTCGCGGAGGAGCCACGCGCCAACCGCGGGCGCTTGCCGAGCACCACGTGGTCCTCGATCACACAACCGGCGCCCACCACGGTGCCGGCGTGCACCACCACGTAGGCGCCGAACGACACGTCCGCGCCGATCTCCACGCCCTTGCCGAGCAGCAGCCCCGGCGCGCGGGGGTCGGGGGTGAGGCTCACAACCGCACTGCGTTCGCCACCGGCGCCCCCCGCGTGACCCCGCGCAGGTCCACCACCACCCGCGCGCGCTCCCCGGCCAGCGCATGGTCGACGGTGGGGTGGGCGGTCACGATCAGCGCGAGGTCGGCGTCGCGCAGCGCATCCTCCAGGGGCACACTGCGCAGGCCGAACTCGGACAGCTCGGGGACGTGGGGGTCGTGGTAGGCCAGCTCCGCCCCCAGCGCCCCCAACAGCGCGATGATCTTCAGCGCCGGCGATTCCCGCACGTCGCCCACCCCCGGCTTGTAGCTGACGCCGAGCACCGCGATCCGCGCACCCCGCACCGGCAGGCCCGCGTCGTTGAGGGCGCGCTCCACCTTCATCACGCAGTGGTAGGGCATCTGCTGGTTGACCTTCCCCGCCAGCTCGATGAACTCCGTCACCATGTCGAACTCCCGCGCGCGCCAGCTCAGGTAGAAGGGGTCGACCGGTAGGCAGTGCCCGCCCATCCCCGGGCCCGGCTCGAAGCGCATGAAGCCGTAGGGCTTGGTGGCGGCCGCGTCCACCACCTCCCAGATGTCGATCCCCATGCGGTCGGTGAGCATCGCCAGTTCGTTGACCAGCGCGATGTTCACCGAACGGAAGATGTTCTCCAGCAGCTTCGTCAGCTCCGCCGCCTCGGGGCTCGAGACCGGAACGATCTCGTCGCACACCAGCCCGTACAGGCTCTGCGCACGCTCCGCGCACGCCTCCGTCAGGCCGCCCACCACCTTCGGGGTGTTGCGCAGCGTGAAGTCCGTGCGGCCGGGGTCCACGCGCTCGGGGGAGAACGCGAGGTGGAAGTCCCGCCCCGCCGCCAATCCCGACTCCTCGAGGATCGGCAGCATCCGCTCGCGAGTGGTGCCCGGGTACGTCGTCGACTCCAGCACGATCAGTTGGCCCGCCTGCAGCACCTCCCCCAGCCCCCGCGTGGCATCCAGCAACGGGCCGAGGTCGGGCTCACGGTTGCGCGTCAGTGGCGTCGGCACGCACACCAGCACCGCGTCCGCCTTCGCCAGCCGCGCGTAGCGCGTGCTCGGATGGATCAGCGCCCCCAGCTTCGCCAGTTGCCCAGAGGGGACGTCCTCGATGTAGGACACCCCCGCTTCGATCGCCTTCACCTTACGCGCGTCCACATCGACCGCGATCACCTCGCAGCCCTCCTGCGCGAACGCCACCGCCAGCGGCAGCCCCACGTAGCCCAGCCCGACGATGCCCACGGTCGTCATGACGGGGCGTAGTCTAGGGACGACACGCGGCGACTGGTAACGATCATGAGATCAAAGCGCCCAGACGCCCCTCGAATCCGGCAGTCCCGGCGCGAGCACTCAGTGAGCCTCACGACGCCGTGGCCGCCTCGTACACCTCCGCCAACCTACCCGCAACGACCTCCGGAGCGCATATCGCGCGGACTCTCTCCAGCGCCCGCTCGCCCGCCCGGGGATCGGCCCGCAGTCGCGCGATCGCCGCCGCCAGCGCGCCCGCGTCGCCCGGGGGCGCCATTCCCTCCTCCTCCAGCAACTCCGGCAGGGCGCCCACACGGCTCCCGGCCACCGGCAGGCCGGCCGCCATCGCCTCCGCCGCGGCCAGACCGAAGGTCTCCGCCGAGCGCGAGGGCACCAGCGCGAGCGCCGCCCCCGCCCGCAGCTCGGCCAGGCGCACGTCGTCGACGCGGCCCACGAAGCTCACCCCCGCACGCTCCTTCTCGCGCACACCGGCGCCGCCGTCCACACCCCCGCCCGCGACGATCAGCGCGATGCCCACTCGGCGGCACGCCTCGATCGCCACGTCGATCCCCTTCTCGGGGGATCGACGTGCCACCACCAGCGCATACCCGTCCGATGGGGGCTCCGGGGGAGGGTGACTCGCCTCCCGTGGGTGCCCCGCGGGAGAGTGGCCCCCATGCCCCGCCGGTGAACGCCTCGCGGTGGGCTCGCCCCGCTCCAGCGCTCGCACCGGCGGCGCCAGCACGTGCACCCGCTCCCACGGCAGCGACGCCCCGAGCTCGCGCAACCGCTCCCGCGCAAACTCGCTGGGGACGACCACCGCGTCCGCCTGCTCCACCACGCGGCGCTGCCACAACGCCAAACCCGCCCCGTACACAAGCGCCTCGGCGCGGCTGCCGCGGCAGTTGCGCAGCACCCCTGGCAGTGTGTTGCGCCCATGGCAGCGCGTGCACTCCTCTCCCTCGGTGAAGCACACCCCGACGGCGCACACCAAACGGTACTGGTGCAGGTGCACCACAACCCGTGCCCCCGCGGCGCGCGCCGCCGCCAGCGCGCGCCAGCCGAAGGTCGGGTTGATGTTGTGCGCGTGCACCACCCGCGCCTCGGTGCGGCGCACCGCATCTCCCACCTCGCGCGGGTGCAGGCCGCCACGCAATAGCCCCGCGCCAGCCTGCGCGCGGCCCGCTGTCACGGTGCCGCGCTCCACGGCCGCGGTGGGATCCCCCACCGCCGGCCCCCGCGCCAGCAGCTCCGCGGGCTCGCCCATCCGCTCGCGCACCAACCACATCAGGTCGTCCACCACGCGCTCCTCGCCCCCAGGCGCGCGATAGCGGTTGTGCAGGAAGAGGATCATGTTCGCGATGCGAATACTCTCACTGCGACTATTCGCATCCGGAACACTCGCATCTTGAACCTCACCGACCCCACCGCCTCGATCCCCGACCCCACCGCCTCGATCGTCATCCCCACCCGTGCGCGCCCCGACTACCTGAGGGTCGCACTCGCCTCGATCGCCCCTCAGGCCGCCGCCGCCCGGGCCGAGCTGCTGGTGGTCGAGGACGACCGGCCCTCCCCGACGACCCGCGCGCTCGCCGAACGCTTTGGCGCCGCCCACCTCTCCCACCCGCGACCGCTCGGGCTGAACGCCGCCCGCAACACCGGTGTCGCCCGCTCCCGCGGGGAGCTGGTGGTGTTCGTCGACGACGACGTCGAGGTCGGCCCCGGATGGCTGCAAGCCCTGCTGACAGCCGCCCGCGAGCATCCCAACACTCAGGTCTTCACCGGCCCCATCCGCCCGCGCCTGGAGGGCAAGCAACGGTGGAGCAGGCGCTCGTGCGGTCGCGAGGGGCCCCCGATCACCTCGCTCGACCTCGGAACCGAGGACACCAACCGCGTGCGCTTCGCCTGGGGGGCCAACATGACCGTACGCCGTGAGGCGCTGGAACGGATCGGGCCCTTCAACGCGACGCTGGCGGACGGCGGCGACGAGCAGGAGTGGCAGGAACGGCTGCTCGCCACCGCGCGCAACGGTCACGGCGAGGACCGGGCAGCGCCCGAATCCGCCGATCCCGGGCTCACACTGGCACCAGACGACGCATCGGGCACCGCTTCTGTAGGTGGACCGATCCTGTATGTCGCCGCAGCGGCGCTCGGCCATCGGCGCTCGCCCGCCGACGCGCGCCTGCGACCGCTTGCCCGCGCGGCTCGTGCCCGGGGGCGCGCCAGCCGCCGCTACGACGCTTGGCGCGGGGAGACTCCGACGCTGCGCCGCGAGCTACGCACGCTCGCCGGCTGCCTCGGCCACGTCGTCCGCCGGCGTTGCCCCGCCGGTTTGACGATGGTCGCCCACAGCCTCGGTCGGCTCGAACAGGGCGTGTGCGAACGGTGCTCACAGACCCGAGGCGAGCGGAGCTCCTCACGCACCCGCGAGGACGTCGCCATTCGCTCCGCCGCCAGCCCCACAGGGAGCGTACCCGGAGCCGGCGGGAGCACGACCGAGGACTTCCTCTCCGGGGAAAGCGGCACCGTCGGGGGTCTCGACGCGGCGCGGCGGGAGCTGCGCGACCGCCGGGTGGATGCCCGCGAGCTGCTCGGCGGCCGACGCCGGCGTCTCGATCGCGCCGCACGCCGCTCACCGGCGCGCCGGCGCGTGCTGGTACTCGGCGTCGAGCGCCCCGAGCGGCGTGCGTTGGCCGACGCGATCCGCGCGGAGCTTGCGCGCTCTCGCCACGAGGTCGAGGTCCACCTCCGCCCGCCAGGCGAGCACGGGAAGTTTCAGAACCTCAACCGGCTGCTCGCCGCCCACCCCGCCGACGATTGCGACTGGCTGCTGGCGGTCGACGACGACGTGGTGCTGCCCCCTCACTTCCTCGACCGCCTGCTGTTCCTCGCCGAGCGCTTCGACTTCCAGCTGGCGCAACCGGCACACTGTGCGCGCTCCCACGCCGCCTGGCGCGTCACCCGCCGCCGCGCGGGCGCGGTGGCCCGCCAGACGCCGTTCGTCGAGATCGGTCCCGTCACCGCCTTCGCCCGCGCCACGTTCCCGGCACTGCTGCCATTCCCGGACGTGCGCATGGGCTGGGGCCTCGACATGTACTGGGCGGCGCTCGCACGCGAGCACGGCTGGCGCTGCGGCGTGCTCGACGCCGTCGCGATCCGCCACTCCGTGGCGCCCGCCGGCGAGGCTTACTCGCGCGCCGCCGCCGTCGCCGAGGCGCGCGCGCTGCTCGCCGAGCGGCCCCACCTGACAGCCGCCGAAGCCCAAACCACACTCCTCACCCACCGACGCTGGTGAAGGTCGCCGTCGTAGCGGAGTTCTACCCCCGCCAGAGCGATCCCGTGCTGGGTGTGTGGGCGCACCGTCAGGCGCTCGCCGCGCAAGCCGCGGGGGCGGAGGTGCACGTGCTCGTGCTGCATCGCCTCGTGCCACCGCGTGCCTCCCTGCACCCCGGCGCGGGTGGGCTCAGGAAACAAGGGGACGGCGGGCCCAGGGAGGGGACAGGTGGAACCGGGGAAGCTCGGGCGGGTGGGCTCGGGAAGGGCGCGCGCGCACTCGGCAGCCTGCTGCGCGAGCCTCGGCACCAGATCCGCGACGGCGTGCCCGTCACCTACGTCCCGTATGTCTCGCCCCCGCGGTGGCGCTCCTACCCGTCGTGGAGCGCGTGGGCAGCGCCCGCGCTGGGGGTCGCCTTACGCCGCCTGCGCCGCCGCACCGGCTTCGAGCTGATCCACGCCCACAACGCCGTCCCAGCGGGGGATGCCGTGCGACGGACGGGCCTCGACGTGCCGCTGGTGGTCTCGGTGCATGGAGGCGACGTGCTCCACACCGCCCCCCGCTCCACCGCGGGCCGCGAGGCGGTGGCGCGCGGGCTCGGCGCGGCCCGCCTGGTGCTCGCCAACAGCCGCGGCATCGCCGAGCTCGCACAGGCGTACGGCGCACCCGCGGTGCGCGTCGTGCACCTCGGCGCCGACCCCCCGAGCAGCCGGCTCGCGCGGGATGCCGAGCCCGCGCTGGTCACCGTCGGGCATCTCGTCGCCCGCAAGCGCCACGCCGACGTGCTGCGCGCGCTCGCCGTGCTGCGCGACCGCCACCCCACCCTGCGCTACGCGATCGTCGGCGACGGCCCCGAGCGCGTTGCCCTCGAAGGGCTCGCGGCCCGCCTCGGGATTCGCGAGCGGGTGCGGTTCCACGGACAGCTTCCTCCCGCCGAGGCGATCGAGCACGCCCGGCGCTGCACGCTGTTCGTGATGCCCTCCACCGAGGAGGCCTTCGGCGTCGCCTACATCGAGGCGATGGCCGGCGGCCTGCCCGCGATCGGCTGCCGCGGCGAGCCGGGTCCAGAGGAGATCGCCGCGGCGGGCGACGGTTTCATGCTGGTCCCCCCCGGGGACATCGAGCGCCTCACGCAGCGCATCGACGAGCTGCTTTCCGATCCTCAGCGGCTGCGCGAGGCCGGCCGCCGCGCGCGAGCCACGGTCGCCGCCCACTTCACCTGGGAGCACTGCGGCGAGCAGACCGTCGCCGCGTATGAGCAGGTCTTGCGAGCACCGTGAAGCCAGTCCTGTTCGTCACCGGGTACGCCCCCTTCGACCGGATCGGCGCGTTCGCCCGGCTGCACGAGTTGGAGGGCGTCGAGTTCGCGCTCTTTGGGGGACGATCGCAACATGGCGTCATCGCTGGCGACAATCGCGACAATCGCGAAGGGCTTCCGTTCCCTCACCGACACATCCATCAGCGCCAACTCGCTGCACTCGCTGCATCCAGACGCTACCGCGCGGTGGTTCTCTCCACTGGGGGCCGCGTCGCGCTGCCGGCCGCCTGGGCGGGAGCCCGCCGCGCGGGAGTGCCCGTGCTCCTTTGGAGCGCCCTGTGGGCCCACCCCCGCACCGCCGCGCACGCGTTCAGCTATCTCGCGCTGCGGCGTCTCTACCGCTCCGCGGACGCGGTCGTCGTCTATGGGCCGCACGTCGAGGCGTACGTGCGGGCGCGGGGCGCGCGCAACGTGCACATCGCGCCGCAGGCGGTCGACAACGAGTTTTGGTCCCACCCGCTCACAACTCCCACCACGCCCTTTGGGGTGCCGTCGGGCCCCATGACCCCGAGCCGGCCATCGACCCCGGCGACCCCTGGGTGGCCGTCGGAGACAGCCGTGAAGTTTCTGTTTGCGGGGCGCCCCGTGCGGGAAAAGGGTCTCCGGGTGCTGATTGAGGCCTGGTCCGATTCCGGTCTTCATGCGCCCTCCGCCGCGCTCGTCCTCGTCGGCGTGGGATCCTTCCCCCCTTGGGTCCCCGCCGGCGGCGCGGTGGGGCGAGGAACCGTCGGCGCGGTTCGCAATACGCTCGCCAACACGTGGCGCAAGCTCGACGGCACCGGTCGGGAGGCGCTCGACACGATGTCCCTCGACATGGTCTGCCTGGATCCCGTACCGCCTCCACAGCTGCGCGACATGTACGCCGCCGCCGACGTCCTGGTGGTGCCCTCGATCTCAACCCGCACCTTCCGCGAGCCCTGGGGGTTGGTGGTCAACGAGGCGATGAACCGCAAGCTCCCCGTGATCGCAAGCGACGCCGTTGGCGCCGTCGCCGGTGGGTTGGTGCGCGACGGGCACAATGGCCTGGTCGTGCCGGCCGGCGACGCGGGCGCGCTCGCGGGCGCGCTGCGCAGGCTGGCCGCCGATGCGCAGCTGCGCGCTCGTCTCGGCGCCACCGGGGAGCGCGACGTGCAGGCCTACACACACGACGCCTGGGCGCAGGGGTTCGCGCGGGCCCTGGGCAGCCTCGGACTTTCCCGCGGGGGGCACTGGTAGCGTGCGTCGCTTGTTGATCAGGTTGGCCCCACCTCGGCTGGCGCTTGCCCTCGCGGTAGCGCTGGCGCTTGCGTTTCCCGTCACCGCTTCGGCAAACGCGAGCGAAGTCACGAAGATCTACGAAGCCTGCGGCAACGGCACGGTGCCCACCGGCTACAGCCAGCAGGCCTACAGCCAGGCGATCAAGGAAATGGAACCCTTCCTCGCCGAGTACAGCGCCTGTCCCGACCTGATCCACAAAGCCCAGCTCGCCAGCGCCGCCGGCCCCCGCGGCGCCGGCACGTCCAACCCAAGCGAAACGGGCACCACGGCTGTGGCACCCCCCACCCCAACCGAACAGCACACGCTCGAAAGCATCCCCCACGCGAGCGCCCCACCGGTGCGGGTCGGTGGCGAGGTGATCCACCCCGGCGTCGTCCACGTCAACCTCGCCTCGGCGTTCAACACCTTGCCGACCCCGTTGCTCGCGCTGCTCGCTTTCCTGCTCGCCTGCGCCCTGATGGTGGTCGGCCGCGTCCTCCGCAACCGTGTCCGCACCCGCCATCCCGGCAACTGAAGCGGGCGTCGACGCGCCGACGTGGGTTGCCCGCGTCGCCGGGCTCACGCTCCTTGCCCTCCCAACACTGCTGGTCGCCGGCGTCCTCTGCCTGATCACCTTCCTCGCGGGCGGTGGCCTCAACCTCAGCACCCGAACCCCGGTCGAGATCGCGCTGACGCTGGCCTGCGGCGTCGGGATCGCGGCGGCGATCCTGCTCGCGCCCGCCGACCGAAGCCGGGAGACACTCGCCTTTGGCTCGCATCCCCGTTTCGGCCGGCGCGTCTATGGAGCGTGGTCGGTGGGGCTGCTGCTCGCGCTCGCCGCACTCTCTGCCCTGTCGGTGATCTGGTCGGTGCAGCCCGACGCCAGCTGGCAGGACGCCGGGCGGCTGTTCGCCTACAGCGCCGTGTTCGCGCTTGCCGTGCTGCTCGCGCGCGCCGCCCCCGCGCACTGGTCGGCGGTGCTTGGGGGGGTGCTGCTGGCGGCGACGATCGTGTGCGGCTATGCGCTGCTCACGAAGATCTTCCCCGACGCGATCGGCGTCGCACAGAACAACGGGCACGTCTACGCACGGCTGCAGGCGCCTTACGGCTACTGGAACGCGATCGGCCTGGCCGCCGCGATCGGCGCGATCGGCTGCATGTGGCTGGGCGCCCGCCGCGCGGGGCACGCGCTGCTGAGCGCGCTCGCCTACCCCGCGATGGGGCTGATGCTGGTGACGCTGTTGCTCGCCTACTCGCGCGGCGCGCTCGCGGCGCTGGTGCTCGGGCTGGCGTTGTGGCTGTGCCTCGTCCCGTTGCGCTTGCGCGGGGCGGCGGTGCTCTGCGTCGGCGCACTCGGGGCGCTCGTGGTGGTCGCTTGGGACTTCTCCCAACACGCGCTCACCACCGACGACATTCCGCTCGCCGAACGGGTCACTGCCGGACACCAGCTCGGGGTGCTGCTCGCCGCGACGCTCGTGGCGCTCACGCTCGCGGGCCTCGCGATCGGCTTCGTCTTCGACCGCCGCGCACTCTCCTCGCGGACGCGCAGACATGCGGGCGCGGCGTTGCTCGCGCTCCCGGTGATCGCCGTGATCGCGCTCGCCGGGCTGCTCACCGTCAGCCACCGTGGCCTCTTCGGCAGCATCTCGCACACGGTCAGCACGCTCACCAACCCCAACGCTCCGCCGCCCGCCAACGGCCCCGGGCGGCTCACCGCGATTGGCAGCGTGCGCGCGCGCTACTGGAACGAAGCGCTGGAGATCTTCACCGACCACCCCTTGCTGGGGGTGGGGGCGGAAGGCTATGAAACAGCGCGCCTGCGCTACCGCACGGCGATCCTCAACGTCGGCCAGGCGCACGGCTTCATCGTGCAGACACTGGCCGACCTCGGTCTGGTGGGGCTCCTGGTGGTGCTTGCGCTGCTCGGCGCCTGGCTGTGCGCCGCGGGGCGCGCCACGCATCCCTTCAACCGGCGCTGGCACCGCTGGCGGTGGCTGGCGCTCGCGGGCGAACAGCGCCTCTACTCCGCCGAGCGGGTCGGGCTGCTCACGCTGGTCTGCGTCGTCGCCACCTTCGGCATCCACTCATTCGTGGACTGGACCTGGTACGTGCCCGGTGTCGCTTGCGCGGCTCTGCTGTGCGCCGGCTGGGTCGCTGGCCGTGGGCCGTGGAGCACAGCCCGCGTGAGCGCCGAGGCTCCGGCGGGGCTCGATTGGAGTACCGCGAGCGACCCGGTTTTGCGCCCGCCGCGGTGGCGCACGCTCACGCTGCGGGACGTCAGTCCGCTACGCGCCGGGATCGCCGCCGCCGTCGTCGTCTGCGCGCTGCTGGCGGCGTGGGCGCAGTGGCAGCCGCAGCGCTCGGTCGACGCCTCCGACGAAGCGCTCGCACTGGTGGTGGCGCACCACCCGACCGCCGCGCTCGCCGCCGCACACACCGCTGTCAGCCGCGACCCGCTCTCCGCGGAAGCGCTGCTCACGCTCGCCGCCGTCCAGGAAGGCGCGGGCCAATCGGTCGCGGTGGCCGCCACCTACGAGCACGCCGTGCACCTGCAACCCTCCAACTTCCACACCTGGCAGGCGCTCGGCGAATACGACCTGCGCGTCGGCCAAGCGCAGGCGGCGCTGCAGGCGCTGCGCGCCACCGTCTACCTCAACCCCGAGGCTGTCGCGCCGCGTGCGGACATCGCCACGAACGCCGAACTGCTCTCGATCCAAAACGCGTATCTGCAGGCGCTGCGCGACACCGCCAGCGGCGGTGGAACCGCGGTGCCGGACGGCGCCGCGGCATCGACCCCACCGGCCGCGCGTTAGAAGCGCCTTAGAAGCG
This sequence comes from uncultured Solirubrobacterales bacterium, assembly GCA_963751195.1. Lineage (GTDB taxonomy): Bacteria > Actinomycetota > Thermoleophilia > Solirubrobacterales > Solirubrobacteraceae > Palsa-744. Next base: position 222,891 of record CAVVTQ010000006.1, read on the forward strand.
CCGACGTCGCGCCGCCACCAGCAGCACTTGCCGCGGGGGCAGGGGTCCGATCGAGCCGCCCACGGCGCGAGTGACGATCTGCTCGAAGCCAAAATCCTCCAGCAGTGCCGCCAGCGTGCGGCGGGTGTAGAAGCGCAGGTGGTCGGAGCGCGGATCGAAATGGGCCGCGAAGGCGCGACCCGAGAGCCCGAGCGCCAGCCGGGTGAGCAGCTCGTGCGCGGGCGTGCTCAGCACCAGCGCGCCGCCCGAGCGCAGTACGCGGCGCACCTCCGACAGCCACCCGGCGGTGTCGGCGACGTGCTCGATCACCTCACCGGCCCACACGGCGTCGAAGCTCACGTCTTGCAGCGTGGGCCACCCCCCCTCCGCGGGGACGCACCGCAGATCCAGCCCCGGCTGGCGTGCGCGGGCGCGGCGCAGCGGCTCCTCGGCGACATCGATCCCCACCGCCTCCCTGTTCGCCTCCCCGAGCGCCACCGTGAACCAGCCTTCGCCGCAACCCACGTCCAGCACGCGTGCGCCGGGAGGGACGTGGGCGAGCAGGAAGTCCAACCGTGCCCGCATGTACGGTGGGCGCATGCCCTCGGGGACCTCCTGCCACAGGCTCTCGTGATACTCGCGCGTGGGCATTCGGTGGAGGCTAGGGCCCGAGCGGCGACAACGTGTGGAGGTAAGCGGTCGAAATCGACGGCGCGGGAGGCAATCAACTTGAACCGGAGCGACCGGAGATGGAGAATCCGCACAGAGCGGCAACTCCGCTGTCATCGCTCCCGCTCCCACACCAAACCGACTAAGGTCCTCGCTGTGCAGGATGAGGTCCCGCCCTCCCATCGAGACGTGAAGGACCTGGAGCGCCGGTGAGACTGGCGTTCGACAGCCGGCCGACCGCCGACCCGCAAGGGCTGGGGCGCTACTCGCGCGGCCTGTTGCAGGCGTTGCGCGACACCGCCGGCGAGCACGATGAGATCCTTGAATCCCACCGCCCGCGTGGGGCCGATCTTTTCCACACGCCGTGGGTGCAGGGGGCGATGCTGCACAGCCCCTGCCCGATGGTCGTCACCCTCTACGACATCGCCTCGCTCAACCGACCCAGCGAGCGGCTGCGCGGTGGGGGCATGCACATGCACCTACGCCACCTCGCGCTGCAACGCGCCTCGCACGTGATCGTCCCCAGCGAGGTCGTCGCCGGCGAAGCCGTCGCCGAGTTCGGGCTCGAGCGCGAGCGTCTGGCGGTGATCCCGGAGGCACCTGACCCCGTGGCCTTGACGGCTGGGCTGCCGGCCGAGCCCGCTCCGCCCGCCACGTGGACCTGGGAGGACGCCGCGCGGGAGACCTGGCGTGTCTATCGACGGGCGCTCGCCCACCCCCACCGGCCGTGCGTCACCGCGTGGCGCCGGCCCCAGAGCCTCGCCGTACGCCGCGCCGGCGCGACTCAGTAGGCCCCGCGGCGCGTCAGTAGGCCCCGCGGCGCGTGAGCACCGCCGGGATGGTCTTCAGCAGGATCGTCAGATCCACCGCCAGCGACCAGCGCTCGAGGTAGAGGAAGTCGAGGTGCACGAGGTCGTTGAAGTCGAGCTCCGCCCGGCCCGACACCTGCCACAGGCCGGTGATCCCGGGAAGCACCAGATAGCGCTTGCGGTGCCAGTCCTCCAGCCGCTCGAAGTCCCGCTCGGGCAGCGGGCGCGGCCCGACCAGCGACATCTCGCCGCGCAGCACGTTCACCAGCTGCGGAAGCTCATCCAGCGAGAAGCGCCGCAACAGGCGTCCCACCGGCGTGGTGCGGGGGTCGTCGCGGATCTTGAACAGCGCGCCCGATGCCTCGTTGAGCGGTTCCAGGTCGGCTTGGCGGTGCTCGGAGTCCTCGTACATCGTGCGGAACTTCAGGCACGCAAACGGTCGCTCGCCGATCCCGGGGCGGATCGAGCGGAACAGCGCCGGACCCTTGGAGGTCGCCCGTACGGCCACCCAGATCACCGCCAGCAGCGGGCTGAGCACGATCAGCAGCAGCGTGGCGCCGAGGACGTCGAAGGCGCGCTTCAGCGCGAAGTCGATCCCTTCGAAGACCGGCGGCTTCAGCTCGAACAGCGGCACCGACTCGCCCGGTACGAACTCCGCGCGGTGGATCAGGATCTCCATCGTGGAGGGCGCGATCCGCACGCGCACCCCCCGCTGGTGGCAGCGATCCACCAACTCCACCGCATCCGCCTGAGGGAAGTCGGGGTCGGCGATGATCACCTCGTCGATGCGCTCGGGGTGGGCGGGGCTCAATATCTGCTCGAGGTCGCGCAGGGCGCCCAGCGCGCGCAGACCGTTGGCGGGCAGCGCGTTCGGCGAGACGAACCCGACCACCTCGATGCGCGAATGGGGCGCGTCCCGCAGCGCGTGCGCCACCTCACGGATGTGCTCCCCTGTACCGACCAGCACCGCGCGGCGCTCATAGCCGGCGGCGCGCAGGATCGCGCCGGTGGAGCGCTCGTAGAGCAGTCGCAGCAGCGGTATGTACAGCAGCGCAAACGCCAGCGAGCCCCAGAAGATGTAGTAGCTGGAGAAGTGCTCGCCGCTCACCAGCGCGAACAGCAGCGCCACGAACGTGACCTGGAAGAGGCACCCCACGATCCGCGCCATCCCCGGCCGCTGTGCACGCACCGCGTACAGGCCCGAGCGCGCAAACAGCAGCGCCGTCAGCAGGTAGGCGAACGCGAGGATGCTGCGCGTCTCCTCGTAGGCGCCGTGCGCGCTCACTTCGCTCAGCACCGCCGCCTTCAGCACCAGCGCCGTGAAGATCGCCGCCGCCAACCCCGCGAAGTCGAGCGCCAGCAGCGTCAGCACGCGCACGGCGCGCCGCGCCGTATCCGCTCGCAGCAGGAACGACAGCACCGGCCAGCGCTTGCGACGCATGTCGCGTGCGGAGGGCTCTCTGCGCACCGTCGCCTCCGAAAGCACCGGAATCTCCATGGGCTCCTGTGGCGGCGGGGGAGCCGTCAGGACGCTCGATTCCAGTGGATGCACCTTGGGGGGTGGAGTCTCGAGCGGGGCAGCAGACATCCGCGTGGCGGGGGCCATCTCGCCTTTCACAACGCTTCAGACTCGCAGATGTAGCGGTCGGGACGCCTCTTGGGGAAAGTCAGCCGACCAACACCTCGACGCCCGACTCGTCGATCGTGCGTTCCAGCCCCCCCTTCAGCGCCACCTCCGGCGACCATCCCAACAGCTCTTGGGCGAGCGCGATGTTGGGTCGGCGCTGCTTGGGGTCGTCTACCGGCAGCGCCTCGAACACGATCTCCGAGCTCGACCCGGTCACCTGCTTGACCGTCTCCGCCAGCTCCAGCAGCGTGAACTCGTCGGGGTTGCCGATGTTCACCGGGCTGTGGTGGCCGGATTCGGCGAGCGCGATGATGCCGCGGATGAGATCGCTGACGTAGCAGAACGACCGCGTCTGGCTGCCGTCGCCGAACACCGTGATCGGGCGGTTGGCCAGCGCCTGGCGCAGAAACGTGGGGATCGCGCGGCCGTCGTGCGGGCGCATCCTCGCACCGTAGGTGTTGAAGATCCGCACGATCGCCGTGTCCACCCCCTGCTGGCGGTGATAAGCCATCGTGAGCGCCTCGGCGTAGCGCTTGGCCTCGTCGTACACGCCGCGCGGGCCGATCGGGTTGACGTGCCCCCAGTAGCTCTCCGACTGCGGGTGTTCGAGCGGATCCCCGTACACCTCGCTGGTGGAGGCGATCAAGAAGCGCGCTCGCTTGGCCTTCGCCAGGCCGAGCGTGTGGTGAGTGCCGTAGGAGCCCACCTTCAGCGTGTGCAACGGCAGGCGCAGGTAGTCGATCGGAGAGGCGGGGGAGGCGAGGTGGTAGACGAAGTCCACGGGCTCCTCGACGACGTACGGCTCGATGATGTCCACGTTCAGGTTCACGAAGCGCTCTGGATCGCGGATGTGCTCGATGTTCGCCAGCGACCCCGTCTCGAGGTTGTCGACGCAGATCACCTTGTGCCCGCGCCTCAGCAGCTCGTCGCACAAGTGCGAGCCGAGGAAGCCCGCGCCGCCGGTGACCAGACAAGTTGCCATGCGCGCAGGATACCCTGATCGATGATGACCCAGATAGATGAGCACCTGACCGTAGCCCCGATCGTCGGCCCCGACGACCCCCGCCGCTTCACCGACTCCGGGATCGAGGTTCGCCGCTGTACACCGAGGAGGATCTCCCCGCCGAGCTGGAGCTCGGCGAGCCGGGCGAGTTCCCCTACACCCGTGGCCCCCACCGCGAGATGTACCGCAAGCAACTGTGGACGATGCGCCAGTACGCCGGGTACGCCTCCGCGAAGGAGTCAAACGTTCGCTACCGCTACCTGCTCTCCAAGGGCTCCACCGGGCTGTCGATGGCCTTCGACCTGCCTACCCAGCTGGGGCTGGACTCCGACAACCCCCGCTGCCTGGGGGAGGTGGGGCGCACCGGGGTGGCGATCGACACGATCGATGACATGCGCACCGCGTTCGAGTCCATCCCGCTCGATCAGGTGTCCACCTCGATGACGATCAACGCCCCTGCCGCCTGCCTGCTGCTGCTGTACGAGTTGGTGGGCGAGGAGCAGGGCGTGCCCTCCGAGCAGCTGCGCGGCACCACCCAGAACGACGTGCTCAAGGAGTACATCGCGCGCGGCAACTACATCTATCCGCCCGTCCCCACGATGCGGCTGACGACCGACCTCTTCCAGTACTGCCACGAACGGGTGCCACGCTGGAACACGATCTCGATCTCCGGCTACCACTTCCGCGAGAAGGGCTGCTCGGCGGTGCAGGAGGTCGCGTTCACGCTGTGCTCGGGGATCGCCTACGTGCAGGCCGCGATCGACAAGGGCCTCTCGGTGGACGACTTCGCGCCGCGACTGGCGTTCTTCTTCAACGGCCACAACAACGTCTTCCAAGAGGTCGCCAAGTTCCGCGCCGCGCGGCGCATGTGGGCGGCGATCATGCGCGAGCGCTTCGGCGCCACCGACCCCCGCGCGATGATGCTGCGCTTCCACACGCAGACGGGGGGCGTCACGCTGACCGCGCAGCAGCCGGAGAACAACATCGTGCGCGTGGCGCTGCAGGGCTTCGCCGCGGTGTGCGGCGGCACCCAGTCGCTGCACACCAACGGCTTCGACGAGGCGCTGGCGCTGCCGACCGAGCGCGCCGCCAAAATCGCGCTGCGCACCCAGCAGATCCTCGCCCACGAGTCGGGCGCCGCCGACACCGTCGACCCGTTCGCCGGCTCCTACTTCGTGGAGGCGCTCACCGACGAGCTCGAAACGCGAGCGCAGGAGCTGATCGACAAGGTCGACGCGCTCGGCGGGTCGGTCAACGCGCTGGACTTCATCACCGGCGAGATCGACGAGTCCGCGTGGGGCTACCAGGAGCGCTACCGCATCGGCCAGGACATCGTCGTCGGGGTCAACAAGTACGAGGAGGACGACGTCGAGGTCCCCGACCTGCTGCGCGTCGACCCCGAGTCCGAGCGCCTGCAGGTGCAGCGACTCACCGCCTTCAAGGACGCCCGCGACCACGCGCTCGTCGAGCGCCGCCTCGAGGAGCTGCGCGTCCTCGCCCGCGGCGAGGGCAACCTGCTGCCCGCGATCCGCGCCGCGCTCAAGGACCGCTGCTCGCTGGGCGAGGTGTGCGGGGCGATGCAGGACGTGTTCGGGCGCTACGCGCCGACGTTCTGAGGGCGCCGGTCGTTCTCAGGGCGCCGGTCGTTCCAGGGCGCCGGCGCCGGTGCAAGGTCGTTCCCACGCGGAGAGGCCGTTTGCCCGAGAGGCCATCCACGAGGGCGTCGAAGGTGCGAGGGGAAGGGGGAGAGGGAGGGACGGACGGTGTCGCTACAATGTCGCTATCCCACGACTCGGAGGTGACCTTGCCCACTGCCACGTTCCCGGAACACGATCGGTTGGCGGCGATCGACGATCTGACCAACGAGCTGCAGGAATGGCACGAGGCGCTGATGGAGGCGTTCGGAGATGTGTCCCGGGGGCTTACCGACGAGGCGTCGCGCCAGCGCGCGCAGGACACGATCACGCGGCTCGTGCAGATCGACGGGGAGCTGCACAAGGCCGACTTCGACCCTGAGTGGGTGGCCGAGTTCCGCGGCCTGCTGCTCGACAGCCTGCGGGCGATGCAGCAGGCGCAACCGCTGGACGCATTCGACAAGCTGCTGCTCGACGTCGAGGCGATGCGCCATCTCCTGCGCGACGCGCTCGACGGACACGTCGGAGGAAGCGAGGAGGACATCGCGGCCGTGGTGGGGCAACTGCAGCAGTGGCTCCCGCGCGCCAGCCAGGCCGAGCTGGCCGGACTGATGGGCATCTCGACCCGCCAGTACCAGCGGTGGGCGCAAACGCATTCGCAGCCAACACGTCGGGCGCAGGTGGTGGCGCGGCTGATCGCGATCCTCAGACGCTCCTGGACGGACGCCGGCGTGGTGGCGTGGTTCCACCGGCCGCGCCCCGAGCTCGACGGCCGCCCGCCGCTCGACGTGCTCGACGACCCGGCCTACGAGCAGAGCCTCTTCCGAGCCGTGCGGCAGGGCCGAGCTCAGCATGGCGCGTAGGCCCGAGGCGGTGCGGTTCGCCGACGTGGCGTTCCGCTATTCCGACTACGACACCCCGCTGTGGGTACGGGCCAACACCGAGGACGGACGCTGGAACACCGCGCGCGGCCAGCCCACTCAATACCTCGGACTGTCCCCCGACGGGTGCTGGGCCGACCTGATCCGCCGGGAGAGCCTGCGCACGGAAGCGGAAGTCGCCCTGATCCGAATGCCGTTGTGGGTGCTCAAGATCGACGAAGAGCGGATCGCCGACTACCGCACCTTCGAGCAGGCACAGGACGCGGGCTTCCCTCCGGACGCGCTGGTCGACGAGGATTGGGAGCGCTGCCAGGCGGAGGCCACACGCCTCCAGGCGCTGGGCTTTCGCGGCGTCCTCACGCCATCCGCGGCGTTGCCGGGAGACACCACCCTGACGTTGTTCGGCGGCCGCCGAGCGGTCGATTGGCAGGATGAGGTTTCACTCGCGTCGGCCATTCCGGCGAAGATCGTCACGGTCGGCGCGCCGCCTCACGGCCTGGCTGAGCGCGTGCGATTTCGCGGCGCCGAGCACGACGGCTACGCCGCGTATGCGCTCGCCCGCGCCCAGCGCGAGCGCCGCCGCTGAGCGCCCACGTTCTGGGTTCTTCGGGACAGGTCCGCATGCGGACCTGTCGGCAGGGCCACATGTGGCCCTGCCCGGACCGTACATGTACGGTCCGGCTGGCCGAAACGGGGACCGATTAGGGCGACACTCGCTCCGCTCGCATCCCCGAATCGACCAGCGCCGAAGGCGCGTGTCACCCGGCTTCGGGTCGGCGCATGCGCCGACCCGAACAATAGGATCCGCCCGTGCTCCTCGCCGTCGCCTTCTGGGAAGTCGTCCTCGCGCTGCACATCATCGCCGTCGTGTTCGCCTTCGGCGCGACCTTCGCCTACCCCGTGCTGCTCGGCGCCGTCGCCAAGGCCGACCCGCGCGCGCTGCCCGCTCTCTACCGCGCGCTGCACGCGATCAGCCAGCGGGTGATCATGCCGGGACTCGCGGCCGTCATCGTGTTCGGCATCTACCTCGCCTCCCACCTCGAACTGTGGAGCTCGTTCTTCGTGCAGTGGGGGCTCGGCGTCGCGATCGTGATCGGCGCCGTCGAGGGCGCCTACCTGGGCCCGCGCGAGCGACGCCTGATAGAGGTCGCCGACCGGGACGTGGCATCCGCGGGCGGCGACGGCGCGGTGACGTTCAGCGCCGAGCACGATTCGCTCGTCCGCCGTATCGGTGCGGTCGGGGCGCTGATGGACCTGCTGGTGATCCTCACCATCTACTTCATGGTCGCCCACACCGGGTCCTAGACGCGCCCGCTGAGCGGCGCGATGCTGCGTCCTCGGTCGCTCGCGTGCGAAGCACGCCACGCTCCCTGCGTCCTTGCCTCGCTTGCTCAGCAGACGCCTAGGACTATCGTCGTGCTCGCCGCCTCCATCAATTGATGGCCGTACACTTCGTGCGTCACAGCGGGATTCGCCCGCTGGTTGTGACGGTCTGGCTGTCCGGCAGCCTGAAGTAGTCGGCCGGGTCGGCGGCGTAGCGCGCCATTGCGACGTACAGCCGCTTGCGCCACATCGCCATGCCCGGCTCGCGGGTGGGCTCGATCGCGACCTTCGAGACGAAGTAAGTGGCGTTGGCGAGGTCGGGCCCGCATTCGATCGAGCCCTGCGCCACCGCCATGTGCAGCGCTGCCGGGACGTCCTGCTCCTCGAGGAAGCCGAAGCGCACCGTCAGCGACGTGATGCTCTCTACGAGCGGGTCAAGCGGATCTCCGGTCGCGGCGCTGAACAGCATCTGCGCCTCCGCCACCACCCTCTCCGAGTCCGCTACGCGAGGGATGCGCTCCGTCTCGACGGCGACGATCATCACGTGGTCGCGCAGGGTCTGGTTGTGTTCGAAGTCGGCCTGCAGCGCCAGCGGCGCGCCGCGCAGGTTGGGGCTGAGGAAGATCGCCACGCCCGGGACCCGGCGAACCGGGAGGTGCTGCCCGCCGAGCTGCTCGATGAAGTCCGCGAGCAGTCCTTCCGCGCGCTCGCGGTTGGCGTTCACGATCTCGCGTCCGTGATACCAGGTGATGACGAGCGTGAAGACGACAAACGCGATCGCGAGCGGCAGCCATCCTCCGTGCACGACCTTCGTGAGGTTCGCCGCGAAGAACGCGACCTCGACCGTGAGGAACACCGCGGCGCCGAGCGCGATCTGTGCTCGCGGCCGGCGCCACAGCAGCCGCGCCACCGCGAGGAACAGGATCGTGTTGAGGATGAACGTGCCGGTGACCGCGACGCCGTAGGCCGACGCCAGCGCGGTGGACGAACCGAATCCGATCGCGATCGCGAGCACGGTCACGAACATCGCGCCGTTGATCGCCGGCACGTAGATCTGCCAGATCTGCCGCTCGGAGGTGTGGCGGATCGTAAGCCGGGGCAGAAAGTCGAGCTGCACGGCCTGCTGGGTCACGCTGAAGGCGCCCGAGATCACCGCCTGCGAGGCGATGATCGTCGCGACGGTCGCCAGCACCACCATCGGGATCTGCGCCCAGCTCGGGAACAACAGGTAGAAGGGGTCGGAGATCGCCTGCGGGGAGCGCAATATCAGCGCTCCCTGGGCGAGGTAGTTGAGGGTGAGCGCCGGGAACACGATCAAAAACCACGCGCGGCGGATCGGCGGGCGCCCGAAATGGCCCATGTCGGCGTAGAGCGCCTCGGCGCCCGTCACCGCCAGCACGACCGACGCGAGCGCGATGAACGCCACGCCACCGTGCTCGGCGAAGAACTGCACCCCGTAGCTCGGCGACAGCGCGCGCAGGATGCCGGGGTGGTGCGCCACCTCCACGGCGCCCACCACGCCGAGCACGCAGAACCAGACGACCATCACCGGCCCGAACAGGTTGCCGACGACGCCCGTGCCGAAGCGCTGGATCGCGAACAGCACGCAGAGGATCGCCACCGCGATCGGCAGCACGAGCGCGTGCAGGCTCGGCACCGCGACCTTCAACCCTTCCACCGCGGAGAGCACCGAGATCGCCGGGGTGATCACGCCATCGCCATAGAACAGCGCGGCGCCGGCGATCCCGAGCGTGATCAGCGCCGCCGGCACGACCGCGCGGCGGCTGCGCCGCGCGGCTTGCAGCAGCGACGTCAGCGCCATGATGCCGCCCTGGCCGCGGTCGTCGGCGCGCATGATGAACGTGAGGTACTTGATCGACACGACGAGCGTGATCGCCCAGAACACGAGCGAGATCACGCCGTAGACGTCCCCCTGCGTGGCGTGCACTGCGTGATCATCGGCAGTGAAAACCGCCTGCAGCGCGTACAGCGGACTGGTCCCGATGTCGCCGAACACCACTCCCAGCGCACCCAGCGTGAGTGCCGCCATCGCGGTTCTCGCGGTGGCGCTCCCGTCCGGCCCGGGCTTGTGGGCGGTCTCGATAGAAGGGGCGAGGCTCTCGGCGGGCATCGGCGGTGGACGGTATCGCGCTCCAAACGCGCAACCACTGCGCCCGACCGCCAGACCCCACTGCACAACCCACGTGCAGGACCCCTGCCGGACCACACTGTGCAACCCACTGGGACCCAATACAGGACCGCACCGCGAGACCGCACTCGTGGAGCACTGTACCCTGGGCTTGATGAGCCAGGGACACCGAGTAGCGGTCGTCGGCGCCACCGGCCAGGTGGGCTCGCTGATGCTCCAGCTGCTGCGCGAGCGGGGGTTCCCCGCGCGTGAGGTCGTTCCCTTCGCCTCCTCACGCTCGGCCGGACGGGTGCTGGAGGGCGCCGGCCCGGGCGGCGAGGATCTCACCGTGCAGGGTCTCTCCGAGGAGACCGTCCAAGGCTTCGACCTCGCGCTGTTCTCCGCCGGGGGCTCCACCTCGGGTGAGTGGGCGCCGCACTTCGCCGACGCCGGCGCCGTGGTGGTGGACAACTCCTCGCGCTGGCGCATGCACGACGACGTGCCGCTGGTCGTTGCGGAGGTCAATCCCGACGCGCTCGTCGGGCATCGCGGCATCGTCGCCAACCCCAACTGCTCGACGATGCAGATGGTCGTCGCGCTGGGGCCCCTGCACGACGCCGCCGGGATCGAGCGGCTCGTGATCTCCACCTACCAGGCGGTCTCCGGCACCGGCAAGTCCGCCGTGGATGAGTTGCTCAACCAGTCCCACGCCCTCCTGCACGAACGCGCGATCGAGCCCCCCGGGGCCTACGCCCACCAGATCGCCTTCAACGCACTCCCCCACGCCGGCTCGTTCGCGCCCGGCGAGGACCACACCGACGAGGAGCGCAAGCTGATCAACGAGACGCGCAAGATCCTCGGCGACCCCGCGATTCGCGTCAGCGCCACCTGCGTGCGTGTGCCGGTCGTCAACGGCCACTCCGAGGCCGTCAACGTGCAGACCCGTGGCGAGCTCTCACCCGAGCGCGCCCGCGAGCTGCTCGCCGCGGCGCCCGGCGTCACCGTGCTCGACGACCCGGGCGCCGCGCTTTACCCGCTGGCGATCGACGCCACCGGCAGCGACGACGTATTCGTGGGGCGCATCCGCCGCGACCCCGGCCACGAGCGCGCGCTCGACCTGTGGATCGTCGCCGACAACCTGCGCAAGGGGGCAGCGACCAACGCGGTGCAGCTCGCGGAGCTGCTGCATGCCCGGGGGCTGATTCGGCCCTCACGCCAGCGCGCAGCAGCCTAGCCCGCACTCTCTGAGCGTCCGGCCAGCGCGTACAACCTGAGCGAAGCGCTGCGCCCTGAAGGAGTCCTGCGCCCGCTCTCGAAACACGGCCCGATGCCCTCTGTCGAAGCTCAACGCACCCTCGTCAAGTCTCCGCCCGAGCTGTGGGCCGAGCTGAGCGATCCCACATCCCTGGCACGGCATCTCGGCGAGCTCGGCGAGATCCGCATCGCTCGCGTCGAGGCCGAGACCAGCGTCGAGTGGGAGGCCGAGTCCGCCAGCGGGAGAGTGGAACTGAAGCCTTCCGGCTGGGGCACCAAGGTCACGCTCACGGTCATCCGCGAGACTCCCGCACCGTTGGTCACGGAGACGGAGCCGATCGCTAGCGCTACGGAGCCGGAGCCACCACCAGAGCCCGAAGCCGCCTCCGAAGCCCAGGAGGAGACCCAGCCAGCCGCTGAGGCTGAGGCCCCCGCAGACGACACCAAGCCCACCGCGGAGGAGAGCTCCCAGCCACGGCTGGCAAAACGCATACGCCTGCTCTTCGCCCGCCTCTTTCGCCGCCACAGTGCACCCGCAGGCGAGCTCGAGCAGCCACGCGCCGTCGAGGTCGAGCCCACGCAGGCTGATACCACCTACGTGCCTGCGCCGACACCTGCGCCCGAGGCCATAACAGAGCCTGCACCCATACCCCCGGTCGAGATTCAGGAGCCGCCGCCCGACCTCGCCGCCGAACTCGCGGCGGAGCTGGAGCGGGTGGAAGCAACGATGGCCGAGCAGGACGCGGAGCTGCTGAGCGCGGTCCTGGATCGCCTCGGCGCCGCCCACCACCGGCCGTTCTCGCGCGGCTGAGTCGCCGGCGACGGTGGTCCTTGCGGTTGAACCGCACCGACGTGACAGCCATTCGGGCACGGCCGAGTCACACAAGCGATGGCCATCCTGGCGCGGCTGAGCCGCCGCGCCACACCACTCTGGTGCGTCGCAAAGCGTCCGGATCGGCGGCGGCCCAGATAACATCCGTCGGCCGATGATGCGCGCGAAGGCACCGGAAACCTACGAAGAGAAGCTCGCCCAGCTGCAGGAGCTGCGCGCGGCCGCCGTGCACTCCGCGCCGGAGGCCGAGAAGAAGCAGCACGCCCGCGGCAAGTACACCGCCCGCGAGCGCGTGGAAAAGCTGCTCGATCCCGGCTACCTTCCAGGAGCTCGACACGTTCGTGCGCCACCGCACCTACGAGTTCGACATGCAGAAGAACCGCCCGTGGGGCGACGCGGTGGTGACCGGCCACGGCACGATCGACGGCCGCACCGTGTGCGTGTTCAGCCAGGATTTCACCGTGTTCGGCGGCTCGCTCGGCGAGGTGATGGGCGAGAAGATGTGCAAGATCATGGACCTCGCCACCAAGATCGGCTGCCCGATCATCGGCATCAACGACTCCGGCGGCGCGCGCATCCAGGAGGGCGTCGTCTCGCTGGGCTCCTACGGCGACGTGTTCATGCGCAACGTCCGCTCCTCCGGCGTGATCCCCCAGATCAGCCTCGTGATGGGACCGTGCGCCGGCGGCGCGGTGTACTCACCGGCGATCACCGACTTCATCTTCATGGTCGCCGAGACCTCGCACATGTTCATCACCGGCCCCGACGTGATCAAGACCGTCACCGGCGAGGAGGTCGGCTTCGAGGAGCTGGGCGGCGCGATGTCGCACAACACCAAGTCCGGGCGTCGCCCACTTCGCCGCCGTCGACGAGGACGCCTGCTTGGAGGACTGCCGCTACCTGCTGAGCTTCCTGCCCTCCAACAACCTGGGGACGCCCCCGCGCGTGCAGCCCACCGACGACCCGCTGCGGATGGACGAGGAGCTCGACCACGTCGTCCCCGACAACCCCAACAAGCCCTACGACATGCGCGACGTGGTGCGGCTGATCGTCGACGACGGCGAGTTCCTGGAGGTGCACGAACACCACGCCAAGAACATCATCTGCGGCTTCGCGCGGATGGACGGCTTGACGGTGGGGATTGTCGGCAACCAGCCCAACCAGCTGGCGGGTGTGCTCGACATCGACGCCTCCGCCAAGGCCGCCCGCTTCGTGCGCACCTGCGACGCCTTCAACGTCCCGCTGCTGACCTTCTGCGACGTCCCCGGTTTCTTGCCGGGCACCGCCCAGGAGTGGGGCGGGATCATCCGCCACGGCGCCAAGCTGCTGTACGCGTTCGCCGAGGCCACCGTACCGAAGGTCACGATCATCACGCGCAAGGCCTACGGCGGCGCCTACGACGTGATGTCCTCGAAGCATCTAGGGGCCGACTTCAACTTCGCGTGGCCCACCGCCGAGGTCGCGGTGATGGGGCCGGAGGGCGCCGTCAACATCATCTACCGCCGCGACATCGCCGGCTCCCCCACGCCGGAGGAGCGACGCAAGACGCTGATGGACGACTACAAGGCGCGCTTCGCCAACCCCTACACCGCCGCCGAGCGCGGCTACATCGACGACGTGATCGTTCCCCACGAGACCCGCCCGCGGCTGATCACCGCCCTGCGCACGCTCGAGACCAAGCGCGAACCGGGGCCCAAGCGCAAGCACGGCAACATCCCGCTGTAGGGCATCCGCGAAGCCGCCTCGCAGGGCATCCGCGAAGCCGCCTCGCAGGGCATCCGCGAAGATGCCTCGCAGGGCATCCGCGAAGCCGCCTCGCAGGGCATCCGCGAAGCCGCCTCGCAGGGCATCCGCGAAGCCGCCTCGCGCGCGCAACGACCCGGCCGCCTCGCACAAAGATGGGGCGGTCAGCCGCTTCGCCGTCCCCGGCGTTCTCCCAGCGCCAGCCACAGCGGGTAGGTCGCGAACAGCAGCGCGGAGACAATGTGCGTGCGCCGCCCCGCGCGGCGGAAGTCGATACGCAAGACGCCGGAGTTGAGCATCCAATCGCGCCCGCTCTGCGCGCGGCACACCTCCCACAGTCGCCTCGTCCAAGGGCGATCGAAGTAGAGCGAGATGCTGGTCGCCAGGAAGGCCCCGGCGGTCGCCTTGCCGATGGCTCGCGCGGCCGGGGTGCGCTCGGGCATCAGCCGCCCATAGGCGCGGCCGGTCGCATACAGCCAGGGTGGATCGATCAGGAATGACATTGAGCCTCCTCGTCGGTTGCGGTATGGGGTGTCTCCTGTGCGGCGTGGGGTGCATCGCCGGCGGCGTGGGGTGCATCGCCTGCGATGTGGGGTGCTGCCTGACCCAACAGATGGCAGGCCAGGCGAGTCGCAAGCGCCATGATCGTGATCTGCGGGTTGACCCCGAGGGAGCTCGGCATCACGCTCCCGTCGGCGACGTACAGCCCTTCGACGCCGTGCACGCGCAGGTTGGGGTCGAGCACTCCACGCGCGGGGTCCGCATCGGCGCGAGCCGTTCCCAGAGGATGGAAGGCGAGCAGTTTCAGATCGCGGGCACGGGCCCGCTCGGGGGACACGCCCGTGGGCAGCGGCAGGTAGACCTCGCGCGCGCCGGCGGCATGGAAAAGCTCATCGAGGCGGGCGAGGCCGACCCGGAACTTCGCGACATCCTCCTCGACTATGTCGTAGCGAATCAACGGAGGACCGCGACGCGGCAAGCGCACACTTCCACGCGAGCGGTCGCTGACCATCAGCCCGAACTGCGCAAGGTGCCTGTAGTTGACCATCGCCGTGGCGTGCCGGGCGCCGGTCAACGGCAGCGAGAGCGCGGCATACGCCGGCGGGCCGGCGATCCCCTCGAACATGATCCCGTCCGCAGCGAACTCGTCCACGTAAAAGCTCTGGGGCACCCCGCGCGCCATGTCAACCACCTCGTCCATCAGCGCAAAGGCGGCGGTGGCGGGGTGCAGCACGAGATTGCGCCCGAGCTGACCCGAAGCCGCCCCGAGCCCATTGCGGGCGAGCAGCGGCGGGGTGTGGATCGTGCCGGCGGCCAGAACCACGCGGGGGGCACGCACCTCCAACGCCTCCCACGACCGCTCTCCCCTCACGCGCGAGTGTCCCGATCGGCCTTCCCGCTCGCCGAGCGCACCGCCTCCGAACGCGCCGCCTCCGTCCCCAGACCACGCCCCGTCGGGAGCCCTCAGCCGCGCCTGCACCCCCCGGGCGCGGCCGCCCTCCACGACGATCCTCTGCACGTCGGCCCCCGTGAGAATGGTGGCCCCGGCCATCTCGGCTCTGGGCAGGTAGGTGATGCCGGTGTGCTGCTTGGCGGAGGTGGGGCAGCCGAAGGCGCACACCCCGGAGCCGACGCAGCCGCGGGCGTTACGGCGCAGGTAGCCGTGCGACCACCCCAGCCGCTCGGCCCCGCGGCGGGCGACGGCGGCGTTGGCGCCCGCCAGCTCGGGGGTGACCTCAGCGACCGAGAGAGCGCGCTCGACCCGCTCAAAGTAGGGAGTGAGCCCCCCGCCGTCGAGCTCCAGCCCGCACTCGCGCCGCCAGCGCTCGAGCACGTGGGCGGGAGTGCGAAAGCAGGTGCCGGAGTTCACGAGCGTGGTGCCCCCGAGACCGCGGCCGAGCAGCAGCGGGATCGGGGGTGTGCCGAGCGTCACCGTCTGGCCCCCATCGCGGTATAGGCGGGCCATCATCTCCATCGGCTGCGCGGTGAAGTCGTCGGGATCGTGGCGCGAGCCCTGCTCGAGCACCACCACCCGAGCACCACCCTCGGCGAGCTCGGCGGCCGCCACGGCCCCGCCGGCCCCGGCGCCGATCACGCAGACGTCGGCGTCGAGCGTGCGGGTGGGGCTCATGAGCGGGCTTCCCCGATAAGGGGATCTACGAGGCCCACCATTGGACGCCGAGGAGGCATCGGCCCTCTACGCAACTGGGGCCACGGCCGTCCCTCGGCACGGCGCCGCAACTGGAGCCTCACGGCCGTCCCTCGGCACGCCGCAGGGCGCGCCCGCGCGCGACGACGGCCGCGGCGTCCCAGCCAAGCGTGCGGGCAAGGGCTGGATCTTCGTAGCGCTCCATCCCGAGGAGCGACTGGGCAAGCTGGTCGGCGGGGGAGAGACGCCTGAGCAGCGAGACCCCGCGGGGACGCCTGCCGAGCGCGACCAGCACACGCAGTCCCGTGCGCTGCGGCAACGGGGCCGCGGCAAGGAAGCCGTCGAGCACCTGAGACACGCCAGCGAGCGTACCAGTGCCCTGGCCATCCAGCCAGCATCCAAGTCCGGGCACGATCCCGTGCGGCGACCGCCACCGGCGGCTGGGAGGATCCACTGCAGTCCCGGGTGCCTACACTGTAGATCGGCAATGGTCAACCGTCGCCCCCAGTTGGAGTTGATCGCGCCCGCGGCCTCGCCGCAGGAGGCCGCCGCGGTGGTGGCGGCGCTGGAACGCTTCATGAGAGACACCGCGCCGCAGCTGGCGCCGGTGGCCGAGCGCCGCGACCTGTGGACGCGCATGGCGATGCTCGAACGCGTCGGGCGCGAGGACGAGTGGCCATCCGACTGGGGAGACCCGCACCCCTGGGAATGAGCATGCTCGCGCTCGCCGCGGCGGGCCCGTGCGCAGTTCTTTTCACAGTTGCTGACTTCGCTCTGGATAAATACCCAAAAGTCGCTAGCCTTTAGGGCTAATCTTTGCCAGCCGATAGCTTCGCACCACCCAACCGCCCGCACAAGCCCGCAGCCAGCAACCCAGCAGCCTCACAGCAGCCAGCAAGAGCTCAGCAGCATCCGACCCCCACCAGCCCCAAGCACCCCCGAGAAAGCCCTCAGGAGGTCCCGTAGATGGAGCCAACCGCCGTACCCACCGCCCCCCGCGGCACGCTGGAGGATCCCGAGATCCTGCAGAACGTGCCGGGCCACGTGATCCCGATCCTGCAGCGGGAGTTCGACGACTTCAAGACCGAGGCCACCAAATTTCTCGAGGGGCAGACGCCGGAGGACGAGTTCATCAAGTTCCGCCTCAAGCAGGGGGTGTACGGCCAGCGCCAAGCCGACGTGCAGATGATCCGCGTGAAGCTGCCGTTCGGGGGGATCACCCCGGAGCAACTGGAGAAGTTCGCCGACGTGATCGAGAAGTACGTACCGCTCAACAAGGGCCACGTGACGACACGCCAGAACATCCAGATGCACCACATCCCGCTACCCGAAGCCGAGAAGGCGATCCGCGAGCTGGGCGAGGCGGGGCTCTCCAGCCGCGAGGGGTGCGGCAACACGGTGCGCAACGTCACCGGCGACCCGTGGGCGGGGGTGGCGAGCGACGAGCTGTTCGACATGACTCCTTACGCGGGCGCGTACGTGCGCTACTTCGTGCGCCACCCAACCACGCAGGCGATGCCGCGCAAGATCAAGACGGCGTTCGACGCCAGCGAGCCGGGCCGGGCGATCAGCGAAATCCACGACATCGCCTACCGGGCGCGCATCCGCGAGATCGATCCCGCCCGCCCCGCGAGGTGCGCGGGCGCGCAGATGCTGGTCGGCGGCGGCACCTCGATCATGCCCCGCAAAGCGCCGGTGCTGTACGACTGGGTGGGGCTCGACGACGGCGAGTACCTGAAGATCGCCGAGGCCGTGTTCCGCATCTTCGACCGCCAGGAGTGGTTGCGCGCCAACCGCGCGCGGGCGCGGATCAAGGTGTTCGTGGACAAGTACGGGATCGAGGAGCTGCGCCGCCAGGTGGAGGAGGAGCTCGAGGGCGAGTGGGTGGCCGAACGGGACTTCTCGGTCGAGCATCGGCTGTTCCTCGACGACGAGCGCGAGAGCGCCCCGGCGCCGCCAGCCACCTACGGCAGCCCCAACGGGGACCTCTCGGAGTTCGAGCGCTGGCGGGCGGCCAACGTGCGCGAGCAGAAGCAGGAGGGCTTCGTCACGGTCGAGGCGAAGATCACCCGCGGCGACCTGACCCCCGAGCAGCTCCGCGGGCTGGCGGTGATCGTGCGCGACTACTCAGGCGGATACGCCCGCACCACCGTACAGCAGAACCTCGTGCTGCGGTGGGTGCGCCACGAGAGCGCCTACGACGTGTGGCGAGCGCTGAGCGAGCTCGGCCTCGGCGACGCGGGCTCGCGGGAAATCGACGACGTCGTGTCGTGCCCCGGCACCGACTCCTGCAAGCTGGGTATCACCAGCTCGATGGGGCTCAACCAGGCGGTGCAGGAGCGGATCGAGGCGATGAACATCTCCGATCCGCTGACGCGCGCGATCCACATCAAGATCAGCGGCTGCCCCAACGGCTGCGGACAGCACCACGTGGGCAGCATCGGCTTCACGGGAGCGTCGATCAAAGTCGGCGAGCACACGATCCCCGCCTACATTCCCCACGTCGGCGGGGCCTTCGAAGGCAAGGAGATCGCGTTCGGCCTGCGCCTGAAGGCGCGCCTGCCGTCCAAGCGGGTGCCGGATGCCGTGGAGCGCTGGATCAGCCACTACGAGTCCACGCGCGAGGAGGGCGAGGAGTGGGGCGCCTTCGTGCAGCGCGTGGGCACACCGGAGCTCGAAGGACTCGTCAAGGACCTCTCGCTGCCTGTGGAGTTCGGCCTGGAGACAATGGGTCAGTTCATCGACTGGAACCGCAACGTCCCCTTCGAAGTGATCCGCGGTGAGGGCGAGTGCGCGGTCTGAGGGAAACCCTGAGTGAGGCAGCGGCCCGCCACGGCAGCGGGGCTGTCCTGCTGTGCTCCTTCCAGAAGGAGGAGTCGGTGCTGATCGACGAGCTGTTGCAGATCGACGGCGGCGATCGGGTGAGGATCGTGACGATCGACACTGGTGTGCTGTTCGAGGAGACGCTGAAAACCTGGCGGGCATTCGAGGAGCGCTTCGGGATCGCCGTCGAGGTGTTCGATGCCAGCGGGCGGGCGGGCCACGAATCCGACCGCTGGACCGGGCCCGAGCACTGCTGCTCGCAGGCGAAGGTGGCAGCCCTGGAGCGCGCGCTCGACGGCGCGGAGGGCTGGATCACCGGCATCCGCCGCGAGCAGGGCCCGACGCGCGAGCAGGCGGAGCTGATCGAACACGACGACGGCAGGGGCCTGTGGAAGTACAACCCGCTGGCACTCTGGACCGAGAAGGACCTATGGCGCCGCATCCACGAGCGCGAGCTGCCATACAACCCCTTGCACGACCAGGGGTACGCCTCGATCGGCTGCGAGCCGTGCACACTCCCCGGCAGCGGCCGCGAGGGCCGTTGGGCAGGCACCGAGAAGACCGAGTGTGGTTTGCACGTCATCGAGGCAGTGCGATGAAAGACGAGGAAGCATGTACGGCGGGTCGAGCGGAGTAATCGTGAGCGTCGCGGAGCGCCCTCAGCTCAGTCATCTGCGCGCGCTGGAGAGCGAGGCGATCCACGTGATGCGCGAGGTCGCCGCCGAACTGGAGCGTCCGGTGCTGCTGTTCAGCGGCGGCAAGGACTCGATCGTGCTGCTGCGCCTCGCGGAGAAGGCGTTCAGGCCCGCCCCCTTCCCATTCCCGCTGATGCACGTGGACACCGGCCACAACTTCCCCGAGGTGATCGAGTTCCGCGACCGCCGCGTGGCGGAGCTGGGGGAGCAGCTGATCGTGGCGAGCGTGCAGGAGTCGATCGACAGCGGCCGCGCGGTGGAGGAGACGGGGCCACGAGCATCACGCAACCGCCTGCAGACGGTGACGCTGCTGGACGCGATCGCCCAGCACGGCTTCGACGCGGCCTTCGGCGGCGCGCGGCGCGACGAGGAGCGGGCGAGGGCGAAGGAGCGCATCATGTCCTTCCGCGACGACTTCGGCCAGTGGGACCCCAAGAACCAGCGCCCGGAGCTGTGGAACCTCTACAACGGCCGCATCCGCAAGGGCGAGAACGTGCGCGTGTTCCCGCTTTCCAATTGGACGGAGCTTGACGTGTGGGAGTACATCTCCCAGGAGCAGCTGGAGGTGCCCTCGATCTACTTCGCGCACGAGCGCGAGGTGTTCAGCCGCGATGGGATGCTGTACGCGTGGCGCGAGGGCGTGGAGCTGATCGACGGCGAGCAGGTGAGCTCGGAGATGGTGCG
This sequence comes from uncultured Solirubrobacterales bacterium, assembly GCA_963751195.1. GTDB lineage: Bacteria > Actinomycetota > Thermoleophilia > Solirubrobacterales > Solirubrobacteraceae > Palsa-744. The sequence continues at coordinate 243,124 of CAVVTQ010000006.1, forward strand.
CTACCGCACCGTCGGCGACATGAGTTGCACCGGCGGCGTGCGCTCGCAGGCGGCGACGCTGGAGGAAGTGGTGGTGGAGATCGCCGCCACGCGGATCACCGAGCGGGGCGAGACGCGCGCGGATGACCGCGTGTCGGAGGCCGCGATGGAGGACCGCAAGAAGGCCGGGTACTTCTAGTGACCCTCGACCTGCTGCGCTTCACCACCGCCGGCTCGGTGGACGACGGCAAGAGCACGCTGATCGGGCGCCTGCTGTACGACTCCAAGCAGGTGTTCGAGGACCAGCTGGAGCACGTCGCGCAGGCGAGCGCGCGGCGCGGCGGGTCGGGCGTGCTCGACCTGGCGCTGCTCACCGACGGGTTGCGCGCGGAGCGCGAGCAGGGGATCACGATCGACGTGGCCTACCGCTACTTCGCCACGGCGCGGCGACGGTTCATCATCGCCGACTGCCCCGGCCACCAGCAGTACACGCGCAACATGGTGACGGGCGCCTCGACAGCGGACGTGGCGGTGGTGCTGATCGACGCGCGCAGGGGCGTGCTGGAGCAGTCCAAGCGCCACGCGTTCATCAGCGCACTGCTGGGCATCCCGCAGATGGTGGTGGCAATCAACAAGATGGACCTGGTTGACTTCTCGCGCGAGCGCTACGAGGAGCTGGTGGAGGAGTTCGAGGCGTTCGCGCGCAAGCTCCGCGGCGGCAGGAACCCGCGGCACACGCAGACGTCGTACATCCCGATCTCCGCGCTGGAGGGCGACAACGTGGTGGAGCGCTCGCCGCGGATGGAGTGGTATGAGGATCAGCCGCTGCTGGGGTTCCTGGAGGAGGTGGAGGTGGCGTACGACCACCCCTACGACAAGCAGGCGCGCTTCCCGGTGCAGTGGGTGATCCGGCCGGCGAATGGCGCCACCCGTCCGGGCGAGAGCGGCGACTACCGCGGCTACGCCGGACAGCTGGCGAGCGGAGCGCTGCGCGTCGGCGAGGAGGTGGTGGCGCTGCCGAGCGGGCTGCGCACGCGGATCGCCGCGATCGACACGTTCGAGGGCGAGCTCGAGGAGGCGCAGGCGCCGATGTCGGTGACGCTGCGCCTAGAGGACGAGCTGGACGTCTCGCGCGGCGAGCTGATTTGCCGCGCGGAGGAGGCACCCACGGTGAGCAGAGAGCTACAGGCGGACGTGTGCTGGCTGAACGAGCGCCCGCTGCGCGCGGGGGGACGGTATGTGATCAAGCACACCACGCGCGGCGCGACGGCGATCGTGGACGAGTTGGAGGACGTGGTGGACGTGCACACGCTGGAGCGCGCCAACGCTCCCGAGCAGCTGGCGCTCAACGACATCGGCAGGGTGCGCCTGCGCACCAGCACTCCACTGGCGTTCGACTCCTACCGTTCCAACCGGCGTACGGGCAGCTTCATCCTGATCGACGAGGCCACCAACGAGACGGTCGGCGCGGGGATGGTCGGGGCAGCATGAGGGTACCTCGAACCCGCGGGGCCGCACCCAGCCCTGAGGCTCACTACCCAGACCCCTGGGAGCCGCGGCGCCACACCCCAACCCCCCGAACCACGATTCGAACATCCGGCCATACGCCGGCACTCACACGTAGGCGCAAGTTCTACGCTGCTTGAATCAGTAGAGCACTCGGGACGCCGCCGCCGATGGAGGAGGGCGGCGGCGGCTCGACAGCCGTCGCCGGCAGAGAGGCACCGAGCGCGAGAGCGCGCCAGGGCGGTGCCGCAGCCCGCGCCCGGGGTCTGTGGAGCGCTTACCCCGGGCGCGGGCGCCTGCCAAGGGCCCCGTCCGAGGCAGTGGTAATCTGCCGGCCTTCCATGTTTACGAAGGTGCTTGTAGCCAATCGGGGCGAGATCGCCGTGCGCATTGCGCGGGCGCTCGAGGAGCTCGGTATCGCCTCCGTGGCGGTGTACTCCGAGCACGACCGCGACGCCCTGCACGTGGGGCGCGCCGGGGAGGCCTACAACCTCGGTGGGGGGCCGGCGGCGGATAACTACCTGAACGTCGAGAAGATCCTCGACGCGGCGGCGCGCTCCGGCGCGGAGGCGATCCACCCGGGGTACGGGTTCCTCGCGGAGAACGCCCCGTTCGCACAGGCGTGTGCCGACGCGGGGGTGGTGTTCATCGGCCCGCCGCCGAGCGCGATCGAGGCGATGGGCTCGAAGACGCGGGCGCGCGAGCTGATGCAGGCCGCGGGCGTGCCGATCGTGCCGGGCACCACCAAGCCGGTCGCCACGGTCCCCGAGGCGCTGGAGATCGCCAAGCGCGAGATCGGCTTCCCGGTGGCGGTGAAGGCGGCGGGCGGCGGCGGCGGCAAGGGCTTCCGTGTGGCGCTCGCCGAGGAGGAGCTCGAGGGCGCCTTCGAGGGCGCCAGCCGCGAGGGCGAGAAGTTCTTCTCCGACCCGACGGTCTACCTGGAGCGCTACCTGCCCGACCCCCGCCACGTGGAGGTGCAGGTGCTGGCAGACCGGCACGGTAACGTGATCCACCTCGGCGAGCGCGACTGCTCGATCCAGCGCCGCCACCAGAAGGTGATCGAGGAGTCCCCGGCGCCGGAGTGGGTGGTGGACGCCGAGATGCGCGAGCGGATCGGCAAGATCGGGGTGGAGGCGGCGCGCGCCGTGGACTACGTGGGCGCCGGCACGATCGAGGGGCTGCTCTCCGCGCGCCCCGACGGCTCCGAGCCGGAGTACTTCTTCCTGGAGATGAACACGCGCGTGCAGGTGGAGCACTGCGTGACGGAGATGACCACCGGCATCGACATCGTCAAGGAGGGCATCCGCGCCGCCGCCGGCGAGCCGCTCGCCTACGCGCAGGAGGACGTGCGTAATGCGCGGCCATGCGATCGAGTGCCGCATCAACGCCGAGGACGCCTCCAAGAACTTCGCCCCGGCGCCGGGGCAGGATCGGCAGCTACAGAGAGCCCACGGGCCCAGGCGTGCGCGTGGACTCGGGCGTCGGCGAGGGCGGCGAGGTGTCGCCGATGTACGACCCGATGGTGGCGAAGCTGATCGTGTGGGACGCCGACCGCGAGCAGGCCACCCAGCGGATGCTGCGGGCGCTCGGCGAATACGAGATCGAGGGCCTGCGCACGCTGATCCCGTTCCACCAGGCGCTGCTGGCGACCGAGCAGTGGGCGCGCGGGGAGACCTGCCGGGATCTGCTGGAGGATCGCGCCTGGCTGAAGACGCTGGCGTTCGAGAAGCCGCCGAAGGACCCGCGGCCGACTCCGGGGAGCAGGAGCTGGAGAAGGTCGAGCAGTCCTACACGGTGGAGGTGTCGGGCAGGCGCTTCGACGTGAAGGTGGTCGGCCCCCCCTCCGGCGCGGGCCACGGCCTCGCCGGAGACGGAGCGCTGAACGGGTCGGGCGGCGGCCGGCGGGCGCCGGGCCCCCGCCGCGGGGAGCGGAAGTCGGCGGCGGCCGGGAGGCCCGGACATCCTGCCCTCCCCCCTGCAGGGCAACATGTGGAAGGTGCTGGTCAAACAGGGCGACACCGTGCAGGAGGGCCAGCTGCTGTGCATCATCGAGGCGATGAAGATGGAGAACGAGATCACCGCCCACAAGAGCGGCGTGATCGCCGAGCTGCCGATCACCGAGGGCGCCCCGATCGCCGCGGGCGCCCCGATCGCCACGATCAAGAGCCCCGAGTGACGACGTAGGGTCTCCGATCGGGCGCCGATCGGAGACACCGCAGGCGGACCGGACCGATGCGAGGATACGCAAGCATCGCAAACGGCGTTTGACGGCGAGCCTTTCGGCGATCGACCACTTCGTGTCAAGCGTCGGTCGCCGAGATGAGTACCAGCACTACAGACGCGCCTCTCACCGAGAGCCAAGGCGAGCCGACATACCTGGTGTCGGTGGTGATTCCCTGCCTGAACGAGGCGGAGAACATCGAGCAGTGCGTGGCCACCGCGCAAAGCGCGATGGCGGCGGCGGGGATCGCCGGCGAGGTGGTCGTCGCCGACAACGGGTCGGTGGACGGCAGCGCCGCCCTGGCGGAGCTGGCGGGCGCGAGGGTGATCCACCAGCCGGTGCGCGGCTACGGCAGCGCCTACCTGGCTGGGTTCGGAGCCGCGCGGGGGACGTACATCCTGATGGCGGACGCCGACCTCACCTACGACTTCAACGAGATACCGCGCTTCCTCGCCGCGCTGGAAGCGGGGGCGGACATGGTGATCGGCGACCGGATGCAGAACATCCAGCCGGGCGCGATGCCCTGGCATCACCGCTACATCGGCAACCCACTGCTCTCGCGCTTGCTGAACTTGCTGTTCCACACCGGCGTCAACGACGCCCACTGCGGGATGCGCGCGTTTCGCCGCGAGCACCTCGAACGCCTTGATCTGCGCACCAGCGGCATGGAGTTCGCCTCCGAGATGGTCGTACGCGCGGCGAAGGCGGGCCTGGAGATCGATCAGCTGCCGATCGAATACCGCCCCCGTGGCGGGGAGTCGAAGCTGTCGAGCTTCCGCGATGGCTGGCGGCACCTGCGCTATCTGATGATGCACTCGCCCAGGCACCTCTTCATCTTTCCCGGCACGGCGATGGCGGCGCTCGGGGGCGCGATCTGCGCGATGGTGCTGGCTCACGTCGACGTGCTCGGCCGCCGCTGGGAAGTGCACACGTTGATCGGCGGCTCGCTGCTGTTGATCGTCGGCACGCAGGTCGTCACGCTCGGGCTGTGCGCCCGCACTTACGGAATCTGCTTCATGGGTGAGCGTGACCCATGGTTTGAGCGCATGTGGGCGCGCTACCGGCTCGAGCACGGCCTGCTGCTCGGCAGCGCGATCGCCACCGCCGGCCTCGTGATCCTCGTCGGCATCGTGCTCGAGTGGGTGCGGCTCGGCTTCGGCAGCCTCTCCGAGGAGCGCCTCGCGATCCTCGCGGCGACGCTGATGGTGCTCGGCATCCAGGTGATCTTCGCTTCGTTCCTGCTCAGCATCATCGGGCTGCGGCGCCGCTGATGACGCGGATCAGGGTGGCACTCGCGATCGGGTTGGCATTGATCGCGCTCGCCTTCGCGCTGACGCTCGCGCACGCACCACTCTCCGTCGCGCGCCGGGGAGTGGCCCCCGAACAGACGCTGGTGAGCGCCGGCAAGCCGGCGTCGGCCTGCCAGGCAGGCGAAACATTGCCACGCGCCACCACGGCGCTGCGCCTGAGCCTGACCGCGGCACTCGGCTCGCGGGTGACGGTGAAGGTGCTGTCAGGCCCGCGCGCGGTCACACACGGCACGACCCCACCCGGCTGGTCGGACGCCTCGGTGACGGTGCCCGTGCAGCCGCTGTCGCGCACGGTGGCGCCGGTGACGGTGTGCTTCGCGCTGGCGCAGATGAACGGGAACGTCGCGATGCGGGGATCGCACGACAAGCCGTGCGCAGGCGGCGACCTCGGGCGGCGAACGCCTGCCGGGTCGGATGGACATCGAATACCTGCGGCCGGGCGCGGACTACGTGGTGGTCGCAGGCGACCGCGGTCGCGCGGCGCCTCGGTCTCGGCCGCGCGGCGAGCGGCACGTGGAACGCCTGCTCGTGATGGTGCTGGCGGCGTCTTCATCACGCTCTCCTCGTGGCTGGTCGTGAAGGAGCTGCAATGAGCAGGCGCTCCGCTTCGCGGACGTCCGCGCCCGTGAAGACGTCCACCCCCGCGAAGACGTCCGCGTCCATGAAGACGTCGACCCCTGGAAAGACCCCCGCACCAGCCAAGAAGTCCACCCCCACGCTGGCATCCGCACCCGTGAAGAGCAGGCCGCGCCACGGCGAGACGCCCGCCGCACCGGCCGTCGGGGCGAGGTCGTTCACGCGCGGCGCCCGGGATGCCCGCCGCCGCGCGGCACGCAAACGGGGCCCGGCGAGCAGCGAGCAGCTCGGGGAGATACTGCGCAGCCAGCTGCGCCGGGTGCCGCGCGCGGCGTGGGTGTGTGCGCTGGTGGCGTTCCTGAACGCAGCCTGCTGGTCGGTGATCTCGCCCCCGTTCGAGATCCCCGACGAACCCTCCCACTTCGCCTACGTACAGCGCCTGGCGGAAACCGGGAAACTGCCCACCTCGAGCGCCGAAACCTTCCCGCTGGGCGAGTACACGATCCTGGGCGACCTGCACTACTCGCAGGTGCGCTACCACTCCGAACAGGGCACGATCTCCTCACCGGCCGCGCAGCACAAGCTGGAAGGCGATCTCGCCAAGTCGCTCCCCACCCGAAGCGAAGGAGCGACCGGCGTATCCGCATCCCAGCCGCCGCTGTACTACGCGCTCGAGACGATCCCGTACGCCCTCGGGTCGGTCGGCAACGCTGCTCGACCAGGTCGCGCTGATGCGGCTGCTCTCGCGCTGATGGGCGGCGTGACGGCGCTGTTCGTCTTCCTGTTCGTGCGCGAGGCGCTCCCGCGGAGCGCGCTGGGCGTGGACGGTCGGCGGTCTCGGCGTCGCGCTCACGCCGCTGCTCGGCATGATGTCGGGCGCGGTCAATCCCGACGCGATGCTGTTCGCGGTATCGGCAGCCCTCTTCTACTGCCTGGCACGGGGGTTCCGGCGTGGGATCACGCCGCGGTTGGCGCCGCCACCGGCGCGGTGCTCGCCGTGGGGGTGTGCACCAAGCTCAACTTCTCGGCCTCGTGCCCGGGGCGATCCTGGGGGTGCTCGCGCTGTGCTGCGATCGAGTGGCGCTCCTCGCGGCAGAGGGCCTACCGCTGCCTCGCGCTCGTGCTCGGCATCGGCGCAAGCCCGATCCTGCTGTACGGCATCGTCAACCTGTTCTCCGGCCAGCCGGCGGGCGGCGCGTTCTCGACTGTCATCTCGTTTGCGGCCGCAAAGGCGGATCGCTCCCCGGAGAGATCGCCTACATCTGGCAGTTCTACCTGCCGCGGTTGCCCGGCATGAGCCCCGACTTCCACGGCATCCTCACCACTCGGCTGTTCTGGTTCAACGGGTTGGTGGGGTTGTACGGCTGGCTGGACGCGACCTTCCCGGGGTGGGTTTACACAGTCGCGCTGATCCCCGCGGGCCTGTTGGCGCTGGTGCTGGCGCGGGCGCTCGTGGTGTACCGCGGCGCACTGGCAAGCCGCGTGCTCGAGCTGGCGGTCTACGCGGCGATGGGGCTGGGGCTGCTGGTCCTGATCGGCGCCGACGACTACGCTCACCAGATCCCCGGGGAGTACGCCGAGCCCCGCTACCTACTGCCGATGCTGGCCCTGTGGGGCGCCCTGCTGGCGTTGGCGGCACGCGGCGCGGGGCGGCGCTGGGGTCCGATCGTCGGCGTGGCGATCGTCAGCGTGGTGCTGGCGCACGACATCTTCAGTCAGCTGCTGGTGATCTCGCGCTACTACGGGTGACGTTCTGCCGGTGCAGGCCTCGCTGGAAGGCGGTGCGCCGCCCCGCGGGCAGGGCAGCCTCGGGACCGCCCGCGACGAGCGCGTGGAGATAGGCGAGATCCTCCTCCAGCACCGCGAGCGCCCCCGCGGCATCGAGCACCGGCCCGTGGCCCGGCACCACGTGCTCGGCGCCTTCCACCAGGGGCCGCAGCCGATCCAGCGTCGCAAGATAGGCCTCCAGCGAGCTCCCGGCGTGGAGGGCGCCGTCGCGGCCACACCCACGGTGGGGATCTCGACGCTCGACAGGTAGTCGCCGGCGAGCAGCACCCGCGCCCACGGAACCCATATCGCCATCCCGTCCTCGGTGTGCCCCTCGGCCGGGTGCAGCTCGAGCTCGGGCTCGCCCAGCCCACAGCGCCCCGGGACGGGAAGCGCTTGAACGGCGCCCAGCGCGAGCGGCCGGGGGCGCTCGATCAGGTACTGCTCGTCGAACACGCGCAGCTCGCGCTGTGCGGCTCCCGGCGTTGCGCGCAGCCGCTCGGCGGTGCTCTGCGCGCAGCCCAGCGCGACCCCCGGGAACGCGAGCGGACCCAGCAGATGGTCCCAGTCGCCGTGCGTCGCGAGCAGTCCGCTGGGAGCGGCGAACCGTGCCTGCTCGAGCAGCGTCGGCAGCGCGTCGAGCTCATCGGGGAGGACCGGCGAATCGACGACGAAGGTCTCGTGAGCACCCCCGTCCACCGTGCCACCCAGCGGCCCGCCGTCATGCGTATCCGTCGTGGCACGCACCACGACGCAGTTGGTCTGCCAAATCGCGCTGGTCGCCACCAGCACGTCCGGGTGCAGAGCGAGCACCCGCACGGCGCCGGCTCAGGCGACGTCGAGCAGCTTCGCGGCCTCGCGCAGGTTGGGGACCTCGGCGGTGGGCTTTTTCTGCGAGGGGTCGAGCGTCTCTTTGTTGCGGTTGACCCAGATCACCGGGACGCGCTGCTTGAGGCAGGGCTCGACGTCGTGGTGGTGGCTGGAGGCGATGTGCACCCACCCCTTCTTGCTCCCGATCCGCCGGGCGCACTCGGTGAAGTGGGCGAGGTCGGGCTTGTAGGAGCGCACCTGCTGGGCGGTGACGACGAGGTCGAAGTCGATCGGGATATGGCGCCGGGTCTGGCCGAGCAGCTTGTCGTCGATGTTGGAGAGCAATCCGAGTTTGTACTTCTTGGCGAGCTTCTGCAGCTGGATCGGGGTTTCCTTGAAGGGCATCCAGCGCTGCACCGAGTCGGGCAGGAAGCCCGAGCGCGAGGTTTCAAGCGGCCAATCGAGCCGTTTGGCGATCTCGAGCGCCGTGCGCCGCAGCACCTCGGCGTAGAGCTCGTAGGAGCCGGCCTCGATTTCGCGGGAGATCTCGTGGAAGAGCGCGAGCAGCTCGGCGCGGTCGAGCGTGATGCCATCGCGCTCGGCCTCCTTGGCGAACGCGTCGTAGACGCCGCTCTCCCAATCGATCAGCGTTCCATATACATCGAATGTGACAAAGGTGACGTTCTTTGGCAGAGGCATCGCGCCGGCATTATGCCGCGCCAGGGGTTCGCCGCGCGGTCACGCCATTGAGTTAGAGTCCCGCGCCGAATGGACCTGCTCAAGTACCAAGGCAAGCAGCACCAGCCAGCCGTGGAGGGCAGGCTGGGCGGACGGGCTTCCCGACATCCTCTCCCCCTCCATCAAGCCGGTAGCCACTGATGGACCTACTGGAGTACCAAGGCAAGCAGCTGTTCGCCCGCCACGGACTGGCTGTGTCCCCCGGGAAGGTCGTCACGACCGTCGAGGACGCCGTTGTGGCAGCCGCGGAGGTGGGCTATCCGGTGGTGGTCAAGGCTCAGGTGCTGATCGGCGGACGCGGCAAGGCCGGCGGCGTGAAGCTGGCGGCCGATGAGGCCGAGGCGCGCGAGCACGCCGGCAACATCCTTGGGATGGACATACACGGGCACACGGTGCGCAAGTTGTGGATCGAGCACGCCAGCGACATCGCCAGCGAGTACTACGCCTCGGTGCTGCTCGACCGACAGGCCAAGCAGCCGCTCGTGATGTTCAGCACCGAGGGGGGCGTGGACATCGAAGAGGTGGCGGAGAAGACTCCGGAGAAGCTGGTGCGCCACCACGTGGACGCGCTGCAGGGGCTTTCGCGCGAGGAGGCCATGCAGATCGCCACCGACGGGCAGGCCGACGCCGACGTGGTCGGCGGGCGTCGCCGACGCGCTGGTGGCGCTGTACGAGGTGTGGCTGGCGGAGGACGCGACGCTGGCAGAGATCAACCCGCTGATCGTCACCCCCGAACGGCAAGTCAAGGCGCTCGACGCGAAGGTCTCGCTCGACGGCAACGCGCTCTACCGCCACCCCGACAACCAGGGCCTCTCAGACGCCGAGAACGAAGATCCGATCGAGCGCCGCGCGAAGGAACAGGGCGTGCAGTACGTGGCGCTCGACGGCGACATCGGCATCCTCGGCAATGGCGCGGGCCTCGTGATGTCGACGCTCGACGTGGTCGCCCAGGCGGGCGGCAGCCCCGCCAACTTCCTCGACGCCGGCGGCGGCTCGGATGCGGCCAAGATCAAGCAGGCGGTTGAGCTGATCCTCTCCAACGAGCGCGTGAAGGCAGTGCTGTTCAACATCTTCGGCGGGATCACCCGCTGCGACGAGGTGGCGAAAGGGCTGATCGCCGCGTTCGAGGAGCTGAAGCCCTCGGTGCCGTTCGTGGTGCGCCTGGACGGCACCAACGACGTGGCGGGGCGCGAGCTGCTGAGCGAGGCGGCGCTGCCCAACGTGCATCCGGCGGCGACGATGAACGAGGCCGCCGAGAAGGTCGTGGCGCTGGCGAAGGGGCAGAGCTGATGTCCGTCCCGATCGCGCCATTTGATGCCCGGCGCATCCAGGAGCGCGGTGCACGCCGTGGGGCAGAACCGATGCCCACGGAGGGACAAGTCTGATGTCCGTCCTCGTCGAGGAGAGCACCCGTCTGGCGGTCGCCGGGATCACCGGCAAGGAGGGCTCCTTCCACACGCTCAACAACCGCCGCTACGGCACCAACGTGGTCGGCGGGGTGACGCCCGGCAAGGGCGGCCAGGACGTCGAGGGCATCCCTGTGTTCGACAGCTGGGCAGAGGCGATGGCGGCGCAGCAACCCAACACGGCGATGATCTTCGTGCCGCCGCGGTTCGCCGCCGACGCAATCCTCGAGGCCGCGGCGGCGGGTGTGGCGCTGGTGATCGCGATCACCGAGGGCATCCCGGCGCACGACGAGCTACGGGTGTACAACACGCTGAAGCGCGACTTTCCGGGCACGCGACTGATCGGCCCGAACTGTCCCGGCATCCTCTCGCCGGGCAAGGCCAACGTCGGCATCATTCCGGCGTCGTTCTTCAAGGAGGGCAACGTCGGCGTGGTGTCGCGCTCGGGCACGCTCACTTACCAGATCGGCAACGAGATCGCGCGGGCCGGCTTCGGCAACAGTTCGATCGTGGGGATCGGCGGCGATCCGGTGCCAGGGTCGTCGTTCGTGGACATCATCGAGCTGTTCGAGGCCGACGCGCAGACCGAGCTGATCGTGCTGGCCGGCGAGATCGGCGGCTCCGCCGAGGAGGAGGCCGCGGAATACATCGCCCAGCGCGTGACCAAGCCGGTGCTCGCCTACATCGCCGGCTTCACGGCGCCGGCAGGCAAGCAGATGGGCCACGCGGGAGCGATCGTGTCGGGCAGCTCGGGCACCGCGGCCGCCAAGGCGCAGGCGCTGGAGGAGCGGGGAGTGCGCGTGGGACGCACCCCTACCGAGGTCGCCGAGCTGGCCGTGCAGATCCTGCGCGGCTGATCCCGCACGGCCGACTTCATCCGCCCAGCGCGGCCGCATCGACCGCGGTCGCATGAGGGCCGATCCATAGGCCCTTCGCCGCAACATGCGGGCCAGCTCGACCACAGTCCCGTGAGGCCCATCCCATAGGCCCTTCGCCGCAACATGCGGGCCAGCTCGACCACAGTCGCATGAGACCCATCCCATAAGCCCTTCGCCGCAACATGCGGCCCAAGGCTCGTGTAAGCGCCGCCTGCGCCCGAGTAGGATGGACGGTAGCCCGCTTCCCCGATACCGATGACCGACACCTTTTCCAACGGACCGAGCACGCCCGGTGACGCCGCGCCGAACGCGACCCCACAGGCCGGTGACGTGACGGGCACACTCGCGGAGCTGGAGCGCAAGCTGCGCGAGCTGGAGAGCGAGCTGAGCTCGATCGGCAGGCGCCGCGAGGTCGCCGGCGCGACTCCCAGCGCGAGCACCCCGGACACGATCGAGGCATCCCCTGCCTCGGCGGGTGGAAGACTTGTGGACGAGGCACTCGAGCCGCCCACGCCGGTCGCATCGGCAGCCCCGGTCCCATCGGCAGCGCCGACCACACCGCCAACTCCGATCGCCCCCCCGACACCGGCTAGCCCCGCGCCAGTCAGCCCAGAGCCCTCACCGCCCCCCGCCGAAACAGGGCAACCGATGAAGTTCATGCGACCGCCCGAGCCCGGACGCGCGCGCACGGCTCGAGAGCCCGGCGAGCGGGAGGAGTCCCGTGAGGAGAGCGAGCCGCAGCGTCTACGCCCCAACGAGGCGCAGCTCGCGAGCCTGGCAGAGCTACGGCGCTTCCGCGACCGCCTGGAGCGCTTCGCGCGGGACTTGGCGAGCGAGTACGACGCACTGCTGGGCCGGGTGATGTCGGGACTCACCTCCGCCGCCCCTCCGGTGAGTACGGTCACGCCCACCCCCGCCACACCCGGGCACCTCGCATCGGTACCGACCGCGGCGAGCTCCGCGCCTGTCGAGGATCTCTCGGCAGCTGTCACTGCCGAGGATCTCCCGGCGGCCCCGGCGGCGGTCGCGCCAATCGCAGAGGAGGCCCCGGCCCCGGCGACGACGACCTCGCCGGAGGATGTGTTGTTCGAGGGCAGGGTCGAGTTGGGCGTCGGACCGTTCTACGACATCGCCTCGCTGAGCGCATTCGAGCGGGGGCTGGCGAGTCTCCCGTACGTGGTCGAGTCCTCGGTGCGCCGCTTCGAGGCAAGCCACGCGGTGGTGGACGTGCGGCTGGCGGCGCCGGTGGCGCTCGTGCGTGAACTGCGCCGCACGGTTGAGAGCGGCTTCAGCGTCCGCGAGGTCGCGGACGGTCGCGTGCTGCTGACGTTCGACGAAGCTTGAGCCCGCTCGAGTTCGCGTAAGCTTCCGGTCATGGCCGACGCCCCGATCTCCTTCGCCCGCGGCGCCCCCTCGCTTGACATCGTTGACGTCGAGGGCCTGCGCGAGGCCGCGACGCGCGCGTTTACGAACGACCCGGCGGGGAGCACCGCGTACGGGACCTCGATCGGCTACCCGCGGCTGCGGACGTGGATCGCCGAGCGCCACGGGGTGGCGCCGGAGTGCGTGTTGGTCACCAACGGCTCGATGCAGGCGGACGCGTTCCTGTTCGACCACCTGGTCGCGGCGGGCGACGATGTGGTGGTCGAGCGCCCCACCTACGACCGCACGCTGCTGTCGCTGCGCGAGCGCGGCGCGCGCGTGCACCAGGTGGAGCTGCTGCCGGACGGCATCGACATCGACGCGCTCGCCGCGCTGCTCAGCGGATCCTCAGAGCCGGCGGTGCGCCCGAAGCTCGCACACATCATCCCCAACTTCCAGAACCCCGCCGGCTACACGCTCGCCGTGGACAAGCGCCACGCGCTGTTGGAGCTGGCGGCGAAGCACGAGTTCACGGTGTTCGAGGATGACCCCTACGTCGATCTGCGCTTCAGCGGCGAGGGGCGGCCGACGATGCTCTCGCTCGACCCCGAGCGCGTCGTGTACGCCTCGTCGTTTTCCAAGACCGTGTGTCCCGGTATCCGCGTCGGCTACCTGGTGGGGCCGACCGACCTGATCGCGGCGATCGCGCGGCTGGCGACCAACACGTACATCTCACCGAACATGGTGGCGCAGTCGATCGTGTACGAGTTCTGCGCCTCGGGCGCGTTGGAGCGCTCGATCGAGACCGTCAGGACGGCGCTGGCCAAGCGCGTGCGCACACTCGAGGTGGCACTGCACAAGGAGCTGCCGGAGGCCGAGTTCGTCCCGCCGGAGGGCGGCTACTTCATGTGGGTGACGCTGCCCGAGGGCACCGACGTGGCGGCCCTGCACAAGGCCGCGGGGGAGCTCGGGGTGGTGTTCGTGAAGGGCACCGACTTCCTCATGGAGGGCGGCGAGAACACGCTGCGCCTCGCCTACTCGGGCGTCACGCCGGAGCAGATCGAGGAGGGCGTCGCCCGCCTAGCGGCGGCCTACCGCTCGCTGCAGCCCGCGGTGGTGTAGACCCGATTCCGCTGACGCGCGAGGGCCAAGCATGGCAAGGACGCAGGGAGCGTGGCGTGCTCAGCACGCGAGCGACCGAGGACGCAGCCAGGCGCCGGCCTTCGCGCGTCAGCGGCCGTAACGCTGCTGACCGAGCACCAGCTGCTCGGGCAGCGCGGTGCGCGGCGGCGGGGAGGGGTCGGCAGCGACTGAGACGGTCTCGGCCACCGACGGGGTGACGGCACAACGGCGGCCGTCCGCCGTCTCGACGACGACCTCGAGGCGGTCGTGGGCGGCAAGCGTGCCCCGCAGGCCCGGCGACAGGCCCGAGCCCTTGAGGTAGCGCAGCAGGTCCTCGGCCTCGTTCTCGAAGCGCAGCACGCGCACCGCGGCGCCGACCTCGACATCGGCGAGCGGGACGCCGGCTTCGCGAACACCGGCGACGATCGGGTGGCCGTGCGGGCAGGTGGTGGCGTCGCCGATCGCCGCGAGCATCCGCTGTTCGAGCACCGGGGACATCGCGTGCTCGAGGCGCTCAGCCTCCTCGTGGACCTCGTCCCAGGGGATGCCGAGGACGTCGGTGAGGAAGCGCTCGATCAGGCGGTGGCGGCGCACGATGTTCTCGGCCTGGGCGGCGCCGTCGTCGGTGAAGGCGATCGTGCGGCTCTGCCCGCGGGTGATGTAGCCGTCGCGTTCGAGGCGCCCCACCATCTCGTGGACCGTCGGCGCGGACAGCTGCATCGCGCGGGCGACGTTGGCGCCGGTCATCGGCAGCCCGGCCTCCTGCAGCCAGAAAAGGATCTGCAGGTACTCCTCCTCCCCCACTGTTGCGCTGTCGGTGCTCATCCCACGATGCTAGTGGACCAGCCGCAGATCCACCCTCGTGGACCGGCCGCGGATCCACCTCTCCGATCGGCCACCACCTGGCCCCTGCCTCGGTGCACATAGGGCCTACTGAAGCTGATCGAACGTGCACTCGCGCGGGTCCTTGTCCTCACGCCAGCGTCGCAGCTTGGCTCCGTGGCGGATGCGCCCGGCGGAGATGTGGTCGAAGTCGATCTCGACGACCAGCTCGGGGCGCAGCGCGACCCACTCGAGGTTGCGCCCCGCGCTCCAGCGGGAGGGGTCGGCGGAGCCGCGCTCGCCCGTCTCGTACGGCGCCAGGAAGCCGACGAGGCGACGCTTCTCGGCGGCGGTGAGGCCGGAGCAGTGGCCGACGACACGCAGGGCGTCGCCGTCGTAGAGCGCGAGGATCAGCGCGCCCACTGTGTCGGGCTCCTTGCCCGGGCGCCACCCCGCCACGACGGCGTCGGCGGTGCGGGTGCGCTTGACCTTGAACATCCCCCGCCGCTCCCCGGGCCGGTAGGGGGCGGCGCGCTCCTTGGCGATCGCCCCCTCGGCATCCCGCAGCCAGTACTCGGCCTCGGCGGCGGTGTCGGCGGTGGGCATCAGCTCGATCGGCGCGCCTTCGAACCGAGGTTCGAAGAGCAGCGCTTCGAGCGTCGTGCGGCGCACGCTGAGGGGTTGCTCCAGCAGGGAGTCGTCATCGCGCGCGAGCAGGTCGAAGGCGACGTACACCGCGGGGGTCTCGCGCGAGAGCAGCTCGATGCGCGAGGCGGCGGGGTGGATGCGCTGGCCCAGCGCGTCGAAGTCCTCGCGCCCGTCGGCGCCGCGCACGACGATCTCCCCGTCGAGCACGTAGTGCCCGGCGGGGAAGCGCAGCTCGGGAAAATAGCGCCCGAGCGGGCGGCCGTTGCGTGACTGCAGGAAGACGTCCTCCCCGTCCACGAACGCCAGGCAGCGAAAACCGTCGAGCTTGATCTCATAGACGTAGATCTCGCCCTCGGGAAGCGCCTTGCGGGAGAGCGCAAGCTGCGGCTGCAGCGGGGGTGTGAGCGGGAGAGCCACGGCACTCACCTCTCAGCGCCTGTGGGGGGCGGGCCGGACTCCGATGACGGCGGCCGGCGGCCGCGGCGGACCGTGGTCGGGCGGCCGGCGCGCGGCGTCTCACCGCTCTCCTGGCTTCCGACACCCTCCCCCTCCACTCGCGCCCGCGAAGGCTGCACCCGCCGCGGCTCGCCGCGCTGCTTGCGGAAGTGCGGCGGCCATGGGGCATCGCCGAGGCCCTCGCGTTCGTCGCGCGCGGCGAGCTCCAGCAGCGAGTCGAGCGAGCCGGGGTGGCGGTCGATCTCGGCGGCGGGGTCGCCCCGCTCGCGCAGACGGGCGGGCACGGTGTCGAGACGCAGCTCGGCGGGCTCGACGTCGGCGACCTCGCCCCACTCCAGCGGACAGGAGACGCGCGCGTCGGCGACGGCCCGCACCGAGTAGGCGGAGGCGACGGTGCGGTCGCGGGCGTTCTGGTTGTAGTCGATGAAGACGCCCTCGCGCTGCTCCTTCCACCAGCGGGAGGTGGCACGACCGGGCAGGCGCCGCTCGACCTCGCGCGCGAGCGCCAGCGCGGCGCGGCGCACCTCGTGGAAGTCGCGCTCGGGCGGGATCCGCACGAACACGTGTATCCCGCGCGAGCCGGAGGTCTTGGGGAAGCCGCGCAGCCGGTGCTCCTCGAGCACCTCGTGCACCGCCAGCGCAACCTCGCGCACCTGCGCGAAGGGGATGTCGGGCTGCGGGTCGAGGTCGATGCGCAGCTCGTCGGGGTGGTCGGGGTCGGCGCGGCGCACCGGCCACGGGTTCCAGTCGATCACCCCGAGGTTGGCGCCCCACACGAGGTGGGCGGCGTCGTTGACGACGAGCTCGCGGGCGGTGCGCCCGCTAGGGAACTCCACAACCGTGGTCTGCAGCCACTCGGGGGCATGATCGGGGACGCGCTTCTGGAAGAAGGGCTTGCCGGCAACGCCGTCGACCCAGCGCTTCATCACGGTGGGGCGCTCGCGCAGGTGCACGAGCACGGCCTCGGCGCACTCGAGGTAGTAGCCGATCAAGTCGAGCTTGGTGAAGCCCGGCTCGGGAAAGTAGAGCTTGGAGGGGCTCGAGACCCGCAGCTGCAGGCCGGCCGCCTCGATCGTGACGTACTCCTTCTCCTCCGCCATGCCTGTAAGGATGCCGAACCGTGATCCCGCGCACCGTGCTCATCGCCGTGGAGCCCTTCGGCGAGGGGCTGAGCGCCGCGCGCGCGGGGGCCGCGATCGGGCGGGGGTTACAGGCGGGAGACCCCTCGCTGGGGGTCGACCTGTGCCCGATCGAATCCACCGTGCCAGTGGACTTCGACGCGCGGATGCGGGCGGCGCGGGCGGTGATGGTGGGCGCAAAGCGCCTGGACGAGCGCACCCTGGTGGGAAGCGCGGTGTTTGAGATCGCGACGCGGGCCCGTCAGGCGGGAGTGCCGGCCTACGCGGTGACCGCCGAGAACGCGCTCAGCCTCTTCGACGCGCGGATTCTGGACCTGCAGGTCGTCCTTCAGGCGCGCAACACGCGGGCGCTGCGCAGGGCGGGCGAGAAGCTGGCGGGGATGGTGTAGCTCACAGAAAGCACTGTCCCTCCCCCCTGTAGGTCGGGACCTCCTCGACGACGCGATCGCCCTCGATCAGGTGCAGGCACGCGAAGCGCTCGCACAGCTCGCCGGCCTTGGCGTGGCGCATCCAGACACGGCCCCCAACCGCGAGCGCGTCCGCGGGAGCGCCGAGCAGGGGCGTCTGCACCTCACCGGCGCCCTCCTGGCGATCGAGGCGCAGACCGGCGGGCAGGTGGGGTCGGGGCAGCCGCGCCCGGCCGGCCGGGCCGGAGGCGAGGTAGCCGCCGCCGAGCGCGGTGGCCACGCCGCGACCCGGACGGCGCACGACTGGCAGCGCGAACAGCGCGGCGGGACGCGGCGTGAAGGCGCGGTAGGCGTCGAATAGCCCTGGCCCGTACAGCCCCGAGCCGGCGGCGAGCTCGGTGACGGCGTCCTCGCGAGCGGTGCCTTCGAGGCTGCCGGTGCCGCCGCCGTTGACGAGCTCCAGCGGGGCGACGGCGCGCACGGCCGCCACCGCGGTGGCACGGCGCGCCGCGAGCTCGCGGGCAGAGAGCGCCTGCAGCCGGCGCACCACGCCAGCCCGCAGCCGCGCGGCGGCCTCTGGCCCCGCCGGCGCGTCGCCGAGCCCTGCGATTTGGGCCTCATAGGCCATCATCCCGACCAGCTCGACCCCCTCGCGAGCGACGATCGCGCGAGCGAGCGCGGCAGCCTGCGCAGGGGTGTGCACGGGCGAGCGTTTGGCGCCGATGCGCACGCGCCCACCCAACAGCCACAGCCCCGCGTCGAGCTCCAGGCAGACGCGCACGGGGTGCCGCGGTCTGCCGGCGGGGGAACGGGAGATGTCGGAGGATGTTGAGAAGGCAGGGGCAGCGGCAAGGGCGGCGTCGAGCAGGTCGAGCTGCGCGAGCGAGTCGACCATGATCGAGATGCGCGCCTCGGGTCGCTCGGCGGCGAGCCGCGCAAGTTCACGCAGCGCGTGGCGGTCGGCCGTCGGGTAGGCGACGAGGATGTCCTCGGACCCGTGCGCGGCAAGCCACAGCGCCTCGGGCAGGGTGTAGGCGAGCGTCCCCTGAAAGCCGGGGCGCGCGAGCACGCGTTCCTGCAGCGCGCGGCAGCGCACCGACTTGCTCGCCAGGCGGATCGGCTTGGGCGCGGCGCGGCGTTCCATGTCGGCGGCGTTGGCCCAGAAGGCGTCGAGGTCGACGACCGCGAACGGGGGCTCGAGCGCGGCCGTGGCGCGTTCCAGCCGTTCGAGCGCGGTGGCATCCGAGATCGGGGTCATGTGGGGCACATCCGAGCGAGTGTGTCCGCTGCCGAGCGCATGCAGGCGGGGCTTCGTTCGAGCGCAGTGACATCCGAGATCGTGGTCATGTGGGGCGCATCCGCGCGAGTGTGTCCGCTGCCGAGCGCATGGAGGCAGGGCTTCGTTCGAGCGTAGTGACATCCGAGATCGGGGTCATGTGGGGCGCATCCGCGCGAGTGTGTCTGCTACCGAGCGCATGGGGGCGGGGCTTCCTACCCCGCCGCCGCGGTGGTCGCTGGGTCAGAGCCGGCGGGGTTGGCAGGGTCGATTGGGCCGAGCACGCGGTCGGTGTAGGCGTTGGCAAAACGTCCTTCGGGATCCAGCCGCCGGCGCACCTCCTGGAAGCGCTCCCACTCGGGGTAGCGCTCGCGCAGGGTGGCCGCGGTCTGGAAGTGGCGCTTGCCCCAGTGGGGCCGGCCTCCGAGCTCGTCCATGATCGCCTCGACGGCACGGAAGTAGGGCTCCCACGCCATCCCCTCGAACATGTGCACCGCGACGAACCCGCTGTCGCGCCCGGTGGCGGTCGAGAGCAGCGCGTTGTCGGCGGCGACGGTGCGCACCTCGATCGGGAAGGGCACCGCGAAGGGGGCCCGTCGTCCACCCCGCCAACCACCGCCGGCTGGCCGCGCCCCACCTCGCCAACCCTCGCCGGCCGGCCGTGAGCCGCCCTTGCGTGAGCCGCGGCCACCCGACCCGCCCTCCAGCGGCCCACCCTCCACCAGCTCGAGCACGCGGCGCACCGCCTCCGCGGTGTGCTCGCGCGGGAGCGCGTACTCCATCTCGGTGAAGCGCACCAGCCGGGGGCTCGCGAAGATCCGGTCGGAGCGGTCCACGCGGCCGCCGGCGCCCGCAAGGCGGGTGACGAGCCGGTTGATACGGGGAATCTGGCCTGGCAGGCGCCGGCCGAGGCGGCAGAACAGACCGAAGGCGTGGTTGGTGAGCAGCACGTCATTGGCGTAGGCGCTTGCGCGGCCGCGTGGGCGGGCCGGCTCCTCGGTGCGGTTGTTGATGCGCGTCAGCGCCGCGCGGGCGTGGGGGAAGACGAAGAACTCGAAGTGGTCGTTGGCGAGCGCCAGCTCCTCGAAGCGCTCGAGCGTCTGCTCCAGGGGGGCAGGGACGTCGAGGCCACGCAGGCGGAAGGCGGGCACGCAGCGCAGCGTCACCTCCGCGACCACGCCAAGGGCGCCCAACCCCACGCGCGCGGCGAGCAGCAGCTCGGGATCGTCCTGCTCGGAGCAGTGCAGTGTGGAGCCGTCGGCGAGCACCAGCGTGAGCGCCGCCACCTGCGAGGGGATGTTGCGCAGGCGCGCGCCGGTGCCGTGTGTGGCGGTCGAGATCGCGCCGGCGATGCTCTGCACGTCGATGTCGCCGAGGTTTTCGAGCGCCAGCCCGATCGCCGCGAGGCGCGCATTGAGCGCGTGGATCGTGATGCCCCCCTGCACGCGCACCAGCCCGCTCGAGCGATCGACCTCCAGCAGGCGGTTCATGCGGTCGAGCCGCAGCAGGCGCCCATCGGTGAGCGCGATGTCGCTGAAAGAGTGCCCGGCGCCGGCGACCCGCACGCGCTGGCCGTGCGCGGCGGCCCGCTCCAGCGCGGCGGCAATCTCGGAGATCGAGGTGGGCCGCTCGATCGCCGCGGGGGCGCAGCGCTCGTCGCCGGCCCAGTTGCGCCACTCAGGTGCGCCGGCAACCGTCGCGGTCATGCGCGACTCCCATCGCCGCCAGGCCACGCCACTCGGAGACGCCGGCGACCGTCACCGGATGATCGACTCCACTTGCCTGCCCGGTCGCGCCGCTCCAGGGCGCGCACCCCCACCGCCGTCATGCTCGACTCCCATCGCCAGCGCTTGCACTAGGCTCGCTCACCGATGAATGAGCCTACCTCCACGCCGGGGCCCACGCCGGGGACGGAGGTTGCGGCCACCCGCTCACCACGCGCGCGCTCGTTGCCGACACCGGGGGCCAAGCGGGCGACGGTGATCGGGGCCGGCTCGTTCGGCACCGCGCTCGCGGTGCTGCTGGCGCGCGGCGGGCTGCGCACGACACTGCAGACCCGCACCGCCGAGCAGGCGCGTGCGCTCGAGGAGCAGCGCGAGAACCGCGTCTACCTGCCTGGTGTGGAGCTGCCCGCGCAGCTGCGCATCGAGCCCGCCGCGGCGGGCGTGGCGCGTGCCGACTACGTGTTTCTGGCGGTGCCCTCGCAGGGGCTCGGGCCGGTCGTGGCGGGACTGCGCGCGGCCGGCCTGGGACGGCGCACGGCGGTGGTGTCGGTGGCCAAGGGCCTGGTCCCGCCGGACGGCGCGCCGCCGACCAGCCTGCTCGAGGCGGCGTTCGGGGCCGAGCGCGTGGCATGCCTGGGGGGCCCGGCGCACGCACAGGAGATGGTGCACGCCGGCGCCGGGTTGGTGGCGGCCTCCCACGACGAGGAGCTGACGCGCGCGCTTGGGCAGGTCTTCACACGCGCGGGCGTGGTGTGCGAGCGCTCCGACGACCCGCTCGGGGTCGAGCTCGCGGGGGCCGCCAAGAACGCCGCGGCGCTCGCCGCGGGAGCCACCGAAGCGCAGGGGCTCAACGCCGCCGGGGCCGCGGCGGGACACATCTTCGCGGAGGTGTGGCGCTATGCGGAGACCCTGGGAGCCCGGCCGGAGTCGATGATCGGCCTGGCGGGCACCGGCGACCTGGTGGCCACCGCGCTCGCCCCCGAGAGCCGCAACCGCCGCGCCGGTGAGCTGCTCGCGGCGGGCGTGCCGGCCGCGGAGATCCCGGCCCGCATCGGACAGGCGGTGGAGGCGCTCGAGTCGGTGCCGCTGCTGGCGCTTGCGTTGGAACGGGCGGGCGGAGCAACCGAGACTGAGCGAGCCCGCCGCGGGCAGGCTGAGGATGGGCGGACGCCAGAGGGCGGGAGGGCTTTGGATGGACGAGCCTGGGGCGGGCGAGCGCCGATCACAAGCGCCCTCGGCCGTCTGATCGCGGGCGAGCTGCCGCTCCACGAGTGGGTCGCGTTGGTGCGCGCCACCGTCCCCCCGCCGGCTCTGTGGCGCCGCCGGCCACAACCCGGGTTTTGGCGGCGGCTGTGGAGACGAATGGCAAGGACCTGACTCCCAACTCCATCTGGTCGCGCGGCACGCAGACAAGAGGGCGGGGAAGGAGCTGGGGTTGTATCTCTCTTTAAACGGCGTGCGCTATGGCGCACACCTTTTAGGGAGAACACGCCTACCGAGTCCCCATCGCATCTACCATCATCACTACATGTCCCCTGACTTCCCCCCGAAGGAGACGCACCGCCTATGCCACCAATCGACAAACCCAGGGCGTCGGAGAAGAAGAGTGCGGGAGAGCCCCCCTTTGGCCTGCGATTCGATCCGGACGAGTTCCACGAGCAGGAGCTTCGCCGCGAAAAGATCATCAAAATGCAGGACGCCATCCGCCCCGGCCGGACCATACCCGTCGCGATCCGCTTCGACCAGTTCACGCTGCGGCGACTGAAGACGCTCGCCACGCTCCACAACACCGGCTACCAAACACTGCTGAAGGCATTCGTCCTCGAACGGCTCTACGAGGAGGAGAAGCGCGCGGGGATCATCGACTCCTAGTCTCCCAGCCGCGGCGCGTCCTCAAAATCGCCAGGGCCCGAGCGGACATCAACCGTGTGGGTTGACGGCGCGGGGATCATCGACTTGTAGCGGCCCCAGCTCGGCACATCCTCGTCGAGTCCCGAGCAACGCAAACCTTCGAGTCCCGAGCAACGTCAACCTTACGGTTGGTGTCGCAGGGATCATCGACTCCTAGGACTGGCGGATAGGCGATCCGTCGTCGCGGGACATGGATGTCCCCGCGCCCGGGCGCATGTTGAGACGGCCACCCGCGCGGATGATCCCCTACCCCGCCATCAGCGTGCTCACAACCGCCTCGTACACGCCCGCTCCGTTCGCCGCCTCGCACACGCGCACGTTCCCGTACTGCCCAACCGCCTGCCCGATCGACGGGTCGCGCAAGTGCGCGTTCGCCACCAGCCAGAAGGTCTGCACGTGCCGCGCGCACGCCATGTCCTCGCGCGAGTCCCCCACCGCGAAGGTCTCCTCACATGCATACCCCCGCGCGCGCTGGTGGAACGCCACTGCGCCCGCCTTCGACGCGCCCGCCGGCACGAGGTGGTAGCCGCGCACCTGCGCCAAGCTCGCCTGCCTCGGGGAGCGCGTGCTCACCGCCCCGTTGTCCACCAGCCGCAACCCCTCATACCCGTGCTCCGCCAGCACCCTGTCGGCCTCCTCCGCGTCCACCAGGCCACGGAAGAGATGTGACACTTCGCGTTCGGTGTGCCACGGGTCGTGGTGCTCCAGGCGCTCCCCGTAGTGCTCCAGCAGCAGCGCCGGCGCCCCCGAGCGCTCGATCTGCTGGGCGATCGTGTGTTCGCCGGGCTGCATGTTGCCGGTCAACCAGTGCTCCTCCCCGTCGAGCACCGCGCACGCCCCCGCCTCATAGATGTAGGAGCGCCCTCCCAACAGCCGCGCATCCTCCGCCAGCTGCGCCTTGCGCCGGCCCGACATCAACACCACCTCCACGCCCGCGCGCAAGCACGCCTGCACCGCCCTGACGCCGTCGATCGCCACCGCCCCCTCGCCGTCGTGCAGCAGCGACGCGCCTTTGCCCAACAGCGTGCCATCGAGGTCGAGGTACAGGCAGCGCGCGCTCATCGCCCCCCACCGTCGAGGTGGGTGGGCTTTGTATTGTTCCGCCTCACGCTCGCCAGCGGCGGGCGCTCCGACGGCGGCCGCTCCACCGAGCCGCTCGAGGCCAGCTCGGCTCAAGCCTCGTCGCTCCTCGCGCTGCAACCGCCGCGCGATCGTCGCCAACACCGTCGTCGCCATCGGCGTCAAGTCTTGGAGTGGCTGGTGGCGGTTACGGTGCACATCCAGATCGACCTGTGCGATCGCCTCCAGCCCGACCGCCCGCCACGCGTCGATCAACATCCCGATCTCCACCCCGTATCCGGTCGCGAACGGCAGCCGCTCCAAAGACCCGGCGCGCCGCCACCTCCCCCGCGAGCGGTTGACGCACCTCCGCCAGCTGCGGGTAGAACAGCGCCAGCGCCGGGCGGGCGGTGAGATGGTTGACGCGGCCCCCGCCCTCAGGTAACGCGACTCCGCCATGCTCGAACGGGCGCCGGTAGAACCCCTTCACGAACTCCACTCCCCGCTCGCACACCAGCGGGCCGAGGAGTCCGGTCGCGAAATGGGCCGAGAAGTCCTCACTGTCCGCGTCCAGGTAGCACACGATCTCGCCCTCCGTGACCCCCAATGCCCTCCACATCGCATCGCCCTTGCCCCGCACCGGCCCGAGGTGCGGCATCAACTCCGCCTCCTGGCGCACGGTCGCGCCCGCCTGCTCCGCCACCGCCGCGGTGCCGTCCGCCGAGGCCGCGTCCACCACGATCACCTCGTCGATCGCGCCCGCTGCTCGCAGCTTCACCAGCTCCTCCACCACCCTCCCCACCGTTCCCGCGCACTCCTTCGCCGGCACGCACACCGTGATGCTCTCGCTGCGCTCGCGCGCGATCCGCTGCGCCGAGTAGCGCGAGTGGTGGTAGGTGCGTCCGCGCCCACCGCCCGGCGGCGCTCCGGCGAAGAGGCCTCGTCGGACGTTGGGCGCTCCGGGCTCGCCGGCAAACCTCGTGGTTGCCCTCCTCCCGCGCTCTCGTCAACCTTGCCATCTACTATCGCAACCGGTGGCGATAGAGCGCACGATCGAGCCTTGGAGCGCCCTACTCGAGGACGGGCGCGCCGACGGACGGCTCGTCCGCGGGGCCTCCGAAGGACCGACCGCCGCCACTTTGGTGGACCCACCCGCGGACCTGCACCCCGACGTGCTCGCGGCGCTGGCGCGCGCGGACATCAAGCGGCTCTACTCCCACCAGGCGCGGGCGCTCGAGGCCGCTTGGGAGGGGCCGTTGATCGTCACCACGGGCACCGCCTCCGGCAAGTCGCTGTGCTTCAACCTCCCCACGCTGGAGATCCTCTGCCGCGATGCCCACGCGCGCGCGCTCTACCTCTACCCACCAAGGCGCTCGCGCAAGACCAGGCGCGCGCGCTCGCCCGCTTCGGCCTCGGCGACCGCCTGCGGCCCGCGATCTACGACGGTGACACGCCCCGCGAGGCCCGCACCCAGATCCGCCGCCGGGCCGGCATCGTGCTCACCAATCCCGACATGCTCCACCTCGGAATCCTCCCCCACCACGAATCGTGGGGCAACTTCTTCGCCAACCTTGCCGTCGTCGTGATCGACGAGGCGCACGTCTACCGCGGCGTGTTCGGCTCCCACGTCGCCAACGTGCTGCGCCGCCTGCGCCGCGTCGCCGCCGCCTATGGCACCTCCCCCCGCTTCCTGCTCGCGTCCGCCACGATCGCCAACCCGCTCGAGCTGGCGGAGCGACTCACCGGCCTGGAGGGGGTCGGGTTGATCGAGGAGGACGGCGCCCCCGCGCCGCGGCGGCAAATCGCGATCTGGAATCCCCCGCTCACCGACGCCGAGCTCGGCGCGCGCCGCTCCTCGCTCGGCGAGGCCGCCGAGCTGCTCGCACGGCTGGTGCGCGACGGCGCGCGCGTGATCTGCTTCATGAAGTCGCGCAAGGGCGTCGAGCTGCTTTTCCGGCTCGTGCGGGAGGAGCTCGAGGAGAGCTCGCGCGGAGCCTCACGGGAGAGCTTGGCCGATCTCGTGGTCCCCTACCGCGCCGGCTACACCCCCCAGCAGCGGCGCGATTTGGAGGGTCGCTTGATGCGCGGCGAGCTGCGCGCGGTGATCACCACCGATGCGCTGGAGCTGGGGATCGACATCGGCGAGCTCGACGCCGCCGTGGTCGTCACCTTCCCCGGCACCGTCGCCTCGCTGCGCCAGATGTGGGGGCGCGCCGGGCGCCGTGGACGGGGGCTGGCGGTGTACATCGCCGGCGATGACGCTTTGGACCAGTTCTTCTGCCGCCACCCCGACGAGTTCCTGGAGCGGCCCGTCGAGTCCGCGATCCTCGACCACGAGAACCCCTCGATATACCTCGCCCACCTGCTGTGTGCGGCCTTCGAGGGCCCGCTCTCGGGCGCCGACGCCGAGATCCTGGGGCCCCGCTGGGAGGCCTACGCGGAGATCCTGCTCGGCCGCGGTCAGCTGCGCCGGAGACCTGCATCCCACCCGCCCGCCGCCTACGTCCCTCGCAACTCGGCCGCCTACCCCGCCGCGGGGGTGTCGCTGCGCTCGGCCTCGCTCGATAGCTTTGCGATCGTCGATACGACCTCCGGGGAGCTGCTCGGCACCACCGAGGCCGCGCGCGCGTTCTCGACCGTGCACCAGGGCGCGATCTACCTGCATCTCGGCCGCTCCTACGAGGTGCAGGAGCTCGACCTGGAGCGCCGCCGCGCGCTGGTGGCGCCGTTCGACGGCGGCTGGTACACGCAACCCAAGCGCGACACCTCCACGACGATCGAGGCCGTGCTCGACCGCCGCGAGGTGCTCGGTGTCTCGCTCTCCTTCGGCGAGGTCTCGGTCACCGACACCGTGCTCGCCTACCAGCGCCGCCGCCTCCTCGACCACGCCCAGATCGACCTCGTTCCCCTCGACCTCCCTGAAACGAGCTTCTCCACGCAGGCGCTGTGGTTCGAGCTCGACCCCGACGCGCTCGCCGCGTGCGTGCCCGAGCGCGGGGCACGTGCCGGGTCGGCAACAGCGACGACGACGACGGCGGCGGCGGCGGCGCATCGTGACGCTGCTTCCCCCGCGGGGGTGCCCCCCGGCGTCGACGACGAGGCGGCGCAAGAGACGGTGCTCGGCGCCCTGCACGCCGCCGAGCACGCCCAAATCGCGGTGCTGCCGCTGATCGCGATGTGCGACCGCTGGGACATCGGCGGGCTATCCACCAACCTCCACCCGCAAACGGGGCTGCCGACGATCTTCATCTACGACGGCCACCCCGGCGGAGTGGGGCTCACGCGCGCCGCCTTCCTGCGTTTCGAGGAGCTCTGCCGCGACGCTCATCGCCTGATCTCCGAGTGCCCCTGCCGCGCGGGTTGCCCCTCGTGCATACAGTCGCCCAAGTGCGGCAACCTCAACGAACCACTCGCCAAGGGCGGGGCACGGCAACTGTTGGAAGGGATGCTGGCGGCGCAGGCTGCAACCTGACGGGAAGCAAGGTGGTGGAGATGCGAGAGGGGTGGAGATGTTCGCTCAGAACCCCCAACTACTTCACAAAATGAAGGGCCGGCCTGAACGAGAACCTGCGAATCGCGCAGCCGTGCTCGTCACAATGGACGGCGCGTGTCCAAAGGCGTCCCCGGCAAGAGAGCGATCGTAGGCTTGGCCGCGCTGCTGGCGCTGGCAATCGCCGCGCCTACCAGCAGCGCCGGCCTCGACGGCCCACATGGCGGCGCCAGCCGGACCCAGAGCGGCCCACATGGCCACGCCAGCCAGGCGCGGGGCAACGGCCCCAATGGTCGCGCCAGCCAGGTCGAACTCGGCGAAGGCCCCGGTGGGCGGGTGGCGCTCACCGATTGGACGCTGCGCCGCGATCCGGAAGACGTCGGACAGCTGCGGGGGTGGCCCACCGGCGACTTCGGCGGCGCGTCCGTGAGCGTCCCCGACGTGGTCAACCCCGCCCCGATCAAAGGCAAGCGGGCGGTCCCCGACTTCGAAGGCTCGGTCGCGTGGTACCGCACGACGCTCACCGCGCCCGCGGCGGGCACCTACGCGCTGGAATTCGCCTCCGCCAACTACCTCGTCGAAGTGTGGATCGACGGCCGCCCGCTCGGCTCCCACGCGGGCTTCTACCTGCCCTTCGAATTCCGCGACGCGCTGTCCGCCGGCGCGCACACGCTGGTGGTGCGTGTGGACTGGCACGACCCGCTGCTGCAAACCAACGAAGGCTTCAACCGCGCGTGGTTCAACTTCGGCGGCCTCGACGGCACGGTCGACATGCGCGAGCTCACCGCCAGCGAACTCTCCGACCCCACGATCCAAACGACGCTCACACCCGACGCGCCGACCGCAACACAGGCGACCGTGCAGCTGGGGGTGGTGGTGCACAACAACGGGCCGGCGCGCATGCTCGCGCCCGAAGGCACGCTCAGCCGCCCCGGGCAGACGATTCCGGTGACCTTCACTCCGCAGCTCGTCGGCGCCGAACAGGCGGTGACGATGACCGCCACCGTGACGGTGCCCGCGCCGGCGCTGTGGGCGCCGGGCAGCCCCAACCTCTACGAACTGATGCTCGACATCCCGGGCGAGAGCAGCTACTCCGCGCCCGTCGGCCTGCGCCAGCTCACCTGGAGCGCCGGCAAGATGTACCTCAACGGACAGCCACTCGAGCTGCACGGCGCCTCGATCCAGTTCGAAGCGCCCGGTCACGGCGACGCGCCCGGCCCCGCCGAAGAGGACACACTCATCCAGGAGCTGCAGGCGATCGGCGCCAATGCCGCCCGCACTCAGCACCCGCTGCCCGCCTCCATGCTCGAACGCCTCGACGCCGCCGGGATCCTCGTGTGGCAGGGCGTCGGCCCAGTCGACCCCTCAGGCGACTGGACGGGCATCACGCCGCAGCTGGCCGAACGGGCGCGCGAAGACGTGCGCACCACGGTGCAGGCCGACGCGCTTCACCCCTCGATCATCGCCTGGAACCTCACCAACGAGCTGGCCGGCAACGGCCACCCCGGCGGCCAGGCGCAGTACGTCGAAGCGATGTCCGCGTGGCTGCACGCCTACGACCCCGGGCGGATGGTGGCGGTGGACGTGTGGGGCGAGCACCCCCCCGCCACGGCGCCGGCCACCTGTACAGCGACGTCGACGCGGTCTCCGAGACCGACTACTCCGGCTGGTATGAGGGCCTGCACGACAAGCCCGCGAAGCTGCGCCACCTGATCGACAGCCGCCTCGCCGCGATGAACGCGACGTTCGCCGGCAAAGTCCAGCTCATCAGCGAGTTCGGCGCCGAAGGCAACGCGCTCGACCGGCCCGGGCGTCCCGGCTCCTACTCCTTCCAGACGCGTCTGCTCACCCAGCACATCCGTCTCTACGAGGCCAACCCCGCGCTCAGCGGGATGCTCGTCTGGGTGCTGCGCGACTTCGCGCTCACCCCCACCTACTACGGCGGCTCGGTCCTCGCCGAGGCTCCCCACATCAAGCTGATCGAAGGGATCCTCGGCAAGGGCCTGTTCGACTACGCCGGCCAGCCCAAGCCTGCGGAGCGCGCGGTGGCCACGCTGTTCAAAGCGCTGCCGACGGTGTAGGGCCGATTGGATGCTGCTCCTCCACAGGCAAGAGCTGCCGGGCGCGCCCACGAAGGGTGCCTGCCGCCGCGTCTCACTGGCGCGGCGAGCTGAACTACTCGGCGTCAGGCCAATTCGCGGCGCCCATGACGCCGTCGCCGTCCTCGGGCCTGGGGCCGCCGACAGCAACGATGTCCAACCCCTCGGGGCCGCCCTCAAAGGCACGCACCACGTCGGGCGCCACGCGCAGGACGTCCCACTGGCGCAGCTCCTGGGTGTCGCCGTCGAGCAGCACCCGCCCGGACCCGGCGACGACGATGTATGCCTCCTCCTGCTCGCGGTGACTGTGAGCCACCGGGCTGCGCATGTCCGCCGCATAGCGGAAGAGGCTGACCCCGAGATCGCGCGATTCCAAGTGTTTGCGAGCAAAGCGTCCGTCGATCCCCGGCGCCCGCTCGCCGATCGAGTTCTCGATATCCAACAGGTTCACGGTGGCGAAGCGGGACATGTGATCTCCTCTGGCAGGGGGTGGTGGGCGTACACGTTATCTCCACGCGGCAGAGACCAGCCCGACGCCAGCGGCAGGGCCCCCAAAAGCGTCGCCTGCCGGACACGTATCCACTCGCCCGCGCAGTGCGCAGCGTCAGAGATGGACAAGTGCGAGTGCCCGCCCAAGACCAGTGTCGACCTGGGCCATCAGCCAATCCGGTAGGGCTCCTATGCGCTCTTCGAGGGCCACCCGGTCAATGGTGGCAATCTGCGTGACGTTGACAATCGAGTCGACGACGAGGCCCGCGACATCCGCCGACACTACGACGTTGCCCGGAAGGGACGCAAGCTTTGCGTTGCCGGTCAGCACGACCACCGTGACGGTGCGCAACTTTGAGCGGTTGTATGGGTCGGCGCTGATGAGCAGCACCGGACGTCGCAATGCGGGAGCGGAGCCCCTGGGCAGGCCGAGATCGGCCCACCAGAGCCCCCCGCACCATCAGCTTTGATGGCCGGCAACCAGCGCCGCGGCGGCAGCATCGGTGAACTCGTGGTCGGCTGAGAGTCCGGCGATCGCACGGTCGATCGCGTCCGTAGTGCCATCGTCCCCCAGTGTGTCCAGCCAGCTTTCGGCCGCCCGCACAAACAGCTCGCTCCGCGAAACACCCAACCGCTTTGCGGCCTGGTCCACACGATGGAAGGTCTCATCCGGAAGCGAGATCGCTGTCTTCATGAGATGGCGAGTATAACCAAGTTATACCTTCATAAGGGGGTCCCCTACCGATTCCCCCGCGCGATCTTGCGCAGGTCGATCGTGGCGTCGTAGAGCTTGGCCTCGACGCCCTCCTCGAGCGCGACCTCGCGCAGCGGACGCCCCGAGGCGGTGGCCTTTTTGACGATCACTGCCCGCCTTGTCGTAGCCGATCGCACCGTTCAGCGCGGTGGCGACTGCCAGCGTCCCGCCCGCCGAGGCGGCGGTGCCGGCCTTGTTGGCCTGGATGCCGTCGACGCACTTCTCGGCAAACGCGCGCGAGGCCGAAGACAGCAGGCGCAGCGACTGCAGCAGGTTGCGCGCGATCAGCGGGATGCGCACGTTGAGCTCGAACTGGCCCTGCATGCCGCCGATGGTGATCGCGGTGTCGTTGCCGATCACCTGCGCGGAGACCTGCAGGACGACCTCGGGGAGCACGGGGTTGACCTTGCCGGGCATGATCGATGAGCCCTTCTGCAGCTCCGGCAGGAAGATCTCGCCGATACCGGCGCGCGGGCCGGAGCCCATCAGCGCAAGGTCGCCGGCGATCTTGGTCAAGGACACCGCGATCACCTTGAGCGCGCCCGACAGCTCGACCAGCGCGTCGCGGTTGGCCTGCGCCTCGAACGGGTCGGCCGGCGGGGCGATCTGCTTGAGGCCGGAGTCTTTCTTCAGGCGCGCGCGCACCTTCTCCGCGAAGCGCGGGTGCGTGTTCAGGCCGGTGCCGGTGGCGGTGCCGCCGAGCGGGATCTGCCCGACGTGCACGAGCGCCGCTTGCACGCGCTCCTGGCCGAGGCGCATCTGCGCGGCGTAGCCGGCGAACTCCTGGCCGAGCGTGACGGGCACGGCGTCCATCAGGTGCGTGCGACCGGCCTTGACGACGTTCTCAAAGCTTTTTGCCTTTTTCGCGAACGAGCGCTCCAGCTGTTTGAGTGCCGGGAGCAGCTCGTTCTGGGCGACGTCGAGCGCCGCCAGATGCACCGCCGAGGGGAACACGTCGTTGGAGGACTGGCCCATGTTGACGTGGTCGTTGGGGTGATGCGGCTCGCCCGCGAGGCGTGCGATCACCTCGTTGGCGTTCATGTTCGTGGAGGTGCCCGAGCCGGTCTGGAAGACGTCGATCGGGAACTGCGCGTCGTGCTTGCCGGCGGCGATCTCCGCCGCGGCTTTCTCGATCCGCGGCCGCCGTGCGCTTGGGCAGCAGCCCCAGCTCGCCGTTGACGGCGGCCGCGGCACCCTTGATGCGCGCCAGCCAGTGGACCACCGCGACCGGCACGGTCTCACCCGAGATCGGGAAGTTCTCGACGGCCTTGGCGGTCTCCCCGCCCCACAGCTGCTTCTCTGCCATCGTTCTCCTTTTCTACCGTGTCGCGCCCGGGCGGATCGGGACTCTCACCCGCAGGCGTATAACCATGGTGGTACGCTCGTCGGCTAGCGCGCGTCCAGACCCGCGCGAGCGACTAGCCATGGCTCGACTGCCGCCAGAACCCTACCCGCAGAACGCGACCAGCTCGCGCGCCAAGCCGCGGGTCGTCGTAGGCGATCAGGAAGCCGGTGCCGGCAGCACCCGCAGCTGCGCATCGGGCAGCAGCTCGAGCGTCTCTTCGGCTCCCGCAAGCGGATGCAGGCGGTCGCTCGTCGGCCCACAGCAGCAGCACCGGCATCTCCAGGCGCGGGTAGAGCGTCGAGCAGCTGCGTCTGAGGCCCGCGCGGCCAGCGGCGCGCGAACTTCGCCCACGAGCGCGCGAGGCTCGGGTTGCCGGGGACGTCGGCGAAGGCGTGGCGCACGAGGTCGCGCGCCGCCGGCTCGCCGCGCGCGGAGAGCCGCAGCCCGAGCGAAGGGGCGAGAACACGAGCGGCGCGGCGTGGGTGAGCACGCGGTCGAGCGCCGGGCAGGCGAGCCGGCGCGCGCGGCGATCCGCCAGGCGCGCGCGCAGCCGGGCGTGCTGTTCGGGGCGGTGCAGTGCGGTTGGGCATCAGCACCACGCGCGCGGGGTGCGAGCCGCCCGCGTTGCGACCGCGTGCAGCAGGATCTCGGCGCCGATGTCGTGGCCGGCGATCAGCGGCCGCGGGCCGAGCACGTCGGCGGCGAAGCCGCGCGAGCACCTCGGCGAACCAGTCGAGCGTGTAGGGGTGGCGCGGGCGGTCCTCGGAGTCGCCGTGCAGCGGCAGGTCGGGGAGCACGACGCGGAAGCGGTCGGACGAGCCGCCGCGACGACCGGCTCCCACTCCATGTGCGAGAGCATGCGCGGAGTGCAGCAGCGCCAGCGGCGGACCGGTGCCGAGCTCGCGGTAGGCGACCCGCGCGCCGTCGGGGTGGTGGTAGAGGCGCAGCCTCACGTGGATACGCTACCTCGCCATGCCCTCTCACACCGACCTCGGCGACCGTTGGGTGCTCGTCACCGGCGCCTGCCGCCGCATCGGCCGGGAGGTCGCGCGCCACCTCTTTTCCTCCGTGCTCTCCCCGGGGGATGAGGCGGGGTGAGCGGCTGGGCCGGCGCGCGTGTGCTGTTCACCGGCGCGCAGGGCTTCATCGGCTCGTGGGTCGCCGAGCGGCTGCTGGCGGAGGGCGCGGAGGTGTTCGTCCTCGACCGGCCGGCGCCCGCGCTCTCGCGCTACCGTCTGCGCGGGCTGCACGAGCGCTGCACGCCCGTCGCGGCCGCCCTGGAGGACGTCGGCTCGCTGCGCGCCGCGCTCGAGGACCATGGCGTCCAGGCCGTCTTCCATCTCGCCGCGACGGCGCTCGTGGGCTCGGCGACGGCCTCGCCGCTGCGCGCATTCGAGGTCAACGTGCGCGGGACGTGGAACCTGCTGGAGGCCTGCCGCGCCGCCGCTGCACCACCCCGACAAGTCGTGGTGGCCTCCACCGACAAGGCCTACGGCGTCCACCCGGAGCTTCCCTATCGGGAGGACAGCGCGCTGCGGCCTCGCTATCCCTACGACACCTCGAAGGCGTGCGCCGACCTGATCGCACAGTCGTACGCCCACACGTTTGGATTGCCGGTCGCCGTTACGCGATTCGGAAACGTGTTCGGAGGAGGGGACGTCAACTTCTCCCGCCTGATCCCGGGAACCATCAGATCGCTGCTGGCGGGCGAGCGGCCGGTGAT
This sequence comes from uncultured Solirubrobacterales bacterium, assembly GCA_963751195.1. Taxonomy (GTDB): domain Bacteria; phylum Actinomycetota; class Thermoleophilia; order Solirubrobacterales; family Solirubrobacteraceae; genus Palsa-744. The sequence continues at coordinate 276,141 of CAVVTQ010000006.1, forward strand.
CCGATCGGACGGGCTGATGGAGCGCGACTTCCTGTACGCGGAGGATGCGGTCTCGGCCTATCTGGCTGTCGCCGGCTCACTCGATCGCCCAGAGCTGCATGGATGCGCCTGGAACGCGAGCATTGGGCGCCCAACGGCTGTCCTCGAGATCGTCAGGCAACTCATGGAGATCGCCGACGTCGAGGCCGAGCCGGATGTGCGCGGGGAGGGTACTCCGCACGGCGAGATACCGTGCCAGTGGTTGGATTCGAGTGTCATCTCCGAGCAGCTCGGGTGGACGCCGGAGTGGGATCTCGAGCGGGGTCTCCAAGCCACATATGACTGGTATGAACGGGAGTTACCGAGAATCGGCGCTCTCGTGCGGTCGGGCGGCTGAGCGGGGCACCGCGGCAGTACGGGCCCGTCGAAGCGCGTTCTCCACTCGACGAGCCACCTCCGACGGCGGGCTGAGCATCGACACGACCCGTCGCCGTGGGCGCTGGAAACACTCGTGCTGAACTCAGCGCTCGTTTGCCCAGCGCTGGAGCGGTTATACGGATTGCACCCTGCCGCCGGGCGATCTCGCGATTACGGTGATTGGGTGTCCAACTCGGTAGACGTCGTGATCGTCACCTACAACCGATACGAGCTCACCGCAAGCTGCCTGCGCCACCTGGCTGGGCAGACGATCAACCATCGCGTGATCGTAGTGGACAACGGCTCGGCCGACGACACCCCGGCGCGCGTACGTGCGGATTGGCCCGACGTGCGCCTCCTGCCACTGGATCGGAACTACGGCTTCGCCGTAGGTTGTAACCGAGGCGTGGCAGTAGGGTCTGGGGAGGTCGTGGTGCTGCTCAACAACGACGTCAGGTGTCGCGCGGACTTCCTCGAGCGGCTGCTCGCGCCGCTGCGGGATGATTCGGTGGGATCGGTCGCCTCGCTCATGCTCCAGCCGCGGGAGGCAACGATCGACAGCGTGGGCCTGACGGCCGATGTCACCCTCGCCGGCTTTCCGCGACTGCACGGACTGCCGGCGAGGTACGCACGCGATCCATGCCCCGTGCTGGCCGGTCCGGCGGGCACGGCGGCCGCCTATCGGCGCAAAGCGTGGGAGCAGGTCGGCGGCCTCGACGAGACCCTCTTCACCTACATGGAGGACTTCGATCTGGCGCTGCGTCTGCGCAGCGCCGGATGGGAGTCGGTCGCAGCGCCCGACGCCGTGGGGGTGCACCTGGGCTCCGCCACCCACGGGCATCGCTCCGCGTGGCAGCGACGCAACGGGGGCTTCGGACGTGGTTACGTGCTGCGCCGCTACGGACTGCCGCGGGGAGCGGCCACAGCTCGGGCGCTGGCCACCGAGGCGATGGTCGTGCTCGGAGACCTGATCATCTCGCGGGACCTGGCCGCCCTGCAGGGGCGCAGACGGGGATGGGGTGCTGGCCAACGCCGTCCACGCCACCCACGTCCACCCGCAGACGCGATCGACTCAGGAATCAGCTTCCGCGATTCGCTCGCGATGCGGCGCGGTATCTATCGACGTCCCGCCGCCTTCTGAGGTCTCACACACCCACCACCGTCGCGGCGACGGGACGGTGTCACGAAGATTGCGGTGCTTTCACCACACATGACGGACTCACCGCTCCTGCGTCTCCCACCATGCCACGGTCGCCGCCAAACCGTCAGCGAGCGCAACGCGCGGCCGATAGCCGACCTCGTCGTGAAGCCTCCTCACGTCGGCCACCAGCTGGGGCGGCTCGCCGGGGCGCATCGGCAGCGCCCCGCGACGAACCAGCTCGGGACGTCCGATCAGGCGCACGATCTCATCGACCATCTCACCCACGGCAACTCCCACACCCGAGCCGATGTTGACGTTCCCCACGGCCGCGCTGTCGAGCAGTGCCACCAGTGCGCCCGCCATGTCCTCGACGTGCATGAAATCGCGCAGCTGCTCGCCGCCGCTGGTGGCCACCGGCTCTCCGTGCAGCAGCGAGCGAACCACCGAGGGCACCAAGCGTCCTTGGGGCTCGCGCGGGCCATAGAGGAAGAACGGCCGAGCCCACACCAGCTCCACCCCCGCCTGGGCGGCATATGCGGCCACCACCCGGCGCAGCGCGTCCTTGGCCACGCCATAAAGCGTGGCGGGCACCAGCGGCGAGCCCCCCTCCGCGAGCGGACGATCGGCCACCGACCAGTCGTACTCGGCGCAGGTGCCGGCGATCAGCATGCGGCGCCCGCCGCCGTCGATGAACGCCCGCGCCAGCCGCAGGCTGGACTCCACCCACAGCACATTCTCCGGCGCGTCCCACAGCCGAACGGGCGCGGAGTGCCACGCCAGATGCACCAACCGCGATGGGCGCAGCCGGCGCATCAGCGCCTCCAGCTCGCCGCCCGGGGCGGTGAGGTCGAGCCGATGCCAGCGGACGTTCGACAACGGCGGCGGAGCGGTTTGCGTGGAGATTGCATGTACGTCGTCGCCGCGAGTCGCCAACGCGATGGTCAACGGCAAGCCGATGAAGCCGTTGGCGCCTGTGACCAGCACCGTGCTCACTGGTCATCCCCCTTGGTGCTGGCGGATCTCAGTCGGTTGATGCCGGCGGATCTCAGTCGGTTGATGCTGGCGGATCTCAGTCGGCGTGTCGTCGGGGGGGTTCGGATCGGCGCATATGCCCCAGGCGAGCGTGGACAGCAGATGCCGCAGGTCGAAGCTGCCGCGCGTGTAGTGCTGTGTCTGATTGTCAGCCACCAACAGCCCCTCCTGATCGCCCTGCCACAGCGTGTGGCTGCGATCCCACTGCTCCGGACCATATACGGCACCGGCGCGGTCAACCACCAACGAGCCCAAGCCGATGCGCTCCAGCAGCCGTGTGAGGCATTCGCGGCTGCCCTCCAGCGAGTAGGCGTCCTGCTTGTCACGCACCACGAACAGCGGCAGCTCCCTGAGCGTTTCGTGGGCGATCATGAAGGTGTTTGTACGGAGCTTGGCGGAGGGGAAGGGCTCGTAATAGAAAAGCGCGCGGGGCACATCGCGCAGCGTGGTCAATCGCGCCCCCACGGTTTCCTTTGCCGAGCGGCGCTGCTTGCCATTGCGCTCCAGCTCGGGCCCCCTGAACAACTCGCGGGCTCGCGGCGCGGGAGGCATCAGACCCCGGTAGGCGCTGGGCAGCCCCATCGAATAGGTGAACCACGAGTGGCTGCTGGCCCATGCGCCGGTTGCCCCGACCTGCCCCACGCCCGGCCGCCCGAGCGCGGCGTCGAGCTTCGCCAGCCAGCCATCCGCGAGCGGGCGACTGAAGGAGTTGACAAAGCAGTAGCGGTTTCGACACAGTCGCGCGGCGGCGGCAAAGTACACTCCCAGGTCGAACCCGCGATCCTCGAAGAACAGTGTCTCGGGCGCGAAATCGGCGACCTCGTCGATGTAAAGCTGGGCCTCCGAGAATGAGGTAAATCCCTTCATGGCGAGCACCAGCTCGTACTCGACGCCGGGGGGATGTGAGCGCAATGCCTCGGCAAACCCGCGCAGGGCGCTCAGGCCATTGGCCTCGCGGACGAGATGCACGACGCAGGGAGGACCAGCCGAGCCTTCGCAATGCAACGCCTTGGGCAACACCAGCGGTATGCGTCGCCAAGCCCAGGGGGAGCGCATTCAGTCCTCCCGGTGGAAGTCGGGGTAGGAGCGATCGCGCTCTGAGACGATGGGCTCACCGGCGAGGTGGGGCCATTCGATCCCAAACGCCGGGTCATCCCAGCGCACCCCGCGCGCCGCTTCGGGGACGTGGTGATGACCCATCTGGTAGAAGACCTCGCACTCGTCGCAGAGCGCTTGATAGCCGTGCGCAATTCCCGGCGGCAGGTAGAGGGCGCGGTGGCTGGCGGCGCTCAGTTCGACGCCGTGCCAGCGGCAGTAGGCGGGAGAGCCGGAGCGCAGATCTAGGGCCACGTCGAAGCTGGCCCCGCTCACGCAGCGCACGAGCTTCGGCTCGGCATGCGGCTCAGCCTGATAGTGCATTCCCCTGATCGTGTTGCGCCGGGCGTTGAACGAGACATTGCACTGCACCACGCACGGGTCGAGCCCCCGCGCCCGGAACGTGTCCGCGTCGAACACGCGGGCAAACCAACCGCGCTCGTCGCAGACCGGATCGAGCTCGATCACCCACACTCCCGGCAGCGCCGTCTGCAGGAATCTCATTTCACTCCCGTCAGCAACGCGGAGACGGTCCGTTGACCTTCACGCGGGGGGCACGGATCGGCGCTGACGCCCCAGGCAAGGTTCGACAGGAGGCTGCGACGCGCGAACGTGCCCGCGGTGTAACAGAGCGTCTGGTTGTCGGCGACCAGCAGCCGCTCCTGCTCGCCCTGCCACAGCGTGCGGCTGCGATCCCACTGCTCGGGGCTGTGAACCGCACCCGCGCAGTCGACCACCAGCGAGTGCAATCCGATCCGCTCCAGCTGGGCGGTAATGCTCTGGCGGCCGCTCTCCAGCACGTAGGTATCCATCTTGTTGCGCACAGCGGGCAGGCACAGCTCACGTAGAGCGGCATGGGAGACCATGAAGGCGTTGGTGCGCAGATGACGCGCCGGAAAAGGCTCGAAGTCAACAAATTCCCGCGGCACCCGGGGCACCGACCGCAGGCGCAGGCGCATGGCGGAGACCGTTGAGTGGCTCCGGTTCAGGTCTGAGCCGATCCGCAGCGAGGCCGCCTCGCGCTGGATCTCCATTGTCAGCCCACGGACGACCTGGCGTACGGGGAACAACCCCCGGTAGGCGTTGGGGAGGCCCGCCATGCTCATCACCCATGAGTGCACACTCGCCCACGAGCCCGTCGCACCGACCTGCCCCACATCGGGCCGGGCGAGTGCGGCGTCGAGCTTTGCCAACCAGTCGTCGACCAGCGGACGAGCGTGCGAATTGACGAAGCAGTAACGATCGCGCCGCAGACGCGCGACGAGGGGCAGGTACACCCCCCATTCAAACCCGCGATCGGGGAAGAACAGGACTTCGGGCGCGAGATCCGCGACCTCGGCGAGGTACGGCGCCGCCTGGGCTCGCGAGGCGAACCCCTTCATTGCCAGCACCAGCTCGCACTCGATGCCGGGAGGATGTGCGCGCAGCGACTCGGCAAAGGCACGAAACCAGCGCAGGCCGTTGCGCTCGCGAACGAGGTGCACCAGGCAGGGAGGATCACCGCCGCCCACTCCGGGAGGCGTGGGGGCAGCCGCAGCGGCGTCTGCCGCCAAGCCCACGGCGGGCGCATCTCAGCTCCTCCCCTGCGCCGGCAGCAGCAGTCCCGGCAGGTCGGAGGGGAACGCCCGCAGCGCCAACAACACGAGCCCGTAGAGCGCGCTCGACAGCGCCAGCCGTGCGATCACCGGCGCGCCCGTAAGCAGCATCGGGAGGGCCCCGACCAGGGCGGCGGCGGCGACCCTGGGGAGCAGCCTGAGACTCGGCTTCAAGTGGGGACGCCCGCGCACGAGGATCACACCCCCGGCCACCGCGGCGCCGACCTCCACCGATGCGGTTGCGATCGCGGCGCCCTGCGCCCCATACAACGGGGCGAGAATCGCAACCGCCGCGGCGACCAGCGCGAGCAGGGCGAGGTTGAGGATCAGGATCACGCGATGCAGGTGGAGGCTCAGCAGCGCCGTGATCCAGACGTTGCCGACGAACACGGCCGCCACGGAGATGCCCTGGACCGCGAGCACGGGAACAGCGGGGCGAAAGCTCCCACCGCCGAGTACCGCGATCGCCAGGCTCGCGCCCACGGCGAGCGAGAGCGAGACCCATACGCCGACGATCAGCGACATGTCGAACATCCGCGAGATGACGGACGCGAAGCGGGCGGTGTCCACATGCGCCGCGTGCGCAAAGATCGGGAACGCCGAGCCAATCATCAGGCCGGGAAGGACGAACAGGTTCTCGACCACGCGGTAGGACACGCTCATATAGCCCAGCTGGCGTGCGGGCTGAGCAGCGAGACGAGCACGATCGCGATCCGCAGGTACACCGTCGCGGTGAGCACGGCCGCCGAATAGGTGAGCATCGGCCCGATGAGCGTTCGCCAGCGGGCAATGTCGAACGATGGCATCAGGGGAAAGTCGCCGCGCACGAGCGCGATCGTGGGCACCAGCATGACGAGCGCCACCAGCGCCGCCACCGCCAGGAAGGCGAGTAGTTGCGCGCCGGCGAGCACGAGCGCCACGATCACCGCGGCGGTCACGAGCTGGCGGGCAAGTTCGAGCGCCGAGAGCGTGCCGAGACGCAGGCGCACCGACAGCGACGCGGTCAGCAGCACCTGGGTGTTCTGGAGAAACATCCCGCACCCGGCGACCAGCACCCCAATCCCCAGCAGGGGGCCGTAGGCCGCGAACGCAAACGCTGTGACGAGCACCACGCCGGCACTCGCCAGCACCAAGCGCAAGCCCAGCAGGTTGCGGGCAAAGCTGGTGCGCCGCTCGCCGCGCAGCACCGACAGTTCGCGCACGCAGATCCCGGTGAGGCCGAGATCGGTCAGGCCGGACACCAACGCGCTCAACGACGTGGCGGTCGTGTAGTGGCCCGTGGCGCTGACGCCAAGGTGGCGGAACAGCAGTGCGGCAGCAACCACACTAAACACCGAGCCGCCCATGTAGGAGCCGACCCGAAGCGTTGTGCCGCGAGCCACGGCTGAACCGGCCGTGGGCCCGGAGAGCGTATCGGGCTCGTTGAGCGCGTCGGGCTCGGTGAGCACCGCCTCCGTCACGAGCACCGACCTGGATCGGCGTGCAGACCCCACGCCAGGGCCGCGAGCACCCGCCGGCGCTCGGCGCCGCCCAGTTCGTAGGAGCGGGTGCGGTTGTCGATCGCCAGCAGCCGCTCCTGACGGCCCTGCCAGTAGGTGCCGCTGCGATACCACTCGGGGGGCTCATACGTAGTGCCGGCGCTGTCCACCACGAGCGCGCGCAGCCCCCTGCACGCCAGCTGGGCGACCATGTTCAGCGATCCGCTCTCCAGCACATAGGTGTCGAACTTGGTGCGCACGGCGAACAGCCGCAACGACCTGAGCGTCTCGTGGCGGACCATCAGCATCGTGTTGCGCAGATGCGGCGTCGGGAAGGGCGCGAAGGCAAGCAGTTCCTCGGGCAACTGCGACAGCAGATCGAGGCGTACGGAGGGCATCGAGCTTCGAGCGCCGCTCGATGCGCTGCTGTTCGAAGTCGACCTCCAGCAGCACCCTGCGCGTCCGCCTGACGGGGGGCAGCACCCCGCGGTAGAAGCTCGGCAGGCCCATCGAATAGGTCAGCCACGAGTGCGAGCTCAGCCAGCAGCCGGTGGCGCCGGCGATACCGACGTCGGGCAGATCAGCGCGGCGTCCAGCTTCGCCAGCCACCCCGCGGCCGCCGGGCGGGTGTGGGAGTTGACGAAGCAGTAGCGCCCGCGGCGCAGCCGCGCGACCGCACCGAACAGCAGGCCGAGGTCGAGCCCGACGTCGGGGAAGAACTCGATCGTGGGATCGAGGTCGGCCGTCTCCTCGATGTAGGGCGCTGCCTCGGCGCGTGAGGCGAAGCCCTTCATCGCCAGCACCAGCTCGTGCTCGACACCGGGAGGGTGGGCGCGCATCGCCACGGCGAACTCGCGCAGCGAGTCGATGCCGTTGGCGGCGCGCACGAGGTGAATCACGCAGGGCGGGCCGTCATCCCGGCTGCGCAGGGTCGCAGGCAGCGTCAGCGGTGTGCGGCTCCAATCCCAGGGGCGCATCTCGGCCGGCGGTCCGCCCATCAGAGCAGCGCCAGCTGTGGCGTGCGCGCCGCCAGGCGCCCTCCCCACTCACCGACGAAGTCGAGCTGCTCGGCGATCTCGTCCTTGAGGTTCCAGGGCAGGATCACGCACCACGTCGGGGCGGTCTTCGCGGATCGCGTGCGGCGCGCGAATCGGGATGTGGCTGCCGGGCATGAAGCGACCCTGCTTGTGCGGACTGAGGTCCACCGTGTAGTCGAGGAAGTCGCGGCCCACGCCGCAGTAGTTGAGCAGCGTGTTGCCCTTCGCCGGCGCGCCGTAGCCGACCACCCGCCGGCCCTCGTCCTTGAGGCCGATCAGGAACTCGAGGATCCGGCGCTTGTCGGCCTCGACCCGGGCGCCATAATCGGTGTAGGTCTCCAGGCGCTCGTACCCGGCCTCACGCTCGCGCTCGCGCAGCTCCTGGCGCGCCGGGTGTCGGGCTGGCAGCGTCGTCCGCGTGCACCCCGTACACGCGCAGCGAGCCGCCGTGCGTCGGCAACTCCTCCACGTCGAACAGGCGCAGCCCGTGGGCGGCGAATACCGGGTCGCGGTGAGGAAGGAGAGTAGGAGAAGTGCTCGTGGTAGATCGTGTCCCACTGGTCGTCCTCGATCAGGCGCATCAGGTGGGGGAACTCCATCGTGATCGTCCCGCCGGGCGCCAGCAGGATCTTCATCCACCGACGAAATCGTCCAGGTCGGGGACGTGCGCGAGGACGTTGTTGCCCACCAGCAGATCGGCGCGGGAGCCGCGGCCAGCGACCGAGCGCGGTGGCCCGTCCGAAGAACTCCACCCCCGTGGGGATGCCCTTCTCGCAGCGCCGCCTTCGCCACGTTGGCCGCGGGCTCGACGCCGAGCACGGGCACGCCGCGCCCTGGAAGTCCTGCAGCAGGTAGCCGTCGTTGGACGCGATCTCCACCACCTGACTTGCTCCCCAGGTCGAGCAGCTCGACCATCCGCTCGCTGTAGCCGCGGCAGTGCTCGAGCCGCTGGTCGAGTACGAAGAGAAGTAGGCGTAGTCGGAGAAGATCTTGGCGGGCGTCTGGAACTCCTCCAGCTGCACCAGGAGGCAGCTGGCGCACACCAGCGCGCGCAGCGGATAGAAGGGCTCCATCGTGCCGACCGCTCGAGCGAAGATAGGAGTTGGCCAGCGGCGAGGAACCCAGGTCGGCGAACACGTCCCGCAACGGGGCGCCGCACAGCCTGCACCGCGTAGGGATCGCCCCGACGGGCCGGTCCACGCGGTCCCGCCATATCCCCCCGCGAGCTGGCTCATGCCCACACCTTCCACGGCGCCTCGCCGGAGGCCCACAGCTCCTCGAGCTGGCGGCGGTCGCGCAGCGTGTCCATCGGCTGCCAGAACCGTCGTGAAAAAACGCGCCGAGCTGGCCCTCGGCCGCCAGGCGCTCCAGCGGCTCGCGTTCCCACACCGTCGCGTCGCCGTCGATATAGTCGCCGACCTTCGGCGAGCAGACAAAGAAGCCGCCGTTGATCCAACCGCCGTCGCCGCGCGGCTTTTCCTGAAAGCCGGTCACCGGTGCCGTCGAACAGGACGCGCCGAAGCGGCCGGGGGGCGCACGGCGGTGACGGTCGCGAGCGCGCCCTGCTCGCGGTGTTGGGCGATCAGCGCGGTGATGTCGACGTCGGCGACGCCGTCGCCGTAGGTCAGGCAGAAGGCCTCGTCGTCGCCGACATGCGGCGAGGATGCGTTTGATGCGGCCGCCGATCTTCGTCTCCTCGCCGGTTTCGATCAGCGTCACCGTCCAGGGCTCGGCGGCGGCGCGGTGCAGATCGATCTCGTTGGTGGCCAGGTCGAAGTGACGTCCTCGACGAATGCAGGAAATAATTACGCGAAATATTCCTTGATGACATAGCCCTTGTAGCCGAGGCAGACGATGAAATCGTCACGCCGTGCGCCGCGTAGATCTTCATGATGTGCCAGAGGATCGGCTTGCCGCCGATCTCCACCATCGGCTTCGGCCGCAACGCGGTCTCCTCGGAGAGCCGCGTGCCGAGGCCGCCGGCGAGCAACACCGCCTTCATCGGACGCCCTCGGGCGCTGGCGCAAGCCCCACTTGAATCTCGACTGCCGACATGGGAAGTCAAGCTAACAAGACCCTTCCAAGCGGTCGAGTGCCTCCCGGGAAAGCTCCCTGTCCGCCGAAGGCAGGCGCCCGTATCGTGTTTTTGACAGCCGTCAGACGGGCGAGTTTCTGACAGCCGTCAGACGAGGGGAACTCGCGTGGTGGACACCGGCGTGGGGTCTCCGCGGAGTCCCGGAGGCTACGCATCGATGGTAAGGGTGCCCCAGCGCAGCTCTTCGTCCAGGCGTCCCTCAGCCATCAGCTCCTTGATGCGCGCGATGCGCATGAAGCGCGACCCCTTGAAGTCCGCGATGCTCGAGGCCGTTGTCGCGGTAGGCGGCGAGCATCTGCCTCGACGCTCGCGCGCACCGTCCACTTGGGTGCAGCTCGGGGAAGGCGCCGCTGCAGCTTGGCGAAGCTGACGCGGTAGCTGCGCTTGTCGGGTCCGGCGCCCTCGGCGAAGCGCGACGCGCGAGCCGGGGACGACCTGCTCGACGATCCGGGCGACCTCGCGGATCCGGTAGTTCTCCTCGTCGGCGCCGACGTTGAAGGCCTCGTTGTGCACCCGCTCGCGCGGCGCCTGCAACAACCCGAGGAAGGCTCGCGAGATGTCCTCGATGTGCACGAGCGGCCGCCAGGGCGTGCCGTCGCTCTGCATCAGCACCTCGCCGGTTGCGAGGCGAAGCGCGGTGAGGTTGTTGACGACGAGATCGCCGCGGTGGCGCGGGCGAGAGAGCCGTGGGCGGTCGCGTTGCGCAGGAACGTCGGGCTGAACGAGTCGTCGGCGAGCGCGCCGATGTCGCGCTCGGCGAGCACCTTCGACTCGCCGTAGGGCGTGACGGGATTGAAGTCGGCGGTCTCGTCGATCCAATCCGCTGCCGGCGGCGCCGTAGAGGCTGCAGGAGGAGGCGAACAGGAAGCGCTGCGACGCCGGCCTGCTTGGCGGCCCGCGCCAGCGAGACCGAGGCGCGGTGGTTGATCGCGAAGGTGCAGTCGGGGTTGAGGTCGCCGACCGGGTCGTTGGAGAGGGCGGCGAGGTGGATGACGGCGTCGAAGCCGTCGAGGTCGGCGGCGTGGCGTCGCGGACGTCCTTGCGGATCGCCGGCGACGGCCGGCGCCAGCGATCCTCGCCGAAGTCGCAGCCCTCGTAGAGGAACGTGTCGAGGCCCGACCACCTCGTGGCCGGCGTCGAGCAGCAGCGGGACCAGGATCGCCCCGATGTAGCCGTGGTGGCCGGTGACCAGAACGCGCATGGGGATTGGCCGCTGTCCGAATCCAGTTCGAGCGTGAAGGCGGCGCGCAGTCTATCGCGGGAGACCGGCGGAGAGCGGGGAGCGTCAAACAGGCCGTTTGGCGGGAACCCACATGCAGGCAAGTGTCTCCAACCCGGCGCGTGCGCGCGAGGGAGCACACCTACAATGGGCCGCCGGTGACCACCGCTCCTCGACACCCGCTGGTCCCACCCCGCAGGGTGGACCCCCACCAGGCGCTGCCGGCGATGGAGGAGGAGGTGTTGGCGCGCTGGCGCGAGCGCGAGGTGTTCGCGCAGTCGCTGGGCGCTGCGCGAGGGCGCGGAGCCGTGGGTCTTCTACGAGGGGCCCCCCACCGCCAACGGTCGCCCGGGGGCCCACCACGTGCTCTCGCGCGTGTTCAGGACATCTACCCGCGCTACAAGACGATGCGCGGGCGACCGCGTGGAGCGCAAGGGCGGCTGGGACTGCCACGGGCTGCCGGTGGAGATCGCGGTCGAGCAGAAGCTCGGAATCAATAGCAAGGCACGAGATCGAGAACGTCATCGGGATCGAGGAGTTCAATCGCCGGTGCCGCGAGTCGGTGTTCGAGTACCTGGAGGAGTGGAACCGCCTCACCGAACGGATCGGCTTCTGGATCGACCTCGACCACGCCTACCGCACGCTCGACGAGCCCTACATCGAGTCGGTGTGGTGGGCGCTGGCGGAGATTCACCGGCGGGGACTGCTGTATGAGGGGCACAAGGTCGTGCGGGAGAGCCGCCGACCCGACGGCAGCATCTTGACGTCGGTGACATGGGTACCCGGATGATGATGGATGGGTCGGTCTACGTCCGAAGTCCGGGGGATCCGGCTAAGCAGAAGGGCATCCGCCGCTGATCGCCTCGCCCGGAGCTGGGAGCCCTGAAGAAGCCCTGATCCGGATTCCCCTGCGGGAACCGACGATATTCAGTGGACGACGACGCCGTGGACGTTGCCTGGCAACGTGGCGATCGCGGTCGCGCCAGAGGAGACATACGTGCGAGCGGAGCACAATGGCGAAACGCTGATCCTCGCGAAACCGCTGGTCGAGCGGGTACTCGGGGAGAGTGTGAAGATCCTTGGCCAGTTCCCAGGCAGCAAGCTCGTCGGTCTGTCATTGTACAGGACCTATCTTTCTCAACGGCCCCTACGGCGCTCGCTTCGGGGTCCAACGGCTTTTCGATCATCGCCGGAGACTTCGTCACGACCGAGGACGGCACGGGGCCCGTGGATATCGCGCCTGCGTTTGGCGAGGACGATTTCGCGTGGCGGCACCAACGGCATATTCCGCATCGACGATCCGAGTGGCCTCTTCAACCGAGTACGGAAGGACGGCACGTTCGACCAACGCGTGCGCAGTTACGAGGGCGCGAGTAAACCGGCGTGTGTCAAGGACCGGATGTCACCGACGATCTAATCGACGACCTGGACAAACGCGGGCTGCTGTTCAGGGAGGCGTCTACGAGCACTCATACCCTCACTGCTGGCGCTGCGGCACCCCGCTGATCTACTACGCCAAGCCCTCCTGGTACATCGCGACTTCGCAGGTGCGTGAGCGGATGCTGGCGGCCAACGAGACCGTGGTATGGCACCCGCCGCACATCAAGCACGGCGGCTTCGGCGACTGGCTCTCCAACAACGTCGATGGGCGCTCTCGCGCGAGCGCTACTGGGGCACACCGCTGCCGGTGTGGCGCTGCGGCGCCGGGCACTCCCCACGTGATCGGCTCGTTCGCGGAGCTGGAGAGGCTCTCGGGTACTCCACTCGCTGACCACCACCGTCCGTACGTGGACGAGGTCGAGTTCCCCTGCCCGCACGCGGCCGGCGGAGGGGCGCCGTGCGGAGAGCCGATGCGACGCGTCCCCGAGGTGATCGACGTGTGGTTCGACTCCGGTGCGATGCCGTTCGCTCAGCACCACATCCCGTTCTCTGGGGAGGGCGAAGAAGAGGCGTTCTCTGGGGAGGGCGAAGAAGAGGGAGAGGAGCAGGAGCAGGGACATGTGGATGGCGTCGACAGCCTGGCCACGCAGGCCGAGCGCTTCACCGCCGACCCCGCGCGCTTCCCCGCGGACTTCATCTGCGAGGCACTCGACCAGACACGCGGCTGGTTCTACTCGCTGCTAGCGGTCTCCACGTTGCTGTTCGACACCGCCCCCTACCGCAATGTGGTGTGCCTCGGGTTGATCCTCGACGGCGAGGGCCAGAGAAGATGTCCAAGTCGCGCGGCAACACCGTGGAGCCCGGACAGGTGATCGACAAGTACGGGGCTGACGCCTTCCGCTGGTACTTCTTCACCGCCAAGCAGCCGTGGGACGGCTACCG
>CAVVTQ010000007.1:0-26281 GCA_963751195.1 uncultured Solirubrobacterales bacterium
TGAAGCTGCTGGGGCCCGACGCGATGGCTGGTGTCCGCGGATGAAGATCTTGATAGCCGGCGCCGCCGGCATGTTGGGTCGCGATGCGCAGAGCGCCGGCGAGCGCGGGGGACACGAGCTGGTGCCGGTGGATCTACCCGAGCTCGACATCATCGACGCGGGAGCGGTGGCGGTGTTCTTGCGGGAGCACCAGCCGCAGACGGTGCTGAACTGCGCTGCCTGGACCGACGTCGATGGGGCCGAGACCCATCGCGAGCAGGCCTACGCCGTCAACGCCGAGGGAGCCGGCAACCTCGCGCGGGCCGCGGCCGCGGCGGATATCCCGATGCTGCACATCTCGACCGACTACGTGTTCGACGGGCATGCCCCCTTCGATGCCGAGGGACACGAGCGCGCCTACGTGGAGTCCGATCCCACCGGCCCCAGCTCGGTATACGGCCAAAGCAAGCTGGCGGGCGAGCGGCAAGTGCTCGCTGCCTCCCCCCGCCATGCGGTGGTGCGCACCGCTTGGTTGTACGGGGTGCACGGGCGCAACTTCGTCGACACGATGCTGCGCCTAGCGGGTGAGCGCGAGGCGGTGCAGGTCGTCGACGACCAGATCGGCTCCCCCACCTGGTCGGGGCACCTGGCGCCGGCGGTGCTCGGGCTGCTGGAGCGCGGGGTGAGCGGCCTCGTGCATCACACCGGTGCCGGCGCCATCTCGTGGAACGGGTTCGCGCAGGAGATCTTCCGCCAGGCCGAGCGCCCCTGTCGCGTAGAGGCCGTCAGCAGCGAGCAGATGGCGCGTCCGGCACCACGGCCGGGATGGTCGGTGCTGGAGAGCGAGCGAGCCGACGTGCTGCCGATGCCGGATTGGCGCGAGGGCCTGGCGGGGTACCTGGCGGCAAGAGCTGGGATGATGAGGACATGAGACTGCTGGTCTGTGGCGGCGCGGGCTTCATCGGCTCGCACTTCGCCCGGGTGCGCGTGCACGAGCACGGCGACGAGGTGGCGGTGCTCGACAAGCTCACCTACGCCGGGCGCGAGGAGAACCTGCGGGACATCGCCGACGCGGCCGGCTTCCGCTTCATTCGCGGCGGGATCGAGGATCCGCAGGCGGTTGCCGAGGCGCTCGACAACGCTGCCGACGGCCAGCGGCCGGAAGCAATCGTGAACTTCGCGGCAGAGACGCACGTGGACCGCTCGATCGCCGAGCCCGACGCGTTCGTGAGGACGCATGCGCTCGGCACCTACGTCCTGCTGGAGGCAGCGCGAGAACGCGGCCTGCGCTACCTGCAGGTGTCCACCGACGAGGTGTATGGCTCGATCGAGGTGGGCACTTTCAACGAGTCCTCGCCCCTGCACCCTTCTTCGCCTTACTCGGCCACCAAGACGGGGGCGGACCTGCTGGTGCAGAGCTACTTCCACACCTACGGCCTGCAGGCGAGCATCTGCCGAGGGTCCAACAACTACGGCTCCCACCAGTACCCGGAGAAGCTGATCCCGCTGATGATCCTCAATGCGCTGCACGGAGACCCGCTCCCGGTGTATGGGGACGGCAGGCAGGTGCGCAACTGGATCCACGCCAGCGATTTCGCGCGAGCGATCGGCTGTGTGCTGGAGCGGGGCGCGCCGGGCGAGGTCTACAACGCGGGGGGACCCGACGAGCTCGCCAACATCGATGTGGTGCAACGCATCCTCGAACTGACCGGCGCGGATGAGTCGCTGATCGAGCACATCACCGATCGCCCCGGGCACGACCGCCGTTACTCGCTCTCCTCCGCCAAGGTGCGCACGCTGGGTTGGGAGCCGCAGGTACGCTTCGAGGAGGGACTCGAGCAGACAGTCGCCTGGTACCGCGAGAACGAGTGGTGGTGGGAGCCGATCCGCTCCGGCGCGTACCGTGAGTACTACGAGCGCCAGTACGGCCGCGCGCTGAGCTAGCCGCGCGGCCGTTGGCTGAAAGCCAGCTCTGAGGGCCTAGGACCAAGTGGATCAAGGACGCACCGACCGAAGTGTGCTCTGCACACGAGGGAGGGAGGACGCAGATATACGCAGGTCCTAGGCCCTCAGAGTCACTCCTTCTCGTCGTCGCGGCGGTATCCTAGCCGCGCCGAGATGCGGTCGGCCGTTGAGACGAGATGCGGGCCGAGGTGCTCGACGAGCTCTTCGAGGGAGATCATCGAGCTGTGTGCCGCCATGTTTACCGCGGCGATCACCTCGCGCGACTCCGAGCGCACGGGCGCGGAGATCGAGTGCAGACCGGGTACCAGCTCCTCGTCGTTGACCGCGAAGCTCTCCTCGCGCACGTGCTCGAGCTCCGAGCGCAGACCCTTCTTGCTCGTGATCGTGTTGGGCCCGCGCTTGGCCAGCTTGATCTCACCAAGCAGGTTGCGCTGCTCGTGCTCGGGGAGGTAGGCCAACAGCAGCTTGCCCATCGATGTGCAGTAGGCGGGCAGCCGCGAGCCCAGCGAGAGCCCGAGGTCGATCTTGCTCTGCCCGCGGCGGAAGCTGCGGGCGCGATCGACGTAGAGGATCTCGGGACCGTCGAGCACCGCCAGGTTGACGGTGTAGGAGGTGCGCTGGCGCAGTTCCTCCAGGTACGGACGCGAGTGCTCGCGCAACCCTGTGGAATTCAGCGCCGACATCCCCAGGTCGGTGACGCGCAGCCCCAACCGGTACTTGCGCGAGGCGCCCTGCTCGAGATAGCCGAGCGCGACGAGCGTGATCACGTAGCGATGGGTGGTGCTGCGGCTCATACCCAATTCGTCGGCGATGTCGGCGATTCCGAGCACCGGCCGCTCGGGCGTGAAGCAGCCCAGAATCGCAAGCCCGCGCTCCAGCGACTGCGAGTAGCGCGGTTCGCGCAAGCTGGGAATTGCGGGCACCCATTCCCCGTCGGCGTTGAGTCTGTCAGTATGTGAGCTTGTTCTTGGCATTTGTACGGTGGACCCCTGTCCTTAGTCCCGGGTAATCTGGACCCCCTGCTGGGGCCAAGCATGTCTGAACAACGATCATACTTCGAAGTTCGGATGTTCTCAATCATAAGCACGGGCTTCTTACGGACGCTGGTCTGGTATTCGCCAGGATCGCGGGCGATATCGACACTGACACCCCGTTTCGCGCAACCCGGCGACCCACGCGACATACCGAGGCCGGCGTCGATCCCGACATGGATGGCGCCAACGCGGGCAGTGGGACCTCCGGCCCCGAACGGCTCACACACACAGGCTCACTCGATAGCGCACGAGTCCTCGCACACCCAGGAGTTCGTACGCCTGCGACGGCCCCGCTGGCCCCGACGGCGGCTCTGAGCCCCGCGGCACGGGTGACACATCCGAGCCGCCGGCTGTTCGAGCCGTTCTGTGCATCAACCTCCGGAGAAGGCTGACCGGCTCGGGCACATACGCGCCAGCGCGCACTCGCGGCAGGCAGGATTGCGCGCGTGACAGGTGCGGCGGCCGTGGCGCAGGAGGTTTACGTGCAGCTCCAGCTCCTCACCAGGGGGAGTGAGCGCGAGCATCTGGTCGTGCAGCTCCTCGAAAGGAGCGCCCGCCCGCAACAACTCCAAGCGCGTCCCCACGCGCGAGACGTGGGTGTCCACCGGGACGTCGCGCAAGCCGTATGCGAACAGCAGCACGCACGCCGCGGTCTTGCGACCCACACCTGGGAGACTTGTCAGGTAGTCGCGCGCTTGCACCAGCGGAACTCGCTCCAGCCACTCCATCGAGAGCTCACTCGGCGTCCCGGCACTCGATTGCCCGAGCTCGACCAGAGGCTCCCCCAGCCCGTCCAACTCGAGCGGTGGCCCCGCAAGCCCCTCCACCCCGATTGGGGATCCCTCCACGGGACTCCCGCCCGCCTCGGAGATTGCGCGCAGGATGGCTTGGATGCGCTTCGACTTCACTTTCGAGATGCCACCCGGGCGGATCGCCTCCTCGACCTCCGCCAGCGGCGCTTCGCGTACCGCCTCCCACGTTGCCAGCCGCGTCCGCAGCCGCAGGTAGGCCACGTCGCGGTTGCGGTCGTTGGTGCTCTGCGAGAGCACCGTGAGCACCAACTCCGCCAGCGCGTCGCCGTGCGGGGCCATGCGCGGGATCCCATACACCGCGCGCAGCCGGTCGCGCACCGAACGAACACGGCGACGGGTGGGCGGGGTCCAGGCGGAGACGGTGGGCACCGCGCCACCGTAAGGCATGCGCCCCGCGTGCCCTACGGTGGGCATGCGCACCCGGCGTGCCCTGCGGTGGGCATGCGCCCCGCGTGCGCGGGGCCGGTTATGCTCGGCTCGGTGCCAGCCGTCAGCGAGCACACCGCCCAGCTCGGCGAGCTGCCGATCTTCTGGCGCAGTGCGCCCTCCCCCGGGGACG
Organism: uncultured Solirubrobacterales bacterium; assembly: GCA_963751195.1. Classification (GTDB taxonomy): domain Bacteria; phylum Actinomycetota; class Thermoleophilia; order Solirubrobacterales; family Solirubrobacteraceae; genus Palsa-744. Next base: position 4,350 of record CAVVTQ010000007.1, read on the forward strand.
AGTCCCCGGCGCTGTATCTGCACGGCGTGCCCACCAACTCCGATGACTGGCTCGGCTCCCCGGCGTGCGGAGGGGAGCCCTCACCGCCGCGGTGGCGGCGATTGCCGTGGCGATACCCACGGCGGGAGGCCGAGGCGAGGACGGGGTTCCTCGAACGCAGCGGAGGGCTCGCGCCCGACCTTCCCGGCTTCGGGCGCTCCGGCAAGCCGGGGTACTTCGAGTACACGATCGACGGGTACGCGCGCTTCGTCGAGCAATACCTCGACCTGCTCGGAGTCGAGCGCGTACGGCTGGTGGTGCACGACTGGGGCGTGGTGGGCCTCGCCTTCGCCCAGCGCCACCCCGAGCGCATCGAGCGGCTGGTGGTGATGAACGCCATACCTCTGCTCCCCGACTACCGCTGGCATCGCACCGCGCGCCTGTGGCGCACGCCGCTGCTGGGGGAGGTCGCGATGGGCGCCACCACACGCTTTGCGCTGCGCCGCTCCACGCTCAATGCCAACGCCTCCGCGGGTCCGCTGCCCGACGCGTGGCTGGACTCGGTGCTCGACCACTTCGACCACGGCACCCAGCGCGCGATCCTGCAGCTGTATCGCAGCTCCCCGCCCGAGGCGCTCACCCGAGCGGGCGCAGAGCTCCACCGGCTGGAGATGCCCGCGCTGGTGGTGTGGGGCCTGCGAGACCCCTACATCCCTGCCCGCTTCGCGGCCGAGTACGCGCGCGCGCTGCCCTCCGCGGAGCTGCTCGAGCTGCCCGACGCCGGCCATTGGTGGTGGCTGGACCGGCCCGACGCGATCGAGCGGGTGGTCGGCTTTCTCGCAACCTCGTGAGAGCACGACTCTCCACACCGTGGGCGCTTGCGCTCGCGACCGCGATCCCACTGACGAGTGCCTACCTGATCGTGCAGCCGCCGAGCGGCGACCTGGCGGCGGCAACCTACCGCGGTGAAGTCTTCGCGCACGTCGGGCTGACCCTGTGGGACAACGGCTGGTATGGCGGCCACTACCTCCCCGGCTACTCCGTGTTCGCCCCTGCGCTGGGGGCCTTCGTGGGCGAGCGACTGCTGTTGGGGCTCTGCACGATCGCTGCGGCCGGGCTGTTCGGTGTGATCGCGCAGCGCGTCTTCGGCATGGGGGGGGCACGGGTCGCGGCCGTGTCGTTCGCGCTCGGCGCCTCGGTGACGATGCTCTCCGGGCGGGTGGCGTTCAGCCTCGGGCTCGCGGTGGGGCTGCTCGCGGTGGTGGCACTACAGCGCAGGCGCTTCGCGGCGGCGCTCGTGCTCGCGTTGCTCACCAGCCTCGCAAGCCCCGTGGCAGGAGCCTTCCTCGCGCTGGCCGGTGTCGCCTACGCCCTGGCGGGCAATCCGCGACGCGGGCTCGCAATCGCCGCGGTGGCGCTGGCTCCGATCGCGGTGTTTGCGCTCATCTTTCCCGAAGGCGGATATGAGCCGTTCGCGCCGTCGGTGTTCTGGCCGGGAGTGGCGGGTGTGGCGCTGATCGCGTTGTTGCTCCCCCGTGTCAGCAGCGGTCTGAACCCGCCCGCCGCGCGCGCGCTGACCTGGGGGGCGTGGCTGTATGCGCTGGCGCTGGTCGGGTCCTTCGCGCTGCACACCCCGGTGGGGAGCAATTCGGCGCGGCTGGGCGAGCTGTTCGCCGCCCCGCTGGTGGCGGGGGCACTGTGGGAGCACCAAAATCTGAAAAACGAGGGGCCCGGCTCGCCGGCCTTCGGCCGGCTGCGCCACCCTCGTGTGGCGTTGCTGGCGCTCGCCCCGGTGCTGCTGTACTGGCAGCTGGAGACCCCCATCAGCGATGTGTCGGAACTGGTGGGCGACCCGTCGGTGAACGCCTCCTACTACGCGCCCCTGCTGAGCGAGCTGCGGCACCGCGCGCACGGTGCACCGCTGCGCGTAGAGGTGCCGCAGACGGGAGCCCACTGGGAGTCGGTGTACCTGCCCGAGCATGGCTCGATCCTGCTGGCGCGGGGGTGGGAGCGCCAGCTCGACACCCGCTACGCCGCGCTCTTCTACGCACCGACGCTGACGCCCGCGGCCTACCGCGCGTGGCTGTACGAAAACGCGATCTCCTATGTGGCGCTCCCCGACGTGCGCCTGGACTTCTCGGGCAGCGCGGAGGGCCGTCTGATCGCACGCGGGTTGCCATACCTGCGCGAAGTGTGGCGCTCTCCGCACTGGCGCCTGCTCGCGGTCGTGGGAGCGCCCGGGCTGGCGGCGGCGCCTGCTCGGCTCACCGCCGTCGGAGCCGCCTCGTTCACGCTCGCCGCCCCGCGCCCGGGCAGCTACGAGGTGCGCGTACGCTACACCCCCTACTGGGCCCTCCAACAGGGGCACGGGTGCGTGCGCAGCGCCCCGGGGGGCTGGACCACGGTGCAGGCGCGCATGTCGGGCACGATCCGCGTGGGGGTCGACTTCTCGTTGGCGCGCATCTTCGACCACGGCCCTCGCTGCTCATGAGAACGTGCGGCGGCGCCATCCGCCGGCATTCACACCCGCCGGCAGCGACCCGCTCTTACGCGGATCTTCAGTCAAGGGCCGCGTTGCGCCTGAGCATCGATTAGGCTACCTCGATGGTCGCGCGGCTCGGCGTCATACAGGCACGCGTACTGCCCAAGGGTTGGCTAGACCTGTTTCGCCAGCTGGCACTGTTCGGGACGGCCTACCTCGCCTACCGCTTGGTTCGGGGGATGGTCGAGGGACGGGCCACCGCCGCCTTCCAGCACGCACGCGAGCTGATCCACATCGAGGAAACCCTGCACGTGTTCGTGGAGCCCTCGATCCAGGCGTGGGCGGCGAGCAGCCACTTGCTGATGGACGTGTCGAGCTGGTTGTACGTCAACGCTCAGACCAGCGTGACGGTGGGTGCGCTGATCTACCTCTATCTGCGTCACAACCGCTCGTTTTACTTCGTGCGCAACATGCTGATGATCTCGATGGCGATCGCGCTCGTCGCCTACGCGGTGTTCCCGACGGCGCCCCCGCGGTTCATGCCCGAGTGGGGCTTCTTCGACCCGGTGGCGGACTTCACGGGGGTGCACATCGACACGGCGCACGGCAGCAGCGGTACGACCGCCGCGCTCACCAACCTCTACGCCGCCGTGCCCTCGATGCACGTCGCGTTCGCGCTGCTGATCGGCTGGCCACTGGCGCGCCTGGTGCGTTGGCGGGTGCTGCGCGTGGTGTGGCTGCTGTACCCACTGCTGATGGCGTTTGTGATCATCGCCACCGCCAACCACTTCATCCTCGACGCCCTGCTCGGCGCACTGACCGCTGCGCTCTCCGCCTACGGCGCGCTGTGGCTGGCGCGCGCGCGTCCAGCCGCGTGGCGCTTCTCCCCGCGCGGTTGGACCCGGCGCGGCTGGAGGGAGCGAGCACGTAGGGGTCTGTAAGGTTGTGGTTCTTGGGGGCCGCACGCGCACGCGTCCCTCCAACCACTCGCACGCGCTCCTCGCCAACTGAGATGCCTCCCCGACACGCCCCCCCAACGAGACCCGCCGGGCGGCGCGGCTCCAGTCGATCTCCGGTCGGGGCGGGGCGGGGACGGCGCAGGGACCGGCCGGCCCGCTCCGGGCGTGTCTTCCGCGGCAGCGGACAACGCCGCGAGTTGGTGCGCAACCGTCTGATCGAGTCGCGGTTGACTCCCAACGCGATCTCGTTGACCGGCCTGGCGCTGAACGTGGTGGCGGCGGTGCTGGTGTGGGAAAGCTTGTTCTTCCTCGGCGGGATCGCGTTCGTGGTGGGTTCGGTGATGGATACGCTCGACGGTCGCTACTCGCGCATGTCCGGCAAGGGCAGCCCGTTCGGGGCGTTCCTGGACTCGACGCTCGACCGCATCGAGGAGGGGATCGTGCTGACCGCCGTGGCCGGCTACTTCGCGCTGCAGGGCAACCGCGTGGCCGCCGCCGCGGTGGTGGTGGCGGTGCTGGCGTCGCTGATGGTCTCCTACACCCGTGCCCGCGCGGAGGCGCTGGGCGTGGAGTGCAAGGTCGGGATCGCCACGCGCCCGGTGCGAGTGGTGATCCTCTCGATCGGGCTGATCTTCGCGAAAGGCGCCTCGCTCGGTCACTTCGAGCTGCTGCAGGCCGCGGTGTACGTGCTGGCGGCGCTCAGTGTGGTGACGGTGTTTCAGCGCATCTGGCACGTGCGCCGCGAACTTTCGAGCCCACCGGTTTGAGAGCCCACTGGCTTGAGCGCACAGCTGTGCCCGCAACTCGACGCCGGGTTTTGCAATACGGCGGGCGCGGGATGCAATGCGGCACACACGGGTCACACACGGAGGCGGAGGGTGTTACCGAGCGGCGCGCGCAGAGTAGTCTCCGGAGATGACCTCAACTAACGACAACGGCGCCGCCACCAACGGCAAGGCGCGCTACCAGGCCGACAAAGTACGGGTGGCGATCATCGGCGTGGGCAACTGCGCCTGCTCATTCGTGCAGGGCGTGCACTACTACGCCGACGCCGACCCCTCCCAGCGCGTGCCCGGCCTGATGCACGTCGATCTCGGCGGCTACCACGTGCGCGACATCGAGTTCACCGCCGCTTTCGACATCGACCGCGCGAAGGTCGGCAAAGACCTTGGGCAGGCGATCTGGGCGGGGCAGAACAACACGATCAAGTTCGCCACCGGAGGGCGGAGCGTGCCGAGCAAGCTCGGCGTGCCGGTGCATCGCGGGATGACCCACGACGGGCTTGGCAAATACCTCAAAGAGAAGATCGTCAAGGCCCCCGGCGAGACCGCGGACATCGTGAAGATCCTCAAGGAGACCCACACCGACGTGGTCGTCTCCTACCTGCCGGTCGGCTCGGAGCAGGCGACCAAGTGGTATGTCGAGCAGGTGCTGGAGGCGGGCTGCGCGTTCGTCAACTGCATCCCCGTGTTCATCGCCCGCGAGGACTATTGGGACCGGCGCTTCAAGCGCGCGGGCCTTCCGATCGTCGGCGACGACATCAAGTCGCAGGTGGGCGCCACGATCGTGCATCGCGCGCTGGCGCGGCTGTTCGGCGACCGCGGCGTGCGGATCGCGCACACCTCGCAGCTGAACGTGGGCGGCAACATGGACTTTTATAACATGCTCGAGCGCGAGCGGTTGGAGTCGAAGAAGATCTCCAAGACCAACGCCGTCACCTCCATCATGGAGGACGAGTTGCCCGCCAACGACGTCCACGTGGGGCCGTCGGATTATGTGCCGTGGCTGACCGACCGCAAGTGGGCGCACATCCGCCTGGAGGGCCAGGCGTTTGGCGACGTGCCGCTGACGGCGGAGCTGAAGCTCGAGGTGTGGGACTCACCCAACTCGGCGGGGATCGTGATCGACGCGGTGCGCTGCTGCAAGCTGGCGCTCAACCACGGCGTCGCCGGGCAGCTGGACGGACCGTCGTCATACCTGATGAAGTCGCCCCACAATCAGCGCCCCGACGATCAGGCGCGCGCCGACACCGAGAAGTTCATCGCCAAGTACGCCGGCAGACCCGGCATACCGGCGCAGGGGCGCAAAGCCACAAAAGTCGCGAAAACCGCCCGCGCCGCGAAGTAGCAGGTTGGCCTAACCTGGAGGCGATGGCCCCGCGGTTTGCGATCGCCCACGTCACCCCCTATCCGTGGGAGGCGCAGGAGAACGAGGTCAACGCGTATGTACGGGCCGTGACGAGCGAGCTCTCGCGGCGCGGCCACCGCGTGCTGGTGCTCGCGCCGTCGCGCTCGCAGGAGCGGGTGCGAGCCTCGCGCCGGGCGCTGCGGGCAGCCCGCGAGCAGCCGCAGAGCCTGCTGGAGAGCACCGACGGCGGCGAGCCGGGGGTGATCGCGGTGGGAGAGGTGCTCGACGTGCCGAGCGGGTCGAGCAGGCCGGCGCGGGCGCTGCCAATCGACGTGGCGCGCACGATCGAGGAGCTGCTGGGCATGGTTGAGCTGGACTTCGTCCATGTGCACGAGCCGTTCGCGCCGAGCACCGCGAACGCGGCGCTGCGCCACTCGCGGGCGCTGAACGTCGGCTCCTTCCACGCGCCCACCGAGCGGTTGCTCTCCACGCTGCTGGGGCGTCGCTTCGTGACGACGTTCTTCGGTCGGCTGGACGCGCGCACGGCGAGCTTCCCGGAGACCGCGCAATTGATGGAGCGCCACTTCCCCGCCGACTACCGGCTGGTGGCCCCGGCAGCGAGTGAGGCCGCCCAGACGGGCACGACGAGCGCCGCGAACGCCGGCTCGAGCGGCCCACCGGGCACCAGCGCGGACGGGCCGCCGAGCACCGGGGAGCACGGATGGGGCGCCGTCGCAGACGAGATCGAGGGGATCTACCGCGAGCTGGCCGCGCGCCGGCGCGATCCGCGGGGGGACCCCACGCTGCGCCGACGCCTGGCGGCGAGACCGCTGATCGACGTGGACCTGCACATGCACACCGACCACTCCCACGACTGCGCCACGCCGGTGGAGGTGCTGCTGGCGACCGCCCGCGAGCAGGGGTTGGGGGCGATCGCGGTGACCGACCACAACGAGGTGTCGGGGGCATTGGAGGCCCGCGCGCAGGCGGACAGTCTGGATCCCCACCCGCCCGTGAAGGTGATCGTGGGCGAGGAGGTGAAGACCGCCACCGAAGGCGAGGTGATCGGGCTGTTCATCGAGGAGCGCATCCCGCGTGGCATGACGCTGGCGGAGACGATCGCGGAGATCAAGCGCCAGGGGGGCGTGGTGTACGTGCCGCACCCATTCGACCGCATGCACGCGGTGCCCGACTACGAGCACCTGCTGGGAGTGCTCGACGAAGTGGACGCGATCGAGGTGTTCAACCCGCGCGTGGCGATCGGCGCGTTCAACGAGGAGGCGGCACGCTTCGCCGCCAAGTACCGGATCCCGGCGGGCGCCGGCTCGGACTCGCACGTCGCCCAGGGCCTCGGCTCGGTGAGGGTGAGGATGCGCGACTTCGAGGGCCCGCAGGAGTTCCTGCAGTCGCTGCGCGACGCCGAGGTCATGACGCGCCCGACGAGTTTGCTGTACGTGCAGGCGCTGAAGTTCCTGGAGACTCGCGCCACGCCGGCCTCGGCCCGGCGGGCAAGGAGGGCAAGGCGAGTGCGGCGCGCCACGGGTGGGGAGCGCAATACCTGATGCAGCTCCAAGGACAAGCCGGCGCGCCGTCAAAACCAACGGCGTCGATGCCCGCTACCGATGACGAGATCCGCGAGAAGTATTTGGAGCGAGCGATCCGCGAGCTCAACACGCTCACGCGCGATCTGCAGACGTGCCCGCACTGTCCGCGCGGCAACCTGATGCCGGTGCTCGGCTCGGGGCACCCGCAGGCGGACGTGATGCTGCTCAAGCACTCCCCGATGCCCTCGGAGGTCGAGGAGGGCGTCGCCTTCTACGGCCGCTCGGGGGGAGCGCTGATGAAGTCGCTCAAGCGCCTCTCGATCGACCCGCTGGCGGTGTACGGCACGCTGTGCGTGAAGTGCCCTTTGGGAGACTCCTCGCTGGCCGAGCCGGAGTGCGTGGGGCGCGTGGTCGAGGAGATCGCGATCGTGCAGCCGAAGATCATCGTGGCGATGGGCGCGGAGGCGCTGACGGCGCTGGGCGACCTGCAGATCCCGCTCGCGCAGCGCTCACCGCCCGGCTGGGCGAGATCCAGCAGCTGACCCCCTCGATCGACGCGCTATACGTGCCCAACATCGACGAGTCGCTCGACGGCCAGGAGGCAAAGCGCGCCTTCTGGGAGGCATTCCGGGCGCTCGGCGAGTGGTGGGCGGCACAGCCTCCGTATTGAGGGGAGGGGCTCAAGGGAGGGGGCTCAGGGGGAGGGCCTGCCCTCCCCCTGCCCAGTGGTGGGCGGCACAGCCACCCTATTGAGCTGTTCCCCACCGGCGCATGCGCCGACCGAAGCCGGGTGACACGCGCCTTCGGCGCGAGTCCCCGTTTCGGCCAGCGGGGCAGCGCATGCGCTGCCCCGGACCAGGCCGCATGCGGCCTGGTCTATGGAATATCGAGGATGATCTTGCCGAGCTTGCCACCGGCCGCGAAGGAGTCGTAGGCCGCTGCGGCGTCGTCGAGCGGGAACGTTGCGGCGATCGGCACGGCGAGGGCGCCAGAGGCGAACAGCGGCAGCACTTCGCGCTCCAGCGCGCGGGCGGCAAGCGCTTTCTCCTCCAGCGGCCGCGCGCGCAGCGTGGAGCCATGGATACGCGCGCGCTTGCCCATCAGCGCGAGCAGGTTGAGCTCGCACTTGGCGCCAGCGCTTACGCCGATCACGGCGATCCGCCCGCCGGTGGCGAGCGCGTTCAGGTTGTCCGCCATGTTGGGGGCGCCAACCAGCTCGAGGATCACGTCGAATGGCCCATGCTCGGCGAAGCCCTCGGGCGCGATCGTCTCGGCCCCCAGCGCCGCGACCGCGGCGCGGGATGGCTCGTGGCGCACGGTCGCCGTCACGCGCGCGCCGCTCGCGCGAGCGAGCTGGATCGCCGCGGTGCCGACCCCGCCGGCGCCACCGTGCACGAGCAGACGCTCACCGGGGCGCAGCCGCGCCTGCGTAAACAGCGCGTCGTGCGCGGTCGTGAACACCTCCGGCAGTCCGCCGGCGGCGGACCAGTCGAGGACGTCGGGCACCGGCATCAGCTGGCGCTCGTGCACGACGCACAGCTCGGCCTGCGCGCCGCCGCCGACGATCGCCATCACGCGATCTCCCAGCGCGAAGCGCTCCGCCCCGGGCGGGTGGGGGCCAAGAGCAACGACTTCACCGGCCAGCTCCATCCCTGGGATGTCCTGAGGCGAGCCGGGCGGCGCGGGGTAGAGCCCGCGCCGCTGCATCATGTCGGCGCCGTTGAGCCCCGCCGCCCGCACCCGCACGAGCACCTCCCCCGCGCCAGGCACCGGGTCGGGGTGCTCCTCGATCACGATCTCCTGGTCGCGGATGGTGGCGGCGCGCATCGAGCGAGAGCCTACCCGTCGCCGGCCTGCGACTCGCCTTCGGCGCTCGTCCCGGAGCCCGTCCCGGAGCCCGCCGCGGCGTCTGGCCCGGGAGCGGCATCCGCATGCGAGGAGGCATCGGCCGCGGCGGCGCCACCTTGGCGCTCCAAGAGAGCGACGCACTCCACGTGGTGGGTTTGCGGAAACATGTCCACCGGGCACACCTTGCGCAGCGTCCACCCTGCCTGCGCCAGCTGTGCGGCGTTGGGGGCGAGCGTGGTGGGGTTGCAGGAGACGTACACGATCCGCCGCGGCGCCGCTTCGATGATCCGGCGCACCACTTTCTGGGAGAGTCCGGCGCGGGGCGGGTCGACGACGAGCACGTCGGGGCGCCCGGCACGGGCGAGCAGCTCGGGCAGCGCCAGGCGGGCGTCGCCGGCGAAGAAGTGGACGTTTGCGATCTCATTGCGCCGCGCGGCGGCGATCGCGTCGGCGACCGCCTGCTCGATGAGCTCGATCCCCCACACCTCGCCGGCGCGAGGCGCAAGCGCCAGCGCGATCGTGCCGGTGCCGCAGTACAGGTCGTACACGCGCTCCCACCCCTCCAGGGCGGCGTACTCGGCGGTGATCCCGTACAGCACCTCCGCCATCTCGGTGTTGGTTTGGAAGAACGCTTCGGGTGAGATGCGCAACTCGAGCTCGCCGACGCGCTCGGGAAGCTCGGCATCGCCCCACACCAGCTCGGTCTCTCCGCCGGCGGTCGTCTCGGCGAGCTGTCGCGAGCGCGTCCACAACACGCCCGAGAGCCGCTCGCCCAGCTCGGCGGCGAGCGCCGCCGCCAGCGAGGGCGCGTCGAGCTCGCCCTCGGTGGTGACGATGCGCACCTGCAGCTTGCCGGTGCGCCGGCCCTCCCGCACCACGAGGTTGCGCAGCAACGCACGTCCGTCGGGGCCCGGGTCGGTCCGCTCCTCCCGCGGGGGAGCCGGGCGAAGTTTCCGTTCAGGCCGCCGCCCTCCTCCCCGCCGCGGCTCCACGCGCGCAGCCCCTGCTCGCGGCACCAGCGCATCGCCACGCGGCGGGCGTGGTTGCCCTCCTCGGAGGCCAGCAGGCAGTCGTCGATCGCCAGCACCATGTTCCAGCCCGCGGGGGCGTGAAAGCCGCACACCAGCTCATCGGTGTGCAGGTCGTGGCCGAAGGAGTACTCCAGCTTGTTGCGGTAGCGCCACTGTTCGAGCGCCGGCACGATCGGCTCGACCGTGAAGCCCTCGAAACCGCCCAGCCGCCGCAGCGCGTCCTGCACTTGGGTTTGCTTGATCTCCAGCTGACGCTCGTAAGGGAGCACCTGCCACGGCACGCCGGGGTGCTCGGCGCGCGGGGCGATCCGCTCGGGGCTCGGCCTGCAGGATCTCGAGCGTGCGGGCGTGGGCGTAGTTGCGCTTGCGCTTGTACACCACCGCGCGCACGCGGTCACCGGGGACGGCGCCGGCGACGAACACCACGTAGCCATGCTCGCCCAGCCGCGCCACGCCCTCGCCGCCGTAGGCGAGCGAGTCGACGGTCAGCTCCAGCTCCTGGCCGCGCTCGGGCCGGGGCGGATTCGGATTGACGACAGGAGAACGATCGCCGATGCTCATGCGAGGTCCGTGGGCACTGCCCGCCGGGTCGCGGCGGCGGCGCCATCCCGATCCGCGGCCTCAGCGATCAGCCACTCCAGCAGCGCCTTCTGCGCATGACGACGGTTCTCGGCCTGCTCCCAGATGCGCTGACGCGGGCCGTACATCACCTCGGGCGTGATCTCCTCGCCGGGGTGGGCGGGCAGGTCGTGCATCGCAAAGGCCCCCGGCGCCGCCGCGTCCAGCAGCGCGTCGTCGACGCGGTAGTCCGCCAGCGCCTCGCGCCGCTCGCCCACGGTGGCCTCATCGCCCATGCTCACCCACACGTCGGTGTAAACAGCGCAGGCTCCCGCCACCGCCTCGTAGGGGTCGGAGTGCAGCGTCAGCCGCCCGCCGGCGCCGGCAGCGCAGGGCGAGGTCGGGCTCCAGCGTGTAGCCGGCGGGGGAGGCCACGGCGACGTGCATCCCGGCGAGCGTCCCCAGCACGGCGAGCGAGCGGGCGACGTTGTTGCCGTCGCCCACATATGCGAGACGCAGCCCCTCCAGCTCCCGTAAGACTCGCGCAGCGTGAGCAGATCGGCGAGCGCCTGGCAGGGATGGTGGCGAGCGCTCAGCATGTTGACGATCGGCACCGTGCTGTAGGCGGCGAGCTCCTCGAGCAGATCGTCTGCCCCGGTGCGCAACCCCACTGCCGCGACATGCCTGGAGAGCACCAGCGCCGTGTCGCGCGGCGACTCTCCTCGCGAGAGCTGCAGCTCGTCGCTGCGCAGCACCACGGCGTGGCCGCCCAGCTCGTGGATTCCCACCTCGAACGACACACGGGTGCGCGTGGAGGGCTTCTCGAAGATCAGCGCCACGCTGCGCCCGGCGAGCGCAGCCGAGCAGAGCGGGTCGGCCTTCAGCTCGGCCGCGCGCGCCAGCAGCGCGTCGAGCTCGATGGCGCTCAGCTCGGCCCCGGTGAGGAAGTGGCGTGGGGCGGCGGCCTCACGGGGACTCCCCGTCGCGGGGTCCTGGAGCGCCGTCGTGTCGTTTGGCGAAGGTTCGTGGGATTCCATGGGAGGGCCAGTCTAGGCTAGGCTTGGCCGATGCAGTGGAGGCGGGGTCAAACAAGGATGAGCGGGGTGCTGTCACTCGCGGTGGCGTGCGGGGCGCTCGTGCTGGGCGCGGGCTGCGGGTCCAGTGGGTCGACGGGCTCGACAACCACGATCACGACTCCGGCCGCCGCCAAGGCGAAGTCCAAAGCCGCCGCCACCAGCGGTTTGAAAGCGATCACCACCCCCAAGTATGCCTCGCCCTCCTCTTCCGAACCGGCGAAGAGCGGGGTGGTGCAGATCGCCTACCGCAACATCGCGATCGACCCCGACACGGTGCGGGCAAAGGTCGGCAGCACGATCAAGTGGACCAACGAAGACCCCGAGAAGTGCAATGTCACGAGCGAGGGCGGGCCTTACAAGTTCGCCTCCAAGGACTTCGGCGAAGGTGGCAGCTTCGAACTGAAGCTCGACAAGCCGGGCGTCGTCCACTACGAGTGCACCTCCTACCCGACGACGATGAATGGCACGATCGAAGTGGTCGGGTAGGTAGTCGCTCGCGCCCGGGTCGAAGAGGACACCGAGGACACCGCCGGCAGGCACCACCGGGTGATGGCGTGGGGTGCATGCATTTTTTCGGACCCCTACCCTTCATTTTTTGAAGTGGTTGGGAGCGTTTGGATGACGTTCTCACCTCCGCCTCTCATCGGGAACCGGGCTCAGGTGGGGAAGTCGGCGAGCCCCTCATCCGGCGTGGAGGCGGTGGCGTAGAGACGACGGGGGATACGTCCGGCGCCGCGTGCCAGTCGCCCGGATTCCACAGCGAGGCGCATCGCGCGCGCCATCCGCACAGGGTCCTCCGCGCGGGAGATCGCCGAGGCGGCCATCACGGCGTCGCAGCCGAGCTCCATCGCCAGCGCGGCGTCCGAGGCCGTGCCGATGCCGGCGTCCAACACCACCGGCACGCGCACCGCCCGACGCAGGAGGGCGAGGTTGTAGGGGTTGCGGATGCCCATGCCGCTGCCGATCGGAGCGCCAAGCGGCATCACCGCGGCGCAGCCGACGTCCTGCAGGCGCCGGGCGAGGACGGGATCGTCGGTTGTGTAGGGGAGCACCGTGAAGCCCTCGTCCACCAACTCCTCGGCGGCGCGCAACAGCTCGGGCGCGTCGGGCAGGAGCGTGTCCTCGTCGCCGATCACCTCCAGCTTGATCCACTCGGTGGCAAACGCCTCGCGGGCGAGCTTGGCGGTGAGTACGGCATCACGCGCGGTGTGGCAGCCGGCGGTGTTGGGCAGCAGTCGCACGCCGGCGTCGGCGAGCACGTCGATCAGCGAGCCGCGCGCCTGCGGATCCACACGCCGCAGCGCCACCGTCACCAGCTCGCTGCCACTCGCCCGGATCGCCGCCGCCATCAGCTCCAGCGAGGGAAAGCCGCCCGTGCCGAGCAGCAGGCGCGAGCGCATGGTGCACCCGGCGATCGTGAATGGCTCATCGGTCGCAGCCTCACCGTGGGCCGACCCGGCAGGCAGGGCGTCAGGGGCGGCGACACCGTTGGCGAGACCGGGGGTCGGCGAAGCCATCCAAGCGCCGGGGTCAGCGGCGGGCAGGTCGGGAGACGTCGAGCGCGAGGTGCTCATCGCCCACTCATCATCCTCCCTGCATCGCCGTGAGCACCTCCACGCGGGCGGTGGCGGAGAGCGCGAAGCTCTCCCACGCCGTCCGGGGAACGACCTCGCCGTCGACCGCGACCGCCACGCCGCGCGCATCGACGGGCAGTCCGAGCCGGCCAAGCGCGCCGGCCACGGTCGCGCCGGCAGGCAGGTCGGAGCTCTGCCCATTCAGGTAGATCACGCGGCCACCCCCACCAATGCCTCGACGACGAGCTCCGCGGTGAGAGGCGCCAGCAGGATGCCGTTGCGGTGATGCCCGGTGGCCCACACCAGCCCCTCCACCGCGCCGGGGCCGATCACGGGCGTGTTGTCGGGGGTGGACGGCCGGAAGCCTACGGAGAGCTCCTCGATCTGCAGCTCCAGCACGCCGGGCACCAACTCGCGGGCGTCGCGCAGCAGCTCGTAGACGCCGCTCACTGTCGGGTGCCTCTCGAAGCCGCGCTCCTCGACGGTGGCGCCCAGCACATACCGCCCGTCGCCGCGCGGCACGAGGTAGCCGCCCTCGAAGCGCACCACCCGCTCCAGCAGCCCCGGGCCGGCGGGGTCGCGCAGCCGCAGGATCTGTCCCTTCACCGGACGCACCGGCACACGCGCATGCGCGGGCAGACCCGCGATCTCGCCACTCCACGCGCCCGCGGCGACCACGACCCGACCCGCGCTCACGCGCTCTCCGGTGGTGAGCGCCACACCGGTGACAGCCCCCTCCACCTCGACCCCAGCCACTGGGGTGTGCTCACACAGCCGCACCCCCGTAAGCTCGCACACACGCCGCAGCGCGGCCAACACCAGTCGCGGATCGACGCTGTGATCATCGGGCGCCTCCAACGCCAGCCGCACGGTCGGCGCCAGCGCCGGCTCGAGCTCGCGCGCGGCGCTGGCTCGCAGCCGCCTGGCGCGCAGGCCGAGAGACTCGCGCAGCGCGAGCTGACGCTCGAGCTCCCGGGCCTCGTCCTCGTCGCGCGCGACGAGGAGCGTGCCGCTTTGCCGCAGCCCGACCTCGACGCCGGTTGCCTGCACCAACTCGGCCGCGAAGCTCGGCCACATCTCCGCCGAACGCAGACCCAGCTCGAGCATGCGCCGCGCCGCCTCCCCGAACTCGACCTCGGCGACCGGGGCAAGCATCCCGGCGGCGACACCCGAGGCACAGTCCTCGCCGATCGCGCCGCGCTCCAAGACGGTCACCGACAACCCATGCAGCCGCGCGCGCCACGCGACCGCGAGGCCGACGATGCCGCCGCCGACCACCACCACATCAAACGCTCGATCGTTGCTGGGCATGGTTTGATGCTAGCCCCCAGGTGCCCGTGCGAGACTTGGGTCGATGGCCACCCACGACATCGGCACCGAGCGACGAGCACGCCTGGCAGCGGCGCGGCTGTACCTGGTGTGCGACTCACGGCCCGGGGGGCGCGAGCTCTCCCAAGTCCTGCACGCGGCGATCGCCGGCGGCGTGGACATCGTGCAGCTGCGCGAGAAGCGGCTGTCTGACGAGGATCTCACAGAAGTTGTGAGCGCTGCCCGCGTGATCTGCGAGCGGATGGGATCGCTGCTGATCGTCAACGACCGTCCGGCCGTGGCGGTGGCGGCTGGCGCCGACGGAGTGCACGTGGGCCAGGACGACATGCCGGTCGCACAGGTGCGCGAGCTGGTCGGCCCGGATGTGCTGATCGGCCTATCCACGCATTCGCTTGCCGAGCTGCAAGCGGCCGACCCGGAGCTCGTCGACTACATCGGTGTCGGTCCCGTGCACGCAACACCGACCAAGCCCGGGCGCCCGGCGGTGGGACTGGAGTTGGTCGGCCACGTCGCCGCCCATGCGCCGATGCCTTTCTTCGCCATCGGCGGGATCGACGACCGCAACCTTCCCGAAGCGATCCTCGCCGGAGCACGGAGGGTGGCAGTGGTGCGAGCGATCGCACACGCCGCCGATCCCGAACGCGCCGCACGCGCTCTGCGCGGGTTGCTCGATCCACACTCCCCGGAGGACGTGCTTGCAAGAGTCGCCATCACCGGCGCCTGACAGCGATGGCCGCACGGCTCGCGATGAGCGACTGCTGGCCGAAACGGGGACCGATTGGGGAGACACTCGCTCCGCTCGCATCCCCAAATCGGCCAGCGCCAAAGGCGCGTGTCCCCCGGCTTCGGTCGCGCTGACGCCCCTCGGCGAGGACGAGCGGCCGGCAGCGTTGCTCGTCGCCGTGGCCGTCGCAGGACTGGTCGCAATCGGGGTGGCGGTGGGCGCGCTCACCATCCACAACCTGCGCAGCCACGGTGGCTCGGCGCCCGGCGGCATCTTCATCGCGCTCGTGCTGGCCGCGTTGGCAGTGGGCATGTACCAGCGCCGCTACTGGGCGGTGCTCGGCTTCGAGGCACTGCTGGCCTTCCAAATCCTCGTGACCTCGCTGGCGTTGGTGATCGCCACCACGATCCTGGCCGCCGCCCTGTGCCTGCTCAGCATCGGGCTGGGCGGCTGGCTGTTCTGGAAGCTGGTACGCGTGATGGGGCGGATGCAGGCGGGCGAACGCGCGCTACCGCCCGAATAGGCTCAGACCATCGGGCAGCGGAGCACGGCGAGACGCGACGCGCGGCTGCGATAGGCTCGGCCCACCGTGGCGGACACCTCCTATGACTGCATCGTGATCGGCACCGGACCGGGCGGGTACGTCGCCGCGATCCGTGCCGCGCAACTCGGGAAAAAGACCGCCGTGATCGAGAAGGACAAGGTGGGGGGGCGCTGCCTGAACTACGCGTGCATCCCCGCCAAGGCGGTATTGCGCTCGGCCGATCTGCTCAGCGAGATCAACGAGGCCGGCGACTTCGGGCTGCGCGTGGCGAGCGTCGAGGTCGACTACCCCGCCGTGCAGGCGCGACGCGAGAAAGTCGTCGGGACGCTCACGGGCGGCGTGGGCGGGTTGTTCAAGAAAAACGGGATCGACGTGATCGCCGGCGAAGCTACGCTCGTGCCTGCCTCCGGTGGGCCGGGAAGCACGGACGGCGGGCAAGGGACGAGCGGGGGACCAATCAAGGTGCGCGTCGGCGAAGAGGAGCTCGAGGCCGCGACCGTGATCCTCGCCACCGGCTCCGTCGGGCGCTCGATCCCCGGCGTCGAGCTGGGGGGACGTGTGATCGGCACCGAGCAGGCGTGGGCGCTGCCCGAGTTGCCACGGCGCCTGGCGGTCGTCGGCGCGGGCGCGTCGGGGGCAGAGATCGCCTCCGGCTTTGCGCGGCTGGGCAGCGAGGTGCTGCTGTTCGAGGTGCTCGATCGGGTGCTCCCGACCGAGGACGCCGACATCTCACGCCTGGTCGAGCGCGGGCTCAAGCGCCAGGGCATCGATGTTCTCACCGCCACGCCGATCGAAGCGGTGCGCGCCGGCGAGACGGGTGTGAGCTTCACTTACGCGCGCGGCTCCGCTGGAGGCGGCTCCTCCGAGAGCGGCGGTGCCGGCGGCGAGGGCTCGGACGGCAG
The DNA here is from genome assembly GCA_963751195.1 of uncultured Solirubrobacterales bacterium. Lineage (GTDB taxonomy): Bacteria > Actinomycetota > Thermoleophilia > Solirubrobacterales > Solirubrobacteraceae > Palsa-744. The sequence continues at coordinate 21,027 of CAVVTQ010000007.1, forward strand.
CGCATCCGCGGGTGAGTCCGCCGAGGTCGACTACCTCGTGATCGCCGCCGGGCGCGGCCCCGACGTTGAGCGGCTCGGCCTCGCCGCCGCCGGAGTCGAGCTCGACGAGCGCGGCCTCGTGAAGGTGGACGGGGCGCTGCGCACCACCGCGGCGGGGATCTACGCGATCGGCGATCTCGTCCCCGGCCCCGCGCTCGCGCACAAGGCCTCCGACGAGGGCATCATCGCCGCGGAGGACTCCGCCGGGCTGCCCACCCACCCGCTCGCCTACATCGACATCCCCCGCGCCACCTTCTGCACGCCCAACGTCGGCTCGTTCGGTCTCACCGAGGAGCAGGCCCGCGAGCAGGGCCACGACGTGGTCGTCGGCAAGGTGCCCTACGGCGCCGTCGGCGGCGGCATCGTCTACGGCGACCGCGCCGGCCTCGTCAAGCTGGTGGGCGACGCCAAGTACGGGGAGCTGCTCGGCGGCCACATCGTCGGCAGCCGCGCCACGGAGCTGATTCAGGAGCTCGTCAACGTGCGCGCGCTGGAGGGCGGCTTCCCCGAGGTCGGGCGCATCGTCCACGGCCATCCCACCCTCTCCGAGGCCGTGATGGAGGCCGGGCGCGCCACCGACGGCTGGCTGATCCACGGCTGAGGGCCCTGTAGAGCAGGGCGTGGCTACGCTCTGCACATCGACTCAGCCTTTTACTTCGATCTATCGAGCCCGCTCGCATATCTCGCTGCCGAGCGTGTCCTGCATGTGATGCCAGGACCGGTTGAGTGGCAGCCCGTGCTCTCCCGCAAGCTGCCAGGCGGGGAGCCGTTCGATGTAGCCGAGATCGAGCAATGCGCACTCAACCTCGGTCTGCAGCCACTACGTTGGCCGGCCGACTTTCCGTTCGACAGCGAGCTGGCAATGCTGGTCGCCACCTATGCGAAGTCGATCGGACGCGTCGTCCCGTTCGCCCAGGCCGCCTTCCGTCAAGCGTTCGCGGGGGGCCGCACTCTTGCGGGCATCGACAATGTGCTGATCGCCGCCGCGGCCTGTGAGATGCATCCGACAGCGGTTCTCAAGGGAGCCCGCCTGACATCAGTTAGCGAGCGGCTGCGCGTAGCCACGACTGAGGCCGCCGAGCGCGGGGTGACCGGCGTGCCGGCCCTACGAATCGACGACCGCATCTTTCTCGGCAAAAATGCGCTCGATCAAGCGATTGCGACATGAGGGCCAACCGCGCCTACCGGTTGATCGTAAGACGCGGCGGGTGGATGCCCGCGGTCCTGGCCGACCCGGCGCGGGTCGATCACGTCGAGGTGGTGGAGCTCGACAGCGGCGAGGTGGTGCTGTTCTGGGACCTCCACCCCCAAGAGGCAGCGCGCCGGGCACGGGCGCTGCGCGCCGACTTGGCGCAGCTCCGGGACGAGGAGTTCATCGCCCGCTGGGCTACCGTGGAGCACTGATGAGCACCGCCCTGCCCGACCCCCACACGGCGCGCGAGTGGCTGGCGACGATGACGCTGATCCGCCGCTTCGAGGAGCGCGCCGGCGAGATGTACGCGCGCGCGAAAGTCGGCGGCTTCCTGCACCTCTCGATCGGCGAGGAGGCCACGATCGTGGGCGCCGCGCGGGCGCTGCGCGCGGGTGACTACCTGATCTCGACCTACCGCTCGCACGGTCACGCGCTCGTGCGGGGGACGCCGCCCGGCAACGTGATGGCGGAGCTGTTCGGGCGCGTGGACGGCTGCTCCGGCGGGCGGGGTGGCTCGATGCACATGTTCGATCTGCAGCGCCGCTTCATGGGCGGCTACGGGATCGTCGGGGGAAACCTGCCGATCGCAGCGGGCATCGCGCTGGCAAGCGACTACCGCGACGAGGACGACGTCACGCTGTGCACGTTCGGCGACGGCGCCTCCAATCAGGGCACCTTCGGCGAGACGCTCAATCTCGCCGCGCTGTGGCGCCTGCCGGTCGTGTTCATGGTCACCAACAACCAGTTCGGGATGGGCACCGCGCTGGGGCGCCACTCCGCCGTCACCGACCTCCAGCGCAAGGGCGAGAGCCTCGGCGTCCCCGGGATGCGCTGCGACGGGATGGATGTGCTCGACACCCACACGGTGCTCTGCGAGGCGCTGCGCCGAGTGCGCGAGGAGCGCCGGCCGGTGCTCGTCGAGGCCGTCACCTACCGCTTCCGCGGCCACTCGATGGCCGACCCCGAGGAGTATCGCTCCAAGGAGGAGGTCGCCCACTGGCGCGAGCGCGACCCGATCCCCGTGTTCGGCGATCTGTTGGAGCGCGAGGGGATCCTCGACGCCGCCGCACGCACGCAGATCGACGGGCGAGCGCGGGCACAGGTGGACGAGGCTGTCGTCTTCGCGGAGGCATCTCCCTTCCCGCCGCCCGACTCGTTGTACGACGACGTGTATGTGCTCGGCAACCAGGAGCACGGCTGGTACTCCGTGCGCACCTCCCAACCCGAATACGGTGCCGTCGATGCTTCGCCGCCGGCAAACGGTCCCGGGACAGCCAGCACGGGGGAGATCCCGCAGCAGATCACGAGCGCCCTGCAAGCGGGGGAGGACGCGTGAGGAGCTCGCACCCCGACGCTCTCCGCCTCGCCTCTCTGCGCCACCGCGGGAGCCGGGCATGACCGGTATGACGGGTAGGAGCCTCGGATGACCGCTATGCGCTACCGCGAGGCGCTGAACGCCGCCCTGCGCGAGGAGCTCGCACGCGACGAGCGTGTGTTCCTGATGGGCGAGGACATCGGCGTGTTCGGGGGTGCGTTCAAGGTCACGGCCGGCCTATTGGAGGAGTTTGGCGAGCGGCGCGTGCGCGACACCCCGATCTCCGAGAACACGATCGTCGGCATGGGCGTCGGCGCCGCGATGGTCGGCCTGCGCCCGGTGGTCGAGCTGATGACGATCAACTTCGCGCTGCTGGCACTCGATCAGATCGTCAACCACGCCGCCCACATCCACTACATGTTCGGCGGACAGGCGCGCGTGCCGCTCGTGGTGCGCATGCCCCAGGGCGCCGGCCACCAGCTGGGACCTACGCACTCGCACTGCCTGGAGGCGATCTTCATGCACGTGCCCGGCCTGCTGGTCGCCACCCCCTCCACCCCCGCCGACGCCAAGGGCCTGTTGAAGGCCGCGATCCGCGACGAGAACCCCGTGATCTTCATCGAGCACGAGTCGCTCTACGGCCAGCGTGGGGAGGTACCCGACGGGGAGGAGCACCTCGTCGACTTCGGGCGCGCCGCCGTGCGCCGCGAGGGCGCCGACGTGACGATCGTCGGCATCTCGCGAATGGCGATCACCGCGGAGCGGGCGGCGCAGACGCTCGCGGACGCGCACGGCGTGCAGGCCGAGGTGATCGACCCTCGCACGCTGCGCCCGCTCGACCTCGACGCCGTGCTGCGCTCGGTCGCCAAGACCAACCGCTGCGTGGTCGTCGAGGAGGGCTGGCCGCATGGCGGGGTCGGCGCCAACCTCGCCGCGCTGATCGCCGAACAGGCCTTCGACGACCTCGACGCTCCCGTACGGCGCGTCACCGGCGCCGACGTGCCGATGCCCTACTCCAAGCCGCTGGAGGAGATCGCCTTCCCACACGAGCCACAGGTGGTGCACGCCGCGCTGGAGGTGCTCGGGCAGGTTCCCCTTGGGGTGCGACCATGAGCGAGATCGTGATGCCCCGCCTCTCCGACACGATGGAGGAGGGCACCGTGCTGCGCTGGCTCAAGCGTGACGGGGAGCTCGTTGGTCGCGGCGAGGAGCTCGTCGAGATCGAGACCGACAAGGCGGCGATGGTGTACGAGTCCGACCAGCAGGGCACTCTGCGGATCGTCGCCCAAGAGGGCGACACGCTCGCCGTCGGTGCGACGATCGCGCACGTCGGGGAGGTGGGCACCGTTGCGACGTCCAGCGCCGAGCCCGCGCCGGGCGACGGGGCCCCGCAACAGGTGGGTGTCCCCACAGACACCGTTGTATATCAAGGCGAGCGAGAGCCGCCTCCGCCAGCAGACACCTCTGCACACGAGAGCCATGACCGCGTGAGAGCCTCGCCGCTGGCACGGAGGATCGCCAACGAGAGTGGCGTGGACCTGCACGCGATTGCCGGTACTGGCCCCGGCGGGCGGATCGTCAAGGCCGACGTCGAGGCCGCGGGAGCAGCGGCTGGCCGGTCCGCGTCCGGGCTGCCCTCGGTACCTGGCACGCAGGCCCCGGAGTCCGGGCGGCCACCCACGGCGACAGTCGCCGCTGGCATCGCGGAGCGCGTCGCCAGCGCCAGGGGGGAGACGACCGTCGTCGAGCTCACCCGCACCCAGCAGACGATCGCGCGGCGGATGGCCGAGTCGAAGGCGACGATTCCCGACTTCTCGCTGCAGACGGAGATCGACATGGAGCGGTGCGTGGAGTTGCGCTCGGAGCTCAAGCGCCTCTCCCCCGAGGAGGCGCCCACCTACAACGACATGGTCGTCAAGGCGTGCGCGCTGGCCCTGCACGAGCACCCTCGCGCCAACGGCAGCTACCGCGACGGCAAACTGCAGTTGCACGCACGCGTCAACGTCGGGGTCGCGGTCGCGGTGGGCGCGGACGGCAGCCCGGAGGCGACCTCCGCGGAGGCGGAAATGGAGAGCGCGCTCGTAGTGCCCACCGTGTTCGACGCCGCGCTGAAGTCGCTCGGGGAGATCGCCCGCGAGACCCGTGCCCTTGCCGAGCGGGTGCGCGCCGGTACGATCACCCCCCCCGAGCTGGGCGGTGGCACCTTCACGGTCTCCAACCTCGGTATGTACGGGGTGCGCAGCTTCACCGCGATCATCAATCCTCCGCAGGCCGCGATCCTCTCCGTCGGCTCGCTGGCCCCGCGTGCCGTGGTGCTGCTAACCGGCGGCGCAGACGGCGGTGGCGAGATCGTCACCCGCCACACAATGGCCGTGACACTCGTATGTGACCACCGCATCCTCTACGGCGCCGACGCGGCCCGCTTTCTCGCTCGCATCAGAGAGCTGCTGGAGGAGCCGGCCGCGCTGGTGTTGTGATCTTCCGTCGCTAGGCTGGGTGGAGATGACCGGCGCCGGCCGATACGCGTCTGAGCTGTGGGTGTGCCCCCCCGGCACGATCCCCTACCGCGAGGCGCTCACCATGCAGCTGGACATCGCGGCGCGCCGCCAAGCCGGAGACTGCCCGACACGCTGCTGCTGCTGGAGCATCCTCCCGTATACACCCGCGACGACGCTCTCAACCAGAGGAGCTGGCGCTCGGTGAGGACTT
>CAVVTQ010000008.1:0-292724 GCA_963751195.1 uncultured Solirubrobacterales bacterium
GTGAGAGTTCGCCGACGGACTGCTCAAGCAGGACTGCCCGGAACTCGCCGGGCTCGAAGGTCGCGGTGCGCTCGGTGAGGCGCTGCTCGACGCGATCCTCAAGCGGCGCCTGCACCGCCGGCGCCGCCTCCGCGATGGAGCGCTGTCCGGGCTGCTGGGCGGTGAAGTCGAAGCGTGCCGCAGTGTCGTTCCATGCCTGCTGCAGGTCGGTGCGGGTGACGAGCACCTTGGCCTTGCGGTTCTCCAGCTTGAGTGCTCGTAGCTCGCCGCGCTCGGGTGCGCGGCCCCACTGTGCGCGGAAGCGCTCGGCGGCTCTGGCGACCTCGCGGCTGCGGGCGCTGAAGGAGTCCAGCAGGCCGCGCGGCACACCGGCTATCTCGAAGTAGCGGCCATGTTTGCCGGTGCCCCGCTCGATCGCATACCCGCGCTGCTGGAGTTGGTGCGCGAGCGCCGAGCGGTAGTAGCCGCCAAGCTCGCGGGCCGAGCGAAAGACGGGACGCGATGCGACCGCGACGATGCGACCGTCCTCACGAATGGCGCTGGTGATGACCACATGGCTGTGGAGCTGTGGGTCGGGTACATCACCCTCGAGGACGCCGCGGGCGGTGGTGTGGCGGTACTCGGCGGCCACCACGTCGCGGGCCGGCTCCTCGACCACCTGCCCGCCATAGCGGCGGCGCACGGTCGGCACCGTCTCGGTCAGGTGGCCGATCGTCTCGCTGACAGCGGCGGCGTGCGCAGCTTCGATCTCGCGGCGCTGGGTCTCCCCCGCGAGCGCCCACACGGCGGACACCGACTTCGGCGCGGAGAACGTCAGGTCGATCCCGCCAGCGCGGCTGCCGTCGGCACCGGCACGGCGAAGCCACCGGCCAGTTCGGGGATGCTTGCCTTCCATCAGCGCGATGAAGTCCCGCCCGTCGACCGTGGCGCCCTCGATCCCGAGTTTGGCGAGCGCGTCGGGGGTGGCGAGCCACCGGCCGGGGGCCTGGGTGGGCTCCCCCTCGGGGGAGAGGTAGTAGTCGCCGCGCTCGGGCTCGATGGTCTTTGACTCCAGGTAGCGGGCGTAGCCGCCGCCCTTGGCGGCGCCGATGCTGGCTGCGGTCATCACAAGGGGTACTGACCCCCAGGCCCTCAGACCGGCCAACGAATTACATGGCACGGGCACAGCGCCGGCACGGCTGTGCATCTACGGATGAAAAGTCAAGGGCTGGGGGGGACTTTTTTCGTTGGGGGTGGTGTGGCTGCGCTGAAGGTGATGGTGGGAGCCGGGGTCAAGGCCGGCCGGAGGCCGCCCGTAGGGCTTGGCCTTGACGCCGGCGGCGCTTGACTCTTTGGGGCAGATAATGGGGATTGGCCGCCCATCGGGCGGCCTTGGGTGCGGCGCTTTGATCGTTGGCGCCCTTTGTATGCGCGGGAGCGTTACCGCCCCCTCGTCTTGGGCGCTGGTCGGGTCGTGGGCGGCACAGTGATCGCACAGCGCCCGGAGGGTTGTGCATCTGGTCTATACCGACGTTCTGTTGCGTCGGGGCCTGCTCGTGGCGCAGGGAGACGCCCGACGGCGGGGCCGTCGCGTCGGGGGCTGTGGGGTGCGATGATTTGTGGGTGGTGCGGGTGACTGACGTAGCGAAGCGCAGGCATCAGGGGCTTGTGGCCTGCCGCGCGGCTTTGCCCTTCGAGGGCCTGTTAGATGCGCGCCCCGGTGTCGCACCCGCACCACCCTTCGGTGCCGTTGTGCGCCAGTCGTCGATGAGGCGCCGGTAGGCGAGCTCTGCCTGAGCTTGCAGCTCGCGCTCGGCCGCACGCTGGCTGCTGGTCGGGCTCACGGGCGGCCCGCCGTGGCGGCGCGGTAGCGGCGGAGCGCCGGCCAAGAGTTCCAGGCGACGCGTCTTCTGCCGGGTCAGCGACGGCCGCGCGAACGCGTAGTCCTGGTCCTTTGTGAGCAGATGCCAGCAGAGAACGACGAGCTTGCGCGCGACAGCGACCGCCGCGATCTGCGCGCCACGGCGAGCGCGGACGCGCTCACCGAATGCCTTCAGTGGGCCGGGGCTTCGGATCGAGATCCAGGCGGCCTCGACCAGCATCGAGCGGGCCTGCGGGTCACCGCGCTTTGAGATATGCCCATAGCGCGCCGGCTCTGACCCAGACTGGCGAACCTTCGGGTCCAGGCCGAGATAGGCGACGAGCTGCCCCGGGCTCTGGAAGCGCGTGATATCCCCGATCGCCGCGATCACTGCCGCCGCGGTCCCGACGTCGACCCCGGGGATCGTAAGCAGCCGCTGAAACCCAGGGAAGACGAGGGCCTGTTGGGCGATCCGCTGGTCAAGTCCGGTGATCTCGCCGCCCAGGAAATCGATGTGGCGCAGACAGCTCCTCACCGTCTCGGCCTCCTCCTCGGGTAGCTGCTGCTCGAGCAGCCACACACGTCCCTTCTTCCCGAAGAGGTCGCTCACCGGGGGACGACCGATCAGACACCTTGCGAGGACCGCATGCACCTCGTTCTTCACTCGTGTGCGTGCCCGCACGAGCCCCGCCCGGCGAGCGACACGCCGACGCAAGGAACTCGTGGCCTCGTCGGGCACCCACACCGCTTTGAGCATCCCGGCCGACAGCAGCTTGGCCAGCATCGCCGCGTCAAAGCGATCGGACTTCACGCGCGCATGAGAGATCGCTCGCGTCTCCGCCGCATTGCACACCACGACCCGGCCGACATCGCCCTCTTCCAGTAGCCGGGCGATCATCATCGCGCCGCAGCTGGCCTCCAACACCACCTGGTCATCACTCTGAAGACCAGCCGCGAACTCCCGGATCGCCTCCGGGGTACTCACTATCCGACCGACCCGCGAGACCCGGCCGCCGTCGACGACCGCGACCTCGCAGAAATCGAGGTGAACATCCAAACCAAAGAACCGCACGAGAAACCGCCTCCTTTCACGAACTGGACATATGAATGGAAGGCACCGCGGGCAGCGACAACTACGGATTCGGGCTCTCAGCCCAACCGGGTGAGTCGCAGGGGCGGCCATCTAGTCATTGACGGGCTCTCAGCCCAGATGCACGGCGGCCTGCCCACAAGCGTCCTTCCCACGAAGCCCCTGTCCCGGTCAAACGACCCTACGAACACGACCGGACAACAGCCCACCCGGTATTTCATACCCGTAGTCTGTCCGGGCTTGGTGGTGTGTCCGGGCTTGGTGGTGTGCCGCCGGCCGCGTGAGCTTGCGAGCGTCAGCGAGCGGCGAGCGAGCAGCCCGCAGGGCTGCAAGGCCGGCGTGTCACGCCGCCGGGGTCGGTAGAGAGCCGACCTTGGGAGGCTCGGTTACAGCCGGCGCAGCCGGCGTGCGGTATCTGGCCGTTCGGGTGTTGGGGCCGCGCCGTCGGCGGTCGCCGGCGCGGCGATCGAGGAGCCGGGCGCAAGCCCGCGCGGGACGATCCCGCGAAGCGGGGAGCGAGCGCAGTGGCGCCGCCAGCTCGTTGGTGTGGGCCGGCGAGCCGGTCAGCGAACCGACTGCCTAGCGCCCACGCTGGGCGTCGCGCCGCGCCGTGCACGCGGCGATGTCCGCGCAGCGCGGAGACCTCCACGCCCAGGCGGTCGGCGACTTGCGGCGACCGACACGGTGCTTGGTGGGCTGGCCGCAGACGACGCACGGCCGTAGGCCTTGTGCTCGCTGGCGAGCAGCCCGTTGGCTCCTGGCTCGATCAAGGCGCTCATCGCACGTACACCTGATCGGGTGATTCGATGCGCCGGCCGTGGGTGCGCTTGCCCTTCGGCAAGATGCCGCTCGGGCGATGCTGCTCGTCGGGGATCACGCGAGCGTCCTCGAAGCGCTGGACGGCGCTGAAGCCGTCGAAGACAGCGACGCTCGAGAAGCGCTCGCGCGTGGCGAGCTCGGTCAGGCGCCGGTATCCGTCGGCGAGGACCTGCGCCAGCAGCTCGTGTCCCTCCACGAGACGGCGCAGCCCCTGGAGCAGGAAGATCGGCGTTTCCTCTCGCGGGAGCGCATCCTCAAGACCAAGGATGCGGCCCTCGAAGTCCGCGTTGTACGGGTACTTGCCGGCGGCCTTGATCTGCTCGTAGATCGTCCAGTAGGGCTCGATGAACGGGATGATCTGCGCGAGGTCGTGGTAGTCGCCGTTGAAGACCCACACACCGAGCTGTGAGAGTTGGGCGCCGATCGCGCGGGCCTGGGCGCCGGCGGCACGCCGCGCGGCGCGATCGTGGCCGTGGTCGCGCTCGTGCGCGGCGGCGCGGTACTCGCGCAGCAGCTCCTCGCGGGCGGGCACGCGATCGTCCTCGTTGGCGATCTCGGCGTTGTGTACTTGGGTGGTGGTGCTCATGCCGCTCCCTTCAGGGTTGGGCTCGCCGGGGCGCGGGCCGTTGCCCGACCTCCACGCATGCGCAGCGTGCGAAGATCAGGAGGGCGAGGTCCGCGCCGACGCACACCGACATCCCATTCTGGCTTCGGGCAGGCGTGTCGGACGGTCAGGGAGCTGTCGTGCACAGGGGCGAGTCGCTCTCGCCGTCGGCGCGCTGGTGAAGCTCGATTGGCCACCAGTCGCTGTCCTCCCAGCATGATGCGCGGGCCTCGGCTGCGTCCTGGCTTGGGAACGGGCCGATCACGGAGAAGCCGCCGCGCGGGTCGCCGACGAGCAGCACCCATCCCTTGAGGTTTTGGCGAGCCTCGCTTGCGCCAGCGACGACGCCCGCCTCGAACGCCTCGAAGCGGTCCATCGCTTCTATCTCCCGGTAGTTGTAGCCGTATGCCCACGACTCGTCTCGATCTTGCTCTGCGCCTGTTGTCGTCATGCGTGATCCTCTCTGTGGGTCGTCGGCCTCACCCGTTGCGGCCGTGGAGCCCGACCCGGCACACCCGCAGGGTGTGCGAGCCTGGGAGAGGCGACGGCCGCAACGGAGGAGCGTTCAAGGCGCTGGCGTAGTCACCACTTGCTCGACCGCTGCCTCTAGCTGGCGAGCGTGGCAGGGCAGCTCGGCGAGTGCTCGATGACGCCGGGGAGCTTCCGCCAGGGCTGGGAGAGCTTCCTGCGCATCATGCGCTCGTGCTCGTCGATCGCCGGGCCTCGTATTGCCTCGTGGTGCTCAGCGGAGACGCCAGCCCCGGTGTCCGGCAGACCAGCTGCCTGCCACATGCGCATGTAGGTCCCAACGCCTGCCACCGTCAACGGAGCGATCTGGCTTGTCTCACAGCAGACGATGCAGCACTCGGCCGCGGTCCTAGGCCGGGTGTCAGCGCCGTCGATGATGCGCTGCAGGATCTCTCGGCAATGGGATCGGTAGATCATGTCCGTCTTGTGCATGAGGCTGTGCGTGGGACGCAGCAGGCTCATGCTGTGCCAGATCAGGTCAGCGCTCTCTGGGTGCTGCTGACCGAGTTCTTCGATCAGGCCCTCGGCGATCTCCATGCTGCTCATCGCGGCATCGAAAGCCTCCATGAACCCGCCAGGGAGCAGGTCATCGAGGCCGCCGGGAACATCTCCGTTGATCGGTATAGCTGGACCGCTTCCGGCACCGTCCCGGCTGTCTGAGACGCGAAGCATTTGCTGACTGGCTTCGTGTGGCGTAGGTGAAAGTGCAGAGTCCATTGAGGTCCCGTCCCTTCGTGGGTTGAGGCCCGCCGTGTGCGGGCCGTTGCCCGACTCCCGCGCACGCGCAGCGTGCGAAAATCGGAAGGGCGAGGTCCGCGCCGGCTACACGCGCATCAGGCGGCACCCCGCTCGAGATCGCAGAGGGTGAGCTGCTGGTGAGTGGACGCAGCGGCGGCGCGCGATGCCGTGGCGGGTGCCGGCCTTTCGCGGTAGGGCAGCTCGCGGGTGGCGTCCCGGTCGAAACCGGGGAGCGCCCGCCGTGGTGGTGCGCTGGCGGCCTGCAAGCCTTCGGGCAGGCGGATGTTGCGCCAGCACACCCAGCCGGTGCCGTCGATGCTGTCGCAGCCGATCTCGGTCGCGTAGGCGATTCGCTTGACGCTGTTGACGCGCCCCATGTGAACCCACAGGTTTCGACGCTTGGCCTCGCGCACGAGCGCGCGTGCGGCCGGGCCGAGCTTCCAGCTGGTCGAGCCGCCGATGAACAGCGCGTCGATGCGCGGCCAGGCCATGCCCACCCACTGCGCCATGTGCTCAAGGCCGTCCTGTGCTACCAGGGCGATCGGCAGGCCGCGGCGCGCGGGGCCGGTCCACCAGCGCTCGAACTGGCGTGCGGTCTGGTGCGCGTCGCCCACCACGTCGGGCACGGCCACGAACAAGCAGCGGCCGCCGACGTGATGCAGACGATCGAGCATCGCGTAGTAGGCGTGAGAGTCGAGGCCCTGGTAACAGTCGTTGTCGGCCGCCCACGGGATGCCACGCTCGATCGTCGCCGCCAAGGCGTTGCAGTGGCGCGGCTGGATCAGGCGTCCGAGATTCGGGTGGGCGTGCTCGATCATCTGCGGCTCGGCCTGGGTTGCGAGCAACAGCATTAGCTCTCCCGAAGCGTCAGCTGCTCGTTGCCGCGTGCGTGGCCGCTGCTTTCGAGGATCGCGCCGGCGCCGATCTCGATCGGGTCGAGGCTGCCGATGTGATGCGCTACGTCGGCGAGCCAGTCGAGCGCCGCGGGTGATCTCAGGTCCCGGCCGCAGTCCAGACCGGCGCGCATCAGTCGGCTGGCGGCCTTGCGGGCGGCGTTTCGGCGTTCGTCGAGAGTGCTCAAAGTTCGACCTCGCGTGGGCAGATGCCGAGCCCGTCTCGCGCGATCAGCGCGAGCACGTCGATGTGAACCCACGGGCAGGGCTTCTCCTCGCCTGCCTCCGGCATCTCGCCGATCCGGCGTGCAAGCCAGCTCGATTCGCCGGTACGACCGCCGGGAGGGTCACGCCTGAGCCGGCCGCAGCGCGCGGCGATGCCGCTCATCGTCACCACGCCGAAACGGAGCTCCCGCTTGACCGCTTCGCGCAGGCCGCGGTTGAGCACGATCGCGCTGTCGGCGAGCCGCTGTGCCTCCTCTCGCAGGCGCCGCGTGGAGATGTGTTCACCGCAGCGGGCGATCGCTTCGCGCGTCAGCGTTCGGGCCGGCTCGTAGGCTTCGAGGCTGCCGACGACCTCGCGGAGAGTGAGAGCTTCGCAGTCATCCTCCCGACCTGGATCGTGAGCGCGCGTCCAGCGAAGCTCGGGCGCGTGGCCGGGCACCTGCACTTCGCTGATGCGGTAGACGTGACCGGCGGCGTCCTGCAGTCGGCTGACCGCCTGCGGCCCGTGGTTGCGGGACGAAGCTGGCGTGGCGTGACGGGTGGCCTGGAAGTCCTCGGGTGTCACCGCGCGGCAGCGACCCCGGCGCTCATCATCGGCGAGGTACAGCTCGCTGACGATCTGAGCGTTCTCAGGCGGCTCGTCCGGCGAGAGATGGGCGACCAGGCGCCCGTCGCTGAGGGTGCCGAGTTCGTAGTCGACGACGAGCGCGCTGCCGTCGGGGCGCTGGACGCGCAGCACCTCGCGCTCCTGTCCAGTCTCGGGCGCGTGGTATCTGCCAAGGCTTTGGGTGCGCGCGGTCGCGTTGGCTTGCGGCGCTGGCGTGGTCGGAGGATTTGCGGGTGCTGCGGTGGTCGTGCTCACGGTTCTCCCTTCGCACGGGTCTGAGCCCGCCGGGCGCGGGCCGTTGCCCGACTCCCGCGCACGCGCAGCGTGCGATCATCGGGAGGGCGAGGCCCGTCGTCCGCGCTCAGGCGCTACGTCGCCCCGGCAGCAGATGCAGCTCGCCGTGCCCGTCGGGCGCGAGGCGATAGCCGACGCCGCGCACGGCGATCAGCCAGCCGGACGCGCCAGCGTCCACGAGCGCGCGCCGCAGGCGACAGGCGTGCGTGTCAACCGTCCGCGTGGAGCCGGTGCCCTGATAACCCCACAGTTCGCGTAGCAGGTCCTGCTTGGTGTAGACGCGGCCAGGATCGCGTGCGAGGTGAGCGAGCAGTGCGTACTCGAGGCGGCGCAGGTGCACGGGCGTGGATGCGAACGTGGCTGCGTGAGCGTTGGTGTCGATCCGAAGCGCCCCGAACTGGATCACCCCGGCGGAGCTGAGGATGCCGCGGCGCAGGAGCGCGCGCACGCGGGCAAGCAGCTCTGCGTGCAGGAACGGTGAGCGAATCACATCGTCGGCGCCGGCCTCGAACGCGCGCAGCACCTCGGCAACCTCCTCGCTGGCGCCGACCCACAGGACGCGCACGCCGGGGTTGATCTCGGGATCGAGCTCGCCCGCGCGCAGCGCGCGTACTGAGTGAAGCCGGCTGGCCTGCTGTGGAGTTGGGGTGAGGATGATGAGGTCGATCTCGTCGGGTTCGGCGAGCACTCGGCAGAGTCGAAGAACGCGAGGGGCGCGCAGCACCCGGTAGCCGTCGAGGACAAGCTCGCGTGCGAGTGGATCGCTCGACGGTCTTTCACCAACGATGAGGACGACCTCGGGGTCGTTAGCCATTGCCGGGCCTCCGATCTGGAGTGTGGCCCCGCCGGGTGCGGAGCCGCGGAGCCCAAGCCCAGGCACGCCCGGACGGGTGTGCCACAATCCCGAGGGCGACGGCCTTCGCCGCCCCCGTCGATCGAGTGACCAACGGGGGCGCGCTGGACACCGCGCAGGTGTTAGGCATCCGCACCCACCGACTCGCGCCGCGGCGCTGGGGCCATCGGGATGCGCCCCAGCTCACCGGCCTGCTCCAGATAGTCAGCTACCAGCGCCTTGACTTCGCCATAGCCGCCTTTGTCCCGCAGCTCCTGCTCTACGGTGTAGATGCGCCCTGTCCCCTCTGTGGCAGCGTCGATGATCCTCGGCTTGCCGTCCACGCGGATGCCGTACAGAGCGCGGTGTTCCCCTGAGCGTGTCACGTAGCGCCCCAGCTCGAACGGCTCGTCTGTCCGTCGTGGCACTGGCGCTGCACCCCGCGGGGCCGGGTCCGCGCGCCTTGCGCTCGCACCGTAGCCAATGACCTCGCCGGGCTTCTGCTCAGTCGCGTAGGGCTGCTCCACCGGGTCCAGCTCCAGCCGGGGGGTTTCCAGACAACGCCCGCGCCTCGCCTTGAGCGCCCTCAGCCGTTCGATTTCACGCCCAGCCCGGTAGCCGCTGCGTGGCATGGTGAACGTCGTGCCCGTCTGTGAGGCAAGGTCCTTGAGGTAGGAGAGCTGCTTGGGGGATGCGCCGGATGCTTTTGTGAGAGGGCTCATAGTGTGAAAGTCCTTTCTGTGGTGAACTTGTGAACTTGCCCTCTGTTCATCACGCCCCGGAAGGCGAGTCAAGCAATTGATAATGTGAAATCTCTGCGCCCCCGCCAGGGGGCGATTCTCAATTGCTTGAAGGCGTAAGCCGATCTCGCAGGGAGGGGTGTGATAGGACTCTCGTGTTAACTCTCCGACGACCGGCTGGCACGGATGCCCAGGGCTGCGTTTAGCTCACCGGCCACGAACTGCAGTGCTTCTTTGACGAGTCGGCGATCGTTGTCGGGCCGTGGGTCGCCCTCGGGACATACGATGTTTTCGACATCACGCCAACCGCAGGTGACGCCCGCGCTTCCACAGATCGGGGAGATGGTGAGAATGAAGCCGCCGCCGTCGGCGTCGCTGTCGCCGTAGCACTCGGCGCCCAGCTCGCTGGGGATCACCAGAGCGCGCGCCGCGGTAGCCTGCTCGAACAGGCGCACAGCGACTTCGCCGGGGTTCTGGTCGGCTTGCAGCGGATCGTTGCGGCCGAGATTGGGGACCCACATCTCGCGCGTGATCCGTCGCCCGTCGACCTTCACAGGTGCACCGCTGTAGCTGATCGTTATTGGTGAAGCGGACGTGCTCATACGCGGACCCCGCTTGTGTGGGAGATGGCTTTGCTGTCGAGGACTTCCTGTGAGAGCGCCTCGGCGTCGCTGGCATCGTCGAGCAGGTAGCCGCAGCCGGTGAACGACTCTCGACAGTGCTCGCAGCGGGACGGGAGCTGGTTACGGCGCACTGGCTGGATGTGGCCGCAGCACATGCAGACAAGATTTGTGTGACTGTCGGTCTGCTCGGCGGCCGCTGTACTGGTAATGGTCACGCTTCACCTTCTTTCTTGCTGGCCCGTGGCGCCCGCCGTTTGCGGATGCCGGTGGCAGCCGCCACGCACCCCGCAGGGGTGCGATCATTTGCGGCTGCCGGCAGCCGAGCTGTGCCGCTAGCGCCTACGCGGCGAGCGCCAGCCAACGCTCGCGCTCTGCCGTGTTCGCGTTTGCCAAGTGCACCAGCACATCGCCGTGGCAAGCGCGCGGCGCGCACCAGCATCCGAGTACCAGCCCTCGCAGCTCATCCAGCGCTGCGAACAGCGCCGTGTTCTCGCGCAGCCACGCTTCATACAGCGCGATGCACTCGCCCCGCGCGCCGTGCTTGCCAACCACGAATGGGTTGCCCCACTTCGAGGGGGGCATCCACTTCGGGTTGCGCCCCACATATACATGGTGGCGCTCGCACTTGCAGTGCACCGCGCGTGGCTTGCCGAGCTGCACACGCGCTGGGACGAGTAGACCGCTGGGTCGCCGGGTGGGCTTGTTCATCGCTGTCTCCTTGAGGTCGGGGTCGGGCACGTTCCGGCCTTGAGCGGGCCGGCGGGGCGGGTCAAGCCCTGTCCCGGAGGGATCGCCGCAGGCGACGCGCAGCGCAGGGCTTTACGCGCCCTGTAAGCCGGTCTGCTGGCCTTCAGGGATGTGCTTGAACCCGGCCTGGAGTAGCGACTTCTAGCTCTCTTGCGAGTCAGCGGGCTGCGTTCACTGCGCTACGGTGAAGTCAAGCTCTCGCCAGCGCGTGATGCGACACAGGCAGCCGTCGTCGGTGCGAAAGCGCGAGCCGCCCTGGTAGGTGAAGGTGTTGTGCGTTTGGCCGTTGGTGAACGTGATCGCCTCCGAGAAGGTGACGGTCTGACCATCGCGCGGCCGTGGCTTGGCCAGGCGGGCGCGGCAGCGTTCGCGCCACTGGCGTGCCCAATCGTTGCTGGGCTCGGTCAGCAGATCGAGAATGCGAGCTGGGCAGTGATCCTCGCTGGGTCCCATGTCCTCGCTGATCGGCTTGGTGTAGAGAACGCCGCCCCGACGCTCGGCGAGCAGCACGAGGCCCCATATCTGTTGTTCGTCGCGTGCGCGCACGGCGGCGTAGATGACGGTGCCGTAGCGCGCGGTGTCGATCACGCGCGTCAGGAACTCCGCGCCGAGCTCGAACTCGATTGCCGCGCGTGCGGTGAACGGACCTTGTAGTGCTCCGCCGGTCCAGCCCATGATGCCTCCTGTTGGTAGGTAGCCCGCCCCTGGTAGGCGGGCGATTCCCCGCCCTCAAGCGCGCCCGCAGGGCGTGCCAGGCTGGGGCGGGATCGACCGCCCTACTCGCCGGCGTGCGCCAGGCACGCGCTGGGCGGGTCCTCGACGGCGCCGATGATCTCCACGCGGTCGTCGTCTTCGTCTTCCTCCTCGGGCACGATCGGGATGCTCAGCTCGTCCAGGCCGAGGTCGGTGAGATCCTCGGGTGTGGGCAGGCGCAGCCATCCGCGGATGCTGTTGAGGAGCGTCTCGGCGGTGCCGAAGCGGCCCTCGAACTCCTCGAGGTCGCTGGCGGTGAGGATCGGTTCGCCGTCGGCCATCACGCTGAAGTACCGCTCGATGCCCCGCTCAGGCTGGAACTCGCGGCCGGTGCCGGCGATCTCGCCCTCGCGCACGTCCCAGGCGACGTAGGAGATGCGGGCGAGGCGCAGCGTGGCGAGCACCGCTTCCATGCCGTCGAGCCCCCACTGGCGGGACTCGAACGTCAGGTCGAGGACGACGGTGCCCTCGGGTGAGCACTTGGCGGCGAGCCTGCCGCCGTTCACCTTCTTTGCGGTGAGGTCGACGCCGGCGTTGTGCAGCTCGGCTGCGACGTTGGCGGGTAGTGGCGTGGCGGGCCAGAGGATGATTGCGGCGTTGTAGGACTCGTACACGGCGAGCGTCCTTTCACTGACAGGGCTCCCGCTTGGTGCGGGTGCCGGTAGGCGGCCCTACGCACCCCGGCAGGGGTGCGACAATGGGGCTGCCGGCGCCCCACCATTCACACTTACCTTTTGTGAATGTGTGACTCCGCAAACGAGCTGAGTGTCACGACATCGCTGCGGTGAGCCGCTTCACGTGCTCCAGTCGAGCGAGGTTGAAGACGGGGATGCCGCGGTGGTGGGCGATGCGCAGCGCCTGGCCGGTCCCGCCGACACGCCGCCCACGGCCGTCGAGGCTGCCGTCAGGGGTCCAGCACAAGACGAAGCGTGCCGGGCTTTGCAGATCGGCGCCGAGCACCTGATGACAGTTGCGTGCGTGTAGAGCGCGAACGGCCCGCGGCAGCCGAGACCAGGCAGGGTGAAACGTTGCCGCCAGCTCGTAGGCCGCCGGCGTGGGCTGCCCGAGCACGAACTGCTCTGAGCCTCGGCTCGGCGCCTGGGCATCCGCCTCGAAGGTCGGCCAGGGCAGGTAAAGCTCCAACGGCCCGCGCGTGCTGGCGCCACGGCAGAACGCCTGGTCGGCGCCGGTGGCCATGCCCGTGCGCAGCACCCATCCCGTGGTCGAGAGCCAGCGCGCCGCGCCGGCCATCACGTCAAGCACGGCGGGCGGCGTGGCGCGTGAGCCGATGCCGGCGTAGGTGGGGAGCGGCTGTGCGGACGAGCTGACAGCGTTGTGTGGCATCACGCTTTCCTTTCGGTAGGCGGCCCTGCCGGTGCGGAGCCGATCCCCGATCAACCCGCACGCGCAGCGTGCGATCATCGGAGGGGACCTCGGCTCGACGCCCGGAGCTGTTGGGTCGCTCGAAAGGGTCGGCGCGTGCCGCGCAGGCGTCAGCGGGGCTCTACGCGCTCCAGATCCTCAAAGGCATCGTCGGGCACCTCGATCGCCGCCTCGTATCCGAGCTGGTTAAGCGTCTCAAGCACGATCTGGACGTGCTCGTAGGCACACTCCCTGGGCCTGAGCACCGGGTCGAGGCTTGCGTGAGGGTGCTCGACTTGGGCGATCACGGGATCGTGGTTGACGGGTCCGAGCGTCAGGTGCGTAACGCACGTCGGCACGCCCTGGTGGCCGACGAAAGTGGAGTGAACCTCCAGCGCGAGCCCGTGGTCGGGCAGGGTTGTGGCGATCGTCAGCACGTAGGCTCCTGCACAAATGCAGGTCGTCTCGCTGGCGACTTGGCGACCGTCGAGGGTGACTCTCAGTGGAACTTTGCGCCGCCCGCTCATAGTCACCGAACCGTAGCGCGACGATGCGACCGAGGCTTCGGGAGCGCTGGAGGCCAGCTCTCAGGCTAGCCGAGGCTGTGCGCTACGCGCCTAGCCGCCGGGCGTGTAGGCCCGCAGGACGCGCTCGCCGCCGGCGGCGCGGTAGAGCGCGATCCAGTCCCTTGCCATCTCGTGCTGCAGGCGAGCCAGAGGTATGCGTCCGGCGCAGGCCATCCGCGCTACCCAGGTCTCGAGCTGGTCCTTTTGCTCGGCGTTGTTGGGGCCGGTGCGCAGCTCAGGCCAGAGGTTGCGGGGGTCACGTGGCGCCCCGCCGATCGAGAGCGGTACGAGGTGGTCCTCCTCGTAATCGCTCGGAGGACCTGGTAGGCCGTAGGCGCGCATCTGAGCGAGCTTCAGCGGCTCGGTGAAACTCTCGGGCGGTCGCACGGAGCGGCTGTACCCGAACGCGCAGATTGTGGCCAGCGGCACCCCGGAATGGACGGCTCCGGGCGTGCAGCGAGAATCGGGCAGGCCGTCATGCTGGACGCACCGAGACGGCGGCCGGTCAACGCTCGACCATCCGGTTTCGCTGGGCGGCGCGCAGCCGACGAGCAGCACTGCTGCGAGCAGGTAGAGCGGCATGGCGAGCTGCCCTCGCAGCCGCGCGAGTGCAGTTGACCTGGGGCTCACCGGGACACCTCGCTGGCGGGTTCTGTGAGCCGGAAAGTGCGCGCGAGGCGGCGGCGCAGCTTCAGGAAGTCGCGTTCGCGGGTGCCGCTGTCCCACAAAAGCGCCGCGAAGTCGAAGATGGTGCCGCCCCTTTTGCAGTGCGCGCCGAAGCAGTAGAAGGTGCCGTCAGGGTAGAGCTGAAGGCTCGGCTGGGTCTCCTCATGAAACGGGCAGAGCACCTTGCCGGCACGGTTGGGCTCTCGTCCCGTCAGGACGCGCACATAGTCGGCTGCGGGGATGGCGAGCAGCTCTCGGTCAAGAGCGGTGCGCCCAACGCGGCGGCTCGCCGACCACGCCGGCCGCTCATGGTGAGGCTGTGGATCATGGGGAAGCCGGGTGAGGACATCGGCGAGCGCGTAGCGCGCGCCGGCATCGTGCTCGAGGAGCCTGACTGGTGCCGGCGGTGTGTGCTTGTGGTTGAGGCTTTCGGGCGGCCTGAGCATCCGTACGATGTCGGCGCATCCGGGCTCACCGTGCAGGCCGAGCGCGAGCCTGCGGTTGGCGCTCTCGATCGTGGCGGGGCTCGCGCGCTCACGCAGCCGCCAGTAGATGTGCAGGTGCCCTGGTGAGCCGGAGGCGATCACCATTGAGGGTGGGCAGGCGAAGCCTTCAAGCCGCTCGCGGGCGGCTGGGTCGTCGCACTCGATATAGAGCAGATGAGAGCCGCTGATCGCGGTCTTGTCTCCGCGGGCGCGGTCGCGCAGCGCCGCCCCGACATACACGTCGGCGCCAGCCGCTAGCTCCGTGATCCGCTCGGCGATCTGCTGCAGGCGCAGAACCGAGACGTAGCGCCGGCGCATCACTCCTGCGGGCGGGCTGTAGCGCAGGTCAAAGAACTGGGTGGCCCGCGAGTCTTCCGCGAGGATGCGGAGGTAGGTCAGCAGTTCGTCGGGGTGGCATTCAGGGAGGCTCAATCGCGGACCTCCGGGGTGAAGGCCGCGAGGTACTCGAACTCGCCGTTGAGCAGCGGCATCTGATCGGGGTGGCGCGCGGCCCACGCGGCGCACTGCTCGAGCGTGAGCTCGCCGCGGCGCATCGCGGCGATTCGCTGAGCTGGGGTTAGCTCCCACATCGCGCGCAGGCGGGCATCGCGCGCTCGAACTGCCTCGAGGGCTTGGTCGAAAGCGGTGGTCTGGTTCATGGTCGTGTCCCGTTGGCTGTGAGCTTGCGGCCCGCGCCCCGGTGGGGGGCGCGGGCCGCCTTGAGCCCTAGAACGGGGTGTCCTCCTCTGCGCCGGCGCCGACCGTGGCCAGCTCGCGCTCCTCGCCGCCGTTCCCCGCGCCGTTGCCCGCGCCGTTCCCGCTGTTCAGGAACTGCACGGAGTCGGCGATGATGTCCACGGCCTGACGCTTGTCGCCCTCCTGGGTCTCCCACTCGCGCCACTCCAGGCGCCCGTCGACCGCGACGGGACGGCCCTTGGAGAGATACCGGGCGGCGTTCTCGCCCTGTCCGCCCCACACGGTGACGTTGAAGTAGTTGGGCTTGTCCACCCACTCCTCGCCGCTCTTGCGGCGCGTGTTGCAGGCGATCCGCAGACTGCAGACCGGAGTTCCGCTCGGCGTCGAGCGCAGCTCGGGGTCGGCGGTCAGGTTGCCGGTGATGACGACTCGGTTGATGTTGTTCATTGCTGTTCCTCCTGTTTGGTGGTTGTTGGTGCTAGTGACGCAGCCCAAAAAAGACGCCGACCGGCGCGCGGAGCCGAAGCCCGTAAGGGCGAAGGGGAGCCCCCGTAAGGGGGCCGAAGCGCTAGTCCGGCGGTGTCCAAAATGGGGCAAGACACGACGTGCCGACAACCAACGAGGACTGCTTGAACAGCCAGTCGGTTCATCTCTTTGCAGCTGAGCGTGACCCGTTCTTGATCGTCGGCTGGACGGCATTGTCTGTTTCTCCTTGCGTATCCCGGCCGCGTCAGATACGGCGGCCTGTGTGGGTACTGACCACAAGCCCTCGCCAACGGCCAACGAGTTTTCGCGGCGGCGACCGTCCGCGAGCAACGAGCACAAGGTCTAACCGTCGCGCTGAGGTTGAGCTGACCGTGTAGCTGAGGGTGAAGGTGCCGAAGTCGTTGGCCGGTGTGGGCCGCTGGAGGTCAGTAGCAGCGATGACCGACACCAGACCAGCGCGCGCAGCGCAACTGGATGTGCCTGGCTGCCATGCGAAGGCGGGCACCGCATGAGGATTCACACCGTTGGGCGGCGCCCGGCGACGAGGATGCTCACCTCGGCCATCGCCGTGCTCGCGCTTGCCGGTCTTGTCAGTGGCGTGGTGCCGTGGTGCTGGACACAGGCGGCGTGCCTGGTGTCGCTGCGAGCACCGATGCGGCTGCCGGCCGGCGACGCCGCGCACGCGATGTGGCGGCTTGTCATCCGCGGTGGCTGGAGCACGCCGTGTCGTGCGTTTCCGAGGGCAGCCGAGAGAGCGGCTGCGCCGGGGGCGCCCGCCTACGCGCTCGTCACCTTCTTCTCGCTGGCGTTGCTCTGCTGGGCGGCGTGGAAGGTCTATCGCCGTGTGCGCTCGTGGCGGGCCGGCTCGCCGTTGGGGAAGGAGCAGCGCACCATCGCGCGGCGTGCCGTCGATCGCGGCTGGGTGCGCTCGCGCACGTGGGCGGTGCCCGACAGACCTGCGCCGGCTGTGGGTGCAGGGGCCAGCCTCGGGCCGCCCGTACCTCGGCGTGATCGGACGGGTGCCGGCACGGACGCTGGCGGCCGAGCTTGAGGTGCAGCCGATGGTCGTCGCGCCGCCGCGGGCGGGCAAGTCCAGCGGCTATGTGGTGCCCTGGCTTTTGGATCACCACGGGCCGGCGCTGGTGCTCTCCACCAAGCGCGACATCTATGACGCGACGGCGCCCTACCGTCGCAGCCTCGGCCGCGTGTGGGTCTATGACCCGTTCGGCGACCGTTCAAGCGCTGGCTTTACACCTTTGATCCCGGCGCGTAGTTGGCCTGGCGCGATCCGTGCAGGTGAGGCGCTTGCGTCGGCGGCGCACCCGGATAGCAGCAACGCCGCCAACGAGTTTTGGGACAAGGAGGCCGCGAGCATGTTCGCGCCCTTGCTCCACGCCGCCGCGATCGCCGGTGAGAGCATGAGCGAGCTGGTCCGGTGGCTGGATGCGCGCGACTTCACAGGCGCGATCGCCTGCTTGAAGGCAGCGGGCGCCTCGGCGGCGGCAGACCAGCTTGAGGGCGTGAGCCGCCGCGACGAGCGAAACCGCGAGACGACGGTGATGAGCGCGCTGAATCTGTTGCGTGCCTACCGCTACCCGCAGGTCGCGGCGTGCGCCGTCGGCGATCTCACCCCCGAGCGGTTTCTCGACGGGCAGGCCAACACGATCTATGTGGTGGCGGCCGGACACGACCAGGATGCGCTGCGGCCGGTGATCCTCGCGCTGGTCGCCGCGATGTACGAGGCGGCGATCGTCAAGGCCCGCGTGAGCGGCGTGCTTGACCCGCGGTTGTTCATCCTCATGGATGAGGCGGCGAACATCGCGCCGGTCCGCAACCTCGCGCCGTGGCTGTCGCAGTGCGGAGACCACGGCATCGTGATCGCGACGATCTGGCAGTCGATCGCGCAGATCGACCAGCGCTACGGCCGCGCCGCCCGCGACGCGATCTGCGCTGCGTCGACCGCGCAGGTGTTCATCCCGCCGCTGGCCGAGCCGACGAGCGCCGGATATCTCACGGAACTGCTCGGCGAGGAGCCGGTCGCCAATGCGTCCACGTCAACGGGCTTGGCGCGGCACACGCTGAGCATCGGTCATCAGAAGGCCGGCGCCGTCGCCGTGGCTGCGGCAGATCGGCCGCGGGCGCGCGGTGCTCGTCTACCGCGACCTGCCGCCCGCGGTCGTCCGCGCACCCGGCTGGTTTGAGGACCCGCGGTTCGCGCGCTACGCGCAACTGCTGGCTGGTCGCAGCTAAACGTCTGCCACTTGTCTGTCTGCCACTCGTTCGTCTGACAGTTGGCTGTCAGCGGGGCGCGTGCATTTTGGGCGCCTCGCCGGCTGCGTGAGAAATTCGTTGGCCGGTCTGGGGCGCTTGAGGTCAGTAACGCCGATGACCGATAGAACAGCAGTACCCGAGCGCGCGAGCCAGCGCGCGAAGACCGCTCGCCGCGGCGGCGGCTCTGGGCAGCCAGGTGGTCGGCGACTACGTGGGCCAGCCAGCCGGCGAGGCGGCTCAGGCGGTGCGTCGTGCCGGGTTGCGTCCTGGTCTTGATCGCTCGTTTGGCTGCCCGGCGGAGCTGGTCGGTCTGGTCGTCGCGCAGGAGCCTGCGGCGGGCAGCGACCTGGCTCGCAACGGGATGGTGACGCTGTACGTCGCGGCTCCCGGAGGCGGGCCGCTTGACGGCGACGCGGAGGCCCGCCACGGCTGCCGGCAGCGCGTCGGATGACGAGCTGCTCTTGGCGGAGCCGGCGGGCGATTCACTGAGCACGCCGACGGTGCCGGTGCGGGCGCGGCGGCGCAAGCGCGGCCGCGCTCAACGCTTGCCGGCGCCAGTGGAGCCCCCGCCCTTTGTCCCCGATGCGAGCGGCGAGTCTGCACGCGCTTGCGCAGGCCGCCGCTCAGCCGTTGGGCGAGATGGCCACCGGAGCTCGACGCGCCAGCTGGCGCGCTCGAGGACGAACTCGCGGGCGAGCTTGGCGAGCGCGAGTTCCCGCACGAGGACTTCGTGGTGCATGTCGAGGAAGTGCTCGCCGGGCGTAGCGGCCCCGGCTGGCGCCGCGCTTATCCGCGTCGGCGCGTGGTGCGTGGACTCGGCGATCGGGGCCGTGTGCGTGGATGGCTGGGCGAGCATCGGGTGCTCGCGGGCACTGTCGGCGCGGCGCTCGCCTTGTGGATGGTCGTCGGCGCCGCCTCGGTACTGGACGGCCGCCACGCGCGTCCTGCGGCGGCCGGCGTGGTTGCGCCGAGCCATGCGCTTGGCGCGAGGGATCGCGCTCCCGCTCTGACAACCGCCAGCAGCACAGAGGTCGAACGCGCCTCGTACGGCGGCGGCGCGATCCGCCGCGCCCATACGACCGTCCAGCACGGGCTTCGCGCGCTGGGCCATCTCGACCAGTCCAGCACCGTGCGCCGCGGCTTGTGCATCCGGTGGCGCCTGCCGTCAGGGAAACGGTCGCGCCGTCTCCAAGGCAAGCGCCAGCGCCGCGCCCTCAGCAGGTGTGCCGCCGCCGGCGAGCGCGCCGCCGCGCCGCCAGCGCCTGAACAGAGCAGAGGGGGCCTGTTCTCGCCGTGAGCTTGCAACCCAACACAAAGGAGGTGAGGCCAGTGATGGCGCTCACATTCAGACAGGCGCTCGCCTGTCGAGATCGGAGGCGAGCGGCGCTGCTGCTCGCCTCGGCGACGCTGACGGGGCCGTGCTCACGGTGTGCGGTGTCTGGTGGCGTTCCCGGATGCCCACGCTCACGCTCTGAACGCCGCCGGTGCATTTCAAGGCACGCCGATCAGCGGCGTTCAGAACTTCGTTGAAAAGCTGAAGGGCAGCCTCGTGTGGCTCGGCGGCACGGCGATGGGCCTCGTGATCGCGGTCGTCGGGATCATGTTCATGGCCGGGCATTCCAGGGCGCACGACGTGGCGATCAAGACGATCGTGGGCCTGGCGATCCTCGCGTCGATCAGCGGGATCGTCGCGTAAAGGGCATGTGCGGTGCTCCGCGCGGACCGTATGGTTGCTGCCGGCGGCGATCGACGGGCGCGCTCTGTTTGATGGGCTCGTGCTCGCGCCGGCAGCGTCAGCCGTACGGGCGGCGGAGGGCAGTTCGCGCCGCTGGCGTTCCTCGGGCCTGCCGTCGCTTGCACAGCATCATCGAAGGGATCGCCAAGGGGTTCTTCTCGGCGCTCGCGGGCGCGCTTGGTTCCTGGGTTTCTCAAGCACGGCACGGTCGCCACGATCCAGCATCTCGTCGCGCTGCCGGACCCGGCGACCTGGGGGCATGTCAGCGAATTGGAGAGCGACATGACCTATCTGGGCATGTCGCTGATGCCGGTCACGTTGGCGGTCTGCACGCTGCGCTACTGGATGATGGGTCTGACCGGCGCGGCGCATCCGGTGAGCGCGATGGGGCGGTGCGCGTGGGCGACCGGCGTGCTGGTCGATCTACCGCTGGCTGGTCGAGCAGACGGTCGCCGCCACGAACACGCTGACGCACGCGATCCTCGGCTTCCCGGTCGTCGCTAACGGCCTGGCGAGCATCATCACCGTCCTGTTCGGCGGCGCGCTGCTGCTCGGCGCCGGCGGCGTGTTCGGAGCGTTCCTGGTGATCGTCGGCGTCGTCGTTCGCCGCCTGCCTTGTTCGCGTCCAAGGAGGCGTTGACCGTCCTGTTGGCGCTGGTGTTCTGCGCAGGGCCACCGTTCATCGCGCTGTCGCCGATCCCTGAGCTCTCTCATCTGGCGCGGGTCTGGGGCCACGCGCTGATGGCGATCGTGCTCGTCCCGATCGGCTGGACGCTGCTGTTCGCCACCGCTGGCGCGCTGACGCTTGGATGCGACGAGCTTCACGCGCGGCGCCGGTGGGCTGCCTGGGCATATCGCGGCGGCGTTCGCGGGGCTGATCACCTTCGTCCTCGCGGTGAAGCTGCCGCTGATGCTGTTCGGGGAGCTGCGGCACATCCTCGGTGGCGCGCTTGCGCGGTGGAGGCGCGGCGGGTGGCTCGCAGGGCCAGAGCGCGATGCCGGGAGCGGAGCGGATGCGCGCCGCGCACGCGCGGCTGCGCAGCGTCGCATTGGAGGGGGTGCCTGCGCTGGGACGAAGCGCGGGTCGCGCCGCTGGCGCGATGGGCGCCCCGGCGGGAGGACCGCTCGGCGCGGCTCGTCGTGGCTTGGCCGGCGCAGCACGACGCACCGGCTTGGTGTCGGCGATAACCCCGGCTGCTGCCGGCGCTGGCGCTGTGGGCGGCATGGCAGCCGGCGCGGCGGGCCGTGGTGGCGGGCGAGCAGCCACGCGCTCGGCGGGGTGCGCGAACGCCTCTCGCGGGCGGGAACGATTCTCGCCAACGCTCCGCGCGAGGCGCGGGCGGCGATGACGGCAAGCTCGCGCTCCGGCGTTCGTCGCCCGGCACATGGGCCTCGGGCTGGTGCGAGCAACGCGACGGGCAGGGCACCGGCGCGCGGCAGCGGCACAAAGACGCCCGGCACGCGGCCTGGCGGGCGAGCTGGGTCAGGCAGCGCGGGCGCGACTGCGGGCTCGCGCACGAGCGCTCCGAAGGTGGTGGTCAGGCCGGCGGCGGGGCCGCCGCCGAACGGGCCGGCAGCGGCAAAGTCAGCTCAAGCTGGGGGCGCTCATCCGGGGCGCAAAGTCGCTGCGAACGCGCGTAGCGAAGCGACGCCCCCAGGCAAACGGGCAAACACGCCTCCAAGCAAGCGCGGCCTGCACCGGGCGCGGGGCGCCAGGCGGCCAAGCCGGCCGGGCCTGCCCCGCCCTCGCAGGCTCGCAAGCGTAGGCCGCGTCCTCGGAGCGGGCCGTGATTCACCGCACTTTCCGTTCGCTGGATGAGGCGCCGAAGCTCGTCGGGTTCACCGTCAAGCAGTGGGCGGTGCTGATCGCGGGCAGCGCCGTGCTGCTGGGCGTGATCCATCTCGCGCACGTGCCCACGAAGCCCGCGATCACGCTCTGCGTGTTCGTTATTGGGCTGCCGGCCGCGCTGACCTATGTGTCTGAGAGCGGCGGCCTGCAGCTCACCGTGCTGTTGCGCGCGATGTGGCGCTGGCGCTTTAGCGCTCACACCTTGCCGGTCAGCTCGGCGGGAGAAGCGTGCCGTGCTCGGGGAGTGGTGATTCTCACCGAACAGCAGCAGTTGGAGGAGCCTGTCGGGCAGGGCTCGCCGGTGGAGCCTCTGGATGATGTGGCTTGGGAGCGCTGGGGCTGATGGGCCGCAAGCGTCGCGTATGTGACCTGCTGGGTGTGGCCGCGATTGAGCCTGACGGGCTGCTCATCAGGGAGGACGGCACGTATGTCCGCTACCTGGAGGTGGAGACGGTCAACCCGCTCGCGGTCGAGCAATCCGAGGGCGAGCAGATCTCCGGCGCGTTTGCGCAGATCGCCGCACGGTTGCCCGATCGCCAGTCCCTGCAGCTGTATGTGCAGGGCAGCACGCTGGACGTTGAGGCGCTTTTGGCGGAGGAGACCTACCGCTGCGAGCGCGCGGCTGGCGCCGCGGAGGACGCTGGCGAGACGGAGCGCGCGACGGCGATCCGCCGGCTTGGGATCGCCCAGGAGCAGTCGATCCGAAAGACCGCCAGGGCGATCAACCCGCTGCGGCTTCGCTACCTGGTGGTCTGCCCGTGGCAGCCGACGCGCCGGCCGGTGCTCGGCACTCGGCGCGGACGGGCGCTGCGCATCCGCGAGTCGGTGCATCTGCGGGCGATCCGTGACTCGCTGCGCCACACCGAAGGCATACGCACAGACCTCGACGCGATGGGCCTATCGGCACGGCCGCTGTCGGGCCACGAGGTGCTGGACCTGCTGCACAGCCGCTTTGACCCCGACGCGCAGAGCTCGGGGTCGTTGCCGGCGAGCTTCATGCAGGGCGAGGTCGTTCAGCCCGCGAGGGTCGGCGAGAGCGAGGATGAGGCGGACGCTCGCGCGCAGGCACTGAGCGAGGCGATCTGCACCGCGGAGATCGACCTGTCTGATCGCAACCGCGTGCGGATTGGCTCCTCGCTCGAGCAGATCTTCTATGTCTCGCTGGCACCGGAGCAGACGTGGCTTGGCTGGCTGCTTCACATGATGCAGTCGCCCAGCCCGTTCGTGCTGAGCGTGCATATCGAGGCGACCGAGCGCTACCGCGAGCGGATGGCGCAGAAGCGCCGCTACAAGCGCCTGTATGGGGTCAACCGCGGCGTGGAGAGTAATGGCCGTCCGCTTGACCCCGATGCGCGGGTGCGCGAGCAGGAGGCGGCCGAGCTGGTCGACGAACTCGCTGCGAGCGTCGGCGCTGGCATCTACCGCGTGAGCATCTACCACGCCGTCAGCGAGCGCGACCCCGAGCGGCTGGCGGAGCTGTGCCAGGCCACCGCGCGGGAGGTGACGATGGCAAGCGACGCGCGGGTCAACCACGGCCTGTTCGCCCAAGAGCAGCTGTGGCAGTCCACGCTGCCGCTCGGCAGGGACGTGGCTGCCCGTAAGCGCAAGTACGTCAGCCGCAACGTCGGGGACACCTTCTCGCTGGTGGGGACGAGCTGCAGCAGTCCCGGCGGCATCCCGCTCGGCTATGCGCTGCCGGGTCGCACGTTGGAGCGCATCGACCCGTTCGATGCGGCGCACACCAACCATCTGATGCTGGTCGCGGGGATCACGGGGTCGGGCAAGACGATGGCGACGATCATCCTGTTGATCCGCGCGCTCGCGCAGGGCGCGACCGGGTTCATCATCGACAGGGCAGGTCACTTCGCGTTCCTCGCCTCTTTGATCCCCGGTGCAGCGTCGGTTGAGATCGGCGCTGACGCGCACGCGATCAACTCGTGGGATGTCGAGGACTCAGGCGATGTGTCGCCGGAGAAGGTCGACTATCTGCTCGCGCTGCACGCGCAGCTGCTCGGCGAGCACCATCCAGGCCAGGATTCATACGGGCTCACAGACCTGGAGAGCAACCTGCTCGGGCTGGCGATCGCCGAGGTGTATGAGCGCTGCGCGCTGACGGGTGAGGAACCGCGCGAGCTGCTGTTGCAGGAGGAGCTTGAGCGTCGCTACCAAGTTGAACGCGACGAGGGCTCGGCGGGGATCGCGGAGGCGCTTCGCAACCTCTCGATGCGCCTGAACAACTACGTCGGGGACGGCCCCTATGCCTATCTCACGGATCGCCCGACGACGATCCTGCCCGACGCGCCGCTGATCGTCTTTGACACGCAGAGCGTGCCGGAAGCGAAGGCCGCCGCAGTGTTGTTCGTGCTTTGTGAGCACGTCAAGCGCCGGATCGAGAGCACCCGAGCCGAGTACCTCGCAGGCGAAGGTCCCAAGCACGCCTGGGCCGGCCGGACGATCTTGGCGGTCGATGAGTGCTGGAAGCTGACCGAGCGGCCCGCCACGGGCCGCTGGTTCAACGAGTTCTGTAGGCGTAGCCGCCATTGGGCGGTGTGGGTGATCGCCATCAGTCAGCAGATCACCGACTTCGACAACGAGTACGGCAAGGCGCTGGTCGCCAACGCGAGGATGCGCGTCACCGGCCGCCAGGAGGCCAGGGAGCTGGCACGAATGCGCGAGGCGCTGAGCAACACCGAGGAGCGCGAGGCCGCGATGTCCCAGCTACGCACCGTCCCCGGCGAGTACGCGCTCGTGTATGTCGAGAACGGCACCCGCGGCGAGGCGATCGTCCAGGTGATCGTCTCCGAGCTCGAGTATTGGATCGCCACCTCGAACCCTGCGCGCGATGACCCTGTGCGGCGTCTGGCTCTGCGCCAGACCGGCGATGAGACCTGGGAGGAACGCTGGCAGGCGCTTTTGCTGTGTGCGGATGAGGGCTGGCGCACACAGGCGCTCGCCGAGCTGGAGCTGACCGCGTGATGCAGGCGCGCATAGCGATAGCGCTGCTAAAAAACCGGCAGGTGCAGACGGTGCTGCTGATCGCCGCGCTGATGGTGGTGATGCTGCCCGTGCTCGTGGCCGCTGGGGTCGCGGGCTTGTTCTCCCAGGAAGCCGAAAACGCCTGTGGTGGCGCCGGGAGCGTCGGCCAGGTCAATCAGCCGGCCGGCGGCGGGCCGCTGTCCCAAGGACTCTATGCGGTGCCCTTGGGACTGGCACAGGGGCGCTGGTATGAAGTCGGCGCGACAGAGTACGGCGGGCCGGGCGACCCGACTTCTGGCGACTACGGCTCTATCCCGAATCCCGGCGAGTCATATCTCCCGTCGCATCCTGATTCGTTCGCGGAGCTGTCGGTGCTCGACAGCAACCCAGCGAATACCGGGGGCTTCACATTCGCCGACGCGAACGCGCTGAGCAACCTTCCGTATCTCACCGGGCTTCGCGTCGCTCACGACGGACGCGACAGCCTGCTGCTCAAGCGCGACACTGGCTACGGACAAGGACCTGGCCAGTTCATCTCAAGCGGCCAGCCCTACCGCCTTGACGTTTGGTGGCAGGCCGCCCAGCAGCTTCAGATCACCAAGAGCGCGGTCGAGATTCAGCTTGCGCCGAGCACCGGGGCAGCGCCAACGCTCGGCGCGATCCCAGCGTCCACCGAAGCCGGCGGCTCCGGCGAAGCGGGCGCGGCCTGTCCGGTAGTCGAAGGCGCGGGCAGCATTCCGCTGCCGCTCACGCCGGGCGCGCAGACGAAGATGCTGCGGAGTGGGCTGGCTGCGGCTGGCGAAGAAGCCCCCGTGGCGGTGAAGCGCATGGTGGCCGCCGGCAACCGCCTGTTCCACGCGGTTTACCTTTGGGGCGGAGCGCACGGCACCTCGCTGAACACGTTGCAGCCTGGCTATGACTGCTCCTCGGCGGTCTCCTATGTGCTGCACGCTGGCGGCGTATTTGGCGAATACGCCGAGGACTCCACCGAACTTGAGTCCTACGGCGAACCTGGCCCCGGCCGTTATGTCTCGATCTACGCCAACGCCGCGCACGCCTTCATGTACGTGGGCGGTCTGCGCTTCGACACGGTGGAAAAGCCCGAATACGACACGGGGCCGAACTCCGGCAAGCCCGGCCCGAAGTGGCGCGTCTCGGCCTCGGTGCCCAACTGGTCGACCTGGACCGTCCGACACCCACGCGGCCTATGAACAGGCGCAGCATCAGAGCAGCGAGCGCAGCGTGCCTGGCAGCACTTGTGGTTGCGCTGGCTGGGTGCAGCAATCCCGACGCGCCGAGCGCAGGACCGACCACGAGCTCGCCGAGCTCGCCACAGAACGCCGGTGAACCATCGGCTCCGGCGCCCGCCTCGCCAGCGTCGCAGGCGCCGATGGACATGCAGAGCACACCGTCGGCCGCGCTCGCGGCGTTCAGCCACTCCTACTCGAACTGGACCTACCGCACGTTGACGAGCAATCAGCGCGGGCTGGCGGAGATGTCGGTCGGCTCAGCAAGGCTGGCCGAGCAGCAGGCCGCCGCATCGAGCCAGGCGGACACCACGATCGTCCGTGGGCGCATCTGGAACAGCGGGCAGATCGTGAGCATCGCCGGCGACCAGGCACAGCCTGGGATGTGGGCGATCGTCACCCGCGAACAGACCGGCGGCTCCTCGCAGTACGAAGGGCTGCCCGCCTCCTTTCACGTCACCCTGGCGCGGCTGGCGCGCGTGCCCGGCGGTTATGCGGTGAGCGAATGGCTGCCGCAGAACTGAGTAACGCTCGCTTTGCGGGACGGTGGCTGCCGGCGGGTCTGCCAGCGATATGGCTTTCTGCGTATCTCGTGGTCTGGACGTTGACGTTGGCTCCAGCGGCGCTGGTGGCTCTCCTCGGCAATCCGCTGACGCCCCCCGCGCATCCAGCGCAGCACAACGCGCCGCCAAATGCCGGGCATGTGCTCTGGCTCGCAGCTCACAACATCCCGATGGTGTCCTGGCCGCTGCTGCTCGGCGTGCTGGGTGTTCACCGCAACTGGGTGGCCCGGCATGTCACCGACGGCGTTCTGCTGTTCTTGGTCATTGCGACCACCCTCCCGGTGGGTGCCAAGCTCGGCGCCTACGGCGTAGCGCTGCTGCCTTATCTCCCCCATCTGCCTCTGGAGTGGGGCGGCCTTGCGCTGGGCGCGAGCGCGTGGCTCGTGCAACGCCGCCATGCGCTCACCGTCAGGGAAGGGTTCGGCCTGTTCGCGCTGATCCTGTGCGTGATGGTCGGCGCGGCCGTTGTGGAGACCGTCGCGGTGCCGCACCGATGAGCACGCGAACCGCGTATGCGGCACGTTTGGACTGCCGAGACTGGACGGTGCCCGATGGTTGACGCTTGAATGAAATGTTGCAAGTAGAATGGGGTCCGCAGAACTGTCCCGAATTGCTGGGACTTTCCGGCTGGGTCAGGACTGACCTGGAGATAGATGTATGGACACGGTAGACGCCAACGCAGGGGCTGGATGCCCTCGTGACCCACCGGGGGAAGGGGTCGCAGTTGTGCCTCAAGCCGGGAGTCGGCGTGCGTTTGGGTCTGAGCGCGTCGGCCAGCTCCTTGGCGAATGGCAGAAGGTGGAGCTGCGCATCGCCCGCGGTTTTGCGGAGTGTCGTGGGCTGAACGAAGCGCAACTCGAGGACATCTACCAGAACACGGCGCTGGCGCTCTACCGGCGCCCCTATGCCGGCGAGGAGCATCTGCGAAACGCGCTGCGCGACGGGATCAAGCGGCGGGCACTGCGCGAACACCGCGACGCGCACCGGCACACGAAGATCCTGGCACGCAACGCTCCCAGCTTCCGGCTCATGGCCGAGGCACAGGAGGGGCAGAGCGCACCCGAACCGGCCGTCCTTGCGCACGAGGATCGTCTGATCGCCAGCGAGTTCTTGACGGAACTGACCGAGCGCGAGCGACGGGTCTTTGGCTGGCTGGTTGAGGGTCTTGCGTACCGGGCGATCGCCACAGTGCTTGAGATCCCTCTCAACGAGGCGCGCAATACCGCGCGGGTGTGCGCACGCAAGCGGGAGCGCTTCCAGCTGCTCTACGACACGGGCCGACTGTGCGGATACCGGGCGCAGACGATCGAAGCGTTGCAGAACGGCGAAAGCACGAGCGAGGAGTTGGCCGAGCGCGCATTCGCCCATCTTGAGAGCTGCGCCCACTGTCGCCTTGAGCACAAGACGAACGCCAAGCGGCTGCGGCGTAGCTTCCGTGACCAGGCCGCCGCGCTGCTGCCGCCCGTACTCATCGGTCATCTTGGCTGGCTTTCGAGGCTCGGCGTTCGAGCCAGGCTGCTGGCGCACCGCCTCGGGATCGAGACGGCGCCGTATGGGCAGGGTGGTGTGCGCGAACGCGCGGTCGCCATGCTGGCCGGCGCCGGCGCCGGCGCAAAGATCGCCGTCGGCGTGGTCACGATCGGCGTGCTGGCAGGTGGAGCTGTCGCCACACACGTCCTCGAACAGAGTCCCGCGCAACGGCACCGCCACCCCGCGCACAGCGCATCCGCAGCGTTCCCGTCATCAGCGCCGATCCCACGGCCGCTCAGCGCGACTGCGCTCACCCCGTCACTGAGGGCTAGCGACCACCGCGGCGTGCATACCTCTAGCCGTCCGCGCAAGCGGCACGCCGGGGTACGCCATCAGGCGAGCGTGACGCATGGCGCCGCGCGGTCGAGCGCCGCCGGGCAGCACGAACCCGGTGGCTTCGCCTACTTGGGCGTACCCGCGAGCACGAGCGCTCCCGTCGCGCCAGCCCGTGCAGCCAGCAGCTCCGAAGACCAGCACGGCGGAGGAGCGTTCAGCCCATGAGTAAGCCCGGAAAAAATTTGTTGGCCGGTTCGCGGCGGTTGGGGTCATAGACCCGCGAAGCCCCACAAAACGGGGGCCTGACCACGGAATGAACGCGATGACGAACAAGCAGAAGGAAAGGCTCGCCCGCCGCGCGCTGACGCTGGCGCTTGTGGTGCTGGGCGGGTTGGTGGCTGCGAGCAGCGCATACGCGGGAAGCTGGATGGAGGTCTCCTGTGTGAACCCGAGCCAGTCGGCGGCGCCGAGCGAAGGATGGTCGAGCTTTGCCGCAGGCGGCGGCTACGGGTCGAACGTCGGGACCGGGTGCGCGCCGGGCAGCCCGATGTACGCGATCCTGAGCACAGACGCCGCCGTCGGCGTCGGCTCCAACGAGACCCTTCAGTACACCCCGCCCGGCGGCTCACGGCTGATCGGTGGCTCGGTTGATGTGAGCTTCTTTGCCGATGGCGGTGGCTACAACGCCTCGGGTACAGCGGTGGCCTACACGCCCGAATATGCCTACAACGGCTCCAACGTCTTCTACCAGTGCGCTTCGGGCTTGCCGCCCTGTGCGAACGGCACATACGACTTCTCGGGCGTCCTTGGGATTCCCAGCGACCGTGGCGGCAACCTCTACCTGAGCGCTGGATGCGGAGGTCACGAAGGCTATGCGTGCAACTCGGGCGGTAGCGAAGGCGCATGGTCGCTTGTGCGCGTGTGGTGGGCGAACCTGCTCCTCGCAAACGAAGCGACACCGACCGGCAGCGGCATCACCGGAACGCTGCTGAACCCGAACGCCGAAGGCACCGCCGAACTGACCCTCAATGCGGCTGATCCGGGCGGCCCCGGCGTGTACCTCGTGATCGTCCAGATCGACGGCAAAACGGTCTACTCCGGCACGCCGAACAGCAACGGCGGCAAGTGCATCCCTGTCGGCACGAGCGGCGGCGCGCTGATGTTCGACTACAGCCAGCCGTGCCCGGCGAGCGAGTCGGTGGACCTGCCGATCAACACGACGAGCTTGCCGAACGGCCAGCACACCTTGAAGGTGCTCGTGCAGGACGCGGCTGGCAACTCGGCGGTCGTCTACGACGGCAGCATCTCGACCAAGCAGCCGGCGAGCAACTCGCTGGGGGCGCTACCAGGCCCCGGCACGAGCGGCGGCGGATCGCCGGCCGCCGCCGCAGTTGGGGCACCGAACGGCTCGACTGCGAGCCGGCAGTCGAAGCTCACGCTGGGACTGAAACGCAGGATCACCCGTGCCTACGCGCACCGGGCGCTGCGCGTGAGCGGGCGCCTGCTCGACGGGCGGGGCCACCCGATCGCCGGCGCGACGCTGGACGTGCTCCAGCAGATCAGCGGCTCGCCGAACCTCAGTGTGATCGGACATGCTCGCACCCGCGCCAACGGCACGTTCATCGCCGCGGTGCCGGGCGGGCCGACACGGACGGTCGAGATTGGCTACCGCGCGTTCTCAACGGACACGGGCTACGCGGCCGTGGCGAAGATCGCCGAGGCAGTCGGCGCAGGCGTGAGGCTCGATGTGAGCCCTCACTCGACTGGCTCGGAAGGCACGATCACGCTCAAAGGACGAGTGCTCGGGCCGGTGCCACCGGGCGGCGTCGTGGTGGAGCTGCTCGTCCACTATCGCGGTCGCTGGGAGCCGTTCCGTGCTCCGCGCACCGATTCGCGCGGCCGGTTCCAGGTCGTCTACCAGTTCGAGGGCGGTGTTGGGCGCTTCCCGTTCAAGGCGATGGTGTTCGGCGGGCAGGGCAGCTTCCCATTCACCATCGGCGAAAGCAGGACGGTCGATGTCACCACGCGCTGACGGCATCCTTGGTCTGTCCTGTCGCAGCGTCGGCGAGCTGCTGATCGCGGCCCTGGCGTGCTTGCTGATGGTGCTGGCGCTGTCAGCCACGAGCGCCCAGGCCGGTACATGGACGCTGCTCTCGTGCAGGCAACCCGATGGGCAGCCGGCACCCACGGACGGATGGAGCACAAGCGCAACGGGCGCCGTCGGCCCTTACAGCGGCGACACGAACTCCTGCGCAGAAGGCGGGAATCTGAGTGCGGTCGAGAGCGGTGAAGCGCCGCAGGGCGCATACGAAGGCCCCGAGTGGGTGTTCACCGCGCCGTCGGGGTCGACGATCGCCGGCGGCACGATCGCGGCGACGTTGACCTCACCACACGGGCAGGCGTGGCTGGCGACACCGAACGCGACCCACGACGCCGCGGACGTAATCGCAACCTGCCAATACAACCTGGCCTGCGGCCAGGACGGCACGCTCACCGGTGCGTTTCCGATTACGCATGTCGGCGGTAGCAACCTGTACGCCGTGGCGGTGTGCGTCGGCCCCTATGAAGGCGCGACCACCTGCCCGGCCAGCGGAGGTCTCGATGCGGCCGTGTACGTCAGCAGCGCGGCCGTCGAACTCGCCAACAACGCCACACCGACGGCGGGCGGCTTCGGCGGGACCCTGCTGAATCCGAACGTCCAGGGCACGCAGGAACTGACCTTCCAAGCCAGCGACCCCGGCGGCCCCGGCATTTACCTCGTGGTCGTGCAGATCGACGGTAAGACCGTCTACTCGGGCACGCCCAACAACAACGAAGGGCGGTGCGTCCCGATCGGGCAGAGCGGAGACGCACTGATGTTCGACCATAGCCAGCCGTGCCGCACGAGCGAGTCGGTGGCCGTGCCGGTCAACACTGCCACGCTGTCCAACGGCGCCCACACCCTCAAGGTCACGGTCGAGGATGCGGCGCAGAACGCAAGCGTCGTCTATGACGGCCAGATAACGACGCTGCAACCGGCCAATGACTCCCTCGGCGCTCTACCTGGAGGCGGTGCTGCCGGGATCGCGCAAGTCGCGCAGCCCAACGGGGTCGGCGCGAGCGAGGGAGCGCACCTGGAGCTGGGTCAGCACCGCCAGCTCACGCGCTCGTTCGCCAAGCGCGCGCTGCGCGTCTCGGGGCGTCTGCTGAGCGCTCAAGGCCAGCCGATTAGCGGCGCGACTCTCGATGTGCTGCAGCAAGTCGGCGGCTCATCGACGCTCGCTCTGGTCGGGCACGCGAAGACGGCCGCGAACGGGACCTTTCTGGCGAGCGTGCGGGGCGGCCCGTCACGGACCATCGAGGTCGCTTATCGCGCCTTCTCGACGGACGCGGGCTATGCCGCCGTGGCAAAGCTCACCGAGCAGGTCGAGGCGGGCATCCAGCTTTATGTGAGCCCGCGCAGGACGGGATCGGAAGGCACGATCACACTGATCGGGCGCGTGCTCGGCCCGGTCCCGCGCCAGGGTGTCAGTGTCAATCTGCTCGTCCATTACCGGGGTCGGTGGGAGCCGTTTCGTACGCCGAGGACGGACGCTGCCGGGCGCTTCTCGGTCGTCTATCAGTTCGAGGGCGCGCTGGGACGATTCCCGTTCCGAGCCGAAGTGCCATCAAGCCAAGCGGATTTCGCCTTTGGCCGCGGGTTGAGCAAGGTGGTCGACGTTGCTACCAACTAAGACACTCACCAAGCCGCCTGGTGTATTCGGACTCGCCGTGGCGATCGTGCTGCTCACCGCGAGCTTCATGCTCGCGCCGGCTGCGAGCGCAGGCACATATCCGATGTATCAGTGCGCCGCCGGTGTGCCGGCCGTCTCTCCGGGTTGGAGCGTATTTGGCAATAATACGCAGGCCGACACTGTGCTGTCTGACACCTGCTCGGCTGGCGGCAGCATCGGCGTCTACGTCTTCACCGAAGAACACGGCGGCATCGTGACCGAGAACGGGCACAGCGGCAGCCAGGTCGGGCTCCAGATCGACGTTCCGGGCAGCGTGCCCGCAGTCACGATCCACTCGATCAGCGCAGAGGTCATCGGGTCGCCTGTCACCGGCGATGACGCCTTCCTCGGGTTCACCTCCGCCGGCCAGTCTCTGCCCGGCGGCGCTGAGCTGCCCTACGGCGGCGGAAGCCCCTACACGGCAAGCGAAAGCTGGACCCTTCCGCAGGGAGCCCGCGACTTCGAGGCATACGTCAACTGCTCTACCGACAAGAGCTCGACGTCGTGCGACTTCGCCGATGCGACCGACGTACCAGCCCTTACCGACATCACGCTGAGCCTGGAAGACGACACACCGCCGAAGGTGGCGAGCGTGAGCGGCCCACTTTTCACGGCCGCTGCCTCCGGTGCATCAGTGATGGGCTCACAGCCGATCAGCTTCATCGGCAGCGACGCCCAAAGCGGTGTTCGCAGCGCAGCTTTGACGCTCAGCCCGTTGAATGGCGGCACGCCCTACGTTCACACGTTCAACTTTGCAGGCGAATGTGCCTATGACTCTTGGAACGCCTGCCCGCTCACACAGACCATCAGCGGCTTCTCGGTCAACACCGATGCACTTGCCAATGGAGCCTACGCTGCGAGCCTGACGATCACTGACGCTGCGGGCAATGTGACCAACGACGCGCTCGGCTCGGTCACGGTGAGCAACCCTACCGCCGTGGCCAGCTCGCTCGGAGCGCTACCAGGCCCCGGCGCAGGATCATCCTCTGATTCGATCGGCGTAGGCAGTCCAAACGGCGCCGGCGCCAGCGAGGGCGCTCACCTGCAGCTTGGCGTGCGCGCGGCGATTTCTCGCAGCTACGGCAGGCGAGCCCTGCGGGTATCAGGGCGGCTTCTGAACGTTCAGGGCTTGCCGATCGTAGGCGCGACCCTGGATGTCCTGCAACAGGACAACGGCGCGACCCTGGAACTGATCGGCCATGCGCGCACGAGAGCGGATGGCACGTTCGTCGCCGCTGTGCCGGCAGGACCGTCGCGCATGATCGAGATTGGCTACCGCGCGTTCTCGGCCGATAGCGGCTACGCGGCAACCGCCAGGCTGCACGAGTCGGTGCGCGCGGGCGTGCGACTGGCAGTGAACCCGCGTAGGACCAGCTCAGAAGGCACGATCACGCTCACCGGCAGGGTCCTCGGCCCGATCCCGTCACAGGGCGTCGTGGTCGAGCTGCTCGTGCACTACCGCGGGCGTTGGGAGCCCTTCCGTGACCCGCGCACAGACGGCCGCGGCCGGTTCCGCGTCGCCTACCAATTCCAGGGCGGCGTCGGGCGCTTCCCTTTCCGGGCCTTGGTGTTCGGCAGCCAAGGCGGCTTTCCGTTTGCACTAGGAGAAAGCAGGACGGTTAATGTCACCACGGGCTGAGATGACCTTACTCGCCGCGGCCGAGCGCATCCCTCGACTGTTGCGCAGGTTCGCCCTGCTCTCGCTCACCGCCGGTACTCTGGCGTTGACGCTCGCCTCGGGTGCGAGCGCGGGAACGTATGTGATCGACAACTGCCCGTCGACAGGGTCTGATGACGCTGGCTCGTGGACCGTGTTCGGCAGCCCTCAGAACGTGAAGGGAACATGCAGCGGCGGCCCCGGCGACTACATCGGACCCAGGGGCGGCAGCATGAGCCCTGGCAACACCGCAGGAGTTCAGATCGGGGTGCCGGCAGGGAGCGGCATCACGATCATCGAAGCGAAGGTGTGGTGGCAGGCTTCGCATCAGATCGGCGGTGCCGACACGTTTGGGATCGCCGCCGACAATGACGGCGCAGTCGGTGAAAGCACGACGCCGATAACGGGTAGTGAACCCAGCACCTACGTGCTGCCGTCGACCACCACTGAGATCACGCTGGCGAACTACTGCTCCAACGACGACGCCGGTGCTGGCTGCACGTTCGGGTCGGGCGAGAACAACATCCTCGAGCTGTACGGCTCGCGGCTGACGCTGCAGGACGCGACCCTGCCGAGCGGCACGGTGACGGGCGGCGCACTGGCGAGCTCGGGGACGGTTTCGGGCACGTCCTCGATCAGCTACCAGGCGGCGGACACGAGCTCGGGCGTCCGGCTGGTGCAGCTGCGCGTCGACGGCGAACCCGTCGCCGTCAAGGACTACCTGGCGAGCTGCTCCTACACGAACTTCCAGGCGTGCCCGCCGAGCGTGTCGGACACCGTGAGCTGGAACACTGCCACGGTGGCCAACGGCCAGCACCGAGTCGAACTCGTCGTCGAGGACGCAGCGCAGAACACGAGCGTCATCTATAGCGGCGAGGTCACGGTCCAGAACGCCGCGCAGACAGCATCGTTGGGTGCGCTTCCTGGCCCCGGTGGCACCGGCTCGCAGGCGCTGGGCATCGGCAGCGCCAACGGGATCGGGTCAAGCGAGCAAGCGCAGCTGAGGCTCGGTTTGCCGGCCGCGATCACCCGCAGCTACGCGCACCGTGCGATCGTGGTCTCCGGGCGACTGCTCGATGGGCAGGGCCATCCGATCGCGCACGCCAGCCTGGATGTGCTTCAGCAAGTCGACGGCACGGCGACGCCGATGGTTGTAGCGCACGCTGCGACTGGCGTCGATGGCACGTTCAGCGTGCGTCTGCGAGGGGGGCCTTCGCGGCTGATCGAGGTCGGCTACCGCGCGTTCTCCCGTGACGCGAACTACGCGGCTATCGGGCGCATCAGGGAGACGGTGGCCGCTGGGGTGCGGCTGCGGATAAGCCCGACGCGCACGGGCTCGGAAGGGATGATCGTTCTCTCGGGGACCGTCGAGGGACCGATCCCGCGGCAGGGAACGATCGTGGACTTGCTGGTGCATTACCGTGGCCGCTGGGAGCCGTTCAGGACTCCTCGCACGAACCGGCGTGGCCGCTTTCGTGTGCTCTACCAGTTCGAGGGCGGCGTTGGGCATTTCCCGTTCCGCGCCGAAGTGCCTGGCGGTCAGGTGGGCTTCCCGTTCGGCATCGGCGAGAGCCGGGTGGTGAATGTCAGCACGAGCTAAGCGCGATCTTCGAGCATCGGCGATGCTCTCTCGCTGGACGTGCATCGTCGCGGCGCTTGCCCCGCTGATGCTGTTGTCGCCGTCGATGGCGAGGGCTGAGACCGCGATCACAACGCAGGCCGTCGCCGATGACGGTGCCTTCCTTCCCTACGATCCCGCGCCAGCGCAGCTTGCCGGCCTTTGCCTTGTTGATACTGGCGTGAACCTGAACCCCGACACGGAAGGCGTTGTAGTAGAACGAACGGCGCTCGACGGTGGCTCTGGCGGAGATGTGTCGCCGACGCTGCATGGGACCGTGCTCGCCATGATGGCAGGGGCGCCCGCGAACGGCTGGGGCATGGTCGGCACGGCCCCGCACGCAATCCAAATTGTCTCGGTGCGCATCCTCGAGTCCGGTCATACGACATTCTCGTACAGCGCCTACGCATCGGGAATCACAGAATGCCTTGAACTGCAGCACAAGTACAACATCCGCGTCATCAACCTCTCGCTCGGCACCTCGGAAGGACGCTCAGCGGAAGCCACTGAACTGGTGGGAAACGCGGTC
Source organism: uncultured Solirubrobacterales bacterium (assembly GCA_963751195.1). Classification (GTDB taxonomy): domain Bacteria; phylum Actinomycetota; class Thermoleophilia; order Solirubrobacterales; family Solirubrobacteraceae; genus Palsa-744. The sequence goes on from CAVVTQ010000008.1 coordinate 35,598, forward strand.
GAACGCGCCACCAACAACGGCGTCGCAGTAGTCGCGGCGGCGGGAAACGATGACGGTGGCCCCGTTGAGTACCCCGCGGCTTACCCCGACGTGCTGTCGGTAGGTGCGACTGACACGCAGGGCGGCGGTTTCTGCTCCTTCAGCAACCGCGGAGAAGGGCTGCGACTGCTCGCGCCTGGCTGCGACCTCGACGGAGCCGAACCGACGAGCGGCGCCCCGAACTACAACTACTGGCAAGGCACGAGCGAGGCGTCGGTGATCGCCGCGGCGGCGTTGGACGCACTTGACTCCTATCAGCCGGGCCTCTCGCCGGAAGCTGGCGAGAAGGACTTGACCGAAGCCGACAAAGGCGTGCTCAACATCGCGCAGACCTTCCGCAACGCGGGCCTCGGAGCCATCGTTTCGGCGGGCGAAGCAGCCGAGCCAGGCGCACAGCTAAGCCCGCCCGCGGGATCGTCTCCTCAGCCATTGGCACCATTGACGGCGATGAGGCGACCATTTGCACGCCCGAAGGCGCAGCTTAGGCGAGTCAAGCACCGGCTCGTGCTCGCGTTGATCGGCCGCCCCAGGGAAGCTGAGGCGCAGGTGCGCTACCTCGGCCACCACGGACGCTCTCGCCGGTTGCGTGTCTTGCGCACGCTCCACGGCGTCTTCACGAATCTGACGCTCCCGACCTCCGGCGTTGCGGAGGTATCGGTGCGCTACGTCGACCCCTACGATGTCGAACGCGCGAGCCCGTGGATGACGCTTCGCCTCCCAGCCCCGGCGAGCACAGCGAGAAAGGCGCGGCAAAAACGATGAGAGCATGGAGCGCCGCAATCGGCGTCATGCTCGCCTTGGCGACTTGGGCGTTGCCAACCCCTGCGACTGCGGCGGGGAGCTATCAGGTCAGTGCGTGCAACTTCGCGTCGGAAGCTGCCAATAACTCATGGATGTGGGCGACGAACGATCCGGCCCAGCCCTCCCACTATGCCGAGCACGTCAACTGCCCGTATGAGCTGGGAGGTTCAGGCGGCAAGGCCGACCAGGAAGGCGGACTCTCGACAACCGACGCGCTCGACCTCACGAGCGACGCCGCGCCTGGCACGAGCGCGGGCTGGACGTTCATCGCGCCAGCAGGCACGACGATCACGGGGCTCACCTACGAACGCTATATCGGCCACTCCCTCGATCCCAAGAACTCTTGGTCCCCGGCGCTGCGGGTCGACGGCAGCATCGTGCCCGGCGAAACCTGCCTGGATACAGTCGAAAACGAAGAGACGTGTTCCGTTGGTGGGCCGCCGGGTACAGGAGGCGAACCAGCGAGGATCACGGACCTCTCTGCGCACGAACTGTCGCTTGGCATTGTGTGTCAGCCGCCCGCAGGACGGGAATGCGTTACAGGGGCAACGCAGCACGCCGTTTGGGCGACGATGTATGGAGCGACGGTGACTCTCTCCGACCCGACGCCGCCAACGCTAAGCACCCCCTCGGGCGCTCTGTGGGGAGCGGGCGAAGCAGGCGGGTTTCACAAGGGCACAGAAAGCGTCGCCGTCTCCGCTCAGGATGTCGGCGGCGGCGTAGCGAGCATCGTTCTCTCGGCAGACGGCCGAACGATGGAGACCTACACGGCACCGTGCAACTTCACATTTGCCCAGCCGTGCCCGTCCTCGACGGGCACGCAGACGCTCACACTGCCAACAACGCAGCTCTCAGACGGAAGGCACACGCTCACCCTTGTTGCGATCGACGCCGCCGGCAATCAATCGGCCGTCGCCTCGGAGGAAATCACCGTGGACAACAGCGCGCCAGCGGCGCCCGTTGGTCTCTCGGCTACCCCGACGCAGACTGGCAGCTCCACGTTCACGGTCACTTGGAGCGAGCCGCAAGGCCAGCTCGCACCGATTACGAGCGCGCTTTACCAAGTATGCCCTGCGAGCGGATCGGGCTCGTGCAGCGCGCCCGCTGCGGCTCCGGCGACAGGGCCAGCGACCGTGACCGTCCCTGGCCCTGGGAGCTGGAGCATCGCCGTGTGGCTGAGCAACGCGGCGGGCAACGCGAACCCGGCCAACGGCGCGCGCACAAATGTCGTGGTGCCGTCCTCAAAACCGGGGGGCTCGGGCCACGTCTCCACAACGACTGCGCCGAAACTCCATGTCACGGAGACGTTGCGCGGACGCGAGCTGATCGTGCATGTGACTGGCCCGGCGAGTGGAAGTGTCCGCGTGGGCTTCACCGGCCGGCTGGACGGAAGGACCGTCGCCTCTGGCGCCAAGACCGTCCTCCTCAAGCACGGGTGGCTGACGGTGATGTTCAGGCTCGGCCCTCGGACGGCGGCGCACGCGCTGATTGGCGTGAGCGCGAAGCTCGACCACGAGGCAGTGGTAACGAGCACACTGAGCCGTCATCACCGCCATGCTCGGTGAACCGTTGCTGAGCAGGGCAGAGGTGGAACACACCCGATCGTCGGAGGCGGGAGCCGTTCTGCCCCAGCCTCCGACTGTTCGGGTAGCGGGTTAGGCCGCAGCCTCGGCGAGCTCGCGCTCGTCGGCAGGCTCAACCTCGTCGCTTGCGTTCTCGCGGCGCTCGCGCTCTGTCGTGACGGCGCTCTCGACCTCGTAGCGCTTGAGGCTGTACTGGCCCCAGGCGGTCTCAGCGTCAGCGAGCAACTGCTCCAGATCCTCCTCGGAGAGCTCGCTGATGCGTGCGGACGCATCCTGCACCCGCACACGCGCCTGCTCGGCCTCGGCTTCGCGCTCGGCCTGGCGTTCATCGTTGGCGACCCGCTCAGCCAGCAGTTCGTCTAGAGCTGCGCACTGCCCCTCCTTGATGCGTTCCCGCACGATCGCGTTCAGATCGCGGGCTGCCTGCGTGGCCCACGGACCCTCGAAGGCGAGCGTGTAGAAGCTGCGGTTGGACTGTGCCACCGCATCCTCGTTGGTCAGCGCGGCGAGCGCGATCAGCGTAAACGTGCGGCCTGAGATGTCGGCAGCACTCTCGGCGTCTTCGAGGAACGTCTTTGCCCTGCGCTCAGCGTCTGAGGCGTCGAAATAGACGGTCTTCGTCTTGCCGCTTTTCTGCTGGACCTGCTCGACCCACGTAGGCAGAGAAAGCCGCGGGCCGCGCATGGCGATCTTGCTCAGCGACCCGCCGAGATCGACACTCGCCAGGATGCGCAACACCCGCTCATCGACCTTGAGCTTCGGCAGGTGCTTGAACATGAGCAGACCGAGCTCGAGGTTGAACTTCGTTGCGTCCTCGCGCCTCTGCTGCTGCTCGGCGCGCTTGGTTTTCGACTCGTCTGCTTCACGCTGCGCACGCTCGGCCTCGCTCTCCGGCTCGCCGGCCGCAGCACCGTCCACGGACGAGTCGCCGGTTGCGCTCGCGGAGCCTGCGGTGCTCGTGCGCTGGGCGTCGCGTTGACGACGCTGACGTGCACGCGCCTCCTTGACGACAGCAGCGATGTAGTCCTCGGCGAGCCGACTGGCCACGTCGTCTCCGAGGATGATCGAGAACCAGCTTGCCTCGTGAGTCGCGCCCAGCAGCCGTGCCTGCTCGACGAGATCCGCGCCGAAGCGGACGTGCGTGATCTGCCCGCCATCGGTGAGCTTGGTGTAGGTGGCGAGGTCCTTCTGCGCCTTCTCGCTCAACGTGAACTGGTCGACCGGATAGGAGCTGCGGCTCGAGTAGACACCTGCGGGCAGGTCGTCCATGTACCTCATTGCGATGTCGATCGGGTCCTCGATCAGATCCTGCCACGTGTACGGTTCGCTTTCGTCGTCGTCAGGAGTGACCGCACGCACCGCCGCGTATGCGAACTCCTCGTGGATCTCGGCGAGCGCGACGAGCGTCTTGACGCCGAGCAGAGGGATCACCTGCTCGGCTACGAGCGTCCTGAGCCGCTCAGGGAGCGCGAGGATCGCCAGGTGCTCCTTGATGCGCTTTTCGCGCGAGGAGCGCTTGGTCTTGCCGCCGAGGCGTTCGGCGACCGCGCGGACGCCCAGCCCGCCGTCGATCATGGCCTGGTAGCCGCGGGCGCGCTGGAGCGGGTCCAGATCGCTGCGCAGCTCGTTCTCGATCATCGCGTCGGTCAGCAGGTCCAGATACTCACCCTCGTCGCCAGCGCCAGCCGTCAGCACAACTGCGGGAAGCGTGGCCAACTCGGCGAGCCCTGCGGCGCGGTAGCGCCGCTCGCCGGCGATCAGGGCGAAGTCGCCAGTCTCAGTCGCGCGCACGCGGATCGGCTGCAGGCAACCGCGCTCGCGCATCGTGGCAGCCATCGCCTGCAGCTCGTCGTCCTCCATCACTTCGCCGCGAGGGTTGAAGCCCTCGGCGACGACGATCCGCGAGAGCGGGATGTCCTTGAGCTGCACCTTGGCAGCGCCGTGGCCGTTGCCGTTTTGGGTTGCGTTAGTCGTACTAGCCATGTGGCCTTCCTTTTCAGACAGGGCTCCCACCGGACGGGGAGCCGACCCCGACCAACCGCACGCGCAAGCGTGCGACCATCGGGAGGGACGGCACCCCGGCCAGCGGTAAGCCCTCACGTCACCAGCCGCGGCGATCAGAGCAGTGACGAGCTCAAGAGCACGTGTTGCCCACACGGCTGTCGAGTGCGCGCGCCAACCCGCTCGCTGTCGGTGCACTGGACCGCAGATGTCCGGCTGCCGTATCGTCAGCAACCAATGGCTCGCGGCCGCGATATCGTCGCTCGGCTATCGCGGAGTGCAGCCTCACCCAGCACACAGGAGCAGGCGGACACGGTGGCTTATGCCCGCCAGCATCCCGAGGGTGCGGTCCCGCTGCGGATCGTCGCACAGGAGTGGACGCGGATCGGACTCACAGGGTTCGGCGGCCCGCCGGCGCACATTGCGATGCTGCGGCGGCTGGTCATCGACCGCTACGAGTGGATGGACGCCCGCGCGTTCGAGGACGCCAACGCCGCGTGTGGCCTGTTGCCTGGCCCGGCTTCGACGCAGCTTGCGATCTACTGCGCCTATCGCGTGGCCGGGCCGTGGGGTGCGATCGTCGGCGGACTTGGGTTCGTGGTGCCCGCCGTGATGATGGTCCTGGCGCTGTCGGAGGTTGTCCGAGGTCTCGTAGAACTTTGAGTGGCGGTTCTTCCGTCCCGTCCGTTGCCGTTGGCAGCGTTCTGGGCGAGTGAAGTCCATCCGAGACAGGAGGAACCGCCATGAAGAAGGTATCTGGCCCGCAGGTCGTCACGACCCCGAAGGCCGCTGAGAATCCGCTCCCACCGCGAATTCAGGAGGCGCTCGGCGAACTCGTCGGGGCGGCGAGGGAGGGCTTGCTCGCGCTGAGCGTCGGTATCGGGCTCGGTGTCGTGCATGAGTTGATGGAGGCCGAGGTCGACGAGGTCGTCGGGCCGAAGGGGAAGTGGAAGGCCGATCGGAGCGCGAAGCGTCATGGTCACGAGGACGGGTCGATGACCTTGGGTGGGCGCCGGGTACGGGTCAGCCGCCCCAGGATCCGCACGGCCGATGATGAGCACGAGCTGCCGGTCGAGACGTATGGGTATTTCGCTGATCGTGACCCGCTCACCAGAGCGGTGATGGATCGGTTGCTCGCCGGCGTCTCGACGCGTAAGTACGCTCGGGTTGGTGAACCGGTCGGTGAGGAGGTCGATCAGGCCAGCACATCGACGGGCAAGAGCTCGGTCTCGGAGCGGTTCGTGCAGCGGACACGGACCGCGCTGGGGGAGCTGATGGGCCGCCGCCTGGATGACGTGAGGTTGGCGGTGATGATGCTCGACGGGCTTCAGATCGGCGATCGCACCCATGTCGTCGCGCTCGGGATCAGCACCGAGGGCCACAAGATCCCGCTCGGATTGTGGGAGGGCTCGACCGAGAACGCAGCGCTCGCGCGGACGCTGCTCGCCGACCTCGTGGACCGAGGACTCGATCCCGAACAGGCGATCCTGTTCGTCATCGACGGTGGGAAGGCGCTGCACCGGGCGATCAAGGACGTATTCGGCGAGCACGCACTGGTGCATCGGTGTCACAGGCACAAGGAGCGAAATGTGTGCGACCTTCTCCCCGAACGTGACCGTCCCGCCATCCTGACCCGGATTCGCGGCGCCTGGGCGCTCAAGGACCCCGAGCTCGCCGAGCAGCGCCTTGAGCTCTTGGCCTCAGAGCTCGATCTGACCTGGCCTGACGCGGCCGCCTCGCTGCGTGAGGGTATGCCCGAGACGTTGACACTGATGCGACTCGGGATCGGTGGGCAGCTCGCAAAGACGCTGTGCTCGACGAATCCGTGCGAGAGCATGATCGAGATCGTCCGACACACCCAGCGAAACGTCAAGCGCTGGCAGGACGGCGACATGCGCAAGCGCTGGACCGCCGCCGGCATGCTCCAAGCCGAGCAGCAATTCCGACGAATCATCGGCTACCGCGACCTCGCCAAGCTCATCACCGCCGTCGAACGACACACCACGCCCGACACCAACAAGAACATAGACCGCCAGGAGCAGACCGAACCCGTTACCGTTTAACCATCAACCCGTGAGGACCGCCGCCGAAGTTCCACGAGAATCCGGACATCCTCCGCTGTCGCTGTTGTTCCTCTCAAGCGCGCCGCCGCAGTGGGTGATCGGCGTCGGAGCTGGCGCGGGCGCCGCGGTCGCACCCGTGGCCGTGCACGCCGCGCTGGGTCTGCTTTCTCCGAGCTTTCTACGGGTGCGGGCTGCGCGCGGGCGAGCGCTACGCTGGCTGGCCTATCTGCTCGTTGCGGCGGGCGCGGCGGCGACGGTCGGCGGCTATCTCGTCCTCGTGCTGCTGGCGTGCGGGGTTCTCGAGCTGGCCTGGCAGCGGCGCGCGGCGGCAGCGCTCTCGTTGAACCCCGTGCTGCTTGGGGCCGTGACGGGCGTTGGCGGGATTGGCGCGCTGGTGTGGACCGCGTTGAAGGTGGGCGCGCTCTCCTACGGTGGTGGCTTCGTGATCGTGCCGCTGATGCAGACCGATGCCGTCCATGTCTACCACTGGATGAGCGGCGGGCAGTTCCTGAACGCTGTTGCGTTGGGGCAGGTTACTCCCGGCCCCGTCGTCGCCACGGTCGCCGCGGTGGGCTATGCCGCGCACGGCATCGCTGGCGGCGTACTCGCGGCGAGCGTCGCTTTCGCTCCGTCCTTTTCGTTCATCCTGCTCGGCGGCCAGCGCTTCGAGCGCCTGCGCCAAAACGCTGCCGCCAGGGCGTTCCTCGACGGTGCCGGACCAGCGGCGATCGGTGCGATTTTCGGTGCTGCAATCCCATTGGCGGGCGCACTGCAGGAGCAGTGGCAGTACCTCGTGCTGGTGGCTGCCGCAGTGGCGCTCCTGGTTCTACGGCGTGGGATCGTGCAGACGCTGCTCGCTGCAGGCGCCACAGGATGGTTGGCAACGGTGGTGGGCGCTCCGCTCCCCCATTGACGAGGCTGAGCGTTCCAGGCAAGCGTCAGCGGGCGGCGGCCTCGGCGATCAGTCGTTCCCAATCGTCGCGGAGCGGCTCGACGCCGAGCTCGACGATGGCGAGCGCGATGACTTGCTCGAGGCCGACCACGCCGGTGGGCAGATGAACCTTTCCGAGCCACCGATCACCGATCTGGACGGCGGCGCCGACGTGCATGTGCGGCTGGGTGATCGTGCTCTTGCCGCTCGGATGCCAGTGGTAGGACACGAGCTCGTGGTCTTCGTATCCGATGGCGTAGAGGTAGCCGATGATCTCGACGTGCCAGCCTGCGGTGCTCTGGCGAACCTCGTACTGCTCGGTGACGAGGAGCGTGAGACGTGGCTCGGCGTGCAGCCGCGCAGCGTCGCCGCGGGCCAGCAGCAGGCGGTGCGGATGATCGGCCGCGTGGTAGCCGCTGACGGTGGTGTGCGCACTGGTCAAGCAAGACAGCAGCCGCACCGTTCGGCCGCGATAGTGCTCGACGGCCTCGGCGGGATCTTTACTTGGAGGCGCCATTGAGCGGGAGCATCATTGCGACGCGCGTGATCTCGGGGCTGTCGTCTATGTCGATCTCACCCGAGTTCAGGCGTCGCTCGAACTCCTCGCCGCTCATGCCCAGCAGGGCGCGGGCCTTCTCATCAACGAGCTGCGCCCATTCCTCGGGGCCTAGCTCGCGGATTTCGTTGTCGGTTCGAGTAGCCATTGCAAATGCTCCTTGGAGGATCGGCCGCGTGGGCCGGCTCCTTGATCTTGATTGTAGGCGAGAATGCGGGCGAGCTTCGACGGCGAGGTCTTTGGGGGCTCGGCGAGCTTGGACGGCCCGCCGAACCCCCACTTTTCAGGCAGCTGCGACGAGCTGCAGGGCACGGGTCTTCTCGGGTCCGTCATCGAGCGCGCGGGCGAAGCGCTGGCCGCTTGAGCGCAGCGGGCGCAGCCAGTCGCCGTACTCCACGATGGCGTTTACCGCGGCCCACTTTGAGCCGGGCGCGTTGCCCTGCGTGTCGCCGGACAGGAACAGGTCAGCGATGCGGTCCTTAGTCTGCTGGCGTGAGCTGCGTGTGCGGCTGCTCACGGAGTCACTCGTGCCGTTCGGGTAGAGCTTGTCGAGGACGGCGCGGAGCTGGCGTTCGGTGCAGCGCTCTGAGGCGAGCCGGTCGCCGAGGCGCTTGAACTGGACGTAGTAGTCGATGGACAGATCGAGGACCCGGCGAGCCTCGTGGACGCGCTGCGTAACCGCTTCGGTGTGGCGGATCGAGAACTTCTGCCGGGCGTTGGTAAGACCCCAGTTAAGGGTGTTCTGGCAGACCACGCGAATCGGGGTGGTGGCCGCGATCACGGCCGTCGAGCCGTCATGGCTGTTCATCAGCAGCACGTATGGGCGCACGTCGTCGCCCCCGACCTCGACGTGATCGGGCAGCGTCGCCAGCACCCATACGCGGCGGCCGCCGTGCAGGCTGCCGGCCGTCTCGAAGTGGATCGAGCTGCCGAGCAGCTGGTCGACGAACGCAAACGCTTCGTGGTTCTGCACGATCCGGTAGCGCTCGCCGACGACGCCAAGCACCTCATCATTGTCTTGCCGGACAGTGGCGTAATGACCAGTGAAGCCCCGATAGCGCAGCACATCGGGCAGATCAGCACCGCAGTCGATCGCCAGGCGCCGCTTTGCGACGCTCCAGCCGAGACCCGACGCCTCGATCGCCTCACCGACTGTCGCCGGCGGCCGATCGAGTACGGCCCCGAGACCGTGCCAGGGCGTCTCGCGCACCGAGAACATGGTGTCCGAATCTGTGATTCCTGCAGACATTTGAGCCTCCTTTGGCTGTAAAGCCCCGCTCGCCGCGGGGCCGGTCGCAGCTCCGGCCGCATCCCCTTTTGGGGATGCGAAAATGGCCGGGCAAGCCGGCTCCCGCTACGTGCGCTCAGCCATCGAGCGCGCTACCGCGACGCCTTTCTCGGCGCCTCGACGATAGGGGCCTTTAGTCGCCGGCAGGCGAGGGATTGACCATGACCTGCCGGACCTGCGCTGCGCGCAGTCCCGCGCGAATCTCCTTGTCGAGCTCGGCGACGAGCACGGCGACTTCCCATGCGCGCAGCGCCTCGGCGAGCCAGCTCGTGCCCGTCACGCACGCGGCGGCATCAGGATCACCGAAAGCGAGGACGAGCTGCGCCGCCGGTCGGGTGCGCTTCAGGGTGATGAGCTTGAGCGCGTCTCGCGCGACCTTGTGGAACTGGCCGCCTCGGAGGCGCCCTTGATGCGCGAAGACCTCCACGAGGACAGACTCGTCGGGCGCGACGCCATCGACATCGACACGGGCACCATGCTCAAGGCGCAGTGATCGGGGTGCAAGCTCGACGCGCAGATCCTTTCCGACGCTGGCGAGTATCAGCGGCTCGGCGAGCTGCTGCTCGTGCGAATCGCTCGCGTGCCCGCTACCGGCTGGCATATGCCGGGTCGCAGTCCGGCTGCTTGTGGCGATCAAGGAGACCGAGGGATGCGAGGCGGTCGAGTTCCTGCTCCAGTCCCGCGCCCCTCCACTGCGCCTCGTCGGCGACCATCTCCCGTGGCGCCGGGCTACAACTTCGCTGCTCGACCGCAATAACCGCGGAGATGAGCTTGTCGTTGTTCATTTGTGTGGCCTCCATTCGATCCCGCTATCGGGGGGATCGAACACCGTCAACAGGTTTGTTTGACAAGACGGTAGACCGCACAGGTGTGGGCCCCCGCCTGCCGTCCGCCGTGTCGATCACTACGGAGGCTGTGCAGCTGCTCGATCAGGCCCCGTCAGGAGTTGCACGGACAGCCAAGAACAAGCCTGGCGGCTCCATGATCTGCGCGAGGTCAAGACCGTATTGGGCTGCCACCTGTGTGATCGCGTCCCGCGCACGGCGGTTGCTCGACCAGTGCAAGCGCAGGTGCATGGTCGCCTCGTACTCCATCTTGCTGGCGGGCTTGGCATCGACGCGCTTGTACTCGCCGGCGTAGTGTTCGGCAAACGAGTCCTCGGAGAACTGGTCGCGCGTCGGATCGAGCAGCAGACCCTCGGCCTCTACCCACCAGTGTTCTTGCTCGGGCGAGCCCGAGTAGTACCCCCGCACATACTCCGCTTGTACTCCTTGGCGATCCAGGTCGAGCGTGAGCAAGGATGCACCCAGCTGGCAGCCCGTGCACTGGATCACGAGGCGGGTCGCTGCATGTGCGCGTTCGACCGCTGGGAGAAGGTCGACGAAGCGCACGCTGCGATGCTAGAGGACTGGCACCGTCCGCCGCCGATCTGGGCTGCACGGGATTGTTGGGCTTGTAGCCGCGCGCCTACGATGCACTGACGATGAGCATGGTCGACCCCAACCGCTACCGGGCCGTGCTGGTGCTACTGGCGAGCCTCAACGACGACGGCTTGGAGGATCTCGTGTTGCGCTTGGTGCGCCCGGACTACCCGGATGCCTACCGTACCGGGCCGGGACAGGACGATGGGATCGACGTGTTCTCCGATCTCAACGTCCAGCCCGAACGCGCTTGGCAGGCGAAGAACTGCGGCGACAGGATCGACTGGCCGGAATGCCGGAAATCGCTGAAGGCCGCGATGGCTCTCCAGTCACCGCCGCCGCATTACACGTTCGTGTTCCCGCGCAAGCTGAAGAAGGGCGAGCTGAAGTTCTGGCGCGAGAAGTTTGTGCCCGAGCAGAAGGCGCTCTATCCCCAGCTTGACGCGCTCGACCAATGGGACAACCTGGCTGAGCGCCTAGAGACTCGACCAGACCTAATCGACCTCTTGAACGATGGCGCGCTGGCGAGCTATCTCCGTCCGACGATTCAACAGATCGCCGAGACCGGCACGAGCCCGCTCGCGCCGGGGACCGAACTGCTTAATGACAAGACCAGGATGGCCGAGCCGACTGCGGCGGAGATCGGCCGCCACGATCCGTATTTCACGTACACGCGCAGCGAAAGTGAGGTCGGCGAGCAGGAGCCACCGCACGAGCGTCGTCTGGCGTTCACGATGCGGCGAGATCAGCGTGACAGGCTGCCGCGCTATGAGTTGAGGGTGCGCGATGGCGAGTCAGTGAGGGGACTGACGGCAGAGCCGCGCCCGCGAGCAGTGATTACGCATCCCAAGCCGTGGTTCGCCAATGACGAGGCGGGCGAGAAGGCACGCATACGGGCACGGGTTACGCTCGCCAAGGGCCAGAGCATTGTGCTCGACGACGACGCGGTGGGTCTGCAGCCTGGCTCGGTGCCGGATCGGTTTCGATCGCTGCTCGATCCGAACGGGCTGCTGCGCAACGGTCGCCTCGAGCTCGGCCTCTCCGAGCCTCTGGTGCTTACCGTGAGGATGTCCCTCGCCGGCGAGGAAGTGATCCAGCCGCTGACGCTCTACCGGGTGCCTGAGCTGCCTGGCGATGCCCTCTCCTATGCAGGCGCTTACCACGGGACCGTGCTCGCGCTAAACCTTGCGGGCGAGCGCGACGCAGATCGGGAGGATGTTCACTTCGACGGCGGGATCGACGTGACGCTCTTTATGGAAACCGAGAGTGCGGCCGATGCCGTGCGAGGGCTCGGCTTCGCTCGCGCGTTCGGTCAGGCTGACCGAGTGCTGTTCGAGTGTCCGGGGCTACTTCCCGAGGGCGGCGTCGGATCGGCGGGCCGCACGCCGCCGGCTCCGGGGGCTGAGAAGGTCTGGCAGGTAGCCGCGATTGTGGCCGGCGCGCTCGCCGAGCTGGAAAAACGCGACGGTCGCGGGCGGACGATCCCGAGCACGACCAACAACCGAGAGCTGGTGCTGGCCGAAACGGTGCTGCAGTTGCTGCACGACGGCGAGCTGCGTATCCCGTGCGTGGGCACGTTCGAGGCTCCGCTGCCTGCTGACACCGATCCACAGACCAACCCAGGCTCCCTGCTGCGCTTCACGGCGCCCTTGCCTGACCTCTGTGGCCATCCAACGCTGACAGTCGAACAGAGGATCGAGGGAGCTACTGCGATAGAGGTCGTTCAGGCCGACGGCCGCGCCCCACGACTGCGCTGCCAGGCGTGCGAAGGCCAAGCGCTGCTCCTCACACGCCGAGTCGACCACCAGGCCAACGAGCGCGACGAGGGATAGCTGCTAGGAAGGCCAGATGCGTCGCCCGGCGGCCTTGAACTGCGAGACGCTGAGCTGACCTCGCTCGTTGCGTGCCTTCGAGCCAGGGCGCTGAAGTGCGTCGGTGACAGTCGGGCGATCCGCTTCATAGATCGCGGTCGGATCGAACTTCTCGTCGAGCAGAATCAGGAGCACCGCGTCCCACTCGCGTTCTAGGTTGATCGCACCGACACGTTGAGAGCCACCGCCGACAGGAACACGGCGACCCTTGACCTGTAGAAGCTGGTCTCCATTTGGGGTCTTGCGGATGGCGTCATATCCCCTCTGTCGAACAGGAGCCAGGTTCAACCCCAAGATCCGCGCTGCTTCGTACTCAGCTATTTCAGCCGTAACGCCGAGCGGGCGGCCTGTCAGGCGGTAATACTCGTGCGCGAGCAGCTTCACCTCACCGATCAACTTGTGCAGCCGCACAGCGTTCGAGCTACGCGACATGATCCTGGTGGCTGTTGTCGGCGTGCATGAGCGCTACGGCTAGGACTGGTGCCGGGCATCGTTGGCGATCGCCACCGCTTGCTCGGTTGGTACACGCCTCGCGGTGATCTGGACACAGCACTCCGGGCAGAAGTCCGTGCCGCCAGCCACGTCGGGCTCGTGGTCCCTCACGTGCACCCAAGCATCCAGAGGCGCGTCGGCCGTCACCGCATACCACTGGCCGCGAGGCTGCTCCTCGAGCGCCAGCAAGTCAGCGGGCGAGCGCGCCAGGTCGATCTGGCCTTGACCGACACGTATGAGAAAGAGGCGATCGAGATGGTCGATGCTGTCGTCCAGCCCAGAGAAGACGCCCTGCTCGATCGCCTCCCTCAGCTCCTCCCAGCTTCCCTGCCAGATCATCTCGCAGGGAAACCGGGTGGTCTGAAAACCGGGTCGATGTGTGAAGCCAATGCCCCCGCGACCGGGCGCGATCAGCCGATCGTCGCCGAAGGCGAGGAATACGGCGTAGTTGTATGCCCGCTCACACTCGTCGGCTTCGGGGACTTGCTCGAGACGCATTTCGCAGCCACCGTTGCCCTCTGGCTCCACCGCGGCGACCCTCGGCTGGCGAGCTACCGGGCCGGGAAAGAGGCGTCCGCCTGGCGTGTCGTGTCCCCACAGCTTGTTGATCGTCTCGGCGACATCGCGGAGCGTGCGAGCGGAGTCCACCGGCATGTTGATCCTGTGCCCGACGGGATGGGCAGCGTGGTTGCGCCGTTCGGACAGGACGCCCTCGATGATCTTGGCTCGCGTGCCGGCGAGCAGCTGCTCGCGTCGGGCCCAGGCGAGCAGAGCGTCTGCGCTCAGCGGCAGCCGGTGCGTCGTACCGTCAGCTCCGCGCAGCCGGGCACGACGCGCGGCGAGCACGTCCTCAAACGTACTCGCGCACAGCAGCTCGTCGGCCTCTCCGCGTACCAGCGGGATGCCGTCGCTGTAGAAGGCGAGGAAGCGCGCCCGGAGGGCGCCCTCCAGCACCAGCAGCGCGTAGTCGCCGGCAGCCGTGAAGAACTCGTACTCCAGAACGCCGTAGAGGTGGAGCTTGCGTGCCCGCTCGAAGTTGTCGCGCACGTCGTCGGGCACGTTCTCGGCCAATACGGCGCGAGCGATGGTGGCGGCTTGAAAGTCGGCGGCATCCTCGGGCTGCAAACGACCTCCGAGGCCGAAGCTGTTGAAGGCCAGCGTCGCCTCGTCAGGCGTCCGAAGCTCTCGAAGGATGGCTGAGCGCGGCGACTCCATCGGTGTATTGAAGCGGGCCGGCGTCACGCCGTCCCAGCCGACTCAAAGCGCTCTGCGCACCACTGCGCAAGAGCTGTATTTGTCGCGCGATGGATCGCCGCAGATCGCTGCACTTGCAAGTTGTCCGAGAAATTGTTCCCCGTTTGTTCCCCGTGGGCTTCTTTCTCAAAAGAGCCAATCGGCGGATTTTGGCTCTAGCACTTGCTTTTCCTCTAGTCGGGGAGACAGGATTTGAACCTGCGACCGCCCGGCCCCCAGCCGGGTGCGCTACCAGACTGCGCCACTCCCCGTGGCTTCGGATCCAAGCCTAGCGCGAGACGGCTCCAAGCGGGCGACGGGAATTGAACCCGCCCTTGAAGCTTGGAAGGCTTCCGTGCAGCCACAACACTTCGCCCGCAGGCTGCCATGGATGATACCGGCCGGCATCGCTTCGAGCGACCCACCCACAGCTTCGGAGGTCTCCCCGCAACACTCGCTGGTCATAGAGCGGCCCGCTCCACTCCCACGCCGCGGCGCGCCCACGCCAGCTCACGCGCTCCACCCTACCCGCCAAGCGCCCCAACCCCACGCTCCATCCGTCCCGGCACCCCGCTAGGGTTTAGGGCGTGCCCCAACGGCCCATATGGTCTCTGGCCGTCGTCGGCGTGCTCGCACTGGGCGACTACATGCTGTGGAACTGGTCGGTCGGCGCCAGCCACGACGTCGTAGCACTGGTGGCCGGCGTGACCCTGATCCCGCTGCTGATCGCGCTCACATGGCTGGTGGTGGTGGCAACCGCGCGGCTCCTCGCCCACGTCGCGCAGCGCCCCAGGGCGAAAGGAGCCGGTGCGCGTAAGGGTGCAGCCGGTCGGGACGTCCGCGCTGGTGGGCGCTCCCGCGGGTCGCGCGTGGGGGTCGCCGCCGCTGGCACCACCGGCGCACGCGGGGTTGCCGTGACGGGCGCTCAGACAACCTCCGCCGCCGAGTCCTACCCGGCGCTGGGCAGCCCCGCTACTGCCGCCGCCACAGCCGCCACCGCGGCCTCCCCGTCCTCCAAGATCGCCGCGTGAAGCGCCGCTGGATCGCGCTCACCGTCCTGCTCGTACTCGCCGGTATGGCGCTCGGCGGCTATGTGTACGCGCGCAACCGCACCGGCTCCATCTATCACCCGCACGCCCGCTTCGTGCCCCAGGCCAACCCCACGCTGCCCAAGCGCGGGCCCGAACGGTTTTCGTGGCCGCTGTACGGCTACACCAAGAACCACGCCCGCTACTACCCGGCTCCCGCCAGCCTGCGCCCGCCTTTCAGGAAAGTGTGGGCGGTGGGCGGCAGCTCGCTGCGCGAGTTTCCGCCGGTGCTCTCCGAAAACCGGATCTTCCAGCTCACCGACAACGGCGTGCTGACCGCGATCGACAAGTGGGACGGGCAGGTCCTCTGGAGCCGCGGCCTGGGCGCGCTCTCCGCCTCCTCCCCCGCCGTCGGGGGCAACACGGTGTATACGACAGTGCTCGCTCGTGCTCCCGGATCCGAAGAAGGGCGCATCGTCGCGCTCGACGTCACCAACGGCGCGATCCGCTGGTCGCGCAACCTACCCTCGCGCAGCGAGTCCTCGCCGCTGCTCGACCACGGCCGGCTGTACTTTGGCTCCGAAGACGGCACCGTGTACGCGCTGGACGCGCGCACCGGACAGACCGTTTGGACCTACCACGCCGCCGGCGCCGTCAAGGCCAGCCCCACGGTCGTGAACGGCGTGCTCTACTTCGGCGACTACTCCGGGCACGTCCAGGCGATCAGCGAGCGTACGGGGCAGCGGCTGTGGCTGGCGAGCTCCGAAGGCGCGCTGTTTGGCAGCGGCACCTTCTACTCGACCGCCGCCGTCGTGTACGGCCGCGTGTTCCTCGGCAACACCGACGGGCGCATCTACGCCTACGACGCCCGCACCGGCGCGCTCGACTGGGCCTACCAAACCGGCGCCTACGTGTACGCCTCCCCCGCCGTCACCAACGCGCCCGGCCTCGGGCCCACGATCTACCTGGGCTCCTACGACGGCAACTTCTATGCGATCAATGCGCACACCGGGCACGTCGACTGGAGCTACGACGCCGCCGGCAAGATCTCGGGGTCCGCCACGATCCTCGGCAACGTCGCGTACTTCTCCGACCTCGGCACGCACACCACCTATGGCCTCGGAATCTCGACCGGCCACGTGGTCTTCCAGATGGACACCGGCGCCTTCGATCCCGTGATCAGCGACGGCCGGCGCGTCTACCTCACGGGCTACTCCGCCCTCTACGACCTCGCCCCCACGGGCTGAGGTCCAGAACCGGCAGAGCCCACCGCGCCGCACACCACCAAGGCGGGCGGGGAGGCGCGGTCAGGTGAAACCGACCGCACACCTCACGCCCGGCAGGAGCGCTCCGCCAACCCCAGCGCGCGGCCAAGCGAGAAGCGTGCGGCGACCGTCACGGCACCCGCCCGCGAGGCGCTCACCTCGGTCCAGCCGCCCGGCGCCTCCCCCACGCACGCCGCACCTGCCGCCACCGTGAAGTAGCGGGTGTAGCGCACGCGCACCAGGAAGCGCCCCGCCGTGCGGGCGCGCAGCGAGAGCCAGTCGTGGCCCACCGCGGTGAGCGCGCCCGGACCCTGGGCGAGCGGGGTGGCGTGGCGCACTTCGTAGATCCGCCAGTGCCGCGTGCGCTCCACTGCGCGCAGGTATGGCAGCCCCGCCTCGATCAGGCGGCTCTCGCCGGCGCTGGAGGGATCCAGCGGAGCGTCCGGCAGCGCTACATAACGGACCGCCTCCGCGTCCAGCCACCGGTGGTAGTCGCCCGCCGTCAGATCTCTGCCGAGCAGCACCCCGTCGTAGCGCTCGTCCAGCTGCTTCTCCCAGCCCCTTGCCAGCGACACCTGGGGCGCCAGCCACGCCGCCTCCCAGTGGCCGCGCGTGAACGGCACCTCCACCCTCACCGTGCTGCCGCCGTGCGCGGCCACGAAGCGCTCCACCGGCACGTAGTAGGAGGCGCTCGTCGAGAGGTTGCCCGCGACCGCCTCCGTTTCGCGCACCGGCCCCCACACCGTCCACACGCCGATGCCGAGCAGGGCGCCGACAACGACCGCTGAGAGCCACCGCCCGCCTGGATTCGATCCCCGTGCCGGCCGTCCCAGCCCTACGTGATCGCCGCGATCCCCGTCAGCCTCCACCTCGATGGGCCCCCAGCTACCCCAACCGGCTGCCACGAGGGCGCACAACAGCAGCGGCCCGGCCAGCAGCACCCCGTAGCGCTCCACGTTGGCGCCCATCGGCGAGTGCACCGCCACGCACGCCACGCACGCCACGAGGTACACCACGCCACCGATCCACAGCAGCCGCTGCCCGTCCGGAAGCGCCACCAGGAACCCCGCGATCGCCGCCACGGTTGCCAGGAACGAGAGCAGCGGGTAAGGCTCCCATCCTCCCTCCCCGAACAACCCCGCCAGGACACCCACCACCACGACGGTCGGAGCGCCCAGCACCAGCAAGCTGCGAGGCGAACGCGCGACCAGCGTGTGCGTGAGCCCCGCCAGCGCCAGCAACACGCCAGCCACTGGGCTGCACGCCGCGCACACCGCCGCGAGGGTCGCCGCCGCCGGCAGACGGCGGCGCATCAGCGCCAGCACCGCCCCCAGCGCGAAGCTCACCCCGAGGGCAAACGTGATCCGCCCACTCCATGCGTCCCCCAGCGCCGCCAGCGCAAACCACACCGCTCCCCACCGCGCGGCGCGTCCGTACGCGCGCACGGCGATCCGTTCGAACAGGGCCGCCGAGGCGAGCACCGCCGCGGCACCCACCGCGCGCACCCCCACCAGCGCGCCCAGCGGCGGGAACACGAGGCTATAGCCGGGGATGTTGTGGCCCCCGTACCAGCGGCTGTCCCACACCAGGAAGCCCGCTTCGCGGAAGAGGTTGGCGCGGTACACCTGCCCCGCCAGGTCGGGCGTGCGGGGATCCACGACCAGCCACACCGCCACCCCCACGGCCGCCGTCAGGACACCCCACGGGGCGCGCGCTCCAAGTAGGCCGGTCGCCCTCGGCTTGGACGCTGTCGCTACGTACGTCCCCATCTCAGGGCACCCTATGCGAAGATCGACTGGGGCCCGGTGCGCTACCCCACCGGACCCCAGTCTCCCACGAGTTTTTTGAACCTCTGCCTGTCCCGCGGGATCTATACCTCTCAAACAGCCCACCTGCCCGAAAGTCGCGTGAACATCCTCCGCATCTCTTCGCTCGTCGCCATTCTGCTCGCTGCCGCCCTATTCGCCGACGGCTGCGCCACCAGCCAGCCAGCACCGCTGACCGTGCGCGAGCTCGCCGAAGCCCAGACCTTCCCCTTCTACCGCGTCTACTGGGTTGGGCCCCGCTTCGGCTCCTACCGGCTGGTGGCCGCCGACGGCCGCCAGAACTACACCAGTGGCATCGGCGACAGCGTGTACTACGGCAACTGCCTGCCCGGCAAGACCTCCGCGCTCGGCGGCGGCGGCTGCGAACTGCCGCTGCGGGTCACCACGTTGATCTACACCCGCCAGGCCAACGCCTCGCTCGGCGCCCAGCGCAACACGATCCTGCGCGGCGTCCCCGCGGTCATCTACAACGGCGGCGACACGGTGGAGCTTTACAGCGGGCGCGTCACGATCGAGGTTTTCTCCGACGACCTCTCCGAAGCGCTGCGCGCGATCCGAGCACTGCGCCCAATCAATGCACTCGGCAGCGCCGCGGGCGCGTTGCCACCGCCCGTCTACTGCCCGGGGCTTTCCGGGCCGCGGCCGGCAGCCGTGCGGGCAGCGCTGCTCGATCTCCCAGGGCACGCCTGCCAGAAGGTTGCCGCCACGCTGAAAATCGACCGGGCTCTGTTCGGCAAAGGTTAAGACGTGCCCGCCGGCCGCGGGCGCAGCGGCTTGCCAATTTCCCCACGCAGGCTGAGAAAGGCGACCGTCCCGATCAGCGCCGGCACCCACAGCGAGATCGCGCGGTAGGTGACGACCGCCGCCAGCACCGTCGAGCCGGGGCGCACACCGAACAGCAGCAGCATCCCCACGATGCCTCCTTCCACCGCGAAGAAGCCGCCCGGGATCGGGATCGAGTTCGCCAGCATCCCCACCAAGTAGGCCATCGCCACCGCCCAGAACGTCGGCGTGGAGCCGTACGCCGCGAGACAGGCGAGCAGGGACGCGATGTCCCACACGCAGTACCCCACCGCTCCCAAGAGGCGCCAGTCGTGGGCGCGGATCAGCCCCACCGCGTCCTCCACCCCGCCGCCGAGCGCAACCAGCGCCACCACCGCGCGGCCGTTCTCGCCGCTGCGCCGCTCCGCCGCCCGGCGCGCCCAGCGCGCGGCCGCCAGCGTACCGAGGATCGTCGCCCCCGCCGCCGCCGCTGGCAGCAATGTCAGCAGTGGGTTGCGTGAGCCCGGCAACAGCCCCAGCCACATCGGCACCCCGATAAGCACCACGGCGGACACGTTCACCGCACTGGTCATCACGAACAGCAGCACCGAGCGCTTGGCGATCTTCTCCACCGACACGCCCTTGGTGCTCAGCACCCACGCGCCCAACGCGATTCCCCCCAGCCCGCTCGCCGATACCACGGAGTTGACGGCCAGCTCCGCCAGCGAGAGGCGCCGGCTGAGGCTGCGGCTCAGCCGTCCGAACACCAGCCCGAACAGAATGACGTAGGAAATGCACGAGAGCACCTCCAACCCCACGCCCACCGCCACCCAGCCCGGCTGCGCGTCGGTGATCTTCTCCCCCGCCGACCTGAGACCAGGCACCGCCAGCAGCAGACCAGCGACGATCGCGAAGAACACCGCCAAGCTGATGATGCTGTTGCGCAGCCTGCGCGACTGCGCCGCCAGTCCCCGCGCGGTCTCCTCGTCGAGCGCGCGGGCGTCGTGCGGGCCGGCGCCCGCCGATCCCTGTACCCGCATGGCCTCTTCGCTCACGCTCACGCCCACCACGTCCACAGACCCATGTTTCTGCACCGCGCTGCTCTCCACCGCGACGGTGGCCCCCTCTTCGTTGATTCTTCGATCTCTCTTCACCACAGTATTAGCCTGGTAGCTCGCGACGGTTGGAGGCACTGTCGTGCATACGTAGCCGCCCAACCCTCACCCGCTCACTACCCATCATGGCCGAACACGCGCGCATCCTCGTCGTCGACGACGAGCCAGCCGTCCAGCAGGCGCTCTCGCGGGCGCTCACGCTCGAACGCTACGAGGTCGAGCAGGCGGCAGATGGCGCCCGGGCGCTGGAGCGCCTCGGCGCCGATCCCTACGACGCCGTGGTGCTCGACGTCTCGATGCCCCGCGTCGACGGCTTGGAGGTCTGCCGACAGATGCGCAGCGGCGGCGACCGCACGCCGGTGCTGATGCTCACCGCGCGCGGGGAGATCGACGACCGCGTCGCCGGGCTGGACGCGGGCGCCGACGACTACCTCGTGAAGCCGTTTGCGCTGCGTGAGCTGATGGCTCGCCTGCGCGCGTTGCTGCGCCGCACCGGCGAGGATGAGCAGGAGCAGGCGCTCGCCTTCGCCGACCTGCGCCTCGATCGCCTCGCGCACGAGGCCTTCCGCGGGGAGCGCCCACTGCACCTGACCCGCACCGAGTTCCTGCTGCTGGAGCTGTTTCTGCGCCATCCCCGCCAGGTGCTCACGCGCTCGGTGATCTTCGAGCACGTGTGGGGTTACGACTTCGGCGCGACCTCCAACTCGCTCGGCGTGTACATGGGCTACCTGCGCCGCAAGACCGAGGCCGAGGACGAGCCGCGGCTGCTGCACACCGTACGCGGCGTCGGCTACATCCTGCGGGGGCCGTGACGTGCGACGAGCTTTCGCCGGCGCAGCGCACTGCTCGCCGCGGCCGCGGTCGCGATCGCGGTGGTGCTGGCCTCCGCGCTCACCTACCTGCTGGTCGCCCACCAGCTGCGCGCGCAGGTCGACGCGCAGCTGCGCGACCGCGCACACAACGCGGGCCTGCGGCTCAAACACGAGGCGGACACGGGACTCGCACCCTTCCTGGGCGGCGGCGAAGCGACGCACTTCAACCCTTTCGGCAACCTCCCCCCGCGCCCCAACCAGGTGCAGGGCTACCAGCAGCTGGTCAACTCCAGTGGCAACGTGCTCTCCAATCGCGGCGGCGTGACGCTGCCGGTGGGCGCCACCACGCGCGCGCTCGCCGCCAAGGGCAGAGGCTCGTCCCTGCAGAGCGCGAGTGTGGGCGGCACCCACCTGCGAATCCTCACCGAGGGGGTGCGCCCAGCCACCGCCAGCAAGCCCGGTTTGGCGGTGCAGTTCGCGCAGCCGCTCACCGAAGACGACCATCTGCTGCGCCGGCTGCGTCTGATCCTGCTGCTGATCGCGTTGGGCGGGATCGCGCTCGCGGCGCTGCTCGGACGGCTGGTCGCCGACGCTGTCGTCGCTCCCGTCGGGCGCCTCACGCGCGCCGCCGAGCACGTCGCACGCACGCAGGACCTCTCCGAGCGGATCGACACCGACGGCGCCGAGCAAGTCGGCCACGCCGATGAGATCGGGCGCCTCGCGGTGAGCTTCAACGCGATGCTCGACGCGCTGGAGCGCTCGATGAGCGCGCTCGACGCCTCCGTGCACGCCCAGCGCCAGCTCGTCGCCGACGCCTCGCACGAGCTGCGCACTCCGATCACCAGCCTGCGCACCAACATCGAGATCCTCCAGCAGGCCCCCAACATCGACCCCGCCGATCGTGAGCAGCTGTTCGCGGAGGTGATCGAGCAGATCGAGGAGCTCACGCTGCTGGTGGGCGACCTGATCGATCTCGCCCGCGGCGAGGAGCCCCCGGCGAATACCGAGGACGTGCGCCTCGATCAGGTCGTGCGCGAGGCCGTCGAGCGCGCACGCCGGCTCGCGGGCTGGGTGGGCTCCGACACGCCGCTGAGCGTCGAGCTCGAGCCGATGGTGCTGCCGGGCGTTCCCGCGCGGCTGGGGCGGGCGATCAACAACCTGATCGACAACGCCGTCAAGTACAGCCCGCCCGGCGCGGGGATCGAGATTCACCTGGCAACGGCCGACCGACCGGGAGAGGGAGCGCAGCTCACCGTGCGCGACCACGGGCCCGGGATCGCCGCCGAGGATCTCCCGCACATCTTCGACCGCTTCTACCGCGGCGCCGAGGCGCGCGGGCGGCCGGGGTCGGGACTGGGCCTGGCGATCGTGCGCCAAGTGGTGGAGCAGCACGGCGGCAGCATCGCCGCCGAAGCCGCCCCGGGCGGGGGCACGTCGATGCGAGTGCGTCTGCCCCGCGCGGAGTGCGTCACGGTTGAGCAGACCGCGGCTTACGCGGCTCGATGATCCGCTCTTCGCCGTCGGGGTAAACCAGAACCACCGCCCGCCCCGCGCGCGTGTGCATGTCCTGGTCTCACCCACGGCTCCTCACCCGGCGGCGCGCACGCTCGCGGAAGTGCGCCGGTGAGAGGCCGTAGCGGCGATGGAAGGCACGCGCGAAGTGCGAGCCGCCGCTGTAGCCGACCAGCCGTGCCACGTCACGCACCGACAGCGGCTGCTCGGCCAGCAGTTCAGCCGCCGCGGTCATCCGGCGCTCGGTGAGATCCTCCTGGAAGGTGGTGTCCCCGAACTGCGCGTACGCGCGCTGCAGCTGGCGCGGCGAGCACGAGAGCGCGCGCGCCACCGCGTTCAGCGTCAGCCGCCGACGGTAGTGGCGCTTGACCAGCACGCGCGCCAACAGGTACAGCCGGCGGCGCTCGCTGTAGGTGTCGGCCCGCACACCTCTCTACTCCGACACACCGTCCAGGATGGGACCTCAGCTGGCGTAGCGACGGGCGACCTGTTCGGCCGCGGCGACGTAGGAGCCGCCGAACAGCACCGCGTGCACCAGCAGCGGCAGAAGCTGCCACAGCTCCACGCGCTCCTCCCAGCCTTCGGCGAGCGGGGTGGCCTCCTCGTAGGCCGCAAAGATGCGCGGCGAAGGGGCACCGAACAGCCGCAGCATGGCGAGATCCACCTCCCGGTGGCCACCATAGGCGGAGGGATCGATCAGCCACGGGCGGCCCTCGGCGTCGGCCATCGCGTTGCCGCCCCAAAGATCCCCGTGCAGTCTCGCTGGTGGCTCTGGTGGGCCGGCAAGCGATGGTAGGCGCTCGCACACTGCCTCCACGGCGTGCGCCCCGCGCTCCGAGAGGGCACCACGCTCGCGGGCGATCGCCGCCAGCGGGAGCAGGCGCCGCTGGGCGTAGAAGGCCGGCCAGTCAGGGGTGGGGTCGTTGGGGAGTCGCAGCGAGCCGAAGGTCGAGGCCGCCGCGTCGCTCTCGCCATCCGTTTGGTGATGCTCCGTGGCGGGCACAGCGCCGGGAGCTCCGGGCGCGGCGGCGCCAAACGCGGGTGCACCGGCGGCGTGCGTGAGCGCCAAGCCACGGCCGAGCTCCTCGGCACCATCCGCGCTCAGGCTGCCCTGCTGCACCCATTCGAGCACGAGGTAGTTCTCTGCCACCTCCAGTACCGGCGGCGTGCGCAGCGCCCCCGGCTCGGCCAGCCATTGCAGGCCACGCGCCTCCGTGGCGTACTCCTGCGGGCCGGCGTCAGGGCGGGTCTTGACGAACGCCTCGCGACCGTCGGCGAGCGTGACGCGCCACGCCTCGTTGATGTCGCCGCCGCCCACGCGCAGGACGTTGGTGGCTCCCGGCGGAAGACTCACGTTGGCCGAGACGGAGACTCACCCCGAAGGCGCGCGTCACCCGGCTTCGGTTGCAGCTGCTCGAGCAGCGAAGCGCAGGACGCCTGCACCAGGTCGAGCACCTCGTCGAAGCCGCCCGGCCCGCCGTAGTAGGGGTCGGGCACGTCGAGGTCACCTTCGGAAGATTGGGATCCCGCCCGCCCCCATTCGCGCAGCAGCCTCACCTTCTCCCGCGCTTGGTCGTCGGGAGCCATGCGCCGCAGATCGCGCAGGTTGCTGGCGTCCATCGCGAGGATCAGGTCGAACTCCTCGAAGTCGCGGGGCCGCACCTTCCTGGCGGCTCCTTCCAGCGCGATGCCCCGCCGCCCGGCGGCCTCCGTGGCACGGGCGTCGGGCGATTCTCCCACATGCCATCCCCCCGTCCCGGCGCTGTCCAGCGCGATGCGCTCCTGCAGCCCGGCTTCGCACACGAGCGCGCGCATCACGCCCTCCGCGGTCGGCGAGCGGCAGATGTTGCCGAGGCACACGAACAGCAGCCTCACTTCGACTCCTCCCCGAGCTCCAACACCGCCAGGAACGCCTCCTGGGGGACCTCCACGCGGCCGACCTGCTTCATCCGCTTCTTGCCCTCCTTCTGCTTCTCCAGCAGCTTTTTCTTGCGTGTTATGTCGCCCCCGTAGCACTTCGCGATCACGTCCTTGCGGAACGCCTTCACTGTCTCGCGGGCGATGATGTGCGAGCCCACTGCCGCCTGGATCGGCACGTCGTACTGCTGGCGGGGGATGCGCTTGCGCAGGCGCTCCGCGAGCGCCCGGCCGACCTCGTATGCCTTGTCGCGGTGGACGACCATCGAGAGCGCGTCCACCGCGTCGCCGGCGAGCAGCACGTCGAGCTTGACGAGATTGGAGGGCTTCATCCCGTCGAGCTCGTAGTCCAGCGAGGCATACCCGCGCGTGCGCGACTTCAGCTGGTCGAAGAAGTCGAGCACGATTTCCACGAGCGGCAGGTCGTAGGTGAGCTGTACCCGCTCGGGCGAGAGGTAGTGCATCCCCACGTGCACCCCGCGGCGCTCCTGGCAGAGCTCCATGATCGCCCCCACGTGCTCGCGCGGGGCGATGATCTGGGCCTTGATGAACGGCTCCCTGATCTCCGCGATCGTGCCGGGGTCGGGCATGTCGGAGGGGTTGTGCACCTCCAGCTCCTCCCCGTTGGTGAGCGTCAGGTCGAACTCCACGGAGGGCATCGTCGCCATCAGCTCGAGGTCGTACTCGCGTTCCAAGCGCTCTTTCACGATGTCCATGTGCAGCAGCCCCAGGAAGCCGCAGCGAAAGCCGAAGCCAAGCGCGTCCGAGGTCTCCGGCACCCACGAGAGGGCGGCGTCGTTGAGCGTCAGCTTTTCCAACGCGTCGCGCAGGTCGGCATAGGCGTCGGAGTCGATCGGGAAAAGGCCGCAGAACACCATCGGCTTCACCTCGCGATACCCCGGCAGCGCCTCGGTCGCTTCGCCGGCGCGCGTGGTGAGCGTGTCTCCGACCCGCAGCTGTGAGACGTCCTTCACCCCCGTGATCAAATACCCGACCTCGCCCGCGGCGAGCTGGTCGGTGGGCATCATCTGCGGCGAGAAGCAGCCGATGTCGTCGATGTCGGCGTGCAGCCCGCTCGCCATCGCTCTGATCGGCGCACCCTTGCGGAACACCCCGTCGACGACGCGGATGTAGGCGATCACGCCTCTGTACTGGTCGAACTCGGAGTCGAAGATCAGCGCGCGCGGCGGCGCCTCGGGGTCGCCGGCGGGCGGCGGGACGCGGGCGACCAGCTGCTCCAGCACCTCCACGACGCCGGCGCCGGTCTTGCCGGAGATGCGCAGGATCGCTTCCGGCGGCTCGCCGATCAGCTCCGCCACTTCGCCCGCCACCCGCTCGGGCTCGGCGCCGGGGAGGTCGAGCTTGTTCAGGCAGGGGATCAGCTCGAGGCCCGCGTCCACCGCGAGGTAGGTGTTGGCGACGGTCTGCGCCTCCACACCCTGGGAGGCGTCGACCACCAGCAGCGCGCCCTCGCAGGCGGCCAGCGAACGCGACACCTCGTAGGTGAAGTCCACGTGCCCGGGCGTGTCGATCAGGTGAAGCTGGTAGGTCTGCCCAGAGGCGCTCTCGTAGAAGACCCGCACCGCCTGCGCCTTGATCGTGATGCCGCGCTCGCGCTCGAGGTCCATCGAGTCCAGCACCTGCGCGCGCATCTCGCGCTGATCCACGGTGTGCGTCAGCTCGAGGATCCTGTCAGCGAGCGTGGACTTGCCGTGGTCGATGTGCGCGATGATCGAGAAGTTGCGGATGTGCTGTTGGTCCATCTTGTAGTCCTATTGGGAGGGGGTACTGGGGGAGGGCCTGCCCTCCCCCAGCTCAAGTGCGGATGTGCTGTTGGTCCATCTTGACGTCCTAAGGGGGAGGGGGCTCGGGGGGAGGGCCTGCCCTCCCCCAGCTCAAGTGCGGATGTGCTGTTGGTCCATCTTGACGTCCTAAGGGGGAGGGGGCTCGGGGGGAGGGCCTGCTCTCCCCCCGAGACAGACTCTAGATTGGCAGGCCCCCCGATGTTCCTTGGCAGGCTTCCCGATGTGCCCTATCCTTGGAGACCCGGCGGATTGCCTACTCGACCAGGGTCGCAAGACCCAAGCTGGGCAACGCGCCAGCCTTCGGGGTGGCGGCCAGTCCTAGTGGCCGAGAGTGTCATGCCGCCCAGGCAATAAGACACGCAAGTCCTGGGACGTAGTAGTTCAGCGGCGATCTATGACCGGGTGCCTCCGGGCGGGCCTCACGGCCCGCCCGGTCGCATTTCTGTGCCGAACGTAGCCCACGCCGCGGCATGAGCGGGCGCCCGCCGTGAATTTAAATGCGAGGCTCGCGTCACGCCCGGCCAAGCTGGGTGCGGATCAGGCGGCTCACCTGGTGGGCCTCGGGGACGCGCATCGCGAGCACCGCGCGCATGTACACCAACGTCCCCGCCACGCCGGCGCCGCCGACGCTCACGATCTGGGCCGGCAGCGAGCCGCCGAGCAGCGAGTTGAGCGCGTACCACACCACCCACGCCACGCCCCCGAGGAGGGCCGAAGCGATCAGGATGCGGGCGGTGATCATCGTCGTCTGCGCGCCTTCCAGGCGTCCGTTGAAGCCGATCCGCAGGCGGCGCACCTGCAGCGCGGTCATCACCACGTTGGCCGACACCGTGCCGATGATCAGCCCCGCGATCCCCAGCGGTCGGTAGAGCGAGAGCGAGACGATGATGTCCACGATCATGTTGAGCGCCGCCAGGCTGGTGGGGATCCAGGGACGCTGCACCGCGAAGAAGGTGCGCGTCAGCAGCAGATTCAACCCCCCGAAGGGCAGCGAGAACGCAAACCAGAAGAGCGCGATCGAGACGAGATGGGTCGATGCGGCATCGAAGCTGCCGCGTTCGTAGAGCAGCCGCACGATCGGGGTCGTGAGCACGATCATGAACGCGGCGGCAGGGATCAGCAGCAGGTTGATCTGGCGCATCCCGACCCCGACTGCGCGGCGCATCCCCCCCGGATCTCGGCGCGAGGCCATGCGGCTGAGCGTGGGGAACAGCACCGTGGCGACCGCCACGCTGAAGATCCCCTGGGGCAACATGTACACGCGGAAGGCGTTTTCGATCGCGCGCGGGGCTTCTTTGCTGACGAGCGTGCCGAAGGCGGCGTTGATGAACTGGTCGAGGTTGACGATCCCCAAGCCGATCGTGACGGGGAGCATCAGGATGAACACCTGGCGGATGCGGGGGTCGTGCCAGTCGATCGAGAACTGCAGGCGGAAGTCGATCCTCGCGAGCGCCCCGAGCGCCATCGCAAACTGCACGGCCGTGGCGATCAGGATGCCGATCGCGTAGGCGTAGATCTCGTCTTCGCCGTGGAAGTCGTGGCGCAGCGCCACCAGCGCGACGATGATCACGATGTTCCACACCGCGGGCGCGAGCGCGGGGATCGTGAAGTGTTCGTAGGACTGCAGGATCCCCACCAGCAGGCCGGTCAAGCCGAGCAGCAGCACCACTGGGAACAGCACTTGCGAGAGCCCCACGGTGAGGGTGTCGAGCGCCGTGCCGAAGGTGGGGCCGGTGAACAGCGGCATGATCACCCCGGCGGTGAGCTCGAAGAAGGCTGTGATCGCGGCGAGCGCGATCAGCATGATCCAGAACAGCGTGGACGCCAACCGGAAGGCCTCGCGGCGGCGGCCCTGCTGGAGCAAGTCGGTGAAGACCGGTACGAACGCGGCCGACAGAGCCGCCTGGGCGAAGAGGTTGGCGACGAGGTTGGGGACGAGGTTGGCGAGCGTGAACGCCGACGCGGGGCCGGAGGTACCGAAGAAGCTGGCCGCCAGGATTTCCCGCCCGAGGCCCGCCACCCGCGAGAACATCGTGAGGATCGAGAAGATCGCGGTGTTGCGAGCCACGCGTTCGCCGCCGCCTCGGGGACCGGCGCCGACCGGATCCCCGCCCGCCGTGGTGGCCTCGTGACCCTCCCCCGCACCACCTCGTCCCGCCGCTGCGGCCTCCTTACCCTCCCCCGCACGCCCTCTCCCCGCCACGGTTGCTCCCAGCCGATCTCCCGCACCCTCTCGCCCTGCCGCGGCGGCCCTTCGATCCTCGACCCCCTCCCGATCCACACCACTCTCGGCTTGGCCGTCCGCGCCCTCGATGCTCAGCGACTCGGTGGGGGGCTCATCGGTGGCAGACAAGGCCGCTATAGTACGGCGCTCCGCGATGGCAAACATTCACTCACAGAAGAAGCGAATCCTGCGCTCGGAGCGCGAGCGGCTGGAGAACCGTCGCTACACATCCGCGATCAAGACGCTCTTCCGGCGCCTGGAGGCGGCGGTGCAGGGCGGCGACGCACAGACCGCCGAGACCGAGCACCGCGCGTTGGTCAGCCGCATCGACACCGCTGTGAAGCGCGGTGCCCTGCACCGCAACACCGGCGCGCGCAAGAAGAGCCGCGCCGCGCGCGTGCTCGCCGGCAAGTCCTAGCCGACGTCTGCCGGGAAGGCGAGGAGGCGGAGTTGTGTCTTTTGGCGGCCCTACACTTCACAAAATGAAGCGTAGGGTCTGAAAAGTAGATACAACCGACGCCCCTCAAATGCCCCGACGCTAGCCGGCGATAGCCACAATCGCCCGCAGTGCGAGCGTGTCTTCGTGCAGCCCGGAGAGCCGCGAACGACCGGCGCGCAGCTCCGCCCCGCCGCGCGTGTCCAGCTCGAGGTCGGCGAGCACGCCGAGCGCGGCGCGCAGCCGCTCGGGGTCGGCGCGGGCGACGTCCGCGACGAAGCGCTCGGCAGCGCGCGAGGGCATCCGCAAGGTGCGCTTCACCTCGGCCGCCGACTCCCCCGCCTGCAGGCGCAGCGCGACCGCAAGCGCCTCGCGTACACGCGAGGCCATCAGGTAGCCGAGGCCGCCGAGGCGCTCGCCCTGGCGGCGCAGGCGCAGGTAGGTGAGCGTCGCCTCGCGCGCGTCGCCGCCGACGAGCGAATCGGCGAGCACGAACACACGTCGCTCGGCCGAATGCGCGGCGCGCTCCTCGATCAGCTCCGCACTCACGCGGATCGGCTTGGCGGCCGCTGTGCCTTTGGCTGCCGCGGCGGTCCCCGTGTCTGTGGCAATCGCCGTGGCGGTAGCGGCCGTGGCGGTGGCTGTGCCAGCGGCAGCGACGGTGCCCGTGGCATCCGTTGCAGCCGCAAGTTCGAGGGCGAGCTTCTCCAGCTCGCGCAGGATCCGCTGCTGGCGCTCCCCCACCTGCGCAACGAGAGCCTTCGCCGCGGCCTGGTCGAGCGCCAAGCCGAGACGGGCCGCCTGCTCGCGCGCCCACTTGGGCAGCTCCCACGGCTTGACGGTGCCCTGCGCGACGATCTGCCCCTTCGCCGCCTTCACGGCCGCGTGCACCCCAGCGGGCGCCTTCGTGCGGCCCTCCTCGCGCGCGAACAACGCGACGGTCGTGTCGGGTGGCATCTCCTTCAGCGCGGGCACCAGGTGCTGCTCGACCTCCGCCTGCTTCCAGCGCTCCACGCCGTCGACGACGATCACCCGCCGGCCGATCGCGAACGTCAGCGCCGCCAGCGCCTGCGCCACGCCAGCGGGGGTGGCGGCCTCGCCGGGGAGCGCTTCGACGCTGCCCGCGTCTCCCTGCTTCAGCGCCAACGCCTGCAGCCCCGCGCGGCGCTCGGCGACCGCGCCATGGTCGTCACCGTGGATCAGATAGGCAGGCTTCAGGTCTGGCATCAGCCCCGAGTGTACGCGGCACTGCCCTCGTCGTTCGAGAGGCAAGCGAGGCCAGGACGCAGGGAGCGTGGCGTGCTTTGCACGCGAGCGACCGAGGACGCCGCCTCGCGCCGCCTATCGGACGACGAGGTTCACCAGCTTGCCCGGCACCACTATTTCCTTGACGATCTCCTTGCCGTCGAGGTGCGCTCGCGCGTTGGGCGCTGCGCGGCACAGCGCCTTGAGCTGCTCGGGGGTGGCGTCGGCGGGAGCGGACACGCGGTCGCGCAGCTTGCCGTTGACTTGGCACACCAGCTCGTACTCCTCGCGCTCCAGCAGCGCGGGGTCGGCCTGCGGCCACGGCTGCTCCCACACCCGCTCCCCCGTCAACCGCTCGTAGACGTCGGCGCCCAGATGCGGGGCGAACGGGAAGATCAGCGAGGCGGCGGTCGCGAGCGCGAAGCGCAGGGTGGCCGTCGATGCCCGCTCGCGTAGCCGTGAGCATTCGTTCAGCAGCTCCATCACCGCGGCGATCGCGGTGTTGAACGCGAAGCGACGCAGGTCGGTCGAAACCTTGTCGATCGCCCAGTGCGTCTTGCGCAGCAACTTGAGATCGTCCCCTTCGAGATCTGTTCCAGTTGGCGCCTGCGCCGCATCAGGCAGGGTGCCGGCGTGCGCCTGAGAGGCTGATGCTGTTCCAGTCGGCGCATGCGCCGACTGGCGGGACGGCGCATGCGCCGTCCCGGGCAGGGCCGCATGCGGCCCTGCCGACCCCGCCGCATGCGGCGGGGATCCCTCCCCCTCTTGCTCGGCGACCTCCGCTGCCAGTCGCCACAGCCGGCTGAGGAAGCGGTGCACCCCCTCGATGCCGTCATCCGACCAGTCGGCATCCTGGTCGGGGGGCGCGATGAACAGGATGTAGCAGCGCGCCGTGTCGGCGCCGTAGCGCTCGACGATCGCGGCAGGCGAGACGACGTTGCCGCGGGACTTGCTCATCTTCGCGCCGTCCTTGGTGACCATCCCCTGCGTGAACAGCGCCTGGAAGGGCTCCTGGAAGTCGAGGTGGCCGAGGTCCGCGAGCGCCTTGGTGAAGAAGCGCGCGTACATCAGGTGCAGGATCGCGTGCTCCACGCCGCCGATGTACTGGTCCACCGGCATCCATTTGCGCAGCACCGCCGGGTCCCACGCGGCCTCGTCGTTGGCGGCGTCGCAGTAGCGCAGGAAGTACCACGAGGAGTCCACGAACGTGTCCATCGTGTCGGTCTCGCGCCGGGCCTCCCCGTCGCAGGCGGGGCAGCGCGTGGTGACCCACTCGGTGGCAGCCGCCAGCGGCGAGCGCCCGCGCGGGGCGTAGTCCTCGATCTCCGGCAGCTCCACCGGGAGCTGCTCCTCGGGCACCGGCACCATCCCGCAGCGTTCGCAGTACACCACCGGGATCGGGCAGCCCCAGTAACGCTGGCGCGACACCAGCCAGTCGCGCAGGCGGTAGTTGACCGAGGCGTGGCCCTTGCCCTCGCGGTCCAGCCACTGCACGATCGCCGCCAGCGCCTCACGGTTGCCCATGCCGTCGAAGTCGGCGTGCGAGTTGACCAGCGGTCCGTCGCCGATGTAGGGGAGGCTGCGATCCGAGCGCTCCCAGGCACGCTGGACAGAGCCAGGATCGCCGGGCTCGGCACTTGACTCAGCGCCGGGCTGAGGACTCGAACCGGCACCCGGCTCGGGGCTTGGCTCCGTCAACGAGAAGTCCGCCGGCGGGGGCTCCGAGGCCCCCGCGATCACTCGACGGATCGCCAGCCCCTGCGCACGCGCGAACGCGTAGTCGCGCTCGTCGTGCCCCGGCACCGCCATGATCGCGCCGGTGCCGTACTCCATCAGCACATAATCAGCCACGTACATCGGGATCTGCTCGCCGTTGACGGGGTTGGTGACGGTGCGCCCCAGCGCCACGCCCGTCTTCGGCTTGTCGGCGGCGCCCCGCTCCTCGTTGGACTCCGTCAGCGCGTGGTTCACGTACTCACGCACCGCCTGTTCGTGCTCGGTGCCCTCGGCGAGGCGCAGCACGTCGGGGTGCTCGGGGGCCATCACGAAGAAGGTCGCGCCGAACAGCGTGTCGGGGCGGGTCGTGAACACGGGGTAGTCGATCGGGGTCCCGCCCACCCGGGCGGGGCGGGCGGGGTGGGCGGGACCCAGATCATCGCAGCGGAACATCACTTCCGCGCCCTCGGAGCGCCCGATCCAGTTGCGCTGCATCGTCTTCACGTGCTCCGGCCACTCGATCCCGTCGAGGTCCCCCAGCAGCCGCTCGGCGTAGTCGGTGATGCGCAGGAACCACTGCTCCAGCTGGCGGATTTCGACCTCCGCGCCACACCGCTCGCAGTGGCCGTCGACGACCTGCTCGTTGGCGAGCACGGTCTGGTCGTGGGGGCACCACTTCACGGCCGCCTCCTTGCGGTAGGCAAGGCCGGCGTGCAGCAGCTGCAGGAAGATCCACTGCGTCCAGCGGTAGTAGCTCGGTTCGCTCGTGGCGAGCTCGCGCGACCAGTCGATCGAGATCCCCCATTCGCGGAACTGACGCTGGAAGGAGGCGATCGAGGCAGCGGTCGACTCCCGCGGGTTGACGCCGGTGTTGATCGCGTGGTTCTCCGCCGGCAGCCCGAACGCGTCGTAGCCCATCGGGTGCAGCACCCGGTGGCCGAGGCGGCGGTGGAAGTGCGCGAGCGCGTCCCCCACCGAGTACACCTTCAGGTGCCCGATGTGGGGCTCCCCGCTGGGGTAGGGCAGCATCTCGAGCACGTACGACTTGGGGTGCGGCGGGTGGGCGCCGTTCCCAGGCGAGGCCAGCTGGGCGGCGTTCCCCGTCCCCGCCGGCTCGTTGGACACCTCCCACGTGCGCTCCTGCGCCCACACCGCCTGCCAGCGGGGCTCGATCTGCTGCGGGTCATACCGTTGCTCGGTCATCTCCGCCGGAGGTTATCGAGCGCCCCCCGACGGAACGCTCGCGCGAGTCCTCAGGTCATCGTCTATGCGTTCAAACCAGTTCCTCCGACACCGACTGGAAGCGGCCCATCGCTTCACCGAGCGCCTGGCCCGTAAAGGCGTTGATCACGCCCACGTTGTCGACCACGGTCGCGGCGCGCACCACGGCCCGTTCGAACTCTTCGCTCGTGCGAACCTCATCCAGCTTGCCGCGCTCGCCGCGCAGCAGCACGAAGCCGCCGAGGTCGCCCCCGTGCGGCGCGATCAGCACCGGCTCGAAGCTGTCGATCTTTCCTTCCTGCTGCAGTCGGCCGTAGTATTCGATGGTCTCCTGGAAGACCTTGAAAGCCGTCTGCTCGCGGCCCCTCACCACGGGGCCCCAACCCAGGAACAGCGCCTCACCAGCCATATCTCCATCCTCCTCGCGTTGGGTTCATCGAGACTACTCCGACCCGCGCAATCGCGTCAGGCGGACACGGATTCAAAGCGCGAGTGGGCGCGCACCGCCTCGACGATCGCCGCGGGCGCCTTGTGCGGCGAGCCGGCGTCGAACGGCGGCTGGGGGTCGTACTCGATGCCCAGCTGGATCGCCTGCGCAACCTGCTCGCCGGCGATCCTGGCCACGAGCGCGAGCGCCATGTCGATCCCCGCCGACACCCCGGCGGCGGTGGCGAGCTTGCCGTCGAACACCACGCGCTCCTCCACCGTCTCCACTCCCAGCCGGCGCAGCTCCTCCAGCGCCTGCCAGTGGGTGGTGGCGCGCCGGCCTTCGAGCACGCCCGCAGCGGCGAGGATCAGCGAGCCGGTGCACACCGAGGTGGTCCACGTCGAGGTCTCGTGCGCCGCACGCAGCCACTCGTGCAGGGGGCCGTCTTCCATCAGCTCCGCCTGGGCGGGCCCCCCAGGCACCAGCACCACGTCGGGGTGGGGGATCTCCGCCAGCGAGGCGTCGGCGACCAGCGCGAGACGGCCGGTGTCGGTCCGCTTGGGCCCCGGCTCCTGCGCGACGAACGTCAGCTCGGCACCCGGCAGGCGGCTGAGGACCTCGTAGGGGCCCACCGCGTCCAGCGCGGTGAGGCGGTCGTAGATGAGGATGGCGATCTGCATGTGCGCTCCTTGGTGGTCGAGAGGGTGGGAGGTGGGTGATCTTGTCGTCGGGTTCCGGTGTGGAGCCCGCACGATTGCGCCGCGTCAGGCGGCAGGCGCGGTGGCGGCAGTCCGCGCAACGGCAGCGGCCGGGGTCCCGATGCTCTGCACGGTTGCTGCGGTGTGAAAACGGCGGCGGTACTCGGCGGGTCCGACTCCGAGCGCACGTAGGAACGCCCGGCGCATCGTCTCGGCGGTACCGAAGCCGCAGGCAAGGGCAACGGCGGCCACCGGCTCCTCACTCTCCTCCAGTCGCCGCCGGGCGGCCTCCAGGCGCAGGCGCTCCACGTAGCGGGCGGGCGTGAGCCCCACCTCGGCGCGGAAGCTGCGCGCGAAGTGGCGCGGGCTCATATGGGCGAGCTGCGCCAACGCCTCCACCGTCAGGTCCGCCGCGAGGTTCTCCACCGCGTAGCGCTGCACCTCGCGCAGGCCCTGGCGCGAGGGCGCGTGCGTGGCGAGCGTGGCGCTGAACTGCGACTGGTTGCCCGGCCGGCGCAGGAACAGCACGAGGTGGCGCGCGATCGTGAGCGCCGCGTCGCGGTCCAGATCCTCCTCGACCATCGCCAGCGCAAGGTCCATCCCGGCGGTGACCCCCGCCGAGGTCCACACCTGCCCGTCGCGCACGAAGATCGGCTCGGGATCCACCGCCACCCGCGGGTGGCGACGCGCGAGCTCCGCCGCCGCCGCCCAGTGCGTGGTCGCGCGCCGCCCGTCCAACAGGCCGGCCGCGGCGAGCAGGAATGCGCCGGTGCACACCGATGCGACGCGGCGCGCGATCGGCGCGCGGTCGGCGATCCACTCGATCAGCACGGGGTCTGCGCACGCCTGCTCCGCCCCGGCGCCGCCGGCGACGAGCAGTGTGTCGATCTTCGCGGGCGCGTGGTGGAGGTCTGTGTGGGGGACGATCGTCAGGCCGCTGGAGGTTGCCACCGGGGCGCCGTCGGTGCTGACGACGGTGGTGATGTAGCCACGGGCTGTGACCTCATCGCGTCTTGCCTCGGCGAGTGGCTGCCCGGCCGGTACTCGGCGATGCCCAGCTTCCAGCAGCAGTTGGGCCCCGCTGAACACCTCTAGTGGCCCGGTCACGTCCAGGCTCTGCACGCCCGGGTACACCAGGATCACGACGTTACGCGGAGGGCATGGGCGGGGCATTGCTCGGGATCGTGACCTATTGCGTGGCTGTCCGCAAGGACGGATTTCCAACGATTCCTGCCAAACCCCGAATCGAGCCCTCAGCCACTGGCGGTCTGTCACAACGTTTGGCGCAGAGTTGTCACACACGCGTATCTCACGTCATACGGAGGAATCTAATGTCCAACCCGTGATAGCTCTGACTACGAGCTTGGAAAGGTCGTCAGCCAGATGCAACGCGGGCTCGCGCCGACCGCCTCGAGTCTGGATAAACTTGGCAGTCGATGACCCTGGGGCTATAGCTCAGTTGGGAGAGCGTCTGGCTGGCAGCCAGAAGGTCGCCGGTTCGAGCCCGGCTAGCTCCATTTCGCCGGAGGTTTGGTGTCGCGTATGAACCGTCAATAGCAGCGGCCTGGCCGACGCGGGATATGTAGCACGGCAATCTGCGCTAGGTCGCTCGGCGACTGTAGGTAGGCTGTCCTCGTCATGACCACCCAGGAGTTGGTCCAGCTTGCAGGGCAGCGGCTCGCAGACGCTGCGGCTTCGCCTGCTCGGGTGATCCTGTTCGGATCAGCTGCCCGAGGAGAGATGACACGGGACAGTGATCTGGATTTCTTGGTGATCGAGCGTAGCGTGGAGAACCGCGTCGCGGAGGCTGTCCGCCTGCGTGACGCTGTCGGACGGATTGGCTGTCCAGTCGATGTGATCGTTATGGACGAAGATCTGGCAGCACGACGAGCGAAAGTGCGCGGGACAATGGTCCACCATGCGCTACGGGAGGGCAGGATCGTTGCCCGCTCCGACTCCTGACCAGCGCGAGTACGCAGAGCTGCTGCTAGAACGAGCCAAGAGCGATCTTGCCGCCCTCCGGGTGCTCTTGGCGAACGGCAACATGCTTGATGATGTCGTGGGCTTCCACGCTCAGCAGGCGGTCGAGAAGACTCTGAAGGTCGCCCTCGTTTTGGCAGACATCGACTTCCCGCGCTCCCACGATCTTCGCGAGCTGGCAGATATCGCCATCGACAACGATCTCAAAGTCCCCAACTCGATTCGTGAGGCCCGCTGGCTCACACCCTGGGCCGCACAGTTGCGGTACGAAATGCTGGAACCACTTGATCGCGACGCCGCCCTCTCCATTGCCTCTGAGGCCGTTGAGTGGGCGAGCAATCAGCTCACTCTCTAGCAACAGGCCGGGTGAGGCGTAGCGCCGTCGGTGCCGCTCCACATCGGGTCGAACCAAGCCTCAGCACGCATGTCCGCCTTGCCCATCTGGCGACTAATCTGATCGTGCCCATGAACAGCGGCATCGGCAGGCTCCTCCATGTCATAGAGGTCTAGGACATCGTCGTCTTCGCAAATTTCGAAGACGCCACGTAGGGCGTGGATGGATGGCTCGCCGGTGTCGGACTCCTCGAGCAGGTCGGCCGCCAAACGCCTGATGACCTCAAGAGCCAGCTCCTCCGCCAAGCACCCGGGCCGGATGGCGGGGTCCTGAGCAAGCTTGTAGCCCACCACGACCAAACAGATGCGAAAACACTCGAGAAACCGCTCGTCGTATGCAGGGATGAACCCCGCGGGAAGGTAGTCCTGTACAAAGTCGGTATCCCCGACTGGGGTGCCGTGTTGCACTTCGTGAAGCGCCTCGTCAAGCTCATCCAGGATCTGCATTGCCGCGCGCTTGAGAGCGCCCTGGGCAAGAGGGTTATCGACGCACCAACCACGAGCGTAATGCTCATCTGGCTCTACGATCACGGCTGCGTTACCGTCTTCGCGAGCGGAAGACTCAAGGCCGTGCTCTGCATCGGGCTCATCGTGCTCGCCGATTGCGCTGATAGCGATACTTACTGGGCCTGCGTCGATGTCCGCCTCTGCCAGAGCGGCGTCAGCAAGATCGGCGGAGACGCGCAAGGCGGCACCCCGATCCTCTGCGACGACCAGAAATGAGGTCTCGGCATAGGTATCGTCGCTGCGAACGATCTGCGTTGGCCAAGGACCATCGTTGGAAGCCTGCCGAGCCTGTAGCGCAGCGTATAGTCGCTGCGAGCGAGCGCTCTCCGGCATCTCGACATCATCACCTTCCTCGCAATCCGGGCCCGGATCGGGATTGCGGATCTCCACGGCCAGACGGACTTCCCAAAGGTGTCGCTCATCAGCGTTGGTGGCAGACTCGTCGTCGCTCATCGCCGCCGAATTCTATGACAAGACGTGACAGGGCGGCGTCGCCCGTCCTCATGCTCGCCGGCCAGGACACGAATCCGCGCTCGTTACCGTCTATCCACGAGCGCCTGCCGCAAAGCCTCGACCCGGGCTTTACGGTTTCGTCTTGGCCCGCCAGCGTCCACCAAAACATCGTTGTGTGAACCCTGGCCTCGAAAAACGAGGTCGGGGTTCTTTTTGGGCTGTTGACCTGTGTACGTCGTGATCGCGCTCCCGCTTCTGGCGTCGCTGGCGCCCGGACACTCCGTCTCCTGCCGACAAGACATCGCCCGCCGCGCAGACTCAGCCGCCGGCCAGACGGTAGACCGGGCCTCGCAGCGAGCAGATGTAGATGTGCCCATGCGCGTCTTCTCCGAAGGAGGAGGTGGATGGCAGGCTGAGGCCGGTGGCACGCAGGCCGATGGCACGACCGCGGCTGAGCTTGACGGACTCAATCGGCGAGCGGCAGTTGTCTGCGAACAGGTAGCGTCCGTACAGGCTCGGTAGCGAGCGGTCGCGCACGACGAAGCCGCCGATGATCGCGCAGTAGCCTTCGCTGTGGCGGGCTATCAAGACCGGGAACACCGCGTGGGGAGCCGTACCGGGCTTGTTGCGCCGATCGCCCTCCCACACGCTCCAGCCGTAGTTGGCTCCCGCTCCGGTGTGCGCCGGCACGAAGTCGATCTCCTCCTGGAGGTCCTGGCCGACGTCGCCGATGACCAGATCGCCGGTCGTGCGGTCGAACGAGAAGCGCCACGGATTGCGCAGACCGTATGCCCAGATCTCGCCGCGCCGGCTGGTCTGACCAGCGAACGGGTTGCTGTCGGGAATCGTGTAGCCGCCGTTGGCGGAGGGGCTGATGCGCAGGATCTTGCCCAGCAGCGTGTCCGTGTTCTGGCCGTTGTCTTCGGGGTCGTCCTCGGAGCCGCCGTCGCCGACGCCGATGTACAGGTCGCCTTCCGGGCCGAACGCGAGCTGACCGCCATTGTGGTTGGTGTACTTGTGGTGATCGATCGTCAGCAGCGTGCGCGCGCTCGCAGGGTCGGCGAGGTCGGGGTTGCTCGCGGAGCGGTCGTACTGGACCACGCGGATGTCGTTGGAGGGCAGCGTGTAATCGACGAAGAAACGCCCGCTGCGGGCGTAGTCGGGCGCGAAGGCAAGCCCCAGCAGGCCCTGCTCTTGACCCCCGGCGTTGACGAGGCTGCCGATGTTCAGGAACGGTCGCGCCTGGATGCGTCCGCCCTGCACGAGCATTATTTGGCCGCCGCGCTGTGCCACGAACAGCCGGCTGGCGTCGCCGGGCGCGCCCGTCACGTACACGGGTTCGCGGAAGCTGCCGACCTTGACCAGACGCAGACCCCTGCGAGCTGGCGCTGCGCTGCTTGCGGAGCGCTCGGCCGGGACGCGCCCGGCTGAGACGCTCAGGCGTTCAGAGCGCGCCGGGCTGCCCTTTCCGCAGGCCGCCAGCGCCAGCGACAGGGCCAGCGCGATGACGCGCGCGTGCTTTCTCATTGCCGACATGCTTGCAGGGCGGAGCCGAACCGGCGGCGATCCCCGGCGACGCCGGTGTCGAACTGACCGGGACTTTCTGTGCGAGCCGTCGTGTCATGATCCAGGCCGCCATGGAGCACTTCGAGAGCTGGGATGGGATCGAAATCGCCTACCAGGAATGGGGCGCACCGGCCGACTCGCTGCCGGTGTTGCTTCACCACGGCTTCGTGGCGAACGCGAACGCCAACTGGGTTGCCACCGGGGTGGTGGATGCGCTGCTCGCCGCCGGGCATCGGGTGATCGCGCCGGACGCCCGGGGCCACGGCGACTCAGAGAAGCCGCACGATCCCGGTCGTTACGGGGAGCAGCGGATGGCGCGCGATCTCGCAGCGCTGCTCGAGGTGGTGGGTGAGTCTGAGATCGATCTCGTCGGCTACTCGATGGGGGCGGTGGTAGCGCTGTTGTTCGCGAGTGAGCATCGGTGTGTGCGGCGACTGGTGGTGGGGGGCGTCGGGTCGGGCGTGATCGAGTGCGGGGGCGTGGACAGGCGCGCAGTTCCCAACGAGGCAATCATCGAGGCGCTGAGCGCCGATAATGGCGCGAACGTCGAGGTGCCTCAGGCGGCTGCCTTCCGCGCGCTGGCGGATGCGCTCGGCTCCGACCGCGAGGCGCTGGTGGCACAGGCCTCCGCGATCTTCAGAGGCGAGATCGCGCTCGATCGGATCGCAGCGGGTACGCTCGTGCTGGCAGGAGAAGCCGATCCACTCGCGATCAGACCGGAGGTGCTCTCCGGAGCGATCCCGGGCGCGAGGCTGCGGATGCTCGCCGGCGACCATTTGGGCGCGCTGGTTGACCCCGCCTTCACGCAGTCGATCGTCGAGTTCCTCGCCTGAGCCGCGGATGAGCCTCGGTGAGGTGCTAGCCATCGCCATGGCGGGATTGCTGGCGGGAGCGATCAACACGGTGGTGGGAAGCGGGACGCTGATCACATTTCCGGTGCTGCTTGCCTTCGGCTATGCCCCTGTGACGGCGAACGTCTCGAACACGGTGGGCCTGGTTCCGGGATCGCTGTCGGGCGCGCTCGGCTACCGGCGAGAGCTCGCGGGACAGCGCGGCCGAGTCGTGCGGCTCGGTACAGCGTCGGTGCTGGGCGGCATCACCGGGGCGGCTCTGTTGCTGGTTCTGCCGGCCGCGGCGTTCAAGGCAATCGTGCCGGCGTTCATCGCCATCGCGCTGCTGCTGGTAGTAGCGCAGCCGCGCGTGAGTGCGCTGCTTGCCAAGCGCGCCATCGACCCGGAGCGACGCGGCGGGGTCCTCACACCGCTGGCCCTCTACGCGGTGGGCATTTACGGCGGCTACTTCGGCGCCGCCCAAGGGATCCTGCTGCTAGGGATCCTTGGCCTGGCATTGAGGCAGGATCTGCACCGCACCAATGCGCTGAAGAACGTGCTCGCGGGCCTCGTAAACGGCGTGGCGAGCGTGCTCTTCATCGCGGCGGCACACGTCGAGTGGGGCCCAGCGGCGCTGATCGCGTGCGGCTCGATCGTGGGAGCGCAGCTGGGGGCGCGCTATGGACGGAAACTGCCACCATCGGCGCTGCGGGGACTGATCGTGGTGGTGGGCATAGCCGCGATTGTGCGACTAGTCGCCTGACGGGTTCACGCCGGGCCCAGCGCGCGCTCCCGTCCTCGGACGAGCGCTGGCTCGCGCTCGCGCTCGCGGGTCAGTCACGCAGGGGCTAAAAGCCGAGGGCGGCACAGGGCCAGGGGCGCTAGTACTGGCATCGAAAGCCTTCTGCCTAGAGACATCCTCCATCGCTGACTTCAACGTCGCTGCCCTCACGAACGGCACCGCAAACTTGAGCGGGATCGAACACCACCGTCAATCACCCTTGTAGCCGGCCGGCGGACCCTCCTGGGGGCCGAGTGCTGGCGCGAACGCGGCGGAGTAGGCATCGAAGCGTGACCGCCACACGTCGCGAGCCGGGTCGAGCCCGGCGAGGCGATCAAGGCACACGTCCCAGCCGGCGGCGTTCCGCGCCGCGGCGCCGGGCGGCACCTCATCGATGAGAACCAGCAGCGTCCCGCGGTCCTAGAGACCCAAGACCAGCGCGAGCGCTTCGTCGACAGCGCTCAGCTCATCCGGATCGAGGCGTCCAGCCGAGCGTCCCAGGCGCTGGGGATCCACGACAGTCGTCTGCTCGACAAGGATGCGCGTGTGCGTGCCATCAAGGGTGATCCCTGGCCGAAAGCTCGCCGGTTGCGCACTCGTCGAGGTCGGCGAAACGAGGACGGTGCTCAGCGCCAGGAACTCGTCGGCTTGAACGACCACCGCGTAGCGCGCGCCTCGCTGCTCCCTACCGCGTGTCCCTCGCGGCGCAGGCAGGCGAAATATCTCGCCACGCACCACCTCAGTCGATGGGCTCCGGCGCCAGGTCCGCCATCTGCTCGCGGATCGCTCGCATCTCCGCTCGATCCTCCTCATCACCTGCGAGCCGTCTGATCTCAGCTGCAATGGCGGAGCGAGCCCGACGCCTTGCCGCGGTCTCCCGCAGCGCAGTACGCACCGCCTCGGAGTCGCTCAGTCCGTCATTGCGAATGATGCTGAGCGCCGCGGCAGAGCTGTCATCCAAGCGCACATGAAGAGAGCGGCTCACGCGACCTAATGTAGCACAAAACATGCTACACAAAGACGATTCGATCTCTCGGGCGATCACCCTTGCTCCTACGCTTGCGCACCACCCCGGCGGCG
Source organism: uncultured Solirubrobacterales bacterium (assembly GCA_963751195.1). GTDB lineage: Bacteria > Actinomycetota > Thermoleophilia > Solirubrobacterales > Solirubrobacteraceae > Palsa-744. The sequence continues at coordinate 77,476 of CAVVTQ010000008.1, forward strand.
TGGAACCTCCGGTCGACCGGACAGGGTCTCGCCGGTCTCCAGCAGTGTCTTCAGACTCGCGAGGATCCTGGGCCAGCCGTTGCTGACGCTCTCCAACATCGCGCTTTCCGCATCGAAGTCGTCGTGGATGACGGTCAGCCTGACGCCATCCCCGATCGGCTCGATGTCGAAGCTCACCTTGGATCGACGCTCGGCGGCGACCTTCGCGAAATACTCGTCGCTGAACCCGACCACCTTCGCGAACTCCGGCGTGACCGTCTGCCACGTGTATGCCAACCTGCGGTAGGGCTCAGACTCCAGCACCACCTGCGCGGGATCGGCGATCGTGACGCCCCTGTACTCCCAGGTCATCGGTGAGCCAGCCTCCCAATCCGATGTGAGGGTCGCGCCCCAATAGCGTTGTGTGAAAGTGGGATCGGTCAGCGCCTGCCAAAGCTGCTCGGGCGTGGTTTTGATGTAGGTCGTGTAGACGAACTCGGGCTTCTGCATCGGGGTTTCCTCCAGTGCTCTCTTGAGGTCGGCCAGCGCGCGCACGCGCTCGCGGTTGTATTGATTGATCCAGCGCTCGCCGATGGCGTTGATCGGCTCGGCATTGAGGTAGTGAAGCTTCTCTCGGCCCCGCCATACCGTGGTCACCAACCCGGCGTCTGCAAGTACCGCCAAGTGCTTGCTGACCGACTGCCGCGCCATGTCGAGCTCGCCGCACAGATCCCGCAGGCTCTGTCCGTCGCGCGCGTTCAAGCTGTCCAGCAGCCGGCGACGGCCAGGGTCGGCCAGCGCCTTGAAGACCTCGTTCATTCGCCATCCTCGCTTTGCCAGATATGCAGCCGTAAGGCTGCCTATACTATACGCAGCTGGACAGCTGCATGTCAAGGCTAGGATCCTGGATGGGCATGTGTCCGCAGATGGGGATGCTCATCGACCGCGACGGCCATCCGTGGGAGGTCGCGCACAACCCACACTGGACCCTGAAAGAGGACGGGTCCGTCACACTCGCCCCCTGACGCGCACTCCGCGACAGGCGCAGTATCGTCGCGAGGGTGCAGATCGACGAGGACGGCAGCGAGCAAGCGCTGGATTGGAGCTCCCCCTCGCCCCGGCTGCGGGTGCTGCGGCGCTATGAGGTGGCGGGAACGACCCTGGCTGCACTGGTCCTCGCGGCCGGCATCGCGATCGCCGTCGGCACCGCCACGGCCGCGGTGGTGGCCGTGGTATGCGTGATCTTGGTCGGATCGATCGCCGATGTCGTGGCTGGGCGGCGAGTGGGGGCATGGAGCTACACCGAGCGGGCCGAGGACCTGCTGGTCAGGCGCGGCGTGATGTTCCGGCGAATGTCGGTCATCCCGTACGGGCGGATGCAGTACGTCGAGGTCACCGCCGGCCCATTCGAGCGGGCGTTCGGTCTCGCCACCGTGCAGATGCACACCGCCGCCGCCGCCAGCGACGCGCGCATCCCTGGACTGCCCACGACCGAGGCGGCACGTCTGCGCGACCAGCTGACCTCCCTGGGCGAGTCGCACGCGATGGGGCTGTGAGCGCACCAGCCGGCTCCGCGCCGCCGGCGGAGGGGCTCCCCGCGCCCGACCCGCATGTGGCGGCCGGCTTGGGTGGGGAGTGGCAGCGGCTGCATCCCCTCTCGCCACTGGTGAGGACCGGGAGAGGCGTGATCGCCATCGTCGTGGTGCTGTTGATTCCCGCGGCCGGCGGCGGACAGCGTGGATCGCTCGGCGGCGATCTCGCCCACATCGGCGTGCTCATCGTGGTGTTCGCGCTCGGGCTGATCTCCTGGCTGGTCACCCGGTGGAGGCTCGAGAGCGGGGTTCTGCGAGTGGAGAGCGGCCTGATCCGGCGGACCTCGGGGCGCTTCCCGCTGAGCCAGATCCAGGCGATCGACACCGTCCGCCCCGGTTTGGCGCGATTCTTCGGTCTGGCCGAGCTACGGATCCGCTTGGCCAGCGGCAGCGGCAAGGCCGGCCGCCTGGCTTATCTGACCAACGCGGAGGCCGAAGCGCTGCGGGCCCGTCTGCTGGCTCTGAGCCATGGCATGGCCGAGGAGACGCCGCCACCGCCGGAGCAGGCGCTCCTGACCGTTCCTCCCGATCGGCTGTTCGCCTCGATCCTGCTGAGCGGCACCGGCCTGATGCTGGAGTCGGCGATCGTGGCGCTCCTCGCGCTCGCGATCCTCGCGCCGGGCGCCGCGGGTGCCGCGCTCAGCATCGGGCTCGTGGGCCTGATCTCGCTGGCGGTGGGCCTGTTCCGGCGCTTCAACGGCGACTACCGCCTGACCGTGGCCGATGCCGCCGATGGGGTGCGACTCCGTTCCGGCCTGGTTGAAACCTCAGCCGAGACGATCCCCCGGGGACGGATCCAGGCGATCCGGATGATCGAGCCCCTGGCGTGGAAACCATTCGGATGGTGCCGGTTGGAGGTGGACGTCGCCAGCCAAAAGTCCAAGGGCCGCCAGGACCGCAACCAGGCCAAATCCGCTCGGGCCCTGCTTCCCGTGGGCAGCCACGCGCAGGCCGCCTTCCTCCTCGCCAGAGTCTTCCCCGGCCTGCCCGAGGAGCGACTCCCACCACCGGCCCGCGCCCGCTGGAAGTCCCCGCTGCGCTTCCGCCTCCTGTCGTGGGGAGCCAACGACCGCTACGCCGTCACAACCAGCGGTCGGCTACGACGAGTGACCGACTGGGTGCCGCTGGCCAAGGTGCAGAGCATTCGCCTCGTCGAGGGTCCCATCCAGCGCCGCCTGCGCCTCTCGAGCATTCACCTGGACACCGCCGGGCGACGAGTTCACGCTGTCCTGCGCGACCGGGATCGGGCAGAGGGAGGGCGACTGCTGGGCGAGCTGCCCGAGCGATGTCGCCAAGCTCGGCAGCTGGAGCCGGCTCGACCCGAGCTCCACGCTCAGTCGAAGTCAGCGACCGAGTAAACCTCGCCTCGCTGCAGCACCGTCGGCACCGTGGACCGGTAGCGCTCGCTCGGCACGTGGTGCACCGTGTAGGTGTCGCGGCCGAGCTGGAGGATCGCGGAGACCGTGCGGCCATCGATCGCATCGGGCTCGCCCACGCACAGAAGGTGGTCGAGGCCCTGGCGCCGGCATTCGATCTGACGGATGCGGCGGTCGCGCGAGACGGAGCCCGTGCACGCCTCCGCCTGCGCTCGCAGTGAGCTGTAGTCGCGCTCGGCTGCCGCGTCGCCTTGTCGCGCTTGGCGCGAGGAGGGTAGGAAGAAGCTCGTCATCAGCGCCGCTTGGAGCCGGCGCGCGGACGGCTGCCGGCCTCGCGCGGCGGATAGCGCTTGCGCTCGTCGGCGGTCATCTGTCTGATCACGAGCTTGCCCTGAGCCACCTGCTCGCGGATGTCCTCGAGCTTTTCCTCATGCTTTTCCTGTTGACGAATCTGCTGGGGGCCTGGCACGTGATCGCTCCTAAAAGCCTGTACGCCCTGGGTTCGCACGGCGTGAGCAAGTGTGAATCTGCATTTACAGGTTAGCGCAACCATCCGCACATTCCGGCGGGCTGGTCGGACGGTTCCCCGGCTGCACCACCCGGGCCGGCGGCCTGTGTCTGCTAGCTTGGGCCGCAGCGGCCGAGCCTTTTGGCCGCGAGGCAGCTCGCTTGAGTCCCGCTGAGGAGTGCGGTTCGGGTAGGCCGTAGCCTCCGAACCGTATGCGGCACAAGCGTCGCCAAAGGAGTCATTCATGTCCCAGCAGTCCTTCGCCGATCTCGGCGTCTCAACCACGGTCACGGCCGCGCTTGCGCGTCGCGGGATCCACGAGCCGTTCCCTGTCCAGCGACTCGTCCTCGCCGACGTCCTCGCCGGACACGACGTGCTCGTCAAGTCGCCCACCGGCTCGGGCAAGACGCTCGCCTTCGGGGTCCCGCTCGCCGAGCGCCTCCAAGCCGGTGAACATGTGCACGCCCACCCCGCCGCCCTCGTGCTGGCGCCCACCCGCGAGCTCGCCAGCCAGATCGTCGACGAGCTCGGCGACATCGTCCGTGCATGCAACCTGCGCGTCACGGCCGTCTACGGCGGCGTGGGCCTCGCCAAGCAGGCCGCCCTGGCGGCCAAGTCTCACATCCTGGTCGCCACACCCGGTCGCCTGGAGGATCTGCTGCAGCGCCGTGCCTTCACGCTCGACGCGATCCGGATCCTCGTGCTCGACGAGGCCGACCGGATGCTCGACATGGGCTTCCGCCCGGCGATCGATCGCATCGTCGCCGCCTGCCCCGCGGAGCGCCAGACGCTGTTCTTCTCGGCAACCCTCGACGGCATCGCCGGCCGCGTCGCGGCGCGCTACACGAAGCGGCCGATCACCCACGAGCACGGCGAGCCGGGCCGTTACGAGACGGCCGACATCGAGCACCGCTTCGTCGCGATCCGCGACAACGCCCGCCTGCAGACGCTCGTGGACGAGCTCGGCTGCGAGCGCGATCGCGCACTGGTGTTCGTGCGAACCAAGCGGGGGGCCGACCGGCTCGTCAAACGGCTCGGCGACAGTGGCGTGGAGGCGCTCGCGATCCACGGCAACAAGTCCCAGGGCCAGCGCGAACGGGCGCTCGCCAGCTTCAGGTCAGGTCGCGTCGACACGCTGGTGGCCACCGACGTCGCCGCCCGGGGCATCGATGTCGACGGCATCTCGCACGTGATCAACTTCGATCCGCCGGACGACCACGACACCTACGTCCATCGGATCGGGCGCACCGGACGCGCAGGGCGCCAGGGCATCGGCATCACACTCGTGGGCGCGGGGGAGCAGCACGACATGCGCGAGCTTGCCCGGCGACTCGGCCTCACACATGGGCTCGGGGGCAACCACGAGCACGCGGGCAGGCCCGCCGGCTCCGCCTCCCGCCAGCAGCGCTCGCGCCGCAGACGACGGGCAGCTTCAGCGGTCTCGTAGAGCCTGTACCGAAGCGGGGGCGGTAGCGAGGCGGCGGGGCCATAGCTAAATGGCGGCCTCGTCACAGGGCGGCGGGTTTGTACCAAAAGCAGTGGGGCCTGTGGCGAAGTGGCGGGTATGAATCCTTTCGCGGCGGCAGACCTCTTATCGGCGTACGTTCACGCCGATCGAACAGGAGAATGCCACCGTGCCCACACTCGTCTATCTCGCCATCGGAGCGCTCGCCGTCTGCGGCTGCCTCTTCTTCTTCACGCGAGCGCGCTCCCGTGACTGAGACGCACGCCTGGCCCACCGAGCGGGTCGTCAGCGCCGCCCAGCAAGGCGACCCGCATGCGCTCGCCTCGCTGGTGCGCGGCTCGCACGCGCATGTGCAGCGTTTCGCTCACACGCTCTGCGCTACGCCCGAGGATGCGGAGGACGCCGCACAGGAGGCGTTGATCGTCCTCTACCGGAGGATCGGGACGCTGCGTGCCACCGCTGCACTGGCGTCGTGGATCTTTCAGATCGTGCGTCACGAGTGCATCCGCAGAGCGCGGGTCGCATTTCGCGGCCCGGCGCCCCCCGTTGCTACCGAGTCCTCCGCCGAAGACGCCGCCCTCGCCCGCCTGGAGCTGGAGCGGATCGTCGGCTCGATCGCGGAGCTTCCCCCCGACCAGCGCGCCGTCCTCATCCTGCGCGACATCCAGGGGCTATCGGGGGCGGCGACCGCTCATACGCTGGGGCTCAGCCGCGCCGCGATGAAGTCACGTCTACACCGCGGGCGTGAAACGCTCCGCTCGCAACTCGGCGTGCCCGAGCAGATCGCCAGCCAAGCAGGCGCCGGCAATGTCCAGCCATAATCGGGGCATGCTCGCCAGCGCCTCGATCGCTCGTCACCTCGCGCGTGGCGCGATCGGATTTGGGCTGATCGGCTTGGGTCTCGCGCTGACGCCGAGCGTGGGTCCCATCGCGCTGCTGCTCGCCCCGCCCGGCATGGTCGCGTTGCGCGGCTGCCCCACCTGCTGGATCGCCGGGCTGATCCAGACGATCTCCGCCAACCGCGTGCAGCGCAGTTGCGGCGACACCGGCTGCACGCTGCATCGAGCCCCCACGCCTCCAGCCACCGCTGACCCGCCGCTGGCCGCGACCCTCTCCGCCCCACGGTCCTCCTGGTGATGCCGCGCGCCCGGATCGAGCCGCTCAGCCAACGGCGATACAGCTGACCGCAAACCGAGCGCGGCAGCTCTCGCCGGGTGCGAGCAGGCGCAGATGGTCGCCGCTGCGCAGCGCGTTTGTGGGCGCGGTCATCGGCTCGAAGCAGATGAACTCGCCGGGGCGCGGAGCGTAGACCTGCGCGCAGGGGTAGCCCTCGAGCAGCTCCAGCTCGAGCCGCCGTCCCGCGGCCTCGACGGCGAAGCGAGCATGCGTGGGCACCACGTCGAAGCCGTCGTCGAACTCGAGCTCGGCTAGTTCGAACGCCCGGCTGAGCAGCTCCTTGCCAGGGGCGGTCGGGATCTGGTGGTCGTCGAGCACGAGGGCGCGCATCGCCGGCAGCTCCACCCGCCAGCGCTCGCGGGGTGTGCCCGGTAGGGAGAGGTAGGGATGAAAGCCAAACGCCACCGGCACCGTGTCCTGCCCACACGCGTGCACCGTCACCGCGACCTCCAGGCGTCCACCCTGCAGGCTGGCCTCGTAGCGAAGGTCGTGGCGGAACGGGAACACCTCGAACGGCCCGCCGCGCGCCTCGCTCCAGCTGAGCAACGCGGCGAGCGACCTGACGTCGGAGCCAATCGACGCGGCGGTTGACGCCTGCGACTCGCCGCCACCCGGCGCCCCAGTCGCGGCCTGCTGGTCGCGCTTGGGCACCGTGGTCGACTCCCACGCCATCCGCCCGCCGATCACGCCGTGGATCGGCAGGCCCCGGTCGTCGAGCGCCACACGCGCGGTGTCGTGCGGCACCGAAACGCTGTGCCCTGCGACCGTGTAGTCGAAGGCCGCCAGCCGGTTGGCCCACGGGTAGAGCAGCGGAATGCCCATCGTCTTGCCGCGCTCGACATACGCCTCCACGCCGCGGTTCTGCGCCAGCAGCTCCTCGCCGCGGTGACGCAACGAGCTGCACAGCATCCCCGCGCCCGGCAGGAACGTCGCCTCCAGCTGCGCCTGCTCGTCGCGCAGCGTCACCGCCGTTGACTCGGCCGCGCTCATGGCCCCAACTCCACGTCGGTCACGCTGTGCTCGGGGCCCACCACGCTCCACCTGGGGCCCACCACGCTCAGCTCCGCAGCTGCCCCGTTCACGCGAACCGCGGGTCCTCGCGCCCGGGAAACATCTCTGGCAGGCCGTCGCTCACCCGGTCGGGGAAGCGCGGCGGGCGCTTCTCCAGGAACGAGGCGATGCCCTCGCGCGCGTCGGCGGAGCGGCCGCGGGCGAACATCGCACGCGAGTCGGCGCGGTGGGCCTCCATCGGATGGGCAGCGCCCAGCCCGCTCCACAGCAGCCGCCGCGCGAGCGCCACCGACACCGGCGCGGTGTTCTGCGCGATCTCCCGCGCCAGCTCGCGCGCCACGCCAAGCAGCTCGCCCTCTGGGTGCACGCTGCGCACCAGGCCGCCGGCAAGCGCCTCCCGCGCGGTGAACACCCGCCCGCTCGCGACCCACTCCATCGCCTGGCTGATCCCCACGATGCGTGGCAGGAACCAGCTGGAGCAAGCCTCCGGCACGATCCCCCGGCGCGTGAAGACGAAGCCGATACGCGCTCCCTCGGCGGCCAGGCGGATATCCATCGGCAGCGTCATCGTGATCCCCACGCCGACCGCCGGGCCGTTGATCGCGGCGATCACCGGCTTGGTCATCTCGAAGATCCGCAGCACCACGCGGCCGCCGCCGTCACGGGGAATCTCACCTTCCGGGCGCTCGCCATAGTCGAAGGTGGCGCCGCCCTCACCGAGGTCCATGCCGGCGCAGAAGCCGCGACCCGCCCCGGTGACGACGATCGCGCGGACCTCGTCGTCGCGGTCGGCGTGCTCGAACGCCTCGATCAGCTCGGCGCCCATCGCTTCGGTGAACGCGTTCAGGCGCTCCGGCCGTTGCAGCGTGATCGTCAGCACGCTCTCCGCAACCTCGTAGCCGATGGTCTCGAACTCCATGGTGCTCCTCCCCGATGTTTTTTGCGCCGGCCGCACAGCCTATCCGCCCGACCGCGACTTCCCGGCCGATCGTGGGTGGATAATCACCGCCGAGGTCGGCGCTGCCCGCAGGTCGCTTGACCCTCGAGACCAGTCTGCCCAAGGGATGGCAGGAGAAGAAGGGGAGGACATGTTTGCAACTGAGGGAATGGGTCCATCTGCTCGAACGTCCAAGCGAGGGCTATGTCGACGACTGCTCAGGTTGAGCGGCGCGCTCAGCCCGCTGCTGGCCGGCTGGGTATTGGCGCCGAGCGCCCACGCAGTGACGATCTCGCCCCTCCCCGGGACTCCGGACGCATCCCCGCACACCCAGATCAGCTTCCTCGGCGTTCCGGCCGGCGAGATCCACCAGATCTCGGTCGTTGGCTCGCGCACCGGCTCCCACCGTGGGCAGCTGCACAGCTACGACAGCGCGCCCGGAGCGAGCTTCATCCCCGACCGTGGGTTCCGCGAAGGCGAGAGCGTCCGCGTGAGCGCGCTCGTGGGCCCCGCAGGGCACCAACAGCATGTCGGCAGCGGCTTCACGATCGCCCAGCTCGCGCACTACCACTTCACGCCGATGTCCACCAAGGCGCCACCGGCGACGCCTGGGATGGTGCAGAGCTTCGTCTCCCAACCCAACCTGAAGCCGCCGACGGTGTCGGTCATCACCGACACCCAGCCCGCCTCACCGGACGACGTGTTCATCGCCGCCAACGGCAGCTATCCGCAACGGGGCCCGATGATCTTCAACCGCGCCGGCCAGCTGGTGTGGTTCAAGCCGATCCCCGCCGGCAAAGCGGCGATGGACCTCCAGGTCGAGCGCTACGACGGCGCACCGGTGCTGGTGTGGTGGCAGGGCTACATCGGGCTCGGCGTCGGCTTCGGCACCGACGAAATCTACGGCCAGAACTATCGGCGAATCGCCACGGTGAACGCTGGCAACGGCTACCAGGCCGACCTCCACGACATCCAGATCACGCCGTCGGGTGCGGCCTTCATCACCGCCTACTCGATCGTCGAGGCCAACCTCTCCTCCGTCGGGGGCGCCGCGCGGGGCGCGCTGCAGGACGCGATCGTGCAGGAGGTCGACATCAAGACCGGGCTGGTGATGTTCGAGTGGCACGCCTACGGGCACGTCGCACTGGACGACTCCTACTGGCCGCGCCCCGCCTCGTCGACGACCCCGTGGGACTACTTCCACCTCAACTCGATCTCGCTCGATCCCTGGGGGGACGGCAACTTCCTGATCTCGGCGCGCAACACGTGGGCGGGGTATGAGGTCGACCACGACACCGGCCAGGTCCTGTGGCGGCTGGGTGGGCGCTACTCCAGCTTCAAGATGGGCCCCGGCACGGAGACGGCGTGGCAGCACGACATCAGCTGGCAGCCCGACCACACGCTGACGCTGTTCGACAACGGCGACTCCCCGCAGGAGCACAAACAGACCCGCATCGTCCATGAGCGCATCGACTGGAGCGACCGCACGGTGCAGCTGATCTCCCAGGCCGTGCACACACCGTCGCTGCTGGCCAACAGCCAGGGCGACGACCAGTTGCTGCCGGACGGCGACTCGTTCGTCGGCTGGGGCGCCCTGCCCTACATGAGCGAATTCAGCCCTGCCGGCACGCTCGTGTTCGACGCCCGGATCGCCGCGCCCGGGTCGTCCTACCGCGCGTTCACCTATCCGTGGGCCGGCGCTCCGGCCGCTCCCCCGGCGCTCGCGCTGCAGAGCACCGGAGCGGACGCGCTCACCGCGTATGCCAGCTGGAACGGTGCCACCGGGGTGAGCGCCTGGCAGGTGCTCGCCGGGCCCAGCCCGACCCAGCTCGCGGTCGTCGCGACAGCGCCGAGCTCGGGGTTTGAGACGGCAATCGCGGTGAGCAGCGCACAGCCCTACTTCGCCGTCGACGCACTCGATGCGGCCGGCCAGACGCTCGCGACCTCCGCTACGGTGCACCGCTAGTAGAGCGAGGCGCTCAGCTTCTGGCGAGCGCGGGACGGCGCGTCTCTGCCGCTTCTGTGCCCTCTGCGCCCGGCGCCCCGTCGCGCCGGCCCGTGACGATCACGCGACCGCCGCGGGCGGGTACCAGCGTGATGTGGTGAACCTTCACCCGCTCTGCCTTCGCGCTGGGGGCTCGCAGCGAGACCCGCTCCAGCACGGTGCGCATGATCGCGCGCATCTCCATCATCGCGAAGCTCGCCCCCACACAGCGGCGCGCGCCGCCGCCGAAGGGGATGAACGTGTACGGCGGCGCGCTCCCCTCCAGGAAGCGCTCGGGTCGGAACGTGGCGGCGTCCGCGAAGGCGTCGGAGTGCTGCACGATTTCGATCGAGGGCATCACCGTCGCTCCCGCCGGCAGCAGCCAGCCGGCAACTTCGGCGGGCGCCGAGAGCTTGCGCCACACCGCGTCGATCACCGGGCGCACGCGCAGAGTCTCGTTGAGGACCGCATCGAGGTAGCGCTCCTCGGAGCCCTCGTCCAGCTCGCCCTGCAGACGGAGGTGGGCTGCGGGTGGCGCAGCAGCCGCTCGAAGCACCACGCCAGCGCGGTGGTCGTCGTCTCGTGACCGGCGACCAGCAGCGTGATCAGGTGGTCGCGCAGCTCCTCGTCGCTGAGGCCCTCGCCCCGCTCGTCGCGCGCCGCCAGCAGCAGCGCCAGCACGTCCTCGCGGCCGTCCGGGATCGGCGCGGTGGGCGGCGATCTCCTCATACAACAGCCGGTCCACCTCGGGCAGCAGCCGCAGCGTCGAGAGGCGTTTCACCGCGGGGTGGTCGATCAGGTGGGGGTAGGCCCACACGATCCACATCTCCACGACGCCCACCTGCGTGACCTTGCGCAGCAGCGTTCGCAGGCGCTCAAGGCGCCGCTCGTCGCTGACACCGACCACGGTGCGCAGGATCACCTCCAGCGTGATCGCCTGCATGCGCGGGCGGATCGGGAACTCCCTGCCCACCTGCCAGCGATCGACCTCGGCCGCCGCGATCTGCGCGACCCGCTCGCTGTAGGTGCGCACCGCCTCGCCGTGGAACGGCGGCGCTCACCAGCCGCCGGTGGCGGATGTGGCGCTCGCCGTCGAGCGTCAGCAGCGAGTGCTTGCCCACGATCGGGCCCATCACCGCGTTGGCCTCCCCCGCGCGCAGCACCTCGCGGTCGCCGGTGAACACTTCCCTAATCGCCTCCGGCTGAGTGAGTACCACGACGTCGCCGATGCCCAGCGGGCGCAGCGTGAAGGTGGGGCCGTAGCGCCGCTTGCAGTAACGCGAGAGCGCCCCCGGGTAAACGGCCCATAGAGCCGACTGCGCGAGGCGCGGCAGCCGCGTGCCGGGGGGCAGGCTCGGCTGGCGCGTCGTCACCGTCGTCTCGACAGCCATCCGGCACATCTTGGCAGAGTGCACGCACGTCTCCGACCGGTCGCTCGGAGCGAGCCCCCCCACCTCCATCGATCGAGCCGCGTCCCGTCCCTGCCGGTAGAAGCCGCGCTTACCCGACCAGATCGAACAACGGATCGCACAGCGCCGATGGGGCGACGAGGATGCCCCACGGGAGATTCTCGTGCTCGGGCAGCTCAACCACCTGGAGGCCGACCGCTTCGCATAGCAGCGTCCCCGCGGCGATGTCCCACTGCTTCACGGTGCGCTCGAAGTAGGCGTCGTAGCGGCCCGCCGCGGTCCACGCGAGGTCGAGCGCGGCGCTGCCGAAGCGGCGGATGTCGCGCACGCGCGGGATCACCCGCGCGAGCACCTCCGCCTGGGCGGCACGCACGCGCGCGTCGTAGGCGAAGCCGGTCGCGACCATCGCATTGCCCAGATCGTTCGCACGGGGGCGCAGCGCGTAGTCGTCACCCAGCTCGGTCGTTCCGTCAGGCCCCGTGAGCGTCGCGCGGGCGCCTCGCGTCGCGCTGAACAGCTGCTCGCGACCCGGATCGTAAATCGCGCCCGCGAGGATCGTGCCCCGCGCGTCGCGCACCGCCACGCTCACGCACCACTGCGGGAGCCCGAACAGGAAGTTGACGGTGCCGTCGAGCGGGTCCACCACCCAGCTGAGCCCACTGGTGCCCTCGACGTGGTCGCCCTCCTCCCCCACGAAGCCATCGTGCGGGCGCCGCACGGCGAGCAGCTCGCGGATCGCCCGCTCTGAGGCGAGGTCGGCCTCGCTCACCAGATCGGTGGGGGTGCTCTTGGCGCTCACCTGCCGCTCGGCGCCGTGGCGCACGCGCTCGGCCAGCAGCGCGCCCGCGCACCTCGCCGCCTCGACCGCCACCTCCAGCAGCTCCTCGGCGCGCGGCGGCTCGGCCGGGGCGGGGCCGGCTGGGATAGGTTCGGCCGGCGTGGGCTCGACCGGCGACGACCCGACCGGCGGCTCGGTGGGACGAGCGGGAGCCTCGCTCACGAGAACCCGGGCGGGCGGTGCTGCGCCCAGGGGCGCTCGGCCTCGACCTGGCCGGCGAGCGAGAGCAGCGTCGCCTCGTCGTCAGGCCGGCCGACCAGCTGCACGGCGAGCGGGAGATGGTCGGCGTCGTCGGTGAAGCCCGTGGGGATCGACACCGCCGGCTGACCCGTGGCGTTCCAGGTGCCGAGGAAGGGGATCAGGCGCGTGCCGCCAAACATCGTGGCCACCATCCCGCGCCCCTCGAACTCGCCGATGCCCAGGGCGGGGCGCGCGGTGCAGGGGAGCAGCAGCGCGTCGCAGTCGGCGAGCACCCGCCCCACGCGCGCGTTCAGCGTCGCTTCGGAGGCGAGCGCGCGCGCGATGCCCTTTTCTCCGACCAGCTCGCCGCCGCGCACGATGTGGCGGCTGCGGCGCTCCATCCGCTCGACGTGGCCGATGTCGGTCGCCGACTCGTAGGCGCCGCGCAGGTAGCGCGCGATCAGATGGGGGCCCAGCCACGGGGGATAGTCGGGGTCGCGCTCGATGAGCTCGTGGCCGAGCGAGCGCAGCAGCTCGACGGCCTGCTCGTGCGCGCGCAGCACACGCGCGTCGATCGGCTGCGGCAGGATCGGCTTGGTCGAGAACGCGATCCGCAGGGGATCAGGTGCCCGCCCACCCGCCCCCCCACCCCGCGCGGCGGCCTCGCCGAAGCTGCCCTGCACGGGCGGCGTCTGCGCGGTGAGGTCGAGGAACAGCGCAGCGTCGCGGACGTTGCGCGCGATCGGCCCGTACACGGCAAGACCATGCCAGCCGTACAGCTTCTCCGTATGGGGCGCGAGCGAGATGCGGTGGCGCTGGGGCTTGATCCCGAACAGCCCGCAGAAGCTCGAGGGGATGCGGATCGAGCCGAGGCCGTCGGAGCCGAGCGCGGCGCCTACCAGGCCGGCGGCGACCGCCGCACCCGACCCGCCCGAGGAGCCGCCCGGGGTGTGCTCGAGGTTCCAGGGGTTGCGCGTGATGCCGAAGGTGGGGGTCTCGGTGAACGGCCACAGCGTCAGCTCGGGCACGTTGGTCTTGCCGAGCACGATCGCGCCGGCCTCGCGCAGACGGCGCACGACCTCCTGATCGGCGCTCGCGACCCGCTCGGCCGCGCGCGTCCCGTAGGAGGTGACGTCGCCGGCCACGTCGGTGTCGTCCTTGATCGCGATCGGCACCCCGAGCAGCGGGCGCTCCCCCCGGCCCCGCGCCGGGCGTCGGCCTGGTCGGCTTCGAGCAGCGCGCGTTCGGCGAACACCGTCTTGTAGGCGTTCAGCTGCTTGTCATAACGCTCGATCCGGCCGAGGTAGAGCTCGACGAGCTCGCGCGAGGAGACCTCCCCCGCGGCGATCAACTCCGCCTGGCGGGCGATCCCGGCGAAGGCTAGGTCGGCGGCGTCCATCGCGCTAGCGGATCCGTTGAGCACCGGCGTGATCGGGTTGTGCCGCGCCGGCCATTCGCGGCGGCGCTCGGCCGCCAGCGCGAAGCGGCGAATCAGCTCGGGGCGCAGGTCGTCGGGCTCGATCACCGCGTCGACGACCAGCTCGGAGGCGAGGTGCAGGATGTCGATGTCGGCGGCGTACTCCGCGCGCAGGCGCTCGGTCTCGGCGGCGCGCTCGGCCTCGTCGGCGATCGCCTGCAGCTGGTTGTAGTAGACGGCGTTGATCGCCGCCTGCGGGCCCATCACCGCGATCGAGGCGCTGGGCAGCGCGAGGCAGCAGTCGGGGTCGAAGGCCGGCCCCGCCATCGCGTACAGCCCGGCGCCGTAGGCCTTGCGCACGATGACCGAGATCTTCGGCACGGTCGCTTCGCTGACGGCGCTGATCATCTTCGCGCCGTGGCGGATGATCCCCTGGCGCTCGACCTGCGTGCCGATCATGAAGCCGGGCACGTCGGCGAGGAACAGCAGCGGCACGTTGAAGGCGTTGCAGGTCCAGATGAAGCGGGCGGCCTTGTCGGCGGAGTCGACGAACAGCACGCCGCCCTTCACCTTCGGCTGGTTGGCGACGATCCCGAGCGGCCGGCCCTCGAGACGCGCGAAGCCGACGATCAGCTCCTTCGCCCAGCGCGCGTGGATCTCCATGAAAGAGTCGGCATCCAGCAGCGCGTCGAGCAGCAGCTTCATGTCGAACGGCTTGTTCTCGTCGGCGGGGATCAGCTCGCCGATCGGGGTGCGGGAGGCCGGGGCGAGCGGTGAGGCGGTGAGCCCGGCGGCGCTCTCGGGGTTAGGAGAGGGGGGGAGGGGGAAAGGTTGTCTGCGGCAGACTCGGTGGGGTCGAGCGCGGGTGGGACCTGCTCGCCAGATTCGAGCGAGGGCGGTGGGGCCTGTCCGCCGGAGCGAGCGGGTGGGGCCTGCTCAAAGTTGCCCGGCAGGTAGGAGAGGTAGCGCACCGCGGCGTCGATGCCCTCCTCGTCGCTTGCCACCAGCACGTGCCCGCAGCCGCTCACGCCCGTGTGCATCCGCGCGCCGCCCATCTCCTCGAGGGTGACGTCCTCGCCGATCACCATCTGCGCCATCCGCGGCGAGCCGAGGTACATCGAGGCGTTGCCGTCGCGCATGATCACGATGTCGCAGAACGCGGGGATGTAGGCGCCGCCGGCGGCGGAGGGACCGAACAGCACGCACACCTGCGGCACGAGGCCCGAGAGCTTCACCTGGTTGTGGAAGATCCGCCCCGCCCCGCGGCGCCCGGGGAACATCTGCACCTGCTCGGTGATCCGCGCCCCGGCGGAGTCCACCAGGTACACCATCGGCACGCGCAGCTCCAGGGCGCGTTCCTGCACGCGCAGGATCTTCTCGACCGTCTTCGGGCCCCACGAGCCGGCCTTCACGGTCGGGTCGTTGGCCATCAGCGCGACGGGGCGACCACCGATCCGCCCGAGGCCGCTCACCACGCCATCCGCCCCCAACCCATCCTCCTGCCAGTTGGCCAGCAGCGCCTCCTCGGCGAACGTGCCGGGGTCGAGCAGCCGCGCCACGCGCTCGCGCACCGGCAGCTTGTCCTGCTCCTTCGCCTTCTCGTGGTGGCGCTCGGGGCCGCCCCGCAGGGCACGCTCGGTGGCGCCGCGAAGCCTGGATTCGTCGATAACGGGCTGAACGTCGGTGCCGGGGGTCGAGCCAGGGGTCATCGACGGAGCATCCGTAGGGTGACCCCTCGGAGCGACGGCGATGACTCCTGGCGATGTGCCATCCGGTGCCGAGGCGACCCCGGGATCGGCGAATCCAGGCTCAGGGCGCTCACGGACGCGGCAGTCCCCGATACCGGTGCCGGCGGCGCCCGCGCGCGAGGTTGCGTTCGTGGCGCGCCTGCTGCCTGGCTTCGACCAATTCGAGGTCGGAGGCGGGCCCGAACAGCCGCCAAGCGTCGCGCACGACCGGCAGCAGCGTAAAGCCGATCACCCACCCTGGCCAGAACTCGGCCGGCGGGCCGCTGGCCAGCCAGATGCCGACGCTCAGCGCCGACACACCCAGCGAGCCGCCCGCCTCCTGCGCGAGGCGGCGGCGCAGATGCGACTTGCGCTTGACCAGCGCGCGCTTCACCGAGGTGGAGCTGACCGGCAGGTCGGAGCGCAGCACGTCGAGGTCGGCGCGCGTGGACGCCTTGTACGCCTCACCGACGCGATCCTCCAGCTCCTCGGAGGTCAGCCGCCCCGCGCCGGCGTGCTCGCGCAGCTCATCGATCAGCTGCTCACGCTCATCGTCGGCGACGCGCAGCTTCGACAGGTCGCTCATACCTTGAATGTAACGGCTCGTCGGGCGTCGGCTGCCCTACAAGGCCGGGTTGGGCTCGGCTCCGCGCCGGCGTAGGTGTAGAAGCCCGTTCCCGGACTTGCGCCCCAACCAGCCCGCCGAGAGCATCTTGCGCAGCGTCGGCGGGCAGGCGAAGCGCCGTTCGGAGAACTCCTCCAGCAGCACGTCGCAGATCGCCCCCAGCGTGTCCAGGCCGACGAAGTCCGCGAGCAGCAGCGGCCCCATCGGATGGCCCGCGCCGGCCTTCATCGCGGCGTCGATCTCCACCACCGAGCCGACCTGCTCTTCCAGCGCACGCATCGCGTCCAGCATGTACGGCACCAGCAGGCGGTTGACGATGAACCCCGCTTTGTCGCGCGTGGGGATCGCCAGCTTGCCCTCCGAGCCGATGAACTCAAGGGCGGTGTCGAGCGTCTCCTGCGATGTCGTCACGCAGCGCACGACCTCGACCAGCTGCATCACCTGCGCCGGATTGAAGTAGTGCAGCCCGACGAACTGCTCCGCGCGCGAGGTCACGGCCGCCTGGTCGATCACCGCCAGCGAGGAGGTGTTGGTCGCAAAGATCGCCTGCGGCTTGACGATCGCATCGACCTCCCGCCACATCTCGAGCTTCAGCGGCAGGCTCTCGGTGATCGCCTCGATCACCAGGTCGCAGTCGGCCAGATCGCGGTAGTCGACCGTGCCATGGATGCGACCCCGGACCGCGTCGGCATCCTCCTGGGAGCTCTTGCCCTTTTCGACCGCGCGCGCCAACTGCTTCTCGATCTTGCCGGTGCCCTTTGCGAGCGTTGCCTCATCGACCTCGCGCAGCACCACCGCGTAGCCGGCCTGCGCGGCCACCTGGGCGATGCCGTGGCCCATCAGCCCCGCTCCGAGCACGCCCACCTTCTCGATCTGCTGCGCCATCTTTCAACCTCCGCTCGAAATTTTCGCTGTTGCGCGAGAGGAGCCTATCGGGGCGCCAGGCTTTCCCGCTGCGCTGCGCGGCAGGAGCCTACCGAGAAGTCGGAGTGCGAGCCGAGCCCTCGGCGACCCGGCGCACTGTGGGTATTCCCCTGGCGAACTGGCGCTGGTGCTGAGCAGAGACTCACGAAACCGCACGCGGCCCGGGTCTCCCACAGACACGCGGCGAGGGCGAAGATCTTTGCCAAACGTTGGGAAGGTTTGGCCATCTTTGGAGTCTCCTACGGATAAAGCCCCGACCAGAGGAGGCATTTTCATGCCCAGCCGAAGGCACTTCCTAATCACGATCGCCACGGCACTCGCCTGCGTGGCGCTCACTCCGGGGGCGGCCTCAGCGTTCGACCACCCCTTCATCGGACAGTTCCACTCGATCACCTCGATCGCCAGCACCGTGCCGGCCAACGGGGACGTGAACCCCTATGGGATCGTCACAGTTCCCAACAGCAGCGGCGCGCTTGTCCGTGGGAATACGCTCGTCAGCAACTTCAACAACGAAGAAAACCTCCAGGGGACCGGCACGACGATCGTGCAGATCACACCCGCGGGAGCGCTCTCCGTCTTCGCCAAGATCAAGCCCTCAAAGCTCCCCGGTCCCTGCCCCGGCGGCGTGGGGCTGACGACCGCGCTCGCGATCCTGCCGGGTGGGTATCGTGGTCGTCGGCAGCCTGCCCACGAGCAACGGCCAAGCGGCCACCGCGGAGGCGGGCTGTCTGATCGTGCTCGACAGCTGGGGTCACGTGGTGCAGACGATCTCCGGCCCACCGATCAACGGTCCCTGGGAC
Organism: uncultured Solirubrobacterales bacterium; assembly: GCA_963751195.1. Classification (GTDB taxonomy): domain Bacteria; phylum Actinomycetota; class Thermoleophilia; order Solirubrobacterales; family Solirubrobacteraceae; genus Palsa-744. The sequence continues at coordinate 95,424 of CAVVTQ010000008.1, forward strand.
ATGACGGCGGTCGACCAGGGCTATGGCGCCACGCTGTTCGTGACCAACGTGCTCAACGGCACCGTCGCCTCGGGCGAAACCCCCACCGACCAAGGCACCGTGGTGCGCATCCGCGTACAGCCCCGCTTTGGCCGTGGGCTGCGGGTGACGAGCGAGGAAGTGATCGCCGAAGGCTTCCCCGAGCGCACCGACCCCGCGGCGCTCGTGGTCGGCCCCACCGGCGTGGGGCTGGGCGAGGAAGGCACGCTGTACGTCGCCGACACCCAGGACAGCCGGATAGCCGCCGTCCCCGGCGCGCTCTACCGCCAGACGCCGCAGGGCGAAGGCGGGATCACGGTGGCCACCGGCGGCTACCTGAACAGCCCGCTGGGACTGACGATCACCCCCAACGACGACATCCTCACCGCCAACGGTGGGGACGGCAACTTCGTCGAGACCACCCCGGTGGGGGCCGAGTTCCAGCCCTTCGACACCGGCGCCGGCGGGGGCGGGCTGTTCGGACTCACCGTCGCACCCCTCAACCAGGGCGTGCTGTTCGTCAACGACACCAATAACACGCTCGAACTGCTGCACTGAGCGCAGGGCCTCGTAGCTGGACGGGCCATTGCATCGGCCCGTCCAGCTGTTGTGGGCAACGTCTTCGTCCTGCGGCCCAGCACGCGCGCGCGACGTGCGGACGTGCAGACGTGCGCGGGCCTACGCGGCGGGGCCTTTTTTCGAGCGATGCTTGCCGCGCGCCCCAGCGGCTCGGAGTACCCTTCCAGGCATGCCCACCGAGCAGGACTTCGACCTCTCCGCCGCCGGTCTGCGCGCGGACGGTACCGACCTTCGGATCTCCGTCGAGGTACTGGCAAGCAAGCTGGAGGAGTCGCTGCCGGGACGCATCCACGTCGAGCGCCGCGGCGGGGGCCTGCTCGGTCGGGGCGAGAAGCACGTGCGCCTCGTACGGGTCGAGCTCGGCGGCAACTGCTACCAGCTGACCGTCGAGGGCGACCGCGTGGAGGGCTTTCGCGAACACCAGGTGGGAGGCATCTCGATCAAGCGCGAGGCACTCGACCCCGGCGCGTGGGTGACGGCGCTGACCAGTGATCTGCAGGCGGAGGCTGAGCGCAGCACCGAGGCGCGCACGGCGCTCGAGAGGCTGTTGGGCTGATGGCGCGGCGGCGCGACACCGGGGCGCACGTGGCGCACGAGAGGCCGGGGGCTGAGATGGCGCGGCGACGGGGCAAGGAACCGGAAGGGCCGGCGGGCGCCGAATCGGAAGGGGCCGAAGGCCAGGAAGCGGATGAGGCCGCCGGCGCCGAAATGGCCGACCCCGGCGCCACGGCCGCCGAGCAACAGGAGTCGCTGGAGCGGATCGAACGGGGCGGGATCACGGTCGCGGCCGAGCGGCGCCTGAGCGAGCTGCGCGAGAAGGGTGGGCTGTTCACCTCCGATCTCTCCGTCAATGGCTGGGCGCTCGCCCATCAGCTGGGGCTGCGCCCGCTCTCGCAGGTGATGGGCAGCTCGATCTACCAGATGGGCTACCAGGGCGCATGGGGTCAGGGCGAATGGGGCGGTATGGGTCTCGCCCAGACCTACATGGTCGAGCTCACCACCCTCTCGCGAGCGCTCAACGAGGTGCGTACACGCGCGCTCGGGCGGCTGGCCGAGGAGGCGAAGCACGTCGGCGCCGACGCGGTCGTGGAAGTGGACACGCGCGCCGGCGAAAGCAGCTTGGAAACAGGGTCGGTCTCGCTCGAACACACGGTCTTCGGCACCGCCGTCCGTCGCGAGGTTGGGCCATCCAACGCCGACACGCGCAAGGGCAACGGCGCGGAGCACGGGAACAGGCAGCACGGAAGCGGGAAACAGGAGCAACGGGCGGCCGGTGCTCACCGAGCTGTCGGTCGCCGACTTCTCCAAGCTGGTGCGGGGCGGCTTCGAGCCGCTCGGGATCGTCGCGTGGAGCTCGGTGTTCTTCGCCAGCTACAACTTCGGCCCGGGGATGGTCGGCGGGGGGATGATGTCGGTGGGAGGGATGCAGAACTTCGAGCTGCGCGAGTTCACGCGGGCTTTTTACAACGCGCGCGAGAGCGTGATGGGTGAGCTGAACGCGCAGGCCTCTGCGATCGGCGCGTCGGGAATCGTCGGCGTGCGGATCGGCCACCGTGCGGTGCCCCACACGCTGCAGGGCGGGATGGGCACCCGCGAGCGCAGCGGCCTGATGGTGACGTTCAACGCGATCGGCACCGCAATCCTCCAGACCGCGGAGACCACCCTGTATCCGCCCGAGACGACGATCGACCTGACAGCCTGAGCAGACACCGGAGCGACATCCCGATCCTCTCCCCCTCCTCTCCTTTTTCTCCCCTCCCCAACCAACCGACCTGACAGCCCGAGCAAACACCCAAAGCGCCATCTCCAACCCCTCCCCTCCCCACCTTTTCCCATCCCCACCACAACCGACCTATCAGACATCTTGAACACGAGCCCGGGAGCCCAAAAACGTATGAGCGACAGCGAGCAGCAGACAGAGACCTACGATCCCTCCTCACTGGAGGGCGTCCCCGAGGCCGGCCGCGCCCGCCTGCAGCAGAACCGCGCGGGCCTGTTCACCTCCGACCTCAGCGTCAACGAGTTCCTGCTGATCAAGCAGGCCGGCTTCGACCCCGTCGGCCTCGTGGTCGGCAGCTCGATCTACCACATCGGCATCCAGATGGCGGGGTGGAAGAAAAGCCAGGAGCTGACAGTGCTCTCGGAGGCGATGTACGGCGCGCGGCAGCTGGCGATGACGCGCATGGAGGAGGAGGCCGACCAGCTCGGGGCAGACGGGGTCGTCGGCGTGCGCCTGGACATCGGGCGCTACGAGTGGGGCCAGGACATGGCCGAGTTCATCGCGATCGGTACCGCCGTGAAGCACCGCGCGGGCGAGATGCACCGTGCCCCCAACGGCCGCCCCTTCACCAGCGACCTGTCAGGCCAGGACTTCTGGACGCTGCTGCGCACCGGGCACCGCCCCGTCGGGATGGTGATGGGCAGCTGCGTCTACCACGTCGCCCACCGCGGCATGCTCCAGTCGATGGCACAGACCGGGCGCAACGTCGAGCTGCCCAACTTCACCCAGGCGCTGTACGACGCGCGCGAGCTCGCGATGGAGCGGATGCAGACCGAGGCGCAGACGCTCTCCGCGGAGGGGATCGTCGGCGTGAAACTGAACGAGACCAGCCACGGGTGGGGCAGCCACACGATCGAGTTCTTCGCGCTCGGCACCGCGATCGTGCCGCGCGAGGGCCACGACGAGGCGATCGAGCCGCCCACGCCGGTGCTCGACCTGAGCTAGGTCGGGGGAGCGCAGGCCCTGGGTCGGTGGGCATTGATCCCCTCCCACTTGAAGGACGTCCAAAGGAGAAGACCATGAGCATCGTCATCACCGAAGACCGCGACGCGGTGCGGCACGTGATCCTGAACCGCCCCGAGAAGCGCAACGCGATGAGCCAGGAACTGCTGCGCGCGCTCGCGCAGGCGCTGCGCGAGGCCGCCGCCGAGGAGTCGGTCGCACTGCGTGGTGCTGCGCGGCGAGGGCAAGGTGTTCTCGGCCGGCGTCGATCTCGTCGAGCTGGTCGCCTCCTCGGCGACCCCGGGCAAGCTGCGCCCCTTCCGCGAAACCTTCCTGGAGTGCGCCAACCTCTGCGAAGAGATGGCCAAGCCGGTGATCTGCCAGATCCACCACACCTGTGTCGGCGGCGCCCTGGAGGTCGCGCTCGGCTGCGACCTGCGGATCGCCTCCGAGGACTCCCAGTTCAGCCTGCCCGAGGTCAAGTTCGGGATCATCCCCGACGTCGGCGGCTCCAGCCGCCTGCCGGCGGTCGTCGGCCTCGGCCGCGCCAAGGAGCTGATCATGACCGCGCGCACGATCGACGCCGCCGAGGCCGAGCGGATCGGCCTGGTCAACCGCGTCGTCGCCCCCGATCAGCTCGAACAGGCTGTCGCGGCGCTGACCGAAGAGCTGCTCGCCAACTCGCACGTGGCGGTCGGCCGCGCCAAGCGCGTGATCGACGCCTCCGCCCGCCCGGCGCTCGCGGCGACGCTGGAGATGGAGGTTGCGGTGCAGGAGTACTGCGCGGCGGCGATGCGGGAGAGCGCCCGGGCGCAGAGCGAGGCGCAGGCGGCGCTGGCCTAAGGACCTATCCCTAGGAGGATCGGACATAGCAGAGGTGTCTCAGACAGAAACAGCAGTCGAAAGATCTGCTGGACAAAGGGTGTACGCCAAGTCCAAAGCAGAAGACTCCTGCGGTGCGATTGCATGCGCGCGAGATCCCTGGTACAAGACTCGAGCGCTGCGTACAGCACAGGCATGCGCTGTGACAGCGTGTTCATATCGGTCACTACCGGGAGTCATACATCATGTTGCTCAAACGATTTGCGTCGTCATTCCTAGCGGTGCTCTGCCTATGCGCAATAGCAGTCTCCAGCGCATCCGCCAACTCCAACGAAATTGTCAACAAAGAAGGCAAAGCTCTTGTGAAAAAGGGCTTCACCGGGACGGTCGGGGAATCGGTCTTGGAAACCGTCCACAAATCAAAAATGACCTGCAAAGGGGGGAGCACCAAAGGGGTCGTCACCGGTACAAAAACGATCGAAGCAACCCTGACGCTCACTGGGTGCTCGTCGGGCGGGGCGTCATGTCATACCGCGGGAAGCAAAGAAGGGGAAGTCGAAGCCGCCGACGCTGACTTAGTCCTGTTAGAAGCCCATGAATTAATGGTCTTATCCGAGAAGCTGAAAGCCAGCATTGCCTGTGGCCTCACGGAAATCAAGACCGAAGGCAGCTTCCTGATCCCGGTCGGCAGCTCGCAGGAAGATCATCTCAATACTAAATACAAATTTACGGCGGCACAGAAAGAAGGCATACAGATACCGACAGAATATGTAAACACGAAACTCGAAAAAATCGAGTACGCTCGAAGCGGCGTTCGGCGAAGGCGTCTGCAGGCAGGCGTGGCGACGACCCTAGCGATACAATTCGAAGAAGAAGCCAAGTTCAGGTTAACCCGGATCGTGCTCATTGGCAACCCACGCCCCGGCCGAGCCGGGGCGTGGGCTTCGAGCGTCTCGTCGAAGTCGACGCTCTGAATGCTCACGGCTCGCCCCACTCCACCGGCCCCGCCACCAGCGTGTGGCTGCCCAGCGGCCGGCCCAGCACCTCCTGCGCGCGCGCGGCGCAGGCGATCAGCGCGGGCAGGTCGACGCCCGTGGCGCAGCCCATCTCGTGCAGCATCGAGACCAGGTCCTCGGTGGCGATGTTGCCCGTGGCACCGGCCGGGACGGGCAGCCGCCCAGCTCGCCGAAGCTCGACTCGAAGCTCGTGACCCCGGCCTGCAGGGCGGCGAGCGCGTTCGCCAGCCCGGCGCCGCGCGTGTTGTGGAAGTGCGCGGTCAGCTCAACGCCGTCGTGGCCCACCCCGAGACGCTCCAGTGCCAGCGCGAAAACTCGCCCACCTGGCGGGGGTTGGCCATCCCCGTGGTGTCGCCAAAGCCGATCTCCTGCGCGCCCGCGTCGCGCAGGCGGGCCGCGATGTCGAGCACCCGCTCCGGCGGGACGTGGCCCTCGTAGGGGCATCCGAAGCAGGTGGAGAGAACGGCCTCGCAGCGCAGGCCCTCCGCGCGAGCGCGCGCAAGCACGCCCTCCAGGCCGGCGAGGGACTCCGCAATCGAGCGGTTGACGTTCTTACGATTGTGGGTCTCCGAAGCGGAGACGATGACGTTGATCTCGTGAAAGCGCGCGCGGTGCTCCAGGGCGCGCTCCAGGCCCCGCTCGTTGGGGATCAGCACGCTCACGGAGACCCCGCGGGATGGCGATCCGCTCGAGCACCTCCTCGGCATCGGCCAGCTGCGGGATCACGTCGGGCCGCACGAAGCTCGTTACCTCCAGCCGCCGCAACCCCGTGCGCGCGAGCGCGTCGATCAGCTCCACCTTGCGCGCGGTCGGGATCGTCTCGGGCTCGTTCTGAAAGCCGTCGCGCGGGCCGACCTCCCTGATGCGGATTGCGTCCCCCATCGTGATCCCTATTTTCCGGGCAGTGCATGCCGCCCGGCCGGTGGCGCATGCGCCATCCGGGCAGGGCCGCATGCGGCCCTGCCGCCCACCGAAGCCGGGAGACATTCGCCTTCGCGCTGGCCGATTGGGGATGCGGCAGCGGTGTCCCCCTAATCGGTCCCCGTTGACCGAAGCCGGTGAGACATTCGCTCCGCTCACATCCCCGTTTCGGCCAGCATGCGGCGAGGGCAACATCACCACATCGACAGGCCGCCGCTCACGCCGAGCGTCTGGCCGGTCACGTATGAGGCGTCCTCGCAGGCGAGGAACGCGATCGCCGCGGCAACCTCCTCGGGCTCGCCCGCGCGCTTCAGCTGCGTGGTGTCGACCATTCCCTGCTTGAGCCGCTCGCCGATCTCCCCGTACACCTCGGCGCGGCGTTCAGCAGCGGCGTCTCGATCGGGCCGGGGGCGACGGCGTTGACGCGCACGCGGTAGCGCGCCGCCTCGCGCGCGATCGCCTTGGTAAAGCCGATCACGCCGGCCTTCGCGGCGCTGTAGATCGCCGAGCCCTGCGAGCCGACGCGGCCGGCCTCCGAGGAGACGTTGACGATCGCCCCCCCCCGGCGCTCCTGCATCCCCGGCAGCACCGCGTGGGTGACCGCGATCACGCCGCGCAGGTTGACGCCCAGCACGAAGTCCCACAGGCCGGGGTCGGTCTTGACGAAGAACGAGAACAGGTCGGTGCCGGCGTTGTTGACGAGCACGTCGATCAGCCCGAGCTGCTCCTCGGTGGCGGCCACCGCCGCGGCGATCGAGTCGAGGTCGGTGACGTCCATCGCGAGGCCCACGCCATCGAGCTCGCCGGCGACCGCCTGCGCGCCCTCCTCGTTGAGGTGCCGGCCACGCGCGCGCCCTCGGCCGCCAGCCGCCGCGCGGTGGCGGCGCCGATCCCCGACGCGCCGCCGGTGATGAGTGCGATCTTTCCCTCAGCCTCATGTGTGGGAGCCCGCGGCGCAGCGCAGCCGTCGCACGCGCAGCCACCCCGCGGTGGTGCTCGGCGATGGCGATGTACGTCCTGGTCATCGACCTCGTCGATGAAGCGGACGGCATCAGCGGACCTGACAGGGAGCATGACGCGGCATCCCCAGAACGTAGCGTTTAGTCGTGCCGGCTGGACAGCGCGGCGTTTCGGGCTGCGGCGCATCGCCGCGATCGTGGCGCTGGCCGCGCCGGTCGCGATGGTCGCGGTCGCCGTCGTGGCGCTGGCCGGGGACGTCCCGATCGCCGTGCTGGCAGCGGCCCTCGTGCTGGTCGCGAACGCCGCTGTGTGGTTCGCGCTGACCGAGCGCGGCGCGCGGCGCGCTTTCGGCGCGCTCGCCGCACTCCTCGCCAGTGCTGGTCTCGTCGTTGTGCTGGCCACTCATTGGCAAGGCGTGCTGGTGCTGATCGCCCTGGTCCTGTTGCTTGCCCTGTTCGGATTGGCCGCGCGCTACGCGTTGGGGCGAACGGGAAGGTTGCGACGAGAAGGGTCGCTGCAGCGAGCGTGTCGGCGGGCGTCTCTGGCTCTGCGGCTCTGATCATCAACCTGAAGTCTGGTGGTGGCAAGGCTGAGCGCTTCGACCTCGCAGGCGAGGCTCGGCGGCGAGGCATCGAGCCAATCGTCCTGCGACCGGGCGATGATCTGCGCGAGCTCGCCGAGAGCGCCATCGCAAGGGGCGCCGAGGTCGTGGGGATGGCCGGCGGTGACGGTTCGCAGGCGCTCGTGGCGACGGTTGCCGCGCGGCGCGACGTGGCGCACGTCTGCATCCCGGCGGGAACGCGAAACCACTTCGCGCTCGACCTCGGGCTGGATCGTGACGACGTGGTGGGCGCGCTGGATGCGTTCACAGACGGCGTAGAGCGGCGCATCGACCTCGCGTGCGTCAACGACCGCGTGTTCGTCAACAATGCGTCGCTGGGGGTGTACGCGAAGGTCGTGCAGTCCGATGCCTACCGGGACGCCAAGCTCGAGACCTGGACGCACATGCTGCCTGAGCTGCTCGGCGCTGGTGCCGAGCCGATCGATCTCGAGTCACCGGCCCGGACGGGACGAACTGCAACAATGCTTCGCTCGTGCTGGTATCGAACAACCGGTACGAGCTAACACACCTCGCGGGCGCCGGAACGCGCGAGCGGATCGATACGGGCATTCTCGGCATCGTCGCCGCTCGGGTGCGGGGCGCGGAGGTCTCCAAGCTCGTCGCGCTCGAGTTGGTTGGCCAGGCGGGACGTTATCCCGGTCTGTTGTCGTGGTCTGCGCCTGAGTTCGAGGTCCGCTCCGCTGGCCCCGTGGAGGTTGGCCTCGACGGCGAGGCGCTCCTACTCGACCCGCCGTTGCGCTTCGCGTCGCTGCCCGGGGCCCTGCGCGTGCGGCTGCCTCACGGCGCGGGGCTGTCACCGGCGGCGCGCGCGGTCGCGCTCACCACGGACAACCTGGGCACCTTGCTGCGCGTGGCGGCGGGCCGGTGAGCGACCCGGCCACCCGGCTGCTGCTCGGCATGGCGGTCTTTGCGCCCGTCGGCTGGGGCGAGCTGTGGATCTCGGTTGTCGGGTCGGCAGATCTGGCCCACGTTTCAGGTCGCCCGCCTGAGCCCAGGGTTCAGTGACCATGTGGCGTCTCGTCCAGCGCCTGGACCGTCGGCTCATGAGGCGCTCGTTTGAGGCCCGCTCGCCCGCCCTGGATCGTACCCTCGTTGAGATCACGCGGGCGGCGAACTACTCGCGACTGTGGCTCATGGTCGCGGGCGCTCTGGCCGTGTTCGGGGGGCGCGGAGGGCAGAGGGCGGCCGGGCGCGGCATCGTTGCGCTCGCGATCCGGCAGCGCTCGCCAACGGCCCTGCAAAGCTGCTCGTGCGCCGCCAGCGACCGTCATCGCGATCCCGGCCCACGCTCATCCACACGCCACGCTCGACATCGTTCCCATCGGGCCACACTGCCGCAGCGTTCGCGTTCGTCACGGGCGCCTGCGCCGAGCTGCCCGCGCTGGCGCCTGCCCTGGTGCCGTTGGCGGGCGCCGTTGCCTACTCACGCGTGCACACGGGCGTGCATTACCCGAGCGATGTCGTGGCCGGTGTAGGGATCGGGATCGGATCGGGCCTACTGGTCGCGCGCTGGCCGTGGCGCCGGTGATCCGTGGGTGTAGTTGCCTCCACGAAGTTGCGTAGAGGGAGGCGCTCCAGCGCGTCGGCCATGACGGTGGCGCCGTCGCTGCGGGCGAGCGCCTCGGCCATCGCGCGGGCACCCTGTTTGATCGACCGGTCTTCCAGGGCGCCGGCGATCACGCTGCGCAGCTTGCTGGGGGAGCTCTTCTTGCTGACCCTCACGCCGGCGTTCACGAACAGAACGCGGGCGGCGGTATCGGGCTGGTCGCGCGCATCGGGGATGCAGACGAGCGGAACACCATCGGCGAGCGCCGCGTTGACCGTCTGCCACCCCGCATGGGTGACCATCAGCGACGCGTGCGGGAGCACGGTTCGATGTGGCACGAAAGCCACGGTGCGCGCGTTGGCGGGGATGCGCAGGCGGCTGGCGTCGAGCGCGGGGCCCGCTGTCAGCAGCGCCCGGACCGGCAGCCCGGCGACGGCGTCGAGCGCTCGCTGGGCGAGCGCTCCCTGATCCATGTAGCTGGTGCTGAAGCTGAGCAGCACGAGCAGATCGGTGTTCTCCTCGGGCCACGGCGACTCCCAGTCCTTCTGGAATGGCTCGAACGCGGGGCCCACGTAGTGGACGTTCGTGGGGAGCTGAGCTTTGCTCGAGAAGTCGAAGCTCTGGCGCGGTCATCACGTAGATCGCCCGCGCACCGAGGACCTGGTCGCTCCAGTCCTTCAGCGGCGCGAGCCCATATTCGCCACGGACGCCGTTCAGCACGGGCAGTGCGGGCGCCCAGAAGCGGCGGGTCATGCGGTCGAACAGACGATCGCGCACGGCACCGAACGGACCTGCCATCGGCGACAGGCCACTGAACAGCGGGGGCGCACCGCGAGCCGGTAGTGGATAGGGGCAGTCAACGAGCGCGGCCGCTGGCACACCCGCGACTCAGCGGCGATCGCGCGCAGCCGGTATGAGCCAGTCGAACACGACCACGTCGGCGCTCGAGCCCTCGAGGGCTCTCGATCACATCGCGTGCCCCATCGGGCATCGGCGCGGTCGGCGCCGTCGCGCAGTCGCTTCGCGGCGCCAAGCTGCGTGCGCGCCTCCCAGTCACGTATCGGGTCGGTCTCCGGGCGCGTGATGTCGAGGTCGGGCATCGCCCGCCGGTACTCGACGAACTCCGGCCCGGTGCTCTCGATCCGCTCGCGCGCGGCACGGTGGGCGAGGACCCGCACCTGGTGACCGCGGTCGACGAGGGGGCGTGTGAGCGCGAGCTGCGGTGGGGCGTTGCCGCTGAACGCGATGAGCGTCTGGAAGACTCGCATATACTTCATCTAGTATGACCAAGATGAAAAAGTCAAGCGCCCCGCGCAAGGAGCGCACCTATCGGATGACCGCCCGCGCCGATGCGGCCGCCGCGACCGGCGAGCGGCTGCTCGCCGCGGCGTGGAAGCACTTCGGCACTCGCCCGTATGAGGAGGTTCGCCTGCGCGAGATCGCCGCCGACGCGCTCGTCACCGAACAGACCTGCTCGCGCGCTTTCACTCCAAGGACGAGTTGCTGACCGCGGCGTAGAGATGGTGGGCGATGAGCGAGAAATCACGCCGCGACGCGGCTCCCGTGGGCCGCTTCCCGAGGCCGTCGCCAACGTGTTCGACCACTACGAGGCGCACGGAACGGCGATTCTGCGCATGCTCTCCCAGGAGGACCGCATCCCCGCGATCCGCTACCTCACCGACAGGGGCAGGGACTACCACCGCGATTGGGCGAGCCGGGTCTTCCAACCACTGCTCTCCGACCTGCGGCGCGCATCCAGAGAGCGCCGGCTCACGGCCGTCGTCATCGCCACGGACGTGCTCGTGTGGAAACTCCTGCGACTCGACATGCAGCTCAGCCGCCCCCAGGCCGAAGGGACTGTGGTTGAGATGATCGAGTCTTACTCGCGGCGATCGAGTTGAGAGCCCAGAAACCAGCACCCGGTTCCGGAGCAAGCTCCCGGTCCCCAGAACGCTGGCAGTTGCTCCTATGTCAAGCGAAGTACGGAAAGTGCGAGGAGGTGCTCTCCGAAGACGATCGAGAGTGCAAACTGCTGAAGCGGCTCGCGGTTGAGGGTCAGGCGACTCCGGCGTGGTCGCGTGGGAGAGCGTTTGGCTGGTGGTTGGGGTGGGGGGTGCGGGGTTGGAGTGTGATGCGTCCGCCGTGTGCGGGTACGATGAATACGTTGCGGTGCGCGACTCGCTCTGCTCGCTGGTGGGAGGGTTGAGGCGGGCGTGGCGGAGGATTGTCCTGAGTACGATGCGGGCCTCGGTGAGGGAGAAGGCGGCACCGATGCATCGTCTGGGTCCGCCGCCGAAGGGGATCCAGGTGTAGGTGCCGGCGCGTGTGTCCAGGAAACGCTCGGGGCGGAAGGTGAGCGGGTCTGGGTAGAGCTCGGGGCGGCGATGTACGAGCGTTATGTAGGGGACGACCATGGTGCCGCTGGGGATGGTCAGGCCGGGTAGGCCGAACGGCTCGGTTGCGAGTCGTGCTGTGAGCGGGAAGGCTGGGCGCAATCGCATCGCCTCCTTGATGACCGCGTCGAGGTATTCGTCGTCTCCGTCGAGCGCGGCGGTTTGCAGGCGCGCGAGCGCGTCGGGGTAGCGGCTGACGCGCTCGAGTATCCACGTCAGGGTGGAAGCGGTCGTGTCGTGGCCACCGAGCAGCAGGGTGCGCATCGCGTCGCAGATCTCGTCGTCGGTCATTAGGCGGTCTTGGCTATCGGGTGTGCGCAGGAACATTCCGAGGACGTCCTGGCCGTCGAGTTGATCGCTGTTGCGGCGGTGGGCGACCTCTTCGAGCACGATCGCGTCGACCGCGTTGATCGCGCGGCGGACTCGGGGGAATGGTCTGTCCCACCCGTTCTCGCGGCTGGTCGCGATGATCGTCTGCACGAAGAACCGCCGCGAGTGGCCCTCGGCAAGCAGCGCGAGCGTCGCCGAGCGCAACCGTCCAACGCGCGCGGGGTCGGTGACCCCGAACACGGTGGCCATGATCACCTCGAGGCTGATCGCTTCCATGTGCGGCTGGGAGGGCGTGGAGTGCCCGTAGGGCCAGCGTGCGAGAACCTCTTCGGTCTTGCGCTGCATCGTCTCGTGGTAGCCGCTCAACGCGTCGCCGTGGAACGGGGGGAGCTGCGTTCGTCGCCTGCGCATGTGCTCGGCGCCGTCGATGTTCGTGAGTCCCGTCGGGCCGAGGAAGAGATGGTGCGCGGATGCCTTCGCCAGCGCCGCTCCGAGGCGAAGCACGTCGGTGTCGGCTGTGAAGACGCGCTTGATGTCCTCGGGATCGGTCAGACATAGCCACGGCCCCGTCGCCGGCATCGGCACGAGGAAACGGTCACCGAGCCGCTGGCAGTGGCACGCGAACTGCTCTGGGGCCAGCCAGTACTGGGCGGCGTTGACGACTGCGGGGCGTCGCAGTCGAGGCAAGTCGGTAAGCGTTTGGGCCATGAGACACATCCCTCTCTAGTTACTTTGTGCGAAATAGAGTAACATCGTCTCCAATGGTGCCAATAGCCGAATTCCTCGAGATGGCTCCCATCGTGGGAGAGGACGCGCTCTTTGACCGCGTCGCCGCGGCGGCGCTCGACGAGTTCGCCGAGCACGGCATCCGCCGCACCTCGATGGAAGACGTCGCCCGCCGCGCCGGCGTCTCACGGATGACCGTTTTCCGGCGGTTCGCGAGCAAGCAACGCCTCGTCGAGATCGTCATCGCACGCGAGGTCCACCGCGGAATGCAAGAGCTCGACCTCCTATGGGAAGGCGCGGAAACGCTGGAGGACCGACTCGTCGCGGGATTCGAGTTCGCTGGACGCTACGTGAGCGGCCACCCACTATTCGATCGGCTCTTGCGCAGCGAACCCGATGTCCTGCTACCACCGCTCACCCTCGACGGCGGACCCGTGCTCGAGCTCTACCGATCACTCATCGCCCAGCGACTCCAAGCCGAAGTCAACGCGGGCCGCGCCGCGACACCAGACATAGACGGCGTCGCCGAAGTGACAGCACGCCTCGCGATCTCACTACTACTCACCCGAGACGGGACCATCACGCTCGACGACCCAAACTCCGTCCGGCGCCTAGTCAACCTCACACTACTCCCCATGCTCCAACCACAGGCCTAGTGTCGTGAGTCAGAATTTCGCGGCCGCCTCGCGGCGTCTGGACACGCCTGGAGTCCACCGCCCGGCACAGGTACGCCGAGTACCTGTCTGCCGGGCGGGCGGCCCCAGCAGCGCCCAGCCGACTCGCGGTTTTGCCACGCTCCTATCAAGTCACACCGGCAATCCCGGACGGCGGTGAGCGACACAACGGCCGAAGGTCAGGCACGACGCCGACAAACAGACTACGAGTCAGCCCACCGCCGGCCCGGACCTAAACCTTGATCCACCGGTCTGATCCTGGAGGTGCTGGCAGGGGCGGCCGTTGAGTTTGTTGGAGAGGCTTTTGTTGTCGGCGGGGTTGCGGAGCTGTTCGTCGGTTGGTGCTGAGGTGTCGGAGTGGTCCTTGGGCTTGTGTCCCGGCGTGGTTGCGGGCAGGCGGAGGCCGGTGGTGTGGCGTCGGTTGTCGTCGCGGAGCGGGCCGGGTCAGTTGGGTGGCGGGAGCGCGCGTAGTCGCGTGAGCGCGGCGAGGAAGTCGTCGGCCCAGGGCCAGCGGGCGGGCATTCGTAGTGTTGTGCGCCGCGCGGAGCGTACGAGTCGACCGGGCAGCGCGAGCAGTCGGCGGCGTAGTGTGCGTGCTGTTCTGGTGGTCGCGTTGGGCAGGCCGATTGCCTGTGTCCAGCGCAGCAGGTTGTGTGCCAGTGCGGCGATCACGGTCCACGCGGCGTTGGCGTTGAACTTGCCAGAGGGGAAGTGCGCCATGGCTTGGTCTTTGAGATCGCGTATCGCGAGCTCAACGACAGCGTGCTGGCGGTGCTCGACCTCGACCACGGTGAGCGTATCCGTGCGGTTGGTCACGAAGGGGTAGTGATCCCACACTGGGAGCAGCTCGCCCTGCTGGGAGAGCCGGCGAACGCGGCGCACGACCAGTCGCCAATCCCCGAGTGTTGTCTCGGCGATCTGCGCGATCGACGTTTCGGGGTAGTCCTCCAAGGTGACCCACGCGTCCTCGTTGATCGCCTCGACTGCGACGCGGACGTGGGGCTGCATGCGCACACCGATCGAGAACTTCCAGCCCGCCGTGTCCAGTCGCGCGAAGGTCTTCTTGTTCTAGAATCCCGAGTCGGCCCTGAGCAGCTTCTCGCCCGTAGCGCCGGCCCTGTTGACGCGCGCAATCACCTCCTCGCAGAAGCGCAGCATCCCGCGCGAGGTGTTCGCTGAGCCGTGACGCAGGCGGATGTGCAGCACCTCGCCGGTGTCCGCGCGCGTAGCGAGGATCGGGTGATAGCCGCGCTTGTGCGTATACCCAAAGCCGACGCCCTGCTTGGCATAGCCATGCACCTCGCCGACGAAGCTGTCGGCGTCGATGACCAGGCGACCGTCACCGGGCCCGGCGCCCGCAGCCCACGCGCGAGCGATCACCTGGTCAAGCACGCGGTCAAGCTGGCGGACATGCCCGAACGTGAACGCGCGCAAGAACGTCCCCAACGTCGACGGCGCCGCGACCACATGGCCGAGCACCGCGCCGGTCTGTCCCGAGCGCAGCACGTCGCAGTCCTCGATGCAGTCCGCCCCGAGCGCCATCGCCGAGACCAGGCTCATCACCTTGCGCCCGAGATTCGCCGCGCCCGCGCGATCACCGAGATCGACCGCGTCATCGACGAGCTGCTCGATACCGAGGCGCCCCGCCAGCAGCGCAGGCAGCATCACACCAGCGTTAGCGACCGCCCGCTCATCATCGAAAACGACAACGGATCGGTCCGACAGATCATGCACCATGCAGGTGACCTCCTGGTGCAGGCCCGCCGTCGCCGGAATCGACAGCTTTCTGCCTGCTCAGGAGGTCATTTCAACTCCACCACCGGACAGACCCACCAACCACAACGGTGGATCAAGGCTAAACCGGCCAGTCGGACGCCAACACAAACGGCCCAGAAAGCATGTCGTCTCAGCGCTGAGACGACATGACTCTGAGCGCCGTGCCCAGGCGCCGCCATCCGGCGCCTGGCACTCTCGCACTCAGAAAGACCAGACTATTGTCAAAGCACGATGCGCACCGCCGCGATCATGCCCGTCAAGCGCTTCTCGGAGGCCAAGCAGCGCCTCGGACAGAGCGTGGCCGACCCGTTGCGACGGGATCTCGCGCGCGCGATGGTCGGGGACGTGCTGAGCGCGCTGCGCGACTGCGCCGCGCTCGAGCGCACGATCGTGGTGACTGCTGAGGAGTCGGTCGCGGCCGCGGCACGCTACCTCGGGGCGATCGTCGTGCCGGATGCCGCCGAGGAGGGCCAGAGCGCGGCGGTCATACAGGGGATCGAGCGCGCCGCTGCGGAGGGCTTCGCACGGGTGCTGTGCATCCCCGGGGACTGTCCGGCGCTCGACCCTGGCGAGGTCGCCGCGCTGCTGAGCGTTGAGCGGCGGGCAGCCGAGGGCCCGGCCGGCGCGGTGGGTGCCGGCCCGGGCGACGAGGTCGTGATCGTCCCCGACCGCCACGGCACCGGCACCAACGGGCTGCTGCTCACCCCGCCGGGAGCGATCTCCCCGAGCTTCGGGCCGGGCAGCTGCGAGCGCCACATCAGGCTCGCACGGGAGGCGGGGGTAGCCTGCCGGGTCGAGCGGGTGCCCTCGCTGCTGCTCGACATCGACACCGGCGCGGACCTCGCCGCGTTGCGCGAGCGGCTGGCCGGCGAGCC
This sequence comes from uncultured Solirubrobacterales bacterium, assembly GCA_963751195.1. Lineage (GTDB taxonomy): Bacteria > Actinomycetota > Thermoleophilia > Solirubrobacterales > Solirubrobacteraceae > Palsa-744. The sequence continues at coordinate 111,404 of CAVVTQ010000008.1, forward strand.
GCGGACCGGCGCGCGGCGCACCCGTAAGGTTCTCGGGGTCTCGCCGCAGCCCGCGCGGGCTGCCCGACGCCGCGTCATGTAGGCCCTCGAGAGAGGATTTGGCGCTCATATACTCGGTCGCCATGTCCAACCCCTCCCCCACATGGCCCACCCGGTAGAGGTCGTCGTCCTCGCCGGCGGCACCGGCGGCGCGAAGCTCGCACGCGGGATGCAGGATGTCGTGGGGGCCGAGCGAGCTGGCGGTGGTGGCCAATCCCGGCGATGACGTCGAGATCTACGGCGCCTACGTCTCGCCGGACCCCGACCTGATCTCCTTCTGGCTGGCGGACCTGATCGATGCGCGCGGGTGGGGCCTGGAGGGCGACACTTTCAACGTGATGGACGGCCTGCGCGCGCTCGGGCGGGATGTGTGGTTCAACCTCGGCGATCGCGATCTCGCGTGGTGCACGGAGCGCGCGCGGCTGCTCGCCGAGGGCCTCTCCCCCACCGCGGCGCTGGGGCGGCTGAACGCAGCGATCGGCGTGCGTGCGCAGGTGCTGCCCGCGAGCGACAACCCGGTGCGCACATGGGTGCGCTCGACACAGGGATGGCGCTCCTTCCAGGACTTCATGATCCGCATGGGAGCGGCGGGCCTGGTGGAGGGCCTCGAGTTCCGCGGCGCGGAGGAGGCCGCGCCCAGCCCGGCGGCGCTGGAGGCGATCGCCGGGGCCCGTGCGATCGTGATCGGCCCCTCCAACCCGCTCGCCTCGATCGGCCCGATCCTCGCGATCCCCGGCATCCGCGAGGCGCTGCTCGAGGCCGACGCGCCGGCGCTCGCCGTCAGCCCGATCGTCGGCGGAGCGGTGCTGAAGGGCCCCACGGCCTCGTTCATGGCGTTCGCCGCTTTGGAGTGCAGCGCCCGGGGCGTGGCCGACTTCTACGGCGAGTTGCTCGGCGGGATCGTCGCCGATGAGCCGGTGGAGGGTCTCGCGACGCTCGATATCGACACCCGCATGGACGACGCCGCCGCCCGCGCGCGCGTGGCCGAGCAGACGCTCGCGTTCGCCGACTCGCTGGCGGGGTGATCCCCGGGGCGGGCGCTCGCGTGGGCCGACCTGCCCACTGGTAGCGCCGGGGCAGGCGCCCACGTCGGTCGGTCAGCCCGCGGGTGAGCGCCGGGGCAGGCGCACGGGTCGGCCGACCCGCCCGCGGGTGAGTATCGTGGCGGCGTGCCCGCCCCCGCCCCCGTCTGCATCATCGGCGCCTCCGGTGCGCTCGGCTTCGGTCTGGCGCTTCGCCTCGGCCGCGCGGGTGTGCCGATCGCGATCGGCTCGCGTAGCGCCGAGCGCGCCGCCGAGACCGTGGAGCGCGCCCAGGCCGCGGTCCCCGCGGGCTCGTTCGCCGGCTACGAGAACGCCGACGCGGTGTCCCGCGCGGAGACGGTGATCCTGAGCGTGCCGTTCCGCAACCAGTCGGAGATGCTCACCAACCTGAAGGGCGCGCTGCGCCCCGGCCAGCTGCTGATCGACGCGACCGTGCCGCTTGCGGCCGCCCACAGCGGCAAGGCGACGCGCATGCTCGGCGTGTGGCAGGGCTCCGCCGCCCAGCAGGCCGAGGAGATGGCGCCCGAGGGCGTGCGCGTCGTCTCCGCCCTGCACACCGTCTCCGCGGCCTCGCTCTCCAACCTCGACCACGAGCTCACCGAGGACGTCCTGGTCTGCGGCGACGCACGTGCCGACAAGCGCGAGGCCGCCGTGCTGATCGAGCGGATCCAGGGGCTGCGCTGCGTGGACTGCGGGCGCCTGGAGATGGCCCGCGTCACCGAGTCGCTCACGGCGCTGCTGATCGCCGTCAACGTGCGCTACAAGGCGCACGCGGGGATCCACCTCACGGGGCTGCCGGATCGGCTCTGGGAATAAGAGCGCACTGGCCTATCCGCCTGGTTTTGTGGCGCCTGAGCCCGCGACTGCCCTGCTCTATCTCGGCCCGCTCGACGACCTGCTCTACCCCAGCCCGCTCTCACTCAGCCCGCGGCGACGGCCTTGTTCTCGTACCACTCGTGCAGCGCGCCGATCGCACCGCCGATCACGCGGTCGAAGAAGGTCTCGCGGTCGTTCTCGTGCGGGAGCGGCTCGGCGGGGACCTCGACTTCGAGGAACTCGCACAGCGGCTCCCACCCTTCGCCCACGTGCCACACCAGCAACCGCTCCGGCGGCACCGTGCGCTTGACCTCCTCGCTGTGGCGCTCGAACTGCTCGATCAGCTGCGCCGGCTCGGCCCAGCCGTCGGCGAACGTGCCTTCCGGACCCCAGAAGATGCGCTCGACGAGGTCGAGGTAGCGTCGCCAGCGGGGGTCGATCTCGCCGCGGGCGCTGGCGAGCAGGCGCATCAGCTCCTCGCCGTAGCTGAGGCCGACGATCGTTTCGCGGAAGCTGGGCTCCCACGACTCGGGCTTGCGCGTGCTGAGCAGCACCTTCGCGTCGGGGTAGACCTCGATCAGCTCCTTGTAGAAGTAGCCGCCGGGCCAATCCGTGGTCGCCTCGAAGCCGCCGAAGACCTCCTCCCACGGGCCCTCGCCGTCCATCGCGCGGTTCCACAGCTCGACCTGGTCGAGGTCGGCAAGCACGTTGACCCAGTGGTAGCACGGGGCGAATCCGAGCTGCTCGAGCGCCAGTTTCTGCGTGAGGGTGCCCGTCCGGGGCAGACCCGCTCCGATCAGCTTCATATACTCATCCGCTCCTTTGGTGGTCCCGTCGGTCGTAGTCGGTGACGCTGCGTCGCAGCGTGCACAGCGCAACTGCCGCATGGCACGCCGGTTCTCACGATATTCTGTTGTCGTGTTGTGATTCCCAACGTGGCCTAACACAACACTAACGTCCACCACGCAAACCACGGCAGGCACTTGAGCGCAATCGACACCAGCACCCTACGCCCGGCGGCGGTCGCACGCCCGCTGGACGAGCCCGCCGCGTCTGGCAAGGCAGGCGGCCTGGGGCCCCAGACCGGCCCGCGGATCGCCGGGCTGGCGGTCTCCGACGGCGAGCACGTCCTCTCCCAGGATCAAGTCCTCGACCGGCTGGGCCTGCGCGGCGACGAGTTCGCCGAAGGCATCTTCTCCCGCTGCGGCGTCAAGCGGCGCCACCTCGAGCTGGACGACGACTTCCTCGAGCGCGACCTGCAGGGACGTGCGGCGGTGGTCGAGGAGCGGGCTGCTGCGTCACTCGCTCCGCGCCGTGGACGCGCTCGGAATCGACCCCGCGAAGATCGGCACCGTCCTGAGCTCGAGCCTCTACTCGCTCGGTCTGCCGACGATCGCCCACCGGCTGGTGGACCACTACGAGATGGAGCCCACCACCGACAAGTACCACATCACCGGCGTGGCCTGCGCTAGCGCGGTGCCACTGATGCGGATGGCCGCCGGGATGTTGCGCGCAGCACCCCGAGCGCGACTGCCTGGTCGTGGGAGCCGAGAGCATGAGCAGCATCCTCACGCGCGCCACCCCCGATGACCCGCGCGCCAAGACCGTCGGCTCCTCGATCTTCGGCGACGGCTGCGCCGCGGCTCTGCTCTCCACAGATCCCGGCGCCGACGGCCCGATGATCCTCGCCACCCAGGTCCACCAGATCGGCGGCACGCTCGACGCCGTCAGCCTCGCGTTATCCGAGCAGGACGCCTACCTGCACCTCGTGCGCGAGCTGCCCGACCTCGCCGGCGCGGGATTGCCCGGCGTGGCGGAGAAATTCCTGCGCGAGCACCACGTGGAACACGCGGAGATCGACCACTGGATGGTGCACCCCGGCGGGCGGCGGATCATCGAGAACATCCAGGCGCCCTGCGGGCTCTCCGACGAGCAGACCGCGACGAGCTGGGACGCGCTCGCCAACCACGGCAACGTCGGCACCCCCTCGATCTTCTATGTGCTCACCGACACGATCGAGCGCTACCGGCCCCAGCCGGGCGAGCGCGGCCTCGCGGTGACGATCGGCCCCGGCGTGACCGTCGGGCTGATGCTGCTGCAGTGGTGAGTCCCACGCGCTCTCGCGGAGAAGCCGTGGCGAGCCTCACCGCCAGCGCCCTGAGCGGCCTGCCCGAGGTCCACGTCGGGGACGACGTGGCGGCGCTGATCGCGGACGCGCTCGAGCGAAGGCCCCACCCAGCCGCTGCGCAACGGCCAGATCGTGGCGATCGCACACAAGGTCGCCTCCAAGGCCGAGGGCGCGGTGGTGGCGTTCGACGAAGTTCAGCCTTCCGCGCGGCGCGCGAACTGGCCGCGGAGGCTGGCGCCGACTCTGCGCTCGGGGCGGCGCTTCCCGGCGGGCCGGGCAAGGACCCATGCATGGTGCAGGTCGTGCTCGACCAATCCCAGGCGATACTGCGCGCCGAGCGCGGAGTGCTGATCTGCCGCACCCACCACGGCTTCGTCTGCGCCAACGCGGGCGTGGACGCCTCCAACGCGGTGAACGGCACCGTGATCGGCTACCCACCGACCCCGACGCCTCGGCGCGTGGTTTGCGTGCGCGCCTGCAAGCGCTCACTGGGGCTCACGTCGCCGTGCTGATCACCGACAGCTTCGGCCGTGCCTGGCGCCACGGCCAGTGCGATGTCGCGATCGGCTGCGCCGGCCTCGCTCCACTCGACGACTGGCGCGGACGCACCGACAGCGTCGGCCTCGAGCTGCGCGCAACCTGGCTGGCCGTCGCCGACGCGATCGCCGCCACGGCGGACCTCGCACGCGCCAGGACTCCCGCGAGCGAGTGGTGACCTCAACGGCCTCGAGCCTTCGTCCAGACGACGACGGCCCCGGCGCCGCGGCGCTGCTCCGGCCGCTGGGGAGGTTCTCTTCCGCTGACGATGCCCACCAGCAAATGGTCAACCTAGCGGCATCGTAGCTCGCATGCCCCGCGGTCCCGCGCCGCCCGCGTTGATTCGCGTGATGCTCACGGTGGCCCGCTTGCCTGCAGGTACATCTGAAAGCACCTTGCTCACCATGAAGCGCGGCGTTGTCAAGTACAGGTGGTATACGCCGGCCCGCCAGCAACCTTTTGGCGCAGGGCGTACACAGTGGCGCCGCGCGAGCGCTTCCAGGTGATGACCACGTGGCTGCGTGTCTGTGTGAGCTTCAACCCGGTGAGGCGACCCGGGGCGTGGACGGGCGCCAGCGTCGCCGACGCCGCGGGCCGGTCACCCATGCGGTAAAGCCGCTCACCTTGACGCGAGCGCTGATGGCCCGCCCGACGATTGGGACGGTCAGGACTCGCGTGGCGCCGGCTCTTCATAGAACCAACTGACGGTCGGACAGAACGACGGCGACGTAGTGGGTCGCGTTGCTCGCACGACCCATGTGATCCGCAGCTGGTTCCCGCGCCGCGCCAGACGCAGGTGGGGCGGCCTGCGGCTGCGCCGGCGCCGGCGCCGTGTAGGAGCCGACGACGATCGCAGGGTGCGGGATTCCGGCGAGCGTGAGCAGCGCCTGGATCTTGCGCTCGCCGCCGGGGCCGGGCGCCGCGCTGAACCGGATCCTCCCGTGCTTGGCGGTCGCCCTGCCGAGCACGTGGAACACCTCAGGTCCGCGTTCGACGAAGGTGACCCGTTGGCCGGCGCGGGCGAGACCCGGTAGGAGAGCGTACGGCTCCACCCCTGCCGGATACCGAGGCGGAGATCTTCGCGGGCGCAACGGCGTTGGCATGTTCGAAGTTCGAGATCTGCGGCGAGCCGGGCAGCGGCGTGAGCGTCCACGTCCCCGGCGCCGGATCGGTGATCGCGACCAGGGTTTCATCGACGCTCGGCTCAGGCGTGATCGTGAGCATGCTCCGGGGCCGAGGATGGCCGTGCCGACCGCGTCTCCTCGGCGGCTCGTCCGCCCTGCATGCGCCCCGTGCGGTCCGCTCAGCGCCAGCAGCGGGGAGCCGCCCGAGCCCTTGACCCAGATATCGGTCGCCGGGTGCTCACCGGTCTGGCTCAAACTCACCGCGCCGCCCGCCTGCGCGCTGTGCGCCCCGGCTTCCTCGGCAGTGGCACTGGCCCCGGCGTGGCTGGCACTGGCGCGAGCCCCGCTGCGCTGGACGGAGACTTCGACTTCTTCGAGTCCGCAACCTAGAAACACTCGCGGCCCGTGGCCGGAGACCCAGCTTATGCCACCTTCCGCTGTGGCGGATTTTCAGGCCGACACAGCCGCCGATTCCCTTATTCGACGCGACGCCCTTGCCTTCGCCACAGAGGTTTTCGAACGGCCATGGGAAATGCGCGCAGGCTTGGATCCCGCCTTCGATGTCGTATTCGCCGTCGCCGGTGTCGAGGGCTCCTTTGACGTAGGCCTTGACCGTCGCGATGCCGAGCAGCGAGAGCCCGTCCTTGCAGGGCCCCAGGCAGCCGCCGAACTCGAAGTAGCTCGGCGCCGCGTACAGACCGTAGGCCTGGCCGAGTGTGATCGAGCCGATCCCGGCGGTGTCAGTGAGACTTCACCGCCGGCTCCGGCCGCGAAGTCTTCAAAGGGGTGTTCGTGGGTATTGGTCTGCAGTTCTTCGACACCGACGATGTCTTCGGGGTGGTAGGTGTACGGATATGACGGGTTGGCCCAGACCGCGAAGGCGCTGCCCTTGATCGACAGCAGATGGGCGACGCCGATCGTCGCGTTAGCCTGCACGAAGGTGGGGTCCGTCGCGAAGCGTCCCCCGAACGAGTCGAGTTCGACGACGCCCCCGATCGGGATGCCGGGGTTGAAGCCGACTTCTTCGATCCGCCCCGCACGAATTCGCCGTTGCTGCGGAAACTGAACCCGTATTCCGGCGCCGGCCCGGTCTTGATGGCGCCGTTGATGATGCCGCCCGTGAGTTCCGCGAGGTCGGCCTTGCCGCCCGTCGTCCCACACGCCCGCGCCCGGGTCGTAGCACAGGTACGCTTCGTCGAACTTCATCGCTCCGACGAACGACTGCGGAATCGATTCACTGTAGTCTCGTCGCCCGCCGGGCAGACGCCGCTTGCAGAGGAGCTCGCGTCACTCTCGTGCGCCCGCGGGGTGTCGGCCACGTCACTCTTATGCGCCCTTGAAGCGCCGGCCTCACGCGCACCTGCGACGCTCGCCGGCCCTGCCTCTCGGAGCCCGCGCTTGCTCGGTATTCCATTGCTGTTCTGGTGCCCCGGCGATCCACCCCCTTCTCCGGGACCGCTGCCGGGCGGAATGTGCGCCGGGTTGAATTCCTTGCCGCTGCAGTTCGGTGTGACCTTGGCCGTGCCGGGGCACGAGAATTCCGGCGCGCTGCCTTCGCCGGCGCCCAGTTCTTGTCCCTCGCCGGGGTAGGTGCTCTGTCCGCAACCGCCCTGCAGGAAGTCCTGGAACGGACCGTAGTGCAACGTCGCGGTCGCCGGCGATGCGCCACGAACGCCGCTGACCCTGAAGCCAACTTTGCCTCGGGCCGGTTCTCCGCCGGGCAGCTCGGCGTATGCGGTGGTGTCGGCGCCGCATACGGTGAGCTTCACCGAGCCTCCCTTGACCGCCAGGCCGTGGACGGTGTCAGCGGGCGTGTCGCTGGTGAAGTCCAGCAGCGCTTCGCCGCATCCGCCGTAGGGAGATTGCGCCTGGAAGGGCGTCTTGGCGTTGATCGAGGAGTGGGTGCTGGCGCGCGAGGTGGCCTGGCACACGAATGGGTGCTTGCCTGGTTCGACGATGCCGAGCGGCTGATCGGGAAGCCCGCCGCTGACCGTGGTGGTCTGCAGCAGGTAGCGCGCTTCGAGGGGACTGGCCGAGATCGTGTCGGTGGCGTCGTGGGGACCGGCGGGTGAGACGGTCAGGAGGTCGTTGGGGCTCGGGGGCCACAAAGCGATACCCTTGTCGATCAGGACGGGGCCGGGGGTGCCGAAGGTATCGCCCACCGGATTCGGAGAGCCGGCGGCCAGATCGTTCCAGCATGCCTGCAGTCCCGGGCCCGAACGGTTCCCCGAAAGCGGAGAGCTGCGGCGGCGATATCCAGAATCCGTTGCTCCCGATTTCCGTGGGGCAGCCCGGCCGGCCGGGGTTCGGGGGCGGACTCTGCGCGCTGCCGGTGAGCGACACGAAGTCGGGGCTGGTCGGCGAGTTGCTTTCGATCTCGAGCTCTCCGGTCGCTTTCGGGTACACCCCGGCGTTCCCGTACATAACCGTCACGTAGCACTTCGCTCCGGGCGCCAGCGTGGCCCCGGCGCAGGTTTCGTTCAGATGCTCACTCAGGCCTTTGGCGCCGGAGCCTTCGCCGACCTGGATCGCATCATCTGGCTCCTTCGCGAATGCCCCGGCTGAATTCACGACATTGACCGCCGAGATTTTCAATGGCGCCCGCCGACGTTTGTCACGAACACCTTTTGCGGTTCGGCTTCGGTGTAGGAATACCCGAGCCAGTCGTATTCCTCGAGTGTCTCGTGAAACGACAGTGACTCCGGGCTAACGGACGCCGCGGGCAGACCGGACGCCGGCGCCGGCAGCACCGGTACCGAGTGGCTGACGGTGCTCGTTGGCCGGCGGGATTGGTGACCTGCAGGGTTACGTGGACGTTGCCGGGGCTCCCAAATTCCGCGTCCAGCTGCGGCGCGCTACCTCCGTCCCTGCTCGCCGAGGTCGCGCTCCTCGTGAGTGACTCAGTCGAGCTCACCGCATCGGGGGGTTCGAAGGTCCAAAGGTAATCGGAGATACTGCCGGTTGGATCGCTCGAGGCCGAGCCGTCCAGCGCGATCCGCTGATCCGGATGGATCGCCGCGGGAAAGGTGAATTCGGCGGTCGGCTGGGCGTAGCCGAAGAAACGCTCGACCGAGCCGTCGACCGGCACGGTTGGCTGCGAGGGGTCTCTTCTTCGGCGCCGAGCAGCACCCGGCCCTGGCCGTCGATCCCGAGACCTGTCACGCGCAGCGTTTCATAGCCCGAGGCGAACCGCCCGGGATTTTTTGTGCTCCAGGACGCGCGCCTGTGAAGGTGACGCCGGGCACCCTGCCCGTGGGGTCGAAGCCACTGTCGAACGCTCCGCTCGGCGGTCAGCTGCGTCGACGAAGGCCAGACGGCTGGCGTCATCGCCGGCGATCACCGACGCGCCACTCGGCTGGACGGCGATCGCGCTGACGAGTGACAGCCCGAATCCTTCGCTGCCGCGCGCGCTCGCTACGCCGTCCGATCCGAACGTTTCGTCGAGCGTGCCCGCAGGGGCTGATGCGCGCGCGACGACGCCGACGGGAGCCGGTGCCGGCGCCGGCCTGCCCGCCGATCAGCAGATCTCCGTCGGGAGCGACCGCAAGCGCGTCGACGTCTGCGCTGGAGCCGCCCAGCGCATGGGTGAGCTCGCCGGGCGTCGGACCGCCGGCGTCGAAGCTGGGGTCGAGTTCAAGATGAAGCGTGCTCCTGACGAAGCTCGGCTGGGGCTGATGCGTGCCCGAGCCCGCGGTGAAGGGGGTCCGAGGGGGAGCGGGGTCTCGACCAGTTGCGCCACCATGACCTTGGCGCGGGTCGTGCCGGGGTACTCTGTGGCGGCGACGTAGATCGTCCCGCTCGGGCCTGCGGCGATGGCGTCGCCTTCGGTGGGCTGCCCTTCGACCTGCAGCGAGAATGATTCCTGTCCACCGCCTTCGCTGGCGATCCGATCCACGAGCAACGCGGTAAGTCGAGGACTGCCGACGTGCTCTGTCCCGGCGACCAGGATGGTGCCATCCGGCTGGACGGCGACGTCCGCTGCCGTGGTCGAAGTCGGAGGCGCTCTGCCCGGCCGGAGTCTGGTATTCGAGCACTCCTGGCGTCGCGGTGGTGGACGCGAAGGACGTGTCGAGCTCGCCTTCGCTGGTGAACTCGGCGACGGTGAGCGTGCTGTTGGCGCCGACGGTGCGCGCGGCGGGAGTCGCGCCGGCGCCGCCGTCCCCTGGCCGCGTCGTAGCCGATGGTCACCGGCGAGGACGCGCCGGCGACCACGTAGTCGCTGCCGCTCGGGGTAACGGCGACAGCGCTGGCGCTGGATTCCCCGCTCCCCCCGACGATCGGCCGTCCCGCGTTTGGCACCGCCGGTGCCGAAGTTGCCGAAGCTCAGATTGGGCGCGCCTTCTTCGGTCAGCTTCGTGATCCCCAGCACGCTGCCGTCGGCGACGAGGCTTTCACCGTCGGGGAGCGCGACGAGCTTGCCGGGGCGATAGGCGGACTGACCCGGCCCGTAGAGCACCGCGTAGGGCTGGGGTTGGTCGTTGCCGTAGGAGCCGTCCTGCGGCACCCAGTGGGGCCGGGCTTGCGCCGCGAGTGGCCTCGCAGCGAGGAGGACGACCGCGAGCACGAATGCTGCCATTGCCACGCCCCACCAAGGAGGCGCTCGATGCCCAGCCGCTATTCCAGTCACGCCCGCCCCTTGTCTGCGCTTGGGGGGTTCGCGCCGACAGCTCGCGGCGATCCAACTGCAATGAACCTACGGCGCGCCCAGCCGCCCTGACGCCCACCCCGTACAGGACGATTTGCCGCGATCGTTGTCCCCCGGGGGAACTAGTGGCCGGGGGGCGTGAGCTCTGGCTCGACCAGACCGGTCTCGTAGGCGAGCACCACCGCCTGCACGCGATCGCGCAGGCCGAGCTTGGAGAAGATGCTCCCGACGTGGGTCTTGATCGTGTTCTCGCTGAGAATCAGATCCGTGGCGATCTCGGCGTTGGAGCGGCCGCGGGCGATCAGCCGCAGGACGTCCAGCTCGCGGGTGGACAGATCGGCGAGAGCGAGGGGTGTGCCGCTGCCGGGAGTGGGCGCGGCACGGGCGAACTGCGCGATCAGTCGTCGCGTGATCGAGGGCGCGATCAGCGCCTCTCCGGCGGCGGCAACGCGCACCGCATCGAGCAGTCGATCTGCCGGTGTGTCCTTGAGTAGGAAACCGCTCGCGCCGATCCTGAGCGCCTCGTAGATGCCCTCGCTGACATCGAACGTAGTGAGCATCACCACGGCTGTCGCGAGGGTGGCGTCGGAAGCGATCCCTGCGGGCAGCGGCGAGGCCGTCGAGCTCGGGCATGCGGATGTCCATCAACGCGACATCCGGTCGGCGGCGCGTGATCACGTCCACGGCGGCGCGCCCGTCGTCGGCCTCACCGACGACTTCGATGTCCGGCTCGGCTTCGAGGATCACGCGAAAGCCCGTGCGGAGCAGACGCTGGTCGTCGGCGATCACCACCGTGATCGGTCGTGCCGGCGCGTCGGCCTCGTCGAGGGCGGCCTGCTTGTCCTCGTCCTCGTGCCAGTGAACGCTCGCCACGGACACGGGCTCGGAGAGTCCCTTGAAGCGCATCGCGCCGGCCGGCTGCATCAGCGCGGTGACCCGTGCCCCGGCGACGCGGCGAACTACCTCGCTCGCGAGCACCTCGCCCGCAGCCGCGGCATCGCATAGGCGGCTCGCGACGATTACCGGCGTGCCGTAGAAGTCCTCACCCTCGGCGAGCGGCTCACCGGCGTCGAGCCCGATCCGCACCGCAAGACCGCCAACCACCCCGGTTGTCGGCACGCTGCATGTCGATCGCACACACTGCACCGCGTCGGCCGCGCTGGTGAAGGCCACCATCAGCCCATCACCAGCTGACTTGATCTCGCGGCCACCGTGCGCGAGGACAGCTGTGCGCAGGCTCGCGAAGTGCGCTTGGCGCAGCGCGTCCGCGCCTCGTCGCCGTGCCGGTCAACAGGGCCGCGGAGCCGATCAGGTCGGTGAACAGGATGGTGATGAACAAGGTTTGCATCGGTCACACGGATCATCCCGATCGTCGATCACCGCGGAGGATGATTGACGTGAACGGCAACCACCCGGCTGGATGACGAAAACGGCGAAGACGCAGGCTATGATCGCGGCGGGTCTGAAAGGCGGGACGAGAAGGAGGCAGCACCCATGATGTGTTCGATGATTCAAACTGGAGAGCCGTCGGCAGACGGACATCGCCACGCCGCCCTGGTCAGCTGGCTCGGGAGGTGCTGATGTATAGGGACGTGACCGAACCGAAGTGTCTATGGTGGCTACCCCGCGAACCGGCCTTCCTCGCGGCGGCCTTGCCGCTGGCGTGGCGCACGCTGGCGACGCTGCTCCACTGGGCACGGTGCTCATCGCCCTCGCTGCACACGTCCTCGCGTTCGGCGAAATGGCGACGTTGGGACCGCGTTTCCCCTCAGCTGGCTGCTGGTGTTCGCGGCGGCGGCCCGCTTGGAGCTTGGCCGGAGCCTTGCCGCTTTGGCCCTCGGCGTCGGCTGCATCGCCGTGATGGCCAGCTCCGACAGCCAGGTACCGTTCGAAGCAACCTGCCGTTCACCGCGCTGACGCTGTTCGTATGGGGCGCGGGCAGGGTGGCGCACTCCCGTGGTCGTATCGCCGCTGAGCTGCGGGTACGCACCGAGCAACTCCGCGTGCTTCGAGAGAAGGCGCGCGTCTGGAGGTCGCGACCGACAGGGGACGGCTCGAGGCGAGCTCGACGAGTTGCTTCAGCGACGCCTCGGGGAGCTCGCGCGGCTCGCGGACGCCGGCGCCGGCACAACCGATCCGCGGGCGGCGACGGCGATGCTCGTTAGCATCGAGGAGGAGAGCCGCCAGACGCTGCAGCAGATGCGGGCGCTTGTCGGGGTGCTGCGAAGCAGCGGCGAGGACGGTGGTCCGCCCGCTCCGCAACCGACGCTCACCGCGCTCGCCGCGATGATGCCAGGCCAAGGCGCCGACGCGCACCGATGGTCGAGGGCAGCCCGCGTGCCCTGCCTGCAGGCATCGAGCTGTCTGCCTATCGGATCGTCGAACACCTGTTGGGCGCGCTTGAGGACGCTCCCGGCGTGGATGTTCGCGTGGGCTTCGGCGACAGCGCGCTCGAGGTCGCCGTCGCCGGTCAGGCAACTCGACGGGGCGACCTCGGTGCCGCGATCGACGCGCGCGCGAGCGGGCAAGCTCACCGGGGCACGCTGGAAGCAACGGTCGATGGCGGACGGACGCGCGGCGGCCGAGCTCCCGCTCGGCGTGGCCTGAGATGTCGGAGCGTCGCCTCGATCTCGCGGCGGGGCTGACGGCAAGGCTCGCCGCGATCGGCAGCGTCGCCCTCGGCACAGGTGCATTGGCGGCATGCGCGGCGGCGGTATGCGCCGGCTCGCTCGGCCTCTGCCGCTCTCGCCCGACGACCGCCGGATCATCGCCGCCGCCGCCATCACGGTCGCGGCGACAATCGGGCGGGCAGCTGTTGCCGTTCCCGCTGATCACGTTCAGCGCGTTCGGAGCCGGACGCTGGGCCGAGCGCGCCTCGGCGATCGCCGGCGGGCTCGTGCTCATCGCCGTCGGCTCGCCGCCGCCCTCGCAAGCGGGGAATCGTGGGTGCCGTACGCGCTGGCCTCGGGTCTCGGCTGGATCGTCGGCCGACGATACGCCAGCGCCAGCTCGTCGCCGACAGGCTCGCCGAACGCGACCGGGAGCTCGCCCAGGAGCAGGATGCATACGCCGAGCTCTCGGTTCGCGACCAGCGCGCGCGAATCGTCCGAACTCACTACATCGTCGCGCACGCGATCAGCGTAATGGTCGTCCAGGCCAGCGCCGGGCAGCGACTGGCCGCGGCAAGCCCACAGCTGAGGGCCGAGACGTTCGCCGCGATCTCCGGCGCCGGCGACAGGCCGAGGCCGACATGGGCCGGCTCGTCGCGTTGCTGGCCGACGAGAACGCGATCGGCCAGGCGCCCGACCTCGAGCTGGTGGAGCAGCTCGTCGCCAGCGCGGCAGGCACCGGCCTGGACGTCACCCTTCGTCTGGAGGGTACGCGTGAGGGACTGCCGGCGCCCGTCGTCAGATGTCACCCGTGTCGTTCGCGAGGGCCGACCAACGCGCTGCGCTATGCGAGGGGAGTTCCCTACGAGTTCTGCTCCGGGGAGAGCCCCGCACGATGATCGTCGAGGTCGCCAACGATCGCGACCTCGCGCCGCGGCGCTCGCCGGCCACGACACCGGCAACGGCCTGCGCGGACTACGTGAACAACTCGATTCCATCGGAGGACAGCTCGACGCCGGCCCGACCGATGAAGGCGGCTGGTGCCTGCAAGCTCAGGTGCCAACGCGGGTGGCCGTAGGCGCGCCCTAACTGGCTCGCCATCGCAAACGAGACCTCAGCGCATCTGAGCCCCGAGCTCCATCGCTCACGCCGCCTCCCGTCGCGCAGTCGCGACGAGAAGCGAATGAACTCGCGCTCGTGGCCGATGCCGCATTCCAGAGTGAGTCGCCACCCGGCGAGCATCGCTACGGGACGAATCGTCGATCCGAACCATAGAGGAGGCACCATCGTGCCCGGGGCAACCCACCGCCACCACCACGAACGAGCCTAGCCCTGCCCAGCGCAAGCGCAACCCGTTCACGAAATCCGCCGACGGCGGCCGCACGCTCAGCGCGCTGATGCCACCGCTCTTGACCCGGCCGCCCACGGCTTCGGCGTGCTCACCACGACCGGGCGTAGAACCGGCAAGGCGCGGCGCAAGTGCATCCATGTGATCCGCCGCGGCGACCGCGCCTACATCGTGATGCTGCGGCCCACGCCAGAGGCGATCGCCGTGGGGTTCGTGTCGGCCGGATGCTGAACATCCGCGCCAGCTCCCGGGTGACGCTGGCACCAGGGGCGGGACGTTCACAGGGGCTGCACGCGAGCTGAGCGACGCGGCGAGATCGAAGAGGCGCGGCGCATCTACTGCGAGACCGTCAATCCGTTCGCTTCTCGACCGTGGCGGGCGCCCCACCCGCGCCAAGATCAAAGAACGGGACTACAGCTGGTTCGACTACGGGATCCCGCCGGTGGTCGAGCTCGAGCCAGCCTGACGCCTAGGACGCCACCGGCAGCTCAGCGACCCTGGATGTCGTACAGCGTCGTGCGCTCCGCAGCCGGGCGACCCGCCGCGTGCGCGGCGGCGACCAGCTGCTCGGGGTCCAGGCGCGTGCCGTGGTAGGAGCGGCGAGCCGGGAGATCGATCTTCCATCAGTACAGCCCAGGTCGTTGACGCCCCAGCGCAGCGAGCGGCCGCCTCCAGCCCCATCTTCACCCACGAGGCCTGCACGCTCCGGACGCTGCCACCGAGCGCGAGGCGGAAGACGGCGGTGTGCTCGAGGTCCTGCGCGGGCCATCCCTCCACGCCGCGCGCACGCCCCAGCAGCGTCTGGAAGGGGATGAAGGAGAGGGGCACGAACTCGGATCCCCCCGGTGCGCGCCTGCAGTCCGCGACCACGCGCATTGCTCGGCGGCTCCCAGGGCTCCTCGATGTGCCGAACATGACCGTCGCGGTCGAACGCAGCCCGGCGCGGGGGGAGGCTTCGATGATCTCCACCCACCGGGCCACGGGGAGCTGGTTGGGGAGATGTGTTCACGCACGCCGTCGTGCAGCACTCCGCGGCGGTGCCCGGGTGGAGCCCAGCCCGGCGTCGCCAGGCGGGCGAAGACCTCTGCGGCGGCAGCCCGAGACGTCGACATGTGCGCGATCTCCATCGGCGAGTAGGCGTGCAGGTGGATGTCGACCCCGCAGCGGCCGGGCGCGCTCGCGGAAGCGGAGCCAGCCCAGGTAGTCCTCCCGCCTCCAATCGGGGTGGAGGCCTGACTGGACGCACAGCTCGGCGGCGCCGAGGCCCACCGCCCCGAGCACCCGGCGCACGAATCCCCCCCGTGTCCGTAGGCGTCGGGCGAGCGCTTGCCCTGCCCGAAGCCAGAAGGCGCGCCCCACGGTGCAGACGCGGAGATGTGGAGGTTGCGGTTGACCACGAACGTGACCCTCCCCCCGCCAGCTCGGCGCGCAGCTCGCTGGCCGCGTGGCGCATGCCCTCGATCGCCGCCGGCCGCGTGTCGGCGAACATCGCGGCCAGCTCCTCGGCGCCGAGGAGAGCCATCGCCGGCGCCCGTCGCGCCCGCCACCAGCTCGGCGGATCGGCGGGGCGCCGCTGGCGGGGCTCGGCCCCGCCGCTTCCACGGCGCGGGATGCACTACCAGACTTCAGCTTCATCGTGTCGATCACAGCCGGTGCGACCCAGTCGGGGGCGATATAGCGCGGGTAGACACAGAGGCGCTCGGTGAGCGCCACGCCGTCCGCCTGCAGGCGCTTGCGCACCTGGTGGGGAGGGAAAGGGGTGCTCGGGGGAGATGTGATCGCCGTTGGCCGACAGCCCCCCCAGGTCGGTGGCGCCGGCCCCCACCAGCTCCGGCCACCAGTCCGCGAGGTTCGGGGGGACCTGAATACCGACGTCGGGCAGCAGCCGGCGGGTTTCGGTGATCAGCCGCTTCATGTCCTCGATGCTCACCGGACTAGTCAATCTCGGGAAGTGGCAGCTGGGGGTGCAGCGCGACGCAGCCCGGGCCGCCCTCGGTCTCACTGGCGCCGGCCGCCCTCCATCCGCCGGCGCGCGACACTTGTCCACGCCGGTACGCCAGTACAGCCGCGCGGCCTCTCAGCGATCCGCGCCGGCTCCTCCGTAGTAGCGCCGATGGGGCACGAAGTTCTGCAGGATCACCTCCTGCACGGGGCTGTCCACATCGGTGTGTACGGCAGCTAGCGCGCGCAACGAGTCGATGTGCTCCTGCGCGCTCTCACCGATGCCCAGAAGGATGCCGCTGGTGAAGGGGATGCGCAGCTCCACCGGCGGGCGGCTCGTTGCCAGGCGCAGCGTGGGGTCCTTCGTGGGCGAGCCCTGGTGTGCGACGAAAAGGAGCGGCCGCGAGGTTGACGGACTCCAGCATCGACCCTCGGCGCATGCCGTCACCTCGCGCAGGCGCAGCAGGTCGTCGCTCGCCAGCGCCCCGAGGTTTCGGTGCGGGAGCAGACCTCGCTCCAGCGCCCGCTCGCAGGCACCACACGACGTAGCCGACGAAGCCTTCAAAGCCGAGCGTCTGGGGCGAGCCGCTCGCGCACGCCACTGTGATGAGCTCGGATCGTTCGCCTGTCAGCACGAGCAGCTCCTTGACACCGCGCCGTGCTGCTCGGTCCCCGATCAGCCGTTCGAACCTCGTCGGGGGTATGCAGATGCGCCTTGTGGGTCGCAAACGCGCAGTACTTGCAGTGGCGACACGCATGTGCGCGACAGCGAGAAGCGTCACATCGCGCGCAGTAGGTCACCCTGCGCCGCATGGGGCTGAGTCGACGACTGTCCTCACCCCATTCCTTCTCATCTCACCTTCTACCCCATCTGCGAGGCTCCCACCTCATCTCCGTTCGCAACGGCCTCTTGCGTCATCCCGTCCGCGGTCGGGGTCCACCCATCCGTCCCGTCCGATCGGCCCTGAGATTCTGCGGGCACGTCCGAAGACAACCTGCGCCCCGCAATCGCCGAGTTCATCGGCACCTTCACCTGATTTTTTCGTCGGCGCCGGCGCGATCATCGCCGCCGAAGGCAACGGCTATACGTCGCCGCTCGGTATCGCGATCATCGATGGGCTGGCGATCGGCGTGATGGTAGCCGCCCTACGTGCGTGTCTCCGGTGCCCACTTTTACCCCGCTGTGACCTTTGGCTTCCTTTTGATGCGCCGCATCAAGCCGGCGCTGGCTGGCGTCTACTGGATCTCGCAGCTCGCGGGCGCGGCGGTCGCGGCGCTGCTCCTCACGGGGCTGCTCCGGCGACCAACCTGACCGAAGCTATGCGCTCGGCGTTCCTGCCCTTGGCCACGGTGCTACTGCCGGCCCCGGTGTCGTGCTGGAGGGCATCCTTGATGTTCCTGCTGGTCACCGTGGTCTTCGGTACGGTGGTTGACCCCGAAGGGCGCCTTCAAGGCGATTGCTGCGCTGGTGATTGGCTTGACGATCATGATTGACTACCTGATCGGCGGCCCCTTCACCGGTGCGGCCGACGAACCCTGGGCGCTCCTTCGGGCCGCAGCTGGTGGGCGACTATTGGAGCAACGGCTGGGTCTGGTACGTCGGCCCGCTCGTGGGTGGCGCAATCGCGGCGGTGTCTGTACGAGTTCCTGTATCTGCCCTCGTCGCCTCGCCGATGGCCAGCCGCCGCCTGTGGAGCATTGAGGGCATCATGGCGCAGCTCGCAGGCCGAAGGAAATCGGCATCGCTCGCGCAGTGGAGCCAGGCAGGATTGCCGCGCAGTGAGCTGAGGCGCAAATCACCGCGGACGGAGTGAGCTGAGCTGCATCCCAGAGTCGGCTCGGCGAGACGCGCTGCTGGGCGGCCATGGGCAGCCTCCCCCGCGTTTCCACCCGGCGCGCCACGGCCAGACGGCGTACAACAGCGAGGGTCGCTTCCAGGGGCCAGCTGCTCGGTGCCCCTTGACGAGACCGGGCCTCACGAAAAGGCGGGGGAGCTGGCGCAGCGGCCAGCGGCACACGGGTCGAGCGTCTTGTGGGGCGGCGTGTTTCCGTCGCGGCGGGCCCGCGAAACGGCTGATGTCGTGGCGGAGCGCATCGGCCTCACCCCGCGCGAGGATCCCCGCCTGATGGAGACCGACGCGGGCGCAGTGGACCGACCGCCCGTTCGCCGAAATCCAGGTCGAACACCCGAGGAGTTTACGCGGTTCGCCGGCGGCGACCCCCACTTCGGCTTCCCCGCCGGCGAGACCTTCACCCAGCAGGGGGTGCGCGTCGCGGGCGCGTGCCACGACATCCGCCGCGCCGAGGTCCCCGCGCTCGTGGTGTGCCACGGTGGGGTGATCCGGTTCGCGCTCTTCAGCGCACCAAAACCCGGCGCCGCCCGGCGACCGCGTACCCAACGCGCCGATCATCCCGCTCGACCCGCGCGGATCGAGGCGCCTGCATCGTGACGACGAGGCCGGCCCCGCCCCGATCTGCACCCCCCCTCTGCCCCCCCCCCCCCTCCTTTCCCCACGGTCGTCAGCGGCGACTCTGCCACCGGCAGGCCCACCCTACTCGCGCGCGCAGGCGGAGAAACTCTTCGCGCGCCGAGAACGGACGACCCCGCATCTGCGTGACCTCGTCGCATCCCTCGATGTACCTCACGCAGGACCAGCTCCCCCTCGATGCCCGCGTCGTCGAGCAGACCGAGCGCGCAGTGCACGGCCGGCGCCGACGCCGCGTGGCCGAAGCGGTGGGCGACCAGCAGGCGCCAGTGCCAATCGTGTTTGGAGTACGGACTGGCGTTGCACGTCACGAGGTACACCGCCGCTTCGACGTAACGCGACTCGTCGGCGAGCCGCAGGTCGAGCTCCAGGTCGGTCCAGTCGTCGGGGAGCGAATCGACGATCCCCTGGAAGGTGTCGGCCAAACCCATCGTCACGCAAGCCTACCGGGCGACGCGGCCGGGGCGGACCTCGCTCTGGGAGAACGCGTGCGATCTGGAACGGCCCGGCTGGACCTGCCTCGGGGCTCGTATCCTCAAATCGATGGCCACCACCGACACATCGCGCGCCGAGTACCGGTCCTGACAGAGGGCTGCGGGTTGGTGGACCGCTCCGAACGCGGCAAGCTCGCGCTGACCGGCTCGGGCGCGGCGGAGTTCCTCAATGGGCAGGTGACCAATGAGCTGACCGACCTGCGGCCCGGCGAAGGTCGCTATGCGGCCTTCCTGACGAACAAGGGCAAGATGCTCGGCGACCTGCGGATCCTCGCCGTGGTGGCGAGGACCAATGCGGACGGGTCAGCCCGGCCGAACTGCTGCTCGACACCGAGCGCGTGGCGTTGCAGGCGCTGTTCGACATGATCCGCCGCTACAAGATCGGCTACGAGATCGAGCTGCACAAGCGCACGTTGGAGTACGGCCTGCTCTCGCTGGTCGGCCCTGGCGCGCGTGCGTGCGTTGAGCGTCTGGCAAGGAGCCGACGCGACTCCCGCTAGCCGAGCACGCCCACAGCCCGCGGAGATCGGCGGCGCACCGGTGCGGCTGATCGCCACCGTCGGGGGCATCGACGTGCTGTGTGAGACGCCCAACCTGGAGACGGTGCGGGCGGCGCTCGTCGATGCCGGCGCGCCCCCGTCAGCGAGGCGGCGGCGGAGATCGTGCGCGTCGAGCACGGCCGGCCTCGCTACGGGGTGGACATCGACGAGAGCACGATCCCCCAGGAGGCGGGCCTCAACGAGCGCGCGGTGAGCTTCACGAAGGGCTGCTACGTCGGGCAGGAGACGGTGGCGCGGTTGTACTACCGGGGCAAGCCCAACCGCCACCTGCGCGGGCTGCCTTAGAGCTCTCCGGCCCGCTGGCCCCCGGCCAGGAGCTGCGACTGGGCGAGCGCCCCATCGGCCACTTGGGCAGCGTCGTCGAGTCCCCGCGGCTCGGCACGATCGCCCTGGCGCTGGTGCGCCGCGAGGCCTCCCCAGGCGACACGCTCGCCGTCGGCGAGCACGGCGCCACCGCCGAACTGGTGGAGCTGCCCTTCTCGACCTGAGCGCCTCGCGAGGGCGGGGCCTCGGACGCGCTGGACTGCCCGTCGCCCGGCCGGCGCTCGTGCAGGTGCTTGCGAACCGCCGCTTTCAGCACCCTCAGCGCATCGGGGCGCGGCGGCGTGTCGAAGGTGCTGGTGACGTTGGGTCCCCGCAGGTTGACTTTCGTGCGCTCCAGCCTCTTGCGCGGATCCTCAAAGGGATTGCGTTCAGTCATCGCCATTGTCTTCGGTCGGAACTCCCGATTCCTGAGTGTACGCCTGCCACTGCTCATTCAAAAGGTCCACGAGCTGGCTGGCGAGCAGCGGCGAGAAGGAGACGCGCGAGACGACGATCCCCTGCTGCCCCTGGGGCCCGATGCGCAGAAAGTCGAGCGTGAACTCGTGCGGCGTGCGCGCGATCGACGCGGCGTTGGCCCATTTGCCCGCGAACTCCTCCGGGGGCATGATGATGTTGGGACCCTGCTGGGACTCCTCCGGAGGATTCTGCTCGTCCACATGGTGGAGCGTAGCGCCCGCAAGCCCCCACCGCCTGGAAGGGCAGGGCATTGCAAGGCGTGCGGCCGCAGGTCATGGAAGGCCTGCGCCCGGGCGCATGGCGCCACCATGGACCCGCGCGGACGATCACGAATCTCCCGCTTACGTCCCTCCCCGGCCCGCGGTTGTAGGATTCCTCCTGTCCCGTTCCCGACATGCGAGGTCGCATCCCGTGGCAATCGACTTGCAGCAAATCTCCGAGGTGGACACCGAGCCGGGCGAGCTGCCCAAGACGATGGCCGCATGGGTGATCCGCCAGGAGCGTGAGGGCGAACCGAAGGACGCCTTCCAGCTCGAGGAGATCGAGGTGCCCGAGCCGGGCGCGTTCGAGGTGATCGTGCGCGTGATGGCCGCGGGCGTCAACTACAACAACGTGTGGGCCGCGCTCGGCAAGCCGGTGGGGGTGTGGCGCTACGGCGACCACCCCGAGTTCGGCCACCACATCGGCGGCTCCGACGCCTCGGGCGTCGTCTGGAAGGTCGGGCCCGGCGTGACCCGCTGGAAGCCCGGCGACGAGGTCGTCGTGCACTGCAACCAGGCCTCCTACGAGGACCCCGAGGTGCACGGCCTCGACCCGATGGCCGCCCCCTCGCAGAAGATCTGGGGCTACGAGACGACCTGGGGCTCATTCGCCCAGTTCACGAAAGTGCAGGCCCAACAGCTGCTGCCAAAGCCGGCCGCGCTCACCTGGGAGGAGGCCGCCTCCTACGGCCTCGTGTACTTCACGGCGTATCGCATGCTGATCACCCGCTGCAACCTGCAGGCCGGCCAGAAGGTGCTGATCTGGGGGGCCGCCGGGGGCCTCGGCGTGTTCGCCACCCAGCTGTGCGCCGCCGCCGGCGCGCACTGCGTCGGCGTCGTCTCCTCCGCGGAGAAGGGCGCGCTGGTCAAGCGCCTCGGCGCCGCGGACTTCATCGACCGCGCCGAGTTCGCCGGGATGATGCGCAAGGGCGGCGAGTCGCCCGAGGAGGAGAAGGCCCGCTTCGGCGTCTCGCGCGAATTCGCCAAGCGCGTCAAGGGGATCCTCGGTGACGCGCCCGACATCGTCTTCGAGCACGTGGGTCAGGCGACGTTCCCGACCTCGGTGTTCACCGTCAAGACGTTCGGCAAGGTCGTGATCTGCGCCGGCACCACCGGCTTCAACCTCGACTTCGACGTGCGCTACCTGTGGATGAAGCAGAAGGAGATCATCGGCTCGCACTTCGCCAACGCCTACGAGTGCACGAAGGCCAACGAGCTGATCGACTCCGGTCAGATCCGCCCCGTGCTGTGGCGCACGCTCGGCTTCGAGGGCGTCGCCGAAGCGCACCAGCTGATGCTCGAAAACAAGCATCTCGGGAAGATCTCGATCCTCGTCGGGGCCGATTCCGAGGGGCTCGGCAAGACGGCCGAGGGCCCCGGGGCAATCCACGCCGAGGTAGGAGGCTGAGATGGCAGGTCAGGGCAACGGCACCGTCATCGTCCCCTGGTACGCCACGGGCTTTCGCGCCGAGGGCTTCGGCGCCGCGCTGGAGCAGGCCGCCGCGATCGCGCTGCGCTACGGCGCGGAGTCCTACGCGGTGTACCGCTCGCGCGATGACCGCTACCGCTACCAGCAGCTCGCGCACTTCGAGCGCTACTCCGATTGGGAGCGCTATTGGGAAAGTCCCGAGATGGTCGACTTCCGGGCCAGCCACTCCTCCTGGTACCAGATCCCAGTGCTCTACGGCTGGTGGGACCTCGCCGCCGCGGGGAAAATCTCCGCGGAGACCGAGTGGGTCCTACCGGAGCCGCCCGAGCCCGATCCCGACGGCAACGGGTGGATGCCGCCGCCTCGGGCGCACCGCGCGTGCAGCACGTTTGAAACTTACACCTGAGACGGTCGTGGACCAAGCAGGGCACGGCCGTCTCAGCCCTTCTCCAGCGGGGCCATCGTCAGCCCCGCGCCCTTCAACTGCTCCCAGTAGTGCTCGGCAGGCTCCTTGTGGCCGTTGTAGACGACGGCCTGGCCCGAGTTGTGGATCTGGTTGGCGTACTGGTGGCCCTGCTCCAGCGTCACGCCGGGGATGAAGCGCGCCAGCGTACGGGCGACGTGGTCGAAGGTGTTGTGGTTGTCGTTGCGCACGATCACCCGCCACGATCCGTCCATCCCCGTGTGCCGGGCCGCCCGTCTTCGGTAGCTCAATGGTCTCTGTCATGGCGGCAGCATAAAGCCAGGGGCGCGCCCTTACAATTGGGGAATGGACAAAGACACCCCCCACCGCCTGCCCGAGCGCGACCGCCCGTGGATGATGCGCACCTACGCGGGGCACTCCACGGCGAAGGCGTCGAACGAGCTGTACCGAAGCAACCTCGAGAAGGGCCAGACGGGGCTGTCGGTGGCGTTCGACCTGCCGACGCAAACCGGGTACGACCCCGACGACGAGCTGGCGCGGGGCGAGGTCGGCAAGGTCGGGGTGCCGATCGCCCACCGCGGCGACATGGAAGCGCTGATGGCGGGCATCCCGCTCGGGGAGATGAACACCTCGATGACGATCAACGCGACGGCGGCATGGCTGCTGGCGCTGTACATCGTCGCCGCCGAGACCCAAGGCGTGTCCCAGGAGCAGCTGCAGGGCACGACGCAGAACGACATCATCAAGGAGTTCCTCGCGCGCGGCACCTACGCCTTCCCGCCCGCGCCCTCGATGCGGCTGATCGCGGACACGATCGCCTACACCGTCGAGCACGTGCCGAAGTGGAACCCGATCAACATCTGCTCCTACCACCTGCAGGAGGCCGGCGCGACCCCCGTGCAGGAGATCGCGTACGCGATCTCCAACGCGATCGCGGTGCTGGATGCCGTGCGGGAGAGGATCGGGACGGGCGACCCCGAGCGCATCGCGCAGGTGTTCGGCCGGATCTCGTTCTTCGTCAACGCCGGCGTGCGCTTCGTCGAGGAGCACGCGAAGCTGCGCGCGATGGGGATCCTGTGGGAGGAGCTGGGCCGCGAGCGCTACGGCGTCACCGACCCGAAGCTGCTGCGCCTGCGCTACGGCGTGCAGGTCAACTCGCTCGGCCTCACCGAGGCGCAGCCGGAGAACAACGTGCAGCGGATCGTGCTGGAGGCGCTGGCGGTGACGATCGGCCGCGACGCGCGCGCGCGGGCGATCCAGCTGCCGGCGTGGAATGAGGCGCTGGGGCTGCCGCGCCCGTGGGACCAGCAGTGGTCGCTGCGCATCCAGCAGGTGCTGGCGTACGAGACCGACATCCTCGAGTACCCCGACATCTTCGAGGGCTCGAAGGTGATGGAGGGCCTCGTGCAGGAGCTGCTGGAGGGGGCCCGCGCGGAGATGGCCGTCGTCGCCGAGCACGGCGGCGCGGTGGAGGCCGTCCCCTACATGAAGGCCGCCCTGGTGGACTCCCACCGCGAGCGCCTACGCCGCATCGAGACCGGCGAGCAGACCGTGGTCGGCCAGAACCGCTTCACCGGGAGCGAGGAGTCGCCGCTGACCGCCGACGCCGAGGGCGGCATCCTCGTCGTCGACCCGGCTGTGGAGGCCGAACAGATCGAGGCGGTGCGCCGCTGGCGCTCACAACGCGATCAGGCCACGGTGGATGCGACCCTCGCCGAGCTCGCACGCGCCGCGAGCGAGGAGGCGGGCCTCGATACAAACCTGATGGAGCCGACGATCGCCGCCGCACGCGCCGGGGCCACCACCGGGGAGTGGGCGCACACGCTGCGCGAGGTGTTCGGCAGCTACCGCGCCCCCACGGGCGTGGGCGAGGCGAGTAGCGCACCGGCTGGCGAAGGCGACGCCGGCGCCCCGGGCGCCGACGGCGGCGAGGCGGCGCGCGAGCTGGCACGGCTGTGCGAACAGGTCGCCACGCTCGCCGAGCAGCTCGGCCGCCGTCCGAAGATCCTCGTCGGCAAGCCCGGCCTCGACGGCCACTCCAACGGCGCCGAGCAGCTCGCGGTGCGCGCGCGCGACGCCGGCATGGACGTGGTGTACGAAGGGATCCGCCTCACCCCCGCGCAGATCGCCGCCTCGGCGCTCCAGGAGGGCGTGCACGTGATCGGCCTCTCGATCCTCTCCGGCTCCCACCGCGAGCTGATCCCGGCGGTGCTCGACGCGCTGCGCGAGGCCGGCGTCAGCGCGCCCGTGGTCGTCGGGGGGATCATTCCCGAGCAGGACGTGGCCGCCCTGAAACAGGCCGGCGTAGCCGCCGTGTACACGCCAAAGGACTTCGACCTCACGCGCATCGTCGGCGACATCGTGGAGCTGGTCGGCGAGCGCAACGGCGTCGTCGCCACGGTGTAGGCGCCTCCCAACCCGTGCTCCGCCCTCCTCGCCGGTCCGCCCGCCATCCTCCTCTGTCCACCCACTCCTCGCCGGTCTGTCCACGCCCATATGCGCATCGACGAGGCGCTAGGACGCCACGATGATTGACGGCGCGCAACTCGGGGCACGGCTGCGCGAGCACGACCTGACCGCAGCCCCGGCGACGCTCAACCTGCTTGAGAGCACCACCGCCGCCGACCGCGCGCAGGCCGCGGCGCTGCTGCGCGCGGTCTCCCCGGCGGCGCTCGGGGGCGAGGCCCAGGGACACATAATCGGTGTCACGGGCCCCCCCGGCGCGGGGAAGTCGACGCTGCTCTCGGCGCTGTTGCACGAGTGGCGGGGCGCCGCCGGCTCCCTTGACAACGCTCCCGTATCCCCCGACGACTCCCGGCGATAGCGGGCGAGGCCGCACCGTCGCGATGCTGGCGGTGGACCCCTCCTCGCGCCGCTCCGGCGGCGCGCTGCTCGGCGACCGCGCGCGGATCGAGTTCGACCCGGCCGACCGCGGCGTCTTCATCCGCTCGACCGCCGCCGGCGAGCGCCTCGGCGGCCTCGCGTGGGGCACCCGCGCCGCGGCGCAGGCGCTGGCCGCCGCCTTCGACGTCGTGGTCGTCGAGACCGTGGGCGTCGGCCAGGCCGAGACCGAGGTTGCGGAGGTCGCCGACACCGTCGCCGTGGTCGTGCAGCCGGGCAGCGGCGACGTGCTGCAGTTCCTGAAGTCGGGGATCATGGAGATCCCCGATGTGCTGATCGTGACCAAGGCCGACCTCGGCCAGGTGGCGACCAGCGCCCGGCGCGACCTGTCCGCCGCGCTGCGCTCGCTCGGCAGGCGCTCCACCGCGGTCGCGGCGGTCTCCTCGCTCCCCCCGCCCACCGGGATCGACGAGCTGCGCGACCTCCTCGACGAGCGTTGGTCACTGCTCACCGCCGACGGGGGCGTCGAGCTCGCGACCCGGCGCCTGCGCGCACGCCGCGCGGGCGCGCTCACGGACTTCGCCGTCGAGCACGGCGAGCGCGGCCTGCGCGCGCTCGGCGGACGGCGCGCGGCGGAGCGGTGGCTGGCCGCGCAGGACCCCGCGCTCGACGAGGCGGCGCTCGCGGCGGCGCTGGAAGGCAAGATACGGCCTGATGGCGCGCGCCGGCAAAATGCAGAGACTGATGGCATGCGCAGGCAAGACGCGGGGCTGATGGCGCGCGATCTGGCAACGATGCTCGGAGCGTTCGTGGCCGCCTCCGCGCTGGCGGGGGCACTCGGCGCGGTCAACCTCGGCACCGCGCTGGCGTTCGGGCAGATCGGGTTCGCGATCGCGCTGGTGTACGTGCTGTTGCGCCGCTGAGCTCACACCGTCGTGGCGGGGCACGGAGGTCCCGCCCCCGGGCCCGCTCGCAACGAGATCGCCCAGCGCGGACGATCCCTACAATATTCCCCTCTGGGATAACCTGCGCGCGTGGGAACGGGCTGCTTCATCTCGCCGGGCAAGACGATCGAGGGCGCGATCGACGCGTGCAGCTCGCCGAGTCGCTCGGCTACGAGTCGGTGTACGTGACGCACATCGCCGGCTGGGAGTCGCTGACGGTGCTGACCGCGTACGCGACCGCCACGAGCAGGATCCGGGTGGGCACCGGGCGTGGTGCCGATCTACACGCGCACGCCCGCCACGATGGCGCAGACGGCGGCGACGATCGACGAGATCTCCGGCGGGCGCCTGACGCTCGGCCTCGGCGTCTCGCACCGCCCCGTGGTCGAGGGCTGGCACGGTCAGAGCATCGACCGCCCCGTGCGCGAGATGCGCGAATACGTGGCGATCGTGCGCGCGATCCTGTGCGGCGAGACACCTCCGGCCGGCGAGAAGTGGCAGACCGGCTTTCACCTCTTCGGCCTCGACACGCGCCCGCAACTGCCGATCTACGTCGCCGCGCTCTCTCCCGCGATGCTGCGGCTCGCCGGCGAGGTGGCCGACGGCGTGCTGCTGTGGCTGTGCTGCCCCGACTACATCCGCGACGTGGTGATCCCCGAGGTGACCGCGGGACGCGAACGGGCCGGCAAGACGCTGGAGGGCTTCGACGTGGTGCCGGCGGTGCCCACCGCGCTGGTGGATGACCCCGCCGCCCCCTACGCGGCGATGCGCCGCGACCTGCTCCCCTACTTCGGCCTGCCCTTCTACCGCGCGATGCTCGAGCGCTCCGGCTTCGGCACGGAGATCGAGGCGTTCGACGCCGCCGCGGGCGACGTGGAGCAGATGCAGGCGGCGATCTCCGAGCGCTTCCTCGACCAGCTCACCGCGGTCGGCGACTCATCAGCGGTGAGCGCGGGCCTGAGCCGCTACCGCGACGCGGGTGCCACCAGCCCATGCGTGGGGCCGATCCCCGGCAGCGATTTCGAGGCCACGCTGCGGGCCGGGATCGCATAGCGGCGCATACCAGCGCGGGCTGGGCTCGCGATGAAGCGGCGCAGGCCAAGCGCACGTGCGGTAAGCGCTGTCAACCTGATGCCGTAGCATTGCCTGGCTCCGGAGACGTCGATTGGAGGCATCGATGATTAGTGCAGGCGAGCAGGTTTGGGGGATCGGCTGGCGAGGAAGGATCCTCGCCCTGATCGGGGTGTCGGTGCTGGCACTGGCGATCTCGCTGGTGGCGTCGGTCGCGCGCGCGGGTGCGACGGTGCCCAAAGAAACCGACATCATGATCATCTTCGACACGAGCGGGTCGATGGAAGGCGTACTCGAAGAAGCGAAAGAAGAAATCAAGACCCTCGTCGCCAACACCGAGGCCAGCCTTCCCAATGTCGAGTTCGGCGTCGCTAACGTCGAAGATATCCCCGGGTACTTTGGTG
Organism: uncultured Solirubrobacterales bacterium; assembly: GCA_963751195.1. Taxonomy (GTDB): domain Bacteria; phylum Actinomycetota; class Thermoleophilia; order Solirubrobacterales; family Solirubrobacteraceae; genus Palsa-744. The sequence goes on from CAVVTQ010000008.1 coordinate 139,327, forward strand.
CGCCGCTGGAATCTCTCCTGACAGAAAAGGAATACGAAGAAAACGGCGAAAAACCGTGGCGCCTGGAGCAATCGCTGACCCTGAAGAGCCCAAGGTTGAAGAAGCGATCAACAACCTGTCCACTGACGAGGTGGCGCACGGTGGCGGCGATGGACCGGAAGCCTATGGGCGTGCTCTGTATGAGACAGCGACCAACCCGCAGGTCAAATGGCGCCCTGGCGCCAGGCACGAGATCATCCTGATCGCTGACCAAGTGCCGCACACGCCTAACGTCAACGAAGGCATACCGCCGGAATTGTGGCTGGAGAATCCGTTCGATACCGGTGAAGAATCGCAAGGCAAATTTGGCATCCCGGAAACGCAGTGGAAAGAAGGGGAATCCCTGGAGTTCCATAAAACCCTGCAAAAACTGGACGCAGAAGAAAAGCCGCTGGCAATGGTCGACTACTACCACAAGGAACAGTCGGAAGAAACTAATTACGTCCACTACTGGGAATATTGGGCAGCCGAGGCAGGTGGACAGGCGATCACCGCCGAAGAAGGCACCAAATCGCTCGACGCAAAGCTGACCGAGATCATCAAAGAAAGCTCGGAAGGCATCCCGCCCTGCCCTCCCGGCACCGAACGCGAGGCACGACGCCGTGCAAAAAGAAGCCGGTTACGGTTACCCCGCCGCCGCCTCCCCCCCACCGCCGCCAGTCCCCAACAGCGGTTTCACGATCCAGAGCATCGTCTCGAACTCGAACGGGACGGTCACGATCACGTTCGTCCCGGTCCAGCCGGGTACCGGGACGCTTGTGGTGACCGTGCCCACGGCGTCGATCGCCAGCACCTCCGCGGTGGCTGCCAAGGCGAAGAAACCGAAGAAGTGCACGAAGGGTCATGTCAAGATCAAAGGCAAGTGCCGTCCCTCCACCACCGTGGCCGGGACGACCACCGCCACTGGGACAGCCGGGGTGCCGTTGAAACTGACGGTCACCCTGTCGAGCAAGATCAAATCGCTGCTGAAGAAAGGCAAGACGGTCCATCTGGTCGCGACTCTGACCTACACCTCATCGCTCGGCGGAACCCCCACCGTGAACACCTACGCCGTGACGATCAAAGGCAAGCGGTCACACCACCACAAGTAGCGCGGGAATCGCGGGACGGGTGCCCAATGGGCGCCCGTCCGCGTGCCGAGGCGAAGCGCCGCGTAACGCAATCGCGGTTCGGCAGACTGTAGGGGTATGGTCATCCTGCTTGGCTTCGCCCTGCTCGCGGGCGCCGGCACCGCGCTCTCCCCCTGCGTGCTGCCCGTGCTGCCAGCGCTGCTCGCCTCCGGGGGCGCGGGCGGGCGGCGCCGGCCGCTGGGCGTGGTGCTGGGACTGAGCCTGACCTTCGCGATCACGATCGTCGGGATCGCGAAGGTCGCCGACGGCGTCGGTCTCGGCTCGGACCCGTTGCGCGCGGTCGCGGTGGTGGTGCTGCTCGCCGCCGGCGCAATCCTGCTCGTGCCTCGCCTCGGCGAGCGTATGGAGGCACGCATGTCGCGCCTGGCCGCATTCGGGCCACGCTCGCGCGGGGACGGCTTTCGCTCGGGCATGCTGGTGGGGGCGGCGCTCGGGTTCGTCTACACCCCCTGCGCCGGGCCGATCCTCGCGGCGGTCATCTCCGTCGGGGCCGCCACCGGGCGCAGCGTCGCCGTGGGGATCGCCTACACGCTCGGCTCGGCCGCCGTGCTACTCGCGCTGACGCTCGGCGGCCGCACGCTGTTCGAGCGGGTGCGCGCCGCCGGGCGCGGCCCCGCGCTGCAGCGCACGCTCGGGGCGATCATGGTGGTGACGGCGCTGATCATCATCACCGGCGAGGACGTGCGCTTCGACCAGTACATCGCCCAGCACATTCCCGAAGTCAACCTCACCGCGTCGCTCGAGAAATCGCACGCCGTCGAAAGCCGCCTGCACGAGATCACAGGGCGCAAAGCGCACTTCACCGCCAGCGTGGGCACGCCCGTCGCCGTGCACGGCGCCAGTCAGGCGACGCTGCTGGCGGACGCGCGGCAGCTGCCGACGCTCGCCACCGCACCGGAATTCAAAGAAACCGAGGATTGGTTCAACACACCGGGCGACCGGCCCCTGACGCTCGCGGGGCTGCGCGGGCGCGTGGTGCTGGTCGACTTCTGGACGTACACCTGCATCAACTGCATCCGCACACTCCCCTACCTGAAGGCGTGGAACGCCGCCTACCGCAACGAGGGCCTGACGATCGTCGGCGTCGAGACGCCCGAGTTCTCCTTCGAGCACGACGCCGCCAACGTCGCGAGCGCGATCTCCACGTTCGGGCTCGAGTACCCGGTGGTGCAGGACAACGAATACGGCACGTGGGACGCCTACAACAACGAGTACTGGCCGGCCGACTACCTGATCGACGCGCACGGCCACGTACGCTACGTTGCGTTCGGCGAGGGCGACTACGACAAGACCGAATCGGCGATCCGCGCGCTGCTCGCCGAAGCGGGCTACCAGGTCGGCGGCAAGGGCCACCCGACCGACGTGATCGTGCCGAGCGACGAAGCGACGCCCGAGACCTACCTCGGCACCGCCCGTGCACAGGGATGGGTGAACGGCCCAGTGGGCGGGGAACACGACTACGGCTCGGGCACGCACCCCAACCTCGAACTGGACACCTTCGCCTACAGCGGCACCTGGAACATCTCCGAACAGCCCGCCGTGGCGGTTGCGAATGCCGGCATCGAAGCGAACGTGCAGGGCAAGCACGTCTACCTCGTGCTGAGCTCAGCCGGCAAAGTGCCGCGCCACGTCGAAGTGCTACTCGAAGGCCACCGTATCCCCGCGGCCGACGCCGGCGCGGACGTCCACGACGGCATCGTGACGGTGCGGGGCGAACGCCTCTACACGCTGGTCTCGCTGCCGCACGACGAACACCACCACCTGACGCTGCGCTTCGAACCAGGGGTCACGGGGTACGCGTTCACGTTTGGTTAGAGGGTGGGCGACTTGCGCCGCAGGCGCGTCGCCCAGCTTCGGTTGGCCCCCTCTATTTTCAATCAGGCCACTCGCGTTGCACGCGCCGCCCACACGCCTGCATACAATGGCCTTATGGAGAGCTCTGCCTCGGAGACGACAGCACGCAGCTGGCTGCGCTGCTACCGCTGCTGGTCGCAGGAACTGGAGGTGCAGGTCCACTACGAGGGGATCCACAAGATCGACCCCGACACCGGCGAGCGCTCGGAAGTCGTGGACGAGCTGCAGGAGGCGGTGGTGCAGTGCCTGGACTGCATGCACGACCAGCCCCACCTGGGCTTCACCAACGGCCGCGTGGAGCCGATCGAGGACCGCTGGGAACGGATGATCGCGGGCACGCCCTGGGTCGCCTCGTGCACAGTGACGGTGGACTCCGAAGACGTCGAGACCTGCTCGGGGCCGGAGGCGGGCGACGCGCTCTCCTACGCCGCCTTCGGCGACCACGGCGTGCGGGAGTTCTTCACGCACGTGCGCTTCCACAAGCACGAAGACGACGCCCGCATCATCGTGCACCTACTCGTCGAGCTGTACGCGCGCTCGCTGGAGGAGGCCACCGACGTGCTCGAGCAGGCCGCCCGCGGCACGCTGACGATCACCTCGCTGGCCGAGGAGTCCCGCCCCCCGGCTTCGACCGACGGCGAGGCCCACTCCCACGACTAGGGGTGCCGTGGCCTCGCCGTTGTCGGCGCGCGAGACACGGAAGCCCCTCCGATCGGGGCCCGATCGGCCCCCGCCGCGACCCGCTCTGACTGCACGAAGTCGAGAAACGCGCGCGTGATCCGCGGGTCGAACTGACTCCCGGCGCAGCGCTGCAGCTCGGCGCGGGCCTGTCGCTCGGTGATCGCATCCCAGTAGCCACGGTTGCTCGTCATCGCCTGGTAGGCGTCGCAGATCGCGATGATCCGCGCCGCGAGGGGAATCTGATCGCCCGACAGCCCGTCGGGATAGCCGCGCCCGTCGTAGCGCTCGTGGGTGGCGCGCACGAGCGTGGCGATTCCTCGCAGCGAGGGTGCCGAGGCGATGATCCGCTCGCCGATGATCGTGTGGCGCTCGATGAACGCCCGCTCATCGCGATCGAGCGCCTCCGGCTTGTCGAGGATCGCGTCGGGAATCGCCGCCTTGCCGATGTCGTGCAGCTCCGCCGCCGCCACCAGATCCGCGAGGTCCCCCGCCTCCAGGCCGAGCCGTTCGCCGAGGCCCCGGGCGAGCGCGGCGACCTCGTGCACGTGGGTGTCGAGCTCGGGGTCGCGTTCGCGCAGCAGCCCGAGCAACACATCGCGCCACTCGCGGCTGGCGGGCGGTCGGAGGGAGAGCAGCTTCTGCGCGTAGAGGCGCTGATCGGCGATCCGCAGCGCCTGCTCCGCGCTGTGCGCCTCCCGCCCAAGCAGCACCTCGCCGTAGCAGGCCCCGATCGTGAAGTGCTCGCCGCTCTCCAGCAGCGCGCCGGCGAGGTCGGCGGCGAGCTCCGCCGGATCACGCGTCACCCACAGCAACGCGCAGAACTCGTCCCCGCCGAGCCGGTAGACGAGCCCGCCGGGGCCGGCCCGCTGCTCGAGCTTGCAGCCAAGGCGCTGCAGCAAGGCATCCCCCGCCGGGTGCCCAAACGTGTCGTTGTAGTGCTTGAAGCCGTTGAGGTCGAACAGCAGGAACAGCCTCGGCTTCGACGCCGTCGCCTCAGCCACCGCCAGCCGGAGATCCTCGAACAGCGCGCGGCGGTTGCCGAGGCCGGTGAGCGCGTCGCGGTTGGCAAGCTCGCTGCTGGAGGCGATCAGATGGATGTTCTCTGCCGAGGTGACCAGCAGCCGCAGCAGCACGGCGACGAGCGCCGCCACCGCCAGCCAGATCGACACGCCCGCAGCCCCTCCCGCCGCCCCGTCGACGCCCTCCTCCACGAGCACGCCAATCGCGACCGCGCCAGCCACCACCGGCGCGGCCGTGACCGCTACGAGGGTGTACCGCTCGCGCACCCGCCCGCTGTCGGGCTGCCACGCTGCACACGCGAGGATCAGCGCTCCCAGCAGCCACAGCGTGTCCAGCGGGGTGCCCGCCGTGTAGCCTCCGTGCGCTTCCAGGTAGAGGAAGCAGCCGTCGGCGATCGCCGTCGCCGCCAACCCCAGCGCGATCAGCGCGAACGGACGGTCCACCTGCCAGCCGGCGACAGTCAACATCCCGACGACGACCGCCACCAGCAGCACGTCCGCGAGCGGATAGGCGAGGTTGAACGCCGCCTCGACCGATCCGCCGTGAGTCGCCGCCAGCACCGGGGCGAACAGCGCGCTGCAGCCGAGCGCGCCCACCGCGAGCATGCCGCCGAGCCCATCGAGCCACAGGCTGGCACGCGGATGGCTGAGGCGCCGGCGCCCGAGCATCACGATCGCCACGTACGCGCCCAAATAGAAGCCGAGATAGAGCCCGCGCTGTACGTTCGGCGCCAGCGTTTCGCTGATCGAGGACATCACTTCCCCGGCGGCGTCGCAGGTGAGGCTGAAGCCGAGCGCCAGCCACGCGACCTTCGCCGTGGCGAGCGTCAGCCCGCGTGCGAGGCACACCGCCGCACAGCCCACCATCACCGCGTCGTACAGCCAATCGTCGAACAGCCGGTCGGACGCTCCCCAGCAGAGCACGAGCACGCTGTGCGCGAGATGCGCGAGCACCATGCAGGCGAGCAGGGCAATCGCGGCCCTGATCCAAGCCGGCGTGTCAGGGCGCGGCAGCACCTGCCTGAGATAGCTCACTCATCGAGTATCGGCCAACGAGCGAATCCGATTGAGGCGAAGTGCCGGGTCAATAGCCCCTGGCTCGGCCCCCGGCGCAGCGATGTTCTATTTTTGGGCCCCAACCAATGAGACGTGATCTCATTTGGTTAGGGTTCTCAGGCGAGACGCGCTTCGAGCGCCTTCAGCTGCTCACGCAGCTCCGCCGGGAGCCCCTCGAACTTGCCGAAGTGCTCGTGGAAGTGGGGCAGCTGCGCGCGCCACTCCGCGACGTCCACGCGCAACAGCTCGGCGATGTCCGCGTCCGAGACGTCCACGCCACGCGTGTCGATCCCCTCCACGCCCACCGGCGGAACCAGCCCGATCGGGGTCTGCCGCGCGGCGCCGTGGCCGGCACAGCGCGCAAACACCCACGAGAGCACGCGCGAGTTCTCGCCGAAGCCCGGCCACAGGAAGCGGCCTGACTCGTCCTTGCGGAACCAGTTGACGTAGAAGATCTTTGGCAGCTTCGCCCCCGGCGTGCGGCCGATCTCCAGCCAGTGCGCGAAGTAGTCGGCCATGTTGTAGCCGCAGAACGGCAGCATCGCGAACGGGTCGAAGCGCAGTTCACCGACCGTGCCGGCCGCCGCGGCCGTCTTCTCCGAGCTCATCGTCGCGCCAAGGAACACCCCGTGCTCCCAACCCAGCGCCTCGGTCACCAGCGGCACCACCGTCGAGCGCCGCCCGCCGAACAGCATCGCGTCGATCGGCACGCCGGCGGGGTCCTCCCACTCGGGCGCGATCGCCGGGGTCTGGTCGGCCTTGACGGTGAAGCGGGCGTTGGGGTGCGCCGCGGGCGTGCCGCTGGCGGGCGTCCACTCGTTGCCGTGCCAGTCGGTGAGGTGCGCTGGCGGATCGGGCGTCATCCCCTCCCACCACACGTCGCCGTCGTCGGTGAGCGCGCAGTTGGTGAAGACCGTGTCGTGCGCCACCATCTTGATCGCGTTGGGGTTGGTGTGCTCGCCCGTGCCGGGCGCCACGCCGAAGAAGCCGGCCTCCGGGTTGATCGCATACAGGCGGCCGTCCTCGCCGAACTTCATCCAGGCGATGTCGTCGCCGATCGTCTCCACCGTCCAACCCTCGAGCGTTGGGATCAACATCGCGAGGTTGGTCTTGCCGCAGGCCGAGGGGAACGCGGCGGCGATGTACTTGACCTCGCCCTCGGGCGAGGTCAGCTTGAGGATCAGCATGTGCTCGGCCATCCAGCCCTCGTCGCGCGCCATCACCGAGGCGATCCGCAGCGCGAAGCACTTCTTGCCGAGCAGCGCGTTGCCGCCATAGCCTGAGCCGTAGGACCAGATTTCGCGCGTCTCGGGGTAGTGCACGATGTACTTGTTCTCGGCGTTACACGGCCACGGCACATCCGCCTCGCCGTCGCCGAGCGGCATGCCGACGGAGTGCAGGCAGGGCACGAAGCGCCCGTCGTCGCCGAGCACCTCCAGCGCCCTCTGACCCATGCGCGTCATGACCCGCATGCTCACCGCCACGTACGCGGAGTCGGTGAGCTGCACGCCGATGTGACTCTTGTCCGAGCCCAGCGGACCCATCGAGAAGGGCACCACGTACATCGTGCGGCCCCGCATCGAGCCCGCGAACAGCTCCGCCAGCTCGTCGCGCATCTCGTCTGGGTCGCGCCAGTTGTTGGTGGGACCGGCCTCCGCCTCGGTGGCGGAGCAGATGAAGGTGCGGTCCTCCACGCGCGCCACGTCGCCGGGGTCGGAGAACGCCAGGTAGGAGCTCGGACGCTTGGCGTCGGAGAGGCGGCGGAAGGTGCCTGCCGCCACGAGCTGCGCGCAGAGCGCGTTGTACTCCTCGGCGGATCCGTCGCACCAGTGGATCGCCTGCGGTTCGGTGAGGGAGGCGACCTCCTCGACCCACTCCAGCAGGCGCTTGTTTTCGGTGGGGGCGTCTGGGATGGCTGTGGTTTCCATCACGGCAGCCTATCGTCCTTTGACGGGAGGGGGGCAGGCCCCCCTCCCGGCCACCCCCCAAAAAACAGTGCGGTTTCCAGTGCGGTTTCCATAGCAGCTCCTATCGCGCCTCGGGCCGGCGGGGCACGAGCACCAGCCGCTTGAACTCCGCCACCAGCACGCCATCCTGGTTGAGCACGCGGGTGTGGACCCTGACCGTGCCGCGGTCGGGCTTGGACTGCGACTCGCGCTTCTCCAGCACCTCCGACTCGCAGAACAGCGTGTCGCCGTGGAACACCGGCGCGGGGTGCTTGAGCTCTTCGGTGGCGAGGTTGGCGATCGCCTTGCCGCTCACGTCGCTGACGGACATCCCGAGCGCCAGCGAGTACACCAGCGGGCCCACGACGACGTTGCGTCCCTGCTGGGATTTGTGCGCATACACGTCGTTGATGTGCAGCGGGTGGTGGTTCATCGTGATCAGACAGAAGAGGTGGTCGTCGGCCTCGGTCACGGTCTTCGCCGGCCAGTGCTTGTACACGGCGCCGACCTCGAACTCCTCCAGGTAGCGGCCGTAGGGGTGGGCGCCGCTCGCCTCGCGGGCGGCCTGATCGGTCTCGAAAGTGGAGGTCTCGCTGGGTGCGGTGGCGGTCTCGCTCATGGGTGTCGGTGGTCTCCCTTGGATGCTTTCTCGGTGTTGTGTGGCCCCGGAACTCTATTGAGCAAGGCCGAGCAGGTACCGTTCAGGGTAGGACAATCGAGAGAACGAAAATCAGGAGAACCCACTTGCGCAACCCCCGCGACTTCTTCAAGCCCCTCGCGATCGACGCGCCCGAGCCGGCGCGCGAGATCCCCTTCAAGCCCTCCCGGATGATCCACTTCCTGGACTTCTCCAACGAGAAGATGGTGGCGAAGGTGCCCGACATCGCCCCCACGGTGGACATCCTGCTCGGCAACCTCGAGGACGCGGTGCCACTGGATCGCAAGGAGGCCGCCCGCGAGGGGCTGATCAAGGTAGGCAGGGAGATGGACCTCGGCGACACCGCGCTGTGGACGCGCGTCAACGAACTGGCCTCCCCCTACTTCCTCGACGACATCACCCGGATCGTCGGCGAGATCGGCGAGAAGATCGAGGTCGTGATGATCCCGAAGGTCGAGGGCCCGTGGGACATCCACTACGCCGACCGCCTGCTCGCCCAACTGGAGGCCAAAGCGGGCCTCACGCGCCCGATTCTCATCCACTGCGTGCTGGAGACCCACCTTGGCGTCGCCAACCTGGAGGAGATCGCCGCCGCCTCCCCGCGCATCCAGGGGATGTCCTTCGGCCCCGCCGACCTCGCCGCCTCGCGGCGCATGAAGACCACCCGCGTCGGCGGCGGGCACCCCGGCTACCGCACGATCGCCGACCCCGACCCCGAGCACCCCGACGCCCCCCGCCCCAGCTACCAGCAGGACCCGTGGCACTACTCGATCGCCCGCATGGTCGACGCCTGCACCGCCGTCGGCGCGCTGCCCTTCTACGGCCCCTACGGCGACATCAAGGACGTGGAGGGCTGCGAAACCCAGTTCCGCGCCTCCTTCCTGCTCGGCTGCGTCGGCGCCTGGTCGCTGCACCCCGTGCAGATCGCGATCGCCAAGAAGGTCTACTCGCCCGACCCGGCCGAGGTCGCCTTCGCCAAAAAGGTGATCGAGGCGATCCCCGACGGCCGCGGCGTGCACATGATCGACGGCAAGATGCAGGACGACGCCACCTGGAAGCAGTGCCAGGTGATGGTCAACCTCGCCGAAATGCTCGCGCGCAAGGACCCCGAGCTGGCGGAGGCGTATGGGTTCGTGAACGACCCGGTAGCAGCGGCCAACGGAATTCTCGACGCCCGAGAGCCGATCGACGAGACGCTCCACGCTCTACGCGGCACGCCCGACGCCGTGTGATTACTGTCGTGGCGTAGCCTCCTGCTTGGTCACGCTTGGCCAAGCAGGCTATAATCTGGTTATGCGCGTAAACGTTGGCCAAGCCAAGACGGACCTTTCGCGCCTGCTAGCACGGGTGGAGGCAGGCGAGGATGTCGAGATCGCACGCAATGGGGTACCTGTCGTACGGCTGGTGCGAGTCGAGCCACTCACGCCGGGAGCTCGGTTCGCGACACTCAAAGGGGCCCTCGCGGGACAGGTCTTCCTCGCTGAGGACTTCGAGTTCAGCGATGATGAAATCGACGAAATGCTCGATGACGACCTGGTGTGAGGCTCCTACTCGACACCCACGTCCTGCTCTGGCAGCTCGACGACCGCAAGCTCTCCGCCGCCGCGACGGAGGCCATCGACGCCGCCACCGAGCTTCTTTTCAGCGTCGTGTCGTTTGCGGAGATCGGGATCAAGATTGCCGTCGGCAAGCTCGCCGATCGACGGGAGGTCTACGATGACCTGCTAGCTGAAGGGGGAATACGGACTCTCGGCTTGACGCTCGAGCAAGGTCTGGCGGTCGCTGATCTGCCGCTCCACCACCGCGATCCCTTCGATCGGCTCTTGATCTCGCAGGCCCGCAGCGAAAGATTGACGATAGTGACCGCCGACCGGTATTTCGCCCCATACGATGTGCCGGTCATCCCCGCGGGATAGCTTGGGCGCAGCACTCGGGGCCATGTCTCGCGTCGGTTCGGTAGGGTTCGCGCCCTTCATGCCCCCGGCCCAGCCCACACCGCGATGAGGTTCTTCGAGTTCGAGGCGCGCGAGATCGTCAAGAGCGCCGGTATCCCCGTCACCGACTACGGCTTCACGACCGACCCTGAGCAGGCGCGCCAGATCGCCGAGCGGATCGGGGGGTCCGTGGTGATCAAGTCGCAGGTGCTCACCGGGGGGCGGATGAAGGCCGGGGGGGTCAAGTTCGCCGACACCCCCGCCGAGGCCGAAGACCATGCGCGCGACATCCTGGCGCTCGAGATCAACGGGCACATGCCGCGGGGGGTGCTGGTCGATCCCAAGGCGGAGGTCGAGCAGGAGTTCTACGCCGGAGTCGTGTGGGATGGCACCGCCAAGCGGCCGCTGATGCTGTTCAGCGACATGGGCGGCATCGACATCGAGCAGGTCGCCGAGGAGCACCCCGATCACGTCGGCCGCGGCCACTTCTCCACGCTCGAGCCATTCTCCGACTTCCAGGCCAAGCAGGTCATCGCCGCCGCCGGCGTCACCGGCAAGGCTCTGCAGCGCGCCACCCCGGTGCTTGCTCGCCTGGCCCAGCTGTTCCTCGATGCCGACATGACGCTCGCCGAGATCAACCCGCTGGCGCAACTGAAGGACGGCTCGTTCGTCGCGCTCGACGCGCACATGGAGATGGAGAACGAGGGCATGCCGCGTCAGAAGGGTCTGCTCGAGGCTCTCGACATCGGCGCGGAGGAGGGCACCCGCGAGGACCACACGCCGACCGCGTTCGAAGAGGCCGTCAAGGCGATCGACGCCGCCGATCATCGCGGTGTCATCCAGGGCAAGGACACCGGCTTCAACGGCAACATCGGCCTCGTGATCGGCGCGGGGGGCGGCTCGCTGACGCTCACCGACGCGGTGCGCCAGCAGGGCGGCAAGCCCGCCAACTACTCCGAGATCGGCGGCAATCCGTCCGTCGCCAAGGCCTGCGGCCTGGCCAAGGAGGTCCTCCAGAAAGACGGCGTGGAGAAGATCGCCGTGATGATGTCGATCGTCTCCAACACGCGCGTCGACATCGTCGCGCGCGGCGTGATCAAGGCCTGCCTGGAGCTCGGCAGGGACCCTGGCGAGACGATCGCGATCTTCCGCATCCCCGGCGCCTGGGAGGAGGAGGGCTTCAAGATCCTCGACAAGTACGGGATCGAGTACTGCGACCGCTCGGTTTCGTTGTGGGAGGCCGCCGGTCGCGCGGTCTCAAAGATTCAAGGGGCCGCGGCCTAGCCATGTCCATCCTCATCAACCAGGACACAACGTTCATCATCCAGGGCATCACCGGGCGTGAGGCCGTCAACCTCACCCGAGAGTGCTTGGACTACGGCTCGAAGATCGTCGGCGGCGTGACCCCCGGCCGCAAGGGTCGCGAGGTCCACGGGGTGCCGGTGTTCGACACCGTCGAGCAGGCCGTCGAGCACAACGGCGGCGTCGTGCCCGACGGCTCGGTCGTCACCGTTCCCCCCGCGGGCACGCGCGACGCCGTCTTCGAGGCGTTGCACGCCGGCATCAAGACGGTTGTGATCGTCACTGAGCGAATTCCGCGCCGCGACGTCGCGATGATGGTCGAGCTGGCCGACGCCAAGGGCGCGCGGATCATCGGCCCCAACTGCCTCGGCGTGATCGTTCCGGGCGTCGCCAAGATGGGCGGCATCGGCGGCCCGGCACGCAACGCCGCCGTCGCCTACCAGCCCGGCGCGATCGGCGTGATGAGTCGCTCCGGCGGTATGACCACGGAGATCTCTTCCACCCTCACAGCCGCGGGACTCGGGGTCTCCACAGCGGTCTCGATCGGCGGCGATGCGATCATCGGCTCGACCTACGCCGAGCTGATGCCGTACTTCGAGGCCGACGAGCAGACCCAGGCGATCGTGATCTACACCGAGCCCGGCGGCCGCATGGAGGCACAGCTGGCACAGTGGGTCAAGGAGCACGATTCGCGCCTGCCAATCATCGCGTTCATGGCCGGTAAGTTCATGGACGACGAGGAGATGCAGGGCATGTCCTTCGGACACGCCGGCACGATCGTCGAGGGCAAGGAGGACAGTGCGACGGAGAAGATCGCCCGCCTAGAGGCTGCCGGCATTCCCGTCGTGCAGCGGATCGACGAGATCCCCGACTTGGTCAAGGCCAAGCTCGCGGAGCGGAGTAGCCCGGCGTGAGGCGGGACGGGATCTTCATCGCGGTCGAGGTCGAGGACTCCGCCGCATCCGATGCGGCGCTGGCGGCCAAGCTCGCGGAGGTCTGCCCCGTGGACATCTTCGCCGCCTCCGACGGCCGGGTCGAAATCGTCGAGGACAATCTCGACGAGTGCGTGCTCTGCCGTCTCTGTCTCGATGCCGCGAGTGGGTGGGGTTCGGATCAACCGGTGAAGGTCTTCAAGCTGTACGACGACGGTGCGCCACTTGCCTGATGGCCGCAGCATCCACTATCGTATGGAAAGCGCCATGAACGAGAACTTCTCCCTGATCCTGATGTCGATCTTCCTGATCGCCACGATCCTGTTCTTGGCAGACCAGATCCTGTCGTATCACTGACCGCCCCAGACGTTTCACTGGGCAAGCGAGGCAAGGACGCAAGGAGCGTGGCGTAGGGACCTACGCGAGCGACTGAGGACGCCGCATCGCTCCGCCCAGCGGGCGTCTGGGCTAGCTGCGGGCGCGGCGGGTGCGCAAGCGCTCCTGCTGGCGCTCGACCACGTTGACGATCAGCTTCAGGAACTGCTCCGGGCCGGACGCCTTCGCTTGGCCGTACGTAAACGCCTCGATCCAGTCGGCGACCTTCGCTTCGCGCGCCATCACGTTGAAGAACTCACGGCGCATGTCTACGCGCAGGCGCGCGTCGCCGGCCGGCCCCTTCGTCACCTTGATCTCGGGCATCTCCAACCGGAAGTGCTGCACATCGCCGCGCCCTCGCAGTTCCACCCCTACAACCAACTTGATCGGCTCGAGCGCTGGCACCTCACGGATGAACCTGCGCACCGCGAGTTCGATCAACTCCTTGGCGTCTTCTGCCATACGTACCCTCCTGTCCGCCGCTCCCGCTGCGCATAGACTACACGGCTACCAAATATCTTCACGATTACGCTCCTCCTTACCCGGGAACGCCGACATAGACATTCCCACCTCGCGCGCGCCGCGCCCTGGACAGACCCCCGATGCGGTGGCGGGTGGCGCGCCGGCAGGCCACGCGGGCGGGGCCGGTGCCGGCGCTACACCTTGTGGCGTTGCAGCAACTTGCGGCCGATCACCATCCGCTGGATCTCCGAGGTGCCCTCGCCGATCAGCAACAGCGGGGCGTCGCGGTAGAGGCGCTCGATCTCGTACTCCTTGGAGTACCCATACCCACCGTGGATCCGCAGGGACTCCTCCACGCAGAAGCGCCCCGCCTCGGAGGCGAACAACTTCGCCATCCCCGCCTCCAGGTCCGAGCGCACGCCCGCGTCCTTCAGTCGCGCCGCGCGCAGCGTCAGCAGGCGCGCGGCGTCCACCTGCGTTGCCATGTCGGCGAGCTTGAACTGGATCGCCTGGTGCTCGGCGATTGGCTTGCCGAACGTCTTGCGCTCCTGGGAGTATTTCAGCGCCAGCTCCAGCGCCCGCTGCGCGATCCCCACGCCGCGCGCCGCCACGTTCACGCGGCCGACCTCGAGCGCGTCCATCATCTGCACGAAGCCCTTGTTCAGGCCCGCCTCCTCACCGCCGAGCACGTTCTCCGCCGGGCAGCGATACCCGTCGAACACCAGCTCGGTGGACTCCACGCCCTTGTAGCCCATCTTCTTGATCTTCGGCGGCACCGTCAGGCCCGCGTACTCCCCCGTGTTCTCGCCCGTGCCGGGCTCTTTCTCACAGATGAAGCAGGTCATCCCACGGTGGCGCGGCTCGGCGTCAGGGTCGGTCTTCACGAGCGTGAATACGAGCGTCGAGAGCAGACCGTTGGTCACCCACATCTTCTGGCCGTTGATCTCGTACGTCCCGTCACCAACCTTCTTCCCCGAGGTTTTGATCGCCTGCACGTCGCTGCCGAGCTCCGGCTCCGATAGCGAGAACGCCGCCCGGATCTCCCCCGTCGCCATCCGCGGCAGGTACTTCTGGCGCTGCTCCTCGTTGCCGAACTTCATCAGCAGGTAGCTGCCGATGAAATGTGTGTTGACCACGCCCGAGATCGAGATCCACCCGCGCGAGAGCTCCTCCACGATCATCGCGTACGTCGTCAGATCCAACCCCATCCCCCCGTACTCCTCCGGGATCGTCACCCCGAACAGCCCCAGCTCCTTCATCTGCTCCACGATCGGCTCCGGGAAGGAGTCCTCGTGGTCGTAGTGCTCAGCGTTGGGGATGATCTGCTCGTCGGCGAACTGGCGCACCATCTCGGTTATCGCCTTCTGCTCGTCGGTCTTCTCCGTGTACGGCGAGGGGGCTACAGCCATGTCTCGGGCGCTCCAGATGGTCGGGGGTCGACGGGACATGGAGGATACCGGCGCGAGCGAGCCTGGCAGACTGGAGCGCCTCGTGAACTTCGCCCGTGACGTACTCGACCGCCTGCCCCCCCACCAGCTGGCGCTGGTGGAGCTCGCTCGCGACGGCGCGCGCCACGAGTGGAGCTTCGGTGAGGTCTCCGAGCGCAGCGCCCGCCTAGCCGGCGCGCTCGCCCGCCGCGGTGTGGGCCGCGGAGACGTGGTGATGACGCTGATCGGCAACCGCCCCGAGTGGGTGCTGAGCATGCTCGCCTGCTTTCGTCTCGGCGCCGTTGTGCTGCCCTGCACCGAGCAGCTGCGCGCCAAGGACCTGCGCCTGCGACTCGCCGTCGCGCGGCCGCGGCTGGTGCTCGCCGACGAGCGCAATCATGCCGAGCTGGAGGCTGCGCTGGAGGGAGAGCCACCCGAGCCGAGCGCACCCACCACCATGCGGGGCGGCTCCGAAAGTCGTGGTTCGAGCGCCGCCGAAAGCGGTGGTTGGAGCGCCGCGGGAAGCGGTGATTGGAGCGCCGCGGATGTCGAGGTGGTGCTCGTGCCAAGCGATTCACTTTTCAACGCCCAACCAGCGCCGGCCGCCGAGCTGGCCCCCGAGGATCCCTGCCTGATCACCTTCACCTCCGGCACCGCCGGCGAGCCCAAGGCGGTGCTGCACGGGCAGCGCTACCTGCTCGGCCAGCGCCTGCAGGCCACCCACTGGCTGGGTGCGCGCACCGGTGAGCTGGTGTGGTGCACCGCCGCCTCGGGATGGTCGAAGTCCGCGCGCAACGTGTTCCTCGCCCCCTGGCTGTTGGGCGCCGCCGCGCTGCTGCACGACGCCCGCTTCGACCCCGCCGAGCGCCTGGAGCTGCTGGCGCGGGAGCGCGTCAACGTGCTGTGCATGGCGCCCACGGAGTACCGCGTGATCGCCAAGCGCGCCACGCTCGCGCCGCTGCCCGATCTGCGCGGGGCGGTCGCCGCGGGGGAGGCGCTCAACCCCGCGGTACTGCACGCCTGGCACGAGGTCACCGGCCTCTACATCCGCGACGGGTATGGGCAGACCGAGACGGGACAGCTCACCGGGATGCCGCCGACGCAAGAGCCTCGCCCTGGGTCGATGGGGCGCGCGCTGCCGGGGGTGAGACTGGACGTGATGGACGGCGAGCTCGTCGCGGATCCCGCGAGCGTGCCCACGTTCTTCCTCGGCTACCTCGGCGAGCACGCCCGGCGCGGCGCGGATGGCACGTGGAAGGTCGAGGACCGAGGCACCAGCAAACTGTGGCGCACCGGAGACCGCGTGCGCAGAGACGAGGAGGGCTACCTCTACTTCGAAGGACGCACCGACGACGTAATCGTCTCCGCCGGCTACCGCATCGGACCGTTCGAGGTTGAGTCGGCGCTCGTGGCCCACCCCTCGGTGGCGGAGGCCGCGGCCGTGTCGGCCCCCGACGAGGAGCGCGGCGCCGTGGTGCGCGCGGTCATCGTGCTGCGTGATGGCCACACCCCGTCGCCGGAGCTGGCGCGCGAGCTGCAGGAGCACGTCAAGCGCCTCACGGCCCCCTACAAGTACCCGCGCATCGTCGACTTCGCGCCCGAGCTGCCGAAGACCGCCAGCGGCAAGGTCAAGCGGGCGCAGCTGCGAGGTTGACGTCCACGGCCTCGAGAGCACGATCGATGAACGGCCCCAGCAGCTCGGTGATCGATGAGGCCGTCATCCCAGCCGGAGCGACGGGCAGCGTGGCGTAGCTGATCGCCAGACGCACCAAGCACTCGGCGAGCAGCGCCACGTCGTGCTCCTCCGCCTGCGGCCAGCGCGCGGCAATCGCCCAGCGCAGACGCTCCGCGGCCCCTTCCACCAGCGTCTGGCCGTGGGTGGTGACGAACGGCAGCATCTCCCCCGAGCCCCGGATCGCGGCGCGGATCAGTGGGTCCTCGGCGGCCGCGGTGAGGAACAGCCCGAACGCGGCCGTGAGCGCCGCCCGCGGGTCCTCCAGATGCGCGTCGAGCGCGCCCTCCACCGCACCGATGAAGCCGTCGGCCTCGCGCAGCACGAACGCCTGCGCGAACTCATCGCGCGAGCCGAACTCCTTGTAGAGCGTCTGCCGGCTGACTCCCGCCACGGCGGCCACGTCCGCCATCGTGACCTCGCTCCAGGCGCGCTGCTCGAGCTCGTGGCGGGCCGCGTCGAAGAGCGTGTCGCGCAGCAGCTCGCGGGCGGCAACCGCGTATGGCGTGCGCGCGCTCACCCCGCCGCCGCCTCGGTGTCCTCCTCGAAGTCCACCTTGTCGCGTACGCCGCAGTCCGGGCAGGCCCACTCGTCGGGCACCTCGCTCCACGGCGTGCCCGCCGGGTAGCCCTCGCGCGGATGGCCGTGCTGCTCGTCGTAGGTGTACCCGCAGCTCGGGCAGCGCCAGCGACTCATGGGGTCGCACTCCAGCAGCCCATGAAGTCATGGCTCATGGGGTCGCACCGTACCGCGCAAGGATACGCGTGCGCTTGCGCGGGGCGATGTTCGCGAGCGAGACGTCGCCCCCGTAGTGGGCGAGCAGCCGCCGGTCCATCACCCGCCGCCACAGCGGGGGGAAGGCGGCGAGGACGATCATCCCCGCATACCCCGTCGGCAGCTGCGGCGCCTCTTCGACGTGGCGCAGCGCCTGGTAGCGGCGGATCGGGTTGGCGTGGTGGTCGGAGTGGCGCTGCAGGTGGTAGAGCAGCACGTTGGAGGCGACGCTGTTGCTGTTCCAGCTGTGCTCCGGGCGGGTGCGCTCGTAGCGGCCATCCTCGCGCCGCTGCCGGCGCAGACCATAGTGCTCGAGGTAGTTGACCACCTCCAGCAGGCAGAAGCCAAGTGCCGCCTGCACCAGCAGGTAGGGCAGCACCACCACGCCGAAGATCGCCGTGAGCGCAGCGAATAGCACGACGGTCATCGCCCATGCGCCGAGGATGTCGTTGCCGGGCGTCCACGGCGAATGGTCCCCACGCCCCAGGCGTGTGCGCTCGAGCTCCCACGCCGAGCGCAGGCTGCCGGCCACGGTACGGGGCAGGAAGGCGTAAAAGCTCTCCCCCAGCCGTGCGCTCGCCGGATCCTCGGGGGTGGCCACACGCACGTGGTGGCCGCGGTTGTGCTCGATGAAGAAGTGCCCGTAAGCGCTCTGCGCGAGTGCCACCTTGCTCAGCCACCGCTCCATGCTCGCGCGCTTGTGGCCGAGCTCGTGCGCGGTGTTGATCGCGATCCCGCTCACCACGCCCACGGTCAGCATCAGCCCAATGTCATCGACCGTCGAGAGTTTGCCGCTCGACCAAAGCCAGCACGCGAACACCAGCCCGGCGTACTGGATCGGCAGGAACGCGTACGTGCACCAGCGGTAGTAGCGATCCTGTTCCAGCCACTTGATCACGCTGTCGGGCGGGTTGGTCGCGTCCATCCCGACCGCCAGGTCGAGCACGGGGAAGATCACGAACACCAAAAACGGGCCGTAGAACCAGAAGATGCCCAGCCCCGTCGCCTGCACCAGACCGTACGCCAGGAAGGGCAGGGTCGGCACGATCAGGCCCAGCAGCCACGCGTAGCGCTTGGGGTCCCGCCACCGCGCCGGGGTCAGATTCTCCGCATCCGCGCCATCCGGGCCTCCGTCCACCTCCACATGGCCTCCATCCAGCCCCACACCGGCCGGATCTCCCTTTGTCGCTGCGGGACCTTCATTTAGCGCTGGTACAGCAGACATGTAGCCTGTCTCCTTCATGGTCGGGCTAGCAAAGATCGTCAGGTTAGTTTACAGATCGCGCCAACTTTGTCCAGTTACCTAACGCAAAATCCCTTTGGCGTCCCGTTTGGGCATCTCGACAACCCAGCGGCCGTCCAGCGACACCCCACCGAGTAGATCAGCTTTCTCATCACGGTCGCCCTGGATCGACGGACGGATCGTCACCTCGCAACTCTTCGCGTAGCAAGTCCATTAGAAGGTTGTCGTGCCAGCGGCCATCGGCGTCACGCTCGTAGCAGCGCATTGTCCCCACTGGGCGAAAACCGACCGCCGCATATGCGCGAATCGCGCGCTCGTTGTCGCACGCCGGGTCGATCGTGAGGCGATGATGCCCGCGCTGACCGAAGAGCCATTCCGCGGCGAGCCGCAGCGCCGCGGGTCCCAACCCTCGACCTTGATACTCGGGCGCCAGAAAGATGTCTAGGCCGGCTTGGCGGTGGTCGGGATCGGTCTCCTCGTTGTATCCAAGCCACCCCGCCAGTGCACCGTCGACCTCGATCCCAAATGCGGCGCCGTTGTTGTCAAGACCCTCGCGCGTGTGCTCTGGATCGTCGAGTGAGCCCCACCACTCCCGTACGCCGGGGCGTATCAGAATGGCCTTGAGTTGGTCGGCCTCGCCCTCCTCCAAGGGCCGCAATGTCACGCGCCCAGCGCGCAGGCTCGAAGGCACCATGCCAGTGTG
This sequence comes from uncultured Solirubrobacterales bacterium, assembly GCA_963751195.1. GTDB lineage: Bacteria > Actinomycetota > Thermoleophilia > Solirubrobacterales > Solirubrobacteraceae > Palsa-744. Next base: position 158,594 of record CAVVTQ010000008.1, read on the forward strand.
CCACTACCAGCCTCTAGATGACTCGATGCCTACACGCGACACCGCCGCCGCGTCTAACTTCCATGCCGGACGCCACTCGACCGCAATTTGATGTTTGCCAGAAGCCCCCGGCAGGACTCGAACCTGCGACCCTCGGATTAGAAGTGCGCCCTGGGGCGTTTGATCGGTTGCGGCGATCTCAGATTTTGGCTCTGCTGCACGGTTTGCGGCGAGGGCGCCGGAGTCGGTTTGCGGTCGTCTCCGGGGGTCGTGTTAGCCGGCTGTTAGCCAAACTTGGTCTACGGCCGGCGCGCAGCCTGAGCTTTGCGCCGGCGCACCCTCGCTTGCAGGAACGGCGAGATCGGGACGGCCACCAGGAGCAGAGCGACGATTAGCAAAACGATCCCCACGCCGTGTCCGGCGCCCTTGCCCCACACGAGCAACGCAATGCCGCCAAGGGCAAGAAGGCCGGGCGCGAACGCGAGGCCCCACGCGAACGCCCGCTCGCCTCCTGTCAGCAGCCTCCGCCGTTCCTCCCGCCGCCGCTTCAGAGCGCTCCTCGCATCGCGAATATCCATCGCACGGCATCGTAGTTGCTATCCGATGCATCAACCAGCCTGGGCTGCTCATCAATCTGGTATCCGCGAAGGCAGGTCCAACTCGAGGGGCTGCCGCGCGGGCTCGCCGCCCTCAAGCGCAATCCTCAGCATGTTCGCCGAGGGAGGCGCTGGCGGTTCAAGGCGCCACTCTGAACGCCAGGGATGCTCAGAGCCGCCTGTCGCTGTGGCGATGGCGTGGTAGCGGGTGCCGACGTCATCCGTCACGGATAGCGGCAGTCCGTTGAGCCGCGAGACGCTCGCTTGCTCCGGCGGTCGCCGATCATGGTCCTCGATCTCCCTGCCGCTGCGGTGTTCAACCCAGATCCTCTCGAAGGCTTTCCACTCCGTGTCGTACGTTTCGTCCAGTGAGTCGGTCAGTTGATTTCGCCGAGCTTCCAATCGCAGCATCAGCCGCGATGTCCACAGCTCCACCAGCATGACAACCACCGTGATCCCATCTACCTCGCCGAGTGGATGCTCCGGTGCCAGCACCCCTTCCAGCCGATCCTCAGCGGCACCTACTGAACTTGCGTGAATCCGTTCAGCTCGTCGAAGGAGGACCGTGCTTCGGTCGCGCTCGGCCGCATCTAGCCGTACGCGTGAGCGCGACGACTCCTCTTCGGAGAGCACCCCCGATTCCGAGAGCGCCCGGAGTTCAGTACGCAACTCGTCGTAGGGTGGCCTGCTCGTTCGCAACGCCGGGTCGAAAGTGCGTCTCAGCCACTCCTCACCAGTCATGCACGTATGGTGACGCACGCCAGGCCATCTCGACAGCTACGTGGAGCCAGCCGACTTCAAGTCGAACCGCTCCGCGCGGCTTTCCGGCGGAATGGCGCTGGACAACGCGGTATAGCGCCCGGCCGGTCAGGTTGCCGCCGCCGTGGCGGCGGGGAGCGGCGTACTCAGCGTCGCACGGACAGGCCAGTCCAGCGTTCCAGAAGTGGCTTGCTGTTGTCAGCCCATGGTGCTACATGGATGGCGACGCAGGGGCCTCGCCTAAACTGCCGCCGATGACGGACGATCATGAGACGGGGGCTTGGGGTGACAAGGACAGTCGCGCGTGGCGCGTCGGAGGGGAAGCCGAGGTCGCCTGGATCCGGGAGAACACCGAGGTCTCGTTCGCGATCACGTCTGCGATCCCTCCGGTCTTCGCGGCCTACGCCACCCTGGAGCTTCCCGGCAGCGGCGACCACCCCTCAGCGTCGTCGCTCGATGATCCGGACCGTCACAACGCTGGCGTGCTTGCGCTGCTCAGCGAGCATTCTGCGGCGCAGCCGTGGTGGCTTGGCTATCTCGACACGGGTGGTGCGGACATCGTTTTCAACGACGTACGGAAGGTGAGGCCGAGCCCCAACAACGACGGGTGGTACGTGCTGGTCGAGGCCGGTCCGGAGCAGGCGGGTGTCTGGCGCGAGCGTGAGCTGCCGGACCTGATGTTTCCGGCCGATCGCTCGTGGCTCCTCTCCACTTTGTGGGACGACGATTGGACGTGCATCGGCGGGTCGAAGGGGCTGGTGGACGCCTTTCTAGCCCATCCCGATCTGCGACATCGGGCTCGCGAGGTCGATCCATCGATCAGGGATGCGACTCCGCCCGGCCACACCGCGATCTGATCGATGGCTGCATCTCTGCCGCCGACTCGGGGTGCACCGATCACCTCGCCACCGCGGCCGCCGAAGGACAGCCACTTCACGAACACTGCACTAGGCGCCAGAGCGCCTAGCTCCCCCGTACCTGATCGGCGGGGCGACGCTGGATGTCGCGCTCCGATGCCGCGACCAGCCCATGTCGGACGATCTAATTGGCCGCTATCACAGATAGTGTCGCCTGGAGCGGAGACATCCACGTGGTCGGTGGACGCAATTACCGGAGATAGGATCGCGCCGTGGGAACCAACGTTAATCTCGGAAATTAGAGCCGAGGTCGGCGAACGCCCGACACGAGTGCTTCTTCATGAATGCGAGCGTGTCGGTAAAGACCGCCGAGACTGCTGAAATGGACGAGTTGGTGTCGTCCGAGCGTCCGCTCGACGGACTACTGCCTTGCTTCGAGGGAGTTATTGCCCTCCATGGCGAGGCGCTGCGTCGCTCGTCACGAGTTGGGCGGCGTGCTCTCTAACAGGACTACTGGGGGATCGTCGCCGAACACCTGCACCCAGCCGCCGCGCGTGTCCATGTACTCGCGAATCGCCGTTACCCGGCCGTCGGCGACCTCGTAGGCGAAGCAGTAGTCGTTGACGTATGGGCGACCGTTTGGAAGCGTCGCCGACATCCTGTGCTCGGCCAGCACCACGTCCCCCTCGCCAACCATCGATCGGGGCTCGAACGCCACGTTTGCGAAGAACCGCGGGTAGTCGTAGGCCATGAATGCCACAATCGCATCATGGTCAAGGTCGTTGAGGCCCCGCGGCGGCCCCGCGTCATCAGCACTTCCCAGCCCCAGCGCTATCTGCGTCGCATTGCCCGCAGGAGCCACCCAGACGACGTCGGGATGCAGCAACGCCGCGATGCGACCGGGGTCTCCCGTGGCGTAGGCCGCGTAGAGCGCCTGCACTGTCTCCTTGGCGGACATCGCCTCAGCCTACCCCAACGAGATACAAGGGGCTCGCGGGATTCGGACACGTTCACCGAATCAACGGGCGTGGTCCTTTCAGGCCACGACCAGGCAATCGGGGGCAGTGATTCACGGCCACAGGCACGAGGGCGCGGAGCAGCACCGCCAGGCACCCCTGTGCACTGGCTCGCGCGTCTGGTAGATGCGCATGATCGCCTCCTGACGAGCCTCTGGGTCGCTGGCGTGCTCGGCGTGAGCCCGCTGGACCTCGCGTTCGAACTCCAGCTGCTGCTGCCGTTGGTCCGCGCTCGGCCCGGGGATTGCGGTGCCGATCAGCCAAGGGATTGCGCGCTCGGCGCCGAGCAGGACCGCTGTCTGGCGCAGGCTGGGGTCGGCTCCCGTCCGCGCGTCCACGTGCCTTGCCCGCCGAGGCGTCCCGCGCGCGATGCGTCGCCGCTCCAGTGCCACGGCAATCGCGAACGTGCCGGCCTGCATAGCAATCCGCCCCGGAGCGGAGGTGATCAATTTATCGAAGGATGGAATCCTGGTCATCGCTCTGTGGAATCAGCGGCCCACCGGATCGAGCAGCAGGGGATCGCCGCGCAACGAGAAGCTTTGGGTCTGTGTCGGACGACATCAGAGCGCACACGATCGCGGGATCAACGTCAGCAAGGAATGCGCGCGCGGCTCGCTGCTCAACGCCCCGGCCGTCGATGCGCGAGCACCGCGACAACACAAAGGCCTTGTGTCGGCGCTGAGCCGGTGCGAAGCCTGTGACCCGGGTGCCGCACTCGTGCGAGCAGCACCGCGTTGCCCATCCGGCAGCCACAACATCAACAAACTTGTTCCTCCGACGCCGCAGGTGCACGTCAGCACGTGTCCGACCGCGCTTCCGGTGCCGCGACGAACGCGACGCATTACCCGTACCTGGCGGACAGCCCGGCCGAACGTGACCAGCTCCGCGTCACGCTCGGCCATCACGCCTCGCCCCCAGTCGCGATCGCGTTTCTTGAAGCGTGGCGCCTTGCGCGGCGACGAGCCCCAGCGGAGCGTCTGTGCGACGGCCACGGGTCGTAGAACCAAGGGGCTGGGAAGTTTGAAGCAGCCGGCAGGACCTACCGAAGGCGACGGTGGCCCGCCGTCAACAAGGACGTGCACGGTGCGGCAACGCTCCGGCAACGTCCCATCGGGGAATGTTGCCCCATGCGTTGCCCCAAGACTGCTTTTCGATGTTCGTGCGTCTCCTCTCGAGCACGAATTTAGCTCGGTTTAGCGAGATTCTCGTAAGCCCCCGGCAGGACTCGAACCTGCGACCCTCGGATTAGAAGTCCGATGCTCTATCCAGCTGAGCTACGGAGGCTGGGTGTTTCCAACTCCATAGTGTGGCGATCCACGCCACGACGCGCCGGCTGGGTCGGGCCGTCGGCGGAGCCCCGCCCGATCGGGCAACCGAGCGCCGCCCCAAATCGCCCGGCGAGCGATATGGGATCTACGGGCGAGCCGCTCGCGAGATAGCTTTAGGCGAGCCAGGGCAACGCCTTAAGCAAACTTGATCCAGAACCGGTAAAAGTTGCTCCCATGACTCCCGCCTCGGGCAACGATCCCGACCTCACACGCAAGGAGCGCCGCGAGCAGGCGCGCGTCGAACGCAAAGCCATGGAGGCCGCCGCCGCCCAGTCGGCGCAACGCAAACGGGTGATCCAGCTCGGCGGCGTGATCGGCGTCGTAGTCGTGATCATCGTGGTGATCGTGCTCGCCACCAGCGGCGGAGGGGGCAGCGGCGGGAGCGGGTTGGCCACCGGCAGCAAGAAGAACTCGACCGTCGCCCTGGTCAAGTCGATCATCGGCGGCATCCCCCAGTCGGGCAACGTCCTCGGCAACCCCAACGCACCGGTGACGCTGCAGTACTTCGGCGACCTCGAGTGCCCGATCTGCAGGGAGTTCACGCTCGGCGCGCTACCCAAGGTGATCCAGAAGTACGTGCGCAGTGGGAAGGTCAAGATCGAATACAACTCGCTGGAGACCGCCACCCGCGAACAGGAAACATTCCGCGATCAGCAGATCGCGGCGTACGCCGCCGGCAAGCAGAACCTCGCGTGGTACTTCATCGAGCTCTTCTACCACGAGCAAGGCCAGGAGGACAGCGGCTACGCCACCGAAAGCTACTTCCAGAATCTCGCGGAGCAGGTGCCGGGCCTCAACCTCCCCAACTGGAGCGCGGCGCGCAACGACTCGACGTACGCCGAACAGGTCACGCACGACGCGCAGATCGCCAACGCCGAGGGCTTCACCGGCACGCCGTCCTTCCTGATCGGCAAGAGCGGCCAGCACATGGAAAAGCTCGAAAACCCCAACCTCGAAGAACCATCGAGTTTCGAATCGGCGATCAACAAGTTGCTTTCATAGGAGGCGTGCGGCGATGGCGATGACCCAGCCCCTCCCCCCTCCTTCTCCTCCAGCCTCCGGCGTCGCCGATCGGCCATGAGCGATCGCGCTCTCCGCATCACGATGATCGTGCTCGCCACGATCGGGCTGGGGGTCGCGAGCTACCTGACCTACGTCCACTACTCCGGCATCCCGCCGCTGTGCAGCACCACGCACAACACCTGCCTGAAAGTGCAGACCTCGATCTACGCGAAGCTCGCCGGCGTGCCGGTCGCGCTGATCGGCCTGATCGGCTACGTGACGATCCTCGGCTCGCTGCTGGTGCCACAGCGCGACGAGACGCGCTTCGCCACGATGGCGTTCGTACTGATCGGCTTCGGCTTCTCCGCCTACCTCACTTCGCGTGAGGCGTTCTCGCTGCACGAGTACTGCGAGTGGTGCCTGTCGAGCGCGGCCATCATGACGGTGCTCGCCTGCCTGGCGGTGTGGCGCTTCCTGCGCGGGGACGCGCCGCCCGCGAGCGCCGCGTCGGCCGCCGCCGAGGCCGACGCGGGGACACCGCTTGCCGCGGGCTCTTAGAGCTGCAGCGCTCCACCATTCCGCCGCCGGGAGCATTGCACGATAGACGTCGGATCAGAGCCGCCCACCCGGTCGATCCGTCAATGTTCGACGCACGCTCACTGCGGGTTGCACGGACCACGGCTGGCCGATCGGCGCCGAAAGCGGTGCGCCTGCCCGGCGTTGTAAGGTCGCCCAGCATGACACCGTCGCGCAATCCGCCAGCCGAACCCCACGCACAGGGCACCATCGAGCAGAGCGCCACCAGGCGCCACAAGCGCGCCGCCGCTGAAGCCGCCGCGGAGCTGGTGCTCCCCGGTTCGCGCGTCGGGCTGGGGACGGGATCGACCGTCGCCCACCTGCTGCCGGCGCTCGCCGCGAGCGGGCTGACGGGGTTGCGATGCGTCGCCACCTCGCCCGCCACCGCCCGGGCCGCCCGAGCGCTCGGCTTGGAGATCGTCGAGCTCGACGAGCTGGGCGAGCTCGACATCGCGATCGACGGCGCCGACCAGATCGATCCACGGGGCTGGCTGATCAAGGGCGGGGGGGCGGCGCACACGCGTGAGAAGATCGTCGCCGCCGCGGCGCAACGCTTCGTGGTGATCGCCTCCGCCGAGAAGGCCGTCGCCGAGCTCAGCTCGCCGGTGCCCGTCGAGCTCCTGCATTTCGCCCCGCACACCACGCTCGAGGCGATTGCACCAGCGAGGCTGCGCAAAGTGCCTCTCAGCCCGGACGGCAACCTGATCGCCGACTACCTCGGAGCAATCGAGGACCCGGGGCGACTCGCCGCCCGATTGTCCGCCACCCCCGGCGTGGTCGAGCATGGGCTGTTCGCGCCGAGCCTCGTAAGCGACATCCTGATCGCGGACGACAGCGGCGTCGAGCACCGCCACGGTGGCAAGGGGTAAGCCCTCACTCGGGCTCAGATGCTGATCAGCTCGAGCTCGTCCAGCCGCCGCGCGGCGCGGGATGCCCACACCGCGCTCTGCTCCCGGCCCAGCACGCCGTCGCGCTCCAGGTGCAAGAGCGCCTCGTCGAGCACCGCCGGCTCGAAGTCGGGGATCTCCCGGACCAGCTCCGCGCGCGCCCAGCGCTCCTCGCGATCGTCCCTGAGAACCTGCAGGACGATCGCTCGCTCGACCATCCACAGATCGCTGCCGCGCCGCCGTTCGTCTGTCGGTCCCTGCATGGGACTCACCTCCTCGTCTACACGTCGCCCGCGACCTGTCGGCTGCTGGGGCCACTTGATTTTTTCGGATCGGCACCGAAACTACTCAGCGCTTGGGACGGGAGGCTCACTCGGAGGTACCTTTGGATCGTGACTACCCGTGGACGCCTCCTCGCGTTTGGGCTCGCCTTGGCGCTCGTCCTTGCCGGCGGCGCGTGCGCTGCCCTCGTCGGAGGAGTGACCGGCCAGGTCCTCACGATCGTGCTGATCGCCACCGGCGTGGTCGGAGCGGTGCTGCTCGTGTTCCTCGAAGTCGGCTACAGCGAAGACCGCGCGCTCGCGCGCGAGAAGGAGCGCCGCCGCGGTCGCGCGCTGCGGCTGCTCGGCACCCGGCGTGGGCGCTGGGCGACACGCCGGCCGCGGCGACCCGACCACTGAGCGGACAGCCCGTTGCCGGCAAGCTCTCCAGCGCTCGGCCGGTTGATAGCGTAGGGCGATGTCGTACGGGTGGTCGACGGTCTCTTACGAGGAATGGAGTGCGACCTGCGACACGCTGCATGCGCACACCCAGGTCCTCGGCAAGCTCGCAGTGGCGCTCGCCCCGCCCGAGCCACAGCTCCAGCATGCGGCCCTGCGTCTGAGCGCCCGCGGCTGGGAAACCGCCCCGCTGCCGGCGCCCGACGGCTCGGGGGCGCTGGTGGTGGCACTCGACTTGCGCACGCACGAGGCGCTCGCCGAGCACAGCGGCGGTGGCGTACGGCACATCCCGCTCACCCCGCACCGGCCGGTGGGCGAGGTCACCCGCGAGCTGCTTCGGGCGGTCGGCGAGCTGGCAGGCGAGGTCAGGATCGACCCCACTCCTCAGGAGGTTGCATGGAGTGCGCCACTCGACGAGGACGACGAGCACCACAGCTACGACCCCGCCCAGATCGCCTCCTACTTCGCCGCGGCCACCCACGCCGCGCTCGTGCTCGCCGCCTTCCGGGCGCCATATCGCGGACGCTCGACGCCGGTCAACGCGTGGTGGGGCTCGTTCGACCTCGCGGTCAACCTCTTCTCCGGCCTGCCCGCCGACCCTCCGTCGGAGGACTTCATCATGCGCAACGCCATGGATGCCCAGGAGGTCGCCGTCGGCTGGTGGCCCGGCGATGCGCGCTACGCCAAAGCGGCCTTCTACGCCTACGCGCACCCGGCGCCGGACGGGTTCGCCTCCGCCACGCTCTCGCCCGCCGCCGCGCGCTGGGATGCGACGCTCGGCGAGTACATCCTCGACTGCGACGCGCTGCGCTCCAGCCCCAACCCGCACGCCCTGGCGCTCGACTTCGCGCGCTCGGCGTTCCGCCATGCTTGCCAGGTGTGCGAGTGGGATCCAGCGTTCCCCGCCAGCATCGACGGGACACCCCCGCCCGTCGTGTGATGCGCGGTCGCGGCGCTCGCTGGGGTGCGCTCGGTTTGGTGTCTGCGCTCTGAGTGAGAACATGGGTCATCGTGGATCCGATCCCGGGGACTCCCAAGACGGGCCTGACTGCGCCGGGGCGATGGTTGCGGCGTTTTGCCGCGATTGTGGCGCTCACGGTGCCTGTCGCGATGGTCGTGGTGGCCGCCATCGCGCTGGCTGGGGATGTCCTCGTCGCCGCGCTGGCGGCTGTGCTCGTGCTGGTGGTGAACGCCGCCGTCTGGTTCGCCCTGACCGAGCACGGCGCGTGGCGTGTGTTCGGCGCGGTGGCGGTGGTCCTCACCGGTGGCGGCCTGGTCGTGGTGCTGGCGACTCACTGGCAAGGGCTGCTGACGCTGATCGTGCTGGTGCTGTTGCTCGCACTGTTCGGAGTGGCCGCGCGCTACGCACTGGGACGGGCAGGGGAAGTAGCGGTCAAGGGGGTGGCCGCGGTGACTGTGCCGGTGAGCGGCGCCGGCTCGGCGGCGCTGATCGTCAACCTGAAGTCAGGCGGCGGGAAGGCCGAGCGGTTCGACGTCGTCGGGGAGGCTCGGCGGCGAGGCATCGAGCCAATCGTCCTGCAGCCGGGCGATCATCTGCTCGAGCTCGCCGAGAGCGCGATCGCGCGCGGCGCGCAGGTCATCGGAATGGCCGGAGGCGACGGGTCGCAGGCCCTCGTGGCGACGGTCGCCGCACAACGCGACATCCCCCACGTCTGCATCCCCGCAGGCACACGAAACCACTTCGCGCTCGACCTCGGCCTGGATCGCGACGACGTGGTGGGCGCGTTGGACGCGTTCACCGACGGCGTCGAGCGGCGCATCGACCTCGCGCGCGTGAACGACCGCGTATTCGTCAACAACGCGTCGCTCGGCGTCTATGCGAAGGTCGTCCAGTCCGACGCCTACCGCGACGCCAAGCTCGAGACGTGGACGCGCATGCTGCCGGATCTGCTTGGCTCCGAGGCCGACCCGATCGACCTCGCGCTCACCCTCCCGGACGGGGCCAACTGCGACGATGCCACGCTCGTACTGGTGTCGAACAACCCGTATGAGCTCACACACCTCTCAGGCGCCGGCACTCGCGAGCGGATCGACACGGGCATGATCGGCATCGTGGTCGCCCGAGTCCGAGGCACTGAGGTATCCAAGCTCGTGGCGCTCGAGCTGGTCGGCCAAGCGGAGCGCTACCCCGGCCTGCTGTCGTGGTCCGCACCGGAGCTCGAGGTCCGCTCGAGCGGACCCGTGGAGATCGGCCTCGACGGCGAGGCGCTGGTACTCGAAGCGCCGTTGCGCTTCACATCGATGCCGGGGGCGCTGCGCGTGCGGCTGCCCCGCGGCGCAGGCCCGTCACCAGCAGCCCGCGCGGTGGCGCTCACGACGGAGAACCTGAGCACACTGCTACGGGTGGCGGCCGGCCGGTGAGCCGCCTGGCTGCCGTTCGGCCCGGCCGCGCTCCCCGCGCTCGGTGTCCATCCGGGCGTCCACTGTCCGCGCGGCGTGGTCGCCGGCGTGACACGCGGCACGCGCTGGGTTGGGTACGTGTCGCGCGACTTGCTGTCGTGCGACCTGCGGGAGCTCGCGGGTCATGACGATGCGCGGTCGCGTGCAGCGGCTGGACCGCCGGCTGATGAGGAGCTCCTTCGGTGCGCGCTCGCCAGCGCTGGACCGCTCCCTCGTAGCCGTCACGCGGGCGGCGAGCTACTCCCGACTGTGGCTCCTGATCGCGGGCACGCTGGCTGTGCTCGGCGGAGCGCGCGGGCGGAGAGCTGCCGGGCGCGGCCTCGTCGCGATCGCGTTCGCTACGGCCGTAGCGAACGGCCCGGCCAAGCTGCTCGTGCGCCGGCGGCGGCCCTTCTCGCGCTCGCGCCCGACACTCATCCGCACGCCGCGCTCGACGTCGTTTCCGTCGGGCCACAGCGCCGCGGCGTTTGCGTTCGCCACCGGCGTCTGCGCCGAACTGCCAGCACTGGCACCGACGCTCGTTCCGCTGGCGAGCGCCGTCGCCTACTCCCGCGTACACGCCGGCGTCCACTACCCCAGCGATGTCGCGGCCGGCGTGGGGATCGGACTCGGCTGCGGCCTCTTGGCCGCGCGTTCGCCGTGGCACATGCACACGCAACGACGCGCCACCGCGCACAAGTAGTCGCCGCCTCAACCCGGCACGACCATGGCAGACCCGCGCCTCATGACACATCAGGCACCACGAGTTGGGTAGGGAGCGCTGAGCCCCCGCCGGCTACGGACGAGGCATCGCCCACGGGTTGTGAGATGCTCGCTTGATGTCCGACAGCCAAGCCGCGCGACGGTTCCCATTGTGGTCGAACGTCGGCCGTCTGGTGAGCGCGATCCAGGCAGACGACGAGGTCGCGATCGAAGCGATCCTGCGCCTCAGCCGCTCGCGTCGGATCTTCGCCCCCCTGGCCTTCACCGTCGGCGCCTTTGCGTTGCTGCTGAAGGGCCTACGCGTGCTGCTCTCGAACTGGCGGCTGACGCTGATCCAGGTCCTCCCCGCGGTGCTGATCTGGCTGGCGATGTTCGACCTGAAGGTCCACGTGCTGCACGGCAGGTCCCTCAACCCGGTCCGCGGGCTGGTGCTGATCCCGATCAACCTCGGGATCGTGGCGCTTACCGTGGGCGCCTATCTTCTGAACGGGGTCTTCGCGTTCGCGATCGTAGGGCCCGGTCCGCCAACCGTGGCGAGCGCGTTCGCGCGGGCGCGGGGCCACCTGCGGCCGATCCTCGTCGCGGGTGCGATCGTGGGGCTGCTGCTTGGCTTCGCCACAACGGTGGTGCCACGCTGGGGCTCGCCGTGGTTCGCGCTCTGCCTCGGGGTCGTGGTGGCGGTGATGATGATCAGCTACCTCGCGGTGCCCGCGCGGATCCTCGGGGTAAAGCCCAAACAATCCAAACGCGACAAGCTCGCTTCCTCGATGATCGGCACGGCACTCAGCACAACCGTGTGCACGCCTCCGTACCTGCTTGGCCGGCTGGGAATCTTGATGCTCGGCTCGCACGTATTGCTGATCCCCGGAATATTCGTGCTCGCGTTCGGTTTCACGCTGCAGGCCGGCGCCACAGGCGCGGTCAGTGCGATCAAGATGAGCGCAAGCCTGATGGCAGACCCCACGCTGGACAAGGCGGCGCAGGCCCCTCGGTCCGCTCCACCTGAGCCTGAGCCTCCCCCATCCGCGCCCGCCCGCGACGGTGAAGCCGGGAGCGCCCAGTCTCCAGCGGGCACGGACTTATCGGGCCGTAGAGCCTGATGATGATGGTGAAGAGTCCATCGCGTGTGGGCGGCTGGCGATCAGGTCGGGGGTGGCTGGGCACTTGTGCTGGACATGCATGGTGTAAAAAGCGTCCCTGACATGCCGCCCCAGGCCCTAGCACTTGCGTTTGCCGCTTCGATCTACCCGCCCGCCGTCGCGGCCGTGATCGCCCTCGGACGCGGCCAGCAACTGCGCTCGCGCGTCTTCGCGTTCGTGCTCGCGGCCTTCCTCGCAACGTACGCCACAGGCACGATAATGCTGTTCCTGCTCGAAGAACTCGGCGCAACTACCACCACCAGCCGATCGGCGAGCACGGCGATCTATCTGGTGCTCGGCGTGCTGCTCATCGCGCTCGCCGTCCGACTGCAGAGGAAGCGACCGGACCCCAACACCCACCCGGAGGCACCCAGCGGGCCCTCCAAGATCGACCGGTATCTGGAGAGCCGCAGGCTGGCGTTCGTGCTGGGGATCACCTTGTACATCATCCCGTCGCCAATCTACATCGGGGCCGTCAAGGCGATCGCCGACGCGAAGCTCTCAACGTCCAGTGAGCTGCTGGACCTCGCCGTAACGGTCGCAGTGATGCTGTGGCTGATCGAGGTCCCGATGATGCTGCTGCTGACCATCCCGGGCCACGCAGAACGTGCGCTCGACGAGACCAACAGATGGTTCGCCCACAACGGACGGACGGTCGCGATAGTCGCATCCGCCGCGGCCGGCGCCTACCTCGCGACCAAGGGCCTCATCGACCTGGCCAGCTGAGGACCGACGCGAACGACGAGGGCGCCGGGCACCCATCTCCACAAGTGAAAGCGGCGGACGAGGTTCGAGCGCGACCTCAGGCGTCCAATCATCTGCTCGCATCGTAGATATTTGTAAGAGGGTGCGCTCGGTCCGGCTCAGCGGTTTTTGCAGAGCGATCGACGGGCAGTAGCCTCGCCCAGCGCTAGGGCGTTTTGTTGTAGATCAACTGGCACCGCGGTTTGGGTGATGTGAACCGGAATCGCTGTTCGGCGATCTCTGTGACCTGCCCGGTGTCGTGGCACCGCGTATAGACTTCTTCGGACGTATATCCAAGGAAGTAGGTGAACGGGCAGTCGATCCGATACGGCGAGTGTCGCACGCATGCGGATGGCGGTTGGACTTCGTCGCTGCTTGGCCTCGAAGGCCCATAGGCGTGAGGGAACGATTCTGCCTGCTTTGCAACGTGACGGGCGCCCGTCATGGTCATGGTCCACGCTTGATGTATCGTGAGAGTGCGCCAGTGGTGGTCGGACGTCGCCTGTGCGGCCCCAGGGAAAAGGGGCGCCAAGCACAGGACCACCGCCGAGATCGTGGCTCCTCGTCGCACAACGCCAGCGATGATACCGGCCTGGTAGCCGGAGTGGCCAGGCACGCCTCGGCGGCGCTCGCCGTAACACCTCCGGGTTGTCGAGGCTCGCCCTCCTCGGAGGAGGAGACCGACCTCCGCCGGCATCCGACTCGGTCGGTAGTGGCTCAGGCGTCGGGGACAACTCACCGTGGCGACTCCGGCAGGCTCGTGGCACCCGCCGTGCGCAGCTGGCCGCGCTCCGGGTGCGCGAGCGCAGCCGCGGCGATCACGCCGCCAATGCCGCCGAACAGGTGCGCCTGCCAGGAGATGCCGCTTTTGGGGATGAGGTCGTAGATGAGCGCGGCGCCGAAGAACACGCCGACGAGCACGCCAAGCGCGATCTCGACGATCCGGCGGTCAAACACCCCCCGACTGATGAGGTAGGTGGCGTAGCCAAAGACGACGCCGCTCGCGCCAACGGTGACGGTTCCACCGGGCGCGATCAGCCAGGTTCCGAGCCCGCTGACAAGCGCGACGATGCCGCTCACGAGCAGTAGCTGTCTGGCACCCGCGAGCGCGATCGCAACGCCGAGGATGACGAAGGGCACGGTGTTGGACAGCAGATGCTCGAAGCTCGCGTGCAGGAACGGCGCGAACACGATGCCATCGAGATGCGAGAAGCTTCGCGGAACGATGCCGTCGTGATCCAGCCGATAGCTGTCGAGCATGTTGACGAACTCGACGACCCACATGATCGCGACGAGCACGGCGAGCGTACGCAGGCCGTCGGCCTGCGACCGGTAGCGCTCGCGAACCGGACTTTCCACACGCAGAGCATGGCAGTTTCGGTTGGCGCGCCCAGCACCCAACACGACACAGCCGGTACTGACGACTCGGAGCGCCCGCTTGTCTTGGCGCCGGCTTGTCTCGAGGATCAGCGCCTCTAAGATTCTATGAGCGGTCATCGTGTGTTGGCGGCCGAAAGGCGGGGTGGCGTTGGACGCCGTGTATGACGTGTTTCTCAGCTACGCCCACGGGGATAGTGCGCGCGTAGATGAGTTGTACGCCGCGCTCAAGGCGCGGGAGCTACGGGTATTCCGTGACGAGAATGACATCGAGCATTTCGAGGGGATCACGGCCCGTGTGCGCGATGCGCTGACGCGTTCGCGCGTGCTGCTGGCCTTCTTCTCGGCGATCTATCCGACGCGGCCCGCGTGCGAGTCAGAGCTCATGGCCGCGTTCTTGGCGGCGCAGATTCACGGCGACCCCCGCGATCGAGTGTTGGTCGTCAACCCAGAGCGCGACGAGCTGGGTGGTTCGGTCACTGAGCACATACATCCGGTTGAGCTGCGCGACGCGCGGTTTGCGATCCCATCCGCCGACCCGGGGTGCTGGGGTGAAGTAGCAGAGATGATCGCTCAGCATCTGGAGCGCATCGATCAGCTTCCGTTGGGTGGCAGGGCACGAGAGCACTCCTCCTACTTTGGCTCCGAGCTGTTTGGCTCGCCGGGATTTGTGGGGCGCTTGGCGGAGCTATGGCGGGTGCATTCGGCAGTGTGCGCGAGTGATTCGACCCTGACCACCGGCGTTGAGGGCCCTGACGCGGCACAGCTGGTGGGCATCGGGGGGGTTGGCAAGTCGCTCTTGGCTCAGGAGTATGCGCGGCGCTTCGCGGCGGGCTACCCGGGAGGGATCTACTGGCTGCGCGCGAGCAGCTTGCAAGAAGCACCAGAACACGATGGGGGAATGAGCGCGGTGATGGTGGGCGCTGAGCGCAGCGATCAGCTACGCCTTATCGCAACTCAGCATCGTCACCCGGACGTGCAAGGTGCCACCCGACAGCAGATCGAGGCGTTTGTGCGCTCAAAGATCGCCGATGCCGACGGACCGTGTCTGTGGGTGGTCGATGATCTCCCCGAGGGTCTTGATCCCGCGCGGGTGTATGAGTGGTTTGCGCCGCACCCCAACGCAAAGACCCTCATTACGACACGCAGCACTGCCTACAGCGACCTTGCATACCCGGTCACTCTCGCCGGCCTGGAACCCGACGAGGCGTTCAAGTTGCTGACCCGGTATCGCCGTCCGATCGGCGAGTGCGAGAAGAACGCCGCATACGGGATTGTTGCCGACCTGGCCGGTCATCCGTTGGCGATCACCTTGGCCGCCGGCGCTCTGCGCCATGAGGCGGAGCTACGCTCGATCGGCGAGTACCGCACGGCGCTGGGCTCGCTTGACGAGGATGAGCTCGAGCTCGCAATTGAGCTTGCTGATGAGCTGCCGACCGTTCACGACAAGAGCATCGCGGCAACATTGCTGCGCAGCGTCAACCAGCTCGACAGCGAGGGTCGCGAGATGCTGCTGATCGCCAGCCTGCTGGCAGCGGACCCTATCTCCCCACAGCTCATCAAGGCGATCCTCACCCAGGCTGACGAGCTGGACGAGCGCGCCGCGACGCGCAGGACCGCTCGTGCAGTGGCCCAAACTACTCGTCACTGCCTGGTCGAGCGTCTCGCCGGTGCGCGAGAGATGGTGCAGGTTCACGCGCTGGTGAGTCGAACGATGCGACACACCACTAAGGTCGCTGAGCACGAGCGCCTAGTGACACTCAGGCGAGCAACGGCGATCACGCTGAGCAACGCGTTCAGAACAGTTTGGATTCAAGAGGGTGATGTCGCGCTGGCTGGTATCGCCGCTCACGCGCGCCATGCCGCGCTGCCTACATCATCCGTGCTCGCCGAGGACCCGCTCCTGACCGCCCTACTCCTCTCAGGTATCGGCAACTACGCATTTCAGCGTGGCGAGTATTCGACGGCACGCGCCCTCAACGACGAGGTGCTGCAGAAGTCACGCCCGGTGCTCAACGACGACCATCCAAACATGCTGATTAGCGTCAACAATCTCGCCCGGACGCTGTACGCGCTAGGAGACCCGGCCGGCGCGCAAGCCCTCCACCAAGAAGTGCTCAAAACGCGCTTGCGGAGGCTCGGCGACAAAGACGCCGCTACGCTCGAAAGTATGAGCTACGTCGCCGAGGCGATGTATGCGCAAGGGGATCTGGCCGATGCGCGCACCCTCCAAGAACTGGCCCTCGAAAAACGTCGGCAGGTGCTCGGCGACGAGCACCTCAGCACGCTCATCAGCATCACCAACCTCGGGGTTACGCTGCACGCACAGGGGTTTCTAGATGATGCGCGCACCCTCCAAGAAGAGGTCCTACAGACATCTCGACGGGTGCTCGAGGACGAGCATCCTCAGACCCTGACGTGCATTAATAATCTCGCTGAGACGTCGCATGCGCAAGGGGATCTGTCTGGTGCGCGCGCCCTCCAAGAAGAGGCACTGGACGCCTCTAGGCGGGTGCTGGGCGACGATCATCCCGATACGCTTACGTGCACTAACAACCTCGCAGAGACGCTTCGCGCGCAGGGGCATCTCCCCGCCGCGCAGAAGCTGCACGAACGCACATTGAAGGGACGCGAGCAAGTGCTTGGCTACGCACACCCGGAAACGTTGGGCAACATGAGCAACCTCGCTGAGACGCTTCGCTTGCAGGGGGACATTGCTGGCGCGCACGCCCTCGATGAGGAGGCGCAGAGGCGGCGCGGGCAGCGCTGAGTCTCGGATGGGATCCAGCGGGCTTCCGCTTCGCGTGAGCAAGCGGACGCGTCCATCATCCCGGCGCGGATGCCTACCTCGGATGAGCTCCAGCTGCGAACTGGCGTCGAACCCGTGCTCCCGTCCCCGATGCGGAAGCAGGCGTCTTGCCAGCACCGGACGATACGCTCCGAAGTTGTCCGAGGCGAGCATCGTGGGAAGTGTAAGCAGACCGTCGGAACTTGCGGAAAGCAGCAGCACGAGATTCCTCCGAAGCGTCCAGGGTGCGCGTCGCGCTAAGCCCGGCGCCGACCATCGCGGTCGTGCTGGTGCTCGCAACGCCGAACGGTCGGGTGAGCGGGCCAGCGAGATCGAGGTCGCCGCGACGGCGGCGGGTCACCCGGACAGGGCGATGCTGGCTCACCCCCGCGTTAGTCAAAGTTCTGGGGCAGGAGCGAGCTACAGGCCGAACCTACGTTTCCTAGTCTCCAGATGGAGGAGGTTGGTCGTGTCTGAGGAGCGTGCCGTGCATGAGGAGGCTCCCGGTCTCGGGCTTCTCAGTCCGCGCCGTCGGCATCTGCTCGAGTTGGAGTTCGGCGACCGTAAAGACTTTGACGATCCGCGTTTGGAGTGGCGGAGGCCTTTCTCCGAGCTGTTGGGCACGTTCATGCTGGTGTTGGTTGCTGCGGGCGGAGGGATCCTGCACGGGAAGGGCGAAATCGGCCTTCCAGCGGCCGTCGTCGCGCCTGGTCTGATGGTGTTGGGGATCATCCTGTTCATGGGCGCGATCTCCGGTGCCCATCTGAATCCCGCGGTCTCGCTCGCGTTCGCGTTGCGCGGAGACTTCCCGTGGAAGCGCCTCCCGGGCTACATCATCGTTCAGTTGATCAGTGCGACACTGGCGTGCCTTTTCCTGTTCGCGGTGTTCGGCAACATCCAGCACCTCGGCGCGACGCTCCCTGGCCCTGGCTATGCGAACTGGCAGGCGCTGCTGATGGAGATAGGCCTCACCGCGACCCTCGTCAGCGTGATCCTGGGAACCGCGTCCTCCGCCCAGAATGTCGGCGCGATCGCCGCGCTGGGCGTCGGCGGGTACATAGCGCTCGCCGGGCTGTGGTCGGCGCCTGTGAGCGGGACCTCGATGAACCCGGCGCGCTCCTTCGGCCCGGCGCTGGTGAGCGGGGACTTCACGAGCTACTGGGTGTATGTCGCGGGGCCGATCGCGGGTGCGCTGATCGCGGTTGGCTGCGCTTATGTGCTGCGGGGTCGTGGAGGTGGTGAGTCCGGCTATACCGCCGGGTCCGGCAGGCTGGACGAGAATGAGTGGAGCGAGCGGGAGCGTCTCTCACGACAGGCCGAGCGAGACCGAGCGGCCCCTCCCGGCATCGCTGATCCCGACACGCAAAGGAGCAGCCCGTGACCGACGTGCTCGCAAGCTGGAACGAGGGCGCAGCAAAGAAGGCGATCCTTGACTTCATCGCCTCAGCGACGCAGCCGGGCCCGGGGTTCGTCGATGTTGCTGACCGGATCGCGACGTTCGACAACGACGGCACGTTGTGGGTTGAGCAGCCGCTGCCGCCGCAGTTCGACTTCGTGTTCCGCAAGTGGGGTGAGGAGATCAAGGCGGACCCGTCGCTGGCTGGCCAGCAGCCGTACAAGGCGATCGTTGAGAAAGACCCGGCGTTCTTCGGTGCCGTGGCGATCCAGGATCCCAAAGCGGTGGAACCGCTCCTGGCGGCGTTCGCACGAACCTGGGCGGGAACTGCCCCGGAGGACTTCGACGCGCAGGTGCGTGAGTGGCTGCGCACCGTCAAGCAGCCAAAGCTGGATGCGCTGTACGTCGATCTGATCTACAAGCCGATGCTCGAGCTGCTCGACCTGCTCAAGGCGCACGAGTTCCGGGTGTTCGTGTGCTCCGGTGGCGGCCGCGAGTTCATGCGCGTGTTCGCCGAAGAGACCTGGGGCATCCACAAGGAGAACGTGATCGGCACTGCCGCTGAGTACACCTACGCCGACGGCAAGATCGTGCGCGGTAAGGAGGTTCTCGGGAGCCTCGATGTCGGACCGGGCAAGCCTGAGCACATCTTTGCTGCCACAGGACGGCTCCCGGTGTTCGGAGGCGGCAACGCCGACGTCGACATCGAGATGCTCAGCGCTGCGAGGTTCTCGGTGCTCGTCAACCACGACGACGGGGAGCGCGAGTTCGTCTACGTCAACGGGGCCGAGAAATCGCTCACGACGGCCAAAGAGCTCGGCTGGACAGTCGTCAGCATGAAAAACGACTGGAACACCGTCTTCTAGAGGAGGGTAAGCCGGCATGAGTGACCTGACTGCGATCGACATCCTGATCAACCCCGACGAGACCACCATCAAGCGCGCCCGTGAAGTCAACGCGCGGATGCTCAAGAGTATGCCGGAGGGGTGGGTTCTCGACGACACCCACCAGCCGCACATCACGACGCTGCAACGCTACGCGCGCACCGCGGACCTCCACCACGTCTACGAGGCCGTCGAAAAGACGGTCGCGGATACCGACATGGCCGCGCTCTCCTACGAGGTCACTAACATCACGCACGCCGACTGGGGCTTCCCCGGCTACGGGCCGACCGTGTTGCAGGTGCAGGTCAGCCCGAAGGTGCTCGACTTCCAGGCTAAGCTCGTCGCGGCCATCGAACCCTTCGTCGAGTCAGGAGGCACTGCAGCCGCGTTCGTGGCCGACCCCGGCGAAGAGATCGGCCCAACGATCATCGACTGGGTCGAGAAGTACGTCCCCGCCCAAATCGGCGCAGGCAACTACTTCCCCCACCTCACAGTCGGCGTAGCCAAATTCGACGACCTGAAGATCATCGAGGCCGAACCATTCCAGCCGTCCACCGTACACGCCGCGGGCGTCGCCATCTACCACCTCGGCAACAACGGTACCGCCCGCGCACTACTCAAGGAGTGGCCACTGACGGGCCACTGAGCTACGCCTGAGCCACGCACGACGCTATCGCGGGGCCACGAAAAGCAGGCATACCGCAGCGTGCAGCCGAGCTAGCGCTTCGGACGAGAAGGAGGGCCCTCAGCCCGGGCATCGCCGAAGCTGTCGAGATCGTTCCTCGCTGTCCATCACCTACGCTGTTCGTGTCGTGACCCCCAACCGGCACGCCGACGGGTGGGTACCACCACACCTCGCCGACTGGCGAAGCACGCTGGTCGCCGAGTCACGGCCCATCATCGACGAAGCCGCTACTTCGGTAGGAAGAAACCCCACCGATGTCGAAACCATCTACCTCGTGTCAGGGCGCATTACCCGCGACCCGCTGCCGGAGACCCGCGACGACGAGGGCCGCTGGATCGGGGGCGGAGTGACGCAATGGGTAGAGGAGCTCACCTTCGCCGTGCTCGAGCGCGACGCCGCCGCTTTCAACTACCTGGTCCCTCCTGGCGACAGCATCAGCGACATGACACTGAACCGCTTAGCACACGAAGTCGTGCCCGCCGTCCGCGAAGCAATCGCCACGCGCTAGCTTCCGGCAAGGAGCGAGCACATCGTGGGACGACCAGCGCAGCCGTCCGAACTGACCAGATCGGCAGCTGTTCGTCACAGCGCGTGATCGGCACCGGAGTCAGTTGTGAGTCATCATCGCGGCATCGGTGAGCATGGCGGCTGGGTGGCTGGTTAGTGTGGTTGTAGTCCGTCGATGATTAGTCGTGCGAGGCGGCGGGCTCGGTGTTCCCATTCGGGATCGTTGGTGTCGTCGGTACGCCAGATCCCTGTGCTGGCTCGTAGAAGGTCCTCGGCGTCGATGTCGTCGCGCAGCGAGCCATCACGGATCCCGGCGGCGAGGATCCTCTCCAGGGCGTTGGTTGCCTCTGCGCGTGCGCTGGGGACAGGGCCGGAGCCGGGGGCGTGCAGCAGCTCGTACAGGGCGTGCTTGGTGCGGGTGAACGCAATGAACCGCTCGAACCATCCTGCCAGCGCCTCGGCGGCGTTTGCACCGGCGAGGAGGGAGTCCGTCTCTCCGAGCCCGTTAAGCGTTGGTGACCTGTTCGAGCTCCGCTGCATCGCTGACCTCGACGGCGCGTCCTTCGACTACGACATCGAGACCGTCGAGACCGTTCTGCCCCGTGGTGAGAATGCACTGTGGGTTCTGCTTTAGGTTCTTTGCCTTACGCTCGTGCTGCCTGCGCCGGCGCTGATGGGCATCCTGCTGACACCAGTGGTGCCAGTCTTCGTGCGGCAGGCTGGGGCAAGCGATGAGCAGGTGCGGCGTGATCTCGCCGCGCTGCCCGGACCGAGGAACCGATCTGGAAGTCAGCTGCCCCGAGCTCCTCGCCGCCGATGACGCCGCTCTCGAGCAGGCTGTCAACCTTGTCGAGCAGTAGCTACGACTCGTTGTCCGTCAGCTGCTCGATGTGCTCAAGCGTGTCCCGATCAAGCCCGCCCGGGCTAAACAACGCGCTCGGCGAGCCGTCGCCGCCGCTCGGCGCGCTCCTGGCGACATCGGCGAACCAGCAGCGCTGACTCAGGTGGCGTCGAAGACCCCACCGGATCAGGCGACGTGGCACCGGTTGCAGCACAGCCTCGCCCCAGCCCTCGGCCTCCTGGGCAGCAGCACAAGCCGCAGACTCGCTCGGGTAAAGGGATGGCGTCGGGACGAGCTCCTCAAGCGCCTTGGCTATCGCAAGCGAGCCTGCACCCGACGGCCATCCGGAAGCCTCATCGCGGGCACCGTGGCCCGAGCGAACCGGAGCGCGAAAAGCGCCAGCGGGTGGGCGCCGCCCAGCAGCTCGACATAGCGGTATGTGAGCCCCTTTCGCTCGAGCATTCCCTGCACGCCCAAGACCGGGTGCGATAGCGCGATCCCATACAGGCGAATTGGGCTCTCAACCACGACGTCCTAACTTATCGTATCCAGCAGCATCACCATCGCGGGCCCTGGACCAGGCCGAGTGCCACCCGGCACACACGCCTGCTCCGATCTGTGGCTGTTGCGCAAAGGGTGCGGCGCGCGGGGTCGTGTGCCGATGAGATCATCGATCACTCTCGGTCGTTGACGGGCACGCCATCAAATACAGTTCGGGCGATGTCCTCGGCCGTGTAAAGGCTAGCGTCGATATTGCTGCTCGCGCGCCGCTGGCTGTCGAGGCCACGGACGAGAGAAGCAAGGACTACACACGCAACGGCCCCCTTCACGAGATGATTGTGACCTACGTTTGGGACTAGACGCAGCGCTGCAAAAGCACCCAACGAAAGTAGCGCCACGCCGAATGCGCCAAGGCAGTCTTCTTTGAGAGCTGCCCTGTAATCCTTGACGACACCGTCGAGGGGCGCTTGATACGCGTCGCTCTGCAACCCGGCCAGCAGGCTGCGGGACACACGCCAGATGACAACGCTGCATAGAGCAGACCATGCCGCGAGGATTGCGAACCAATCCGTTGGAATCCATTCGCCGCGCGGACCCACATCGATTCCCGGCCGATAAATCAGCATCAGCTCAGCAACGGACAGCAGCATCGGAAACAGGATGTCTGGCAGTTCCGGTCGCCAGTTCAACAGAGCGGCCCCCGCACTCGCTCCGTAGTAGCTGAGCACCGCGCCAAATAGCGCCACGACCCATGCGAGAACCCGACCGGTTGATGGGTGCCCGATCGTGATTTCGAGCAATGAGAGTCCCGCCGCCGCTAGCGTGACCCCCTTCATCACGTTGTACAGATCGAGATAGTGAGATGAATGTCGAGCTTGGAGGCGACTTTGAACGTCGGTCGCCGTCAGAACCGTTCGATGGGCGCGCCCTGAACTGTCTCCCATCAGTGCGGAAGGACGACAAGTAGAAGACCGACAAAAACTCCCATCGCTAGCTGAAGCAGGATGACCTCGCTTTGTCTCATCCCCTTGTCCGGGCCGGAGGTTGTCCGAGGTCTCGTAGAACTTTGAGTGGCGGTTCTTCCGTCCCGTCCGTTGCCGTTGGCAGCGTTCTGGGCGAGTGAAGTCCATCCGAGACAGGAGGAACCGCCATGAAGAAGGTATCTGGCCCGCAGGTCGTCACGACCCCGAAGGCCGCTGAGAATCCGCTCCCACCGCGAATTCAGGAGGCGCTCGGCGAACTCGTCGGGGCGGCGAGGGAGGGCTTGCTCGCGCTGAGCGTCGGTATCGGGCTCGGTGTCGTGCATGAGTTGATGGAGGCCGAGGTCGACGAGGTCGTCGGGCCGAAGGGGAAGTGGAAGGCCGATCGGAGCGCGAAGCGTCATGGTCACGAGGACGGGTCGATGACCTTGGGTGGGCGCCGGGTACGGGTCAGCCGCCCCAGGATCCGCACGGCCGATGATGAGCACGAGCTGCCGGTCGAGACGTATGGGTATTTCGCTGATCGTGACCCGCTCACCAGAGCGGTGATGGATCGGTTGCTCGCCGGCGTCTCGACGCGTAAGTACGCTCGGGTTGGTGAACCGGTCGGTGAGGAGGTCGATCAGGCCAGCACATCGACGGGCAAGAGCTCGGTCTCGGAGCGGTTCGTGCAGCGGACACGGACCGCGCTGGGGGAGCTGATGGGCCGCCGCCTGGATGACGTGAGGTTGGCGGTGATGATGCTCGACGGGCTTCAGATCGGCGATCGCACCCATGTCGTCGCGCTCGGGATCAGCACCGAGGGCCACAAGATCCCGCTCGGATTGTGGGAGGGCTCGACCGAGAACGCAGCGCTCGCGCGGACGCTGCTCGCCGACCTCGTGGACCGAGGACTCGATCCCGAACAGGCGATCCTGTTCGTCATCGACGGTGGGAAGGCGCTGCACCGGGCGATCAAGGACGTATTCGGCGAGCACGCACTGGTGCATCGGTGTCACAGGCACAAGGAGCGAAATGTGTGCGACCTTCTCCCCGAACGTGACCGTCCCGCCATCCTGACCCGGATTCGCGGCGCCTGGGCGCTCAAGGACCCCGAGCTCGCCGAGCAGCGCCTTGAGCTCTTGGCCTCAGAGCTCGATCTGACCTGGCCTGACGCGGCCGCCTCGCTGCGTGAGGGTATGCCCGAGACGTTGACACTGATGCGACTCGGGATCGGTGGGCAGCTCGCAAAGACGCTGTGCTCGACGAATCCGTGCGAGAGCATGATCGAGATCGTCCGACACACCCAGCGAAACGTCAAGCGCTGGCAGGACGGCGACATGCGCAAGCGCTGGACCGCCGCCGGCATGCTCCAAGCCGAGCAGCAATTCCGACGAATCATCGGCTACCGCGACCTCGCCAAGCTCATCACCGCCGTCGAACGACACACCACGCCCGACACCAACAAGAACATAGACCGCCAGGAGCAGACCGAACCCGTTACCGTTTAACCATCAACCCGTGAGGACCGCCGCCGAAGTTCCACGAGAATCCGGACATCCTCCCGGGCCGCGAGCGGGGTGGACAGTTCGCAAAATACCGATGATCACCACCGCAATGGCTCCGACCAGCGCAAGCCCCGCAAACCAGGATGCCCCTCTTGAGCAGCCAAGGAGACTCACGACAAGGAGGCCCGTCGCGAGGGTGAGATCGGCCTGGTGCGACGCAATCTGCTGGCGCGGAAGAGTAAAAGCGAGGATTACCGTCGGCACGACAAAACCAGCGACGCTACCCATGATCCCTGCGTAGCCAGCGGCACCCTTCCGTATGTCATAGGCGCCGACGCTTTGCTCGTGCTGGGTGTGCATCTCGGCGAGATCCTGCCAGATCGGATGATCCTGCCCACGCTGGCCCGGCCGTTGTCCCCGAACTCCTGCGAAATCCAAGCCGTGCCGGTGCTTATGCTTCCGCGCGATAGGAGGCGTCTCGCTCGGTGCTCATCGGGTGCCTCCTTTGCGCGACAAGCGGCAACCCCCGAGCGACACAGAGCCTGCGACGCTCTCCGCGCCAAGCGGGAGGGTGTCCCCGTCGTGATTCTCGCCTCCCCCTGAGCTTTTCTGCTGGCTTCGCGCGCGACGCGTCCGCGGATACGACACCGACGCCGCGCCAGCACCTCGCCGCACACCCCGGCCACATCGGACTCCCCGCAGACCGCCGGCGCCCGATCCCGTGGCAGCACGGTGGCAGCAGATTTGTGTCCCTCTTGCCCGCGAATGCCCGCGTATGTCCGCACGCTACGCGGCCCGCCACCCCCGCATATCCTCTGTTGTAGAGCCACATTCGGCCCCATCAAGCGTAAGCGGCGGACGAGGTTCGAACTCGCGACCTCAAGCTTGGGAAGCGATCAGAGGGTCAGCAATATGGCCTGCAAATCGACCACTTCCAGTCTGACGAAGGCGCCCGTTACCGCACTGGCACCGCAAACCCTGCCCTCGCTCTGCGCCCAGGGATCGCGACAAGCGGGTGGCCGTTTCGTGGCTCTCGCGGTCACTAACTGCGAACCCCCTCCGGCAAAGACCAAGGATGGCCGATGCGATTCACATTCTATTCAGCTAGGGCTGACGCAACGCGCAGTGGTGAGCGGTGCAAGGGTCATGACGCCCTCGGGAGGCTCACGGACCGCCTGCAGCGAGCGTCAAACGCCGAGACCGAGAGCAGACAGTGAGAACGTCGAGCGCTCCGCCCGGCCGGTCGCTGACGACGTCCGAGGCGGCAGCCGCACTCGGTGTGCACGAGCGAACGCTGCGGCGATACCTGTCGGTGGGGCTTCTCGCGCATCGTCGCTTGCCGGGTGGGCACTACCGCATCCCAGAGGAGGCGCTTGCCGAGTTCTGGCAAGCGAACGAGACAGCGGTGCGCCCGGCCCGTGTCAAGCGGACAGACGAGAAACCGGGCGGGGAGTCTCAGCGGCGCAGCCGGTCGCGATCCTCGCGGCGGCGGCTGCCTCTGGGCGAGAGCTCGCCGGGCCCCTACGACCTCTCGACCGAGGCGCTGTCCGCGCTGCGCTCCCGGCTCTCCTGACCCCGCCCCTCCCCCGTCAGAGATCGGTGCCCGCGAGCAATGGCTAAGCCCTGGAAGAAGAAATGGCCCTACGTCGCCAAGGGTGGGCAGAAGTCCTATCAGGTGGGCTTTCGCGACCACGACGGCATCGAGCGGACCAAGTCCTTTCCGGCGGCCAAGCTCGCCAACGCATGGTCTGAGGCCTACGTGACGGCCGAGCGGAGAGGGCCCGACAGCCTGGGCCGCTTCCTGCTCGACCTGGACGCGAAGGATGCGAACAGTCGGGCCACCGGGCAGAGCATCGGCGAGGTCATCCAGCTCTACTTCGCGTTCAACGCACCTGAAACCGCCGACGGGCTCGCGCAGTCGACGTTCCGGACCTACCGCCAGGACGCCAACCGCCACCTGCTCGGCGTCGCCGGAATGGAAAAGGGAAAGCCGCTCGCCCCGGCAGAGCACGCGGTGCGCTTCGCCGCCCAGCCCGCCGCCCACTTCAACGAGCCAGCCGCGCCGCGTGCCCTGCGCGAGGCGATGAAGCAGGCCAAGGTCGGTCCCTCCGCTCGCGCGCACGCCTGGCGTGTGCTGTCCGCCGTGCTCTCGTGGGCCGCGAACTCCGAGCTCGTACCCGAGATCCAATCCAACGGCTGCCTGCTCGCGAACGAGAAGGTCGGCAACAGACGAAAGTCGATGCGCGGCGCGGGCGGGCGCAGCACGCTGCGCCGCCACGGCGAGGAGATACGCAGCTGGGCGCTATCCCCACTCAGCGTCGAGCATCTCTGCGCGCAGATACTCGAGGGGGAGATTCACGCCGAGCGGCCGATCCTCGCCCACCGCGACGCGATCATCGTCTCCGTGCAATTCGGGCTGGCGCTTCGCAACCAGGAGCTCTATGGCCTGCGCTGGTCGTCATTCGCTGTTAACGGCCGTGCCAGCATTACCCAGGTCCTCGGCTGGAACGAGCTCGACGACTGGGCCAAGACCGAGCACGCCAGCGGACGCACGGCGAAGGTACCCGCTCTGCTGACCGAGGATCTGGCCCTGTGGCGAGCGCTCCTACGCCAGCACGGCCACCCTGCGCGCGACGAGGACTTCATCGTCCCCGGCGACCTGGCCGGCCAACGGTTCGGGATCCGCGACCCCGACACCGGTGCATGGCACATGAGCACCAATCAGGCCAAACAGTGGGGGCCCCGATTCATGAAGCCGGCGCTGGAGGCGATGGCCGAAAGCGACACCTCGCTCGCAAGCGCGGTCCACGCCACGCCGTACAGCCTGCGCCGCGGCGGCATCTCCGCGCGACTGCGCGGCGAAAACGCACAGTCCGTTGCGGCACAGTGCGGGACGAGCCTTGAAATGCTCTCCCAGCACTACAGCTATGAGATCGACGACCTCGACCACGTCGGAGCGCAGTCGCTCGATCAGCAGTGGCGCACGGCGCGAGCGGCGGTGCTGGCCAAACGGGGCGAAGACGAGCAGCAGGCCAGCGCGGCATGACAGCGCCGGCCTTCCGTCTTCCCGACTGTGCCGCCTGAGCGCTGCCGCGCCGTCAGCCGTCGATCCACTCTGGAGGCGGTGCGCCTGGTGTCCATGCCATTTCAACGCCGCCTCCCTGTTGGCGGAGCGTGTGGGCGTACTCGGTGAGTTGGCGTTGGAACGCGAGCTCTTCGCGGGGATCCTGACCTGTTTTGTCGATCTCCGCTCGCCAGATGGCGAGGGCACAGAGTGTCTCCGCCTGTGACTCGTCCTCCCACCAGCCCGTTTTTACGTCCTGTAGGTGACGTGGGTAGCGTCCGTGCAGCGCGACGATCGCTCCCCACATCTCCTGGCGCCATGCCGGGTCGCCGCCGTATGGCTCGAGCCAGCGTGGTCGACCGTTCGCCTCGGCGACCACCGTGGGGGCTTGCCTGCGCGCGTTGACCTGGCGGCCGTCGGCCGCGAATAGAACGCCGTCTCGCACGATCTGGCGGGCGATGGTGGCAAGCGGTTCACCGACAGCGCCCGCAAGCTCCTCCAGCTGCGTCGCGATCAGGTCGGGGAGCACGATCTGCAGCTTGCGGCTCACCGTGAGAGCCCCCGTGAGTGGTCCCGCTCAGGTTTGCGGGTGAGCGGCCGGGCGAGGTCCGGCAGGATGCGGCGGTCAGGGTAAAGCGTGTCCTCGTGACCGAACCCCCAGGCGGGGTCGGCCTGCTCTCGGTGCGCGAGGGAGGGTATCTGTGCGCGGCTGGTTCGCATCTTCTCCGAGAGCCTGTCGAGGAGCCGTTCGTCTTGTCCTGCCAGGTCGAGCTCGTCGCGGTTGACATACCACTCGGTGCCGTGGCGGGCGCGGCTCGCCTCCACATAGGAGCCTTCCCTGCTGGTCTGCCAGCCGCCCGTGACGACGACGGTCCGGTCGACGGTCGCGCCCTGCTGCCCGTGGATGTGCTGGGCGTAACCCAGCCGCAGGGACCCCAGGTCCTCGCCTGCGATCGTCACTCGACGATCGGAGATGTCAAGCGCCACGGTGACGCCGCGGTCAAGGTCGACGCTGGTGACTTCGCCGCGGGAGCCGTTCTCGACCCGCGGCCGCCCCGGCTCACGGTGCTGGGCGGCGAACACGATGCGGTCGCCTTCGTGCAGCCCGTAGTGCTTGTGCGGCAGCTGGACCTCGGCCTGTCCGAGTTCGCCGCGCTCGGCTCGCAGGTGCTGGGCGCGCGCGTTGAGCCGATCGACCTCGACGTTTGAGGCGTCGGTGATCAATGCGACCTCGCGGATCTCGCGGGTCTCGGTCAGCTCCGCCCAGCGTTTGACTGCGGCCTCCTCCGCCTGTTCGCGCGTATCGGCTAGGAAAAGCTGGCTGCGGGACTTGTAGTGCGCCATCGCCCGCTCGGGTTCCCCGTTGCGCAGCGCCGCCCACGCTTTGCGCTCCTCGGGATCACTCGTACGGCGGACCTCCTCCAGCTCCGCGGTGGACACGCGGTGAGCGATGCGATCGAACATGCCGCCCGGGCCGATCGACGGGAGCTGCTTGCCGTCACCGACGGCGATCAGCTTCGCCCCCGAGCGCTCAATCAGCTCAGTGAGGGCGTCCATGCGATCGTGGTCGACCATCCCGGCCTCATCGAGGATCACCGTCGTCTCGGGCCCAACCTGCAGCCTGCCCCTGTTCGCCCGGACGACCAGCGCGTCCAGCGTGAGCGTGGCGCCCTCCAGCGCTGGGCTGCCGATACCGAGCCGCTCGGCCGTGGAGCCCGACACGGCGACACCGAACACCTCGCGGCCCGCGAGCTGCTCGGCGCGTGCTGCCGCGTCGATCACGACACCCTTCCCCGTGCCGGCGGGGCCGATGAGCACCGCGATCCGCTCCGGGCCAGTCACAGCGCGCAACGCGTGCTCCTGCTCGACAGACAGGGGTGCGCCGATGCACTCCGCGACCTCCCTGGTCGCATCGGCCCTGGCGTGTTCGCCGACGTCCCGGCCACCCGGCTCGATCAGTTGGTCCGCGCGTCGCTCGATCGCCTGCTCCTGGGCGCGAATGGCGAGCGTCGTCATCCTCCCACCCTCCAGGGTGAGGATGCGACGCTCGCCAACCATCGCGCGGGTCAACCCGATCGCCTCCTCGGCGCCAAGCTCGCCCGCTGACTGCTCAAGCGCAACGGCGCGTAGCAGTCCCGCGTCGAACATCGCCGTGCGCTCGGTCAGCGTCGCTTCGATGCGCTCCTCGGTCGGCAGGTCATGGACCTCCGGCTGCGGGGCACCGATCAGGTGCACCGCCTCATCGGCCCCGAACCCGTGGCTCTCCCCTGTCTGCTGCCACACGCGCTCGAGATCTCCGCGGGTCGCCAGCTCCTTGGCCCTGCGGTTCTCCAGGGCGATGTCGCGGATCTCTCCGCGTTCGGGGGCGCGGCCATGCTTGGCGCGGAACCGCTCGGCGGCGTGCGCGATCTCGCGGTGGCGCTTAGAGAACGCATGGCGAAGTTCGGCAGGCACCCCTGCGATCTCGAAGTACTTTCCGTCCTTTCCGGTGCCCTGTTCGATCGGATAGCACTGCTCCGCGAGCTCTTGGGCGAGCGCGCAACGGTAGAACGCTCCCACCTCTCGCAGGCCCCGGAACACAGGCCGCGAGGCGACCGCCACGATACGGTCGTCCTCGCGGACCGCGCCGCTGATCACAACATGCGTGTGCAGCTGCGGGTCCGGCGCATCAGCACCGCTCACACCCCTGGCCGTCGTGTGGCGATATGCGGTCGCGATCACGTCCTTCGCCTGCTCTTCAACCACCTGGCCGCTGTAGCGGCGCCGAACCACCGGCACCCGCTCCTTCAGGTAGCTCATCGACCGCTCGACCGCCTTGGCGTGCGCCTCCTCGATCTGCACGCGCTGCCACGGATCCCCCAGCGCCCACACGACCGAGACGGACTTCGGGGCGCTGAACGTCACGTCGATCCCGCCACCGCGTACGCCGTCCGCGCCCGCCGGACGCAGCCACGCACCGCTGCCCGGGTCCCGCCCTTCCATCAGCGCGATGAACTGCGCACCATCGACCGGAGCGTCCGGGTCGATCCCGAGGCGTGCGAGCGTCTCCGGATCGGACAGCCACCGGCCAGGGGCCTCGGTCAGCTCCCCGTCGGGCGTCAGGTAGTAGTCGCCCTGCTCGGGCGCGATCGTCTTGCCCTCCAGGTAACGGGCGTAGCCACCGCCCCGCCCGGCACCGATGCTCGAAGCACTCATCACATCCCTTTAAGACCGCGAGCACGCTCAGACGGCCAAATAACGACACTGCAATCGCACTGCAGCCGCAGGGCCGTGCATCAGGTGTGGTCGGGCAGTTAGTGGAGCGGAGCGACGGAGCCGCGAGCGACGAGGAGGCGGAACGTGGCGGCGACTGTCCGGGCGGTCCGGACAGTCGGATCGGTGGCAGGCGAGCGGAGACTGGACGTGAGCGATCGGGTGGCGGGTTCGTTCAGGCGCCGGCGAGGATCTCGGCGGCGCTCAGGAAAACCCGGCCACTCATCGACGTCTCGCGCCGCTTGCGTGTCAGCAGCTCACGCAGGTCGATGCGCTGCTCGAGCACCGCGTACAGGTCCGCGCCGTCCATCAGCATGATCGGGGAACGATTGCCGCTGTGAAGTTCGACCGCGGTGTCCTGGAAGCCATTGATCGCGATGAAGAGGCCGAGCGTGTTCTCACCGCGACGACGTACCTTCGCGGCGAACACGTCGAGCTCAGCGCGGGCGCTCGGCTCGGCTACCCACTTTGCCTCCAGGAGAAAATGCTCGCCGCCGAGTGTGAACCCGCCGTCGATCTGCTCACCCGTAACGCGAAACGACCCGCGCGGGTCTAGGTCGAAGGCGTCGAAGACGTCGCTGAGCAATTTCTCCAAAGCGAAGCCGCGCGGGATCGGGTCCATCGCGAGCACCTCGAGGTAGACGGCCATCAGCTCCGTCAAGCGATCGCTGGTCGCGCGCCTGCTTTCGGCGACCGCCTTTACCGTGTCGATCCGCTCACGTGAGGCTTGCTGCTCCATCAGCGCGCGCTCGTAGGGCTCGACCACGGCACGAAGACGCGCGACAGCGGCGCGGGCGGTCGCAAGCTTCGGCTCGGGATCTTCGGCGCGTGCGAGCTGCGGGAACTCGTCCATGGCGGCAACGTCGACTAGCAGGGCGAGCAGCAGATCCTGGTGCTCGCCCTGGGCTCTAACGAGACGGTCCACGAACAGAGACACGCTGTCGCGCTTGTACTGCTCGGTCCAGTCAATGCCGGCGAGAAAGGTCGGCTCACCACTGACCGCGGCCTTCGCGTAGTCGTACAGGTCGCGCTTGAACCAGAACGCAGCGGTCAGGGCGTCCTTCAAGGCGCCGATGGCGTTGGCGGAGATCCTCTGCGTACCGGTCATTTCGGGTGATCGGTTGGGCGACCCGCTCCTAACGATCTGCCCGGTCATCGGGTGAGCGCGAACGCCAAGGCTCGTGCTTGTCATCCCTTGCCCACCGCAACGCCTGCTCGCGATCAAGCGGCCCACCGCGAGCTGAGTCGTAGCGCATCTGAACCCCATATGGCGCCAGACTATGGGCGGCTTCCAGGTCCTGTGGGATGTCCAACCCGCTGCGACGGCAGAGCTGCGTGAGTCCCGCCAAGTCGTGCGTATGCGGAAACTCGACATGGCGTGACGCCAGCGCCGACTTCAAAGCCTTCTCAACAGCCTGCTGGCAGTGGAAGCCGACGATCGAATCGGCCACGCCATCCAGAGGAAGAAGAGCCCGGGCGGCTACCTCGTCGTCCCTCGCGAGGCCCAACATGCTCTGCGCGAGATCTTCAGCCATCTAGCGCACCGCAACTGGACGAGCATCAGACAGCGCCGTGTGGATAAAGCTCCCACGAACTGCGCCCCACTGATCCACTTCTCGCTCGCTCGCGACGACGACATCAGCAAACAATACGAGGCCTAGGAGGGCGTCACGAAGCCTGACCGACTCCTTGACGACATCCTCGACCACGGGCTCGATCACCAAGAAATCGAGGTCGCTGTCCGGCCCGGCCTCACCACGCGCATAGGACCCGAACAAGAGGACCTGCGCATCGGGCGCCGCCACCTGCAGCATGCGGGCGGCCTCAGCGATCAGAGCGTCATCGAACATACGATTAACGGTAGCGGCAGTCGCAGACCGGCAACTCCCCACGCCGCCCTTCCGCCGCGGGGAGCCAGCCGGGTCGACGGGCTACGCTGCCACCGGCTCGCGCTTACGGCGGGCCGGCTTCGCCGGCTCCTCCTGTGGCTGGGCGTCCGCTTCCGGCTCCTGAGCCGGGCGGGGCGCCGTCAGGAACTCCACGTTCCCCACGACCGTGTAGTCGTGGCGCTTGGTTCCGTCGGTCTCCCACTCGCCGTACTCAACGCGGCCGTCGACCGCGACGAGCCAGCCCTTGGCGAGGTACTCGGCTGCTGCCTCTCCGGCCTTGCCGAAGACGCTCACGTTGATGTAGCCGACCTCTCGCCCGCGGCCCATCCCGTCGACCGCCAGACGCAGTTGGCAGACCTTCATGTCATCGGAGATCGTCCGGAGCTCTGGATCCTTGGTCAGACGGCCTGTGCAGATGATCTTGTTGACGTTCATTGCTGTTCTCCTTCGGTTGGTTGTGGTGCTCGTTACGCCGCCCAAATACGACGCCGACCGGTGAGCGGAACCGAAGTCCGAAGGACGCAGGGGAAGCCCCCTCGTGGGGCTTGAAGCGGCAGACCGGCGGCGTCGAAAATAGGGCAAGAAACGAGAGCACTCGGCCAACCTCGAGACTGCAAGTTGAACGACACGACACCACCGTGCGTAACTGTCATCCCACTGTGCGGAGTGTTACTAACGTGTCACTAAGTTAGCGTCCCCCTCGTTGCCGTAGGTAAACCGAGCGAGGAGCGAGGACATGCCGCAAGACCACGTCGCAGACGATGAGCCGTTGGTTTCACCCGAAGCCGATGGCGTGCAGCACGACGTCACGGGCGAGGTCGTAGATGGGCTCCCGCGACGAATACGACTTCCAGGGATCGTGTTGACGCTGTGGGCAATCCTTGGGATGAACTCGTTCCGGGAATTCTGCCTCAAGCGATACCCCGACGAGAAGATGCTCACGGTCAAAATCGTCGGCTTCGGCGACGTCGTCAGCGTCCTCGACCCGGACTTGGCCCGAGACATGTTCGCCCGCGAAGGCGATGTCCTCAGAGCCGGAGAAGCCAACGCCCAAGCGCTCGGGACGCTCGGATCAAACAGCGTGGTGCTGCTCGACGGGCCGAAGCACCTCCGCGCGCGGCGTTTGCTCCTACCTCCGTTGCACGGTGATGCCATCAAGCATTACGAACGGGTAGTCGAGCAGGTCACGAGCGAGGAGGTGGCTCGCTGGCCCCTCGGCGAGCGGTTCGAGCTACTTCCGCGGATGCGCGCGATCACGATCGAGGTGATCCTGCGAGCCGTCATCGGCGTCCAGGACCCCGACCGCCGCAGGCGCCTGGGCGAACTGCTCCCGTCGTTTACCCGCGGCGGGGTGTTCGGAATGATGACCGAGACCAAGATGCCATGGCTCACCCGGGGAGCAATGGGACGGCGACTGCCGTGGGTCAGGGAACGAGCGGAGGCCGACCGCATCCTGTACGAAGAGATCGCAGAGCACCGCGCCTCCCCCGCGGGTCGCGACGACATCCTCGCGATGCTCATGACGGCCCACGACGAGGACGGAAACGAGCTGAGCGATCAGGAGCTTCATGACCACGTCCTGACACTCGTCGGCGGCGGCAACGACACCACCGCCGCATCGCTCGCATGGTGCTTCGAGCGCGTGATCCGCCACCCCGAAGTCCTCGCCCGCTGCCAAGAAGACAGCGAGGACGTCGACTACCTCGCCGCCGTAATCAACGAGACGCTCAGAGTCCGCCCGGTGTTCGACGGGGCACTCCGAAAACTCAGCGCCCCGTTCGAGATCGGCGGGTACCGGCTACCTGAGGGAGTCCTGATCAGCGCGGCCAGCGCCGGAATGATGCGCTCACCAAAGCTCTACAGCGACCCGCTCGCGTTTAAGCCTGAGCGGTTCCTTGAGAAGATCGCGCCCTACACGTTCCTGCCGTTCGGCGGCGGACAGCGACGCTGTATCGGAGCGAGCTTCGCCACAATGGAGATGAAGACCGTGCTTAGGACCGTCGTCCGGCAAGTTGACCTCCGGCCCGCCAGCCCGCGTGACGAGCGCCCCAACCGCACACGCAACGTCGCAATCCTTCCTGCACGCGGCGCACGAGCTGTCGCCAGCGGGCGACTAAGCGGATCCGGCCCAGCTTCTGGCAGCGTGGCGGCACGTTGACGACGGCTCAGACGGCTTTGCACCGGCCGGCTACTCGTGCTCGGGGCGGGCTCGGGTGCCGGCGCGCGCGAAGCTGAAGGCGAGCAGCGCGACGAGCACCCAGGCGAGGATCACCGAGCAGTGCCAGGTGGAGTGGATTTTGTGCCCGGAGTCGCGGTAGATGAGCAGGAAGCCGGCCATCACGAGGGGCACGAGCGCGCTCAGCATCACGAGGGCCTGCACGCCGAGCAAGTAGCGACGCACCAGTGGCGGGTCCGACGGCCGGAAGACGAAGTAGCCGATCAGCGCGGGGACGAGCAGCAGCAGCGCGACCACGCCGTCGAGGTCTTCGGGGTGTGAGAGGACGCCGCGACGCAGGTAGAGCAGGGTCACGAAGATGGCGACGAGAGCGCTCGATATGAGCGCGGCCGCGATGAAGCCGCTGCGGGCCGGCGCGAAGCGGTAGAAGAGGTTGGCGCCCATTGGCCGTCGCCCGGAGATGTATACGTGGGCGAAGCGGCCACGGTAGTCGAGGTGCTGCTCGGGCCGGAGGCCTGCCGCCTCGGCGGCCGCTGTCGACTCCGCGTGGTCTTGTGCCGCGCGCTTGGGATCGCCGGTGAACCAGAAGTACTTTGGGTTCAGGTCGCGGATCACGAGCACAGGCGGGGCCTCGAGCTCGGCGTGGTAGCTGGCGTCAGCGCCGATGTGGCGCAGCGGCAGCGACTCACTCGGCTGGTTCCAGGACAGCGAGCGCAGCACCCGCTGGTAGAGCGGTGCCACCGAGACCGCCGGCAGCATGTAGGAGAGCTTTGCGACCATGCGCTGCCCGGTGGAGCGATCGCATGGGAACCACAGCAGCGTCGAGTCGGTCAGCGCCGCCGCGAGGTCGATCAGCCGCTCGACGGTCGGGTTCAGCTCGCCGGAGTCAGGGTAGGCGGCGCTGACCCGTTCGAACAGTTCTTCGAAGATGTCGACGAGGTCGGTGTCGGGGCCCATACTGAGCTTGCGCAGCGCCGTGACGTACTCGAGGTCGGACATCAGGGTTGGGCTCGCGTGTTCGGTGAGTGCCTGCATCAGCGCCCAGTCGGCGGCGCCGTTCTCGGTGCTGGTCAGCAGCGGGATCGAGACGCCGGCGGCGTCGAGGTAGTCGAAGCGGTAGAGGGGTGGCCACTTCGGCAGCACGGAGAGCGGAACGTGCGAGCACTCACACCCGTCGGGGATCGTGAAGTCGATGCTGAGGCGAACCTTGACGAGCTCGGGCTCGACGTAGGCGATCGACTGCACACGGCGGTGGATCCAGTCGCAGCCCGGAAGGACGAGCTCCGCCGCCGAGCGGCAGGAGCGCTCACGCGCGTCAGGTACAGCCCGGGCGGGCGTGGACATGGCCAGCGGCCGCGGTGGCGCTAGTGGGTCTGGCCGCGGACGAGGGGCGGGGATGGCGGCGGTGCGGACGGTGCCGGCGGAGGTGAGGATGAGCGAGAGCCGTTGATGTTCTTGCCGTCGACGACGCGAACACGGTCCGGTCGCAGGTAGACGCCACGGACGGCACCGACGATGCGCATAGGTCGCGGCAGGCTCTTCGCTTTCGCGAAGCTCTTCAGCTCGGAGGCTCGTGACTCGTCAGGCATCGCTCAGGTCCACTTCGACATCGATCCGGTCGGGCGCGAGCGGATCGCCCGATAGGCAACAGGTGTTGCCGAGAGCGCCCGCGCGGAAGTCGACCCTAGCACCAGCCTGGAGTACGGGCGCCTTCGCTGTCCAGCCGGGCCGCGCACCATCGGGGAGTTCGCGTTCACCGAGATGAATCCTGCACCCCGGTGCGGACGTCCCCAGAGCGACGCGGTGGGGGGAGGGAGCGGGCGGACTGCGATCGCCTATCGGTCTCGGAGATAGTCGGCGGTGCCTCAGAGGCCTCTCGCGCCCGCTGTGCAACGGAGGCCATGGTGGCGAAGATCCGCGCGCGGGTCTGCTCGGGTTCCTCGTTCCAGGTGCGGGAGAGATCCCGCACCGTGTCGGGGATGTCAGAGGGCTGGGCGGCACGGCCGGCGAGCTTGGTGTACGGGCCGTCGGTCTCTGTGAGCACTCGCTCGGGGGGCAGCGCAGCGAGGATGCGCAGGCCGTTGCGCGAGCGGAGCATCGCCATGTTGACGGAGAAGTAGAGGCCGGCTTCGAGCGCTGCGTCGATGTGGCTTAAGGCGCCGGTGTACCAGTGCAGGATCGCCGTGACGCGCGCCTCGGCGAGCGTTGCGATCGTCTCTGCCTCCGCGCCGCGCGAGTGGACCGTCAAGATCTTCGTCCTGATGCCTGGATGTCGGAGCAGGTGCTCAAAGACCTTCCTCTGCTCGCGCAGCGTCGAGCGGCCTTCGCCCGAGCCGTCCAGGCCGATCTCGCCGACGTACTCGGTGCGATCGAGCAGGCGGGTGAACAGTGTCAACTCAAGGGGCGTGGCGAGGAGAACGCTCAACGGGTGGAGGCCGAGAGCGAGACGGACGCCGGGGCGCTTACCCAGGCGGAGCGCGAGACGCTGGTAGGAGGACGGCAGCTCCGTGACCGCCACGACCACGACGCCTCGAGCGCTCGCGTCGCGGAGCACCTCGGTGGGGCGCGGGTAGCGCTCCAGGTGACAGTGGCTGTCGATGAAGCCGGGGTCAGCCAAGGCGGGCACGGATGCGGGCGGAGCCGCCGTCGGTGAGCCAGGCGTGCAGCTCCTCGCGTCCGCGGCGATACACCTCGAAGAACGCGCGTGTCTCCCCGTCAGGGATACGGCCGTTACGCATCACGTCGGTGACGCGGGTGGGCCGACCGAGCAGGGCAAGGAGCGCGCGCAGGTCAAGGCCCGACTGTAGGTCGGTGCGGGTGAGCAGCTCATCATCGGTGAGGGCGTCCCGGTCATACCCGTTGGCGTCATCGAGGCCGATCCGGTGCAGCGAGGCGCGGCGGATGAGGCACGGATAGCAGTATCCGCAGTTGCCCATCATGCCGCTGTGCCAGCGGGCCGCCTCGGGATGGGAGCAGGAGACGCTGAGGGGTGCGAGCGTCCCCAGCAGGTCGCTGCGTGGAGAGCGCGCGAGCGCCTCTCCCTTGGTGGCCAGGCGGAACTGGTTCTCGAGCGGGTGCGCCAGGCCGAGGTCGGACAGCAGTCTGCTCATGCGCGCCATGAACAGGGGATGCGTCGTGCGTGTGCTGAGGCTCCCGACACGGGCGGCGGTCAGCGGGACGTTGACGCCGATGAACCCGTTCTCGGGCATGTACAGCGGCGTGCCGGTGCCGAGTGCGTCCGCGACGGCGATGCCGGCCGCCAGGAAGAGCAGCGAGCGGGTGCGTGTCGTGATCTCGGGTGGGCCCGCCGGGAGCGGCCGTGCCTGGCGCTGGTCGGCCGGCGCTTGGCGGAGGAACAGTCGACGCTGGGAGACGCGCCCGGCCGGGTACGCGGCGGCGAGGCGGGCGAACAGCTCGGTCTGCTTGTGGTCGGTCAGGGAGCTGTCGTGGTGGCCGACGAGGAGCACCTCCTGGCCCGAGTCCAGGAGCTCGATCGCGCCGGCGAGCGAGTCCAGGCCGCCGGAGAAGAGGCTCACGACCCCGCCACCTGCCTGCCCGGGCGGGTTGGGCTGCTGCGTCTCGCGCGGTTGCGTGAAGGAGACCGACCAGTGGTCGCCGCTGAGGAAGCCGAGCGTCTCGCGCAGCAGTGGTGCGAGCGCCCGCCAGCGGCCAGGGTCGCTGACGGGCAGCGTCAGCTGGAGCTCACGGGTCCAGCTGTCCGGGGCCTCGTCCCTGTGCGCCACCTTGTCGACGCAGAAGACCGCCCCGCCGAGGCGCAGCAGATCCAGCGCCAACGGCGAGGGCGAGAGGCCCGCAAGGAACGGGAGCTCGGGTTTGTCGTATTGCACGGTCGAGCGGCCGCGCTCGGCGCTGAACCAGTCGAGCAGGATCTCGCCTGCGCCGGGAATCGCTTCGCGGCGGTCGGTGCGTACGAGGAAGCTCGTCACTCGAGGTCTTCCATGTCCTCATAGAGGCGGCTGACGAGGTCGGTGAGGATCGCGTTGCCCTCCTCCCCACTCCAGTCGACGGTGAGCGGGTCGCGGTCCTCGAGCCGCAGGGTGACGAGCAGCGTGAGGCGCTCTCGCAGCTCGTTGTCACGGCGGCGGACGACCTCGGGATCCTCGATGTGCGCGAAACGCTCAGCGAGGGTGGGGAGCATGCGGTCATACACCCAGCGCACGACGAACCGTTCGATCAGGGCCATGACACCGTCGGCGTCGAGCTTGGTCTGCTCGAGTTGCTCATAGCTCTCCGCGTCCTCGGGGAACAGTTCCTCGAAGGCCTCGCACAGCGCCGAGAGCACGGCCTGCTCCTCGAGCGTCGAGCCGTCGCCGGCGAGGGCACCGAGCAGCCCCTCGAGGACGTCGTATCGGTCGGCGCCGACGAGATCGGTGAGACCGAGGTACTCGAGGGTCGGCGTGAGGCCCTGCTCGGAGAGGCGGACGCCGAGGTCGGCGAGCCCCTGCGCGGGGCCGATGAACGCGCCGATGCCTGAGGCGGCGGCAGCGACCGCGCCACCGAGCGCGGCGACGTAGCGTGCGAGGACACGGTCGGCCCGCGGCTCGCCGC
Source organism: uncultured Solirubrobacterales bacterium (assembly GCA_963751195.1). GTDB lineage: Bacteria > Actinomycetota > Thermoleophilia > Solirubrobacterales > Solirubrobacteraceae > Palsa-744. The sequence continues at coordinate 197,715 of CAVVTQ010000008.1, forward strand.
CGTGCTTGACGTAAGAGGTCGAGGCGTGGCGGTACGGGGTCCAGGCGCCGCCTTTGCCGCCGGCGTAGTCCTTGGAGGTACCCATCGCTAACTCCGTTGCCTCGCCCGCGAGGCGTTCCTGCGGACGCTGCTTGACCCCTTCGCCTCCCAGCGGATCAGCAGCGCATCGAGGCGCTCGTCGTCCCTAAATTTGAGGCTCAGGGCGAGCAAGAAGTTCGCTGTCACCTTGGCATCGGCGAGCGCCTCCAGGCGGGTGAACATCGCTGTCGCGACGGCCGGCATCTGCCCGGCGATCTCAAGCACGGCTTTGGCGGCCGGCGAGGAGAGGTCCGCCATCGCGGTGTCAAGCAGCGGCGGGAGTAGCTCAGTGAAGTCGGAGGGCTGCAGCTTCATCGCCTCGGCGATCGCTTGGGCGCGTGTGGGATCGAGCTCGCTCTGCAGGCCAATCAGGAGCTTCTGCAGCTGCGCGGGCAGCCGCGCCGCGCTGAGGACGCGGGTTAGGCGGTCGCGGGAAAAGGTGTAGTAGACGCCGAGCGGCTCTCCAGCGAGCGAGGGCTCGAGTAGCAGCCACTGCTTAAGCCCTGGCTGCACGAGCCAATCGAGCACCTCGGGGTCGGCGTCCTCGACCGTTTCCTCGCGTGCCAGGCGCTCGGCTTGGAGGATCTGCGCCGGCGCGCCGGCCGCCTGCACCTGCCAGTCGAAGATCGTCTCAAAGCTCGACTGGTCCAGCTCCTCGAGCACCATCAGCTTGGCGAGCTTCGCCGGGTCGAGCTCGAGCCCGCGCTTGGTGGCGGTGCTGATCCTGAGCAGCAGCCTATTGAGGAACCGCTTGATCTGGCGTGGGTTCCCGCGTAGACCGCGAGCCAGAGGAGGGCCGATCTGGGCGGCAATCGCCAGAGCGCCGGAGAGCTCGCCGGGTAGCTCGCCGATCCTCTCCTCGGCGATTCCCGCGTTCATGGCGAGGACGAGCTCGCCGGGACGACGGTTCTCTGCGGCCGCGGCGAGCAGCTCAATGTTCTGCGCGGGCGTTACGTAGAGCTCGCAGAAGAGCAGGTTGATATATGTCTGTGCATCGGGCTCGGACAGCGGGGGGACGGAGACGCCGTTTTGGATCATCTTCTCGAGGTAGTGGCGTCCCGTGGCGATGTCGTCGCGCGTGGGGTAGCGCTCGTCGAGGGCGCCCTCGACGACGGCGGCGTCGGCGCCGATAACGTAGGCGGTCTTCGGTGCTTGCAGGAACAGCCGCATCGCCTCGAACGTCTCGAGGATCGTTTCGGTCGAGCATCGGTCCATGTCGTCGACGAAGACGACGAGCGCCTGGACGTCCTCGCCGAGACTCTCGACGAGCGTCGCGAACTCCTCGTGGAAGTGCGCGACCGTCTGGAAGCTACGCGGGCGCTCCTCGTCCTCATTGGCACCCGCGCCGGTGATCACCTCGGCGGCCAGGCCGGCGGCGGCGGACTCCTCGGGCCCAGCGCCCGCCGCGGTAGCCGCGAACACCGCGCTCTGGCGCAAGAGCCCCCACTGGTGTAGTCGCCGGCGCAGAGCGTTGACGTTCTCGATCGCGACCTCGAAGCGCGTGCGGTCCTCTTCGATCCGCTCGCCTATCGCATCGACGATGGCGGCCATGAGCCCGACCTTGCCGTGCGTGAAGTCCTCGAAGCGCCACGGGTTGAAGGAGACGCAGATGAAGCGAGGAGCGTTCTCCTGGAGTTCCAAACGGGCTCGGGTCATCTCCATGAGGCTGCTCTTGCCCGAGCCCCAGCCGCCGTCGATGCCGATCGTCAGCGGGAGCAAACGTCGCTCGGTGAGCAGGACCTCGAGCTCGTCGACGAGGTAGTCGAAGCCGAGCAGGTCGATCTGGGTCTCGTTGTCATGCCACATCAGGGGCGCCCCGGATCTCGATGGTTGGAACGACGGGCGGGCGTGGTGATTCTAGGAGGAAGGACGGTTGGCAGCTCGTGGGCCGGCGCGGAGGTGGCCTGGGAGCAGCGCGCGCGTCTGAGCTGTGGCGCATGTCCTCTGCAACCGCGAGTCCGGTGACGAGGTTGATCGTGGCGTCGCCCATCGAGGCCTGCGGGACGGTCGAGCGCTGGGTCGCCCGAGGAACGTCGTCGGCAACGCCAGCGAACCCCTCATCGAACGCTTCCCTCGCCTCGTCGGCGAAGTCCTCGTTGTCGGGCGTCGCGGTGGAAACCGAAGCCAAATCGACGTCCCCATCCGCTAACGATAGGCCGGGCTCGACAGTCGGCTGGTTTGACATCCGTTACCGCACCGTTACCGCAGATATCTCTCCGACTGGCCCGCTATTGTCCGGATTTGACCTCCTGACTCCCTCGACCAGGGAGCCCAAATCAGGCTCCGCAGAGCCAAGTTTGGGTCCCGGCCCTCCAAGCGGCGAACGGGGTTCGAACCCGCGACCTCAAGCTTGGGAAGCTTGCGCTCTACCAACTGAGCTACCACCGCACTCGAGCGCATATTACGCCCTTCCGGCCGTGGCGCCGGCCCGTGGAGGACGTCGGATCCCGTCGCGGACCGGCCGAGCTCCCACCGGCCGCCGCGGCCGCCGCCAGCCCGCCGCCGATCCCGGCCCTCTACCCTTCGTTGCTCGTGAAACGACTGCTCCTACCCGTCCTCGCCTCGCTGATCGGCGCCGCCTTCCTGGGGCTGTTGATCTACGGGGTCAGCCACGAGGCGCCCAACCGCACGATCGATCAGGCGCTCGCCGACGGTCAGCGACCGCTCGCGCCACAGGCCGGCGAGCGCCTACCCGTCCTCGGCGGCCACGGCAACTCCTCGCTCGCCGCTTACCGAGGCCGGGTCGTGGTGCTCAACTTCTGGGCCTCATGGTGCCCCCCCTGCCAAGCCGAGGCGCCCGCGGTGGAGCGGCTGCAGCGCCAGCTCGAACGCCACCACGCGACGGTGCTCGGTGTCGCCGACAACGACGTGGCCTCCGAAGCGCTCGAATTCATTCACGCACACCACCTCACCTACCCCAACCTGCGCGACGCCGGCGGGGAATATGCGAGCTCCTACGGCACCATCGAGCTGCCCGAGAGCTTCCTGATCGACCCCTCCGGGCACATCACCGCCGACTCGCGCAGCGAGATCGAAGCGCCGTTCGTCCAGAAGGCGCTGCACCTCGCGGAAAGCGCATGAGGGCCCTCTCCGGTCAGCCTCGCTCCCTCCGCCCCGGGGCACGACGCCCCGGGCCCGCCAGCTTGGGAGCACACCTCGCCGTGCGGATGCGACCCCAGATGCCACCCATGGTCGCACTCGCGCTCCGGGCTCTGCTGCTTGCTCTTGCGCTCCAGGCCGCCAGCGCCCCGCCCGCGTTGGCCATCGCCGCCCGCACGACGCTGCCGGCCGTGGAAAGCCAGGCAATGTGCGTCACCTGCAAAATCCCGCTGCAGGTCGCCCAGTCGCCGCAGGCCGACCGCGAGCGGGCCTTCATCCAGCGCCTGATCGACGCGGGCCTGACGGAGGCGCAGATCAAGCGGGCGCTGGTGCGCGAATACGGGCCGACCGTACTCGCCCTCCCCAGCGCGCATGGGTTCGACCTCGCCGTCTATCTCGTCCCGCCCTGCGTGGTGCTCGCGCTGCTCGGTCTGCTCGCGTTGCTGCTGCCCCGCTGGCGCCGGCGCGCCCGCGTTGCCGCGCTGGGCTCCGCGGGTGCCGCTCGCTCCTCCCCCGTGCTGAGCCCCTCCGAGGAAGCCCGGCTGGACGCGGACATCGCGCGCTTCGACTGACGCGTCTACATCTCCCGCGGGGCGCCCACCCCCAGGAGGTCCTCCAGGCAGCGCGCGATCGTGCCGCGGGCGGCGACGCTCAGCGCGATCCGCTGGCGCTCGACCGCCTCCGGCTCGGCCCCGACGACGCGGCAGTCGCGGTAGAACGCGGTGAAGTCCTGGGCGACCTGCAGCGCATACGCCGCGATCCGGTGCGGCGCGCGGCGCTGCGCCGCCTCCGCCACTTCGCCGGGGAACTCCAGCAGCCGCTTGATCAGGGCGCGCTCAGAGGGGTGCAGGGGGGCATCGTCCGCGCCCACCACCTCTTGGCCTGCTCCCCGTTCACAGCTTCGCCCACCGCCGTCGCTCGCAGCGGCTCCTCGCCCGCGCCCGCCTCCTCCAGCGCCGCCGCCACCCGCGCGATGCCCGCCTTCGTCAGCATCGAAGCGATCCGCGCGTGCGCGTACTGCACGTAGTAGACCGGGTTCTCGCTGCTCTGCGCGCGCGCGAGGTCGAGGTCGAGGTCGATCGTGGTGTCGTGCGAGCGCGACAGCAGATACCAGCGGGCGGCATCCACTCCGATCTCCCCCACGAGGTCGTCGAGCGTCACGAACTCACCCGCGCGCTTTGACATCTGCGCGCGCTCGCCGCGGCGCACGAGGTGCACCAGCTGCATGATCAACATCTCCAGATGCCCGGCGTCGCCTCCCAGCGCCTCGTACGCCGCCTTCATCCGCGCCACGTATCCGTGGTGGTCGGCGCCCCACACGTCGATCTGGCGCTCGTACCCGCGCTCGCGCTTGTCCTGGTGGTAGGCGATGTCCGAGGCGAAGTAGGTGTGCTCGCCGCTCGAGCGCACCAGCACCCGGTCCTTGTCGTCCCCGTACGCCGTGGTGCGCAACCACAGCGCGCCCTCGCTGCGATAGGTGTGGCCCTGCTGCTCCAGCAACGCCAGCGCGTGCTCCACCCGACTGGGGCTCCCTTCGTGCAGCTCGCTCTCGTACTGCCAGCGATCGAAGTCGTCCACCCCGAACGTGCCCAGCGAGGCGCGCATCCGCTCCACCATCAGTGCCACCGCCGCCTTCCCCAACGCCCGGGCATCGCTAGCGCCGGGGCCACCCGCGGGTCCGATGTCGGGCGCGGCGCCACCGCCGTCCGTGGCGGGGGCCAGGCGCTCGGCGAGCTCCTGCACATACTCCCCCTTGTATCCGTCCTCCGGTACCTCCCTCCCTTGCGCCAGCGCGAGGATCGACTCGCCCAGCTTGGCCACCTGCGAGCCGGCGTCGTTGACGTAGAACTCGCGCGTCACCTCGTGCCCGTGCAGCGCCAGCAGCCGCGCCAACGCGTCCCCGTATGCCGCGTTGCGTGCGTGGCCCACGTGCATCGGGCCGGTCGGGTTGGCGCTCACGAACTCGACCAGCACCCGCTCGCCGCGCTTCGCGCCGCCCGCTCCCCAGCTCTCGCCGGCCCGCAGAATCGCCGCCAGCGCCCGCTTCAGCCAGCGATCCGCCAGGAACAGGTTCACGAAGCCCGGCCCCGCCACCTCGAAACGCTCGAGCTCGTCCCCCACCAGCGCCCGCAGCTCCACGCCCAGGCGCTCGGCTGCCTCGCGCGGCGGGACGCCCAGTCGCGGGCAAGCAGCAGCGCGGCGTTGGTCGAGTAGTCGCCGAAGTTGGCCTTCGGGGGGCGCTCGAGCGTCACTCCGTCGGGCTCGCGGCCATCCTCGCCGCCGGCCAGCCCCGCCGCCGCCGCGAGCACCGCCTCGCGCAGGCCGTCCAATGGCGTCCGCGAGGGGCTCACGAGCGGGAGTTTCTGTGGGGTTCGGTCATCTCATCTCAATAGTGGTAGGGCTCGCCCGCAAGGATCTTATGCGCGCGGTAGAGCTGCTCGAGCAAAACCACCCACGCGAGCTGGTGGGGCAGGGTCATCGCGCCCAGCGAGAGGCGGTGGTCCACCCGCTGCAAGCGGCGGCGCACCGAACGGGCCCCCGACGACGAACGCTACGTCACCACCCGCCTGACGGCGCTCCTCCAGGAAGAGGCTGAAGGCGACGCTGTCGTACGCGACCCCCTCGGTGGCCAGCAGCGACACGAACACCCCCTGCGGAATCCGCCCCGCCACCGCCTTCGCGGCGCGCACCTCCACCAGCTCCAGCTTCACATAACGGGAAAGCAGCCTGCTGTAGTGGGCCACGTCGTCCGCGAACGGAGGCCGCACCCGGGCCTCCCCCACGACGGTCACGAGCACCCGCGCCCCACCACCCTCAACCTCGGCCACCCAGGGCGATCGAAGCCCGCCGCCTATGGCCATCGACGCCCCTGTCCACACTCGCCCGCACGGGTTGCGATACTAGCCCTGTGAACGACGATGACCCAGGCGCCGAGCGCCACATAAACATCCACCTCTCCCCCGAGATCATGGGGGGCGTATACGCCAACTTCGCCAACGTCAGCCACTCCGACTACGAGTTCACGGTGACCTTCGCGCGCGTCGACCACGAGGTCGAGGCCGAAGAGGTCCCCGGCGTGGTCGTCTCCCGCGTCAACCTCTCCCCGCGCTTCATGCGCGAGCTGATCGACGCGATGGAGGACAACTACTCCAAGTGGCGCACCCGCGAGGGAATCAAGAACCTGCCCGAGTACGGGGGCGGGGAAGCGGGAGACGGCGAGGAGGCCTGATCGCCGGGCGCGGAACCGCCGCGAATGCGCGAGGCTCCTACCCTGCAACGATGAAGGTCGCGATCGTCTCTGACATCCACGGCAACCGGCACGCCTTCGAGGCGGTGCTCGAAGCCGTCGCCGCGAGCGATGCAGCCGAGCTGTGGTGCCTCGGCGACCTCGTCGGCTACGGCGGCGACCCCGACGCCTGCGTGGCGCTCGCCCGCAAGCACGCCGCGGTGTGCCTCGCCGGCAACCACGACCTCGCCGCGATCGGCACGTTGCCGCTGGCCGACTTCTCCCGCGGCGCCAGTCTCTCGCTGCAGTGGACGCAGGAGGTGCTCGGCCCCGATAGCCGCTCGTTTCTCGCCGGCCTGCGCTCCGAGGGCCACGAGGGCCCAGTCGGGCTCTACCACGCCAGCCCCCGCGATCCGGTGTGGGAGTACGTGCTCTCCACGTTGCTCGCCGAACTCTGCCTCGATCGCCTGCGCGAGCGGGTCGGGCTGATCGGACACTCGCACGTAGCGCTCTCGTTCGGGCGCGTCCCCGGACAGCTCGCCTCCGGCGGGCCGCACCGCGACGGAACCGAGCTCGACCTCGGCGACGGCGAGTGGCTGCTCAACCCCGGTAGCGTCGGTCAACCCCGCGACAGCGACCCGCGCGCGGCGTGGCTGCTGCTCGACACCGACAACTGGGCCGCCTCCTACCGGCGCACCCCCTACGACATCGCCGGCGCCTCGGCGGCGATCCGGGCCGCACGCCTACCGGACTCGCTCGCCGAGCGGCTGGAGTACGGTCAGTGACGGTGCGTCGCCTGGTTGCTCTCCTGCCCGCCGGGCTGCTCGGGGCGAGCGTGGCCGTGCTCGTCTCCTGCGGCAGCTCCGGCGCGGGGCTGATCCCCTCGGCGAACGCGGGTCCGCTGGTGGCCGATTTCCAGGCCGTTGAACGAGCGGCGTCGAAAGGCGACGGCAACTGCGCGCCCACCAAGGCGGCCCTGAGCACAACCGAACACGACTTCCAGGCGCTGCCGGCAAGCGTCAACGCCGACCTGCGCGCAAAGCTACGGGAGGGCATTTCGCACCTGCAGACACTGGCCCTCGAGCTCTGCGCCGAACCGCTCGCCCAGACCACCGCCACCGGCGAATCGACCTCCACCACCCTCACCACGGCTCCCCCTTCCTCAACTAAAACCACGACGACAACCCCGCCCACCAGCACGACTCCACCGACCTCCACCACCACGGGCACCAGCACCGCGCCCACCGGCACCACCCCGAGCTCCGGCACCGAAGGGGGCACCTCGCCGGAAGTCGGCGGCGGCGAAGGCAACGCCGGAGAAGGCGCCGCCGGCAACAGCCAGGGAGGGTTGGGTAGCGGCGAAGCCGCGGAAGGCGCCAACAACGGTGGCGCGGCGGGGCCCAGCGGAGGCACGGGCAGCGGCGGGAGCGGGCAGTGAGCCCAACGCCGACAGTCCCGGTCGCGCTCGCAATTCGACGCACCATCCGCGAGGCGGGCGCAGAGCGGCAAGCTCAGCCGAAGCCGATGAGCGCCATGGAGATATCAAAGCCACGCCGGAGCCGCGGCCGATGAGCGCCACCGAGATCGCCGCACGCTACCGTCTGGAGAGCCGGCTGGGCTATGGGGGCATGTCCACCGTCCACCTCGCCTTCGACCTACGCTTGGAGCGCCGCGTCGCGGTGAAGCTGCTGGCCGAGCACTTGGCCGAGGATCCCACGTTCGTCTCGCGCTTCCAGCGCGAGGCGCAGGCGGCGGCGCGGCTCGTGCACCCCAACATCGTGCAGGTGTTCGACTCGGGCCTGGACGAGCGCGCCGGCCAGCACTTCATCGTGATGGAGTACATCGAGGGTCACTCGTGCGCGGAGGTCCTGCGCGATCAGGGGTGGGTCGAGGTGGAACAGGCCGCTTCGATCATCGAGCAGGCGTGCGAGGGCCTGTACTACGCCCATCGCCACGGGGTGGTGCACCGCGACGTCAAGCCCGGCAATCTGCTGCGCTCGCTGGAGGGGGAGATCAAGCTCGCCGACTTCGGGATCGCCAAGGCGACCGAGCAGTCGAGCATCACCCAGGTCGGCTCGGTACTGGGCACCGCCGCGTATCTCGCCCCCGAGCAGGCGCGTGGCGAGGAAGCCGGTCCGCCGGCCGACCTCTATGCGCTCGGCGTGGTCGCCTACCAGTTGATCTCCGGACGCCTTCCCTACGAGGCGACGTCACTGACCGAGCTGGCACTCAAGCAGCAGCAGGAGGAGCCACCGATGCTCGACACGCTGGTCGCCTCCGCCGGCCCCGAGCTCGCGGAGGCGGTGGCGATCGCGCTCGCGCTGGATCCCCGCGATCGCTACCGCAACGCGCGGGAAATGGGCCGTGCGGTGAGCGACGCCCAGCACGGCATTGCGCCCGTGGAGCCGGCCGACGACCCCCGCGGGAGGGGGAGGGCTGGCGTCCGTCACGCCACCGCCGCCACCAGCCTGCTCGCCGCCGGCGCCGCGGGTGCGGGTGCGGGCGCGGAACAGGCGCCACCGGCCGGACGCGCGCGCTGAGTCGCGGGGGCAACGTCGCGCCTCGCCAGCCGCGCCCGGGACCGCCTCCGCGCCAGGCCGAACCGCTCGCGGCCGCGAGCGCGGGGCGCGGCTCCTCGCGTGGGCGGCGTCTCTTCGTGACGCTCTTTGCCGTGCTGCTGCTCGCGGTTGTGGTCGTCGCGATCATCGTTGCCAGCGCGCCCACCGCCACCAAGATCACGCTGCGCGAAGTCTCCTATCACGACGTCGAAGAGACCTCGGCCGCGCTGCAGCAGCTGGTCAACGCACAACATCAAGTAGCAGACGAGAGGCCCGCGGCCCCCGGCGCCGCGCCCGCGCGCAACGCGGCGGCTACCTCGGTGAGGCGCCCGGCGAGGATCGCGCCGCGCAGGTCAGCCATCAGGCGCGCGAGGAAGGCGAGGTTGTGCAGCGTCAGCAGCCGCATCCCGGTGAGCTCGCCGGCGCGCACGAGGTAGGAGAGGTAGGCGCGCGAGAGGCCGCGCGCGCAGGCCGGGCAGGGGCAGCCCTCGAGCAGCGGCTCCTCGGCTTCGCGCCAGCGGCCCTTGTGGAGGTCGAGGCGCCAGCGGCCCGCGGGGTCGGGCACGAGCGCGGTGCCGTGGCGGCCGAGGCGGGTGGGCATCGCGCAGTCGAAGGTGTCGATCCCGAGCTCCACTCCGGCGATCAGGTCATCGACCTCGCCGATCCCCAGCAGGTGGCGGGGCAGCGCCTCGTGCTCGCCGCCGAGCTCGCGGGTGGCATAGCCGACCACTTCGTACATCTGCTCCTTGCCCGCCCCCAGCGAGCCGCCGATCGCCACGCCGTCGCAGCCGCTCGCGGCGACCGTGCGCGTGGAGGCGCGGCGCAGGTCCTCGTGGACGCCGCCCTGCACGATCCCGTACACCAGCTGCTCGCGGTGGGCCGGTGCTCGGCGTGCCAGCTCAGGCAGCGATCCAGCCAGCGGTGGGTGCGCTCGGTCGAGCGTTCGGTGTAGGCGCGATCGACGTGGAACGGGGTGCACTCGTCGAACACGAGCGCGATGTCCGAGCGCAGCGCGGCCTGCACCTCCATCGAGCCCTCGGGCGAGAGGAAGCGCTCGCGGCCATCCACGTAGGAGCGAAAGCGCACCCCCTCCTCCTCGATCGAGAGGATCGCGCCGGTGCGCTCGGGATGGGCTGAGCTCGATCGATCGCGACGGGATGGGCGGGCCTTGATCTCGTCCGCCACGGTGCCATGGCCCATCGAGAAGACCTGGAAGCCGCCCGAGTCGGTGATGACCGGTCCCTCCCAACCCATGAAGGCGCCGACGCCGCCGAAGCGCTCGATCAGCTCGGGGCCGGGGTTGAGCAGCAGGTGGAAGGTGTTGCCGAGCACCATCTCGTACCCCAGCGCGGCAACCTCCTCCGGCAGCAGGCCTTTGACGGTGGCCTTCGTCGCGAGCGGCACGAACGCCGGCGTGCGCACGTCGCCCCGGTGGGTGTGCAGCGTCGCGGCGCGGGCTCTCGACGCCGGATCGCGGGCTTCGATGCTGAGAGCGGCCACGGCGGCATCCTAGGGGTCTTGGAACGTCTTTCAAAAAGACCGGCACGTATTTTGAAAGACGTTCTTGGCGAGAGCCCTATCGTGAGGCAATGCCCGTCCTGTCGATCCCACCCACCCACATGGCCGGGACCAGACAATGTTCGCCTCGCTGATCGACGTCAACCACCTGGTCGAAGTCTCGGGCTACCCGATCCTCTTCCTGCTGGTGATGGCGGAGTCGGGCGGGGTGCCGGTGCCGGGTGAGACCGCGGTGATCGTGGGCGGGGTGCTGGCCAGCCGGGGCAAAATGCAGATCGAGCTGGTGATCGCGGTCGCGGCGCTGGCGGCGATCGTGGGCGACAACATCGGCTACCAGATCGGCCGCAAGGGTGGACGATGGCTGCTGGAACGGCCCGGCCCCTTCCGCCGCCAGCGTCTGATGGTGGTGGAGACGGGAGAGCCGTTCTTCGAGCGCCACGGCCCGAAGGCGGTGTTCTTCGGGCGCTTCATCCTCGGTCTGCGCACGTGGGCCTCGTGGCTGGCGGGCGCCAACCACATGCGCTGGCGCACGTTCTTCCTGTGGAACGCGCTCGGGGGGATCTGCTGGGCGACAGGCGTGGGGTTGATCGCCTACTTCGTCGGGCAGTCGGCGAGCAACGCGATCGCGACGTTCGGGATCTACGGCCTGGTGGCGGTCGTACTGGCGCTTGGAGGAGCGTTCATCATGCACCGCCGCCACCGCGCCATCAGCGGGCAGAGGAGGAGATGCGCCACCAGCTGGCGACCGAAGCGGAGGAGTCCCAGCGCCGCCAACGGGCCGTCGAGACGGCTGACGGGAATTAGCCCGCTAGGGAGTCGCTGAGCAAGCGAGGCAAGGACGCAGGGAGCGAAGTGTGCTGGCCGAAACGGGGACACGAAGTGTCTCCCGGCTTCGGTACACGAGCGACCGAGGACGCAGCATCGCGCTGGCCGAAACGGGGATGCGAGCCGAAGGCGAGTGTCTCCCGGCTTCGGTCAGCGGCACCCTAGCCCGCAGGGGGCGATGCGGTCCCACAGCTCCGCCAGCGCGCCGAGCTCGTCCTCGGTGAAACGCGAAAGGAACTGCTCGCGCACGACCGCAAGGTGCGTGCCCCGCGCGGCACAGAGGCGCTCGCGGCCAAGCTCGGTGAGGCAGGCGTAGGCGCCGCGGGCATCGTGTTCGCAGGAGCAGCGCTCCAACAGCCCCTCCTTTTCGAGGCGGTCAGCCAGCCGGGTGAGCCCGCTGCGCGAGAGCTGGGCCTGTTCGGCGAGGTCGCACATGCGCATCCGCCCACCCGGGGACTCGACCAGATGGTGGAGCACCTCGTAGGAGGAGAGGGGCAGCCCGTGGGTGCGCTCGAGCTCGGCGTCGACCCGTTTGGCGAGCGAGGCGTGCGCCCGCTTGAGCCCGCGCCAGGCGCGAAGCTCACCTTCGCTGAGCGTCTCCCCGGCTCGTGGCGTGCCGTTCGCTGAGCGCCTGCGCTCCCGCGGCGAGGATGCTCGCCGGCACTGGCGGTTCGGTATTGACGGCTGTTGCGGTTGCCATGGCGCTCGGTTCGGACACGATCCGCACCCTCCCTGCTCAAATCGAACATAGCAGCGAGCGATCCCAATCGCCGGCTACCGATGGCCACGCGCCGGCGCGGCGAGATGGCGAATCGCGCCGGACGAGCGTTACTCGGCGGGCGAGTCGGGCGCGTGGCGCGCCACGCCCACCACACCGCCAGCGGCTGGAGCGGCAGCCGCGCATACAGCGCCCAGCGGGGGATGCGGCGAAACTCCTCGGGATTGAGCGCCATGTGCAGGTTGGCGGGGAACACCGCGACGAGCAGCGCTATCAGCCACAGCCCGGAGATGCGCCGGGTGGAGGGCACGAGCACGCCCAGCCCGCCGGCGACCTCGGCGACGCCGCTAACGGCGACGATCGTGTCGGCTCCGGCCCAGCGGGCCGTCCACGGCGGCACGATCTGGCGGTAGGGGCGGGGGATGACGAAGTGGTTGATGCCCGCGGCGACAAACACGAGGCCGAGCAGCCGTGAGCCGCGACGGGGACTCTGTGTGGGGGGCGTCTCCGTCATAGGATCAGCGAGCGTCCCGACATCTCCTCCGGCTGGGGGATGCCGAGCAGCGCGAGCACGGTAGGGGCCACATCGGCGAGGATACCCTCGCCCTGCAGCAGCCGCACGCCGTGGAGCGTGACGATCAGCGGCACCGGGTTGGAGGTGTGGGCGGTGTTGGGGGAGCCGTCGGGCTGGAGCATGTGCTCGGCGTTGCCGTGGTCGGCGGTGATCAGGCAGGCGCCGCCGGCGGCGAGCACCGCATCGACGACCTCGCGCAGGCAGGTGTCGACGGTCTCGATCGCGCGCACGGCGGCGGGGATCACGCCGGTGTGGCCGACCATGTCGGGGTTGGCGAAGTTGATCACCGAGAACCGAAACCCACCCTCCGGGTGCTCGCGCCAGGCGGCCAGGAAGCGGTCGGTGACCGCGCGGGCGCTCATCTCAGGCGAGAGATCGTAGGTGGGGACGTCGCGCACGGAGGGTGCCAGCTCGCGCCGTTCGCCGTCGTAGGGCGCCTCGTCGCCGCCGTTGAAGAAGTAGGTGACGTGCGCGTACTTCTCGGTCTCGGCAACGTGCAGCTGCGAGGCGCGCGCGGTGGCGAGCACCCCGGCGAGCGTGACGGCAGGGCGCTGCGGGGGGAAGGCGACCGGGTAGCCCCACTCTTCCTCGTACTCGGTGAGCGTGGTGAGCTGGTCGACCGGCTCGATCCCGCGGCGCCCCTCCCAACCGGGCAGCAGCTCTCCGGCCGCCGACGAGCCCACTGGAGCCGACTCTCCCTGTGCGGCCGAACCCCCGCGGGCGGACGGGTCGCCCGCGGCGGGCGGGCTCGCCAAACCCAGGCTCGGCCAGCGCGCGCACGATCTCGCGCATGCGGTCGGGGCGGAAGTTGAAGCAGAGCACCGAGTCCCACGGGCGGATCAGCGCCTCGTCGCCGACCGTGGTGGGGGCGATGAACTCGTCGGTCTCCCCCCGGTCGTAGGCGTGCTGCACGGCCTGCACGCCGGTCTCCTCGTGGTGGGGGGCGCGGCCGTGGACGAGCAGGTCGTAGGCGGCCTGGACGCGCTCCCAGCGACGGTCGCGGTCCATCGCGTACCAGCGGCCGACGACCGAGCCGACGCGCACCCGACCGCGTGAGCCGGGGGGCCACAGCTCCAGGCACCACCGTTCGAGCAGCGCGACGTGCTCGATGCCCGATTCGGGCGGGGTGTCGCGGCCATCGGTGAAGCAGTGGATCACGAGGTCACGCACCGAGAGACGTCCGGCGAGCTCCAGCAGCGCCTGCAGGTGGCCGAGGCTGGAGTGCACGCCGCCGTCGGAGACCAGCCCGATCAGGTGCACACGCTCCGAGCAGGTGAGCGCGTGCACGATCGCGGGGTTCTCGCTCAACACCCCGTCGAGCACGGCGTCGTTGATACGCGTGAGGTCCTGGCGGATGACAGCGCCGGCGCCGAGGTTGAGGTGGCCGACCTCGGAGTTGCCCATCTGGCCCTCGGGGAGCCCCACGGCGCGCCCGGAGGCCGTCAGCGTGGTGTGCGGGTAGGTGCCCCACAGCGCGTCGAACACCGGCGTGCGCGCCAGCGAGACGGCGTTGCCGGGGCTCGGGTCGGCGAGGCCCCAGCCGTCCAGCACGATCAGGCAGGCGCAGGGCAGGGGGAGCGTCGTCAAGAGGCCGCCTGCACGATCGACGCGAACGTGTCGGCCTGTAGCGAGGCTCCACCGACCAGCGCGCCATCCACGTCGGGGAGCGCCAGCAGCGAGGGGGCGTTGTCGGGGTTGACGGAGCCGCCGTAGAGGATTCGCACCCGCTCGCTCAGCTCGGCGCCCGCGCGGTCGGCGATCAGCGCGCGGACGAAAGCGACCGCATCCTGGGCCTGCTCGGGCGTGGCGGTCTGACCGGTGCCGATCGCCCAGATCGGCTCGTAGGCGATCGCCACTTCGGGCAGCTGCTCGTCGGCGAGGCCCGCGAGGTCGTCGCGGATCTGCTGGCGCAGCTTGCGCTCGGTGTCGCCTGCGGCGCGCTCGGTCTCGCTCTCCCCCACGCACAGGATCGGGCGCAGCCCGACGTTCAGCGCGGCGGGCAGCTTCAGCGCGAGCGCGCGGTCGGTCTCGCCGAACAGGGCGCGCCGCTCGGAGTGGCCGAGCACCACGCCGTGAGCGCCGGTCTCGGCGAGCATCGGCGGGGAGATCTCGCCGGTGTAGGCACCCTCGGGCTCGGCGTGCATGTTCTGCGCGTACACCTCCACGCGCGAGCCGCGCGCGGAGTCGACCATCGCGCGCAGGTCGGTGAAGGGCACGCAGATGCCGACGTCGACGCCGCTCACGGCGCCGAGTCGCGGCAGCAGCGCCTGAATGTACTGCTCCGCTTCGGCCTCGGTCTTGTACATCTTCCAGTTGCCGGCGATGAGGGGTGTGCGCGCACTCACGAAACGCAGGTGCCTTCCAGGGCAGTAATGCCGGGCAGCGCGCGACCCTCCACCAGCTCGAGCGTCGCGCCACCCCCGGTCGAGAGGTGATCGACGGCGTCCTCCAAGCCGAAGTGGGCCAGCGCAGAGGCGGAGTCGCCGCCGCCGACGACCGTCAGCCCGGGCGCCTTCGCCACCGCTTCGGCGACCGCGCGCGTGCCCGACGCGAACGGCGCGTACTCGAAGGCGCCCATCGGGCCGTTCCAGAAGACGGTGCCCGCACGCTCGATCTCCTGCCCGTAGCGCTCCGCCGTGCCGGGGCCGATGTCGAGGCCCATCCACCCGGCGGGCACCTCGACGCCGTCGAGCGCACGGTGCTGCGCGTCGTCGGCGAGACGGTCGCCGAGCACGAGGTCGTGCGGCACCAGCAGGCGCGCGCGGCCGGGCTGAGGCGCGTGCGTATCGCTCGCCCGTTTGAGCAGGTGGCGCGCGTGCTCGACATCCTCATCGCAACATAACGACTCGCCCACGGAGTGCCCCTGCGCGCACAGGAACGGAAAGCACATCGCGCCGCCGATCATCACCACGTCGGCGACCTGCAGGAAGCGGTCGATCACGGCGATCTTGTCCGCGACCTTCGAGCCGCCCACGATCGCGACGAGCGGCCGCGCGGGATGTTCGAGGATCCCGGTGAGCGTCTTCACCTCGTGCTCGAGCAGCCGCCCGGCAGCGCTCGGCAACAGGCGGGCGACACCCTCGGTGGAGGCGTGCGCGCGGTGGGCGACGCCGAAGGCGTCGTTGACGTATACGTCGGCGAGCTCCGCCAGCGCGTGCGCGAAAGCCGGGTCGTTGGCGGTCTCGCCCTCCTCGAAGCGCACATTCTCCAGCAGCAGCATCTCGCCGTCGCCGAGGCGCTCGGTGAGCGCCTTGACCTCCTCGCCGACCACGGCCGGCGCCAGCGCGACCGGCGCGCCGGTCAGCTTGCTCAGGCGCGCCGCGACCGGCGCCATCGACAGCGCCTCCTCGACGTGCCCGTGCGGGCGGCCGAGATGGGAGACCAGCACCAGGCGCGCGTACTTGCCGCGCAGCTCTTCGATCGTGGGCAGCGCCGCGCGGATGCGGGTGTCGTCGGCAAGCTCGACCTCTCCCCCGGCGGCGGTGGCGAGCGGGACGTTGAAGTCCACACGCACCAGCACGCGGCGCCCGTGCACGTCGAGGTCATCGAGGCTTCTCACACGATCCCCCCGGACCCTCTCCCTACAGGACCCTCTGCGTGAGGTCCACGAGCCGGTTGGAGTAGCCCCACTCGTTGTCGTACCAGGCCACGACCTTCAGCATCGTAGCGTCCACCACCGCGGTGAGCTGGGAGTCGACGATCGAGGAGTAGGCAGAGCCGACGATGTCGCTGGAGACGATCGGGTCCTCGGTGTAGGCCATGATCCCCTGCAGCGGCGCGCTCTCGGAGGCGCTCTTCAGTGCGGCGTTGACCTCCTCGACGGTGGTCGGGCGCTCGCACTCGACCGTCAGATCGACAACCGAGCCGGTCGGCACTGGGGCGCGCACCGCGAAGCCGTGCAGCTTGCCTTGCAATGCGGGGATCACGAGACCGATCGCCTTGGCGGCGCCAGTCGAGGCCGGGATCAGGTTGATCGCGGCGGCGCGCGCGCGCCGCAGGTCCTTGTGGGGGAGATCCTGCAGGCGCTGGTCGGCGGTGTAGGCGTGGATCGTGGTCATCAGCCCGTGCTTGATGCCGACGGTGTCGTTGACCACCTTCGCCACCGGCGCGAGGCAGTTGGTCGTGCAGGAGGCGTTTGAGATCACGTGGTGCACGGCGGGGTCGTAATCGGTCTCGAAGTTGACCCCCGGCACGACGGTCACGTCCGGGTCGGTCGCCGGCGCGGAGATGATCACCTTCTTGGCCCCACGCTCGAGGTGGATCGCCGCGTGGGCGCGGTCGGTGAAGCGCCCCGTCGACTCGATCACCACGTCTACACCGAGCTCCTCCCAAGGCAGCTTCGCGGGGTCGGTCTCGGCCAGCACCTTCAGCTCGTGGCCATCCACCTCGATCGCGCTGGCCGAAACGGGGATGCTCGCCGAAGGCGAGTGTCCCCCGGCTTCGGTCCGCTCCCGCACCTCCCCCGGGTAGGGACCCTTGATCGAGTCGTACTTCAAGAGGTGCGCGAGCGTGCGCGCGTCGGTGAGGTCGTTGACCGCCACCCATTCGAGCGCGTCTGCATCCGCGCGTGCATTCGCGGCGCGCAGCACGTTGCGGCCGATGCGGCCAAATCCGTTGATTGCGACACGTACGGGCATTTCTTTCCTCTCAAGCCTCCTATGCGAGGGCACCTCAACAACGGGCGATGAGCACGAAAACGAGCGATGCCGGCCCGTGGGAGCGTTTCCCCGACGACCCGGCTTGCACACCAAAGGCTACCGGACCGGCGGCACGAGGCGGCTTCGCCTGGCCAGTGTTCCGAGACTACGATAGCTATCGTATATATATACATGTACCGAGGGGCTGGGGCATGTATAAAAAATTTCAAGCCCGATAGCAATGGCGCACGGCTTCTAAAAAGTTAATATGCGCACCCCCCTACCGCTCGCCTCACCCAGCCCGCGCGCCACATCAACGCGAGTTGGCGACGATCTCCACACGCAGGCCATCCGGGTCGAGCAGGTAGGCGGCGTAGTAGAGCGGCCCATATCGTGTCCGCGGGCCCGGCTCGCCATCGCCCCGCCCGCCGGCGGCGAGACCAGCCCTGTAGGCATGATCCACCGCTACGCGCCCGGCAGCGCGGAAGGCGACGTGGCCGTAGCCGGGCGCGGGCGGGCGCCCGCGGGTGACGATCCAGAAGGCCGGGGCGGTCACGCCGTAGGCGATCGCGTGCTCGCCCTCGTGCATGCGGCGCACACCGATCGCGAAGAACACCGCGTCGTAGAAGGCCGCTGAGCGCGCGAGGTCGGCGACCTCGACTCCAAGGTGGTCGATCATCGGCGGCAGTCTGACGCACTGCGCAGACCGGGGCGCCGTGGCCGTGGCACGCATGGGAAACCGCGGCGGGTCTGCGTGTCAGGAGTCGCGCGAGCGCGGGGAACTCGACCAAGCGCGCAGGCCGCGCGCGTCAGGCGCAGCTTGCTCGGGTCCCCGTCAGGAGTCGCGCGAGCGCTTGTCGATGTCGCGATGGGTGACCGCCACCGTGAGGCCGTCCTGCTCGCGGTAGCGCGCCGCCAGCCCCTCGGCGATCGCCACCGAGCGGTGCCGGCCACCGGTGCAGCCGATCGCCACCACCAGATGCGCGCGCCCCTCGGCGACGTACTGCGGCAGCAGGAAGTCGAGCAGCGCATACAACCGCTCGTACAGCTCATCCAGACGCCCGTCGCGCCGGACGTACTCGACCACCCGGGGATCCTCGCCGGTGAGCTCGCGCAGCTCTGGCACATAGTGGGGGTTGGGCAGGAAGCGCACGTCGAAGGCGAGGTCCTCCTCGCGCGGCGGGCCGTGCTTGAAGCCAAAGCTCATGAACGTCAGCGCGAGCCTCCCGGTGGCACGGCGCGGCACCAACTCGTCGGCGATCTTGCCGCGCAGCATCGCGGCCGACATGCCGGTCGTGTCGATCACCACGTCGGCGCGGTTGCGCAGCGGCTCCAGCAGCGCGCGCTCGGCCGCGACGCCGGCGGTGACCGAGCCGTCGGGCGCCAGCGGATGGCGACGGCGAGTCTCCTTGTAGCGGTTGACGAGCGTCTGCTCGGCGGCCTCGAGGAACAGCACGTGGTGGGCGAGGCCGGCCGAGGCGAGGTCATCGACGACAGCCTGCAAGGCCTCGAAGTAGACGCCGCCGCGCACGTCGGAGACGACCGCCGCGCGCTCGACCTTGGAGCCCTCGTGCATGAACAGCTCGGTCAGGGAGCGGATCATCTCCGGGGGGAGGTTGTCCACGCAGAAGTAGCCGGCATCCTCGAACACGTTCATCGCCGTCGACTTGCCGGCGCCGGAGAAACCCGTGATCACGACGAGCTCCTTGAGGCTCGAGCTCACGTCCGGCTTGCTCTGGAAGCGCAGCGGGCTTCGAAGCGGTCGGAATACGGACATGGCTTGATTGTGCCGCCTCGCGCGGACATCGGCGACACCAGTCTGTTACCGGTAACGCCTCTGAGACGGCCCAGGCGCAGGCGAGGCCGAGGTCGGAACCCGCCCGCCCCCGCGAAGTGTGCCAGCGGAATGGGATCGCAGCCGATCACCCTGTCCTGTTGAGATGTGCATGCAGATCCCTCGCCACCTTCGCCGGCAGCCCCGGCACCGCCTGCAGTTCCTCGCGCGAGGCTCCGACTACCGCCTCGGGCGAGCCGAAGTGGGCGAGCAGGGCGCGCTTGCGCGCGGGGCCCACGCCCGGCAGCTCGTCCAGCAGCGAGCTGGTGAGCGCGCGGTCGCGACGGCCGCGGTGGTGGGTGATCGCGAAGCGGTGGGCCTCGTCGCGGGCGCGCTGCAGCAGCTGCAGCTCGGGCGTGGAGTGGTCGAGCACGAGCGGCGTGCGGCGGCCGGGGATGAACACCTCCTCGATCCGCTTGGCGAGCGAGATCACCGCCACGCCGCGCTCGCGGAAGCCACGCAGCGGCTCGATCCCGGCGGCGAGCTGGCCCCGGCCACCGTCGATCACCACGACGTTGGGCAGCGCCGCGAAGCTCGCGTCGTAGTCGGGGTCGTGCGGGGAGAGGTCGGTTTGTCGCTCCCACTGAGCGAAGCGGCGGCCCAGCACCTCGGCCATCGCCGCGTAGTCGTCGGGCACCCCCTCCTCCAGCGTGCGGATCTTGAAACGCCGGTAATCGGATTTCTTCGGCGCGCCGCCCTCCAGCACGACCATCGAGGCGACCGTGTGGGTGCCGCCGAGGTTGGAGATGTCGAAGCACTCGATCCTGACTGGCGGCACGTCGAGCCCGAGCGCGCGCTGCAGACCCTCCAGCGCCTCGACGCGGCTCTGGCGGCGACGCTCGGCGCGCAGGTGCTCCTGATCGAGCGCGAGGCGCGCGTTGCGCTCGGCGAGCTCGAGGATGCGGCGCTTGTCGCCGCGCTCGGCGGCGCGCAGCTCGACAGGGCCGCCGCGGCGGCTGGCGAGGGCCTCGGCAAGGGCGTTGCGGTCCTCCTGCAGGATCTCCCGCTGCACCACGATCTGCGCGGGAATCGAGGAGTGGCCGGCGTAGTACTGGAGCATGAACTCCTCCGCCACCTCGGGCAGCTCGCGCTCGACCTCGTTGGCGAGGTAAAACGACTGGCGGTCGGAAAGCACCCCGTCGCGCACCTGGAACACCTGCGCGTTGGCCTCGGTGCCGTCGAGCGCGACCGCTACAGCGTCGAGCGTGCCGATCGACTCGCTGGCGACGCGCTGGCGCTCCAGCAGCGAACGCACCGCGCGCAGACGGTTGCGCTCCAGCGTCGCCTGCTCGTACTCCTGCGCCTGCGCCGCGGCCTTCATCCGCGCCTGCAGGTCGCGCTCGATCGTGCGGTAGCGCCCGGAGAGGAAGTCCACCACGCCGTCGATGCCGCGGCGGTACTGCTCCTTGGTGACGTAGCCGACGCAAGGAGCCTCGCAGCGCTTGATGTAGTAGTCCAGGCAGGGACTGCCGCTGCGTCGCCCCGGCTCGGGACCGGTGCAGGAGCGGAACATGAAGATCTTCGTCAGCAGGTCGAGCGTGCCGCGCACGCGCTTGGCGTTGGAGTAGGGGCCGAAGTAGGCCCTGCCGGGGCGGTGGCGCTCGCGCGTGAAGTACACGCGCGGGAACTCCTCGTCGAGCGAGATCGCGATGAACGGGTAGGACTTGTCATCGCGCAGGCGGATGTTGAAGCGGGGGCGGTACTGCTTGATGAAGCTCTGCTCCGCCAGCAGCGCCTCGGCCTCGGAGCCGACGACGACGAACTCGATCTGCTCGACGGCGGCGACCATCTCCGCATGGCCGGGGCTGGACGGAACTTGGCCTTGGCGAAGTGCGAGGCGACGCGCTTGCGGATGGACTTCGCCTTGCCGACGTAGACCACGCGACCTTTGCCGTCGCGAAAGAGGTACACCCCCGGCTGGTCGGGGAGCCCGCGGCGTTGCTCGGCGAGGGTCGCGGTCATCGGCGGCGCGGGCGATCGGGATGGGGAACCGGCGCGGGTGTGCTCGGCGAGGCCGGCGTGCTCGGCAACGGGCGCGTGGTCAATAGCTGCGCGAGTAGCGGTAGAGCGCGAACAACGTGTACGCGACAAGCCCCACCAGCACAAACCAGGCGAACTCGCCGAAGCTCGTTTCCCACATCCGCGGTTTGGCCGCCACGGTCACCACCGCCACGCCGATCGACCCGTACAGCAGCGCGCGGCGGCGGTCGCCGAGGCTGTAGAGGGCGACGTGATACTGGCGGTAGAACCACAGACCGGCGAAGCCGATGCCGAGCATGAACGCGACGCCGAGGATCGTCTGGAAGGTGGCCGCCGCGCGTGCGCCGCCGGGCAGGTAGGCAACCGCCGCGGCGAGCAGCAGCAGGATCGCCACGTTGCGCACGGTCTTCTTGCGGTCGTCCATCGTGCCTCAGTCTAGTTCGGCCGCCCCCCGCCGCAGTGGCTTCGGGACGTGTGCAGGCGAAAGGTGGGGCTCCTCACCCCGCCAGTACTTCCAGGCGTGCGTACGCGGCCTCGACCGTGCGGCGCGCCGCCGTGTGGCGGGCCTCGGACTTGGCCGACTCGTACTTGGTGGCCCACGCCGCCGGGTCGGCCAGCGCGTCCTCGACCTCGCGCAGCGCGGCCTCGGCCGCTTCGATCGCAAGCTCGGCCTGCTGCTGGTCGTTGAGGCGGTTCTTGGAGGGGCCCTTCGACTTGGCATTGGGCTTGGCATTGGGCTTGGCCCTGGCCGCCTTCGGCTTCGCGCCAGCCGCCTCGCCGGGGGCAATGCCATTTGTGCGGGCGGCTCGGTCGCCAGCACCCGCTCCATCGCCGTCACCCGTGCCCTCGCGGCCGCGCTGCCTCGCGCCATGCCCGTTGGTGGAGACGCCCGAACCATCAGGAGCCTCGCCCGCGGCTCGGCGCTCTTCGCGCACCCTCACGTACTCCGGCCAGCCGCCCTCGTAGCTGCGCAGCGTGCGGCCCTCCACGGCGACCGTGCGGGTGCCGACGGCGTCCAGCAGCGCGCGGTCGTGGGAGACGAGCAGCACCGCTCCCTGGAAGGCGCGCAGCGCGTCCTCCAGCGCCTCGCGGCTCTCGATGTCGAGGTGGTTGGTGGGCTCGTCGAGGATCAGCACGTTCGCGCCGGAGTGCACCAGCACCGCGAGCGACAATCTGCGGCGCTCCCCGCCGGAGAGGCCGGCGAGCGGTTTCTCGGCCTCCTCGCCGGAGAAGAGGAAGCGGCCGAGCAGCGCCCTGGCCTTGTTCGGGGTGAGACCCGTAGCGCGCTGCGCGGCGTCGAGCACGCTCTGGCTCGGCGGGCCGCCCGCGCCCAGCTCGTCCGCGTGCTGGGAGAGGTAGCCGACCTGCACGTTGTGCCCGCTGCTGAGCCGCCCCGCTGCCAGTGGCCGCTGCCCCGCGAGCGTCGCGATCAGCGTGGTCTTGCCGCTGCCGTTGGGGCCGACGAGCGAGACGTGCTCGCCGCGCTCCAGCCACAGCTCGGCGTGCTCGAGCAGGACGATCGGGTGGGCGGGCACCCCATCGGGGGTGGCGGGTACACCATCCTTGGCGCCAGCCCCACCAGCGCCGTCTGCGCGTTGCGAGCTCAGCCCCGCGGAGCGGCCCCCGGCCGCGGAGCGACCATCCAAAGCCGTTTCCCCCCCGACCTCCACGCGCGCGTCGTTCAGCTCGAAGATCACCCTGCCGGAGCGCTCAGGCGCCTTGAACGCGAACTCCAGGCCCTGACCGTCGCGCGGATCGCGCTCGATCCGCTCGATCTTCGCCAGCTTCTTCACGCGCGACTGCGCCTGTTTGGCCTTCGTCGCCTTGTAGCGGAAGCGCTCGATGAAGTGCTCCATCCGCGCGATCTCCGCCTGCTGCTTGTCGATCGCCTTGCCCTGCGCGATCTCGCGCGCGGCCTGCTCGCGGCGCCAGTTGTGCCAGCTGCCGGCGAAGAAGCGCGAGCGGCCGGCCTCGAGCTCCAGCACGGCGGTGCCGACGGCCTCCAGGAACCAGCGGTCGTGGGCCACCAGCACGATCGCGGTGTCGAGGCCTGTCAGCGTCTGCTCCAGCCACTCCAGCGACTCGATGTCGAGGTGGTTGGTCGGCTCGTCCAGCAGCAGCACGTCGGCGTTCGTCGCGAGCGCGCGAGCGAGCGAGGCGCGCGTCAGCTGCCCGCCGGAGAAGGTATCAAGCGGACGCTCCAAGTCCTCCTCGGCGAACCCCAGCCCGCGCGTCATCACCGTGGCGCGGTCGCGCCACAGGTAGCCCCCGAGCGCCTCCAGCCGTGCCTGCGCGCGGGCGTAGCGGTCCAGTGTCGTCTCCTCGGTGCCCGCTGCCACGCCCTCCCCCATCTTTTGCTCCAGCTGCGCCAGCTCACGCTCCGCGGCCAGCTCCTGCGCGCAGCCGGAGAGCACGTACTCGCGCAGGGCCACCCCACGCTCGCGCGGGGGGCGCTGGTCGTGCAGCGCCACGCGGGCGCCCTTCTGCAGGCTCAGCTCGCCTTTGTCGATCGACTCCTCCCCGGACAGCATCCGCAGCAGCGTCGTCTTGCCGGCGCCGTTGCGCCCGGCGATCGTCATCCGCTCGCGCCGCTCCAGCTTGAACGACACCCCGCGCAGCAGCGGTTTGCCGGCGATCTCCTTGTGGAGATCCGATGCGATCAGCACAGCCATCGCTCGCATGGTAGGCCGCGCCTTCCGATACCATCCTTACTCTCATGCGCCGCCTGCTCTGGAGCCTCCCCACCGCCGCCGCCCTGTTGCTGCTGTCCGCGCCCGCGGCGCTCGCGATGAACGACGGACGCGGCTTCTACGGGGCAACCGACGACAAGGTCGTGACGCTGGCCGGGTTCATCCTGATCATCTTCTTCCCGACCTTCATCCTGCTCGCCAGCCTGCTGCAGAAACGACTGGAAAAGCGCAAAGACGCACGTGTCGCGGCGGCGCGCTCGCACCCCAACGGAGACCGCTTCAGCGGCGGCTGGTAGTTGCGGCAGGCAACGCGGGGCGCGGGATGAGCGCAAGCGCCGAGCCGAGCGAGCCCGAAGGCGACTCGCGAGTGAGTGGTGCTGCTGGTCACCTACGAGCGTCGCGGCTCCGCGGCGCTGCTGAGCGATCGACCGCCAGGAGCGGCGCAACGCCGTCGACGGGCCCACCGCCGTCGCGCTGCATGAGGCCTACCTGCGCTTCGAAGCCGATGACGAGGCTCGCGTGCTGGTGCTGACCGGCGCGGGCGGCGTCTCCTTCTGCGCCGGCGCCGACCTGAAGGCGATCGAGTCCTTCGGCGGGCGCCTCACCGCACCCGAGGGCCCGATGGGCTTCACCCGCCTCACACCGCTGAAGCCGACCGTCGCCGCGATCTCCGGCTTCGCGCTCGCCGGCGGGCTGGAGCTGGCGCTGTGGTGCGACCTGCGGATCGCCACGGAGGACTCGCGCCTCGGCTTCCCCGAGCGCCGCTGGGGCGTCCCGCTGATCGACGGCGGCACCCAACGCCTGCCGCGCATCGTCGGCCTCGGCCGGGCGCTGGACATGATCCTCACCGGGCGCATCATGGACGCCGCCGAGGCTCTTTCGATCGGGCTCGTCACCGAGGTGGTCCCCCCCGGCCGCCACCTCGAGCGAGCGCTGGAGCTGGCCGAGAACCTCGCCCGCTTCCCGCAGCGCACGATGCTCGCCGACCGCTCCGCCGCGATCCACGGCCTCGGGATGCCGCTCCCCGAGGGTCTCGCGCTGGAGTCCTGCGCCGGCCCGGACGTGTTCGAGGACGCGATCCGCGGTGCCGCGCGCTTCGCGGGGGGCGAGGGCCGCGGCGGGGCTGGGGCCGGGGCGTAGGACTCAGCCGTCCGCGGGCGTGGTCTGGCGGCGGATCGTTCGCTCGATCTCCGCGCCCTTGGGCGTGAGCCGCCACACGTGCGGCTCTCCCGGCGCGGGAGGGCCACCCTCGTTCTCGATCAGGCCGAGGTGCTCCAGGCGCGCGAGCAGCTTGGAGATCTGGCCGGGATCGGCGACCCCGGCCGCCTCCGCGACCTGACGGTTACTCGGACCCGGCCCCCGCCCACCGAGCGCCGCGATCGCGAGCAGCACCTGCACCGTGCGGTAGGTGAGGCGCATGTCGAGCTCGCGCAGCGGATCGCCGCTGGGAGGCGTGGGGGGCTTGCGGCGGGCCGCGGGCCGGGAGGTCTCTCGTGCGGCGGCGGCCTTGCCGAGATAGGGCAGCACGATCATCCCCATCAAGCGGGCCGAGCAGGTGCCATCGGCGGGGCGCCACTCGCCCGCCTGCCGCCCTCGCGGGCGCCGCCCGACGGGCCGACCTCCTGGGCGCCGCTCGCGCGCGCACCGCCCGCCCGCCCACCTACCTCCTGGGCACCGTCCGCGCGCGCCCCAACCACCCGTGCGCCATTTCCCCGGGCGCCATTCGCCCGCGCGTCGCCGGCCGCCAGCCGCGCGTGCAACACCGCCAGCACCGCGCCGACCACGCCCTCCGCCGTCAGCCGCGTCGGCTTCGCCGCAGCCCCGCGCCTCCTTGCGACCCTCGTGCACCACGTCGATCAACACCCGCACGACCTCGCTGCGGCGCTCCAGCGCGACCGGGCCCGCCCCGAGCGCGTCGACCACGCACAGCGCCCCCATCCCCGGCTCATCGTCGAGGTACTCGAGCAGCGCACCCAGACCCGCCCTGACACGCTCCCGCCACGTGCCCCGCACCCCGTAGGCCGGGAGCACACGCCGCGCCGCGCCCTGCACCGCCAGGTCGAACCCCGCGAGAAAACAATCCTCGCGATCCTCGAACAGCTCGTAGAACGTCCTGCGCGAGACCCCCGAGCGCGCCACTATATGAGCGACGGTCACCCCGCTCGCCCCGCGCTCCCTGGCGACCTCGACCAGTGCTGCGATCATCCGCGCGCGCTGGATCTCGGCCACGCCACCGCGGCCACCGCCCCGGTCCACGTCCCCGTGGGCAGGACGGCACGCCACGTCGTGGCCGGCGCCCCGGCCACGATCGGCACCACCGCCGCGAGCGCGGGAAGGCACCGCGATCACCGCGCCTCTACCGGCTCTAGCCCTTCTGTTGGCGCGCTTGCCCTTGCCATGAGCACCCCTGCCCCGCTTCTTCTTGTGCGCCGCCTTCGTGTGAGCCTTCTTCGCCTTCGGGCAGCCCGTGACGGCGATCTTCGTGTTTTGCGTGAGTTTCACGCCGTTCTGCGCCACGAATTCGGTCGGCATCGTGAGGCTCTTGCCGCACAGGTTCGCCCCGTTCGCGGTGAGCGCCGAGTACTGGCCCGCCGGCAGTTTGAGTTCGAAGCTGCCGACCGGCACATCCGGCACCGTGTTGAATGTGCTGCTCGTCACGCCCGTTTGCTGATGAACGTTTCGCCGTGCAGATCGACCGTGACGCCGTCCTCGCCCTTGCAGCACGACGATCAGTTCGGGCCACGCCGCGCCGCCGTGGCGAACGAAGTACGCCGGGCCCGTGAACGTACCGGAGATCGTCGGTGTCGTCGCAATCGCTTCCCCGACCTTCGAGGCCGCCGGGCAGGATTCCGGGTTCGCGTCGAACGCGGCTTCCGTGCACGCTTTCTGCAACGTCGGCAGCCTGGACGGCAGCTGCTTGGGCAGTTCGACTTTGACCTTCGCGATGTTCGCCTGGCCTTCTTCGACCGGGTAGGTCAGCTTCACCGCCAGGCTCGTCCCGTTCGTGCGCGAGGTCTTCCCCGGCGTCGAGACCGCGAATTTCGGCTTGAACTTCAGCGTCGCGCAGTTGGTGACCTGGAACGGCACCGAGATGATTCGCGCTCGCGCCTTCGCTGCTCGTCAGGGCCGCAGTGATCGCCGTCGGCGTGCAATTGGACGGGTTGAACACGAATTTCGTGCGGTTGATCAACACGTTGACATGCTTGATCTGCAACGGGATCCCGTCGAGGATGTGCGGGATCGCGTACGGCCCCGACGGGTCCGTCGTGACCGTCAACGCCGCCGTGATCGGGTTCACTTCGATCTTCGCGCGCACCACCACATTGCCGAGGTCGAACGGGCCCGCCTTCGCCGGGTTCACGATCGACAGGCCAAACGGCGCGCCCTTGTACGGGCCGGTGATGTAGACCTTCCCGCCGACCACGCTGAAGGGGTTGCCACCCAAGCCCACGCTGACCGTCGTTTCGCCGATCTCGCTTTCCGGAGCCGCAGGTCCCTTCGTCGGCCTGCGGTTCTCCGCACAGCTGGACCTGGGAGAGACTGCCCGATCAGGCCCTCGGGGAAGTGCAGCTGGATCGCCTGCAGGTTCTGTTCGCCGTCTTCGCGGCTCATCGTCGTCGTCAGCTGCGTGTACCCGCCCGTCTGGATATTCGTCGAACCCGCCTGCCAGCGTCGGATGGAACGGCAGCGGGTCACTGCACGGCGTGTGGTTCGGCCCGCGAGGTGATCTGGAAAGTCGAGGAGGATTCCACCGACGCGTTCCCCGACCACGGTTCGATCGACGCCGTCGTCGTATACCCACCGCACAGCGCCGGCGTTCCCAGCGGCGCCCGCGAGCCTCCGAAGAAGTTCAGGCTGAGGTCTTCGAACGGCAGCTGCGGCGGTTTCCTTGAACGTCGAGACCAGCTGGCCCGTCACCGGGTTCGGCGTGACTTGTCCGGCGAGCTTGATCACCACTCCCGAGACCGGATCTCGCGCGACGATGTACAGCGCGATCAGCGATCCCGAACGGGTTCGCGATCTTGCGTCGCCAGGTACGCCGCGCCGACAAGCGGGTTCGGCAGCAGCGGCGTGTCGATTTCGACCGTCCCGACCTTCGAAGATTCCGGGCAGCGCCGCTTCTTCGGCGTCTTCCAGACCGACTTGCCTTCAAGCCGCACGCGGAGAGGCCATCCGCGCGCCGCCGGGTTCAGCGCAACGCCTGCCGGCAGCGTCACGGTCGTGTTCTTGACCGTCGACTGCGCGTCCCCGTCGGGTTCAGCCCCGCGGTCTGCGGCACGTGGATCCCGACCGTCAACCCTGTCGGGCTGCTCCCTGCCTGCCCGTCGGGCGCGACACTGATCGACGGTTCGAACGTCAACCGGTTGCACCCTGACAAGCCCAGTGCATCCCCATATTGGTCCTGCAGCGTGTATTCCCCAGTCTCTCTGCACCGTAGGTTCCGTCCACGAATCCGCGGAGACCGTCGGGGTCCACGGCGCCGAACACGACGTCGGGAGCGTCAAGCATCGGCTGTGGGTTGACTTCGTTGAGAGGTTCGCATGGCCCGCTTCCCGAAGAACAGGCAGTGCGAGCCACGCGCCGAGTTGTGGCGCGGATCGCCCGGCACACCCCAGAACGTCACCTGGCTGGCGAGCAGATCGAGATTCTGGGAGATGTTGCCGACGTTCACCACCACGCCGTAGTCACCGCCGGTCTGCACCGAGGTATCGAGGATCACCGGGTCGCCAGCTATCACGAACCCAAAGCGTGCCGGCTCACCCACCTGCGGCACGAGATTGTACACCGGCACCGGAATCGTCACTGGATTCGGCGAAATATAGGGAATTATCAGAGTGGTGTTCGCAACACCAACCACCGTATTCAGCGGACAGGTGTTTTCGGTATCCGGGGGAGTGGTGGCGAACTCGCGCGTTGTGCACTGCGGGAACGGCGTTCGGATTGCCGACCATGCCCGGCGGGAGATAGAAGCGCAGGTCCTTCGCCAAGCCCGCCGATTCGACCATTCCCAGACCCCGTCTGTTGGTTCAAGTCGAGCGTCGACGTGAGCTGAAACGGATGGGACCCGGCCTGCGTATCGGGCACACCCCCAACACTTTCCGGAGTCAATTCGAAATCTTCGACCCCGAACGGTGTACTCGCTTCGCTGACGGTCAGTGACTGCGTCGTTGATCACGATGTGCCGCGCCGCCACCTTCGGCGACCGCTTCATTGACCCCCGATCTCCGCCCTCGCGTTCGACCCGCACCGTCAATTCGACGCTATGCACCGTTCGTACGGCGGCGATCTCCTGCCCAAACGTGCACGTCACCGTTGCGAGCGAGCATTCACCGCCGCCCAATGAATAGCCGAAGGCCCAACAGTCCCCCTGATCCCGACCGGTCACGATTCCAGGAGGCAGCTTGTCAGAGACCACGATCGGCGCGCTGGACCCGCTCGCTTCGCCGTCGCCGAGATTGTTCGCTGTGACCAGAACC
This sequence comes from uncultured Solirubrobacterales bacterium, assembly GCA_963751195.1. Taxonomy (GTDB): domain Bacteria; phylum Actinomycetota; class Thermoleophilia; order Solirubrobacterales; family Solirubrobacteraceae; genus Palsa-744. Next base: position 226,929 of record CAVVTQ010000008.1, read on the forward strand.
TGGTCGATGCTCCCCGGCGCTAGATCGCTCGGCGCCGCTATTGTGGTCACGTGCCACCACGGCTCTCCGCCTTCGGCGAACGCCGGAGCAGCGACAACGCCAGTCAACATGACCAGCGACGCACGCCAATATCAGTACAGCCGCCGTCTTCACCCGCGTGAGCCTGTGATGTAGCTTTCTCATCCCCGCTCCCCCTTAACGCCTCGTCCTCACGGACAAGCTCTTTCGGCTCGCGAGCCCCCAGCTTGTACCCCTACGCTTGCGCTTGGGCTTATTGCCAGACCGCTTCCGCTTGCTTTTCTTCGCTCTTTTTGGCGCCGCCGTCTTCGGCGTGCTCGGGCCCACCACGATGGATGACACGACGTTGCCCGATCCCGAGAACGTCGCGCTCGCCGGGGCTCCAAAGATCGCCGGCTGCAGCGAGGGCGCAGCCTTGCACGCATCCCCGCTTGTGCACGGAGGCGGCAGAACCGGCTGACTCACGCACGGCTCGCTTTCGGAGCACACATGCGCGTCATACACATCGAAGGACGTGTCCACATCCTGTGGGGTGAGCCTAGCCGCCGTCAGGAAGAACACATCGTTCCCGCTTTCACTGGCGTCCATAAACTCAGATTCTTCAGAGGAGGTCCCCGAGGAGATCAACGACACGCAACCATCTCCGTGCGCACAGCGGCCAACCCCCTGCGGCTCATACTCGTAGACATCCTCCTCGCCGTTCGTGTCCTCCGGGACGAGCCCATCGGCGCTGTCGAAGAACAGCCGCCCTTCGTTTGACAGGTAGCGCGACTGGTATACCGCCGCTGCTCGTTTCCCGGGGTTATTCGACTGCGTCCACCCGGGGATGCTCGCCGCCAGCCAGTGACCCTCCCACAGGCCCTCCGGATCGACGAGCCGTTCCCGTTCGTGAGCCACAAGCAGTCCGTCCGGTCGCGCGCCCGTCGGGTCGCAGGAGGCGCATCGCAACTGATCAGTCACCTCGTCGTAGAGGAAGACCTCCTCGTCCGGCTGCCCGCTGTTCGCATCGCGATTGTCATAGCCAGTCAGGCTGCGCTGCGACATGAACGCCAGGTAGTGACCATCCGGGGAGACCCTGGATGTGTTCTGCCCAGGATTATTCCCAATACCTCCATTTGTCAGGCCCCAGTCGTTGGAATCTTCTTTGGATAGGACCGCAATGAACCTCGTGGACCATGTGGAGCCGGTCTCCGACTCCACATAAAGGTTGTCCTTGCCCGATTCCGCCCCACTTTCCGCCCCGTTCCCCAGCACGCCCGTCGCCACAAAATACACCACCGAACCATCTTCGCTCGCCCCCAGAACCATGTTCTGCACTTCGGCCGGTTCGCCGGCGTTGGCGTCTACCGACAGGTCCGTCAATGTGCCCGTTTCGGTGTCATACACATATAGGTCGCTCGGCGTGTTCCGGTATTCCGTCGGAGGCAGCTTCGAGTTCGGGGTCAACGGCTCATTTTCCAGGAAAAACACCTTGGAACCGTCAGCATTGGCAAGCTGAAAATATGGATCATACCTGGGAGGCGGCGATACCCCCGGCGCCGGCGCATCGACCTGCACCGTCTGGGCGGTTACGGTATCGCGCATATACAGCGGTCCTTCTCCGGCCGATTTTTCCGACCAGAAGACGCGAGAGCCGTCATCCGAGATCGCGTTTCTGATGTCTGTCCAGCTTTCGCCGAGGTAGCCACCTTTGGCTGCCTTCTCACCCGGGCCCGGAAGAATGCTCACCAGCTGCAGTTGCCCTCCAGACCACTCATATATGTTGGATGCTTCAGGTTCCGCATTGCTTGTCAGCAGCGCTCCTTCGGACGTCAGAATCACATGCGAGAGATCGGGCGTGCCGACAATCGCATCCACGCGATGCCCCCCTCCTCCACCAAACTCCGTTCCGGGCGGCACGTCGCCGGCGCTCACCAGCGGCACGTAGCCGCCATCGATGTCGTCACGCACATACGGGGTTTCTCCGGTCGCTTCAGGAGACAGCGGCGTAGCGCCACGCGGCTCGACAAGCGCCAACGAGAGATCGGACGAGAACATGCCGTATTCAGTTTCGTAGTGCGTCCCCGTCGCCTCGTTGTGCTGTGTGGCGATGTCTTCCGATGACCAGCCGCCGGTGCCGTGCCTGGACAGCACCTGCGTCGGCTCGAGCGGACTCGGGTTGCCGACCGGATTGGCGACCACCGGCCCGCTCGCTACGTAGGAGATCGAACCACCGTCCGCCGACGCCTGGATCACCCCTTTTGCGCCCAGGGGTTCCATGCTCGCCCCATACTTTACCGGCGGCGAGACCATTTCCCACTCGCGGCCGTCCGGCAGCGCGAATGCGCCGCCGCCCGCCTGCGTCGTGAACGTCTCGTCGGGTCCATACACGGTGCCGAGCACGTTGGTAGCGACGATCCGCACGTGATAAGTCGTTTCCGGCGACAAACCCTGTGCACGAACCGACGCCAGGGCGCCGCTCGTCCCGGCGCCGAGATCACCAGCGGGGACCGGCAGGCTTTCGCCATAGGAGGTGCTGGTGCCATATTCGAACTCATACGTCGTGTCGGCGCCACCGGGATCGACCTGCGCGCTGAACAGCGCACTGGCGGCAGAGACGTCCGACACGCTCTCTTCGGAGATCCCGACCGGCTCGGGGGTCACGAAGGTGGAATCTCGTCCCTCGTTGGAGCCGTTGGCGTTAGACACCTTCAACCGGTAGTGGTACCTGGTCAGCGGTTTCAGACCCTTCAGTTCCGCGCTGACAGCAACCGGGCGTTCGCCGGACCCGGGATTGGACGAGCACGGCACGCTCTGCCCATAGGATTCGCTCGTGCCATATTCGAATTCGCACGAGGTGACCGGCAGGCCGTCTGCGCTCGCGACCCCGTTGACCGTCACCGACGTTTCGGCAAGATTCGAAGCCGCGCCAGTCGTAGCGTCGGGCACCACGAACGCCGTGAATGCATCGACTGCTTGACTGCTCGCATCCGAGGTGTACACGGTCCCCGTGGATGCATTGACCGCGATCCCTTCGCTCGCGTTCAAAGTGCCCGAGCCAAAGCGCTCGATCAATGAGCCAGACGGGCCGAATGCCACGACGCTCGTTTCGTTATCGAAATAAGCGTCGTTGCTCGACAGATCGACCGCGAGGCCGGTTGTTTCTTCACCGTCCAGCTTTTCCGCGAGGAGTTCCCCCGCCTCGTCGAACTTCGCGGGAACCGTTAATTTGCTGAAGATTTCGAGTCGCTGCCCGAGATAGAAGCTGCCTTCCGAGTCGAAAGCAAGGCCGATCTCTGCGGGCGTCCCGGTGCTCACCACTCCTGCGTGCCCGTCAGATGCTTGTGGGAATCGCGGTGTGATCGCCGACACGTATTCGTTGGTCAGCGCATCACTGAACTGGTAGATTGATTCATATCCCCCCCCTGACAGCGATGACTGCACCCAGAGGGCGCCACTCGGATCCACCGCAACGGCATTAATGCCGTTTGACTTGCCGTCGATTTTGCTGGCCGGGAACGGTGAACCAGGCGAGATGCCGGTCAGCTGCCCGAGGTACATGCCGTTCGAGGTGAACTTGTCGATCACACCGTGGCCGGTGTCCACCACGTACACGTCACCTTTGGAGGGGTCGAGCGGGCTCTTCGAGTTGTCCACAGCGATCGCGCCTTCCGGTGCGATACTGAAGGATTCGTTGGCGGGCCAAAAAAACGCCCCAGTCGGAGTCGCGCTCCCGTTGAACTGACCCACATACGCGCCCGTCGAGCTGAAGATCTCCACACGCCCGTTGCCCCGATCCACCACATACACATCGCCGGTTTCTTCATTCACCGCCAACTCGCCAGGACGCATCAACTGCCCATCCCCCGAGCCTGCACTCCCGAACGATTTGCCGAATTCATGCAGCCGCTGCCCCAGCGCCGGCGCGCTGCACCACACCAGGGCACCCGCCGCCGCGCACAACCACACCAACGCCAACGAGACCGACCGGCGAGCAATCATCAGACCATCTCCTCCTGTAGGAAACCGACACCACGCCAGCCCGACCCCGGGCAGCAAAAGGCCGCCGCGAGCGCATGGCCCGCGGCGGCGAAAGAGCACCGAGCCGAAAACGCGCCCCGGAGGCGCGAGAGACCCAGCCGCGCAAGATGCGCGACTCGACCCGATCGATGAGGCGTCCCGGGGCCTAGACCCCTAGGCGAAGAGAGAGAGAGAGAGAGAGATGCGACAGCGCCAAGCTGGCGCATCTAGCATCACTCTCTGCGTGGGGTGCAATGACCCCTGTCACGTCGATCCCTCTCAAAGACACGCGAAAACCAACTCCCTCACCGAAATGACCCGGCCCCTCTCCCAAGCAGACCCCGTCAGTGCATCTGAAGGCCGGCAAACAAGGCGCCCGGCCCAGACCCGATCCTATGTTCTGAAACCCGTATCGCACCTGAGATCAAGTGCGATGAGGCCACTATAGACAGGTTGGACGGTGTTGTCAACTCCCTGGCATCACAGGCTCCCGCGCGGCACGATCCAGCGCGTTGGCTGGCCGGTGATCGCGGCGATGCGGTCGAAGTCCTCGTCGTAGTGCAACAGCTCCACGCCCGCGGCCTCAGCGGCGGCGGCGATCAGCAGGTCCGCATGGCCGACGGAGCGTTGGTGAGCGCCACCCTGGTGGGCCAGCTCGCGGTAAACCTCAAGCGCACGACTCCACTGCTCCGGCTCGATCGGGCACTGAGGGAGCTCTTCCATCTGCGCCCTGCGCTCGTCGAACTCCGAGCCGTTCCGAACACCCTGGAGCAGCTCCAGCAAGACCATTGGGCAGATGCCGATCAGCCCAGCCATCATCTTCTTGCCGAATGCTGCCTGCAGCTCTGGCCGGCGGCGCGAGACCTGCCACGCGCTTGTATCAGCCAACTGCTGCACTTTGCCCATCAATTGCACCCCACGGCCGCGTTTCGATGCGCGAGCGCCGCATCTCCTCCAGGTCATCGAGCGTCAGCCCGCCGAGGTCCCATTCAGACAGCCGACGCAAACGGTCGTGACGGACCACATCGCGCAGCGCGGCGTGCACCGTGTCTGTGGTATTCCCGGCCTCCAGCACCTCGCGCGCCTGGGCGACCAACTCCATGTCCAGATTGATCGTCGTTCGTTTCACCATAGGCACCCTCGCATGTATCAAGGCCCACATCAAGGGCCATATGAGAATTGTAACAGTGTGTGCACAAACTTGGCACACTCCGGGCACATTCGGGCGCACTACGTCGCGCTCTGGGTACGAGGGGACCGCGTCGAGCTCCTCGTCGGCCGGTGCGACGTCCGGGTGAGAAGGGGGTGTGGGAACCCTGCTCAGGCCCTGGCGGGCGTGGTCTAGCGGCGGATCGTCCGCTCGATCTCGGCGCCCTTGGGGGAGAGCCGCCACACGTGCGGCTCTCCCGGCGCGGGAGGGCCACCCTCGTTCTCGATCAGGCCGAGGTGCTCCAGGCGCGCGAGCAACTTGGAGATCTGGCCGGGATCGGCGACCCCGGACGCATCCGCGACCTGACGGTTACTCGGACCCGGTCCCCGCCCACCCAGCGCCGCGATCGCGAGCAGCACCTGCACAGTGCGGTAGGTGAGACGCATGTCGAGCTCGCGCAGCGGGTCGCCGCTGGGAGGCGTGAGGGGCTTGCGGCGGATCGCGGGCCTGGAGGTCTCTCGTACGGCGGCGGCCTTGCCGAGATAGGGCAGCACGATCATCCCCATCAAGGGGCCGAGCAGGGCGACCATCGGCGGGGAGCCACTCGCCCGCCTGCCGCCCCCGCGCGCGCCGCCCGACGGGCCGACCTCATGGGCGCCGCCCGCGCGCGCGCCGGCCTCATGGGTACCCTGCGCCCGGGCGCCATTTGCCCGGGCGCCATGCGCCCGATCGCCGTTCGCCCGCGCATCGCCGGCCGCTAGCCGCGCGTGCAACACCGCCAGCACCGCGCCAACCACGCCCTCCGCCGTCAACCGCGTCGGCTTCGCCCCACTCTTCGCCTCCTTGCGACCCTCGTGCACCGCGTCGATCAGCACCTGCACCACCTGCGTGCGGCGCTGCAGCGCGACCGGGCCCGCCCCGAGCGTGTCGACCACACACAGCGCCCCCATCCCCGGCTCATCGTCGAGGAACTCGAGCAGCGCACCCAGACCCGCCCTGACACGCTCCCGCCACGTGCCACGCACCCCGTAGGCCGGGAGCACACGCCGCGCCGCACCCTGCACCGCCAAGTCGAACCCCGCGAGAAAGCAATCCTCGCGATCCTCGAACAGCTCGTAGAACGTCCTACGCGAGACCCCCGAGCGCGCCACTATGTTGGCGACGGTCACCCCGCTCGCCCCTTGCTCCCTGGCAACCTCGACCAGCGCAGCGATCATCCGCGCGCGCTGGATCTCCGCCACGCCGCCGCGGCCACCGCCACGATCGCTATCGGCCGAGCGCCACCCCACACCACGGCCGGCGCCACCACCTCGACTGCGGGAGGCCACCACGATCGCCTGGCTTCAGCCTCTAGCCCTTTTTGTTGGCGTGCTTGCCCTTACCATGGCCGTGCCGGCCCTTCTTCTTGTGCGTCACCACCGCCTTCGGGCACCCGATGACCGCGATCTTCGTGTCCTGGTGCAGTTCCGCGCCGTTCTGCGCGATGAATTCCGTCGGCATCACCAGACTGCTCTTGCAGAGATCCCCGTTCGCCGCGAGCGCCGAATCCGGGCCCTCCGGCAGCTTCAATTCGAAGCTCGTGATCGGCACATCCGGCACCTGCCTGAACGTGCTGCTCGTGATCCCCGCTTTACTTATGAACGTTTCCCCATGCAACTGTACCGTCGTCCCATAACCCGAGAGCACAACAACAAGTTCCGGGAACTTCGCGCCGCCATAGCTCACAAAATACGCCGGGCCGCTCAAGGGAACCGGCAGCACCGGCGTGACCGCGGTCGCTTCGCCAATCCTCGACGCCGCCGGACACCCCGCCGGGTTCGCTTCGAACGTCGCTACCGTACACGCTTTCTGCAACGTCGGCAACCGCGACGGCAACTGCTTCGGCAACTCCACTTTGACGAGCCTGATGTTCGACTGGCTGCTCGCCTGGTTATCCGGTAGCGCACCCGACGGATACACGATCCTCGCATCAAGACTCGCCCCATCCAACCTCGAAGTCCTACTCGACGTCGAGACTTTGAAGTCCGGCTGGAACTTCAAGCTCTGACATGATCCCAACTGAAAATGACTCGAGATCGGGACGCTCGCGCCTTCATCGCTGAACGCGGTCCCCGCGAACAACATCGGCGCGCAACTTGTCGGATTGAACATGAACCCCTGTCGATCGATCACCGCATCGATCTCCCGCAGATCCGAGGGGACCCCATCAATGATCGACGGGAACGGGTCCGTCGTGACCGTCAACTGCGCCGTCAGAGGATCCACTTCGATCTTCGCGCGCACCACCTGCGTTTCCAGGTCGAACGGGCCGACTTCCAACGGCACCACGATCGACAGCCCATACGGCGCACCCTTGTACCCACCCGTCAGGTAGATCGGCGCCGGCGGCTTACCCGGCTGCGGCACCACCAGCGGATACGGCCCCGGGCCCGCCTCCACAACCGTGTGTCCGATCTGGGACGCTTCCGAACACGTCCCCCGCGACGCCTGCGGTTCCCCACACAACGGGACCTTCGCGATCTCCCCCAGCAATCCCTCCGGGACCTTGAACTGCAGGCTATGGATCCGCTGCTGGCCATCCCCGCGCTGCAACAGCACCGAGAAGTCCGTGAACCCACCCGCCTGGTCGGTCGTAGCACCCGCGATCAATTCCGGGCTGAACGGCAACGGGCTCTCACACGAACTGCCACTCGGACCCGATTCGATCGCGAACGGACTGCTGACCAGCGCGTTGCTGCCACCGCTCCACGGCGTGAACACGCCGCCGGTAGTGTAGATGCCACAGCCCGTCGGGGTCGCAAGCGCCGCCTGTGCGCCACCGCTGAAAGACAATCTCAGGTTGCTGAACGGCAGCGCCGGGGTCTTTTCGAACGTCGTAACCAACTGGCCCGTCGCCTCGTTCAAATGGACTTCGCCGATGAACTTGATGTACAACCCCTGCACGGGGGATTCCGGCGCGACGAGCAGCTTGATATCCGGTGGGTTCGACTGCAGCACGTACACTTCGCCTTCGAGCTTGTTATTCAACAACGGCGTTTCGACTTCGACATGCCCGACCTTCGAGTTGGACGGGCAGGACGGAGGGCCTTCCAGGCCGATCGAGGCCTGCGACATTTGACATGCGGCGAGGCCAGTGGCCTGCCCCGGGTTGATGACGACACCTTCGGGCAGCGTAACCGTCGTGTTCTCGATATCAGCCGTGGACAGCCCTTCAGACGTCGTGAGGCCTTCCTGGGGAACTTTCGCTTCGAACGTGAACCCGGCCGGTGTATCGGCCCGCGTCGTATCGGGCGCCGCCTTGATGGCCGGGGGAAATTCCACCAGGTTGCAACCTGTCATCCTCCCAAAGCTCGACGGAGCGGTTGCTTCGACTTCCGGTTCCTGATACGACCTGGCGAAGAGCGTGCTCTGCATCGGTTCTCCCGTGCATTGCGTACCGTTCGTGAAGAACGGCACGGGAGGAGTCGTCGAAGACAGACCGTCCACGCCCGCCACCGTGCCTTCCATGTCGCTATATCCGGGCATTGTGCAAAACAGCCCGCAGACCAGGCCCCGCATCGCGTCGTGAACGGGATTGGACGGGGCGCCCCACACGGTGATCGACGCGCCGGCCAAGAAGCCCGTGCGGATGTTCGCAAACGTGGTGCGCCCCGCGTAGTTCCCTGGCTGCACGGAGATCGTCCCCTCGACGCCGAACACGGCGGAATAGAAGCCGATGCGCGCGATTTCCCCAGGATTGGGCGTCAAATTGAAAAGCGGCTCCTGGATGTGAGTTACGACGGGAAACCCATAGATAGGCGTCAGGTTCAACGTCAACGCTGCCGTGCCGATCTGCGTGCTCAGCGCGCACGTCGGGATGTCGTCGTCTCCCTCTTTGGAGAAGTCGGCCATCGAGCATCGCGGGGTGTCCCCCACATTGATCACGAATCCCGGCGGCAGATCCAAGCCGGTTTCCTTCGGATTGCCCGAGAGCAGACCCCTGCTGTCGGTGGTGAACGCGAGGCTCGTCGTCAGATCTGAATGGGCGCCGGCCTGAGTGGTGGACAGCGCGGTCGCGGTCGAGCCGGGAGCGATCCCAAACGGAGCGGACGTCGCGCTGATCTCCGTCGTCGTTTCCCGGCTCGCTTCAGGCGCGCCGCCACCAGAGACGCTCACGAGGTTTGTAACGTTCGCCGCCTCATCGGCCTGCACGGGGACCGTCAGCAGCAGATAGTCCCCGGGAACCACTACACCAGGATACCTGCACGTCAAGCCCGTGCAGCTCACCTCATCGCCCGAAAGGAAATCATGACCCGACACTTCTTCCCCGGGGTCCAACGCCAGGCCGCTCGGCAGGGCGTCTGTAACGACGATTTCGCTGCCATCGGTGGCCACGCCACCCGTGTTCTTCACTTCGAGCGTAAATTTGCCCGTACCATCGGGAGGCAGATTCGTCGGGGTCGAGATCGCGGTGATCGTCCACTGCGGGCTCTGCGTGACCGCCGAAGCAGCCCCCGGAGCGACGCCCACGCCCAGCAGCGACAGCGAACCCACGAGCATGGCAAGGCCCGCTGGCCTCACACGCGCCTTGCTGCTAATGATACGGCCGATCGTGCATTTGAGCGCGGACAGGTGAGTAGCCCGAGGGGATTTCACCCTCGGGCTCTCGCAGAACCGTGCGTGACAGTCTCCCATCACACGGCTCCCATCATCCAGTTGTTGGCTTGCGCAGTCGGTTGCCAGTGAGCGAAGAGGTTTGGCTCGCGTGTTTTCACGCCTTCCAAGAACTTCCTCGTCTTTCTGTGGCGTTTGCGCAGTCGCTTGTACTTCTGCATGGCCCAGCGCACCAGATACTCGTCGATGCGCTTGAGAAACCTGACCAAGACGGACGGGTAGAAGCGCCCGTAGTAGTTGATCCAGCCTTGCACGCGCTTGTTTGTTGCCCGTGCGAGGGCCGTTAGGGTCTTCCCGCTCCATAAGTGCAGCCTCCATCGCTTGATCGTTTTACTCATCGCCCTCCTGGCGTCGTCGCTGACAGCCGGGAGAAAATTGACGGACAACTTGCCGTTCTTCCTCCGCGAACGTCGAGGACGAAATGTGTACCCAAGGAAGTCGAACCGCTCGTGCTCATAAGAGCCTTTGCGATCGTCGTCTTTGCAATACACGATGCGGGTCTTACGTGGGTTGATCTCCACGCCGCAATCCGCCATCCGCTCGGCGACTCTGCTACGCACGAATCGCGCTTGGCGCTCACTCTTACAGTGCAGGACCACATCATCTGCATACCGCTCAAACGGGATGGTCGGGAACTCCCGCGTCATCCACATATCGAGCGAGTAATGGAGATAGATGTTTGCTAGTACAGGCGAGATCGCCGACCCCTGCGGGGTGCCGCGATCCCGTGCTACCAAGGTGCCGTCTCCGTGATCGAGCGGCGCAGTCAGCCACCGCTCGACATAGAGAAGAACCCACCGGTGATCGGTATGGGCAGCCACCGACTTCAGAACGAGCGAGTGATCAACGGAGTCGAAAAACGATTGGAGATCAAGGTCAATCAGCCAGTCGTATTTCCAACACCGTTCCCGGCATACCCCCAGCGCGTCATGGGCCGAGCGACCCGGTCGATAGCCATAGGAGTCGGGGTGAAGATAGGGCTCTACCCCTGGCTCCAAATATAGCCTTACGGCCGTTTGCGCGATCCGGTCAGCGACAGTGGGAATGCCCAGCGTTCTGACTCCCTGCCCGTCCTTCTTCGGGATCTGTACCGCCCTTACCGGAGGCGGCATATAACTCCCCGAGGACAGCCTATTCCACAGAACGTACAGGTTATTCTTCAAGTCCTGTTCGAACTCCGCAATCGACTCCCCGTCAACACCAGCAGCACCGTCGTTAGCCCTGACACGCTCCCAGGCATCCCAGACGACCTGCTTCGAAATACAGAATGACTTTACCTCCGACTTTGACTTACCCATTGGTTCCTCCCACGACAACTGCATCGCGGTTGCCCAACAGCCAAGCCTGGATAACCCGTCCGCTTCGCTCCAGCCCCATTACAGGACCTTCAACACTACTACCGGACGGTCCGCCCCTGCGCCCCGCATCGGTACTCTTATCCTCACGGGTGCAACCGCTTGGAATTCTCCCGTATCCAGCCAGCCGCAGGCGACAAGCCACTGACTGACCACCTCGCGAGACAACAGGTTCCCGCCTTCCGCGTAGAAGCCCAACCCAAGCTCGCGCCACCTTCATGCCGGACACCACCTGACCAATAAGCAGGCTCCCGTCAGGCTCATCACGGGCCAAGTAAACAGCCTCGCTTTCGATGTCATCTAAAGGGTTTCGACAAGTCATCAGTGGTTTACTCACGTTCGCCTTCTTGGGTCACACCTGACGCACTCAAAGCACGCCTTCTCCCGCAACGCTCACCACCACGACTCTTGATCGCAGCAGCTTGCGGGTGGTTTGTGATCTCCCCCTGCAGAGCGACCACGGAGGTACAAAACCCTCCATCATCTACGCAGCACCGCCTCATCGCAGCACCGATCTTCTACATCCCGCGCTTTGACTTAGCGTTAAACGGCACACTCACTCACCCCTCCGGTTTGACTTCTTGCCTTTGGCTTTGGGCTTTGCGCCATATCGCCTTCGCGCAGCCGCTTCACAGCTCTTGCGCTTTGGCTTCGGCCTGCACACCCTCAGCGCCTTGGCGAGCTTTTCGGCCCTGGTATGGGCGGCGGTCCCCTTCTTGCGCGTGACGGTCTTCACAGGTGCAGACGGTTCGAAATTCCCGATGCCCGCGAATGTCACGCTCGCCGGCGTCGCGAAGATCGGCGGTGCGGCCGGGACACCCTGGCAACCCGTGCCCGTGCAGAGCGACGGGGTGATGGGCACAAAGCCGCCGTCGATGCGAGCATCGTAGACGTCGCTCAGAATATCCGTATCCTGCGGCGCGAGCTGCGCGTGCGTACCGAAGAACACGTTGCTGCCATCCGCGCTCGCGCCGAGGAAGTACGCATTACCGGGATCACCCGCCGAGCTGATCAACGAGATCGTCCCATCGTGCCACTCGTACACATGAATTTTTTCGTCGGTCGTATTGGGCACGAGCGCGTTGCTCGTATCGAAGAACACATAACTGCCATCTTCGGAGACCGGCCGGGGCGGCAAGCCGGCCGGGCTCTCGAACCACGAGCGAGCGAACAGGGCGCTTTCGACGGGCTGCGCGCCCGGCGCACCGCACGACACGCACACGATGCTGTTGCCAGACGAGGAATAGAGATATATCTCCATACAGTGGTTATAGGTCGACGAGTGGTATGCGGCATTGAAGTACTCGCACCTCTTATCACCCGGTGCCGCTTCGCTGTCATAGCCAGTGAGTTCCTTGGGAGCGGCGAACACCAGATAGCCGCCATCGGCCGTCGTATACCACTCGGCTTCTACACCGAGACCCACCTGGCCCGTTTTTTCATGCCCGTGGGTTTCCGGGAATGCTGCACTAGACCATATATTTGGGTCCACCGCCGGTACTTGCGGATATGCGTAGCTTTCAATCCTTGTGACGTACGTCGTCGTCCTGGTGGCGGTGTCATACCGGTAGAGATAGACTTCTTCCGGCCCCAGCGCAGGAAGTCCGGACACCAACTGGCCATAGGCCGTGAAATACACCGTCGAGCCGTCGGCGGAGACGGCCGGGACGAAGTCCACGTCGCCTTCCGCAGTGCCCGATTCGCCGCTCGAGACGCGCACGATCCTTTCTCCTTCGGGAACTTCGGTATCGTACTCGTACAGCTCGGGAGCATGCCCCGTGTCGTCCTTGGTGACCTCGGTTTCGGTCATGAAGAACACCTTCGAATCGTCGGCGGATGCGCCGACGTATACAGCCGGATAGAGCGTTGGATCGGCCACCCCGGGGTCCGGCTTTGAGATCTCCACAGTCGTTGTGCCGTTCAGGCGCATGTACACCTCGGGCGGGTTTTCCTGCGGAGCCGTGTGGCGGTTCCAGCAACCGGCGCCTTCCGCCGTCGGATCGGGGGCGGTGAAGACGACCCTCGAGCCATTGCTGGACACCGCATTGTGAGAGCCGCCCGCGGTGGACTTTTCGTTGACCAGGCTGCCCTGTCCGAGGATCCCGCCGCACGGGCTGACCGGCGACCCGTCGTTTTCGACGTCCACCAGCCGCACATGCCCGCCGCTCCATTCATACAATGCGCTGCTGCCTTCATCCAGCGCTTCCGCGGCCGGCACCAGCGCATGGTCGGTGCCTTCCACGACGACATGGCTGAAATCTTCGGAGGCCCCCACGATCGTGGTTTGGTGCCGGTAGGAGGATGGCCCAGTGCTGACGGTCGTGTAAGGGCCCCCGGGAGCACCCGCGAGGTTCGCGATATCAATTGCTTCCGGCTGGCCGGGAACGCGATTGTGATTGACCTGTTCGTCCCTGACGCCTACCTCGGAGAGCTCAGGGTTGAAGACCTCGGCTTCCAGAAGGTTCGTCCCCGGGCCGGGTGCGATCGGCGTCATGCCCCATCCCGCCGCTCCACGCGAGAAGACGTAGATACTGCGATATGTCTGTCCACCGCTCGCAAGCGCAGCGGGCGTTTCGAGCAGGAAGCTGTTGCCGCTTTCACTGGCATAGCCAAGGCTCGACGGATGGTTTTCTTCGCCGGGTGGTTCGCTGGGGAACATGTCTTCGGCATCGCCCTTGGTGACCGGGGTTACCTGCTCATAGGCACGACAGTCCGGAAGACTGACCGACTGCCCCTGGCGCGAGGCGGCGTTTGGGCAGGATGCTTCAGCCGAGGCCACGGACGCCGCAAGCGACCCCCCGCCGACGAGCGGGCACAACGAGACCAACGAGGCCAGCAACAACCGACGAGCAGACATCAAACCCATCCCCTCCTAGAAGAGCAATCCACACGGGACCCGCGGGACCGCGGGCACGACAAGACCGCCGCGGGCGCACGACCCGCGGCGGTGAAAGAACACAAAGCTGAAAACGCGCCCTGTAGGCGCGAGAAATCCAGCCGCGCACTTTGCGCGGCTCGACCCGATCGATGAGGCGTCCCGGGGCCTAGACCCCTAGGCGAAGAGAGAGAGAGAGAGAGAGAGATGCGACAGCGCCAAGCTGGCGCATCTAGCATCACTCTCTGCGTGGGGTGCAACGACCCCTGTCACGTCGATCCCTCTCAAAGACACGCGAAAACCAACTCCCTCACCGAAATGACCCGGCCCCTCTCCCAAGCAGACCCCATCAGTGCATCTGAAGGCCGGCAAACAAGGCGCCCGGCCCAGACCCGATCCTATGTTCTGAAACCCGTATCGCACCTGAGATCAAGTGCGATGAGGCCACTATAGACAGGTTGGACGGTGTTGTCAACTCCCCCACCCGCCAACCCCCATCCGCGCGGCCCCGCCCATGCCCTCCCTCCGCCGGGCCATCCGCCTCGCGTGGGGCCGGCGTCCTCGCGGGCCTGGCTCGACCATGGCGGCAACCGCCCAGTGCGCGCCGGGGGCACGGCGGGGCCTGAAAGAAGAGAGGCCCAGCTCGCCGGCCTCCGGCCGGCTGCGCCACCCTCTATCCTCGGCAGACCATGGCCTATTTCATAACCGGCGCCACGGGCTTCATCGGGCGCAACCTGATGGAGCGCCTGCTGGGCAACCGCAACGGCAAGATCTACGTCCTCGTGCGCGAGGGCTCCACGGCCCGCCTCGAGGACCTCACCGACCGCTGGTCCACTGCCACCGGCGAGCCCGCGGCGAAGCGCATCGTCCCCGTCGTGGGGGATCTGAGACGTCCGCTGCTGGGGCTCGACGAGGAGCAGATCACAGAGCTGCGCGGCAAGATCGAGCACTTCGTGCACCTGGCGGCGATCTACGACATGACCGCGCCGGCGGAGCAGAACACCGCGGCGAACGTCGGGGGCACCACCCACGCGATCGAGCTGGCGCGTTCGCTGGAGGTGGGGTGTTTGCATCACGTCTCCTCGATCGCCGTGGCGGGCGCGTACAGGGGCACGTTCAGCGAGGAGATGTTCGACGAGGGCCAGCGGCTGCCCTCGCCCTACCACCGCACCAAGTTCGAGGCCGAGCGGATCGTGCGCGAGCAGCCGTTCGTGCCGTGGCGGGTGTACCGGCCGGCGATCGTCGTCGGGGACTCGCGCACCGGCGAGATGGACAAGGTGGACGGGCCGTACTACTTCTTCAAGGCGATCCAGCGCGCGCGTGGGCTGTTGCCGGAATGGCTGCCGCTCGTGGGGCTCGACCTCGGGCACACGAACGTCGTGCCGGTGGACTGGGTGGCGGGCGCGATGGAGCAGCTGATGCACGTGCCCGACCTCGACGGCCGCGCCTTCCACCTCACCGACCCGCGCGGGCAGCGCGTGGACGAGCTGGTCAACGAGCTGGCAACCGCCGCGCACGCCCCCCGCTTCGCGGTGAGCCTCGACAAGCGCATCACGCGCGTGGTCCCGAAGTGGCCGCTGTCGCTGACGATGGCACTGCCCCCATGGCGCCAGCTGCGCGGCCTGGCGCTGCGCGAGCTGGGGATCCCCGAGGAGGTGATCGAGCACATGGAGCTCGTGCCCCGCTTCGATAGTCGCTCCACGCAGCTGGCGCTCGCCGGGTCGGGCCTGGAGCAGCCGCCGGAGCTGCGTGGCTACGCGCAGCGGCTGTGGGATTACTGGGAGCGCGAGATGGACCCCAACCTCAGCAAAGACCGCACGCTGCAGGAGGCCGTCGAGGGCAGGCGCGTGCTGATCACCGGCGCCTCCTCCGGGATCGGCAGGGCCGCCGCGCTGCAGATCGCCACGGCAGGCGGCATCCCCCTGCTGGTCGCCCGCAACGTCGAGAAGCTCGAGGAGCTGCGCGCGGAGATCGTCGCCGCTGGCGGCACCGCGTTCGTGTACGCCGCAGACATGTCGGAGATGGACTCGGTGGACGACCTCGTCGCGCGCGTGCTCACCGACCACCGCCACGTGGACATGGTCGTCAACAACGCCGGCCGCTCGATCCGCCGCTCGATCGCGCTCTCATACGACCGCTTTCACGACTTCGAACGCACTATGCAGCTCAACTACTTCGGCGCGATCCGCCTGATCATCAGGCTGCTCCCTGACATGCGCGAGCGCGGCTCAGGCCACATCGTGAACATCTCCTCGATCGGCGTGCAGACCAACCCGCCCCGCTTCTCCGCCTACGTGGCCTCGAAGGCCGCCCTGGACGCCTTCACCCGCGTGGTCGCCTCGGAGACGATCGGCGACGGCGTGACCTTCACCACGATCCACATGCCGCTGGTGCGCACCCCGATGATCGCTCCGACGAAGATGTACGACGCCTTCCCCGCGATCACCCCCGAGCAGGCGGCGGACATGATCTGCGAGGCGCTGCGCACCCACCCCAAGCACATGGGCACGCGCCTCGGCACGGCGGGCGAGGTCCTCTACGCCCTCTCACCCAAGGCGGTCGACCGCATCCTGCACCTCGCATACCGGGTCTTCCCCGATTCGGCCGCCTCGCGCGGCCAGCAGGACGCCGAGGAGCGGGCCTCATTCGAGCAGATCGCGATGGCGACGCTCACACGCGGGGTTCACTGGTAGGGGCAGGGTTGGGGGGATCGTCCGCGCGCCGGACGTGCTTCCCATCCGCGCAGGGGCGGCCCCTCCATGGCCCGCCACCGGGCGCCCCTGCGATGATTGGGCCGTGAACGACGGCCCAGCGATCGAGGTGCGCGACCTGCACAAGCGCTACGGCGAGTACGAGGCCGTGCGCGGGATCGAGATCGAGGTGCGCCGTGGCGAGGTGTTCGGGCTGCTGGGGCCCAACGGCGCCGGCAAGACCACGACTGTGGAGATCCTCGAGGGGTACCGCGCGCGCGACGGCGGGGAGGTGTCGGTGCTCGGGTATGACCCCGCGCGGCGGCAGATCGAGCTGCGCCGGCGCATCGGGATCGTGCTGCAGGCGGGCGGGATCTACAGCCACGTCACCCCGCGCGAGGCGCTGCGCCACTGGGCGAGCTTCTACCCGCACCCGCGCGAGGTCGAGGAGGTACTGGAGCTCGCGGGCCTGAGGGAGAAGGCCGACGTGCGCAGCCGCCGCCTCTCCGGCGGGCAGCTGCGGCGCTTGGATTTCGCGCTGGCGCTGGTGGGCGACCCCGAGCTGATCTTCCTCGACGAGCCCACCACCGGCTTCGACCCCGAGGCACGTCGGGCCGCCTGGGAGACGATCCGCTCGCTGCGCGCGCTGGGCAAGACGATCCTGCTGACCACGCACTACCTCGACGAGGCGCAGGCGCTCGCGGATCGCGTGGCGATCGTCAAGGAGGGGCGCGTGCTCGCGATCGGGCCGCCACGCGAGCTCGGTGTGGGGGCATCGCACTATCGCATCGCCTACCGCGGCCCCGACGGCGCGCTGGTGGAGCGCGAGACCGACGATCCCACCGCGCTGCTGCACGAGCTGACCGCCGCGGCGCTCGCGCGCGGGGAGCAGCTGGAGGAGCTCACCGTGGGGCGGCCGTCGCTCGAGGACGTCTACCTGGAGCTGACGGCGGATGTCGAGGACCCCACGCCGCCGGGCGCGAGCACTGCCACCTCCGCGGCCGGCGACGATTCGTCCGAAGAGCGCGCCTCCGTACCAGCCCACGGAAGGGTCGCCTGATGCCTGAGACCATCGCCCTCTCCTGGCGCCAGTACCGCCTGGAGCGGCGCATGTTCTGGCGCAACCCCTCCGCCGCGTTCTTCAACTTCGTGCTGCCGTTGGTGATCCTCGCAGGCGCCGGGGCGGCGCTCAGCGGCAACCAGCACCAGCTCGACCGGCTGGTGCCGATGATCGCGGGCATGAGCGTGATGTCGACCACGTTCACCGCGCTGGCCTACAACATCGTGTTCCTGCGCGAGCGCGGCGTGCTCAAGCGGATCCGCGGCACGCCACTGCCGACGATCTCCTACTTCGGCGGGGTCGCCGCCAACGCAATCACGAACACCGCGCTGCAGATCGCGATCGTGGTGCTCGCCGGCAGGGTGTTCTTCGGGATCGGATGGCCGCAACAGTGGGGCACGCTCGTGGTGTTCGTGCTCGCCGGCGTCGTCTGCTTCGCCGCGCTCGGCGTCGCCTTCGCGCACGCGATCCCCAACTTCGAGTCGACCGCAGCGTACGTAAACGCGGTGTTCCTGCCGGTGGTGGCGGTGTCCTTCTACGCCTTCGACTCCTCCAGCGCGCCCGGGTTCGTGCGCACGATCGCGGCGGCGCTGCCGTTGAAGCCGCTGATCGACGGCCTCTACGGGGCGATCGTGACCGGCTCCAGCCTCAGCGCCAACCTCGACGCGCTCGCGGTGATCGCGCTGTGGGGCGCGTTCGGGCTGTACTTCGCCGTGCGCGGCTTCTCATGGGAGCAGCGCAGGACCTGAGCGCCACGGCGCCCGCGGCAATCCGCCGCGGGCGGTTGACGATCAGCGATCCAGTCGATGACTCATCGGCGTCACCGTTTACCGTGTTTGCGGGTCCTGGTCTTCTTGGGTTTGGCCTTGGTCTTCGTCGCGGGGGCGGCCTTCGGGCAGCCGGTGACGGCGATGGGCGTGTCCTGGTGTATTTCGGCGCCATTCTGGGCGACGAATTCGGTCGGCATCGTAAGCGTCGCGGGCTCGTCCTGCTTGACCCCGCGGGTGATCGTCTTCCTGCGACCGTGAACCCTGACCGTGACCTTCTTCTTGACCGTGACGGTCTTCGTCAGCGAACAGAGGTTCCCGGTCGTCGTCAGCGCGGAGTAGGGGCCCTCGGGGAGCGTCAGTTCGAAGCTCGAGAACGGCTGGTCGGGTACCGTCTTGAATGTCGTCGAGGTGACCCCGTTCTTGATGTCGGTGGTGCCGACGAGGTCGATCGTGATGCCGTACCCCTGTAGCACAAGCGTCAGCGACGGGAACGCTTCGCCGCCGTGGCTGACGAAGATCGCGGGGCCCTGCAGCGGAACCGGGATCAGCGGTGTGTGCACGGTCGCGTAGCCGATCTTCGACGCCGCGGGGCATCCAGCAGGGTTGGATTCGAATTGCGCCGCGGTGCACGCCTTCTGCAGGGTCGTCAAGCGGCTCGGGAGCTGCCCGGGGAGTTCGACTTTGACCTTCGCGATGTCGGCCTCGGTGCCCTGGGGCACGTTCGGGTAGGTCAGCTTCGCGGTCAAGCTCGCCCCGTTCGTGCGGCTCGTCTCAGCGGATGTCGAGACCGTGAATTTGGGTTCGAACTTCAGCGCGGCGCAGTTGGTGACCTGAAACGGCGTCGAGATCGCGCTCGAGCCACCTTCGTTCAGCTGCACCGTACCCGTCAGGGACATCTTCGAGCAGTTGGTCGGGTTGAACTGGAAGTTCCCACGTGTGGTCGTGGCGTTGACGTGCTGGATTTCCAGGGGAATCCCTTCGATGCTCGTCGGGATCGAGTCCGGGGACCCCGGTGGGTTGGAGGTGATCGTGATCGCCGCGGTCTGCGGGTCCAGTTCGATCTTGCCCCTGACCACCACGCAGTCGCACGGGGGATGGTTGCTCTTCGTGTTCGCGAGATCGAACGGGCCGGCCTTCGCGGGCACCTCAAACGTCAACCCGAACGGCGCGCAACCCGCTTCGCCGACGGTGCAACTGCCGTGGCCGTTGTAGGGGCCGGTGAGATAGAACCTCCCGCCCGTGACCGTGAACGGGTCGTTGCCGATACCGACACCGACCGTCGCTTCGCCGACCTTGCTGTTTTCCCCGCACAGCCCTTCGTTGGCCTGCGGTTCGGGGCACAGTTCGACACCCGTCAGCACACCGGACAGGCCGGGCGGCAGTTTCGCTTCTAGCGACTTCAGGTTTTGTTCGCCGTCTTTGCGGTTCACCGTCACCGTCAACGGCGAGAACGCACCCGCCTGGATGTTGGTCGCACCTGCGTTCACCGACGGGTTGAACGGCAGAGTCCCGCCCGGGCATGGGCCACCGCCCGGACCGTGATCGACGTTGAAGGACGATTCCGCTGTAACGGGGCCGTTGCCGTCCCACGGCGTGAAGACCGCCTTAGTCGTGTACGTCCCGCAATGTGTCGGTGTGCTCAGCGGCGCGCATTCCCCGCCGAAGAAGTGCAGTTCGAGGTTTTCAAACGGCGCGTCGGGGGTGTTCTTAAAAGTCGTAACGATCTGCCCCGTATCCGGGTTCAGCGACACTTCGCCCGCGAGCTTGATGAGAGTACCGGAGTAGGGGTCTTCCGCGACGAGATACATCGCTACGAGACTCTCGAACGGGTTTGAGTCCTGCGTCGCCAGATACACGGCGCCTTCCAGTTCGTGTTCGAGCAGCGGCGTCTTGATCTTCACGGTCCCGATCTTGGACCCGTTCGGGCAGAAGTTCACGCCCGGATCGAGCAGGCCCGGGATTTCCGGCGTGAACGTGCTCCACTTCACGCCCGGTTCGTATTCGGCGTTCAGTTCTTCCTGGCCCTTGTAACCCATCTGATCGCCCGAGCTGCCGAGCACGCCATCGGGCAGTGCACCCGGATCGGACGAGCAGGCTTCGAGGCCACCGCCACCCGACGGGTTGATCGCGACCCCTTCGGGCAACGTCACCGTCGTATCCCTGAGCGAGGACTCCGCCAAGCCTTCGGGATTGAACGCCGCGGTCTGTGGGACGTGGACGTTCACGGTCAGCCCCGAGGACGTGCTGGCGTTGCTGCTGTCCGTCGCGACGCTGATTTCCGGCAGGAACTTGAGCTTCGAGCAGCCAGTCAGCGAGACGGGCGTACCCGCGGCGTTGTGCGTGACCGTGCTCACCTTCACCCACTTGCCCGGTTCTGTCCACGACTCGGCTTCGATCGTCGAGCGCAGGGGGCCGTGGCAGCCCGTCGGCAACGTCAGGAAGGCCCTGCCGGCACGCGGTTCCCTTTCATATTCGCCCTGGCCTGGTTCGGTGGCTTCCACGCACCGGACGTCTCTGTATATACCAGTTCCCCGCGGCACCTGGTGACAGGGGGCAGTAACACCGAAGAGCAACAGCTTGCTTTTGATAACGGGAGCCGACGGCGGCGCTTCCGTCACCGTCGCCTGCACAGGGTAATCGCCTCCGGCGAGCACACCATTGTTGATGTACAATAGAGGCTTGAAGAAATTTGTGCCGAGCTGCAACGCCACGCCGTGTGTGGGCACCATATCATAGAAGACACCGGCGATGCCACCCACACCAAGCGACCGTTCTGACCAGTTCAATTCCATCTCGCCCACAACCGATTCGGGCGGGCAGTCGAGTTCTTCACGCAACCCCTGTCCGGTGCACCTCCCGGTGCTAGCATTGGGGTCACCGACGAAGCCGGGCGGCAGGTCGATCTTAAGATCCCGCAAGACGCAATCTGGCACGCGTTGGTACGGTGAGTCAGCGTTCGATTCGATGCGCACGAAGTGCGAATTCAGTTCGATGACATTGACGAACTCATATGGATGTGAGCCCGCCTGCGTGTCGGGCGTGCCGTTTTCATTTATGAAGTTGACTTCAAAGTTCTTGATGCCGAAGCCGAGACCTTGCGTTGCAAGCATACCGCTGCCCTGCCCCGCGCCGCTGGCGTTGCTCACGATCAGACGGAAGTGGTAAAGTTCGCCGGTCCTGAGGCCTTCGAGCTGCGCCGAGACTGCCACCGGGCTGCTGCCCGCCCCTATTTCGGTCGGCGTCTGCTTGCAGGGCACGCTGTGGTTGTAGGGACCGTTGCCGGCTTCGTCAGTGAGGCCGTATTCGAACTCACACGAGCTGACGGCGACACCGCGCGGATCGACCATGCCGCTCACGCTCGCGGCTTCCCTAGTCACATTAAATGGTTCGCTGACCGTCACAGCAGGGGCGTCGCTCCCGAACACGTAGACCTTGCCGCTGGCCGGGTTTGAAACGTAGATCTGGCCGCTCACGCCGTCCACGGCGATCCCTCCCTGACCCGAAATCCCCGAAAGCTCGGTCGAGCCGAAGCGCGCGACGAGCGCGCCGGCGACGTGGTTGTACTTTTGCTGTTCATTACGATTCATCGCGCCCGTGTCCCACTCGGCCACGGAGGACTGATCGTCTGCAAAGAGGTGGCCTGTCGCGGGATCGACGGCAACCGCGACATCACTCGCTTCTTCGCCGTCCATCTCGCCAAGATCGGACAACCGCTGCCCGAACTTGATCGTACAGGAGCACCCCGGCCCGAACATCACATAGCTATCGCCCGTGGGGGACACGGCATAGCCGTGGGCCAACAGGGAGTTAAACCGCCGGCTTTAGTCTGCCACAGCTGGCGAGCCACGAGATGGTTTCTGACCCCGTCATCGAACTGCTCGACCAGACTCTTTGGCGTCTGGACCCGGAGGTCGACGTCCACGGTGCCGCTACCGTCAACGCCCAGCCCCAGCAGTTCACCTTCGACACCTTCAGATCCGAAAGAGCCAGTCGCAGGGGGGAAGCCACCGATCTGGTTCAGGTACCTGCCTTCGGGGCTGAACTTGTCGATCACGCCGTTACCGGCGTCCATCACATACAGGTCACCGGCCGAGGGGTCAAATTCTTCACAGTCCCTGCCCGTCAGCGCCGGGGAGTGCTGCACGCAGGCGTTGTCGACCGCGATCGCCGCGGAAGTGCCGTATTCCGTGGGGAACGAGAACGACCCGGCCGGCGTATCAGCTCCCTCGAGTGTGTTCCCGGGTGCTTCCTTGGAGCCTGCGGGGAAGCTGAAGTTGACCGGGTTGCCATTCGCGTCGAACTTATACACCGTGTCGGTGCCGATGTCGGCAACGTAGACGTCACCAGTCGATTCGTCGATCGCGATCCCGTTCGGGTTCGAGAAGGCTTCCGTCGCATTGTGGCCGAATTCCTCATGCAGGAAGGGGTGCGCTTCGCCGGCGAGCGCGGGCGAAGCCGTGACGCCGATGACGGCGAATGTCGCCAGCAGCACGGGGGCGAGCTTCTGGAGAGCTTTGAAGGTGGTCAGGTGAGTAGCCCGAGGGGATTTCACCCTCGGGCTCTCGCAGAACCGTGCGTGACAGTCTCCCATCACACGGCTCCCATCATCCAGTTGTTGGCTTGCGCAGTCGGTTGCCAGTGAGCGAAGAGGTTTGGCTCGCGTGTTTTCACGCCTTCCAAGAACTTCCTCGTCTTTCTGTGGCGTTTGCGCAGTCGCTTGTACTTCTGCATGGCCCAGCGCACCAGATACTCGTCGATGCGCTTGAGAAACCTGACCAAGACGGACGGGTAGAAGCGCCCGTAGTAGTTGATCCAGCCTTGCACGCGCTTGTTTGTTGCCCGTGCGAGGGCCGTTAGGGTCTTCCCGCTCCATAAGTGCAGCCTCCATCGCTTGATCGTTTTACTCATCGCCCTCCTGGCGTCGTCGCTGACAGCCGGGAGAAAATTGACGGACAACTTGCCGTTCTTCCTCCGCGAACGTCGAGGACGAAATGTGTACCCAAGGAAGTCGAACCGCTCGTGCTCATAAGAGCCTTTGCGATCGTCGTCTTTGCAATACACGATGCGGGTCTTACGTGGGTTGATCTCCACGCCGCAATCCGCCATCCGCTCGGCGACTCTGCTACGCACGAATCGCGCTTGGCGCTCACTCTTACAGTGCAGGACCACATCATCTGCATACCGCTCAAACGGGATGGTCGGGAACTCCCGCGTCATCCACATATCGAGCGAGTAATGGAGATAGATGTTTGCTAGTACAGGCGAGATCGCCGACCCCTGCGGGGTGCCGCGATCCCGTGCTACCAAGGTGCCGTCTCCGTGATCGAGCGGCGCAGTCAGCCACCGCTCGACATAGAGAAGAACCCACCGGTGATCGGTATGGGCAGCCACCGACTTCAGAACGAGCGAGTGATCAACGGAGTCGAAAAACGATTGGAGATCAAGGTCAATCAGCCAGTCGTATTTCCAACACCGTTCCCGGCATACCCCCAGCGCGTCATGGGCCGAGCGACCCGGTCGATAGCCATAGGAGTCGGGGTGAAGATAGGGCTCTACCCCTGGCTCCAAATATAGCCTTACGGCCGTTTGCGCGATCCGGTCAGCGACAGTGGGAATGCCCAGCGTTCTGACTCCCTGCCCGTCCTTCTTCGGGATCTGTACCGCCCTTACCGGAGGCGGCATATAACTCCCCGAGGACAGCCTATTCCACAGAACGTACAGGTTATTCTTCAAGTCCTGTTCGAACTCCGCAATCGACTCCCCGTCAACACCAGCAGCACCGTCGTTAGCCCTGACACGCTCCCAGGCATCCCAGACGACCTGCTTCGAAATACAGAATGACTTTACCTCCGACTTTGACTTACCCATTGGTTCCTCCCACGACAACTGCATCGCGGTTGCCCAACAGCCAAGCCTGGATAACCCGTCCGCTTCGCTCCAGCCCCATTACAGGACCTTCAACACTACTACCGGACGGTCCGCCCCTGCGCCCCGCATCGGTACTCTTATCCTCACGGGTGCAACCGCTTGGAATTCTCCCGTATCCAGCCAGCCGCAGGCGACAAGCCACTGACTGACCACCTCGCGAGACAACAGGTTCCCGCCTTCCGCGTAGAAGCCCAACCCAAGCTCGCGCCACCTTCATGCCGGACACCACCTGACCAATAAGCAGGCTCCCGTCAGGCTCATCACGGGCCAAGTAAACAGCCTCGCTTTCGATGTCATCTAAAGGGTTTCGACAAGTCATCAGTGGTTTACTCACGTTCGCCTTCTTGGGTCACACCTGACGCACTCAAAGCACGCCTTCTCCCGCAACGCTCACCACCACGACTCTTGATCGCAGCAGCTTGCGGGTGGTTTGTGATCTCCCCCTGCAGAGCGACCACGGAGGTACAAAACCCTCCATCATCTACGCAGCACCGCCTCATCGCAGCACCGATCTTCTACATCCCGCGCTTTGACTTAGCGTTAAACGGCACACTTACTTTGCCCTCCGGTCGTTGCTGGTTTTTTTGGCCTTCTTAGACTTCTTTGTTTTCTTACGGACGCACTTGTCTTTTTTATTCTTGGTGAAGCCCTTCTGGCACTTTGTGACGTTCTTCACGGTCGCTTTGCCAGGTGGAGACGGAAGTGGTCCGAGGTTTCCCAGGCCGGAGAATGTCTGACTCGCCGGCGCCCCGTAGATCCCGGGCTGCGGCGGAACCGCCGCCCGGCAGGAATCGGCGGTCGTGCACGCCAGGGCGGTGGCCGGTTCGGCGATGCCACCCGCGACGCGCGCATCGTAGATGACGATCATTCCTTCCTGGTGGTCCTGCGGCACGAGCGGCTGGTCCGAGCGGAAGAACACGTCATCGCCACTTTCGCTCGCTCCCTCCAGGTTCGACTCGAAGGAGCTCGTGCCGCTCGAGATCAGGTACACGTGGCCACCCTCGTACTCGTAGACGTCGAGCTGACCGTTAGTATCTGAGGGCACTAGCGCGTCCCGCGTTTCGAAGAACACCTGGCCAGCGTCCGTGAGTACGTGCCGCGCCCGGAAGACTCCCTCTTCTTCTTCGAACTCTCTAGAGAACCGCGCCACACCGCCTTCCGCGACCGGCGCTTCGCCCGTAGGATTGCACGAGGCGCAGACGAGCTGTTCGGTGGCGGCGCCGTACAAGAAAAGCTCGTCGATGCCGAAGTCATAGCCGGTCAGGCCCTTTGCCGATTCGAACGCGATCCACTTGCCGTCCGGCGAAGTCTGCTCGTTGCTGTTTCTCCCCTGATTGGAGACGCCGGAGGCGACAAACACGGTCTTTTCGCCGTTCCATAAATACAGGTTTTCCTTCCCTGGTTCGGCGCCTTCGACGACGGTCTTGCCTTCGCCGTTCGTGAACTGCCTCATGTTCGACGCCAGCACGCCCTTGGCGACGAAGTACACATGGGAGCTGTCGTGGCTGCCGAGCGGCGTGACGCGCACAACGCCGGCGTGTTCGCCCGCCGGAGCGACCGTGAGGTCGCTCAATTCGCACTTGCTCACACCTTCGGGCAGCACACACTCGTACAAGTCGGGCTCACCCGTTTCTGCGGTCGAGCCGGGGGTGAGCCTGCTTTCATCGAGGAAGAAGATCTTCGAGCCGTCGGAGGTGGCGGCCTTGAAGGAGCCACCGCCGCCGACGCCCGACCCACCCTGCGATTCGTCGACCTTGACGGTGCGCTGCCCGTCGATGCGGTCATACAAGGCCCCGTCGTAGGTGAAGAGGACGCGCGAACCGTTGCTGGAGACCACACCTTCGTATTCGGACGTACGCACCTGTGACGCCTTTGCCGCAAGCGATCCCGGGACAGCGGTGCCGTCCGCCAGCACACTCACCAGCCGCAGCGCGCCTTCGTGCCATTCATACAGGTTTTCCACGCCATAGGCCGCGCCTTCGGCCAGCGGCGAGGTCTCCGTGAAGAACACACGACTGAGGTCCGCGGAGGCGGCCTGGAAGTGGGCATCGGCAGGCATCACCCCAGCCGGCGTGACATTGACGAGCTGGTAGGCGCCCGTCGCGTTGTCGCGCACCAACAGGTTTTCACGGCCCACCGGTTCGCCGCTTACGACCTGACGGCCTTCGGGGTCGCAGTTTCCCGCGTACTCCTGGCCGGCTCTCGACACAGACGCGCTCGATCCTCCACCAGCAACCATCACATCCTTGGAGAGCTGATCTGAGTAGGCATACACGGGTTGGTCCTGCTGGCAGAGCAACCCGTCATAGGATTCGAGCGGCATGATGTCTTCCGCGATCCAGCCGGCCGCGTGACGCGTCGCCACGTACTGTTCGCCGCCACTGGGCGCATCGGGCTGCGGCTCCGTCGCGTTGAGAGAGATCGCTTCGCCATCCGCGGCGACCGTGCTCCCATACGCCACATACCCAGCTGCATCGAACTGGGACGAGTTCTTGGGCGGTGGCGTCACGAGCTCGTAGGCACGACAGTCAGGCAACTCCGCGGCGAAACCGCCGCGGAGTTCTTCATTGGGGCACGCCGCCTGTTCAGCCGTCAACGTGGTGAACGTCTGGTCGGGGCCATAGACCGTTCCCAATTCGTTGCTCGCCACGACCCGGTAGTGATAGGTGCTCCCGGGCGCGAGGCCGCTCGCGGCCGCCCACACCGCGCGCCCTTCGATTCCTTCACCGACGCTTCCTTCCGGGGAGGGTGTCGAGCTGCCATACCCAGTGGTGGGGCCGTATTCGAAGCGGTAGCTCGCGGCGATGCCGCCCGGGTCGACGAGCGCGCCGAGCTTCGCTTCGGAAGTGTGAACTTCAGCGGTGAGCTCCCTGTCAACCAAGGGTGCGGTGGGGGGCCCGAACACAAAAACGGTGCGTTGCAGGCCGGCGACCACATAGACACGCCCGCTCGCTTCGTTCACCGCGAGCCCACTGTAGTAGTCTTCTTCTTCGCCACCCGATTCACCGATCTTGCCGGCCCCCACATCGGCGAGCTGCTTGCCTTCCGCGTTGTACTCGATGAGATGAAAGCAGGGTGGGGCCTTTTCGCCGCACACGTCCGCACTGTTGGTGACGAGCGCGAATATGTCCCCATGCCCGTCGAGCGCGACCGACCATACGCCTTCGCTTTCGATTGCCACGGGCTTGCCGTTAACTTCCACCGGCGCGTCGCTCGAGTCGAGCTCCACGATTCTGTTGCTGCCGGCCACCCACAGGTTGCCAGACGGAGCGACCACGACTCCGGTCGGCGCCTTCAGCACACTGGTGCCCGAACCGGTGAACGTCTTCAGCAGCGTGCCGCTCGGGCTGTACTCGAGCACCTTGTTTTCGGGCACGACCGGAACGTACACGTTGCCGGCCGAGTCCGTGGCAATCGGTACGGCTGTGATGAAGCCGAAGGCATCGAGTGAGGGCGGCACTTCCCACGGCGTTCCCACCGGTGCGCCCGTGTTGGGATCGTAGGTGAAGATCTTCGTCGTAGGCGTGAAGACGGCTTCTTGGCCGAGCACGTACACATCGCCGTTCACAGGGTTCACCGCAACACCCGAGTAGAGCTCAGACCCAAATGGGGACGGCGGCGAGAGCAAGTTGCCCGAAGGATCGAGCTTGACCACCGACGACGGGACAGCCCCTTCCCCCAAGAGACCCGACACGAACAGATCTCCAGAGCCTTCCACAGCGACGCCGGCCGCGTGCTCCTCTTGCGTGCCGAACTGTCCGTAGGGGATCAGCTTGGGAGGTTCGGCTTGGGCGACGGCGGCAGAGAGCGCGAGCAGAGCGCAGAGGAGGACCAGTGGGGTGGCGATCAGGCTGCGCGTAGGCGCACCACTCCCTTGGGCGTGGAGGAGGCCACGGAGCGTCGCGAAGAGACCGGTCTTCGACGTGGAAGCGGGCTTCGCGGTGTGCTCTGTGGGTTGCCGGGTAGCCGGAGGCATTGCAGCCTCCGGCCCCCACAGATCCGCACGTGAACCTCTCGACTCATACGGCTCGTGCTGTCCAGTTCTCAGCATGGGGCGCAGTACCTCCAGTGCGCGAACAGCTCGGGTTCCCTTGAATGGACTCCTTGCAACCATGTTCGCGCCTTTCTGTTGCTGTGCCTTAGTCGTTTGTACTTCCGCATCGCCCATCGCACCAGATGGCGGTCGATGCGACGGCAGAGTGGTTTCGCCGCGGTCGGATAGAACGCGGCGAAATACGCAAACCAGCCCCTCGTGACAGGGTTGATCCCCGCTGCGAGGTCGTTAAGGGTCCAGTTCACACGCCGATGAAGCCGCCAGGCTGCTGCCCGCCGGCTCATCTCGCTCAGCTTCCTCGGAGAAACGCCCGGGAGGAAGCTCGTGAAAGCCACCCCCCGTTTCATGTTCACCGCTTTCCGGGGCCGGAAGGTGTAGCCGCAGAACACAAACGAGACATGCTCGTGGTCCCTGCGGCGACTGCTGTCCTTGCAATACACCACCCTGGTCTTCTCGGGATGAAGCTCCAACCCGACATCTACCAGCCGAGACGCGAGCGCCTCCCGCAACTTCCGGGCCTGGCGCTCGCTGACGCAATGGATCACCGCATCGTCCGCGAACCGCTCGAACGGGACGGCCGGGAACTCCCGCACCATCCACATATCCAAGCCGTAATGCAGAAACAAGTTGGCGAGGACCGGCGAAATCGGACCGCCTTGCGGCGTGCCCTTCACCCTCGGCACAAGACTCCCGTCAGTCATCAACATCGAGGCTTCCAACCAGCGCTCCACATACAGCAGGACCCACTTCTGGTCCGTGTGGCGCGCCAAAGCCTTTAGCGTCAGATCCCACGGGACGGAGTCAAAGAAGGATCGGATATCAACATCGAGAGTCCAATCCATCTTCCAACACCGCTTCCGGCAAACCGCAACCGCTTGCAGGGGCGAACGACCAGGACGATATCCATAGGAGTCATCGTGAAAGACCTGCTCCACGCTTCCCTCCAATGCCATCGCCGCCGCCGTTTGCGCGATCCTGTCCACGACATTTGGAATGCCGAGCCGTCTCGATCCCTCCTGCTTAGGTATAACCACCGCCCGAACCGGACCAGGGAAATACGACCCCGACGACATGCGACTCCACAGCACAAAGAGGCGATCTTTCAACCCCTCCTCGAACTGCTTGATGCCCACGCCATCGACCCCAGCCGATCCTCCATTCTCCTTCACCTTCAACCACGCATCCCACACCAATCGCTTAGGGATGTCATACGACCTGCCTTCCAACCCTGACTCACGCATGCGCTTCCTCCCTTACGGTTGAACGCACCCACGAGCCCGGACAGCCCCGCCCCTTCGCTCCACCCACGCTGCGATACGCGCCGGCTTCACAGCTACTACGAGCGAGTCCGCCAGCACACCCAGCGACGGTACTCTGCCCCTCGCGGATTCTGCCGCTCGGAGTCCTCCCTCTCGCCACCAACCTTCCGGTAGCAGTTTCCGGGTATGCCTTCACACGTTCCATAGAAGAGCCTTGGTCGGGTTCATGCTGCCTATATGCCGGACGCCGCCCGATCGGTAAACGGGTAACCACCAGACTCATCCCAGGACAAAGTGACGGCCCTGGTTTTGACGCCATCTTTGGAGATTTCGACACGTCAACGACAGAGGACTCACGCCCATCGCCCATCTCCCCGACCCATACCTGCCGCGATCTAGCCACGACTTTTCCCACAACGCTCACCACAACGGTCTTCAGCCAATGCAGCTGCGGGCGGTTTAGCGCCTGCCCCCGCAGGCCGGCGCTGAAGGGCCAAACAACCTTCATCTCTTCTACAGCACCACAGTCGGTGGAACCACCATCAAACACTCGATCCACCTTCTGCGTTCGTGTTCACAATCACCCTGTTCTCCTTGGTTGGTGTTGTGAAGTGATAAGTCGATTGGGGGTGGCGTGTCATGCGGCCTGCTCCCGATCGCGGGTGAGGACGCTGAGGCGCTGCGCGACCTGTCCACCCAGCGGCGTGAGCCGCCACGCGTTCGGCTCGCCGGTCTGGTGGCCCCCACCGGTATTCACCGTGAGGCCAAGGCGCTCCAGGCGCCGCAGCAGCTTGGAGACCTGGCCGGGGTCGCTGATCCCAGCGCTGTCGGCGATCCGGCGGTTGCTCGCCCCGGGGTGCTCCTGCACACCTTGCAGAACCCGCGCGGTGCGATAGGTGAGGCGCATGTTCACCTCATCCAGCGGGTCGCGCTCCGCGTGCGCGCTCACCTCCCAGCCAGCCTTCGGCACACGGTGTGGTTCCGGCGCCGGCGCCGGACGCCGCTGTTCACGGCGCGCCGCCCGCGGCCCCAAGTACTGCAGCGCGATCATCCCCATCAGCTCATCCAAAAGGCCAATCAACGGCCGTTGATCGCCACTGCGCAACCGCGCATACACCACGCCGAGCGCCCCACCCACAAGACCTTCCGCGGTCACCAACGTGCACTCCGCCCCGCGCGTGCCCTCCCCGCGGCCCTCGTCGAGGATCGCCGCCAAACGCGCGAGGACCCGCTCGCGACGCTCCAGCGTCTGCGGCCCACCATGCAACGCGTGCACCACCCAGATCCGCGCCAGCAGCGGCTCACGCTCCAGGAACGAGAGAATCGCCCACAACCCGCCGCGCACCCGCTCACGCCACTCCAGACCCTCCAGGCCCGCCGCCACCAGATCCCGCTCAACGCGCTCCACGACCGCGTCGATCAACGCGACCAAACACGTTTCGCGGTTCTCGAACAACTCATAGAACGTCCGCCGCGACACCTTCGCCCGCGCCGCGATCCGCGTCACCGTGCTCTGCTCGAAACCCAACTCGTCGATCGTCGCCGCGACCGCAACCAGCAAACGCGACTGCTGAATCTCCTCGACCTGAACCCGCGGCGCACCCCGCGAGGAAACCCGCTGCTCCCGCCGCCGCGCCAAACGCCCCTCGACCGGCAAACCACGTTTGGCTGCACCCCGCCGCGCCACCGTCGCGCCACCGCTGCTGGCCGATCTCCGATCGGTCGGCGCGGCCATCAGCAGCCACCCCCCACGCGCCGGTGTGAAGCGGCCACCCTGCGCCAAGCCGCCGGACGCCCAACCCCCGCGGGGACAAAACAAAAACGGCGCGAGCGCGCCCGACGAGAAGGCCCTTCGGTTAGATCGCTAGCCGAAGAGAGAGAGAGAGAGAGAGAGATGCGACAGCGCCAAGCTGGCGCATCTAGCATCAGCCCCACGGGCCAACGCGCACATACCCCTCATGAATCTCCCTCTAGAAACCACGCTCAAACAACTCCCTCATCGCTCCGATCCAGACCCTCTCCCACAACAACAACCCTGCGAGCGCTTGACGTCAACCACAAAGCGAGATGACCCCAACCAGACCCTATGTACACCGGCCCCCCAAAACAACGGGAAAACCAGCCCTGCGGCACACCGTAGCCGAGCCACGTATAAATGTCAAGCCCCCAGCAACTACCCGGGGCCGCGAGGATGCGCGACTGGTCGGGCTCTCACCCGAGCGTGGCGTGTCACAACTCGGTCGGCGCGATGACGAAACCGAGCCGATCCGCGCCGCGACGCAGTCGGGCGTCGACGGTCACGAGCCGGCAGCCGAGCAGCGAGGCCAGCGCGACGTACTCGGCGTCGTAGGTTTTGGCCCAGCCAAGGTCGTCAGCGATCCGCCACGCCTCGTCCGCGAGGCCAGGGTGACGCTTCTCCTCGACGTCAGCATTCGTCAGGCGAACGCGAGCCTCGGCGGTCTGGTCGACGTTCAGGTGGCCGCGCCACGAGAGCTCGTGCAGCGCCGAGCGCGCCTCCGACCACATCAATGGCGGCGCGCAGAGATCGTCTGCGACGAACGTCCCGAATTGATCCTCGCCGGGTGCGGTACACCACTCGACGAGCAGGCTGGCATCGACAACCAGCACCTGACTCTCAGTGACTTTCCCGCGATTCCCTGATCAATGCCACCACATTTGGCATCGGCGTGCCCCAACGCGTCTTCTCCCAACCCCACTCCTTCGGCACCGGCAGCATGTCCGGGTACGGGCTGACCTGCATCGCCTCGAGATCCCGCTCCTCGATCACGTGCTGGGTGCCGACCTTGCTCGCGCGCAGCTTGCCTTGGCGGATCCAGCGACGGATCGTCTCGGGGTTGCGTCCGGTGCGCTTTGCCACTTCCGGTACGGTAAGCATGGTTGTAGCATCATACAACACCCCGGGCTGAGGCCCGTAGAGGCGTCACTGGACTCCGAGAGCTCCTGCGGCGAACCAGCGGATAGGATCGACGCCATGAAGCAGCTCGCCGAGGGCCTCTATCAGCTGAATGGCAGGCCGCGCAACGCGATCAATGTGTACCTCGCGGGCGACGTGCTGATCGACGCCGGCACCCATCAGGCTGAGGGCCGCATCCTGCGCCAGCTGCAGGGGCACACCTTGAGCGCCCACGCGCTCACGAACACCCACCCCGACCACCAAGGATCGAGCCACGCCGTTTGCGAACGGCTCGGCATCCCGCTGTGGTGCGGCGAGGCGGACGTGCCCACGATGGAGACACCCGGGGCGATCAAGAACCCCAAAGCCCCACGGTGGCTGAACTGGGCGCAGCAGCGCTACTGGATGGGACCGCCCCACCCCGTGGCGCGCGTGTTGCACGAGGGCGACGAAGTCGCGGGCTTCACCGTGCTGGAGACGCCCGGGCACTCCGCCGGTCACATCTCCTTCTGGCGCGAGTCCGACCGCGTGCTGATCGCCGGCGACGTGGTCGGCAACATGCACTTCATCACCGGCGTCCCGGGACTGCACCTGCCGCCCGACATCTTCACCCCCAACCCCGCCCGCAACCGCGAATCGGCGCGGCGCCTCGCGGCGCTCGGGCCGGCGCTCGCGTGCTTCGGCCACGGCGCCCCGCTGCGCGACCCCCACAAGCTCTCCAAGTTCGTCGCGCGGTTGCCGCAGTGAGCGACGAGCCAGAGAGCGTCTTCATCCCCGAAGGGGACGGGCGCTACACGCCGACCGAGTATGCGCGCGGGCCGTGGGACCCGGGAGCGCAGCACGGCGGGGCGCCGGCGACGCTGATCGCGGGAGCGCTCGAGCGCATGCAGCCTGGCGCCGAGCTGCCGTTCGCGCGGCTCTCCTTCTCCTTCCTGCGACCGGTGCCGCTCGCGCCGCTGATGTTGACCACCCGCATCGTGCGCCCCGGCCGGCGCGTGCAGGAGCTCGAAGCGGAGCTGCGGGCCGTCGGGCCGGACGGCGGAGGGGCCGGATCGGCCGGCGGGTCCGAGGGCGGAGGGGCCAAATCGGCCGGCGGGCCCGAGGGCGGGGAGCTCGTCTGCCGCGCCCACGCGCTGCGGCTCGTGCCGGCACCCGATGAGTTGCCCGCGCTGGCGCTGCAGGTCGTGGAGACCCACGAGCCCCCGCCCCTGCCGGGACGCGAGGAGGGACACTCGGTGGCCTTCGCGCCGGGCGGCGGCGAGTACCGGAGCTTCGCCGCGAGCGCGATGGAAATGCGCTTCCTGCACGGCCGCCCGCTGAAAGGCCAGCTCCCCGAGGTGGGAGTGACGAGCGCCCACGCCCCCGTCGGGACGGCCGGCGTGTGGATGCGCCTGTGCCGCCCGGTGCTCCCCGACGAGGCGCCCACCCCGCTCGTGTACACGATGGCGGCGGCCGACTTCGGCAACGGCATCGCGGCGGTGCTGCCGTTCGACGAGTACGTGTTCATCAACGCCGACCTCGCGATCACGCTCAACCGCCGCCCCGAGGGCGAGTGGATCGGTCTCGACGCCCGCACCATGCTGCACCCCGGCGGGATCGCGTGGGCGCAGAGCGTTCTGCACGACGAGCGCGGCCCGTTCGGGATGGCCACGCAGGCGCTGGTGGTGCAGCGGCGCTGAAGGGGTCGTTGCTTGCACGGTAGTTGCGTGCGCACTTACCTTTGATAAGGTTGCACGCACAACTACCCGTAGGTGTTCATCACCGGCGGGTATAAGACCCCTCTGCCACCTCTCTCTGAAAAGGAGCCCTCCGATGTCCACACCGTCCGCCACCCCAGCAGCCGCAACGCTTTCCGTCCCCGCCGGCACGTGGAAGGTCGACCCCGTCCATTCGAGCGTCGAGTTCCAGGTCAAACACCTCGGCATCGCCACCGTCAAGGGCCAGTTCAAGGAGTTCGAGGGCACGCTCGAGGTGGGTCCCGCCGGCGCCGTCGCGTACGGCACGGTCAAAACCGCGAGCGTCGACACGCGCGAGCCCCAGCGCGACGACCACCTGCGCTCGGCGGACTTCTTCGAGGTCGACAAGTACCCCGAGATCGGCTTCCGTTCGACCGCGATCCGCTCCACCGGCGGGGACGAGTTTGAGATCGACGCCGACCTGAGCATCCACGGGGTCACCCGCGCGGTTACGCTGAAGGCGACGTTGGAGGGCTACGAGCCGGAGGACCACCAGGGCAAGACGCGCGTGGGCATCTCCGCGAGCACCCAGATCAACCGCTCGGACTTCGAGATGCGCTTCAACGCCGCGCTCGGCTCGGGCAACATGGTCGTCAGCGACAAGGTGAAGATCGTCGTCGAGGTGTCCGCCGTGAAGGCCGACTGAGGGTCTACCGACAGAGGGTTCAGCGCACGATCGCGGCGCCCGGACCTCGTCGATCGCCGGCGAGGGTCGGGCGCTGAGCCCTACCTGACGACGACATCCCCCATGACCTCGTCGATTGCGGCGAGGGTCTGGGCGTCGAGGGTCACACTGGACGCCGACGCATTCGCGTGCACCTGCTCGGCCCGGCTGGCGCCGACGATCGCCGAGGCGACGTTCGGCTCGCGCAGTACCCACGCGAGCGCCAACTGCGCCATCGTGAGGCCTGCGCCCTCAGCGATTGGCGCGAGGCGCTGCACGGCCTCCAGCACGCGGTCATCGAGCAGGCGGTCCATGAACACGCTCATGCTCTCGCTCGCCGCGCGCGAGTCGCCGGGCGGCGGCGACCCGGGCGGGTACTTGCCGGTGAGCACCCCCTGCGCGAGCGGCGACCATACGATCTGCGAGATCCCCTCACGCTCGCACAGCGGGATCACCTCGGCCTCGGGCGCGCGCCAAATGATCGAGTACTGCGGCTGGCTGGAGACCCACCGCTCCACGCCGGGCAACTCCAGCGACTCGGCGATCTTCGGCGCGGGCCACTCGCTGAAGCCGATGTGGCGCGCCTTGCCGGCCCGCACGACTTCGGTGAGCGCCGCCATCGTCTCCTCCAAGGGCGTCTGCTCGTCGTAGCGGTGGCACTGATAGAGGTCCACGTAATCGGTGCGCAGCCGCTCGAGCGAGGCGTCGATCTGCTTGTGGATCTGCGCCGCGGAAAGCCCGCGGTCGGTGTCGGACATCGGGAAGTACACCTTCGTGGCAAGCACGTACGAGGAGCGCTCATACCCGGCGAGTACCTCGCCCAGCAGCGTCTCCGACGCCCCCCGCCCGTAGACGTTGGCGGTATCGAAGAAGTTGATCCCCGCCTCGAACGCCGCCTTCACGCACGCCTCGGACTGTTCGCGCTCAACCCCGCCGGAGTACGTCAGCCACGAGCCGAGGCTGATCTCCGAGACCTCGAGGTCGCTGGTGCCGAGTTTGCGGTAGTTCATCTCGGGGAGCCTAGCGGGTGACGACGTTCGTCCGGGCAAGTGTCTCCCCGCCGCATCCGCCACCGCCCTCACCGCCGTCGCCCCGCCGCGAAGCTCTGCACGGCCGGGGCG
Source organism: uncultured Solirubrobacterales bacterium (assembly GCA_963751195.1). GTDB lineage: Bacteria > Actinomycetota > Thermoleophilia > Solirubrobacterales > Solirubrobacteraceae > Palsa-744. The sequence continues at coordinate 263,175 of CAVVTQ010000008.1, forward strand.
ACCGCGCGCAGACCGGCGGCGACCTCGGCGCCGTCCTCCCCCACGTCGCGACCAGCCCCATCGCCATCCGCCAAGCCAGCACCATCCTGCCGCGCGGGATCGGGACGCAGGCGGTGGACCCGCGCCTCCGCGGACGCCCGCTCCCCCGCAGGGGCGAGGAAGCGCTCCAGCGGGGCCAGCTCACGTACGATCACGTTCACCACGGCGGGCACCTCCTCGATGCCGGCGACGCGCTCGATCGTGCTGCGCTCGAGGCGACCGCGGGCGAGCAGCAGCGGCTCGGCGCGGGCAAGCGGGCGGTGGCGCTCGTACACGGCACGCGGGACGACCAGGTTGATGTGGCCCCACTCGTCCTCGAACAGCAGGAACATCGTGCCCTTCGCGGTGCCCGGCCGCTGGCGCGCGATCACCAGGCCCGCGACCGTGACGGCCGAGCCCTGGGGCAGCCGGGCAAGCTGGGGGGAGGTGGCAAGCATCTGTGCGGCGAGCCGCGGGCGCAGTACGGCCATCACCTGGTCGCCGACGGTGACCCCGGCGGTGGCGTAGTCGGCGATCACCCGCTGCCAGCGGGTGATCGGGCGCAGTCGCGGCGCCTCGGGGAGGCCCAGCGGCAACGCCAGCTGGGTGCCCTGCTCACCAACCGCACGCCCGGGCGCGGCAATCCCAAGCTGCCAGAGGGCGAGGCGACGGCGGGTATCCGCACCCGATGCGCCCGCTCTCCCCCCCATTCCGGCAGCCACCCCAGGGGCGCCAGCCACCCCCGCTCCCCCCGCGCGATGAATCGCATCGGCGGACACATCAACAAGTCCGTCGCAAGCCCCCGACCACGCCAGCTGCTCGAGCGTCGGGCGCCTCGCGCCGCAGCGCGCCGCCAGCTCCCCGAGGTCGCGGAAGGGCCCGCCGCGCTCGCGCTCGGCGACCAGTTCGCGGATCCGATCGGCGCGTACGTCCTTGACGTAGCCGAGACCGAGGCGCACGCCCAGGCGCATCCTCCCCACGCCGATCTCTTCTACCGTCCCATCCAGCTCCCCCACCTCGCGCAGACCCACTGGGGCGGGGGCCGATGAGGGCAGCTCCTCCACCGTGCACCCCACCCCCGAGGCGTTGACGTCGAGCCCAAGCACGGGGATGCCGCGGACTTCGGCCTCGTGCACGAGCGTGTCGGGGGCGTAGAAGCCCATCGGCTGCTCGTTCATCAGTGCGCAGAGGAACTCGGGGCCGTAGTGGACGCGCAGCCAGGTGGACTGGTAGGCGAGCAGGCCGAAGGCGGCGCCGTGCGCCTTGGGGAAGCCGAATCCGGCGAAGCCCTCCACCATCTCCCACACGCGCTGCGCGGTGGCGAGGTCGGCGCCGACGTGCTGGCAGGCGCCCGCGATGAAGCGCTCGCGATGGCTCTGCAGCGCCTCGTGTGAGCGCTTGCGACTCATCGCGCGGCGCAGCCCGTCGGCCTCGCGGGGAGAGAAGCCGGCGAACGCCTGGGCGACCTCCATCACCTGGTCCTGGAAGATCACGGTGCCGAGCGTGCTCTGGAGCACCGGGCGCAGCGCGGGGTGGGGGTAGGGCACCTCGTAGGCGGGGTCGGCGCGCAGCCGCCGGCGGCGCTCGATGTAGGGGTTGATCGCGCCGCCCTGGATCGGGCCGGGGCGCACGATCGCGACCTGCACCGTGAGGTCGTCGAGGCTCTCCGGGAGCGTGCGCCGCAGCGACTGCATCTGCGCGCGGCTCTCGATCTGAAAGACCCCGACGGTGTCCGCGCGGCGCACCGCCCGGAAGGTGGCGGGGTCGTCGAAGGGGATGCGCGAGAGGTCGACGCGTTCACCGCGGGTGCGGGCGATCAGCTCGACACACCCTTCCACGGCAGAGAGCATCCCCAGCCCGAGCAGGTCGATCTTCAAGAAGCCGGCGTCGGCGCAGGAGTCCTTGTCCCACTGCACCATCTGGCGGCCCTCCATCGCCGCTGGCACCACCGGGCAGCAGTCGATCAGCGGCCGCGTGGAGATCACCATCCCACCGGGGTGCTGGGAGAGGTGGCGGGGCAGCCCGTACGCCTCGGCGGCCAGGCGCGCCAGCCACGCCCAGCGGGGGGAGGCGGCCGGCGCATCCCCTGCGCTGGAGCGGCCCTCCGCCAGAGAGCTCGCCCCGGCCCCCTGCGTCGGGGAGCCCGCCCCGGAGCGCTCGCCCCGGCCGAGCGCGCCGTCGATATCGTGCTCGGCTGCGCCCCGGTGATTGTCGGCGGCACGGGCGACGCGCTCAATCTCACCGGGAGGCAAACCCAGCACCTTGCCGAGCTCGCGGATCGCCCCACGCGCGCGGAAAGTGGGGAAGGCGGCGACCAGCGCGGCGCGCTCGCTGCCGTAGCGCTCGTGGACGCGGGGGATCAGCACCTCGCGGATGTCGCGCGGGAAGTCGAGGTCGATGTCTGGCAACGACTCGAGGCCGGTGTGCAGAAAGCGTCCGAGTAGCAGGCGATTGCCGATCGGGTCGATGTGCGAGAGGCCGGTGAGGTAGCAGACGATCGAGGAGACCGACGACCCCCGACCGCGTCCGGGCGTGAGCAACGCGCGAGCGGAGTCTGGCCCGCGCACCTCCGCGGCGACCTCGCGGGCCAGCTCCAGCAGTTCGTGGTGCAGCAGGAAGAACCCCGCGAGCCCCAGCTCGTCGATGATCCGCAGCTCCTCCTCCAGCCGCGCAGCCGCGTCGGGGTGGGTGGCCCGGGCGCCGTAGCGTTCCTCCAGCCGCGCACGGCACAGCTCCGCGAGGTCGCGCATCGCGCCCGGGTCCTCCGACCCCGGGTAGCGATAGCCGAGGTCGCGCGTCAGGTCGAAGCGCAGCTCCTCGGCGAGACGCACGCTTTCGCGCACCGCCTCGAGGTGCTCGGCGAAGCGGACCGCCATCGCCGCGGGGGACGCCAGCACGTGGCTGTGATTGCCTCGCCGCAGCGGCTCGCAGGCATCGAGCGTGGTGCGATGGCGCAGCGCCACGAAGGCGTCCTGCAGCTCCACGCGGCCGCGCGCGTGAGCATGCACGTCGCCGCTCGCCACGCACGCCACCCCAAGACGCCGGGCAAGCCTCTCGAGCGCCCGGTTGCGGGCGCGATCGTGGCGGGCGTAGGGACGTTGCAACTCCACGCGCAGGCCGTTGGGGCCGAACGCGTCCAGCAGCCGCCGCGCCGTGGGCTCGTCGTGCACGCCGTGGTTGGCGCAGCCCGTGAGACACACCAGCCCCTCGCTGTGCTCCCGCACCGCCTCCAGGCTCACCGACGGCTCGCCCCGCCCGCGACGGCCGGGCCCCTCGCGTGTGTGGGCGTGCGCCAGCGTCAGCAGCCGGCAGAGGTTGCGCCAGCCGCGCGCGTCGCGCACCAACAGCGTCAGGTGGTGTCCATCGGCGAGATCGATCTCGGCGCCATGGAGCGCGCGCACCCCGCACGCCGCGGCGGCCTGGGCCAGCTCCATCGAGCCGGACACGGAGTTGTGGTCGGTCAGCGCCAGCGCCGTGTACCCGAGCTCCCCGCCCCGCCGCGCCAGCTCGTCCGGCAGCGAGACTCCGTCCAGGAAGGAGTAGGCGGAGTGGCAGTGCAGCTCGATGTACGAATCTCCGTCCAAGCCAACCACCTCAACCAGCCTGGGTGAACCATCCCCCGGAACAGAGGTCATGGAAGACCACGAGGTTGCGCCCGCACGCGCTCACAACCTCCCAGTAGCGGCGGCGCAGCGGTCTGCCGGTCCACCAGCGGTCCTCGACCAGCCACGACTCGCGCACCTGCTCGATCGGTCGGCCATCAACCGTGCGAGGGACGCCGCCGACGCCCATCTGTACGCGCACGGAGCGCGGCAGGTTGAGCATCGGGCTCCCACTCATCCCGGAAAGGGGGTGAACACGACCCGCCGCTCGGGCACGCGCGAATCAGGGTCTACACACACCGCACGCAGTGCCGCCTCCGGGCCGGCCGCCGCGCGCACCTGGGCCATCGCCTCACGGAGGCGCCCGCGGTACTCATCCCGGCGCGCGGGACGGGCGGGATCCGCCTCGAACAGTGCTCCCTGCGCCCCCTCTGGAGGGCCGAAGCGCTCGGCCTCGAGGCGCAGGTAGGCGGCGGGCGCGGGCAGCAGTGCCAGGCGGGGCGCGAGCGCGAGCCGCATCCGCCGCGGGTCCGCGAGCGCTTCGCGCAGCACCACCCGCTCGCTCCACGTGCCGCCCTCGACCAGGCGCGCGGAGACGCTCAACGCGCGCAGCGTTCGCCCGCGCCGCTCGGGGCGAGCGAGCAGACGGTCGACGAGCACGCCGAGGACGCGCTCCAGCGCCGGCCCGGAGTTGGCCTCCTCCAGCTCCAGCGACTCCCGCAGGCGCTCCTCGGCGATGCGCGTGCGCAGCGGGTCGTCCTCGCCGCGCGCCAAGCGCCGCGCGAGCACTCCGGGCGCACCGAAACGATCGGCCACCGCATCGCGTCCCAGCGCCGCCAGTTCCCCCAGCGTGTCGATCCCCAGCCGCGCGAGGGGCTCCACGAGCGCGGCGGTCTCCGCGCGGAAGCCCAGCAGCGCCACCGGGCGGTTGGCGAGGTAGCGGCGGGCCTCGCGGTGGTCAGGTTGGGCGCAGTGCCCACTCTGTGCGGAGCCGTGCCGCACGGAGACACGTTGCACAGAGGCGCTGCCCCGTGCGGCGAGAGCGCCCTGCGCGGATGAGGGAGCGACGATCCGCGCGCGGCGCGAGCGCACCTCCAGCGCCGCGGCGAGCGCACAGAAGCGCGTCGGGCCGGCGCCCACGCGGGCTGGACGTCCCAGCGCGCGCCGCGCGGCGGCGATCACGCCCTCGTCGCCCCCGTGCAGCCCACGCAGCCCGTCCGCCTCGAAGTACGCAAGGCCGGCACGCGGCAGCTCCAGGGCAGCGCCGATCCCCTCCAGCGCCCGCGCCGCACGCCCCCACTCCTGCGCCACCCCGAGCGGGTCGCCCGCCACTAGGCGCAGCCGCGGGCAGCGCGCGAGCGCCTCCCCCAGCGCCATCCCGCGCGTGACGCCCCGCGCCTCGGCGGCTCCCGACACTTCCCCCACCCGGGCCTCTCCCCCCGGGGCCGGCGCGATCGCCAGCGCATGCCCGGCCAGCGCCTCGGCACCGCCGGCGGCGACGGTCAGCTCGAAGCGGGGGAGGTGGACGCACACGACCATAGACGAACATATGTTCGCATACGCTCAGGCGTCCACAACAGACAGATGCGTCAATCAACCCCTATCCCACCAGACGGGGATGCCGAGACGGGTCGGTCCCGCTCAGTCCATCCCCAGCGGCCCCTCGGCGGAGCCGCTGAGGAATTGGCGCACGAAGGGGTTCTCCGAGGAGAACATCTTGGCGGCATCGCCCGCCTCCACGATCCGTCCCCGCCACAGCAGCGCGATGTACTCGCCGATCCGCCGCGCCGAGGCGATGTCGTGGGTGACGACGATGTAGGTGCCCCCGTGCAGACTGTGCATCTCCTGGATCAGCTCGCACAGCAGCGCCGTGCGCACCGGGTCGAGGCCCGAGTCGGGCTCGTCGAAGATCACGATCTCCGGTTCCATCACCAGCGCCCGCGCGAACCCGGCGCGCTTGCGCATCCCCCCCGAGAGCTGGTTGGGGAAGTAGTCGATCGCCTCCGTCAACCCCACGTCGCTGACGCGTTCGCGCACCCGCTGGGAGATCTGCGCCTCCGACATGTCGGTGTGCTGGCGCAGCGGGAATGCCACGTTGTCATACAGCGACATCGACCCGAACAGCGCGCCATCCTGGAACAGCACCCCGATCCTGCGGCGCAGCGCCAGCAACTCCTGCATCGGCAGGCTGGGCACCGACTGGCCCTTCACGATGATCTCCCCGGAGTCGGGGAACATCAGGCCGATCAGGTGTTTGATCAGCACGCTCTTGCCCGTCCCCGAGGGGCCCAGCACGGTTGTGATCGTCTGGTCGGGGATCGCCACGTTGAGCCCGTCCAGGACTGGCGCTCCGCCGAGGCGCTTGTGCACGTCGTAGCAGCGGATCGACCACTCCTCGTCGCCGTGCTCGCTGTCCCAATCGAAATCCGTGTGGTACTCGAAGTGCGCGGCCGCGTCGAGCGTCGCGCGCGCCTGCTCGCTCACGCCCTCGCCGGCGTGCACCCCCACGCCCTGGGCGGTTGCGCCCTGGGCGGTTGGCACCTCCACCCCCTGCTGGTCGAAACGGGGACCGGTTGGGGAGACGCTCGTTTCGCTCGCGTCCCCAAACCGGCCAGCGCCGGAGGCGCGTGTCTCCTGGCTTCGGTCCTGCTCCTCCTCCATGCCGAGGATAGTATCGCGCCATGGCACAGACGATCGCGGTCCTCTCGCAGAAGGGAGGCACGGGCAAGACAACCACGGTGCGCACACTCGCGGACGCGCTGCGGCGCGCGGGGGTGCGCACGCTGGCGGTCGACCTCGACCCGCAGGGCAACCTCTCCGACTACTTCGACGTGCCACCCGACGCGCAGCCGACGATCGGCGACGTGCTGAGCGGGCGGGCGGCTGCCTCCGAGGCGATCCACGGGGACGTGATCCCCGCCAACCTCCACCTCGCCGAGACCGAGCTCTCACTCGGCGGACGCCTGGGGCGCGAGCTGACGCTGCGCCGCGCGCTCGCGAAGCTGCCCGACGACGCCTACGAGCTCGTGCTGATCGACTGCCCCCCCTCGCTCGGCCTGCTGACCGTCAACGCGCTGGTCGCCGCCGACTTCGCGCTGATCACCGCCGAGGCCCAGTACTTCGCGCTGCAAGGCGTCGAGCAGGCGCTCGAGGTGATCGAGCTGGCGCGAGACACGCTCAACCCCGAGCTCGAGCTGCTCGGCGTGCTGCTCAACCTCGCCGACATGCGCACCGTGCACTCGCGCGAGGCGCTCGCCTCGCTGCGCGAGCAGCTGGGCGAGCGAGTGCTCGACACGGTCGTGCGCTCCTCGATCGCCTACGCCGAATCGGCCGAGCGCGCCGTCTCGATCCTCGACCACCGTCCTGATCTGGGCGCCGACTACATCGCGGTCGCGGGTGAGCTGCTCGCGCGGATGCCGGGGTTCGAGAGGGCTCGGGGGCGTTTGGCCGGGCTGGGGTAGTGCGAGCCATGCGGCGCGGAGCTTGGCGGGGGCTGAGCCAGCCTGATTGCCTGCTCTACAGCCCCCCGACGTAAGCCCCCTGCGGCTCGAAGGGGACTCGCAGCAGCTCCGCCCAGCCCTCGATCTCCGCCTGGAGCGCGGCCACCACGGCACCCGTCTGCTCGTAGAAGCACCATACGAGCACCGTGGGGCCGGCGCCGGAGATCGTCGCGCCCAGGGCGCCGAGGTCCGGCGCGCGTGCGGCCAGATCGAAGGAGCGCGGAAAGAGGTGGGCACGGTGCTGCTGATGCAACCGGTCCTGTAGCCCGCGCGCCACGAGATCCCAGTCGCCGCGGGCCAGGCCGAGCGTCAGCAGCGCGCCGTGGGCGACGTTGAAGACCGCGTCGGCGAGCGGCACCTCGGCGGGGAGGGATTCACGCGCGGCCTGGGTGCGCACGGGGTCGTGCGGTACCACCGCCAGCGCCTCCAGACCTGTGGGGGGATCGAAGCGGGTGGTATGGCCGTCGGCGCACACCACGAAGCCGCCGTGCAGCGCCGCCGCGACGTTGTCGGGGTGGCCCTCCAACTCGGTGGCATGCTCCAGCAGCGGGGCGTCCAGCTCGAAGATGTGGTCAGCCGCCATCAGACCCGCGACGATCGCCGCGGCGCTCGAGCCCAGGCCGCCGGCGAGCGGGATGTCGGATTGGATGCGGAAGGTGAAGCCGTCCGCGGGGTGCAGGCGCTCGAAGGCACGCACGCAGAGGTTGTCCCTGCCGCGCGGCAGCGGCAGCTCGGTGTCGACGGCGAAGCTGCCCGTCTCCTCCACCTCCAGCGCCACGTGCAGCGCCAGCGCCGCCGCCATGCAGTCGAAACCCGGGCCGAGGTTGGCCGATGAGGCCGGCGCGCGCACCACGCGCCTACGGATCACACGAGACCGCCGTTCCCGCCGCAGCCCGGGGGTCTGCGACCCGCCTACGGATCACCCAGAACCGCCTCTTCCAGCGCCACCGTTTCCGCGGCGCAGGGGATCACGCGACCGTTGGAGTTGTCCAGCGCCGTCTGCTGGTCCTTGAGGCCTCTGCCGGTCATCACGCACACCACGCGGTCGGCCCCGTCCGCTCCGTACTTGAGCAGGCCCGCGACCGAGGCCGCGGAGGCCGGCTCGCAGAAGAGGCCTTCCTTGGCGGCCAGCAGACGGTAGGCGGCGAGGATCTCGCCGTCGGCCACGGAACGGATCGCACCGCGCGAGTCGGTCATCGCCGCCATCGCGTCCTCCCAGCGCACCGGGTTGCCGATCCGGATCGCGCTGGCGACGGTCTCGGGGTGCTCGACGGGGTGGCCCAGCACCAGCGGCGCGGCGCCCTCGGCCTGGAAGCCGAACAGGCGCGGGGCGGCGCCCATCTCGGTGAAGCCGCGCCAGTAGGAGGTGACGTTGCCGGCGTTGCCCACGGGGATGCACAGCAGGTCGGGGCCGCCGTCGAGCTCCTCCACCAACTCGAACGCCGCGGTCTTCTGGCCTTCGATGCGGTATTCGTTGACGGAGTTGACCAGCGTGATCGGGTGGCGTTCCACCAGCTCGCGTACGAGCTCCAAGCCCCGGTCGAAGTTGCCCGACAGCGCGATCACTCGTCCCCCGTGGATCAGCGTCTGCGCGAGCTTCCCGATCGCGATCTTGCCGTCCGGCACGATCACCGCGCAGGTGAGACCGGCGCGCGAGGCGTACGCGGCGGCGCTCGCCGCGGTGTTGCCGGTCGAGGCGCAGATCACCGCCTTGGAGCCTTCGCGCACCGCCGCCGACACGGCGCAGGTCATGCCACGGTCCTTGAACGAGCCGGTGGGGTTGCCACCCTCGAGCTTCAGGTGCACCTCGGCGCCGACCATCTCGGAGATCACGGGCGCCGGCAGCAGCGGCGTGGCGCCCTCGCAGAGGCTCACCACGGGGTCATCGGGCGCGAACGGCAGGCGCTCGCGCCAGCGCTCGATCAGGCAGGAACAGCTCATCCGAACTCCTCTTCTATCACCCTGATCGCGCGCGGGGCCGAGCGCACGAGCTCGAGCTCGGCGATCTGCGCCAGCGCCTCGCGCAAACGCGACTCCAGCAGCGGGTGCAGCACCATCGTCAGCGGCACGACGTCGCCCCCCACCCGCCGCTGCATCACCGACTTGATCGAGGCGCCGTGCTCGCCCAGCACCTGCGCGATCGCCCCCAGCACGCCGGGGCGGTCGGCGACGTCGAAGTGCAGGTAGAAGGCGCTCTCCACATCCTGCAGCAGCGGTAACGCCAACGGGGGGGCGGGCGGTTGGGCGCCGCCGGTCATCACGCTGACAACGTCCCCCAGCACCGCGCTCGCGGTCTGACGGCCGCCGGCGCCGGGGCCGGAGAGCGTGATCTCGGTGACCGTCTCCGATTCGACCGTCACCGCGTTGAACGGGCCCGACACCGAGGAGAGCGGGTGGCCGGCGTACAGGAACACGGGGTGCACCCTCACCGACAGCCCACCCCCGAGCCGCTCGGCGGTGCCGATCAGCTTCAGGCCGAGCCCCATTTCCCGCGCCGAGCGCAGGTCGTCGGGCTGCAGCTGCTCGATCCCCTCGTAGCGCACGTCGTCGAGGTGCACAGGCGCGCCGAACGCGAGGCGCGCGAGGATCGCCATCTTCGCCGCCGCGTCCCTGCCGCTGACGTCGTCGGAGGGGTCGGCCTCGGCGTAGCCGCGGCGCTGGGCCTCGGCGAGCGCCTCGGGGTAGGTGCCGCCGCGGTCCATCTCGCCGAGGATGTAGTTGGTCGTGCCGTTGACGATGCCGTGGATGCGCTCGATCGGGGTCGCCGACAGCGACTCCTCGAGCACGCGCACCACCGGGACGGCGCCCGCTACGGCCGCCTCGAAGCGCAGCCGTACGCCGTGCTCGCGCGCGGTCTCGAACAGCTCCTCCCCGTGCTGGGAGAGCAGCTGCTTGTTGGCGGTGACGATGTCGACGCCGGCGTGCATCGCCGCCAGCAGGTGCTCGCGCGCGGGCTCCACCCCGCCCATCACCTCGACGATGATGTCCGCCTCGGGGAGGATCTGCGCGAAGTCCCCGCGCGTACGCGTCAGCACGCCGGTGATGACGGGGCGGCGGCCGTTGAAGCGCTCGATCTCGCCGGCGCGCTCCTGGAGCAGCGTCGCGAACGCGCCGCCGACTGTGCCGTGGCCGAGCAGGCCGATGCGGAAGGGCTCAGCCGACATCGCGGAAGTGTGCCATCGCGGGCTGACCGGCCTTATCCGACATCGCGGGAGTGCAGATCCTCGTAGGACTCGCGCCGCACCACCACGCGCGCGTCGCCGTCCCTGCAGAACACGACCGGCGGCCGGGGGACGCCGTTGTAGTTGTTGGCCATCGCATACCCGTACGCCCCGGTGGCGGGCGTCACGATCACGTCGCCTTGGCGGGGGTCATCCAGCAGCGCCTCGCGCACGATCACGTCGCCGGACTCGCAATGCTTGCCGGCGAGCACACACGGGGTGCCGCCGCCGGGGCGATCGGCGACGTGCGCTTCGTAGGTCGCTCCGTACAGCATCGGGCGTAGGTTGTCGGACATGCCGCCGTCGCAGCCCACCCAGGTGGAGACGTTGCGCTTGACGCTCTGCACGGTGTACAGCGTCACCGCGGTGTTCGCGGTGAGCGCGCGGCCCGGCTCGATCAGCAGGCGCTCATAGCCGCCGAGGTGCTCGCGCGCGGCCTCGACGAGCGCGCCCACGTACTCCTCGATCGCGGGGGGGCGTTGGTCGTCGGTGTACGCCACGCCGAGGCCACCGCCGAGATCCCAGGTGGGGAAGCCGCCCCCCCCCGCGAGCTCGCGCAGGCCGGCGAGCTGGGCGACCTCGCGGCGGAAGGGCTCCAGGTCGAACAGCTGCGAGCCGATGTGCGCGTGCATGCCCTTCAGCACCAGGCCGCGGATCGCGCGGATGCGCTCGACCGCCCCCGCCACCTGATCCATCGCGAAGCCGAACTTCGAGTCGGCCTGGCCGGTGGAGATCTTCTCGTGCGTATCGCCCCTGACGTTGGGCGTTGCCCTCACCAGCACCGGCTGCGGGGGCATGTCGGCGCGCTCCGGGTGGGCGGGGTCCAAGTCCCCCAACAGCCGCTCGAGGCGGTCGATCTCGTCGAGGTTGTCGATCACGATCAGTCCCACGCGGTAGCGCAGCGCCATCCGCAGCTCGGCCTCGGACTTGGCGTTGCCATGCAGCACCACCCGCTCGGGTGCGAAGCCGGCATTCAGCGCGAGGTGCATCTCCCCCCCGGATGCAACGTCGCACCACAGCCCCTCCTGCGCAAGCGTGCGCAGCACCGCGGTGCAGGGGAAGGCCTTGGAGGCGAACAGCACGTGCACCTCCTCTGAGGGGTCGTTGCGTCCCAGCTCCCCGGGGGCGGCGGTCGCGCCCGCTTTTGAGCAGGCGTCGCGGCCGGCCTCGACGAACGCCCGCGCCCGCGCCCGCAGGTCGTCCTCGGCGACGACATACGCCGGGGTGCCGAACTCGCGCGCCAGCTCGATCGTGTCGCAGCCCCCCACCTCCAGGCGCCCCCGCTCGTTGATGCGGCTGCCCAACGGGAAGACCCGCGCGAGGCTCTCCGCGATGCCGGTTGTCGTCTCCGTGGCCATTTCGCCCTTGATTATCGCGTGCTGCCCACGGTCAGGCAGTGGCGGGACGCGCTGGCTTCGACCCAGCCCCACCCGAGGTCCCCTCCGCCCGCAGGCCCGCGAGGCCCCGCCCGCCGCGCATCATCAGCGAGAGCCACACCGCGCCGACGATCATCAGCACGACGCTCTCCAGCTGCGGCGAGGTGAGACCGAACAGCACCTCTTTGTTGCGGCGGATGAACTCGACGAGGAAGCGCTCGAAGCCGGAGAGCAGGCAGTAGAGCGCGAACACGACCCCGGGACGCACGCGGTCGCGCAGGTGCCACAGCAGATAGGCGACGAGGCCCATCGCGACGGTCTCGTAGATCGGGGTCGGCTGTACGGTGACCCCGGGCGGGGTGGGGACGGTGCCGTGCGGGTAGCTCATCGCCCACGGCAGCGAGGAGCGGATCCCGTAGTCCCCGTCGCCGGAGACCTGGCAGCCGATGCGCCCGATCGCGTACCCCAGGGCGAGCGCGGTGGCGCACATGTCGAGCATGACCAGCCGCAGCTGGTCGCGCCAGCGCATCCACAGGAACACCCCGATCGCGCCGCCGATCACGCCCCCGTACCAGATCAGCCCCGAGCCGGAGAAGATGCTCTTGAAGAGATGGCCCTTGACTTCGTTGTAGTTCTGGATCACGAAGTACCCGCGCGCACCCACCAGCCCGCCGATCAGCGCGGCGAAGACGATCTCATAAGCCCAATCCACCGGCTTGCCGAGCTCGCGCAGGCGACGCGCCACGAGCAGCCCGCAGGCGAGGAAGCCGAGCGCGAACACCACGCCGAAACTCTTGATCGAGATGCCGAAGACGTCGAAGGCTGGTTTCACAGAGGCCACTCTAAGGCGTCGTCGCAGGTCCGGGCGTCGCCAGGGGACCCCCGCGTGCGAAGGAGTAGAGCGCGGGCAAGATCGAGGCAAGAGCAACGCCTACGCAGCCCGGCGCCTTTAGGGAATCGCAATCCCCGTCTGCGACAATTACGTCGATGGCTGCCACGGCACACAGACAGGGGCGCAAGGCGTTCGGCAAGGACACGGGCCTGCAGGCGCGGATGGTGCTGACGATGTTCCTGCTGGTCGTCGTGTACGTGGTGCTGGTTGGTGTGCTGTTCGCGGTGGGGGCGAGCGGCGTGACGATCCTCGTGGTCGCGCTGGCGCTGATGGGGCTGCAGCTGTTCACCTCAGACAAGATCGCGATGGGGACGATGGGCGTCAAGGAGGTCTCGCCCCAGGAGGAGCCGGAGCTGCACGGGATCATCGAACGGCTGTGCGTGCAGGCCGACCTGCCCAAGCCGCGGGTGTGTGTGATGGAGCACCCGATGCCCAACGCGTTCGCGATGGGCCGCTCCCAGAAAGGCGCGACTGTGTGCGCAACGCGGGGGATCCTGCAGCTGCTCTCCCCCGCGGAGCTCGAAGGGGTGATGGCGCACGAGTTGACCCACGTGATCAACCGCGATGTGATGGTGATGACCCTGGCGAGCTTCTTCGCGATGGTGGCGTCGCTGATCGTGCAGTTCGGCTTCTTCTTCGGCGGCGGCTTCGGCGGTGGGTACGGGCGCAACCAGGAAGCGCAGGAGGCGATGTTCGCCGCGATCGCCGCGGCCGCGGTGGTGTACGCGATCTCGTTCATGCTGCTGCGCGCGCTCTCGCGCTACCGCGAGTTCGCCGCCGACCGCGGCAGCGCAGTGCTGACGGGGCGCCCCTCGGCGCTCGCCTCAGCTCTGCTGAAGATCAGCGGCACGATGGAGCGGATTCCCAGCCGCGACCTGCGCACGGTGGAAGGGATGAGCGCCTTCTTCATCGTGCCCGCGCGCGCGAAGAACTCGCTGATGAACCTGTTCGCCGACCACCCGCCGCTGGAGCAGCGGCTGGCGGCGCTGGAGCGGCTGGAGTCCCAGCTGCAGGGCACCGCCTAGATGCGGGAGGGGGGCAAGCCCCTCCCCGACCTCCCCCCACACCGATCGACTTGTCGCGACACAAGCTCCAACTGCAAAGGACTGATTGATGGGCCTATTCGACGCCCTCACGGGCCGCCACCAGGTGAAGGGCCCCGCACCGGACCGCCTGTTTGCGATCGCCACGGCATACATCACGCTGCAGAGCGAGCACCAGATCGACCCCGCAGGCACCGCGGCGATCGTTTTCCAGAAACTGGAAAACAGCGAGTTCGAGGCGACGATGCGCGAAATGGAAGAAGTCGTCACCGCGACCGGCGGCGAGAGCGGCACGCAGGTGAAGAGCAAAGACGACGAGTACGGCTACCGCTGGATGGTGTTGCGCAACCCCGATGGCGCCCCCAGCGTCGAAGACCTCGCCGTCGGCATCAACGCCGTCTCCAGCTCGATCGAGATGGGTGGCCACGGCGAGCGGCTGCTGTGCGCAGTGTTCGCCTTCCGCGACGCGCAGAAACGCAAGCTGTACTTCATCTACAACTACAAGCGCGGCTTCTGGTACCCGTTCGTGCCGAATCCGGACCCAGCCCAGGGCACCGCCGGCGGAGCCGGTGGTCAGGAACGCTCCACCGAGCGCGAGCTGCAGCTGAAGGCGCAGATGGGCAATGAATTGCCGATGGAGCCAGAACTGGAGCGGTGGTTTCCCATGTGGGGGATACCGATTTAGCTTTCATGCCCGCGAGCATGCACCTTCGGGGGATGAGTCGCCGGATCATGGGTGGGCGCCGGGGGTCTTGTATGTACTTTTCAGACCCAAACCCTTCATTTTGTGAAGTGGTAGGGGCCTTTTCAAAAGAACATCTCACCCGCCGATCCCATCAGTCCGGGATCCAACCCCGCCGAACCTTCAGTCCGGGATCAGCCCCACGCCCGTGAATTCGCTCTGGGCCTCGGTGAGCGAGATGTCGGACGGCGGCAGGATCAGGTCGGAGCCCTCCAGCTCGTCCTCGGCGAGCGGGGCGCCCCGGGTGCGCACGAAGGCGAGCAGCTCGTCGTAGGCGGTGTGGAAGCCCTGCTCGTCGCCGGCCTCGACCGCGGCGACGACCGCGTTGTCGAGCTCGTTGACCTGCCCGTCAACCCCCTCGAGGCGGTACTGGTTGTCCCCGGAGATGCGAACGATCATCCCTGGCCACCCTCAGCCGGGGCCTGCGGTGCCGCCTCGGCAGCCGACGACCCGCCCCCCGCGGGTATCTCGCCCGCCGGAGCAGGACCCGCGCCGACTTCGGCCTTCAGCTTGGCGAGGTCGTCGTCCACCGCGGAGGTGGAGGAGAGCTGCTTGAGCTGGCGGTCGATGTCGTCTTCGCCGGAGCCGAGCGCGGTGATGTCATCGAAGGTGCCCGCCGCTTCGAGCTCGGTGACGGCGTTGGCGCGGGCCTTCATGTTTTCGGTCTTGTCAACGGCGCGCTGCATTGCGAGGCCGACGTCGGCCATCTGCTCGCCCACCCCGGTGGCCGCTTCGGAGATCCGCACCTGCGCGTCGGCGGCGGAGTACTGCGCCTTGATGACCTCCTTCTTGGTGCGGAAGGCTTCGATCTTGGCGCGCAGCTTCTGCTCGGAGTCGACCAGTTTGGTCTGCTGGTCCTCCAGTTCGGCGACCTGGGTGTCGAGCGACTGCAGCTCCGTCTGCACGACGTTCTTGCGCTCGAGCGCCTGGCGGGCGAGGTCCTCCTGGCCGCCGGAGAGCGCCTGGCGGGCCTGGGTGTCGAGCTTGACGACCTGCTGCTGGAGCGTGGCCTCCTGCATCTGCAGGCGCTTCTTGGCGGTCACCACGTCGGCGATCCCCTTCTTCACGTTCTGCAGCTGTTCGACCTGCTTCTGATAGCTGTAGTCGAGGGTCTCCGCGGGATCTTCGGCTTTGTCCAGCAGCTTGGACACCTTCGCCTTCACCACGGTTGACATGCGCCCGGTCAAGCCGGCCATTGCGTTCCTCCTGAGATCTTCTGAGCAGTACGGGGCAGACTCAAGCGTAGCCTACGGAGAGCGGTCGAACCCGCAGTGCGGGAGAGTGGTTGAACCAGCGGTACGCCGAGGTCGTCGGCGCAACCGGCACAACCGCATTCGGAGTGGCAATGTCTTTCAAGGCCCTTAACACTTCACAAAATGAAGGGTAGGGGTCTTGAAAAGTAATGCAAATCCCCACCACCCACCCGACGAGCGGTCCAAGCCCCGGCCGCCACCCGACGAGCGGTCCTCTTCCTACAGCCCAACCGGGTGGCGCTTGACGAAGCCGCTGTTTTCCGGGCGCAGCGGGCGCCAGCGGGGGCCCTCCCGGTCGGAGGGGTCGTCGGCGGGACTGGTGTCGAGGCGCAGACCGGCGACGGTCATGTAGGCGTGTTCGGGGTTGGAGAAGATCGTGACCCACTGCCCCACCCCATGTTCGCCCCAGCCCATGAATTCCGAGGAGTCCATCGGCACGGAGAGCAGGGAGGCCCCGTGCAGCGCAAAGGAGACGGTGCCGGAGCAGTCGTAGCCGGGGGAGACGAAGGAGCCGTGGCCGCCGCCGTAGATGTAGGGCAGGCCGATCAGTTGGTTGCCGGCCCAGACGATCTCCTGCACCGCGGCGGGCGCCGACATGGGCGCGGCGGCGAGCCCGTTGACATAACGCGCCGTCACGCCGGGCACGAGCAGTTCGGGCTTGGTGTCGGCCGCAAGATCGACGGAGCTGCCGCCGGTCACGCCGTTGGTCTTGCCGGCAGGCGGCGGGGGCGTGTAGGGGACAATCGCGCCGGTGGCGGTCTTTTCGTAGATCGGGCCCTTGTAGAGGAGGCTCGCGGTGCGGGCGGTGATCGGCGCGGTGTGAACGTGCGTCTTGGGCTGCGCACCCCCCGCGGTGGTGGAGCCTTCTGTGGTCGATCCACCAGTGGTGGCCGGGCTGGTCGGCGCGGTGGAGGTGGACGTCGAGGTCGAGGTCGAGGTCGAGGAGGTCGTGCTGGCGGAGGTGCCGCCGGCGACCTTCGCGGTGCCGTGCGCCCACACCATCGCCGGCGCGGCGGCAAGCAGAACGACCAAGCTGACTAGCGCTGAGCCAAAGGCTCGTACCCGCAAAGCGGCATCCTCTTTCGTTGGCCTGCGGGGTTAGCTGACGGGCTAGCGCTAAAAGAGCCTGCGCTTCCCACGGATTCACCGTGAGATTCGCCCCAACAACTTGGTTCCCCCGTTCCAGGGCATCTGGCCATGGATTCGGCGTTCGCGGCGGAACCCTAGCAAAGCGCAATGACGCTTGCACGACATGCACCGCATTTCCCACGTTTTACCCGCAAATAGCGGGGACTTTTGGATTTGAAGCCGGTTGGGAGGGGGATCGTCCACGCACGTGGCCGCTTCGCCCGACGTGCTGGGGGTGGGGCCTCCATGCCCCACCACGAGCGGGAGGCGCCATCACTCGACTCGGGTCTACGCATGGGCGAGGCGCGGTCCCTTGGCCACACGCCCGGCCCACGCCCCACACCGATGCGCCGCCGCCTGCCCCACAGCGATGCGCCGCCGCCTGCCCCACAGATAGTGTCTGAACATGCCCTCCCCCCCGCTCCGACCGGCCGCGGCGCTGCTGCTCGGCACGGTGCTGCTGGCGGGCTGCGGCAAGTCGCTGCCCGCCGAAGGCAGCCACAGCCGTGGGGTGTTGGTCACGACGGTCGCCGGCACCTCCCAACTGGCGGCGAGCGGGCTGGCGACCAGGAACACCACGCGGCTGGGCGGCGCCGACCCCGTCGCGGACGCGGCGGCGGTGGCACTCGCGACCTACCCGGGGCTAACCCCGCAAACGCGCCCGCAGGCAGTGGTGCTCGTGGACGACCGCGACTGGCCGGCCGCGCTGGCGGCGTCGGTGCTGGCGAGCGCTCCCCTGCGCGCGCCGATCCTCTACAGCGAAGGCAGCTCGCTGCCGGCGCTCTCCGCGCAGGCGTTGACGACGCTGAAGCCCACCGGCGCCGCGCGGCTCGGCGGCGCACAGGTGATCGAGGTTGGCGCCGCCGTGGCCCCAGCCGGCTACCGCACGCTCGCGCTGAGCGGCCGCCCCACCGCATCGGCCGGCGCTGCACCGGCAAGCAAGCCGACCGGGACATCGGGCAGCACGACGGGTAGCACGTCGGGCGAAGGCTCGACCGCAAGGGAAGCAGGAGGCAGCGGGCCGGCTGCCGTGGCGGCGCAGGTAGAGCGGCTGGTGGCAATTCTGCACGGCAGCCGCCCCCACCGCGTGATCGTGGTCGGCACGGACGGACCGCCGGCGCTGGCGATGCCCGCGGCCGGCCTCGCCGCCGAGTCGGGCGTACCGATCCTGCCCGTCAACGCAGCGGCCGTCCCACCGGCGACCCGCAGGGTGCTGGCGCACCTGCATCGCCCGGCCATCTACGCGGTGGGTCCTCCCTCGGCCGTGAGCCACACCGTGCTCCTCGAGCTGATGCGCTTCGGCGCGGTGCGGCGGATCTACCCCACCCCGGGCGCGAACGGCGCCACCGGGCCGGGCACGAGCGGCGAAGATCCAGCCGGCAACGCGATCGCAGTGGCACGCTTCTCCGACGGCACGTTCGGGTGGGGCATCGACCAACCCGGGCATGGCCTGGTGTTCGCCAACGCCTCCCGCCCGCTGGACGCCCCCGCCGCCGCGCCGCTGTCGGCGAGCGGAGACTACGCGCCGCTGCTGCTGCTGGAACGCCCCGACCAGGTGCCTCCCGTGCTGCGCGAATACCTGGGCGACATTCGACCCGGCTACAGCGAAGCGCCCGAATCGGAATACCCACCGGTGCGAGGCGCGTACAATCGCGGCTGGCTGATCGGGGACGAAGCGGCGATCGCGCCCACCGTGCAGGCCGAACTGGACACGATGCTCGAGATTGCCCCCCAGGGCACCGCGAGCGCGACCACCCCCGCGGCTCCGAGCACCGAACCATCAACTTCCACCGAACCCAGGGCTTCTACCGAACCCACGACTTCCACGCCGTCCACCACACCATGACCTCATCTGCGCACACCAACGAACCCGCGAGCCCCACACCATGAGCCAAGCCGAGGACCCCAACCGCCTACGGCGCGTGAGCGCACGCGAGGTGACCGTCGAGGACGTGCGCCAGCTGATGGGCGCCTCCACCCCCCACTTCGCTCTGCAGCTGCGCGAGCGGATCGCGCGACTGATCTCGGGCCTCCCCGAGGGGCACCCGGCACGGGGGGAAGGCGAGCGCGAGATCGCGCGGCTGGAGCAGCTTGGATTCGACGGGGAGACACGCGGGGAGGCGGGCGAAGCAAATTGGAAGGCGCACGTTCTGCCCTCGCTGACACCGGAGCGCCTGCCCGTCGACTGAGAGGAGGTGGGCAGGCCCTGGCCACCTCGCACAAAAAAGATTGGAAGATGCACGTTCGGCCCTCCCTGACGCCGGAGCGCTTGCTTGACTGGGACCTGATGCGCACCTCCCGCTCTCGCTCCATTGACGACCCCCCACGCTGCCCGCTCGACATCTGCGACGGCAGCGGCTTCGAGATCGACGAGCAGACCAATACCGCGCGGGACTGCGCCTGCCGCCCCCAGCTGGTGGCAAACGCGCGAGCGCGCCACCTGCGCGACCGGGTACCGCGCAAGTACATGAACCTCTCCTGGGATCGCCACCCGCTTACGACGCTCGCCAGGGACCCGCTC
Source organism: uncultured Solirubrobacterales bacterium (assembly GCA_963751195.1). GTDB lineage: Bacteria > Actinomycetota > Thermoleophilia > Solirubrobacterales > Solirubrobacteraceae > Palsa-744. Next base: position 282,471 of record CAVVTQ010000008.1, read on the forward strand.
AACGCCGACTCGGTGCGCAAGGTGAAGCGCTACTGCGCCGACATCCAGAGCAACCTCGCCGAGGGCAAGGGCCTGTGGCTGATGGGACACACGGGCACGGGCAAGACGACCCTGGGCTACACGATCGCCGCAACCGCCGCGCGCGGGCGCCACTCGGTGCTCAGCTTCAACGCTGTGGCGCTCCTCAATAGGCTCAGGGATACGATCGACGCCGACAGCCGCGAGCGCCGCAGCGACGTGATCAGGACGCTTGCCGAAGTCGAGCTGCTGCACATCGAGGACCTGCGCGTGGTGCGCCCCACCGAGTGGGTGCTGGAGCAGCTGTACTTGATCGTCAACGCCCGCTACGAGGAGCAGCGCGCGATCGTGTTCACCTCCGACGTGGACTCCGACGCGGATGGGCCGCTCGCCTACGACGCGCGCGAGCTGGCCGACCGTATCGGCATGCGCACGTTCTCACGGCTGATCGAGATCTGCGGCGATCCCACGGTGATCGCCGGCAAGGACAACCGGCTGGATTACGACGTCCCCGGCGTTGCGGCCCCAGAGAAGCCGTGGGCTGCGCCCGAGCCCGCTCCGAGCCGCGACCCATCGGCCGCCCTCACCCTTCTCTGATCACCCGCGCGTGGCGCGCATCGAGGAAGCGCGCGCGCAGCAGTTTGAAGAGGAACGCGAACAACGCGAAGTCGATGGCGATCAAGGCGACGCTGAACAGCCGAGGCAGGGAGGTGATCGCGGTGAGCACCAACACGAGAACGGAGTCGAACACGAGCACCAGCAGGCCAGCGAGCAGCACGGTGTGCGAGCGGTAGCCACTGAGGTGCTCGCGCAGGGTCACCTCGATCGTGCCGATCCCCACCGCCGCGAGGCCGGCGAACAGCAGTCGCCCCCCGCCCGCATTGTCGTGGCCTGATCGCACCAGCCCCAGCGCGGCGGCGATCGCCCCGACGAGGATCAAAAGCTCGGAGAGCGGCAGCGGGTGCCAGGGGGCGTTGGGGCGCTCGCCATAGGTCGGCGCGGCGGGCGAGCGCGACTTCCGGGCGCCACCGGAGGAGCCGGCGCGATTGTGAACCTTGGCGGGTGCGGCCTTTTGGGCGGTGCCGCCCGACGCCCGGTTGGCGCCGGTGGGACGACGCTTGCGGGAGCGGGCACGTGCCACAGGGAGTCGATCCTAGCGGCAATCTATGCTCATAAGAGATGTCCGGCAACGACACGCTTACGCCGGCCCCCACCGCGCGCGCGGGCATTCCAGGAAGCCCGCTGGCGGGCCCATTTGGAGTCGGGGAGTACGCGACCGCGCTGCGCGCCCAATTGCGGGCGTTCGCGCGCGTGCAGCTGGTTGGCGAGTTGGCCGATCTGCGTCCCTCGCGGGCACGGGTGTACTTCGAGCTGCGCGACGCCCATGGCGCGATCCCGTGCGCGGCGTGGAAGGCCGACTGGGAGGCAATGGTGCGCCGCGCCGGCACCATCAGGGAGGGAATGCAGGTAGTGCTCGCCGGCGGCTGCGACTACTACCCAGGCAGCGCCAGCGCCTCCCCGAGCTTCAGCTTTGCGGTGAGCGACCTGCGCGTGGCGGGCGAGGGAGACCTGCTCGCGCGGATCGAGCGCCTGCGTAAGGCGCTCGCGGCCGAGGGGCTGTTGGAGCGCCAGCGGCGCCTGCCGCGGCCACGGCTGCCGCACACGATCGGCGTGGTGACCGGCGAGGGCGGCAAGGCCCGCGACGACATCCTCGCGGGCCTGCGCCGCCGCGGCTGGGCGGGCACGATCGTGTGGGGCTTCGCGCCCGTGCAGGACCGCCACGCCGCCCCGGCGATCACCCGCGCGCTGCAGGACCTGGCGGCCATGGGGGCCGTGGATGTGGCGATCGTGGCGCGCGGCGGGGGCTCGCTGGCGGATCTGCTGTGCTTCTGCGACGAGACGCTGTGCCGCACCGTTGCGCTGCTGGGGGTGCCGGTGATCGCCTCGGTGGGCCACCACACCGACCGCACGCTGCTCGACGACGTGGCGGCGGTGAGCTGCTCGACGCCCACGCACGCCGCGGAGGAGGCCGTGGCGGTGGACTGCGCGCACGAGCGCATCGCGCTGGGCAGAGCGGCGCGGCGCCTGCACGACCACGGCCGCCGCGCGGTGCTGGGGCGGGCCCGCACGCTGGCGGCGCTCTCGCGCGCCCCCACCGAACAGCTGGAGCGCCAGCGCAGGCGCCTGCACCAGCAGCTGCGCGAGATCCGGGCCGGTGCTCGCCGGCGGGTGGAGGGCGAGCACGCGCTGACACGGCGGCGCGCGGTTGTGCTGGAGCGCAAGACGCAGGCGGCCGTCGGCGACTACCGCCGGCGCCGTCCACGGGAGCTGGAGCGCCTCGCGCTCGCGCTGGCGGCGCACGACCCGCAGCGCACGCTGGAGCGGGGATATGCGCTGGTGCAGAGCCCCACGGGCGAGCCGCTGTCGAGCGCGGCGCGCGCCCGCGAGCAGGCCCGCGTGCGGCTGCGCTTCGCCGATGGCAACGTCGGCGCGCGGATCGAGGAAGGGTCGTGAGGAGCTCGGCCCCGCGCACCAGGGAGGTGGTGGCGTGAGCGAGGGATCGTCGATCGAGCAGGCGCCCGGCGTGCAGAGCTACGAGGCGAACGTGGCGCGCGTGGAGGCGATCATCCGCCGGCTGGACTCCGGCGAGGCCAGCCTCACCGATACCCTGGGACTCGTGAAGGAGGGCAAGGAGCTGATCGAGCGCTGCGCCGTCGAGCTGGAGGCGGTTGGCGGCGCGCTCGAGGAGCTGCGTCTGGAGGAGCTGGTCGCGCGCCTGGAGGCCGAAGGCTCCGCGAAGGGCGAGGGCGGCGGGTGAGCACCCACCAGCCGCACGGGGGGAGGTCAGAATGGGAACCCGCCCACCCTGCCCCCCTCCGGCCAAGCACGTGGGAGCTCCTCGCGGAGCTGCCTGTGAGAATCGAGGATTACGCGCTGGAGCCGCTCAGCGCGAGGGTGTCGAGCGAGTTCGAGCGCCTCTCCACGGTGATCCGGCTACGGGGCGCGGGCGAGGAGGGACAGGGGGAGGACGTCACCTACGACGCGCTCGACCACAAAATCCTCCAGGACGCCGGGCCGACGCTGCCGCTGGCGGGCAGCTTCACGATCGCCTCCTTCGCCGAGCGCCTGCGGGAGCTCCAGCTCTTCCCGGAGCCTCCCCAGCGGGAGGTGTCGCAGCGCTACCGTCTGTGGGCGTACGAGTCGGCGGCGCTCGACCTCGGGCTGCGCCAGGCGGGCACCACGCTGCATGCGCTGCTCGGCCGGGAGCCGGCGCCGGTGCGCTTCGTGGTGTCGCTCCGTTTGGGTGAGCCGCCCACGCCCGCACCGCTGCAACAGCGCCTGGAGCTGTACCCGGGGCTGTGCTTCAAGCTCGACCCGACAAGCTCCTGGGATGAGCGGCTGATCGCCGAGCTTGCGGCGACGGGCGCGGTGGAGTCGGTCGACTTCAAGGCCTACTACACAGGCTCGATCGTCGACCAGCCGGCCGACCCGGAGCTGTATCGGCGGGTGGTGGAGGCGCTGCCCGAGGCGTGGATCGAGGACCCGGCGCTGACGCCGGAGACCGACGCGGTGCTGGCAGAGCACCGGGAGCGCTTCTCGTGGGATGCGCCGATCCACTCGGTGGCGGACATCGAGGCGCTGCGGTACACCCCGCGGATGGTCAACATCAAGCCCTCGCGTCTGGGTGGCCTGCGCAACCTCGTGGACGCGTTCGACTACTGCGCACAGCGGGGCATCGGCAACTACGGCGGCGGCCAATTCGAGCTGGGCGTGGGCCGCGGGCAGATCCAGTACCTCGCCTCGCTGTTCCACGCGGACGCTCCCAACGACGTCGCGCCCAGCGGTTTCAACCTGCCCGAGCCCCCCTCGGGCCTACCTGCAAGCCCACTTGCACCGACGCTTGCGCCACTGGGCTTTCGCTGGTCTTAGGGCGCATTAAACGCAACTTCCGTCCCGCAGGTAGGTTGCGAACCCCATTAGCCGTTATGGTCGGTCGCGCGCACGGCCCCTCATCGCATGGCAAGCACTAGGGCGAACAAGCGATTTCGGTTCCTCGCATCAGCTGCGGCGGTGATGGTGGCGCTGGCGCTGCCGACGAGCGCCGCGGCCGCGCCGGTCTCCGGCGGCACGTCCCCGCCGGCGGGCGGGTCGGGATCCTCGGGTGGCGGGTCGGGACCTTCGGGTGGCAGGTCGGGATCCTCGGGTGCCAGGTCGGGATCGGGGTCGTCGAGCGGCAGGTCTTCAGGTGGCGCGTCGGAGGGATCCTCGGGCGGTGCCTCGGCGGGCAATGTGCAGGGCACCTCCGGCGGCACCACGACCGGCGGCGAAGCGACGAAGAAATCGACCGACACGCCGCAGACAAAGGGCAAGAGCAGACCCACGGCCAAGAAGGCGCCCCCCCAGCCGACGGTGGCAATCTCGGGCGCCCGCTGCGTGCCGGCGAGCAGTTGCGACACCAAGGAGCACGAAGTCTCGACGCACGGCACGCTGCTGCTGCAGGGTAAGGGCCTGAAGAGCGGCCAGGCAGTGGCGTTCCCGCACTCGTGGGAGGCGCGGATCGCCAGCAACTCGCCGACTGCCCACCTGCACTCCTCGACACTGGGGTTGGTAGTGACGGTGCCCGCCGGCGCGCACTCGGGTCGGATCGCGGTGATGCTGGGGAAGGGGCGCAAATCGAACCTGTACGGCCCGATCAAAGTGGTGACGCACGCGCTGCACCCGCCCGCCCCGCCGAAACCGGCGCCGGCCCCGGCACCGCCACCCAGCGTGATCGCGAGCACCGCGAACGGTACGGCGCTCGCCGGGCAGGGCGTGTGGATCTGGTATCTGAGCGCCTCCAACGGGGGCAACATCGCCTCGATCGCGGCGCAGGCGAAGGCCGCGGGGGTGGGAACGCTGCTGATCAAGAGCTCCGACGGCTCCACCAACTACTGGAGTCAGTTCAGCAAAAAAATGGTGGAAGAAGTGCACGCGCAGGGCCTGAAAGTGTGCGCGTGGCAGTACGTGTACGGCACCAACCCGGTGGGCGAGGCCGAACTCGGGGCGAAGGCGGTCGCCGAAGGCGCCGAATGCCTGGTGATCGACGCGGAGGCGCAGTACGAAGGGTTGTACGGGGCGGCGCAGACCTACATCGACACGCTGCGGGCGACGATCGGCCCGGCCTACCCGCTGGCGCTGGCGTCCTTCCCCTACGTCAACTACCACCCGTCGTTCCCCTACTCGGTGTTCCTCGGACCCAACGGAGCGCAGTTCAATGTGCCCCAGATGTACTGGCACGACATCGGCACCAGCGTGGCGCAGGTGTACATCAACACCTACGAACAAAACCTCATCTACGGGCGGCCGATCCTGCCGCTGGGCCAGACCTACGGCGGCGTGAGCTCCTCGGAAATCGTCGCCTTCCGATCGCTGGCTAGCGCCTACGGGGCGGCGGGCGACTCCTTCTGGGACTGGCAGGAAACCAAGGCCACCGGGTGGACCTCGATGATCGCGCCGCTCAACACTGCTCTGACGGTGCCCCAGCCGGAGCTGACTTCGCCGCTGCTCAAGGAAGGCGCCAAAAGCGACCAGGTGCTGTGGCTGCAGGAGCACCTCGCGGGCGCGATCCCCGCGCAGCCGACGACGGGGATCTTCGAATCACAGACCGCCGCCGACGTGCAGCAGATCCAGACCGAACATGGTCTGCCGGCGACGGGCGAAACCGACGCCGCCACGTGGGGCTACATCCTCGCGCTGCCGATGGTCGAAGTCAACTGGACCGCGGCGGGGCCGAAGACCTGAGGGCGAGGGAGTTCCGGGCAGTGCATGCACTGCCCGGAGGCAGGCCGCATGCGGCCTGCCTGGGACGGCCACATGTGGCCGTCCCCCGACGGTGCATGCACCGTCGGCCCCCCGGAGCATGCGCCGGCCAGAACAACAACCCCTCAGACGCGCTGAATCAGCGTCGCGGTGCCGAGCCCTCCGCCGCAGCACATCGTGACGAAGCCGATCTCCTTGTCGGAGCGCTCGAGCTCGTGCAGCAACGTCGTAATCAAGCGCGCGCCGGTGGAGCCGAGCGGGTGCCCGAGCGCCATCGCGCCGCCGTTGACGTTGACGCGATCCATGTCGGGGTTGTGCTCCCGCCGCCACGCGGCGAGGACCGGGGCGAAAGCCTCGTTGATCTCGATCAGGTCGATGTCGTCGATCTTCATGCCGTTGCGCTCGAGGATCCTCGCGGTGGCGGGGATGGGACCCTCGAGCATTTTCACGGGGTCGCAGCCGACGGTGGTCTGATCGACGATCCGCGCACGGGCGCGCAGGCCCAGCGAAGCCGCCTTCTCCGCGGACATCAACAGCACCGCGGACGCGCCGTCGGAGATCTGCGAGGAGTTGCCCGCAGTGATCTTACCGTCGGGCTTGAACGCCGGCTTCAGCCGCGCGAGCGCCTCCAGGTTGGTGTCGGGACGGATCCCCTGGTCGGTGACGAACGTGTCGCCGTTGACGGAGAAGGGCACGATCTCGCGCTCGAAGCGGCCCTCCTCGGTCGCCTGGTGGGCCAGCCGATGCGAGCGCACCGCCAGCTCGTCGAGCTCGGAGCGGGGGACCTCCCACTGATCGGCGATCATCTCCGCGCCGAGGCCCTGGCCGACGATGTTGTGCTTGGCCATCAGCTCGGGCGTGAAGGCGAAGCCGAACTCCTGCTGGGTCTGCATTCCGGCGGCGAAGGGGAGGTGGCCCATGTGCTCCACGCCGCCGCCGATCATCGTGTCGTGCACGCCCGCTGCGATCAAGGCGGCGGAGAAGTTGACGGCTTGCTGGGCCGACCCGCACTGGCGATCGACCGTGGTGGCGGGGGTCTCGATCGGCAGACCCTCCTGCAGCCACGCGTTGCGAGCGATGTTGAAGGCCTGCTCGCCGAACTGCTGCACGCAGCCGGCCACCACGTCTTCGACCTCGGCGGCGTCGATCCCGGCGCGGGCGATCACCTCGGAGTAGCACTTGCCGAGCAGCGCGTTGGGGTGGGTGTCCTTGTAGTAGCCCTTCTCCTTGTGCCCGCGCCCGATTGGGGTGCGCACCGCCTCGACGATCACGACCTCACGGCCCTCCAGCTTTCCTCGCATTTTGAAGTCCTCCGTGTGTAGCGGTTGATCGGCACGTGCCGCGCAGCGCCTCCAACACATACTCTACCGCGTGACACCCCTAGATTGACTGGTCAGTCAACCAGTTCTTTCGACTTCCCCTGACCCGGGGATCGCACCCGTCTCGCGTCGTCGTTCCGAAACCGCACCCGTCTCTCATCGCCGTCCCGAAACCGCACCCGTCTCTCATCGCCGTCCCGAAGCCGTCTCGCTACAGAAGGAGCAGAGCTACCGTGGAGAAGCACGCATGAATGACCATCTGGTAATCGCGGGCTCGGGTGCCATCGCGCACGGGCCGATGGCGGCACGGAGGCGCGCATGAACGAGCGTCTGGCGATCGTCGGCTCGGGCGCCATCGCGTGCGGCCTGGCAGCGACGGCCGCGCATCACGGACCGGTGCTGCTGCTGGCCCGCTCGCAGAGCTCCGCGGAGCGGGCCCAGACCAGGGTCGATCAGACCCTGACGCGCCTGGCCGCCGAAATCGACCCCGAGCACGTGCAGGTGGTCACCGAGCCACAGGAGCTGAGCGAGGCGACGTTCGTGGTGGAGGCGGTGGTGGAGGAGTACGCGATCAAGGAGGCGGTGCACGCGGAACTGCTAGCGGTGCTGGGCGTCGACGCGGTGCTGGCGAGCACCACCTCCTCGCTTTCGATCGAGCGGCTCGCGCAGGCGAGTGGCATCCCCGAGCGCTTCGTGGGCCTGCACGTGTTCAACCCCGTCACGCGGATGCAGCTCGTCGAGCTGATCTTCCCGGAGGCGGCGAGCGAGCAGACCCGCGAGCGCTCGCTGGCACTGTGCGAGACCTTCGAGAAGACGCCAGTGGTGGTGCCCGACGTGCCGGGGTTCGTCGTCAACCGTCTGCTGTTCCCCTACCTGTTCAGCGCGGTGCGGCTACTCGAAGAGACCGGGATGCCAGCCGCCGACATCGACACCTGCATGAAGCTGGGAGCCGGCCACCCGATGGGCCCGCTGGCGCTGCTCGATCTGGTGGGCCTCGACGTGTCGCGGGCGATCGGGGAGACGCTCGGAGAGCAGGTGCCACCGCGCGTGGAGCAACTGATCGACGAAGGCGCCCTCGGTCGCAAGAGCGGGCGCGGGTTCCACAGCTACTGACCAGCAGCCCCTCCGGACCAGCCGCCTCTTCGCGGGGTGGGGCCGGCAAACCCCCAAACCCCTTGTGACCAAAGTCACCCATTGGCAAGAATCTTCTTAGCGCGGCAAACCTTTTAGGTGAGCTTGATCAAGAAGTGGATACTGGAAAGCGCGACACAGATCGCAACGCACACCCGCCTCCTCCCAGTGCGCACGCTCCGGTCCGCTCCCCCCGCGGGCCGGACGTGCGCCTGGGAGGTTTTTTTTGGGTACCCCTCCACCCGGCAGGGTCCTCGGGACGAGCCCCCTCCCGGGAAGTCCTTCGACTCGGCGACCACCTCCACCCGGCAGGGTCCTCGGGGCGAGCCCCCTCCCCCTTCCCCTTTCTCTTTTCTCCTACTCCTCCGCCGCCGCCTCGCGCGCCGGCACGGGCCGGCGCTCGCGGATGCGCACCGCCTCGATGCGGTTCTGGCGCACCGACTCCACGCGGATCGAGAAGGGACCGGCGGTGATGGAGTCGCCACGCCGTGGGAGCCGCCCGAGCTCGGCGAACACGAAGCCGCCGACCGAGTTGTAGGCGTCGGTGTCGACCGGAAGGGGCACGCCGTAGTCGGCGAGGTCGGCAACGGGGACGTGGCCGCGCACGAACAGGTCCCCGTCGGGCAGCCGCCGCACCTCCCCGGCCGCGGGGTCGGTCTCGTCGGTGATCTCGCCGACGACCTCCTCGATGATGTCCTCGACGGTGACGATCCCGGCTACGCGACCGTACTCGTCGACGACCACCGCCAGCGAGGTGCGCTGGCGCTGAAGATCGGCGAGCAGGTCGTCGAGTGGCTTGGTCTCGGGCACGATCGGCGCGTCGTGCACCTCCGGCTCGAGCGTTGCGTGCGGCCCCTCGTCCATCAGCCGGCGAGCCAGCGCGCTGGCGTGCACCAGTCCGCGCACGCGGTCGCGATCCTCGCCTTCGGTCACCACCAGGCGCGTGTGCCCCGAGGAGATGCACAGCTTCAAAGCGGTCTCCACGTCGCGCGAGACGTCGATCGCCACGACCGCGGGACTCGGGGTCATCACCTGGCGGGCCTCCTGCTCGTGCAGGTGGAAGACGCCGGTGAGCATCCCCGCCTCCCCCGGGTCGAGGTGGCCGCCGGCGTAGGACTCGGCGATCAGGCGCTTGAGCTCATCGGGCGAGCCGCCGCCCTGCTCGCGGGTCATGTCGACGCCGAACAGCTTGAGGATCCGCGCCGACACCGTGGTCGTCGCATGGATGATCGGGCGGAACAGCACGGCGAAGCCCTGCAGCGGCCGGGCGATGCGGCGGGCGACCGACTCGGCGCGATCGATCGCATAGAACTTCGGCACCATCTCGCCGAAGATCAGCTGCACCGAGATCACGATCGCGTAGGCAATCACCACCGCGATCACCACGGCGACGTCGTGGGAGACCCCGCCTCCGAGGGTTTCCCGCAGCGCATTGGCGAGCGTGGGCGTGGCGAGCGCGCCGATCCCGATCGAGGTCATCGTGACCCCGATCTGCACCGCGGAGATGTAGTCGTTGATGCGCTCCAGCTGCCTGAGCGCAAGCGCGGCGCCCCGCATGTCCTGCTCGCGCATCACCTCCAACCGAGCGCGCCGCGAGCGCACGAGCGCGTACTCGGCGATCACGAAGAACGCGTTGACCGCGACCAGCAGGGCCGCGAGGATCAGCTTCAGCCCGGTCACGCCCGGTGCTCAGCTGAGCCCGTCGATCTGCGAGGCAAGCGCGAAGTCGGCATCGGTGAGGCCGCCCTCGGAGTGGGTGGAGAGCTGCAGGCGCACCTTGTTCCAACCGTGCACGAGGATGTCGGGGTGGTGGTTGGCTGCCTGCGCGAGCGCGGCCACGCGGTTGACGAAGGCGATTGCCGCCGCGAAGTCCGCGAGTTTGTATTCGCGGACGATCGTCCCACCGGCCGAAGCCGGTAGACACGCGCCTTCGGCGCTGGCCGATTCGGGGATGCGAGCGCCGCGAGCGTCTCCCTGATCGGTCCCC